>NZ_JBREVD010000003.1:0-698077 GCF_052921305.1 Microbacterium sp. F1-18 | reverse complement strand
GTGAGGGAAACGCCCGGTTACATTCCGAACCCGGAAGCTAAGCCTCACAGCGCCGATGGTACTGCAGGGGGGACCCTGTGGGAGAGTAGGACACCGCCGGACTTCTTTCGTGAAAAGGCCACCCAATGTTGGGTGGCCTTTTCTCGTTTCCGGGACGAAAGGAACGTCGTGACTGAAGAAGACCGCCCGCGATCGGAGCGTAAGCCCCGCTACTCTGCTGCGGATTCCGGTGCGCGGCGTCCATCTCGCGACGGCGACTCCCGTCCGCCGCGTGCCAATGACGATCGCCCGCGTCGGGATGGCGCCGGAGACGGTCGTCCTCGTCGCGACGGTGATTCCCGTCCTCGTCGTGATGGTGATTCCCGTCCTCGTCGTGATGGTGATTCCCGTCCGCGTCGCGATGGTGATCGTCCGTCGTACCAGCGTCGTGATGCTGATTCCCGTCCGCAGCGCGATGGTGATTCCCGTCCGCGTCGCGATGGCGATCGGCCTTCGTACCCGCGTCGTGATGGTGACCGCCCGTCGTACCAGCGTCGTGATGGTGATTCCCGTCCGCGTCGTGATGGTGATCGTCCGTCGTACCAGCGTCGTGATGGTGACCGTCCTTCTTACCCTCGTCGCGATGGTGACCGTCCGTCGTACCCGCGCCGCGACGGCGACGCGCGCCCGCGTCGGGATGACCGCGACGGGGCACGTGCGTCGCGTCCGCCGCAGGGTTCCGAGCGTCGCGACATCCCGCGCGGCCCGGAGATCCCCGAAAGCGTCACGGCTCGTGACCTGCCGGGTGCCGCGCGCAACGAACTGAAGACCCTGAGCAAGGAGAACGCGGAGCAGGTCGCCCGTCACCTCGCCATGGTCGCGCAGCTGATCGACGACGACCCCGAGCTCGCGCACGAGCACGCTCTCGCGGCATCGCGCCGGGCCGGTCGCGTCGGAGTCGTGCGTGAGACGGTGGCGATCACCGCCTATGCGACGGGCGACTACGCCCTCGCGCTGCGTGAACTGCGCACCTACCGCCGCATCTCCGGAAGCGACGACCAGATCGCCATGATGGTCGACAGCGAGCGCGGAGTCGGCCGTCCCGACCGGGCGCTCGAGGTCGGCCGCGCCGTCGACCGGTCCACCCTTCCCATCGAGGTCCGCGTCGAGCTCGCGATCGCGATGTCGGGTGCCCGCCTCGACCTCGGCGAGACCGAGCGCGCGCTGCAGGAACTCGACATCCCCGAGCTCGACCCTGACCGCGCCTTCTCGTGGAGCCCCGCTCTGTTCGCGGCCCGGGCGGCTGTGCTCGAGGACCTGGGGCGTTCCGACGAAGCCGCACTCTGGCAGCGTCGGGCCGTCGTCGCCGAGGAGGCACTCGGCGCGACCGACGCCGACCGCGAGCTGATCGTGGTCGACGACATCGATGAGACCGCGGCGCTCGAAAGCGAGGCGCCGGCGGAAGCCAAGACGGAGGAGCGCGACTGATGGGGCTGTTCTCCCGCTCATCGACGACGGCGACGCCGCTCGACGGCGTGGATGCGGTCCTCGCCGACCTCGACGGCGTCGTCTATGCCGGGCCGGGCGCGCTCCCGCATGCCATCGAGAGCTTGAACCGCGCGGGTGCGTCGCGCCGGCTCGGATACATCACCAACAACGCATCCCGACGGGACTCGGTCGTCGCCGAACACCTGCGCGAGCTCGGGCTGACGTCCACCCGACCCGAAGACGTGATCACGAGCCCTCAGGCTGCCATGCGCCTGCTGCGTGAACGCGTTGCCATCGGCGCGACGATTCTCGTCGTCGGCGGTGACGGGCTCGTCCACGAGCTCGAGAAAGCGGGCTATGTGCCCACCCGTTCGGCCGACGACAACCCCGCGGCCGTCGTTCAGGGGTTCGCACCCGACGTCGGCTGGGCGCAGCTCGCCGAGGCCGCCTACGCGTTGGCCACCCCGGAGGATGAAGGCGGGATCCCCTGGATCGCCACCAACACTGACTGGACCATTCCGCAGGCGCGGGGGATCGCGCCGGGAAACGGCACCCTCGTCTCGGCCGTGCACACGGCGGTCGGCCGACTCGCGACCGTCGCCGGCAAGCCCGAGCGTCCGATCTTCGACGAGGCCGTCGCCCGCTTCGGCGCCGCGCAGCCCCTGTTCATCGGCGACCGCCTCGACACGGACATCGCCGGTGCGCAGGCAGCCGGAATCCGCTCGGTGCTCGTGCTGACGGGTATCGATCGGCCCAAGCACGTGCTCGCGGCCCCCGCCAACGCCCGGCCGACCTACATCGTCGGCGACCTGCGTGAGCTGCACGAGCCCTACCCCGAGGTCAGGACGAAGGGCGACGTGACCACGGTCGGCGCCGCATCCGTGCGCATCGACGGCGCCGACATCGTCATCGAGTCTGAAGGCGACCGCCCGATCGACCTCGTGCGTGCGGGTGCCGCCGCGATCTGGGCGACCGGCCGTGCGATCTACGGATTCCGGGTGCCGGAGCGTCTCTACGCGGATCCGTTCCACCGTCCCTGACCCCGCGTATCGTGGGAACCATGTCGATGGATGGTGCCGACCCGGGTGAGCGCGACGCCGCCACTGCGGACAGCGCGACGCAGGGCCTCGCCGAGCAATGGCGTGACGACCTGCTGTCGTCGCTCGACGTCATCGAGGATCAGCCGTTGAGCGAGCGGGCCGCGTCGTATGCGGCCCTGCATGACGAGCTGGCGCGTCGCCTCGACTCCGGTCCCACCGGCGCCGCGTGAGCACGCGTCTCGATTCGGCGCTGGCGGCACGCGGACTCGCACGCTCGCGCAGCCACGCCGCGACCCTGATCGCCGAGGGGCTCGTGTCGGTGGACGGACGCACCGTCGTGAAGGCGTCCCACCCCGTGGCGGATGACGCCACCATCGCCGTCGCCGGGGCCGACCACTACGTCAGCCGCGCGGCGCACAAGCTGATCGCCGGGCTCGACGCGTTCGGCATCCACGTCGCGGATCGGAGCGCCCTCGACATGGGCGCCTCGACCGGGGGCTTCACGCAGGTGCTGCGCGAGCGCGGCGCCCGCCCCGTCGTCGCCGTCGACGTCGGACACGGGCAGCTCGCGCCGAGCATCGCCGCAGACCCCGACGTGCTCGTCGTCGAGGGCTTCAACGTGCGCGACCTCTCGCCCGAGGCGCTGGCCGGTATGGCGGGCGCCTCGTTCCAGCCGGAGATCATCACCGGCGACCTCTCGTTCATCTCGCTGGAGCATGTCCTTCCCGCCGTCGTCTCGGTGTGCGATCCGGCGACCGATGTCGTCCTGCTCGTCAAGCCGCAGTTCGAGGTCGGTCGGACCGCCGTCAAAGGCGGGCTGGTGACCGATCCGGCCCTCCGAGCGGATGCTGTGATGGGCGTGCTGTGGTCGGCGTGGGACGCGGGGCTCGCCACGCACGGTGTCATCGCATCGCCGCTCGTGGGAACGCACGGCAATCAGGAATACGTCGTGCACCTGTGCATCCGCGCTGGTGACGCGGGCAATCCGACACAATGGATACACACGGTGGACGAACTGGCGGGAGCCCGATGACCGACGCGATGCGCAACATCCTCGTCGTCGCTCACGCGCGCCGTCCCGACACCGTCGCCGCGGCGCAACGCGTCCTCAACGCGCTGTCCGGTGCCGGGGCGCGGCCCGTGCTCGCCGCAGACGACCGCGCCGAACTCGTCGAGGCGCTCGGTGAGCTGCCCGGCGTCGCCACACTGGATCAGGAGGTCACGGTCGCCGATCTCGAGCTCGCGATCGTCCTGGGCGGCGACGGCACGATCCTGCGCGCCGTCGACCTCGTCCGAGGCGGGACCGCGCCCGTCCTCGGCATCAACATGGGCCACGTCGGCTTCCTCGCCGAGATCGAGGCCGACGACATGGACGACGCCGTCCGGCGGGTCATCGACCGCGACTACGACGTCGAAGAGCGCATGGCGCTCTCGGTCCGGGTGAAAGACGGTTCCGGCGCTGTCGTGTACGAGACCTGGGCGCTGAACGAGGCGACGGTCGAGAAGGCCAGCCGCGAACGGATGCTCGAGGTCGTCCTCGAGGTCGACCGGCGTCCGCTCTCGGCCTTCGGCTGCGACGGCGTCGTCATCGCGACACCGACCGGATCGACCGCGTACAACTTCTCCGCCGGCGGCCCCGTGATCTGGCCGGACGTCGAAGCGGTGGCCGTCGTGCCGCTCTCGGCCCATGCGCTCTTCGCCCGTCCGCTGGTGATCAGCCCCGAGGCATCCGTGGCGATCGAGGTCGGCGCGGGCACGAACGGCACCGGCATCCTGTGGGCGGATGGCCGCCGCTCGCAGGAACTCCCGCCGGGCGCCCGGGTCGTGGTGCGCCGTTCGAAGACCCCTGTGCGCCTGGCCCGACTGCATCCGGCCGCCTTCACCGACCGGCTCGTCCGCAAGTTCCGGTTGCCGGTGGTGGGCTGGCGCGGTCCGAGTCTCGAGCAGCAGGAGAGTGCGACGTGATCGAGGAGATGCGTCTGCGCGGCCTCGGCGTGATCGCCGAGGCGACCTTGCCGATAGGCCCCGGGTTCACCGCGATCACGGGTGAGACGGGTGCGGGCAAGACCATGGTCGTCACCGGGCTCGGACTGCTGCTCGGGCAACGCGCCGACTCGGGAGCCGTGCGCGCCGGTGCGCCGCAGGCATCCGTTGACGGCGTCTGGATCGTCGACGAGAGCGGGCCCGTCGCAGAGCGGGTGCGCGAGGCCGGAGGAGACGTCGAACCGATCGGCGGGGGCCGCTCCGAGCTGTATCTGGGCCGTGTGCTGTCGAGCGAGGGGCGCTCGCGCGCGAGCGTCGGAGGCCGTCCGGCACCCGCGGCGGTGCTCGCCGAGCTCGCCGAGCAGCTCATCGTCGTGCACGGACAGTCCGACCAGCTGCGCCTCAAGTCCGCCGCCGCGCAGCGCGACGCGCTCGACCGCTTCGGCGGGCCGGAGATCACCGCGGTGCGCGATCGCTACCGCGCGGCGTTCGAGGCCTGGCGTGCCGTCGATGCCGAACTGACTCAGCTCGACGCCGATCGCGATGCGCGCCGACGAGAGGCGGACGATCTACGCGCCCGCATCGCCGACATCGAGGCCGTCGCGCCGCAGCCGGGCGAGGATGCGGCGCTCGCCGAACGCGCGGAGAAGCTGGCGAACGTCGAAGAGCTGCGTGCCGCCGCAGCCACGGCACACGATGCGCTCTCGAACGACGATGAGCTCCCCGACGCGGTGTCGCTCCTCGCCGAGGCCCGGCGCGCCATCGAGCGCTCCGCGGCGAGCGATGCGGCGCTCGCCGCGTTCGTCGAGCCCCTGGCCGACCTCGGTTACCGCGCCGCCGATCTCGTGACGGGACTGAGCGCGTACCTCGCCGATCTCGACGAGAGCGGGCCGCAGGAGCTCGCGGCCGTCGAGGAGCGGCGCGCGGCGCTGAACGGCCTGCTGCGCGTGCACGGCACCCTCGACGAGGCGCTCGCGCTGCTCGAGAGCGGGTCCGCGCGACTCATGGAGCTCGACGACGACGGCGACCGCATCGAGAGACTGCGGGCTGAACGCGACGAGCTCGGCGAAGCGCTGGATGCCGCAGCCGCGGAGCTCACCGCAGCCCGCACCGCCGCCGCGGAGCGCCTCGGCGAGGCGGTGACGGCGGAACTCCGCGAGCTCGCCCTGCCCGACGCGCGACTGCTCGTCACCGTCGAGCCCGGCACTGCGTCGGTGTCGGGTCGTGACGACGTGACGATCCTGCTGGCGCCGCACCCCGGCGCCGACCCCCGGCCGGTCGCGAAGGGAGCCTCGGGTGGTGAGCTCAGCCGTGTCATGCTCGCGATCGAGGTCGTGATCGCGGGAACCGACCCCGTGCCGACCTTCGTGTTCGACGAAGTGGATGCCGGCATCGGCGGTGCCGCCGCGATCGAGGTGGGTCGACGGCTCGCACGGCTCGCCGAGACCAGCCAGGTGATCGTCGTGACGCACCTCGCGCAGGTCGCGGCCTTCGCGACGAACCACCTGACCGTCGTGAAGTCGAACGACGGCTCGGTGACGGCCTCGAGCGTGCGGCGTCTGGACGGCGGCGACCGCGAGGCCGAGATGGCGCGTCTGCTGTCCGGGCTGCCGGATTCGGGGGCCGCGATCGAGCACGCCCGAGAACTGCTGAACCTGTCGCGTTCCTGACTGATAGAATAGAAGCCCGTGACGGACACTCATCGCGCGGCCTCTTCCCAGAACACCACCAAGCAGATCTTCGTGACCGGTGGTGTGGTCTCTTCTCTCGGTAAGGGACTGACCGCCGCGAGTCTCGGCAACCTCCTCACCGCACGCGGTCTCCGCGTCGTGATGCAGAAGCTCGACCCGTATCTGAACGTCGACCCGGGCACGATGAACCCCTTCCAGCACGGTGAGGTCTTCGTCACCGACGACGGCGCCGAGACCGACCTCGACATCGGGCACTACGAGCGCTTCCTCGACATCGAGCTCACGCAGGCGGCCAACGTCACGACCGGGCAGATCTACTCGCAGGTCATCGCCAAGGAGCGCCGCGGCGAGTACCTCGGCGACACCGTCCAGGTCATCCCGCACATCACCGACGAGATCAAGCGCCGGATGCGGCTGCAGGCGACCGAGGAACCCCGCCCGGACGTCATCATCACCGAGGTCGGCGGCACCGTCGGCGACATCGAGTCGCAGCCCTTCCTCGAAGCCGCCCGCCAGCTGCGTCACGAGCTCGGCCGCGACAACGTGTTCTTCGTGCACGTCTCGCTTGTACCGTTCATGGGAGCCTCGGGCGAGCAGAAGACGAAGCCGACTCAGCACTCGGTCGCAGCCCTCCGCCAGGTCGGCATCCAGCCCGACGCCCTCGTGCTGCGCAGCGACCGTCCCGTCAGCGAGAGCAACCGCAACAAGATCGCGCTCATGTGCGACGTCGACGTCGAGGGCGTCGTGAACACCGTCGACCTGCCGAGCATCTACGACATCCCCTCGACCCTCAACGACCAGGGCCTCGACGCCTACATCACGCGCCGACTCGGGCTCGCCGAGAAGGCCGACGACGTCGACTGGACGCGGTGGAGCAAGGTCCTCGACGCCGTCCACAACCCCAAGCACGAGGTCACGATCGGCCTCGTCGGGAAGTACATCGACCTGCCCGACGCATATCTGTCGGTCACCGAAGCCCTCAAGGCCGGCGGCTTCGCGCAGGAGACCAAGGTCAACGTCACCTGGATCCCTTCCGACCTGTGCGAGACGCCGGAGGGGGCCGAGAAGGCTCTCGCGAGCATCGACGGCATCGTCGTGCCCGGCGGCTTCGGCATCCGCGGCATCGAGGGCAAGCTCGGCGCACTGAAGTTCGCGCGCGAACAGGGCATCCCCACGCTGGGCATCTGCCTGGGCCTGCAGTGCATGGTCATCGAGTACGCGCGCAACATGGCGGGCCTGTCGGGTGCGTCCTCGAGCGAGTTCGACCCGGAGACCGAGTTCCCGGTCATCGCGACGATGGCCGAGCAGGTCGACATCATCGCCGGCGGCGACCTCGGCGGCACGATGCGCCTGGGCCTGTACGAGGCCGACCTCGCCGAGGGCTCGCTCGCGGCCGAGGTGTACGGAGCCACGAAGGCCTCCGAGCGCCACCGCCACCGCTACGAGGTGAACAACCGGTACCGCGACCAGATCGCCGAGGCCGGACTGGTCTTCTCGGGCCTGTCACCCGACCGCAACCTCGTCGAGTACGTCGAGCTGCCGCGTGACGTGCACCCGTACTACATCGCGACGCAGGCCCACCCCGAGCTGCGGTCGCGCCCGACCGAGGCGAACCCGCTCTTCCGCGGGCTGGTCGCCGCCGCCCTCGACCGGCACCGCGCGAGCGAGCTGTTCGAGGTCGAGGATGCCTGAGCTGCGCGACGAACCCGTCGAGCCCGAGGTCGTCTCGAGCGAGCTCGTCTACTCCGGACACGTCTGGGACGTGCGGAGTGAGACGGTGCGTTTCGGCGACGGCGAGATCACCCGCCAGTTCGTCGACCACCCCGGGGCTGCGGCCGTCGTCGCGATCGACGACGAGGAGCGCGTGGTGCTGATCCAGCAGTACCGGCATCCGATCCGTCACCGCGACTGGGAGATCCCCGCCGGGCTGCTCGACGTCGCCGGCGAACCGCCGATCGAGACCGCCCGGCGCGAACTCGCCGAAGAGGTCGACCTGGTGGCCGAGTTGCTCGAGCCGCTCGTCAGCATCTTCACGACGCCCGGGGGCAACGACGAGATCATCCACGTCTTCCTCGCCCGCGGACTCCGTCCGGCACCGAGCGCTTACGAGCGCGAGGACGAGGAGGCCGACATGCGCGTCGAGCGCGTGCCGTTGACGGAGGTCGTCGACGGCGTGCTCGCGGGACGGTTCCGCAACGGCATCCTGGCGACGGGCGTGCTCGCGGCGGCCGAACGGCTGCGTCGGGGCTGACGGACGTGCGGCTCGACCGCGCCGTCGCGGCGTACCTGCGACACATCTCGGTCGAACGCGGGCTGTCGTCGCACACCGTCGCGGCCTATCGCCGCGACCTCGACGCGTACACCGTGTGGCTCGACGGGCAGGGCATCGACGAGACGTCGGAGATCACGGCGGAGGTCGTGACGCGGTTCGCGGAAGAAGCGGCGTCCGCCGACCCGCCGCCGGCGGCGACGTCGCTGGCGCGGCTGCAGTCGTCGCTGCGGGGACTGCACCGCTTCCTGGCCCGCGAAGGCATCGTCGACGCGGACCCGACGCAGCGGCTGCGCCCGCCCAAGACGCCGCGGCGCCTCCCGAAGGCACTGACGATCGATCAGGTCGAACGGCTGCTCGACGCCGCAGGCCCCACGCCGGGCGATGTCGCGGCGACCGACCTCGCCGCGTTGCGGGATCGAGCGCTGCTCGAGCTGCTGTACGCGACCGGCGCCCGGGTGTCGGAGATCGTGCAGCTGGATGTCGACGACCTCGCCCTCGGCGACGTGCTGCGCGTTCGAGGCAAGGGCGCGAAGGAGCGGATCGTGCCGGTCGGCTCGTACGCTCGTGCCGCGGTCGAGGCCTACCTCGCGCGGGCGCGGCCGGAGCTCTCCCGGCGCGGACGGGCGACGCCCCGGCTGTTCCTCGGGGTGCGCGGTGCTCCGCTGTCGCGGCAGAGCGCGTGGCTGATCATCCAGCAGGCGGCCGAGCGCGCTGAGCTGGCGGCCCATGTGTCACCGCACACCCTCCGGCATTCGTTCGCGACGCACCTGCTGCAAGGCGGAGCCGACGTGCGTGTCGTACAGGAACTGCTCGGGCACGCCTCGGTGGCGACGACCCAGATCTACACGCACGTCACGGTCGACGCGCTGCGAGAGATCTACGCGACCTCTCATCCCCGCGCGCGCTGAGACGCGCGCGGGCGAACGGCCCCGCAGCCCCGGCACGGCAGGATGGGAACATGAGCAGCGGCGCATCCCGGGACGACGCCGGAGCCACGCCGTTCGGCACCGAGGCGCTCACGGCGCCGCTCCCCGAGCCCGGGGAAGCGGGGCTCCGTGGCGAAGCGGGGCGGGGCGCCTCACGGATGGTCGCCGCGCGGGCGATGTTCGTCTCGGCGGTGCTGGTGCTCGGGGCGGGCGTGCTCGCGTTGCTCTTCGTCCTCTCCGTCCAATCGATCGCGGGCGGCTCGGGCCTGTCGTGGGCGACCATCGTGATCGCGGCGGTGATGGTGCTGCCACTCGCGGTGAGTCGCTTCGACGGGATGCGTCGCGCCCGGCAGGAGGCGGACGCCGCGTTGTACCGTCTGGAACGGTTCGCGACAGCGAACCGGCTCGACCTGCGCCACCGCGAGGACGACCCGCCGGAGAGCGCGACCGTCTTCGGCCTCGGCAAGCGCCGGATGGCGACCGCGGTCGTGACGGGGAGCGAGCCGCGCCCGTTCCGCTCGGCGGACTACGCGTTCGACACGTGGATCGGCCGCTACCGGATGCCGCGATCACTGACGTACCTCCGCCTCGGCATCGCGACCGAGCTGCCGCGGGCGAGCCTGGTGGCGGTGCACGCGCCGGGCGCGCCGTCCTGGCGGCCGCCCGAAGGCCAGGAGCGGATCGAGATCGGTGGCGGGTTCGACGAGCACTTCGGCGTCTGGTGTGCGCCCGCGGATGGCGACGGTGTCCGACGGATGCTCACGCCGTCCGTGCGCGCCGGCCTGGCGGCGGTGGCGCCCGATGTGGACGTCGAGACCGCCGGACGCCACGTGTACTTCCTCTCGCGCGGCGCGCTGCCGCGGTGGACCGCCCCGTTCTGGCGCTGGACCGAGGACCTGCTCGCGGTTGCCGCGCGTATCGAGGATGCCGCGGACCCTCATCCGGAGCCGTCGCCGGGCGGGGCGCTGCGCAGCACCGACGCGGAACGGGCCGAGACGCGAGCATACCTGTTCACCCGGCCCGCGGTCGGTCGCCCCGCGGCCATCGGCTGCCTGCTGCCCCTCGTCTTCGGGGTCGTCGCCGGTCTGCTCACGGCGACCTGGCGCTGAGGCTGAGACCGGTCTTCGCGGCATCCAATCGCGTCGGTTTTTCCTGGCACGGGGCAGCCCCGACCACGGGGCGAACACCGCAGGCTGACCTCATGCCCACCACAGCATCCGTCGACGCCGCAGCATCCGACGACGCCGCAGCATCGGCACGCGACATCCGGCCCGGTCCCGCGCTCGCCGTCGTCTGGATCGTCGTCGGCATCGCGGGGTGGGTCGTGTCGTTCCTGCTCTACCACGAGTACATCGGGCAGCTGACGGGCGGCGAGGCCATGATCTCGTGCGACATCAGCCCCGTCGTCACCTGCGGGCCCAACCTGCTGAGCCCCGGCGGGAACCTGCTCGGATTCAGCAACTCCATCATCGGGATCGTGCTCTTCCCGGGGGCGGTCTTCGCGGGGGTCTCGGCCCTTGCCGCGCCGGCCGGGCTTCGTCCCTGGTACTGGCGGGTGTACGCCGGCTTCGTCGCGGCGGCGTTCGTGCTCGTCCACGTCTTCGCCTACCGCAGCGTGTTCGAGTACGGCTCGCTGTGCCCGTGGTGCATGGTCGTGTGGCTCGTGACGATCCCGCTCTTCTGGGCGACCATCGGCTGGACGCTGCGCGAGGGAGTCTGGGGGAGCGCGCCGCAGCGCGTCGGGGCGCTGCTGCTGTCGTGGACCCCGCTCGTCGTCGTGACCGACTACCTCGTCATCGCGGTGGCCGCGCAGGTGCGGCTCGACGTCCTCGGCAGCCTCTGAGTCCTCGGCCCGGGGCGATACATTCGTCGGAACCTCGGTGCTGGTGTCGCTTCCGGCGCCCGTCGAGGGAACTTCCGCCCCGCGCGTCCGACGAACGTATCGGCTCGCGCCGGGTGCCTGTGCGAGAATCGATCGCACGCTACGGAAAGCAGGAGTCTCGGTGACGGACAAGTCGCGGAAGGCCGGGAAGGCCCCCACGGAGGACACCCCGATCGGACCCACCGGTCGGCCATACCGAGGTTTCCCGACCCCGCCGAAGCTCGACGGTCACGGCCCCGCGCGCATCATCGCCCTGTGCAACCAGAAGGGCGGCGTCGGCAAGACCACGACGACGATCAACCTCGCCGCATCCCTCGCCGAGTACGGACGCAAGGTTCTCGCCGTCGACTTCGACCCGCAGGGCGCGCTGTCGGCGGGCCTGGGCATCGCCACGCACGACGTCCCGACGATCTACGACCTGCTGCTCGACACCAAGCGCGACGCCCACGAGGTCATCGTGCCGACCTCGGTACCGGGTCTCGACGTCATCCCCGCGAATATCGATCTCTCGGCGGCCGAGGTGCACCTCGTCAACGAGGTCGCCCGCGAGACGATCCTGGCGCGCGTGCTGCGCGGCGTCTCGGCCGAGTACGACGTCATCCTCATCGACTGCCAGCCCTCGCTCGGGCTGCTCACGGTCAATGCGCTGACGGCGAGCCACGGCGTCCTCATCCCGCTCGAGTGCGAGTTCTTCGCGTTGCGCGGTGTCGCACTGCTGATCGAGACGATCGAGAAGGTGCGCGACCGGCTCAACCCGTCCATCGAGCTCGACGGCGTCCTCGCGACGATGTACGACCCGCGCACGCTGCACTCGCGCGAGGTGCTCGAGCGCGTCGTGGAGGCCTTCGGCGACGACGTGCTCGAGACCGTCATCGGGCGCACCGTGAAGTTCCCCGACGCGTCGGTCGCGGGAGTGCCGATCATCACGTTCGCGCCGGAGCATCAGGCCGCGCAGGCCTACCTGCGTCTCGCGCGGGAGCTCGTCGCCCGTGGCGCCGTCGCCTGACGGGCTCGCCGATGCCGCCGAGCCGGCCGAGCCCGACGCGGGCGATCCGAGCGGTCCCGGCTTCCGGGTCTCGCTGACGAACTTCGACGGGCCGTTCGACCTGCTCCTCAACCTCATCGGCAAGCACGAGCTCGACATCACCGAAGTCTCGCTGAGCAAGGTCACCGACGAGTTCATCGGCTACCTGCGCGGGCTGGAGCCCGAGGAGCTCGACGCCGCCTCGGAGTTCCTGGTGGTCGCCGCGACGCTGCTCGACATGAAGGTCGCCGGCCTCCTGCCGCAGGGCGAGCTCATCGACGCCGAGTCGGTCGCGCTGCTCGAGGCGCGCGACCTGCTGTTCGCCCGGCTGCTGCAGTACCGCGCGTTCAAACAGGTCGCCGGCTGGTTCGCCGAGCGCATCGTCGCCGAGGACCGGCGTCACACCCGCTCGGCGCGCCTCGACGAGAAGTATCGCGCAGCCGCCCCGGAGCTCGTGTGGACGCTGAGCCCCGACGACTTCGCGGCGCTCGCTACGCTCGCCTTCGCGCCGAAGGAGATCCCCGTCGTGGGTCTGGACCACCTGCACGCACCGCTCGTGTCGATCCGTGAACAGGCGGCGGTCGTCGTGACGTTGCTCCGCGGCGCGGGTACCCTGAACTTCCGCGAGCTCATCGCGGGCGTCACGCAGCCCGGCGTCGTCGTGGCCCGCTTCATCGCCGTGCTCGAGCTCTACCGCCACGCGGCGCTGTCGTTCGAGCAGCTCGAGCCGCTCGGCGAGCTGACGCTGCGCTGGACCGCCGACCGTTGGTCCGAGGAGAACCTCGCCACGCTGGGAGCCGATTATGACCGATGACCCGACACCGACCGTGGCCACGCCGATCACAGACGTCGCGCGTCGGCTGGAGGCGATCCTGCTGATCGTCGACGAGCCGCAGAGCCTCGTCGCGCTCGCCGCCGCCGTCGGCGCGCCCGTCGCTGCCGTCCGTCAGGCGGTCGCCGGTCTCGTCGCCGATTACGACGGCGAGGCGGGTGGCCCGCGTCGCGGCTTCGAGCTGCGCGAGGTGGGCGGCGGCTGGCGCATGTACGTGCGCGCCGAACACGACGCTCTCGTGAGCGAGTTCGTCAACACGCAGGCGCCCTCGCGCCTGTCGCAGGCGGCGCTCGAGACGCTCGCGGTCATCGCGTACAAGCAGCCCGTGTCACGCAGCCAGGTGGCTTCGATCCGTGCCGTCAACGTCGACTCGGTCGTGCGCACCCTGCTCTCGCGCGGGCTGGTGACGGAGGTCGGGCACGATCCCGAGACGGGGGCGATCCTGTACGGCACCACCGACGCGCTGCTGGTCAATCTCGGCATCAACTCGCTCGACGAGCTGCCGCCCATCTCGCCGTTGCTCGACGACGGCGCCGACGGTTTCGAAGGAGAGGCGACGCGATGACGGATGCCGAAGGAGTACGCCTGCAGAAGGTCCTCGCCAACGCGGGGGTGGCGTCGCGCCGCGTGTGCGAGCAGCTGATCGTCGAAGGCCGCGTGCGTGTCAACGGCACGACCGTGACCGAGCTCGGCAGCCGGATCGACCCGGGCGTCGACATCGTCGACGTCGACGGCACCGCCGTGCAGCTCGACACGACGAAGCGCTACGTGATGCTGAACAAGCCGACCGGTGTCGTCAGCTCGATGAAGGACGAGAAGGGCCGTGCCGACCTGCGCCGGTTCACCAAGGACTGGGACGAGCGCCTCTACAACGTGGGCCGCCTGGATGCCGAGACGAGTGGTCTGCTCGTGCTCACCAACGACGGCGAGCTCGCCCATGTCCTCGCCCACCCCTCCTTCGGGGTGACGAAGGTCTATATCGCGAAGGTGCGCGGGCGCGTGACGCCGCAGACGATCGCGCGCTTGACGAAGGGCGTCGACCTCGACGACGGTCCCATCGCCGCGGACAAGGCGCGACTGCTCGACACCTCCGGCGAGACGAGTCTGGTGGAGCTCACGCTGCACTCGGGGCGCAACCGCATCGTCCGACGCATGATGGCCGAGGTCGGGCATCCGGTTCTCGAGCTGGTGCGGCGCCAGTTCGGGCCGCTCCACCTGGGAACCCTCCCGGCGGGACGCGCCCGGGAGTTGACTACAGTGGAACGCGGTGCGCTGCTGACGCTCTCGCGCAGCGCCGACGGTGCCCCCGAGCACCCGACTTCTCCGGAGAACCCGTGACCGATTCCTCGCTCGATCCTGTGCGCCCCGGCCGTGCTGCACGCACGGCCGGTACCGTGCGTATCGTCGGCGCGGGCCTGCTCGGCTCGAGCATCGGTCACGCGCTTCGCCTGCTCGGCGTCGACGTCGCCCTCGACGACGCCTCGCCGGCTCAGCTGCGGCTCGCCGTCGACTACGGCGCCGGGCGCCTCGCGGCACCGGATGACCGCCCCGTGCTCGTCGTGGTCGCCGTGCCCCCGGATGTCACGGCGGATGTCGTCGAGCGCGAGCTGCGCTCCCACCCCGGCGTCGTCGTGACGGATGTCGCGAGCGTCAAGCTCGAGCCCTACCTCGAGCTGCGCAAGCGCGGCGTCGACCTCACGCATTACATCGGTTCGCACCCGCTCGCCGGCCGTGAGCGGGGCGGGGCGATCTCGGCTCGCGCCGACATCTTCGTCGGACGGCCCTGGGTCGTGTGCCGCGACGACGAGACGCGCGCTTCCGACCTCGCCGTCGTCGAGGGGCTCGCCCTGGATCTGGGTGCGATGCCGCTCGAGATGACCCCGCACGAGCACGACGAGGCCGTCGCGCTGACCTCGCACGTTCCGCAGCTGGTCGCGAGTCTGCTCGCCGGACGCTTCGTCGCGGCTCCCGAGGGATCGCTGCGCCTGACGGGCCAGGGCGTGCGCGACACGACGCGCATCGCCGCATCCGCCCCCGAACTGTGGGTGCAGATCCTCGGCGCCAACGCCGCGCCCGTCGTGGCCGTGCTCGACGACCTGGCCGGTGACCTGCGGGCGGTGGCCGACGCACTGCGCGACCCGGCGGCGCCCGGTGCTCGTCGTGCGCTCGCCGACACGATCCGCCGCGGCAATGAGGGCGTCGAGCGCCTGCCCGGCAAACACGGGCAGAACCGCCGGTTCGAGCAGATCGTCGTGCGCGTCGACGACACGGCGGGCCAGCTCGGTCGGCTGTTCGGCGATCTCGGCGAGCTCGGGGTGAACATCGAGGACCTCCGCCTCGAGCATTCCCCGGGCGCGCAGTTCGGGCTCGCGGAGCTGAGCGTCGTCCCCAGTGCCGTCCACGAAGCCGTCGCCGGGCTCGAGAAGCGCGGCTGGAAGATCGCGAGCGTCCCCCATGCCTGAGTCGCATCCCGCCCCTGAGTCGTTTCCCGTGACCGTCGCGATCGACGGGCCTGCCGGCAGCGGCAAGTCGAGCGTGTCGAAGCAGGTCGCCCGCGTGCTCGGCTACGGCTTCCTCGACACCGGCGCCGCCTATCGTGCGCTCGCCTGGCACGTGCTCGCGCACGGTGGCGACACGGCCGACGCGGATGCCGTCGTGCGCGCCCTCGACGACTTCGACTACGCGATCTCCCTCGATCCCGACGACCACTGGGTCCGCGTCGGCGATGTCTTCGTGACCGACGACATCCGTGAGCCGCGCGTCTCGGCGGCCGTCAGCGGCGTCGCGCGCGTGCCCGAGGTGCGCGAGCGCGTGAACGTGCTGTTCCGTGCGCTCGTCTCGGCATCCGGCGCGAGCGGCGTCATCGTCGAGGGGCGCGACATCACCACCGTGGTCTTCCCCGATGCGCCCGTGCGCATCCTGCTGACCGCCAGCCCCGAGGTGCGCGCCGCGCGCCGCAGCGCCGAGCTCACGGGAGAGGATGCCGCGGCTGTCGCCGAGGCGCTCCACCGCCGTGACGCGTCGGACTCGCAGGTCGTCGACTTCCTCACCGCCGCACCCGGCGTCGTGGTTGTCGACTCGACCGATTTGGACTTCGATCGGACCGTGGACGCCGTCATCGACGTCGTGCGCACCGCGACAGGAGAGAACTGATGGCTACCACCGACGACGAGTACGAGGGCGGTCCCGACCAGCTCGAGGAGAAGCTCGCGAACCTCGACGAGCATCTCGCCGACCAGCGGGCGGCGGCGCTGCGCGCATCGCTCGCCGACTACGAGCTCGATGACGACGACACCGAGCTGCTGGCCGGCTTCACGGCGGGCGGTGAGGTCGTGGAGGTGCTCCCCGCGCTGCCGGTCGTCGCGATCGTGGGCCGACCGAACGTCGGCAAGTCCGCGCTCGTGAACCGCATCCTGGGCCGCCGCGAAGCGGTCGTGGAAGACACCCCCGGCGTCACGCGCGACCGGGTCAGCTACAAGGCCGAGTGGCTCGACCGCCGCTTCACGCTCGTCGACACCGGCGGATGGGAGCCCGACGCGCGGGGCATCGACCGTTCGGTCGCCGCGCAGGCCGAGGTCGCCATCGACCTCGCGGATGTCGTGCTGTTCGTCGTCGACGCGATGGTGGGCGCCACCGCGACCGACGAGGCGGTCGTCCGACTGCTGCGCAAGTCCGACAAGCCCGTCTTCCTCATCGCGAACAAGATCGACGACGCTCGCCAAGAGCCCGAGGCCGCGGCGCTGTGGAACCTGGGCCTCGGCGAGCCGCACCCCGTCTCGGCCATCCACGGCCGCGGAGTCGCGGATCTTCTCGACGAACTCATGAAGGTGCTTCCCGAGGTCTCGGCCGTCGCCAAGAACGAGCTCGGCGGCCCGCGTCGCGTGGCGATCCTCGGCCGGCCGAACGTCGGCAAGTCGTCGCTGCTGAACAAGGCGGCGGGCGAGGAACGCGTCGTCGTGAACGACCTCGCAGGCACGACCCGCGACCCCGTCGACGAGGTCGTCGAGCTCGGCGGCAAGCTCTGGCGACTCGTCGACACCGCCGGCATCCGTCGGCGGGTGCACCTGCAGCAGGGTGCCGACTTCTACGCATCGCTGCGCACGTCGGCGGCGCTCGAGAAGGCCGAGGTCGCCGTCGTCGTGCTCGATGTGACCGAGTCGATCAGCGTGCAGGACCTCAACATCATCGACCTCGTGCTCGAGTCGGGGCGCGCGCTCGTGCTCGCGTTCAACAAGTGGGACCGTCTCAACGACACCGACATGGACAACGCCGATCGCCGCCGCTACCTGGAGCGCGAGATCGAGCAGGATCTCGCGCACGTCACCTGGGCGCCGCGCGTCAACCTGTCGGCGCGCACCGGCCGTCACCTCGACAAGCTGGTGCCTGCTCTGGAGACGGCCCTGAAGTCGTGGGATCAGCGCATCCCCACGGGCAAGTTCAACGCGTTCCTCGCCGAGCTCGTCGCCGAGCACCCGCACCCGCTGCGCGGCGGCAAGCAGCCCCGCATCCTGTTCGGCACGCAGGCGTCGACCCGTCCGCCGACATTCGTGCTGTTCACGACGGGGTTCCTCGACCCGGGCTACCGCCGCTTCATCCAGCGCCGGCTGCGCGAGCTCTTCGGCTTCGAGGGCACGCCGATCGTCACCAACATGCGGGTGCGCGAGAAGCGTCAGCGCTGACCGTCTGAGCGGCCTTCACCTGGCAGTCCGCGCCCCCACGCATCGGTTTTGTGGGCGGGGACTGCCAGGTGAAGCGCCCGACGCGGGCCGAGGGCCGAGGATTCAGCGCTTGGCGGGCGATGCCCGGCGCACCATCGCCGTCTCGTCCGGCGTCTCGAAGCCGAACTCGGCGTAGAGGCTGTGCGCGTCGCGCGTGAACAGGGTCCAGCGGAAGTCGTGCCCCGGCCCGTCGTCGATCATGCGTCGCAGGATGCGGTGCGCGATGCCTGCGCCCTGGTGCTCGGCGACGACGAAGACATCGGCGAGGTAGGCGAAGCTCGCTCCGTCCGAGACCGCGCGGGCGAAGCCGACCTGCTCGCCGGTGTCGGCACGGTATGCCCCCACGAGCCGCCAGGCCGAGTCGAGCTGCGACTCGAGCACGGGGCGTTCGCGCCACCGGCCCCAGTAGGCCTGGGACGAGAGCCAGCGCCACACGAGGTCGCGCTGGATGCGGGCGGGTGCGTCATCGATCTCGTACTCCACGTCCCCATTGTGCGGCGACCTCCCGTCGCGCCCAGCCGGTAACACGATGCCAATCACGAGCCCGTGGACCGCGGCTGTGTCAGGCTGTGTGGATGACCGACGATCACGCCGCCGCCCCGCGCCCGCCGCACGGCCCGCGCGATCCCGGCGATGCGTGGGTCGTCGCCCCCTCGGGCGAGCGGTACTGGGGACGCTTCGGTGCCGCCGGTCTGCTGGCCGTCGATCCGGAGCGCGGCGTGCTGCTGCAGCACCGGGTGTCGTGGAGCCACTTCGGCGACACCTGGGGCCTGCCCGGTGGTGCTCGTCACGCGGGGGAGTCCGCGCGGGACGGCGCGCTGCGCGAATCCGCCGAAGAGGCGGGTGTGCCCGCGGATGCCGTCGCGCCGCGGTTCCTGTCGGTGCTCGATGTCGGCGTCTGGACCTACGGCACTCTCGTGGCCGATGTCACGACGCCGTTCCGCCCGGTGATCAGCGACCCCGAGAGCCGCGAGCTGGCGTGGGTCCCCATCGATGAGGTCGAGTCGTTCCCGCTTCATCCCGGCTTCGGCGCGTCGTGGCCTCGGCTGCGCGGCCTGCTCGCGGTGCGGCCGACCATCATCGTCGACGTCGCGAACGTGGTCGGCTCGGTTCCCGACGGCTGGTGGCGCGATCGCGCCGGCGCCGCCGACCGGCTGCTCGCCCAGGTGGCTGCGCTGGCCGAACGGGGGATGGATGCCGCCGGCCTCGATCTGCCGGAGGACACGTGGTTCCCGCGCATCGTGGCCGTCGTCGAGGGGCAGGCTCGCGACGTCGCGGCGCCCGTCGGCATCGACGTCCACCGGGCGCCGGCTGCAGGCGACGACGCGATCGTCGAGGCGGCGACGGCCGCGGTGGCCGCGGGCGACCGGGTCAGCGTCGTGACATCGGATCGCGAGCTGCGCGCGCGTGTGGAGGCCGCCGGGGCACGGGCCGTGTCGACATCGTGGCTTCGCGACCGCCTGTGACGGCCATCCGGGCGCGGCGGTTGCTCGCGGCGCTGGCAGCGGTCGCGATCGTCACCGCCGGGCTCGTCGTCCACGGGCTTCTGCCCGACTCCGCCGCGACCGACATCGCGGGTGACGCCCTGTACGCCGTGCTGATCTACGTGCTCGTCGTCGTGCTCGTGCCGCGCGTGTCGGCGACGGTCGTCGCGGTGATCGCCGGGGGCTGGTGCATCGCCGTCGAGCTGCTGCAGCTGAGCGATCTGCCCGCCCGTGCTGCCGAGGCCTTCCCGCCCGCGGTCCTCGTGCTGGGCACGGTGTTCGACGCGCGCGACCTGCTCGTCTACGTCGTGTCGGTCGTCATCGCCGGGGCGCTGGATGCCGCGTGGCGCCGCCGTTCGCGGCATCCGGAGCATCCGCGCGGCTGAGGATGGTCGTCGTCGCCCCCGCGATGATGAGGTCGAGCGCCGCGGTGAACCCGTCGTCGTCGCCGTCGGCGACGCGCTCGGCCGACGCGGCTACGGTGCCCGCTGCAGCACCCCACGCGTCGGCGCTGCGCCGCTGCTGCTGGTGGAAGGTGAACCCGACGACGAAGTGGGTGATGGCGTCGGCGATGGTGTCGGCGAGCGACGCGGGTGCGCCGTGCTCGACCGCCACGGCGCGCAGCTGCGCATGCGCGGGCGGTTCGACGAGCCCGAGCGCGAGCGAGCTGGAGACGACCTCCGCGCCGTCGCGGTACGCGAGCAAGCTGTCGTGCAGACGCAGGGCGAGGTCTCGCGCGGCGCCGTCGAGCGTCGTCGACGACGGCGCATCGGCCGCGGCGAGCGGTCGCAGGATGCGCCCGCTGACCGCGGCGAGCAGCTGCTGCTTGTTCTCGACGTGCCAGTACAGCGCGCTCGGCTGCACGCCGAGGTGCTCGGCGAGACGCCGCATCGACAGGTCGGGCAGCCCGACGCGGTCGAGCAGCTCGAGGGCGGCGTCGACGACGTCGTCGCGCGAGCGGCGTGGTGCTCGACTCGCGCGGTTTGAATCGTCGGCGATCATGGCGCTACTCTACCTGAACGTCGTTCATGTGAACGGTGTTCAGGAGGAATCATGCCCCGATCGACCCACGCGGCCCGTCCCGCATTCGACGCGACCGACCTCGCACGCGCAGCGGTCTTCGCCGCCCTCATCGCGGTGCTCGGTCTGCCGGGATCGTTCACGCTGTTCGGTGGTGTCCCCATCACGGCGCAGACGCTCGGTGTGATGCTGGCGGGCGCCGTGCTCGGGCCGGTGGTCGGCGCAGCATCGGTCGGCGCCCTCCTCGCCCTCGTCGCTGTCGGCCTCCCGCTCCTCGCGGGCGGCCGCGGAGGACTAGCGGTCTTCGTAGGCCCGACGGCGGGCTACCTGGTCGGATGGCTCGTCGGTGCCGTGGTCGTCGGGCTCATCGTCCACCTCGCGGGACGGCGCCCGGTATGGTGGCGAACCGTCGCGGGGCTCCTCGTCGGAGGCGTGCTGGTCGTCTACGCATTCGGCATCCCGGTCCAGAGCGCTGTGCTGCGACTTCCCATCGAGCAGGCTGCGCTCGCGAACCTCGCGTTCGTGCCAGGTGACATCGTCAAGGTCGTCGTCGCGACGCTGGTGGTGGGCGCGCTCGTGCGCGGCTACCCGCGGGCTTTTCGGCGCACGTGGGGGCCGCGCGCGGACGCTCGGGTGACCGACGATGCGCCGACGATGACTCCCACGTCGGCATGACGGCCGGGCGACCCCGCGCGACGGCCACGACGATCGGCGGCATCCGACTCGATGCCGCGACCGTGCGACTCGGCGACGCTCAGGTGCTGGCACCCCTCACCCTCGATCTCGATGCCCGAACGATCGCGGTGGTCGGCGACAACGGGTCGGGCAAGTCGACGCTCGCCCGGCTCATCGGCGGGCTGGTGCGTCCGACGGGGGGAACGGTCCGGGTGCTCGGCTGCGACCCGGTGCGCGATGCGGCGGAGCTGCGACGTCGCGTCGCGATCGTCTTCAGCAACCCGGACGCGCAGATCGTCATGCCCACGGTCGCCGAGGACGTCGCCTTCTCGCTCCGCGGCGACGGTGCCTCCCGTGCCGAGCGCGCGGCGCGCGTCGGCCGAGCGCTCGAACGGTTCGGTCTGACCGACCTGCGCGATCACCCCGCCCACGAGCTGTCGGGCGGGCAGAAGCAGCTGCTCGCGCTCTGCGGCGCGTTCGTGCGCGAGCCCGAGCTCGTCGTCGCCGACGAGCCCACCGCATTCCTCGACGGGCGGAACGCCGCACGCATCGCGGGACATCTCTTCAGCGACACCGGCCACCGGCTGCTCCTCGTGACCCACGACCTCGAGCTCGCGCGGCGATGCGAGCTCGCCGTGCACGTGGCCGGGGGACGCGTCGTCGCGGCGGGTGGCGCGTCCGAGGTCGTCGACGCGTACGCGAGGACATGGCGATGACGTCGGCCCCGGCGTGCGGGGCGAGATGCTGACGCTCTACCGTCCGGGAGAACGTGGTTGGCACCGGATGCCGGCGGCGCCCAAGACCGTGCTGATCCTCGGCATGGTGATGATCGTCTCGCTCCTGCCGGCATCGCCCCCGACGGCAGCGGTAGCGGCGAGCCTCTGCCTGGCCTGCTACGGCATCCCGGGAACAGGCTGGCGCGAGCTCGCCCGCCAGGTGTGGGCGCTGCGGTGGCTCCTGGTCATCGCGCTCGCCGGTCAGCTGGTCTTCCTCGGTGTCGAGCCCGCGATCGTCGGGACCGTGCGCATCCTGGTCGCGATCCTCCTGGCCTCGCTGCTGGCGCTCACGACGCCGGTCGCGGCGCTCCTCGACCTCTTCGAACGAGTCCTCCGTCCCACTCGGGCGGTCGGTGCCGACCCCGAGCGCATGTCGCTCCTCCTCGTGGTGGCGCTCGGTTCCGTGCCGACGCTCGCCCGCATCGCCCGTGACGTGCGGGATGCGCACCGGGCGCGGGGAGCGCGGGGCGGCATCCGTTCGTCGGCGCTCGCGTTCATCGTCCTCGCGCTCAAGCACGCGGACGATCTGGGCGACGCCCTCACCGCGCGCGGAGTGCGCTGATCAGAGCCCGGGCGCGCCCCGACGCGCCCGGGCTCACCGCACGTCGACGTGCTCGAACCGCTCGCGCGGCACGCGGTCGAGACGCAACGGCTCGCCGTCGGAGATGCCGCATCGGCTGCCCGTCGCGCGGAATCGCTGGATCGCCCATCGACGCACCCCGCGGTCGGCGAGCGTCTCGCCGAGCTCACCGAGCCGCTCGTCGTCGATGAGATCGGGGTGCACGGTGGTGCGGACCTCGACATCGAGTGGATCGGGGGTCGCGGTGCGCTCCCGCTGAGCCGCGAGCACGAGGTCGAGCGAGCGCAGCGCAGCGCGTCCGCTCGGACCGCGACCCGTCACGCCGGCGTAGTCGCCGGCCGAGGCCTTCACATCGAGCCCGATCCACGACAGCGCCGGCAGCGCCCTCTCGAGCAGCGCCGGATACGCGCCGCCCGTGTGCAGCCCGACGTCGAACCCGAGCGCGCGGGTCCGTGCGATCGCGTCGGGAAGGGCGCGTTGCATCGTCGGCTCACCGCCCGAGAAGACCACCCCGTCGAGCAGGCCGCGGCGCTCGCCGAGGAAGGCGGCGACCGCCTCCCATGGCATGGTGCCGCGCCCGCGCGGATCGATCAGATCGGGATTGTGGCAGTAACGGCAGTCCCAGGGGCAGCCCTGGAGGAAGACTGTCGCCACCAGGCGGCCGGGCCAATCGACCGTCGAGAACCGTGAGAGTCCCGCGATGCGCAGACGGGATGCCGCGTGGTCGTGCGCCGGAGGCATGTCACACGACCGCCGCGGCGCGCTCGTACGAGAACGCCCGGCGCTCGGCCGCCTCGCCCTTCTTGCCGATGTTGAACGACGCGACCGGGCGGAAGTAGCCCATCACCCGCGTCCACACCTCGCACTCGGCGCGGCACTGCGGGCACGTCGCGTGGTCGCCCGAGAGGTAGCCGTGCTGCGGGCAGATCGAGAACGTCGGCGTGATGGTGATGTACGGGATGCGGAACCGCTCGAGCGAACGGCGGACGAGGGCCTTGCACGCCTCGCCCGTCGGTGCAGCCTCGCCCATGTAGAGGTGCAGGACGGTGCCGCCGGTGTACTTCTGCTGCAGACCCTCCTGGAGTTCCATCGCGAGGAACGGGTCGTCGGTGAAGGCCACCGGCAGCTGCGACGAGTTCGTGTAGTACGGGTTCGTCGCCGTCCCGGCATGACGAATGCCGTCGAAGCGTGCGATGTCGGCGCGGGCGAAGCGGTAGGTCGCCGACTCGGCCGGGGTGGCCTCGAGGTTGTAGAGGTGCCCGGTCTGCTCCTGGAACTCGACCATGCGTGCGCGCACGTGATCGAGCAGGTCTGCGGCGAACCGCATCCCCTCGTCCGTCGTGATGTCGTGCGTGTCGCCGAAGAAGTTGCGCACCGCCTCGTTGAGCCCGTTCACGCCGATCGTCGAGAAGTGGTTGTCGAGGGTGCCGAGGTAGCGCCTGCTGTAGGGGAAGAGACCGGCGTCGAGGTGGCGTCCGATGACGGCCCGTTTCGCCTCGAGACTGTCGCGGGCGATCTCGAGCAGCCGGTCGAGCTGCGCGTACAGGCCCGGGCGATCGCCGGCGTGCACGAACCCGAGCCGTGCGCAGTTGACGGTGACCACTCCGACGGAGCCGGTCTGCTCCGCTGATCCGAACAACCCGTTCCCGCGCTTGAGCAGCTCGGTGAGGTCGAGCTGCAGCCGGCAGCACATCGACCGGATCATCCCGGGGTCGAGGTCGGAGTTCACGAAGTTCTGGAAGTAGGGCAGGCCGTACTTCGCCGTCATCCCGAACAATGCGTCGACCTCGGGGGCGTCCCAGTCGAGGTCTTTCGTGATGTTGTAGGTCGGAATCGGGAAGGTGAAGGCTCTCCCGTCCGCGTCGCCCTCCGTCATCACCGACAGGAAAGCACGATTGATCATCGCCATCTCGGGCGCGAGGTCGCCGTAGGTGAAGTCGGCGAGGCGACCGCCCACGAGCGGGCGCTGTTCGGCGAGGTCGTCGGGGCAGGTCCAGTCGAAGGTCAGGTTCGTGAAGGGCGTCTGCGTTCCCCACCGTGACGGGACGTTGAGGTTGAACACGAGCTCCTGGATGCCCTGGCGCACCGCTCGGTCATCGAGTGCGTCGAGCCGCACGAACGGGGCGAGGTACGTGTCGAACGAGCTGAACGCCTGCGCTCCCGCCCATTCGTTCTGGAGAGTCCCGAGGAAGTTGACGATCTGCCCGAGGGCGCTCGAGAAGTGTTTCGGCGGGGTCGACGAGATCGCGCCCGAAACCCCGTTGAACCCCTGCTCGAGCAGTTGGCGCAGCGACCAGCCGGCGCAGTAGCCGGCGAACACGTCGAGATCGTGGATGTGGATGTCGCCGTCGCGGTGCGCTGCCCCGGCCTCGGGCGCGTAGACCTCGTCGAGCCAGTAGTTGGCGATCAGCTTGCCGGACGCGTTGAGGATGAGGCCGCCCAGGCTGTAGCCCTGGTTGGCGTTCGCGTTGACGCGCCAGTCGCGTCTCTCGAGATACTCCTCGACGGTTGTTCGGACGGGGATTGAGCGCATGGTCATGTGAGTCCCTTCACGAGGCGCCCCAGATGTGGGGGTCGGTTCTCGATTCAGCCACTACATGATGTGTTGCCCTCGCGTGGCGCGCCGGAACAAATCCCCGCACGCCACGCGCGCCAGCGGCGGAGAATGTCGCGGACTTCGGACGTATCGTGCCTAAGGGTCCGAAGTTCGCGACATCCTCCGAGTTCCGTGTCGTGTCGCGTCGCGGAGCCGGGGCTCAGCGGGCGAAGCGGAGCGTCACGATCTCGAACGGGCGGAGAGACAGGGGCGCGGCGTCGCCGGAGAGAGCGGATGCCGCGACCTCGCGCTCGAGCAGATCGGTCTGGGTCACCGCGCGGGCGTCGAAGCCGGCGCGCACGACCGTGTCGACACGGCGGCCCCATGCCTCGTACAGCCGCACGACGACATCCCCCGAGCCGTCCTCGGCCAGCTTGACCGCCTCGACGACGACCCCCGAATCCTCCACCGTCACGATCGGTTCGATCGCGGATGCGGTTCCCGTGACGATCCGCTCGGGCAGGTTCAGCCGGTAGCCCTCGATGACGGCATCCGCCACGTCCGCGCCGACGACCAGGCCGACTCGCAGCGCGTACGTGCCCTGGTCCTGCGTGGGGTCGGGGAACAGTGCCGACCGGATCAGCGACAGGCGGACGACCGAGATCGTACCGCCGCCGGCCGATCGCTCGGCGCGCGTGATGTCGTGGCCGTACGTCGAGTCGTTGACCACCGCGACACCGAAGCCGGGCTCGCCCACGCGTACCCAGCGCTGCGCGACGGTCTCGAAGCGGGCGGCATCCCACGACGTGTTGGTGTGGGTCTTCCGCTCGATGTGGCCGAACTGCACCTCCGAGGTCGCGCTGTCGGTGTGCACGTCGACGGGGAACGCGAGCTTCAGCAGCTTCTGCGATTCGTGCCAGTCGAGCTCGAACCCGAGCGACACGGTGCGAGAGTCCGCTGCCAGCCCGATGCGCTCGGTCACCCGCGACGAGCCGAACGACCGGGTGACGACGATCTCGTCGCCGTCGAGCTCGAGACCATCGAGGCCGTCGAGGTCGGTCACGGTGTTCCGGTAGTGCACGTCGACGTCCCAGGCATCCCACTGGGTCGGGGTGTCGCGGTGCAGCTGCAGCAGAGCGGATGCCGTACCCGGCGGCACGCTCTCGCGACCGCTCGCCACGTCGACGGCCGAGACGATCACGCCGCGATCGTCGACCACCACGCGCACGATACCGTTGTCGAGCACCCAGCCCTCGGGCGAGCGTTCGGGGCGCACGCGGGCGGCCTCGGGGGCGGCTGCTGCACCGAGAGCCGCGACCCCGCCGCGAGCGTGGGGCGCTGCATTGACCCGCAGCTCGTGCGTCGCCTCGCCCGGCTCGGGCGACCCGGCCAACGCCGTCAACGCTTCGCCGATGATCTCTTCGAGCTCACGGGCGACGGCGGCGTAGTTGCGCTCGGCGTCCTGGTACACCCACGCGATCGACGATCCCGGCAGGATGTCGTGGAACTGCTGCAGCAGCACCGTCTCCCATGCGCGGGCGAGTCTCTCGGCGGGGTAGGGGGCGCCCGTGCGCACAGCCGCGGTCGTCGCCCACAGCTCGGCTTCGCGCAGCAGGTGCTCGCTGCGTCGGTTGCCCTGCTTCGTAGCGAGCTGGCTCGTGTAGGTGCCGCGGTGGAACTCCAGGTACAGCTCGCCGACCCACACCTCGGGGTCGGGGTACTCCGCCTCGGCGGTCTCGAAGAATCGCCGGGGCGTCGAGTGCACGACTCGCGGCGATCCCTCGAGCGAGGTGGTGCGCGCGATCGCCGCTGTCATCTCGCGGGTGGGCCCGCCGCCGCCGTCGCCGAAGCCGTAGGGGAGCAGCGAGACGGTGCCGCGTCCCTTGTCGGCGTAGTTGCGTTCGGCGTGCGCCAGCTCGGCTGCCGAGACGACCGAGTTGTACGAATCGACCGGCGGGAAGTGGGTGAACAGGCGTGTTCCGTCGATGCCCTCCCACCGGAACGTGTGGTGCGGCATCCGGTTCGTCTCGTTCCACGAGATCTTCTGGGTGAGGAACCACCGCGCCCCCGCGGCTTTCGCGATCTGGGGGAGGGCGCCGCTGTATCCGAACGAGTCGGGAAGCCACACCTCGGGGGTGTCGATGCCGAACTCGCGCTGGAAGAACCCCTTGCCCGCGACGAACTGCCGAGCCAGGGCCTCGGCGCCGGGCAGGTTGGTGTCGGATTCGACCCACATGCTGCCGACCGGCACGAACCGCCCCTCGGCCACGCGTGCCCGGATGCGCTCGAACAGGTCGGGGTAGTACTCCTTGACCCACGCGTACTGCTGCGCCGAAGACGCGGCGAAGACGAAGTCGGGATCCTCGTCCATCAGCGAGAGGACGTTCGAGAACGTGCGGGCGACCTTTCGCACCGTCTCACGCACCGGCCACAGCCACGCCGAGTCGATGTGGGCATGTCCCACGGCGTGCAGCGTGTGCGCGCTCGCCGAGGCCGGAGCCGCGAGCACGGGCGCGAGCACGGCGCGACCCGCTGCTGCGGTTGCCGCCACATCCTGCGGGTCGACGACGTCGATCATCCGTTCCAACGCGAGCAGGATGTCGGCGCGCCGCGGCGAGGTCGCGTCGAGCTGCGCCGCGAGTCCTCGAAGCGCGGAGGTGTCGGCCAGCAGCGCCGAGACCTCGAGGTCGCGCAGGCGCACATCGACCGTGCGCAGCACGTACACGGGGTCGGCGCCTGCCGTCGCCCGGTCGCCGACCGGTGTGGGCGCGAAGGTGAAGATGCTCCCGACGTCGGGGTTCGACGCACCCTCGACGAAGACGTCGACCGCGCCGCCCGGCGACACCGCCTCGGCGGCGACGTTGTTGAACGGTGCGATCCCGCGCAGCGGCCGGCCGTCGACCGACCACACCATCGCCTCGCACTGGAAGCCCGCCTGCCCCGACGTGAAGCCGAGGTCGACGACGAGTTCGGCGCGCGTCCCCGGGATCGGCCGGCCGCCCTCGAACCAGTCGGCCGGCGCATCGCCCGTGACGCGGAACCAGGTCGTCCCCCACGGGCGCCCCCAGGGCTGACCGACCTCGATCGGGCGGTAGTCGCCGGCGCGGGCTTCGTCGAAGGCCACCGGTTCGCCCGGTGCGTCCCAGGCGGTGACCGAGAGCGGGTGCGAGGCGCGGTGGATCGCGGGAGCGAGACGCTCGCGCATGAATCGGTCGATGCGCAGCAGCGCGAGGGCGGAGCGGTCGTGCATGGAGAAGCCTTTCGAAGAGGAGGTGCGTCAGCCCTTGACGGAGCCGGCGAGCGCGAACGCTCCGCCGGAGAAGCGCTGGACGAGGACGTACAGCACCACCATCGGGGCGGCGTAGAGCACCGAGTAAGCGGCGAGCTGGCCGTAGGCGATCGAGCCGTACTGACCGAAGAAGTTGAAGATCGACACCGCTGCCGGAAACTTCGACGAGGTGAACAGCAGCACGAAGGGGACGAAGAAATTCCCCCACGCGGTCGTGAAGACGAAGATGAACACGACGCCGATGCCCGATCTCATGAGCGGGATGACGATGCGCGCGAGGGCCTGCATCGACCCGGCGCCGTCGACCCACGCGGCCTCCTCGAGCGAGATCGGCACGGAGTCCATGAAGTTCTTCAGCATCCAGATCGCCATCGGCAGGGATGTCGCCGCCATGAAGACGATGACGCCCCACACCGAGTCGAGCAGTCCGAACGAGACGAACAGCGCGTAGACCGGAACCATCATCGCGGTGATCGGCAGTCCCGTGCCGAAGAGGATGGCGTACATGAACGTCTTCTGGAACCGCATCGCGTAGCGCGAGAGCGGGTAGGCGGCGAGCACGCCGACGACGACGGTGATGACGGCGGTGCCGAGCGACACCAGGATCGAGTTCAGGAGCGGCTGGAAGGTCAGCTCCCACGTCATCACCTGCGTGTAGTTCTCGAGCGTCCAGGTGTCGGGCACCTTCATGGTTACCTTCGCGTCGCCGTCGAACGAGGCGAACACGATCCACAGCAGCGGGACGAGGAAGAGCACCCCGATCGCGGCGAGGATGACCGAGGACAGCACGGTCTGGGCGCGCTTGCGCGGCGCCGAGACCGAGGTGGCGATGGCGGTCATGTCAGTCGACCTCCGGCTTGAGGATGCGGATGTACACGGCGGAGAACACGGCGCCGATCAGGAGGGTGACGACGGCGATCGCCGTGCCGTAGCCGACCTGGGCGAACTTGAACGCCTCCTGGAACGCCAGCACGGGCAGCGTGGACGACTGCGTTCCCGGCCCGCCTCCCGTCATGACCCAGATGAGGGTGAAGACCCCGAGCGTCTGCAGCGTCGTCAGCAGCAGGTTCGTGGAGATCGAGCGACGGATGACGGGCAGGGTGACGCGGATGAACCGCTGCCAGGCTCCGGCGCCGTCGATCGTCGCGGCCTCGATCAGCTCGGGCGGCACCTCCGAGAGCGCGGCGTTGTAGACCATCATCGAGAAGGCGGTGCCGCGCCAGATGTTCGCGAGGATGACCGCGAGCATCGGGAAGTAGTACAGCCAGCTCGTGCCCTCGAGGCCGAACCATCCGAGGAAGGTGTTGAGCGTGCCGTCGGTCTGGAAGAAGGCGTAGAGGGCGAACGCGGCGACGATCTCGGGAAGGACCCAGGCGAGCACCACGAGGCCGCCGACGATCGAGCGCAGTGGCTTCACCGAGCTGCGGATGAGGACGGCCAGCAGCATCCCGAGGACGTTCTGGCCGAGCACGGCGGAGGCCAGCACGAAGACGACCGTGAGCGCGAGTGAGAGCCAGAACTCCGCGGAGCCGAAGAGCGCGGTGTAGTTGTCGAGTCCGATGAACTGCGGGTTCGCGGCGCGGGGGCCGGTCATCGCGCGATCGGTGAGCGAGCCGTAGAGGGCGTAGACGATCGGCCCGAGCATGAACGCCAGCAGCAGCAGGACCGCGGGCAGGAGCGGGAGCAGACGTGCGGCGGCACGGCCGGCCGACCGTCCGGACCGGGAGGTGATCTCCCGGCCCGGCCGGTGCCGACCGCCGGTGGTGACGGTGGCGGTGGCGGTCATCGCTGGCTCAACCCGCCTGCGTGTTCTCCTCGCCGACGATGCCGACGAGAGCGGAGTCGTACGCGGCCTGCGCGTCTTGCGGGGTCGCCTGGCCGGTGAAGATCGACTCCGTCGCCCGTGGGATGTTGGCCGAGATCTGCGAGTAGTCGGGCGTCGCCGGGCGGAAGTGGGTGTACGGGACGAGCGAGGAGAAGAACTCGAACGACGGGTTGTAGTCGAGGTACTCCTGGCTCGCGGCGACATCCTTGCGCACCGCGATCTGCCCGGCCTCCTGGTGGTACATCAGCGCGTTCTCGAAGGTCAGCGCCTGCGCGATGAAGTCGAACGCGGCCTGCGGGTTCTTCGCGTTGGATCCCATCGCGAGCGTCCAGCCGCCCGACATCGAGGTGAAGCCGTCGCCGCCGCCGTCCTGCGTCGGCATCGCGGCGAAGCCCATCGTCTGCTCCCACTCCGGCCAGGCGTTCTCGCCGTCGATCCAGTTGCTCGGCAGCCAGGAGCCGTCGAGCGCGATCGCGATGCCGCCCTGGGGGAGCAGCTCCGTGCTGACCTTGGTGCCCCAGCCGGCGTCGAGCGCCTGCGCGGGGTCGGGGCCGAGCTTCTCGTCGGCGACGGTCTTGTAGAACTCGAGCGCGTCGCGGAAACCGGCCGACCCGGTGACCCACTTGTTGGTGTCGGTGTCGAGCAGTTCGTCTCCCGTGCCGTAGAGCAGCATCTCGAAGCCCTGCATCGAGGTCGCCTCGCCCAGCGCCTGCGAGGCGTAGATGTTGAACGGGATGACGTCGGGGTTGCTCTCCTTGATGGTGCGCGCGGCCTCGAGCACGTCGTCCCAGCTCTCCGGCGCCCAGTCCTCGGGCAGGCCCGCCGCCGCGAACAGCTGCTTGTTGAAGTAGAGGCCGCGGGTATCGGTGCCGAGTGAGACGCCGTACGTCTTGCCGTCGTCGCCGAGGCCCGCCTGCTTGGCGCCCTCGTCGTACTGTTCCCACTGGTCCCAGTCGGCGAGGTAGTCGTCGATCGGCTGCAGGTATCCGGCGGCGGCATCTGATCGGATCTGGAAGGTGTCCTCGTAGATGACATCGGGGGCGGTCCCCGCCGACCCGTTCATCAGGGCGAGCTTGGTGAAGTACTGGTCCTGCTCGGCCTCGATCGGGACGAGCTCGACCGTCATCCCCTCGTTCGCGGCCTCGTACTCCTCTTTGGTCTTCTTCATAAGCTCGTCCATCGCGGTGAACGACGTGGTCTTCTGGTAGGCGACGCGGATGGTGTCCGACGACGCCTCGTCGCCTCCGCCGCTGCCGCAACTCGTGAGAACGAGCGAGAACGCGGCGATTCCGACGACCGCTGCGGTCGTGGTGGATCTCTTCATGGTCGAAGCTCCTTTGCTTGGACAAGAGCGCTGGTGCGCGCGCACGTCTTTTCTAAACCAAATGGAATAAAAGGACAAGGTTTCGCCCGCACCTTTTCTTCGCGGGGTCAACCCGCCGTGCCCGCGATCATCAGGTCGGTCGGGCGCGGCGTCATCGCGGCGTCGAGCACGAGGCATGCGGCCCCGGCGGCTGCCGCGTCGGTTGCGAGCGCGCTCTCGAGCACCCGGATGCCGCGGACCGTGGCTGTCTCGGTGCTCGCCGCGACGGCGTCGGACAGGGCGCTGCTCGCGCTCGCCGACAGCAGCGTCCACAGGGGGCCGCCGACGACGACGACATCCGCGTCGAGGAGGTTGTTGATCTGAACGACCGCACGCGCGAGGCTCGACCCGGCCCGCCTGACCGCGGCCGCAGCGCGCTCGTCACCGCCGCCGGCCCGGGATGCCAGCTCGCGCAGGCGCTCCCGGAGCGCGGGCGCGGCGACGGGCTCAGCACCGTCGATCACGCCGCCGTCGACGAGCAGCCGTTCGGGCGCGATCGCCGCGCCGAGGCACCCGCGCTGACCGCATCCGCACATCGGCCCGTTCGGTTCGACGACGAGATGCGCGACGTCGCCGGCGTTGCCCGTCCGGCCGCGGATCGGAGTGCCGTCGACCGCGAGGCCCACACCCACGCCGGCACCGTAGTAGACGAAGATCGAGTCCTGCAGCTCTTGCGCTGCATCGCGCCAGAGCTCGCCGACCATCGCGGCCACGACGTCCTTCTCCACCGTCGTCGGCAGTCCCGTCGCCTCGTGCAGCAGCGGGCCGAGGGCGAGGTCGTGCCAGATCGGGGGGAGGAGCGGGGGCTCGAACAGGATGCCTGCCTCCGCGTCGAGGGGGCCGGGGGCCGCGACGCCGATGCCGAGCACGGATGCCCGCGATCGCCCACCCTCCACGAGAAGCGACTCGACGGTGCCGACGAGGTCGGCGACGATCTGATCCCGAGTCGCGTCGGGGCGCGGCGTCCGTTCGGTCTGCGCGACCACGTGACCGAGGAGATCGACGACGACGACGGTCTCGACCGCAGGATCGAGGTGGATGCCGACGGCGCATCGCGCGGCGGGATCGAGCTGGAGCGGGGTGCGGGGCTTGCCGGGGCCCGAGACGACCGGCGTGCCCTCGCGCACCCAGCCCTCGGCGACGAGACGGCGGGCGACGTTGCTGAGCGTCTGGGCGGAGAGGCCGGTGCGGGCGGCCAGCTCGATGCGGCTGATGCCCTCGGGGGAGCGTCGGATCAGGTCGAGCACGAGCGTCTGGTTGTACGTGCCGACGGCCGGCAGATTCGAGCCGCGTCTCATGGTTCCTCCCGTCGAACCATACTGTGCGGGTGCATGGCGAAGGCCCGCCCGGCGAACCGGACGGGCCTTCGAGGATCGCGGGGTCGCGTCAGTTGTTTCCGCGCAGGATCGCGATGATCCGCAGGATCTCGACGTACAGCCAGACGACCGTGACCATGATGCCGAACGCGCCGACCCATCCGAACTTGCGCGGTGCGCCGTTGCGGACGCCCTGCTGGATGTTGTCGAAGTCGAGCACGAGCGAGTACGCCGCCATGATGACGACGAGCACGCCGATGATCAGCCCGAGCGGGATGCCGGCGATCTTCATGCTGTGCAGACCGAACATCATGCCGCCCGGGATGACGCCGAAGAGCATCAGGCCGACGTTCAGCAGCGAGAAGACGAGGTAGCCGAGCATCGCGATCATGAAGATCTTGGTCGCCTTGGCCGAGGCCCGGACCTTGCCGCTCGCGAACAGCGCGAGGGTGACGCCGACGACGGCCAGCGTCGCGAGAGTCGCCTGCATCACGATGCCCGGGAAGATGAACTCGAGGTAGGCGGAGATGCCGCCGACGAAAAGCCCCTCGAAGGCCGCGTACGCGAAGATCAGGCCGGGGCGGACCTTCTTACGCGACGTGAAGGTGATGACCATCGCCAGGACGAAGCCGCCGAGCGCGCCGATGATCCACGGGAGGAGCGTCGGGCTGGGGTTCAGGCTCGTGCGGTCGACGGTGGACAGCGTCCACACCCAGCCGACGGCTGCCGTCACGAGGAGGATGGCGAAGAGGCCGAGCGTCTTGACGACGGTGTCTTCGACCGTCATGCGGTCGGTCTCGCGGGCACCGGCGGCCGGCGAGGCGTACATGCCTTCGAGCTGCGCCTGTGCGGCGACGTCCACACCGGCGTGCTGCGCCGAGGCGGTCTGCATGCCGGGAGCGGCGGGCGGCGTCAGACCCGGCCGCTGCTCCTTGAACGCGGGATTGTCGAATGCGGGGTTATTGAGGGCCACTGCTCTCACACTCCAAGTCGAGGGTCGACACAGCTGGATGCCGTGTCCACCCAGCCTAGGGGAACCGGTTCCCGCGGTGCGCGTTCCCCGCTGTGAGCAGGCCATGAAGCCGATCGCCCTCAGCGAAACACCGCGGGCCGGCCCTAGCCTGAGACGGTGCCTCGCCCCCTCGTGATCGGACACCGCGGTGCGCCCGGGTACCTCCCCGAGCACACCCGCTCGTCGTATCTGCTGGCGCTCGAGAACGGCGTCGACGCCGTCGAGCCCGACGTCGTCTTCAGCCGGGACGGCGTCGCGATCATCCGCCACGAGAACGAGATCGGCACGACCACCGACGTCGCCGACCACGCCGAGTTCGCGGCGCGGCGTACGACGAAGACCGTCGACGGCGCCGCGGTCACCGGTTGGTTCACCGAGGACTTCACGTGGGACGAGCTGTCGCGGCTGCGGTGTCGCGAGCGACTCCCGCAGCTGCGGCCCGACAGCGCCCGGCGTGACGGCGCGGAGCCGATGCTGCGGCTGCGAGACCTCTTCGACCTGGTCGCGGACTTCGCGGAGCAGTCCGGGCGCCGACCGGGCATCGTGGTCGAGATCAAGCACGCGACCTTCTTCGAGAGCGCGGGCTTCGACGTCGCCGGCCTCGTCGGCGCCGAGATCGAGGCGGTCCGCGCCGATCTCGCAGGTCTGCCGCTGTGGATCGAGTCGTTCGAACTGACGATCCTCGACCGGCTCGCCGACGCCGGAGTCGCCGGAACGCGGATCTTCCTCCTCGAGGCCGACGGCGCCCCGTACGACCTCGTCGCCGCCGAGGGCGAGCATGCCCGCTGCTATCGAGCGTGGGCATCGCCCGCGGGGCTCGATGCGCTGCGCGGCCGCGTCGCCGGCGTGAGCCTCGACAAGCGGATGATCCTCGACCCCGCTCAGGGTGCGGACGGCGGGCGTGTGCTCGTGGACGCAGCGCACGAGCGCGATCTGGTCGTCTTCACCTGGACCGCGCGGCCTGAGAATGCCTTCCTCGTCCGTCGGCATCGACGCCGCGGCGGGCGATCCGCGTGGGGTGACTACCGCGCCGAGTGGGCCGAACTCGCGGCATCCGGCGTCGACGGTGTCTTCGTCGACCACCCCGATCTCGGTGTCGACGCCTTCAGGAACTGACGCCGGCGCTTGTCACGGACTTGACATCGGACGCGCCGGGTCGGGAGGGTGATCGTCGTCGGGCGAGCGGATGCCCGCGGATGAGGCCCGATGCTCAGCAGACCCCGGATCCAGCCGTACGCCCAGTACCTGATGGCGGTGTCGACCGCGATGATCTCCACGACCGTCGCGATCGTCGAACCCACGCGCATCACCGTCGCCTATGTCATCGGCGCCGGCGTCATCCTCGCCGCCTGCATCGCCATGGGGTTCGTCTGGCATTACAAACCGACCCGCGGAACCGTCTGGGTCTGCATCGTGCCGCTCGCCTCGATCCTCGCCTGCGCCCCCATACGCAGCAGCGCGATCGATCTGCTGCCGGTCGCCGGGATGCTCGTGATCTTCGCCATCGCCTGGCTCGCGTTCGCGTTCCCGCCGGTCGTCGCGGCGCTCGGCGTGGTGGTCGCGGGGCTCCTGCCTCTCGCAGCGGACCCCGCCGTCCCCGCGGGGCTCGGCGAATGGCTGTCGCTCGTGACGCTGCCGGCGCTGCTCGGCCTGTTCGCGATCGGTACCCGTTTCGTCGCCATCGACCTCCGCCGTCAGCGCACGACCGTCCACAGCACCACGCATCGACTGGCCGAGGCGCTCGAGTCGTCGGGTCGAGCCGACGCGACCCTGCGTCAGCTGCTCGACACGAGCCCGGACGCCATCGTCCTCTTCGGCGACGACGGCGCGGTGCTGGTGGCGAACGCCCCCGCACGCGCGCTGGCGCGCCGCGCCGGGATCGAGATCTCGCTCGACCAGGACGGGCGCGGCGCCGTCTACGAGGAGGACCGGGTCACACCGATCGCGTGGGGACCGTACCTGCGCGACATCATCGTCTCGGGCGAACTCGCCGACGCGCGTCGGGTGTGGGTCGGCGAGCCCGGCGCCCAGGTGGCCCTGCGTTTCGTCGCCCGCCCCATCGCTCTCGACGGCGAGACCATCGGGGTCCTCGTGGTCGCTCAGGATGTGACCGAGCTGATCGAGGCTGTCGCCGTACGCGACCGCTTCCTCGACACGGTCGGCCACGAGCTGCGCACTCCGCTCACGGTCATCCTCGGCAACGCCGAACTCGCCGTCGCCGGGGCCATGCCCGAGCATCGCGACCGGTGGGAGACCGTCCACCGCGCCGCCGAGAGGCTGGAGCGGACGGTCGAGCTCATGCTCGCGACGGGCCGCGCGGATGTGTCGCCCGGGGTGCCGTCGAGCGACGTGCGCGTGGTCGTCGACCGGGCCGTGTCCGAAACGGCCGACGGTGTTCCCGAGGTCCGGGTCACCGTGACGGGAACCGAGGCCCGGGCGCGCATCGCGGACCGCGACCTCCAATCGATCGTCGCGGAGCTGCTGCACAACGCCCGGCAGGTGTCGCCCCGCGGTGGCGAAGTGACGGTGGCGATCACGAACCGTCCCGACGACATCGTGATCGCCGTATCCGATGCAGGCCCGGGGATGACTCCCGCCGAGCGACGGCAGGCGTTCGAGCGCTTCTACCGCACCGCGCGTTCTCGTCGAAGCGCGGACCAGGGGCTCGGCCTCGGGCTCTCGCTCGCGAGGGGTCTGGCGCGGGCCTACGGCGGTGATGTCCGACTGCTTCCCGGAACCGTGCGCGGAACCACCGCGGTCGTCCGCCTGCCCCGAGACGACGCGCCCGCCGCCGGATCATCGCTCGATCCGGGCACCGCCGTCCCCTAGGGTGTCGGACATGCTCACCGCCGGGATCACCGTCCGCGACGTTCGTCGATCGTTCGGGCGGGTCGACGCCGTGCGTGGCGTGGATCTCGATGCCCGAGCCGGTGCCGTGACCGGACTGGTCGGCCCCAACGGCGCCGGCAAGACGACGCTGCTGCTGATGCTCGCGTCGCTGCTGCAGCCCGATGCCGGCAGCATCCGCATCGCAGGCATCGACCCGGTCGCCGATCCGGCGCAGGCGCGCGCACGGTTGGGCTGGATGCCCGACGCACTCGGCGCATGGGGGTCGCTCACGGTGCGGGAGACCCTGGAGATGACCGCTCGGCTGTACGACCTCGACAAGCCCGCGGCGGCCCGCCGTGCGGGTGAACTGCTCGATCAGGTCGGGTTGACCGGTCTTGCCGGATCGCAGGCCCGTGTGCTCTCACGGGGGCAGAAGCAACGGCTGGGACTCGCGCGCGCTCTCGTGCACGACCCTTCCGTGCTCCTCCTCGACGAACCGGCTTCCGGGCTCGATCCGCAGGCGCGCGTCGACCTGCGCGGACTCCTGCGCGGCTTCGCGGCGGCGGGGAAGACCGTGCTCATCTCCAGCCACATCCTGTCCGAGCTCGAGGAGGTCGTCGATGACGCGGTGTTCCTCCTCGACGGCGCGACCGTCAGCCCCGACCGCGTCGCGGCGGCCGCGGGTCGCACCCGGACGTGGCGGGTGCGCGTCGCCGACCTCGAGGCGCAGGCCGCTGTGCTCCCGATAGCGACGGCACTCGGGCTCGATGTCGCGCGGGTGCCGATCGATCGCCGCGATGTGCTCATCCCGTTCGCGTCGGAGGCGGAGGCGGCGGCCGGCCTGCGCGTGCTGATCGACGCCGGCGTCGCCGTCGCGGAGTTCTCGGCCGCCACCGGGATGCTCGAGCACACCTTCCTCGATCTCGGCTCCGAGTGGAAGGAGGCGTCATGAGCATCGCGCGGCTGTGGACCGTCGCCCGCCTCGAGCTGCTCCAGCGCGTGCGCACCGTCTCGTGGTACGTGCTGCTCGGTATCTTCGCCGTCCTGCTCATCGGTGTGACGGCGCTCGCGTTCCTCGCGTTCGGCGGCATCGTCTCTCAGGCCGACCAACGCGGCGCGGGGATCTACTCGACGATCGTCATCATCACGCTGTTGCTCGTCGTGCTGGTCTCACCGACGCTGAGCGGCAACTCCATCAACGGCGACCGGGATGCCGCGACCCTCGCACCCGTCCAGGTGACCCTCGCGCGCACGTCCGAGATCCTGCTGGGCAAGGTGCTCGCCGCCTGGATCACCGGGCTCGCCTTCGCCGCCGTCGCGGCACCCTTCCTCGTCGTCGCGACGCTGGCCGGGGGAGTGGACCCCGTCGTGGTCGTGGTGTCGCTGGCGGTCCTCATCGTCGAGATCGGCATCATCGCCGCGATCGGGGTCGGGCTCAGCGGCCTGATCGCCCGCCCCCTCTTCTCGGTGGCGGCGACCTACCTCGTCGTCTCCGCCCTCGTCTTCGGGACGCTCATCGCCTTCGGCCTGGGCGCGACCGCGTTCTCGAGTGAGGCGACCACGACCTACCGCCCGGCGATGTACAACGCCGACGGCTCGCCGCAGTGCGTCGACGGCGCGGACGACTGCTGGAACGATCCGGCCCGCATGGTGTGCGGCGCCCCGCAGGACTCGACGTACACCGTGCCGCGGTTCGACCGCGTCTGGTGGGTGCTCGCGGCCAATCCCTTCGTCATCCTCGCTGACGCGACGCCCGCCGAGTACAACGGATACGGCCAGCCCGTCGACCTGTTCGGACAGATCGCGTCGGGAGTCCGCCAGGCGCAGATCCCGCCCGACCTCGCGACGGTGTACGACGAATGCCGACCGACCATGCGCGATTACGTGGCGACACCCGCCGAGATCCGCGATCGGACCGTGCCGAGCTGGTTCGTCGGACTCGGCGGCCAGATCGTCGTGGCCGGCCTGCTGGTGGCGGGAGCCTGGTCGCGGACGAGGACGCCGGCCCGAGCCCTCCCGCCGGGAACGCGGATAGCGTAAGAGAGCCATGGTCACCGAACTCGACATCAGCCGCCGCGAGGCGATCGACGCCTACCACGTCATCGGTGAGGCCCCCGCGCCCGACCTGCAGGGAATCGTCCGCCTCGCCGCCACGGTGTGCGGCGTCGACACGGCCGTCATCAACATCATCGACGACCGGTCGCAGCACCAGATCGCCGCCGTCGGCTTCGAACCGGCCGTCTGCTCGCGCGAGGACTCAATGTGCGCCGCGGTCATCGCACGCCCCGGACGGGTCGTCGTTCCCGACGCCCGCCTCGACGACCGCTTCTCCGCGAACCCGTTCGTCACCGGCGAGGTCGCCCACGTGCGGTTCTACGCGTCGAGCCCCCTCATCACCCCGGCGGGTGTCGCGATCGGCACGCTGTGCGTCTTCAACGACTCCGTCGGCGATCTCGACGAGTCCTCGCGTGATGCGCTCGACCTGCTCGCGCACCAGGTGGTGGACCTGCTCGAACTGCGCCGGATCAGTCGTGAGCTCAGCGAGTCCAACGATCAGCTCTCACGCTTCGCGGGGCAGATCAGTCACGACCTCCGCAATCCGCTCACGGCGCTCACCGGCTTCCTCGAGCTCGCGATCGACAGCCCCGACATGGACAACGCTCCCGAAGCGGCGCGGGTGCTCGCCCGTGCGGAGTCGGCGGCCGACCGCATGAACGCCATGATCTCGGACATCCTCTCCTACGCCCGCGTCGGCGGCGCGAGCCCGCAGCGGAAGCGGGTCGATCTGGATGCCGTGATGCACGCCGTCGTCGAGGACCTCGATGCGCAGATCTCCGCCTCGGGCGCCGATGTCAGCCAGGACATCGACGTGCAGCCGGTCGGGGATCCCACCCTCCTGCGTGCGGTGCTTCAGAACGTCGTCGCCAACGCCCTGAAGTTCACCGCCGCGGCCGAGCTCGCGCCCCGGGTGCGGGTTGAGGCGCACGCCGTGCCCGGCGGATGGCGCATCACCGTCGACGACAACGGCCCCGGCGTGCCGCCGGAGGACCGAGAGCGCGTGTTCGCGCTGATGGAGCGGGGCGACTCCGACGTCGACGGACTCGGGATCGGCCTGTCGACCTGCCGACGCGTGATCCAGGCGCACGGCGGGCGAATCGGTCTCGACGACTCGCCGCTGGGCGGCGCCCGCGTATGGATCCTGCTCCCCGACGCCGCGGCCGCATCGGCCGCCTGAGGGAGGCGGCTCAGCGGCGCAGCGTGTGCGACGGGTGCTCGCCGTACATCGCGGCGTAGAGCTGGGCGAAACGACCCGTGTGAGCGAAGCCCCAGCGCAGCGCGACATCCCGGACCGTCGTCGAGCCGGGAGGCGCAGCGCGCAGCTCGCGATGAGCTCCCTCGATGCGCAGGCGGCGCAGATAGGTGCTCGGCGGGATCTCGAAGGCCTTGTGGAACGCGCTCTGGAGCGCTCGGACCGATGTTCCCGAAGCGACCGCGATGTCGCTGATGCTGATGGGGTTGCCGACGTTCTCCTCCATGAAGGCCACGGCCCGGCGGACGGCGCGCGCCGTCGGGCGGCGACGTTCCCCCTCGTCCGGGTCGATGAGCGGGAATGCCGTCACGAGCGACGCGACCGCCTGGTGGATGAGTTGAGTCCGCATGAGCGGCGACGCCGCGACCTTCTCGTCGGCCAGGATGGTCGCCTCGAGGAAGCGGAGCGTCTCGGCGACGAGCCGCGGGTTCTCGGCCCGGCGGTTCAGCCCGGCGAACTGCAGGTTGCGCGGGTCGTCCCCGATCAGTGCGCGCAGCACATGGTCGAGAGTCTCGACGGTGATGCTGAAGGTGCGCAGGTGCAGCTGCCGGAATTCGGCCGTGAACTCCGTCTCGGGCGGCACGACGAAGGGCGTGCGTCCGTCGCCGGACTCTCCGCCCACGTGCCAGCGATGGCTGCCCTGGGCCGCGTGCGCGACGATGATGCGGGGAAACGCGTGCGTGGCCGAACGCATGGTGCCGGTGAAACGGATCGCGGCGGCCGCCGCTTCGGGGTGAGCGAGAGCTGCCATCTCGTATCGGAACGGCGTGGAACCGTCGACCGCGAGAGAGACCGAGGACTCGTAGAGCGAGCTGATCGATTCCTGTGCCCGACCGGGGTCGTCGGTCTGCAACCCCCGTCGAACGGGCTGACTACTCAACACCGAGCTTGTCGGTCGCGGACTCCGCCGGCTCGGGAACGACGTAGAGCCCGGTGGGCGAGTTGGCCGTGTACATCAGCGCCTCGAGCCAGGCGCGGTTGATCGCCGGGGTGCGACTGCCGTGGAAGGTGAAGACGAGGGATGCCGCAGAGTGCATCCAGACGGTCGTTCGGCCCTTGCCGACGCTGACATCGTCCTTCCAAGTGAAGAAGAACGCCTCGCCTCGTCGGAGCTTGGCCCCGATGGTCATCTGAAGGTGTGCGAGCGTGCGGTCCTCGATGTCGACGCGATTGTTGCCGTCGTAAACAAACCTGCCCAATATTCCTCCTCGCGCGCCGATGGCGCGATCAACAGCTTCCGCGATCGAGTCGGCGGGGATCGCGGAAGAATCCGATCCGCGCGCGCTCGATCCGCGACGCGCACAGCCGCGCTGTGCTTCCGCAGGTTTGAGGCAGTTCTCAGGAAGGGGGAGGGGGTTGACTTTCGCGGCCGGATGCGCAAAGCCTCAGTCGCCGGGGATGTCGGCGAGGGTGACGTCGACACCGGGAGTGATGAGCAGATCCGTCGTCTGCGCGACGCCTTCACCGTCGTTGACGGTGAGCCATCCGTGGCCGATCGCGAGCGCGGCGGCGATCTCGGCGCGGATGTCGTCGATGTCGCGTCCGCCGATGCTGTAGGGGCGACCGCCGTAGAACACATCGACTCTCTTGGACACGGCATCCGCCTCTCGCTCCACCGGCGCTGAGCGCGCCGCGTCAGGCGAGACTACCGACCCCTTCGTCGGGCGCAAGGGGATGCCGGTCGTGCGTTGCGGGCGTTAGGGTCGGGCCGGACCGGAAGGACAGGTGATGGGCCGTTTCATCTACGAGAATCAGATCCGAGCCGATTTCGAGGACCGGACGCTCGCGCACCTCCAGACGGTGATCACCACGAAGCTCCGTCGTGGCGAAGCCTTCACCCTCACCTGGAAGGACGACGTGAGCATCGGAGACGGCCGTACCACCGTGTGGCTCCATCCGGGATGCGGGCTCGTCTTCAAGTACTACGGCTCGCGCACGCCGGCGCTGAACCGCACCTGGCTCGAGGCGCTGACCTACACCGCCAACTCGCCGACCGGCCTGTACGTCGTGCCGGAGCCGCCCGACTCGTCCCGCGGGCATGCATTCCCGGACGGGTCCGAATAACCGGGCGGGCACTTCGCGCCTGAACGGCTGCCGTGCATCGTCCGTGAGAGCCGGGCATATACCGCTGCGGCGATCCAGCGCTCCGTAGTGTGGGCCTGAAGCCGTCGGCATCCGCCTTCCGCTCCCCGACCTTCCCCGGTCACGAACGAGTCAGCAGGTGCTCTCATCGCTTCAACCGTCGTCGAGTCGCGTCTCGGCCCCATCCGCACCACCTACGCCGGAACCGCCGACTTCCCGCCGATGGCCAAGGCCTTTACCGATGTCTCCCGCGTCGTCCGCGAATCGGGCCTTCTCCGCCGCACCCCGTGGTTCTACGGGATGGTGGGCCTCGCCCTCGTCCTCGCCATCGGCGGCTGCGTGACCGGCTTCGTCCTGCTCGGCGACAGCTGGTTCCAGCTGCTCATCGCCGCAGCGCTCGGCATCGTCTTCACACAGGTGGCCTTCCTGGCGCACGAGGCCGATCACCGTCAGGTGCTCGCCTCCGGGCCTGCGAATGACCGTCTGGCCCGCATCCTCGCTGTCGGCGTGGTCGGCATGAGCCTGTCGTGGTGGACGTCGAAGCACGCTCGGCATCACTCGAATCCCAACAAGGTGGGCAAGGACCCCGATATCGAGATCGACACGATCTCGTTCATCGAGGAGGATGCCGCCACGGCTCGCGGCGTCCGCCGGTTCATCACCCAGCGCCAGGGCTGGTTCTTCTTCCCGCTGCTGCTTCTCGAAGGCCTGAATCTGCACGCCCTGTCGGTACGCCACCTGTTCAGCCGCGGCCCGGTGAAGAAGCGTGCGCTCGAGATCACGTTGATCCTCGCGCGCTTCGCGATCTTCGTCGCCCCGATCTTCATCTTCCTGCCGGTCGGCATGGCATTCGCCTTCTTCGGCGTCCAGGTTGCGGTCTTCGGGTTGTACATGGGTGCCTCGTTCGCCCCGAACCACAAGGGCATGGCGATCATCGCGCCCGACGCGAAGCTCGACTTCTTCAGCAAGCAGGTGCGCACCTCGCGCAACATCGGCGGCGGCTGGTGGGCGACGTGGCTGATGGGCGGCCTCAACTACCAGATCGAGCACCACCTCTTCCCGAACATGCCGCGTCCCGCCCTCGCCCGTGCCCGCGAGATCGTCAAGGACCAGTGCGACGCCCTGAACGTGCCGTACACCGAGACGACCCTGTGGCGGTCGTACGCGATCGTCATCGATTACCTCAACCGCGTCGGGCTCGCGGCACGCGACCCGTTCGACTGCCCCATGCGCGCCGAGCTCCGCCGCGCCTGACGCGCAGCATCTTCGACATCGGCCACGGCTCATACTGAGTCCGTGGCCGATGTCGATTCCGAACGCTGGCTCGTCATCGACGGGCGACGCTGGCGGCGCACCGACCCGTCGTTGCCCGACGACATCGTCGCGGCGCTGAAATCGCACCTCGGACGGGGCAGGTCGGCGGTCGGAGCGGCCAAGCGTCGCGGAGACGACGACGCCGTGGCGGCGGCACGCGAACGCGTCGGGCTCGCCAAGCACGGCCTGGGGGAGCGCGGTCCCTACTGGTGGGACGAGCCCGAGGACGAGCGTCTCGGCCGAGCGCGAGACGCCCTCCGGCGGCTCAACGCGCTCGACGGTCTTGCCGGGGAGTGAACTCGAATGGACGCGACGGCGGGAGTCGAACCCGCAACGCGATCGGTTATGAGCCGATGCCCGGGACCACCCGGATCGCCGCGATGCCATCACGCTACGTCGGACCGTCGGCGACGGCCAGCGCTGTGAAGGCGGGAGTCGTCGTGCTACGCGGTATGACGCTCGGAGGAGTCTGCGGGTGCCGGCGCCCCCGCGGATGCCGCGCGTCGGGCTGACAGAAGCCGCTGACCGCGGCGCAGCAACCCGACGACCCCGGCGATGAGGATCAACGCTCCTACCGTCAGCAGGGCAGCAGCGACCAGTGCCGGAATCGAGGGCGCGGCAACCCACCCGACGAGCGTGCCGTAGGCCTCGGGCGAGCGCGTGAGGACGACGCCGCCTGCCGCGGCCGCCGCGAACGCGACCCCCCACACGATCCCGGCCCAGCGGACCCGGGGCCGATCCACGGGAGCGGTGAACGGGGGAGTCTCGACCTCGGTCGTCTGGATCATGGTGTCGTCCATCTGGATGGTGTCCATTTCGTCGGTGTCGTCGGATCGGACCGCGGTCGGATCACTCATGGGTCCGCTTCGTCCCGAGGAGACGGATCTCGATGTAACCGCTCTCCTGGTCGACCGTCAGGACCTGCTGCGTGGTCGTCGGGCCGATCGAGGCGATCGTCGTCTCGATAGCGGTACGGTCCGGACCGTCGGATCTCGCGTCGGGGCCGTCGGCGAGCAGGGTCCATTCGTCGTCGTGCGAGAGCACGAACGACGCGTCGTCGCCGACAGAAGCGCGCAGCACGACCTCGACGCCCGGATCGACGGTCACCAGGGTCGTCCCCGCTCCCTTCTCGATGCTCACCGAGTGCGCATCCGGGGCGTCGACGAGGGTGACGTGGAGGTCGCCGAAGGTCTGCCGGAACGGGGCCGTCGCCGCGTCGGACGAGACGTTCGAGATCGCATAGGCGCCGATGTGCAGCTCGGCGACGACCGTCAGCGCGATCGCGCTACCGCCGCCCATCAGCAGGCACACCGAGGTGAAGGCGAGGAAGCCGCTCCGCCGGCGGGTGGCGCCCGCGACGATCATGGCGAGGGCCGTGACGAGGGCTGCGATGAAGAGCCCGAGCGCGACGGACAGGCTGCCCGGAGCGGCCAGCCCGGCGACCGTGCCGGCGATGACGGCGACCCCGGCGCTCACGGCGACGAAGGCGATGCTCGTGCGGGGGCGCTCAGCGCGTCGTGCGCGGCGGCGCTCCGCCGCCTCCCGCGCGAACGCGGCCGCCGTGGCGCGACGCTCTTCCCGTGCGGCGGCGCGAGCCGCGCGATCAGCGTCATCCTGCTCCCGCCGCCAGGCGCGATCGCGCTCCTTCCAGGCCGCGTGCTGCGCGCGCCACGCAGCCAGGTCGGCGGGGCCGGCGTCGTTGCTCAGGGGCGCGGGCGGCACGGGGGCGACGGCGTCACCTTCCGTTTCGCCCGCGCCGGCATCCGCGACAGAGCCGTCGGCGGATGCGGCCGGGACCGTTTCGGACGCTGCGGAAGCCCGACGCAACTCGTCCTCGTCGGTGCCCGGGGTTCGACGCGCTGCTCGGACCAGCAGCGCGATCACGGCGGCTGCGAGAACGGCCCCGCCCATGAGGGCGAGTGCCACGAGGACGGCCGTGACCGCCCCCGCGCTCGAACTCGTCGCGAGGCCGGCGAGCGTGATCAGCAGACCGAGGATCTGAACGGCGCCGACGATCGCGACGGCGAGGATCGCGCCTTGCGTGTAGGTGAACCGGCCGCGTTCCAGATCGGCGGCGTGCGTCCGTCCCGAAGCGTCGGGCAGGACGGCCCACGCCAGGGCGTAGGCGACGACCGCGGGGAGGCCGATGATGGTGGCGACGACGGCGATGCCGCGCACGATGACGGGGTCGATGCCCCACCGTGCAGCCACTCCCGCGCACACGCCACCGACCCACCCGTCCCGGCGGGCCAGGCCGAGGCCCTCGACCCAACGGAAGAACCCGCCGTCCGTCGTAGACGTGGGGTCGGATCCTGGCGGGGCGGCGAGAGGCGGCGCGGAAGTCATGATCCGATCCTCCGCGGTCGGCGGCAGCGGCCGATATGGGGGATCGCCCTGACGCTTCCCTGATCCTGCGCCGGCGCCGGTGTGCGGCCGAGGCCGGACTGATTGGATGTGGCCATGTCCTCTGCTCTCGCGACCCCCGCCGTCCACCCGGGACCGCCGCCGCCGCGACCGGTCGTCGGGCCCCGCACGCGGCCACCGCTGCAGCGCGCTCGCGACAGCGTGGTCTCGGGCGTCAGCGCGGGGCTCGCGCGGCACATCGGCGTCGGCGTGGGCAGCATCCGGGCGCTGTTCATCGTCCTGACGCTCGTCGCAGGAGCCGGTCCGCTCCTGTATCTCTGGCTCTGGGCCATTGTGCCCCGCCGAGCCGGGACGACGTCGCCGACCCGACAGGCGCCGGTCGCCTGGATCCTGGCCGCGGGGGCGATCGCCGCGCTGCCGATTCTGTTCGCGGTTCTCGCCGTCGAGGCCCGCGACGCCTGGATGTCGCGTTCGTTCTCACCGGTGCTTCTGGCGGTCGTCGCGTTCGTGAGCGTTCTCGCCGCGACTGCAGGATGCTGGGCCGAGATCGTCGATCGCCGCGACATCGACCGCGGGGGCCGGCATACCGTCATCGTGCGGGTCGTCGCCGTCGGCATCCTGCTCGTGGTGGCCGTCTCGATGCTGCCGCGCGTCGACTCCGACGGCCTCGTGGCGCTTCCGGCCCTCACCCTGCCCGTCGCAGGGCTGCTCGCGCTCGTCGGGGCCGTGCTCGTCAGCCGATGGCGCGACCTGTCGGGCGAGCGCGTGCGCCGCATCCGCGAAGAGCAGCGGAGCGCCATGGCGGCGCACCTGCACGACTCGGTGCTGCAGACCCTCGCCCTCATCCAGAACACGGCGGGGCCATCGAGCGAGGCCGCACGCATCGCCCGGGCCCAGGAGCGCGAGCTGCGCGCCTGGCTCTTCGACGGCGAACCTCACGCGGACAGCGACCTCGCGACCGACCTGCGCGACTACGCCGCCGCTCTCGAACTCGACTACGCGGTGCGGATCGACGTGGTCTCCGCGGGCCTGTCGGCCGAGCGGGCGAGCGGCGAGCTCGCCGCGGCGGCTCGGGAGGCGATGCTCAACGCCGCGCGGCACGCCGGCGGCGACGTCTCGGTCTACATCGAGGGCGGATCCCGCGGAGTCGACGTCTACGTGCGCGACCGCGGGCCCGGATTCGAGGTGGCGGCGATCCCGGATGACCGGCTCGGCGTCCGCGAGTCGGTCATCGGCCGGATGCGGCGCGCCGGCGGATCCGCGTCCGTCCGGGCGGCGGCGTCGGGCGGCACCGAGGTCCACCTCCACGTCGGTGGCCAGGGGGACGCACGTGGCTGACGCGCTGCGCGTCGTCATCGTCGACGACCACTCCATCTTCCGGTCGGGGCTCCGGGCCGATCTGTCTTCGGGCATCGCCGTCGTCGGGGAGGCTGCGGACGTCGAGTCCGCCGTCGAGGTCGTCATGCGAACGGAACCCGACGTCGTGCTGCTCGACGTGCATCTGCCCGGCGGATCGGGCGAGGAGCGCGCCGGCGGAGCCGAGGTGATCGCCCGGGCCGTCCCGACCTCGGCTCGTTTCCTGGCGCTGAGCGTGTCGGATGCCGCAGACGACGTCGTCCGCGTCATCCGCGCCGGCGCTCGCGGCTACATCACGAAGGGTTCCTCGGGTGAGGAGGTGAGCCGCGCGGTCGTGGCTGTCGCGGGCGGCGACGCCGTCTTCTCGCCCCGGCTCGCGGGCTTCGTCCTCGATGCATTCGGCGCGGTGGCCGGCGAGACGGCGACCGCGGTCGACGAGCTCGACCGCCTGTCGTCGCGCGAGCAGGAGGTCATGCGTCTCATCGCGCGGGGATACGCCTATAAGGAGGTCGCCGCCGAGCTGTTCATCTCGGTCAAGACCGTCGAGACCCACGTGTCGGCCGTGCTGCGCAAACTCCAGCTCTCGTCGCGGCACGAGCTGACCGCCTGGGCGACCGCGCGGCGCCTGCTCTGAGCCTCGCGTCGGCCGGCGATCGCGCGGACCCGACCGGTGTCGGTGGCCGAACGTAGAATCGAGGGGTCATGCCAGAGCCCATCAAGCCCGTCATCGTCGGCTCCGCCGCATCCGTGCGCCCCGGCGCCTCCTCCGGCGAGCGTCCCGACGCCGACCTCCTCGAGGGGCTGAACCCACCCCAGCGCGAAGCGGTGACCTACCGCGGCCCCGCGTTGCTGATCGTCGCGGGCGCCGGGTCGGGCAAGACCCGCGTGCTCACGCACCGCATCGCGTCGCTCCTGCGTGGCCGCGAGGCGTGGCCGAGCCAGATCCTCGCGATCACCTTCACCAACAAGGCCGCCGGCGAGATGCGCGAGCGTGTGCAGCAGCTGATCGGTGACAGCGCGCAGGGCATGTGGATCTCGACCTTCCACTCGGCGTGCGTGCGGATCCTGCGCCGCGAGGCGCAGCAGTTCGGGTTCACCAAGAACTTCACGATCTACGACTCGGGAGACTCGCGAGCGCTCATCAAGCGTCTCGTGAAGGAGCACGAGGCCGATGCCTTCGGGCTCACCCCGGCGGGTGTGCAGAGTCGCATCTCCAAGCTCAAGAACGAGCTCGCCGACGCCGACTCCTATGCGCGCCAGGCAAACATGTCCGACCCCGCAGAGCGCGTGTTCGTCGAGCTCTTCGGCGCCTATCAGTCCGCGCTCCAGCGGGCCAACGCCTTCGACTTCGACGACCTCATCGCCCAGACGGTCTACCTTTTCCGAGCGTTCCCGCACGTCGCCGACGTCTACCGCAAGCGGTTCCGGCACATCCTCGTCGACGAGTACCAAGACACCAACCACGCCCAGTACGCGCTGATCCACGAGCTGACCCGTCCCGTCCAGGGGCAGGGCGGCGACGCGTTCTCGTCGGGCGGCATGATGATCTTCGAACCCGAGTCGGCGCCCGAAGTCGAGGCAGCGTCGCTGACCGTCGTCGGCGACTCCGACCAGTCGATCTACGCCTTCCGCGGCGCCGACATCCGCAACATCACCGAGTTCGAGCGCGACTATCCCGGTGCGAAGGTCGTGCTGCTCGAGCAGAACTACCGCTCGACGCAGAACATCCTCTCGGCCGCGAACGCCGTCATCTCGAACAACTTCGACCGCAAAGACAAGAAGCTCTGGACGGATGTCGGAGCGGGCGACGCGATCGTCGGCTTCACCGGCTACTCGCAGCACGATGAGGCCCAGTTCGTGGCCGACGAGATCGAGGCGCTGCACCGTTCAGCCGTGCCTTACTCGCAGATGGCGGTGTTCTACCGGACGAACTCGCAGTCGCGTGCGCTCGAAGAGATCTTCATCCGCGCGGCGATCCCGTACAAGATCATGGGCGGCACCAAGTTCTACGACCGTGCCGAGATCAAGGATGCCCTGGCATACGTCGTCGCCGTGGCGAACCCCTCCGACGAGCTCGCGGTGCGCCGCATCCTGAACCGGCCGCGGCGCGGCATCGGCGACGTCACCGAGACGTCCATCGCCCGGTACGCCGCCGAGCAGCAGATCACCTTCCGCGACGCGCTCGCCAACGCTTCGGCGCTGGGCGTGGGCCCGAAGATCCAGGCCGCGATCGCGCAGCTCGACGCCGTGCTCGCCGAGGCGTCCGAGATCATGCTGCCGAGCTCGGGCGAGATCGCCCCGCCGACGGCCGTGACCGAGAGCCTGACCGTGCTGCTGAACAAGTCCGGCTACATGGATGCGCTGCGCGCGAGCCGTGACCCGCAGGACGAAGCGCGCCTCGAGAACCTCGACGAGCTGATCGCCGTGACGCGCGAGTTCGCGCGGAACAACCCCGAGGGCACCATCCTCGACTTCCTCACCGAGGTCGCTCTCGTCGCCGACGCGGACGACCTCGACGACGCGTCCGGAACCGTCTCGCTGATGACGATGCACACGGCGAAGGGGCTCGAGTACGACGCCGTGTTCGTCACCGGTGTGGAGGAAGACCTGATCCCGCACCGCATCTCGGCGAACGAGCCCGGTGGGCCGCAGGAGGAGAGGCGATTGTTCTACGTCGCCCTCACCCGTGCCCGCAAACGCCTGCACCTCTCGCTCGCCATGACCCGCGCACAGTTCGGCGAGGTCTCGGCCGCGATGCCGAGTCGGTTCCTGCAGGAGATCCCGCATGACCTGATCGACTGGCGCCAGTCGCCGGGTGACGTGAACTCGCGTGGGGGCATGCAGTCGCGTGCGCTCAACGGGCGGCGGTCGGGCACTTCCGGCGGTGGGTTCGGCGGCTCGGGCAAGCGCTACGGCGACGACCTCGTGCCGCTGCCCCGGCGCGAGAAGAGCAGCGACATCGCGAAGTTCGCCAACCGCATCCCGGCGAAGGTGCGCGACAACGGCGACCTCGAACTCGGGCCCGGCGACCGCATCAAACACGACGACTTCGGCGAAGGGCGGGTCGACGCCGTCACGGGCGAGGGAGCCAAACGCGTCGCACATGTGCGTTTCGATTCGGCCGGCCCGAAGAAGCTGCTCATCAAGATCGCGCCGATCGTCAAGCTGTAACGCAAGCCCCCCGCGCCTCGAGAAGGCGCGGGTTAGGCTCGGAGGCATGGCGATCTTCAAGCGCTCCGCGCGAGACACCACGAGCCAGCCCGCGAACGACGATGAGGTCGGCGCCGCGACCGACGGCGACGTCGCCGCGCAGCCCGTCGACGAGGCCCCGGCTGAGGCCGTGCCCCACGTGGGCATCTCGATGTCGACGTTCGGCGCGCCCGCACCATCCGCCGCTCCGGCTCAGCCCCAGCGGACCGTCACCCGCCCGCCCGCGGAGGCTCCTCTCCGCACCGAGACGGTGACGGGAATGCCCGACAACACCCTGGTGCAGGCGGCGCTCGCGTCGTTGCCGGAGAAGCCGGGCAACGTCGACGTCATGAACGTCATGCGTCAGAGCATGCAGGGCACGATGTACGTCCGCGTGCGCGGCGACGCTCGGGCGCTCACCGCCGAGGGCAAGCCGATCACACTCGCCGTCTCGCAGATCGACGGAGCACGGTTCCTCCTCGCCTTCACGGGCGGCGCGTCGCTGCGCGCGAGCGTCGAGGCCGACGGCGACCGCGACACTTCGGCGTTGGGGCTTCCCGTGGCGAACGTCTTCCGCAACGCGATCGAGGGCCCGTACGAGGGGCTCATCATCGATCACGCCGTGGCCGGCTCGCGCATCGTGCTGCCCGTCCAGCTCATCACCAAGGCGTTCGAAGAGGGTGACCCCGCCTTCACGATCAAGAACCTGCTCGCCGGACCGCGAGGCCCCGAGACCGCCGCCGCCGTCGGCGAAGCTCTCGCGCAGGCGCCGCTGTGGGTGGCCGCCGGGCCTGCGGGCGACGGCGGTCAGCTCGGCCTTGCCGAGTCGCGCACCGCCTCGGGTGAGCGGCGCCTCGAGGTGTACTCGCACCCGCTCGAGGTCCTCGTGCTGCAGCGCGGCGACCGTCCCGTGCCGGTCACCGCGCCGCAGCTCGCTCGCGCGCTCCAGTCCAACCCCGCGCTCAGCGGCGTCATCGTCGACCCGGGCGGCCCTTGGATCCACGTCGACCGGGCCGACCTCGGTCCCGTCCTCGCCCGCGCCGACGAGCCCGACCCCGAGCCTGCCGGCGCCCCGGCAGCACCCGCGGCCTCGGAGCCGTCGGAGCCTTCGGAATCCTGACGCCGTGGCTCTGCTGCAGCCGTCGGCGCTGCGCGCGCCGAGCCGCGCCGGTGGACTTGTCCAGGGGGTAGGTCGTCGCGCGCCGACGCCCTAAGGTCGGGCCATGGCGAGCGAGCGCATCACCCTGACCGTGCCCGGCCCCGAGGGCGATCGCGAGGTGGGGCTGTCGAGTCCCAACCGCGTGCTGTGGCCCGAGCTCGGCATCACGAAGCACGAGTACGCCGAGTACGCGATCGCCGTCGCCGAGCCGTTCCTGCGCGCGAACGGTCATCGGCCCGTCTCGCTCGAACGCTTCCCCGACACGGTCGACGGGGAGCGGTTCTTCTCGAAGAACCCGCCGAAGGGGGCGCCCGACTACGTCGACCAGGTCGTCTGCACATACAACAGCGGGCGACGGCATCCGCAGGTCGTGCTCAACGAAGCCGCCGCGGTCGTCTGGGCCGTGCAGATGAACACCGTCGTGTTCCACCCGTGGGCGTCGCTCGCCGCCGACACGGACGACCCTGTCGAGCTGCGGGTCGACCTCGACCCGCAGCCGGGCACGGACTTCGAGGATGCTGCGGCTGTCGCCCCCGCGCTGCGCGAGGTTCTCGCCGAGGCCGGGCTGACGGCGTTCCTCAAGACCAGCGGCAACCGCGGGCTCCATGTGTTCTGCCCCATCGAGCCGGAGCACGAGTTCCTCGACGTCCGGCATGCGGTCATTGCCGCCGCCCGTGAGCTGGAGCGTCGGATGCCCGACCGTGTGACGACGAACTGGTGGAAGGAGGAACGGGGCGAGCGGGTCTTCGTCGACTTCAACCAGGCCAATCGCGATCGCACGATGGCCGGCGCCTACAGTGCGCGCGCTCTGCCGACGGCGACGGTCGCCACCCCGATCACCTGGGACGAGCTGGAGGCCGGCGTCGAGCCGACGGCCTTCACGGTGCGTACGGTGCCGCAGCGGCTCGCTGACATCGGCGACCCCTGGGCCGAGCTGCAGGCCGCGCCCGGCCGTATCGACACGCTGCTGGAATGGTGGCGGCGCGACCTCGACGCCGGGCTGGGCGAGCTGCCATTCCCGCCGGAGTTCCCCAAGATGCCCGGGGAACCGCCGCGCGTGCAGCCGAGCCGTGCTCGAGTTCCCGAGGCCGACTAGCCGATCAGCCGACCAGCCGACCCGCCGGCCCCATCGCCGGTCACGGGGCGGAGGGGCGCTGCCATTCGCGCTCGGTGACCACACGGGCGACGGTCAGGCCGACGGCCAGCGCGACGACGACGAACACCGCGGTGACTCCGTACTGCACCGCGCTGAGGGTGTCTGACTCGATCGTGCCGACGATGGCGCGGTAGGCGGATGCTCCCGGCACCATGATCAGCACGGCGGGAACGGTCAGCGTGATGCGCGGCGCCCGGACGAAGCGTGAGACGGCGAAGGCCCCGAAGCCGACGGCGACGCCGGCGGCCGCGGCCGCGACCGGCTGCATGGTGCCGTGATCGATCATGAGCAGACGGCCCACATTGGCGACCGTGCCGATCGCCGCCGCCGCCAGCGCGATGCGCCACGGAGTCGAGAACAGCAGGGCGAAGCCCATCACACCGATGAACCCCGCGACGAGGCGTCCGAGCGAAAGCAGCGGCTCGGTCAGTTCCGGCGCGGCGACGGCGACGGCGCTCGTCTGGAACACCGCGGCCACGGCCCACACGGCGCATCCCGTCGACAGCAGGACCAGGCATGCGTACACGACGCGGTTCACTCCGGCGTTGAGGTCGAGTCGGGCCAGGTCGAGCGCACCCGTGACGAGGGGGAAACCGGGGACGAGGTACAGCACGGCGCTGGTCAGAGCCGCGCCGTACTGGGGCGATGGCGCGCCGAGCAGCTCGATCAGGTGCGAGACGCCGAGGAAGGCGAGGAGCGCGGCCGAAGCCGACAGGAATACGAGGAGGAACTCGTTGACCTGCAGTCGCGCGCCGCGGATGCGGACGTACTGGCCGAGCGCGACGGCCAGTGCCACGCTCAGGCACTCCGCCCAGCCGCCGTTGTTCAGGAAGGCGAATGCCGTGCAGGCGGCCGCGGCGGCGAGCACCCGCACCGCGGTCGGGTAGCGCGGCGGCATCCGTTCGATCCGGTCGAGCTCACGCTGCAGCTCGTCGGCAGTCACGCCCGCAGCGACGCGATGAGACAGGTGCATGACCTCGGCGATCCGTTCGGAGTTGACCACCGGATGCCGCACCTCGGCCACGCGCGTGCGGAAGAGCTGTCCACGCTGGGCGGTGATGACGATGTCGGTCATGCCGACGCGGGACTCCAGACGCTCGAGGCCGAGACCGCGGGCGGTGCGGTCCATCGTGTCGCGCACCCGCGCCGACGACGCCCCCGCCCCGAGCATGAGCGTGCCGAGGCGCAGCACCGCGTCGGTCCGGGCGATGAACCTCAGGGGCTCGAGGTGCAGTTCGGCGGTGCCGTCGGGGACGTCGTCGCGCTGGTCATCCCGCATGGTTCGATCCTCCCACCCGGGACGTGCGCCCGGGTGGGAGGATCTGCCGGACCAATCCGCTCGGGCTGCCGTCAGCGCCGCGCCGGGCGCCGGTGGCGCGAGAGCAGCACGGTGCCGCCGGCCGCGGCCAGCACGACGCCGCCGATCATCATGCCGACCGGTGCTCCCTCACCGCCGGTCCGCGCGATCCGCTCGGCGACGGGGCGCGCCGCGACGCCGGTGCCGGCAGGGGAGCCGTCGGTCCCGCTCCCGGTTCCGCTCCCTGCTCCGGGATCGGCGGGCACGGCAGTACCGGGTGCCTCACCGGGCGTCTCACCGCCGCCTGCGGCAGCCTCGACGAGATAGACGCCATCGGCTCGGTACTCCAGCGCAGCGTCGAAGCCTGCATCGGCGGCGAAGACCTCGACCGCGTCGAAGCGGGTGTCGGCGGCATGATCGCCGTACGAGATCAGGCGTACCGGAGCGGCCGGGACGCCCCCGGGCAGGTCGACGCGCAGGGTTCCCCCGAGCGTGGCGGTGCCGGCGATCGTGAGCGCCGGTGCATCGTCGTCGACCGACAGCTCGAGCGTGGCGGCATCAGCCTGGGTGTAGTCGCCGCCGACCGCGAGCCCCGAGGTCGCCTCGATCAGCGAACCGCCGGCGATCGTCAGATCTCCCGCGCCGAGGGCCGCGGGCGCGGCGGCCCGAATGATGCCGTCGTCGACGACGGTGCCGCCGGTGTAGGTGTTCTCTCCCGACAGGACGAGCGTGCCCGAGCCGTCCTTGGTCAGCGAGCCCGCACCGTCGATGTCGTTGCGCCACTCGTCCGTCGCCGCGAAGCCGCCGGCAGCGGCATCCATCGTCACCGTCACATCGGTGTCGAAGGCTCCGTATCCGTTCGACGCCTCGAAGAGGTTCAGCCGGCCCCAGCCCTCCGGGTCGTCGAGCACCGCATGGCCCGAGTCGATCGCGGTCGAGTGGAGCACCCAGCGGCGCTGTTCGGCGTCGAGGTAGGGCAGCCGGTGCTCGAGCAGCACCTCGGCGCCTGCCGGCACCCGTGCGGCCTGGCCGGTGGCGCCCGTCGCCGGGAGCCCGTACGTCATGCGCTCGCGATACTCCTGCGCGAGGAGGTCGTAATCGTCGTCGGCGGGTGCGCTGCCGGATGCGGTGGTGGGGAGCGTCGCAAGCAGCTCCTGTGCCTGGCCCGACGCAGCGGCGCGCAGCTCGGCATGGTCGGGATCGTTCAGGCTCGCGGCGGCGAGGGCGGTCGCGAGCACACGACCGCCGATCACGTCGAGCGACGAGTGCATCCCGGCGACGATGCGGCTGTCGCCGATCTCCGCGGCGTTCGCGATGAGGAGGTCCTGGTACTGCGGTGCCGCGTCGGCGAGGGCGAACGAGGCGAGGTAGGCGGCGTTGGTGTGACCGCTCGGGAAGCCGCCGTCGCTCGCCGCCTCGCTGTCGGGCTTTCGCACCGGCATCAGCGCCGGAACGACGATCGAATCGTCCACCCAGCGGAAGGGGCGCTTGTAGCTGAAGAAGTTCTTCGACGGGTTCGACGAGGCGGAGGGGCCGCGCACCGTGTCGACGAGAGCGACGACCGAACCGAGGTCGGAGTCCGGGTCCGCCCAGCGGCCCGAGGCATTGCCGGCGTCGTCGTAGCGCACCGTCGTGGCATCGGCGGGAATCGTGTCGGGGATCGTGGTGCCGGCGTTCATCGCTGCGCGGAAGGCCGACGCGGCCGGGCCGAGGCCGTCGATGGCGCTGTAGCTCTGGTGGCGGCGATCGAAGACCCACGCGGCGGTCTCATCCGACGCGGTGCGCGACCGCGCGACCTCAACGTTGCGCGCGATGTTGGCGTCGAGCACGGGGGCCCCGGCATCCGTCGCCTGTCCCGTATCCCACGTCGCGCCCGGCTGCCAGAGGTCGAGCATGCCCGCGAGCACCCCGATCGCCGGGTTCGTCTCGGGCGTGGTGTTCGCGGAGCTGTTCGCGGTGTAGACGTCGACGAACGTGCCGTACGGAGCGGCGTGCGGCGCGATCGTGCTCTCGTCGAGCAGGCCGCGATCAGCCGCGTTGGCGGGCGCCGCTGAGCCGAGAGCGAGGGCCGTGATGGCGAACGCCGCCACGGACGCGGAGATGGCCGTCCGGTGCCGGCACGGACCGGGAGCAGGGGAAGTGAGATGCATGCAGCGTCCTTCGAATGCGGGGGGAGAAGCGCGCCCCAGCCCGGGTGGGCGGGGTTGCGGGCGACTCTCGCACGCTAGGAAGCGGTGCGCAACGATCGGTGGCCGAGGCGTGAACGGCGGGTGTCGCACCCGCGTCCGCCGTCAGTCCAGGACGTCGGCCAGATCGTAGGCTGCGACCGTCTCGAGCTGGTCGAAGGTGCACGAACGGACGTCCCGATCGTTGCGCCACCGCTCGAACTGGACGGTGTGTCGAAACCGCTGCCCCTCGAGCTGGTCGTAGCGCACCTCGAGCACCAGCTCGGGTCGCAGCCGTACGAACGACACGTCCTTCGACGCCGTGAACCGCGACCGGTCGGACTCGCCGGTGACGGCGGCCCCCGCGGCATCCCGCTCCACGAGCGGCGCGAGCTCGTCGATCAGTTCGCGCCGTCGCTTGTCGCTCCAGGCCGAGACGCCGCCGACCCCGTGCAGCTCGCCGTCGTCGCCGTAGAGGCCGACGAGCAGCGACCCGACACCGGTGCCGGACTTGTGGATGCGGTATCCGATCGCGACGACGTCTGCCGTGCGGGCGTGCTTGATCTTGAGCATCGTCCGCTTGCCGGGCGCGTAGGGCTGATCGTTGGGCTTGGCGACGACTCCGTCGAGGCCCGCACCCTCGAACTCCGCCAGCCAGCGTCGGGCGGTGTCGACGTCGTCGGTCGTCCGCGTGACGTGGATCGGATCGGGCACGGCTCGCAGCAGTTCGACGAGCTCGCTGCGGCGCTGCGAGAACGGCTCGGCCTGCAGGCCGCGGTCGCCGCGGGCGAGAAGGTCGAACGCGATGAACATCGCCGGCGTCTGCTCGCTGAGCAGGGCGACGCGGGACGCTGCCGGGTGGATGCGCTGAGACAGCGCCTCCCACTGCAGCCGGCGGCCGCTCGCCGTGTCGGTGGCCACGACGATCTCGCCGTCGAGCAGACACGGCTCGGGAAGCAGGCGCGAGAAGGCGTCGACGAGCTCGGGGAAGTAGCGGGTGAGGGGTTTGGACCCGCGACTGCCGATCTCGACGTTCTCGCCGTCCCACGAGACGATCGCGCGGAACCCGTCCCACTTCGGCTCGAACGACAGCCCCGCGGCGTATCGGCTCGGATCCGGGATCGCGGCCACGGCCTTCGCCAGCATCGGTGCGGGGATGTCGTACGTCATCGGGTCGCCTCAGGCCTGCAGCTGCTCGCGGGGCTTCGGCCGGGCCCAGCGGGCCGGCAGGTCCGGTCCGTCCCACACCTGCACGATGCCCCACACGACGGCGGTGATCGGCACGGCGAGCAGCGTTCCCAGGATGCCTCCGATCGCGGTGCCGGCGGTCAGGGCGACGAGCACGACGAACGAGTGCAGCTTCATCGTGCGGCCCATGAGCACGGGCTGCAGGAAGTTGCCCTCGAGCTGGTTGACGAGCACCACCGCCCCGACGACGAGCACCGCGTTGAGCGGACCGTTCGCGACGAGCGCGACGAGGGCGGCCAGGATGCCGGCAAGCGTCGCACCCACGATCGGGATGAAGGCCAGGAGGAAGACGAGGACCGCGAGGGGGAGGGCCAGCGGCACCTGGAGCACGAGCAGGGCGATGAAGATGCCGGCTGCATCGACGAAAGCGACGGCGGCGGTGCCGCGGATGTACGAGCCGAGCACGACGACCGTCTTGTCGCCGATGCGACGAGCGCGCTGCTCGTTCGAGCCGCGGAACGGGCGCAGGAGGAACGCCCACATGCGGGGTCCGTCCTTGAGGAAGAAGAAGAGGATGACCACGAGCAGCACCGCACCCGTGATGAAGGTCGCCACGGCACTCACGCCCGCGATGGCGCCGGAGCCGAACTGGGCGCTCGTGACGAAGTCGCCGAGGGCACCCAGCCATTCGTCGATCTGCTTCTGGTCGATCGAGAAGGGGAGCGTCTGCGCCCACGCGATGAGCTGCTGGAAGCCCTCCTCGGCCTGCGAATACAGGTCGTCCCACTGGTCGCGGACGGCCCAGACGATCAGCCACGACAGACCGGTCAGCAGGACCACGATCGTGAGCAGGGTGATGATCGTCGCGAGCAGCGACGGCACGCCGTGGCGCCGCATCCAGCTCATGGCGGGAGCGAACGCGCACGCGAAGATGAGCGCGAGGATCAGCGGGATCGCGACGACGGACACCTGCCGCAGGACGTAGACGATGCCGATGGCGAGGATCACCAGGACGATGATCTGCACCCCGCGGATAGCGAGCCGGCCGAATCCGTCGGCCCACAGCCCCGTGGGCGGCCGTTCGGCATCGCGATCGATGGCATCCGCCAGCACGGTCTCGGGCCGTGGGCTCCGTCGGAACAGACTCATGACGACGACGGTAGCGGACGGCGACGACGATGACCCGGGGTTGCGTTCGTGGCACACGTGCGACAGTGCCGGGCTGCCGCGGTCACCTCCGCGGCTGCTCCCGTTCACCGTCGCGTCGCCGGGAGGTCTCCGCGCGGCCACCCCCGCCGACGACCGTGGAGGTGCCGCCCGCAACGCGGCGGCTTTCGCACCCCCCCCAGATACGAAAGAGGATCTCCATGCACCGGAGAGCGCACACGCGCGCCTGCACCCTGACCGCGGCGAGCGTCGTCGCCGGTCTCGTTCTCGCGTCGGCCCCGGCCGTCGTCGCGAGCGCATCCGATGCCGACGCGGCATCCGTTCCGAAGAACGTCATCCTGATGATCTCGGATGGCGCGGGCTACAACCAGTTCGACGCCGCGAGTCTGTACGAGCATGGCACGAGCGCGCATCAGGTCACCGTCGATCCCGGGACCGGCGCGATCGCGCACGGGGCGGCAACGCCGGGTCAGGTCTACGAGACCTGGCCCGTCCAGGTCGCCCAGTCGCACTACTCGGCATCGGGCCGGGCGGAGTACGTCACCGAGAAGGCATGGGGAGACTTCGGCTGGGTCGCTTCTGGCGCCACCGACTCCGCCGCAGCGGGCACGGCGCTCGGAACCGGTGTGAAGACGAACAACGGGACCCTCGGCTTCGAGCCCGGCGGCGATCGCCTGCTCAGCGTGGGCGAGCAGGCGCAGGAGGTGGGCAAGAAGGTCGGGCTCGTCACCTCCGTGCCCTTCAACCACGCCACTCCCGCGGGCTTCATCGCCCACAACGCCGACCGCAACGACTACCAGGGCCTCGCGACCGAGATGATCGACAGCGGCGTGGACGTCCTCATGGGTGGCGGTCACCCGATGTACACCGACGCCCACGAGCCTCGTCCGGCCGATTGGACATGGATCGCGCAGACCGACTACGAGCGCCTCTCGACCGGAGCGACGCCCTTCAGCTTCATCGACGACAAGGCCGACTTCGAAGCTCTCGCCGCCGGAACCGCCACTCCCGACAAGGTGTTCGGTCTCGCGCAGGTCGCCGAGACCCTGCAGTACAACCGCCCCGGACTGGCGAACGACGCCGCGCTGCCGTACACCGATCCGGCTAACGACGTGCCCGACCTCGACACCCTCGCCCGCGGGGCGCTGAACGTTCTCGACACGGGTGACGAGGGCTTCTTCCTCATGGTCGAGGGCGGCGCGGTCGACTGGGCCGGCCATGCGAACCAGACCACCCGCCTCATCGAGGAGCAGATCGCCTTCAACGACGCCGTCGAGGCCGTCGAGTCGTGGGTCGAGGAGAACAGCAGCTGGGACGAGACGCTCGTCGTCGTCACCGCCGACCATGAGACCGGCTATCTCGCCGGTGCAGGGTCCGGGCCGGAGACCGGGTGGACGCCGATGACGGGAACGGCGGGGCAGCTCCCCGACCTGACGTGGCACTCGGGCGGACACACGAACGCGCTCGTCCCGCTCTTCGCCAAGGGTGCCGGGGCTGAAGCGCTCGAAGCGCGGGCCGACCAGTGGGATGTCGTCCGCGGCGCCTATCTCGACAACACCGCGATCGGCGAGACCATCTTCGACTTCCTCGGGCACGGGGAACGGAGCTCGGCCGATGCCGTCGCACTCGAGGCCGCGATCTCGCGCCAGCCGGCGGACGGTGCGCTCAGCCTGAGCGTCGCCGGACACGGCGAGCGCGTCGCGTTCGGCGGCTCCGGGGCGAAGCTGGATGCGACGATGCCGCTCGTGACGGTCGCCGACACGCGCAACGAGGTCCGCGCCCAGGGACGCGGCTGGACACTCGCGGGATCGGCGACGGACTTCGTGGCCGGCAATCGCACGCTGGCGGCGGAGAACCTCGCGTGGGCGCCGCGCATCGTCCGATCCGAGTCGGGCGCCGCCGCGGGCGGCCGGGCGACGCTCGACTCGCCTGCGACGCTCGCCGCCGCCGACCGGACGTCGCGTGTGGGAACGACGGTGGTCGGCGCCGATCTGGATCTGACGGTTCCCGCGCACGCTGCCGGCGGCCGTTACGGCAGCGAGATCACGCTCACCCTGTTCGCACAGGACTGACCGGTCCACGCGACATCGATGCATCGGCGGGGGCGGGCTTCGGCCCGTCCCCGCCCCCAGCTCACCGGAGACCTCATGCCCCGCGTCCTCCTCATCCGTGCCGTGCTGCTGGCAGCAGGCGTGCTCGCCGCGCTCACGGCATCCGCATCGCTCACCGTCGTCCCGGCATCGGCCGCGGCGCCGGAGCCGCCCACGATCGAGTGGGGGGTCGTCCCCGCCGACGCCGCCGGCCCCGACGGCAGGGTGTCACTGCGCCACACGATCGACCCGGGCGGCGCGATCACCGATGCCATCGCGGTCACCAATCACTCGATAGAGCCCGCGGTGTTCACCGTCGCCGCCGGCGACGGTGTCGTGGGCGCCGACGGCGCGTACGACGTCCGTGCCGACGATCCGGCAGCCGGCGGAGCCTGGATCGACGTCGGTGGGGTCGACGGCGACGGCCTCGCGCTCGCCGCGGGCGAGACCCGGGTGCTCCCCGTCACGATCACGGTGCCGGCGGATGCGACGCCGGGGGATCACCCGGCCGGGATCGTCGTGGGCCTCAGTGCCGCGGAGTCGGGGGTCACGGTGACGCACCGTGTCGGCGTGCGCGTGCATCTGCAGGTCGCCGGCGAGATCGCTCCGATGCTCAGCGTCGACGCTGCCGCGGCGAGCTTCACGCCCTCGTGGATCCCCTTCGCTCCCGGCACCCTGACGGTCGAGTACCGCGTGACCAACACCGGCAACGTCCGGTTCGGGGCGAGCGTCGCCGCCGATGCTTCGGGCCCGCTGGGGCTCATGCCCGGGGGCGGGACCGCCGCGGCGTTCGAGGTGCTGCCCGGCGGCACGGCGACGCAGCGCATCGAGCTGCCGCTCGCGCCGCTGTTCTTCGCCGCCGGCGAGATCACCGTCACCCCGGTGTCGCTCGGCGACGATCGCGTGCCGCTGCCCGAAGCGGCATCCGCGGGGTTCTCGACGCCGGCCGTGGCGTGGTCGTCGATCGCCGTCGTCGCGCTGGGGGCGGGGATCATCGCGCTCGTGGTGAGTATCTTCGCGCGCCGACGCGCGCGGCGGGTCAGGTGAACGCGCCGACTCCGGTGATGTCGCGGCCCAGCAGGAGCGCCTGGACGCTCTCCGTGCCCTCGTAGGTGTGGATCGCCTCGATGTCGGCCATGTGCTGCATGACCCCGTTCTCGAGCAGGATGCCGTTGCCTCCGAGGAGGTCGCGCGCGGTCTGCGCGATCCGTCGCGCGGCCCGGGTGTTGTGGTATTTCGCCAGCGACGCCTGGGTCGGCCGCAGGCCGCCGGTCGTTTCGAGGTCGGCGAGCCGGCGGCAGTAGAGCTGCATCGCGGTGAGCTCGTCGAGCATCTGCGTGAGGCGTTCCTGCACCATCTGCGAGCGGGCGAGCGGCCGACCGAACTGGATGCGCTCGCCGGCATAGGTGACCGCCGCCTCGTAGCAGGCGGTCGCGTGTCCCAGCGCAGACCACGCGACGCCCGAACGGGTGGCGTAGAGGACCGTCGAGGCATCCCGGAACGATCGCGTGCCCGCGAGGACGGCGTCGGCCGGAAGCCGCACGTCGCGCAGCGCGACATGCGCCTGGTGGATGCCGCGCAGCGACGCCTTGCCCGCGATGACGGTGCCGGTGTAACCGGGGCGGTCCTGCTCGACGAGGAAGCAGCGCACGGAACCGTGCAGCTCATCGCCCTCGTCGTCGACGCGTGCCCAGACGAACGTGATGCCGCCCGACGCCCCATTGCCGATCCACTTCTTGGCTCCGCGGAGCACCCACTCGTCGCCCTCGCGGCGGGCGACGGTCTCGAGCGAGACCGAATCCGAGCCGTGGTCCGGCTCGGTGAGCGCGAAACTACCCAGAACCTCGCCCCCGGCGAGCGGCCGCAACCAGCGCTTCTGCTGGTCAGGAGACCCGAACAGGGCCAGGGTGCGCAGCGCGAGCCCGCCTTGGACGGCCTGCGCCGTGCCGAGCGAGCCGTCGCCGCGCGAGATCTCCATATTCACCAGGCCGGCGCCCAGCGGGGTGATGCGCGTGAGACCCGGGTGGTCGATCCCGTCGACGAAGAGGTCGAGCTCGCCCATGCGGCGGACGAGGTCGAGCGGGTAGGTCGCGGTGTCCCAGGCGCGCTGCATCCGGTCGCCGACCTCGTCGACGAACGTGCGGGCGCGGTCCCACGCGGCGCGGTCGGCGTCGTCGACGTCGGCGAAGACGCCGTAGTAGTCGGTGTCGCGGCGGCCCGTCAGGGCGTACGAGGCGACGCGCTCGCCGGGGAGTGCGTCGAGGTCACGGTCGGCTTCATCGCTCATGGCATCCAGTATCACCCCGAACGACACTGAGTGTCACGCCGGCACCCGGGGTCGGTCAGGAGAGCTCGGACCGGATGCGGCGGGTGACCTCCGCGAGCGGCATCCGGCGAGGGAAGACGGCGACGACGACGTCCTCGTCGGCCGGAGGCTCGCCGTCCGGATGCACCCCGAACCGACGCAGCAGATCATCGAGCGCGGCGTGGACCGTGAGCCGGGTGACCGTGTCATCGCCGCGGAGCAAGCGGCGCAGGACGTGATTGTGGACGGCGGTCACGGCCGCGCTGAAGCCGACGAGCTCGGCGGCATCGAGCTCGGGCAGACGCGCACGCAGATGATCGCCGAACAGCCGTTCGTAGCGGAAGACCATGACGATCTCGCGGTCGCGCAGCGCCGGGACGCCGCGCACCACGCGGTATCGCCGCCGGGCGAGCTCGACGTCGGCGGCGAAGTGGTCGAAAGCTGCGAGCGCGGCATCGCACACCGCGCGCCACGGGGTCTCGTCCGTCGTCTCGAGCAGCTCGCGCAGCGCCGCGATAGCGACGTCGTGGTCGGCGAAGACCACATCGTCCTTGCCGCCGTATTGCCGGAAGAACGTCGATCGCGACAGACCGCCCGCCCGAGCGATGTCGTCGACCGAGGTGCGTTCATATCCCTGCTCGTCGAACAGGGCGACGGCCGCGGCCACGAGGGGGTCGCCGGGGGTGCGGGAGGCCTCGGTCATGGGCACCGAGCCTAGTGTCAAGTCGCTTGTCGCCGTCCGGTGCGCGGCGTTGACTGCGGGCATGACGCCGCTGTGGAAGACCGATGTGTCCGCGCCCACCGGAACGCCGTTCGAACCGGGGCAGCGTCACGATGTCGTCATCGTCGGGGCAGGGCTGACCGGGCTCGCGACCGCGCTCGAGCTCGTCCGCAGCGGCATGGATGTCGCGATCGTCGAGCGCGGCGGCATCGGCGAACTCGCGTCGGGCTCGAACACCGGCAAGATCTCGCTGCTGCAGGGCACGACGCTGTCGTCGTTGCGCCGGCATCACCCGGCATCCCTCGTCCGTGCCTACGCCGACGCGAACCGCGACGGCTTCGAGTGGGTCGCCCGTGCTGCCGACGAGCTCGGTGTCTCGACGACCGTCCGCACCGCGTACACCTACGCTCACGGTGCCGACGGCGTGGCGTCGGTGACGGAGGAGTACCGCGCGGCCCGTGAAGCGGGCCTCGCCGTGCGTCTCGCCGGTCCCGAGGAGCTCGCGGCCGGTCCCGTCCGCATGGTCAGCGCCGTCGCCCTGGACGATCAGCGCGCGATCGACCCGATGAGCCTGTTGACGGCACTGGCGACCGCGTTCGTCGCCGCCGGCGGCCGGCTGCATCTGAACACGGCGGTGCGGCGCGTGCGGGTCGTGCCGCGGCCCCGGGTCGACACCGAGGCCGGCACGCTGTTCGCCGCGAAGATCGTGCTGGCCACGGGGGCGCCCCTCACCGATCGCGGACTGTACTTCGCGAAGGTGAGCGGGATGCGGTCGGCGTGCGTCTCGTTCGACCTCGAGGGCGAGGTACCCGACGGCATGTACCTCTCGGCCGACAGCCCGACCCGGTCGGTGCGCACCGTGACGGCCGCCGACGGCGCGGGCGGCGGAACGGATGCGGCGCCGCAGCTGATCGTCGGCGGCGCCGGTCACCCGGTCGGCCGAGTCGAGAGCGAGCTGGCGATGCTCGAGGAGCTCGTCACGTGGGCGCGGGAGACGTTCCCCGTGGGGACGGAGACCCACCGCTGGTCGGCGCAGGACTACACCTCGCACAACCTCGTGCCGTTCATCGGGGTGATGCCCCGCTCGCTCGGGCGCGTGCGGTTCGCGACCGGCTACGCCAAGTGGGGGTTGACCAACGCACCCGCTGCCGCATTGCGCATCGCCAGCGAGCTGCGCGGCGAGAAGATGCGCGAGCGCCCGACATGGATGACGGTCATCGGCACGCGCCTCACGGTTCCTGCCGACCTCGCTCGCGGCGCGACGGAGAACGCGAAGGTCGGGGCCGCTGCTGCGCGCGGCTGGGTCGGCGCGGCGACGCGATCCACGCCGGTCGCGCAGCCGGCAGAGGGCCAGGGCACCGTAGCGCAGCATCATGCCCGGCCTGTGGGCGTCTCGACGGTCGACGGTCAGACGCGGGCGGTCAGCGCGATCTGCCCGCACCTCGGCGGCGTGCTCGAGTGGAACGACCTCGAGTGCACGTGGGACTGCCCTCTGCACGCATCTCGGTTCACCCCCGACGGCGAGCGCATCGAGGGCCCCGCCTCGACGGGCCTGCGGCGGCTGGGCTGAGAGGCTCAGTCGCGAGCGAGAAGCTCTTCGCGCACCTGGCGCCGGAGCACCTTGCCGATGAGCGACCGGGGCAGATCGTCGACGGCGATGATCCGGCGCGGCACCTTGTACGCCGCCAGCCGCGTGCGGCAGAAGTCGCGCAGACCCTCGACATCGAGCGTGGCGCCGTCGCGCAGCACGACCGCGGCGACGACCTCCTCGCCGCCCGATGAGCGCGGGGCGGCGACGACGGCCGCGGCCTCGACATCCGGGTGGGCGTGCAGGGTGTCTTCCACCTCGCTGGGCGAGACGTTGAACCCGCCCGTGATGATGAGCTCCTTGAGGCGGTCGACGATCGAGACGAAGCCGTCGGGCGACACGACGGCGATGTCGCCGGTGCGCAGCCAGCCGCCGGGCAGAAGCGCATCGGCGGTCTCGGCGGGGCGTCGCCAGTAGCCCGAGAACACCTGTGGTCCGCGCAGGAGAAGCTCGCCCTCTTCGCCCGGCTCACGGTCGACCGACGGGTCGTCGGGGTCGACGATGCGGATGTCCGTGCTCGGGAACGGGACACCCACGGTGCCGGGACGGCGCGAGGGGCCCATCGGATTGCCGAGCGCGACGGGGGAGGACTCGGTCATCCCGTATCCCTCGACGAGCAGGCCCCCGGTGGTGTCCTCCCAGCGGCGGACCGTGGCGACCGGCAGGCTCATCGCCCCCGAGATCGCGAACCGTACGCGCGAGAGGTCGATCGCGCCGCGGGATGCCGCACGCGCGAGCTGGTCGTAGATCGGCGGCACAGCGGGGAGGAACGTCGGCGGGCTCTTCTTCGCGGCATCCGCCATGAGGCCCACGTCGAACTTCGGGAACAGCACGAGCTTCGCCCCGATGCTCATCGCGAACGTCAGGCAGAGCGTCATGCCGTAGGCGTGGAAGAGCGGCAGAACGCCGTAGAACGTCTCGTTGCCCTCGACGAGTCCTGGCACCCACGCGCGACCCTGCATCGCGTTCGCCCGGAGGTTGCGGTGCGACAGCACGGCGCCCTTGGGGATGCCCGTGGTGCCGCTGGTGTACTGCAGCAGCGCGGTGTCGTCGAGGCTCGGCCCCGCCACACGCCTCGACACCGCGCGGCGGTGGAGGAGCCGCGACCAGGGCAGCGCGTCCTTCGTGCGCGGCTTCGCCGTCAGCTGCGCCCGCGACTCCCGTGCCTTCGCGACGGGCAGCCGCAGGAGCATCCGCTTGCCGCGGGGGAGAGCCTCCGTGACATCGACGCTGATGATGCGCTCGACGCGCAGATCGGTCGGGAAGTCGGCGATGGTGTCGACGGTCTTGTCCCACACGATCGCGAACCGCGCGCCGTGGTCCTCGAACTGGTGCCGCAGCTCGCGCGCCGTGTAGAGCGGGTTGTGCTCGACCACGATCGCGCCCAGGCGGAGCGCTGCGTAGAACGCGATGACATGCTGCGGGCAGTTCGGCAGCACGATCGCCACCCGATCTCCGGCGGTCACGCCGAGCCGGCGCAGCCCCTCGGCGGCCCGGTCGACGCTTGCCCCGAGCTCGCGATAGGTCATCGAGGCGCCGAAGAACTCCAGCGCGGTCCGGTTGCCGTGCCGTGCGACGGTCGCGGCCAGCATCTCCGGCAGGGTCTGCGTGACCTCGTCGATCTCGGCGGGGACGCCGTCGGCGTAGGCCGACAGCCACGGGCGGGACTCCAGGGCGGTCATGTCACCATCCTGCATTCCAGGGCATGCCGGCCGCTGAATACGGCCTGGGGGTTGCGGGAGTGTCAGGTGGCGACGTAGAGCACGCCGGTGATGAAGAGGGTGATGATCGTGGTCCACATCACGATCGCGGCTCCCTGCCACAGGAGGACGATGCGCGGGGGCACCCCGGTGGCGGTCAGGGCGGCGGCGGTGAACTGCGTGGGCAGCAGGAGCGGGCCGAGCAGGCTCACCCCCGGGGTGCCGTAGCGGTGGTACGCCTTCTGGAACTTCTCGCTGCGGGCCGACTTCGGTTTCTCGGGTGCGCCGCCCCGCGTGGTGACGGCGGTGCGCACGCGCGCGGCGACGAGTACGACGACGGCGACGCAGACGAAGTTGCCGATCGCGCCGGAGAGCGCGGCGACGACGGGGTGGATGCCGCCGATGATGCCGATGCCGGCGGCGCCCTCGCCCTCGATGAACGGCACCGCTCCCGCGAGGGCGACGATGACGGGCTGGAGGATGTCGGGCATTCGGGCCACGAGGTCCTGGAAGCCGAGGATGAGGTCTGCAAGGGGATTGGTCATGGATCCATCCCAGCCGCGCCCGATCGCAGGCGGGAGTGTCGGGGCGTCACCCGCGACCGGGAGGTTCGGCGGCCTCGGCCATGACAAACGTCATGGTCGTACTCTGGCCTCGTGAAAGACCGCGACCCTCGACCGGCATCCGCGCCGCGCAGCACGACGCTGGCCCGCGAGGTCGTGGCCACCTCGTGGTACATCGCGGCATCCATCGTCTTCTTCATGATCTCGGCGCTCGGCATCTGGAGCCTATGGGCGCTGCTGGTCCGCACCCGCCTGGAGGATCCGGCGGTGATCGTCGGGTATGCGGCCGGCTCGGTCGCCGTCCTGGTCTCGACCGTCGTGCTGCTGTCGCGCTACCGCACCGACGGCGACGTGGGTGAGGCCGACCGGCCGCCCCGGCTGCGGCGGTTTTTGTCGTGGCCCGTCCTGGTGGGGGTGGCCGGATCGCTGCTCGTCGGCGTGACGACGATGACGGTGCTGTTCGCCGCCGCCGTCCTGGCCACGATCCTGTGCCTGGTGCGTTGGGGGCCCGGCATCCGGTGGCGCGGCGTGATCCTCGTCGAGGCCGCGCTGGTCGCGCTCTGGTTCGCGGAGCGGGCACGCATCGAAGCCGCGCTCGAGGGCACGGGATCATTCGCCTTCGCCCTTCTCGTCTTCGCCGTCGCCCTCCCGGCCTCCATCGCGCTGTCGCTGTGGTCGTGGGACGTCGTGCTCGAGCTCGACCGCGCCCGCGCGACCGAGTCGCGTCTGGCGGCGACGCAGGAGCGTCTGCGCCTGGCGGGCGAGTTGCACGACCTGCAAGGACACCACCTGCAGGTGATCGCACTGCAGCTCGAGCTCGCCGAGCGGATGCTGGAGCGCGATCCGGATGCCGCGGGCGAGCAGATCCGTCTGGCGCGGGCATCCGTCGATGCGGCGCGGACCGGAACGCGCGAGCTCGCCGGGCGCTTCCGCGGTGTGCCGCTCCCCGACGAACTGGCCAACGCCGCCGATCTGCTGCGGGCCGCGGGGCTCGCGGTGCGGCTCGACGTCGCGGCCGATGCCGTTCTCGCCCCCGCCGACACCCTCGGTCCCGTCATCCGGGAATGCACGACGAACGTCCTCAAGCACGGCGGCGGTCGCTGGGCGGAGCTGAGGCTCGACCGCGACGGTGCGTACTGGCGTGTCGCCTTCGCCAACGATCCGGGTGCCGGGTCGGCTCTCGGTTCCGGCTCGGGCCTCGACGGCATCTCGCACCGGGTCGGGGTCGCCGGCGGCGACCTGCGCACCCGTCGCGACGACGATCGGTTCGAGGTCGTCGTCTCGATCCCCGCGGCTTCAGCTGCCGGGGCGGGGCGCCGGGAGCCGGCCGAGGAGGGGCTGCCGCAATGATCCGGGTGCTCATCGCCGACGACGAGGACATGATCCGCTCCGCCCTCGCCGCGCTGCTGCGCCTGGAGGACGATCTCGAGGTCATCGCGGAGTGCCGCGACGGCGAGAGCGCGGTCGAGCGTGCGCTCGAGCTCCGGCCCGACGTCTGCCTGCTCGACCTCGAGATGCCCGGCATCGACGGGGTCGAGGCGGCGGCCCGCATCCGCCGGCACGTCCCAGCTCGCTGCGTCGTGGTGACCCGGCACGCACGGCCCGGCGTCCTCCGGCGCGCCTTGAGCGCAGGAGTCGACGGATTCGTGCCGAAATCGCGTCGCGCCGACGATGTCGCCGCCGTCATCCGCGAGGTCGCCGCCGGGCGCCGGTACGTCGATCCCGAAGTCGCCGCCGACGCCCTCAGCGACGAGCGGAGCCCCCTGACCGACCGCGAACTCGACGTGCTGCGAGCGGGTGCGCGCGGCGAGACCATCGCCGAGATCGCGGCGACACTTCACCTGTCGGCGGGCACGGTCCGCAACCACGTCTCGTCCGTGCTCGGCAAGCTGCATCTCGCGACCCGTCAGCAGGCGGCGATCATGGCGCGCGAGCGCGGCTGGATCTGACTCGGCCCCCTTCGTTCGGCGGGGATCGGGCAGGGGCCGTCAGGCGCGGGTAGTAGGCTTTCCGATCGGGCGATATCTCGACATCGAGATTCTTCACGCCCATCACCCACCGTCGCCCAGCGAAGGATTGCAGTGGACCTTTACGAGTACCAGGCCCGAGACCTGTTCGAGAAGTACGAGGTGCCGGTGCTCGCCGGCATCATCGCCGACACCCCTGAGGAGGCGAAGGCGGCGGCCGAGAAGATCGGCGGCGTCGTGGTCGTCAAGGCTCAGGTCAAGACCGGAGGTCGCGGCAAGGCCGGCGGCGTCAAGGTCGCCAAGACCCCCGACGAGGCGTACGCCGCGGCCGAGGCCATCCTGGGCCTCGACATCAAGGGCCACGTGGTCCAGCGCGTCATGATCGCGCAGGGCGCCGACATCGCCGAGGAGTTCTACTTCTCGGTGCTGCTCGACCGCGCCAACCGCTCGTACCTGAGCCTGTGCTCGGTCGAGGGCGGCATGGAGATCGAGGAGCTCGCTGTCGAGCGTCCCGAGGCGCTCGCGCGCATCGAGGTCGACCCGCTGCAGGGCATCGACAAGGCCAAGGCCGTCGAGATCGCCCGCGCCGCGAACTTCCCCGACGACCTCGTCGAGAAGGTCTCGGACGTGTTCGTCAAGCTGTACGACGTCTACAAGGGCGAGGGCGCGACCCTCGTCGAGGTGAACCCGCTGGTGCGCACCGGCGCCGGTGACATCGTCGCCCTCGACGGCAAGGTCTCGCTCGACGAGAACGCCAGCGAGGTGCGTCACCCCGAGCACGAGGCGCTCGAGGACAAGGGCGCCGCGGACCCGCTCGAGGCCAAGGCCAAGGAGTCGGGCCTGAACTACGTCAAGCTCGACGGTCAGGTCGGCGTCATCGGCAACGGTGCGGGCCTGGTCATGTCGACCCTCGACGTCGTCGCCTACGCCGGCGAGAAGCACGGCGGCGTCAAGCCCGCCAACTTCCTCGACATCGGCGGCGGCGCCAACGCCCAGGTCATGGCCTCGGGGCTCGACGTCATCCTCGGCGACGAGCAGGTCAAGAGCGTCTTCGTCAACGTCTTCGGCGGCATCACCTCGTGCGTCGCCGTCGCCGAGGGCATCGTCAAGGCCCTCGAGATCCTGGGTGACTCGGCGACCAAGCCGCTCGTCGTGCGTCTCGACGGCAACCAGGTCGACGAGGGCCGTGCGATCCTCGCCGACGCGAACCACCCGCTCGTGACCCTCGCCGCCGGTATGGACGAGGGCGCCGACAAGGCCGCCGAGCTGGCGAACGCCTGAGCTCCGGACGCGAAAAGGACCAACGACATGTCTATCTACCTCAACAAGGACTCCAAGGTCATCGTCCAGGGCATCACGGGCGGTGAGGGCACCAAGCACACCGCTCTGATGCTCAAGGCGGGCACCAACATCGTCGGCGGCGTCAACGCCCGTAAGGCCGGCACCACCGTCTCGCACACCGACGCCGACGGCAACGCCGTCGAGCTGCCGGTGTTCGGCTCGGTCGCCGAGGCGATCGAGAAGACCGGCGCCGACGTCTCGGTCGCGTTCGTGCCCCCCGCGTTCACGAAGGACGCCATGGTCGAGGCCATCGACGCGGAGATCCCCCTGCTCGTCGTCATCACCGAGGGCGTGCCCGTCGGCGAGTCGGCCGAGGCCTGGGCCTACGCCAAGTCGAAGGGCAACAAGACCCGGATCATCGGGCCGAACTGCCCCGGCATCATCACCCCCGGCGAAGCTCTCGCGGGCATCACTCCCGCGAACATCACGGGCAAGGGCCCGATCGGTCTCGTGTCGAAGTCGGGCACCCTGACGTACCAGATGATGTTCGAGTTGCGCGATCTCGGCTTCTCGACCGCCATCGGCATCGGCGGCGACCCGATCATCGGCACGACGCACATCGACGCCCTCGCAGCGTTCGAGGCAGACCCCGACACGAAGGCCATCGTCATGATCGGCGAGATCGGCGGCGACGCCGAAGAGCGCGCGGCCGAGTACATCAAGGCCCACGTGACGAAGCCGGTCGTCGGCTACGTCGCGGGCTTCACCGCGCCCGAGGGCAAGACGATGGGCCACGCCGGCGCCATCGTCTCGGGCTCGGCGGGAACCGCGCAGGCGAAGAAGGAGGCCCTCGAGGCCGCCGGTGTCAAGGTCGGCAAGACGCCGTCCGAGACCGCCGCGCTCATGCGGGAGATCATCGAGAAGCTCTGACGCTTCCGGATACGACGAAGGGGCGGATGCTGCGGCATCCGCCCCTTCGCTGTTCTCCAGAAGCGCGTCTGGCGGCGATCAGACCCCGAGGAGCGCCTCGAGGGGGCCGCGGGCGAAGAAGATCACGAAGCCGCCGGCGACGACCCACAGCAGCGGGCTGATCTGCTTGACGCGGCCCGAGAGCGCGTTGACCAGCACCCACGAGATGAAGCCCGCGCCGATGCCGTTGGCGATCGAGTAGGTCAGCGGCATCACCGTGGCGGTGAGGAACACCGGCAGCAGGACGCGGAAGTCGCTCAGGTCGATGTGCGCGATCTGCGACAGCATCATGGCTCCGACGATGACCAGTGCCGCGGCGGCGACCTCGGTGGGGACGATCGAGGTCAGCGGCGTGAAGAACATCGCGAGCAGGAAGACGAGGCCCGTCACGACGTTGGCGAGTCCCGTTCGTGCGCCCTCGCCGATGCCCGATCCCGACTCGACGAAGACCGTGGCCGACGACGAGCTCGTCGCGCCACCCGCGATCGCGCCGACGCCCTCGACGATCAGCGCCGACTTGATGCGGGGGAAGTCGCCCTTCGCGTCGGCGAGGTTCGCCTCCTTGGCCAGGCCCGTCATCGTGCCCATCGCGTCGAAGAAGTTCGAGAACACGAGCGTGAAGACGAGCATGACGAGGGTCACGATGCTGACCTTGCCGAGGTCGAAGCCGAAGTCGACCGCGCCGATGAGGCTCAGGTCCGGGACGCTGACCGGCGAGCCCGATAGTGCCGGGACGGTCAGCCCCCATCCGCCGGCGTTCTCGGTGGCCGGCCCGAGGTGCCAGATGGCCTCGACGACGATCGACAGGACGGTGCCCGTCACGATGCCGATCAGCATGCCGCCCTTGACCTTTCGGGCGACGAGGATGCCGGTGAGCAGAAGGGTGATGACGAACATCAGGGTCGGTACCGACGCGACGGATCCGCCGACGCCGAGCCCGACCGGGGGAGAGGCCTGGCCGGTCGAGGTCACGAAGCCGGAGTTGACGAACCCGATGAACGCGATGAACAGACCGATAGCCACCGTGATCGCGAGCTTGAGCTGTACGGGGACCGCATCGAAGATGAGCTTGCGCAGACCCGTGGCCGCCAACAGCACGATGATGACGCCGTTGATCATCACAAGCGCCATCGCCTCGGCCCAGGTGACCTCGCCCACCACGCCGAAGGCGACGAACGCGTTGATGCCCAGCCCGGCGGCGAAGGCGAACGGCAGCCGCGTGATGAGCCCGAACAGGATCGTCATGACGCCCGCGGTCAGCGCCGTCGCGGCGCTCACCGCGGCGAAGTCGAGGGTCGTTCCCGCCACATCGGGTTTGCCCGACAGGATGATCGGGTTCAGGATCACGATGTAGGCCATCGTGACGAATGTCACGAGGCCGCCACGGACCTCCGTGCCGATCGTCGAGCCGCGCCGGCTGATGTCGAAGAAGCGGTCGATGGCCCCCTGGGGCGCGCGCGATTGCGTAGTGTTCACAAGATCCTCCGAGAAGACGCTAGCGCGCCCGCGCGCGTCCGCCCGACACGCACAGACTCGCTGGGTAGGGTCGATCAGGCATGAATCGCCTCCTCGTCGCCCTCCTCTCCGCCTTCGACGCCCTCGTCGCGGTGGCCGTCGGCGTTGCCGCGGCCCTCGCGCCGCTGACCGTGCTCTGGGCGGTCGGCTTCGGCGGGGGAGCCGACTGGTCGTCGCTCTGGCCCGCGTCGGTGCGGCTGTGGCAGTTCGGAAACCTGGTGCCGCTGCAGGTCTCGCTGCCGCAGGAGTACACCGTGGCAGCCGGCATCGCCCCCGACGCGCTCACCTTCTCGCTCTCGCTGCCGCCCCTCGCGGTCGCGCTGCTGATCGCGCTGTTCGCCGCGCGGTCGGGGGCGCGCGCAGCCGGTGCCGGAGCCGGGTTCACCGGGGTGCTCGCCGGGACGGCGACCGTCGCCGTCGCCTCAGCCCTCGTGGCCGCCACGGCCTCGACCCCCTATGCCGTCGTCGAGACCTGGCAGGCCGTTCTGCTGCCCACCCTCGTGTTCGCCGTCCCCGCCCTCCTCGGCTCGGTCGCCCGTGCGTGGCGCGACGGTGACGACGGGCCCGTCGACTCGCTGTTCGTGAGGCTCGACCGGAGCGGCTACGCAACGGCCGTCTCGGCCGGCGCCCGCGGTCTCGCGATCGCCGTGGTCGGCTTCGCGGGTGTCGGTGCGCTGCTCGTCGGCGTCGCCGTGCTCGTCCGCGGGGGCGAGATCGTGTCGCTCTTCCAAGCAGCCAACGTCGATGCGATCGGTGCGACCGCCGTCACCATCGGGCAGGCCGCGTACCTGCCGACCTTCTTCGTGTGGGGTGGAGCTTTCGCCGCCGGGCCCGGGTTCTCGCTCGGTGCCGGCTCGACGGTCGCAGCATCCGGCACGCAGTTGGGCGTCGTTCCCGGCATCCCCGTGCTCGGGGCGATCCCGCCGGCGACGCCCCCCGTGCTGCTGCTCGTCGCGCTGCTCCTGGTCGCGCTCGGGTTCATCGCCGGCAGCGCAGCACGTCGCCGGATGCCCGCGCCGGCATCCGCGCTCGTCGCCGATCCCGTCCTTCCCCGCCTCGCCGCCGCGGCGATCGTGGCTGTCGGGGGCGGGCTCGCGGTCGCCGTCCTCTCGCTCCTGGCGTCGGGCGCCTTCGGCCCCGGCCGACTCGACCAGATCGGCCCGTCCGCGGGCGCCGTCGGTCTCGCCTTCGCGGTCGAGATCGGCATCGGCGCGACGATCGCCTTGCTCGGCCCGCGCACCGCCCGCCACGCGGACGCGGCCGCCGAACGCTCCACCGCGGGGGATGACGATCAGGCGCGGCTCGCCGGAACGGCGCGGGTAGAGTAAGACGGTGCTGACGGTCGCGGTCCTCATCTCCGGTGGCGGGTCGAATCTGCGGGCCCTCCTCGATGCCGCGGCCGAGCCCGGATTCCCGGCCCGCGTCGTGGTCGTCGGCGCCGATCGCCCCGCCGACGGTCTCGCCCACGCCGACGCCTTCAACATCCCCACCTTCGCGGTTCCGTTCCGGGAGTACGCGACGCGCGAGGAGTGGGGCGACGAGCTCCTGCGCCAGCTCGAGGCCTGGGCTCCCGATCTCATCGTGCTCAGCGGTCTCATGCGGCTGCTGCCCGCCGCCGTCGTCGACGCGTGGGCACCCCGCATCATCAACACCCACCCGGCATACCTGCCCGAGTTCCCGGGAGCGCACGGCGTGCGAGACGCGCTGGCCGCGGGCACCGACCGGACGGGGGCGAGCGTCATCGTCGTCGATGCCGGCGTCGACACCGGGCCGATCCTGGCGCAGGAGCGGGTTCCCGTTCTGCCCGGTGACGACGAGACGACCCTGCACGAGCGCATCAAGCCCGTCGAACGCCGCCTGCTGATCGACGTCGTGCGGCGCATCGCGACCGGCGACATCGACCTCGCCGCGCCCGCTTCCCCGAACCCGACCGCTCCGACCGCCTGACGCACCGCAGGCCCCACACCGCACCCGAGGAGAACCGCCATGGCCGGACCGAGCCACGACCCCGCCCTCTACCGCGCACGCGACCTCGTCGCCGTCCGCCGCGCGCTCATCTCGGTGAGCGACAAGACCGATCTCCTGCCCCTCGCGCAGGCGCTCGCCGACGCCGGCGTCGAGATCGTCTCGACCGGAGGGTCGGCCGCGCTCCTGCGCGACGCGGGCCTGACGGTGACGGATGTCGCCGAGGTCACCGGATTCCCGGAGTCGCTCGACGGTCGTGTGAAGACCCTGCACCCGAGCGTCCACGCGGGACTCCTCGCCGATCTGCGGCTCGAGAGCCACGAAGCCCAGCTCGGGGAGCTCGGCATCTCGGCGTTCGACCTGGTGGTCGTGAACCTGTACCCCTTCGTCGAGACCGTCGCGTCGGGCGCCGCGCCCGACGACGTCGTGGAGCAGATCGACATCGGCGGCCCGGCGATGGTGCGCGCGTCGGCGAAGAACTTCGCCAACGTCGCGATCGTCGTCTCGCCCTCGTCGTACCCGGCCATCATCGAGTCCGTCTCCGCCGGCGGCACGAGCCTCGCGCAGCGCCGCGACCTCGCCGCCCGTGCGTTCGCGCACACGGCCGAGTACGACCGTGCCGTGGCGACGTGGTTCGCCGAGTCGACGCTCGAGGGCGACGAGCTGCCGCAGCACCTGACGATTCGCGCCGAGCGGCTGGCCACGCTCCGCTACGGCGAGAACTCCCACCAGCGCGCCGCCATCTACACCCGCGCGGGCGGCCACGGCATCGCCCAGGCCGAGCAGCTGCAGGGCAAGGAGATGTCGTACAACAACTACGTCGACGCCGATGCGGCCCTCCGCGCCGCGTTCGACATGGTCAAGCCCGCCGTCGCGATCATCAAGCACGCGAACCCGTGCGGCATCGCCGTCACCGCGCCGCAGGCGCTGGATCCCATCGCCTCCGCACACCTGCGGGCCCACGAGTGCGACCCCGTCTCGGCCTTCGGCGGCGTGATCGCCGCCAACCGCACGGTCACGCTGAAGATGGCCGAGAACCTGCGCGACATCTTCACCGAGGTGATCGTCGCCCCCGACTTCGAGCCCGAGGCACTCGAGGTGTTCAAGCTGAAGAAGAACCTGCGGGTGCTCCGTCTTCCGGCCGACTGGCGCCAGGAGCGCATGGACGTCCGCCTCGTCTCCGGCGGACTGCTGTTGCAGGACGCCGACCGCTTCCCCGACGACATCGAGTCGGTCGCGAAGGACTGGCAGCTGGTCTCCGGCGAGCGCCCCGACCCCTCCGAGCTCGAGGGCATGATCTTCGCGTGGAAGGCGTGCCGCGCCGTCAAGTCGAACGCGATCGTGCTCGCACAGGGCTCCGCGACGGTCGGGATCGGCATGGGCCAGGTCAACCGCGTGGACTCGTGCCGACTCGCCGTCGAGCGCGCGGGCGAGCGCGCGGCCGGCTCGGTTGCGGCATCCGATGCCTTCTTCCCCTTCGCCGACGGTCCGCAGGTTCTCATCGACGCCGGGATCAAGACGATCATCCAGCCCGGCGGGTCGGTGCGCGACCAGGAGGTCGTCGACGCGGCCCAGGCTGCCGGCGTGACGATGTTCTTCACGGGTGAGCGCCACTTCTTCCACTGACGTTCCGGCCTCTCCGCCGGCGTCGTGCGGGCCCGTCGAGTCAATAGTCGATCGCCGGGCCCGCGACGGACGATAGGGTCGCTTCGGGTGTGAACCGTTTCGGGGAGGAACGAGTGATCTGGGAGATCGATGAGCGCGCTCGGACGATCGAGGGGCTCGATGCCGACGGTCGGCCGAGACCGGAGTACGCCGCGTCGCTCGGGCTGCGTCCAGCACCGTTCGGCCGGCGCGTGCTGGCGACGGTGCTCGAGGCCATCGTCCTGCTGCTGATCCAGTCGCCGATGCTCATCGTCGTCGTCCCGGCGCTGAGCACGGCCATCCTCGCGGCCGATCCCGTCGAGGCGCTGACCGCTCGTGACGATCTGGTGCTGCTGATCATCCTCGCCGCCGTCAGCTCGGGGCTGTCGACCGCTTTCCTCCTGGTCCAGCTCATCCTGCTCGGTCGCCGCGGTGTCACCCTCGGCAAGGCGCTCACCGGCCTGCGGGCCGTGAACGTGCGCACCCTCGAGCGGCCGGGGTTCTGGCGCGGGGCCGTCGTGCGCTATCTCGTGCTCTGCGCGAGCATGATCGTTCCGCTGCTCGGTCCATTGCTCGTCATCGCGCTCTCGCCCCTGTTCGATCCCGCCCGGCGGGGCCGCGGCTGGCCGGACATGGCCGCCGCCGTCTGGCTCGTCGACGTCAAGCACGGGCTCAACCCCTACGACGACAAGCGGATGCGCATCGCGCGTAAGACCGTCGCGACCGATCTGCTCGATGTGAAGGCCGAGCTCCCCTCGCTCGCGACGCCGGTGGCCACCGGCTCGGCCGGTGCCTATGTCCCGCTCGCGCGTAACAAGGGGGGCGTGCTCGGTGCGGTGCGCTCCGCTCCCGGCAGCGGGATCATCGGCGAGACGGATGCCGCCGATGACGAGGTCCGCCCCGGCATCCCCACGACCGTCGCGCCGGCACCGTTCGTCGCGCCCGCTCCGGGAATGCCCGCTGCGTCACCGTCGCCCGGTGCGCCGGAAGCACCCGCCGGCGGCGGCAGCCTGGCGTCGCCCCCGGCGACCCCGGGTGTGTCTGCCGCCGCGCCGAGGCCCGCTGCTGTCGCGCCCGGCGCGATCGTCGCTCCGGCCGCGGGTTCGGCATCCTGGACACCGCCCTCCCTTCTCGAGGACCCGGCACCCGCGCCGGCTCCGGCGGCGCCGCCGGCTGCTCACGCGACACCCGCGGTTGCTCCTCCTGCTCCCGCCGCTTCCGAGCAGGTGCCCGCGCCGGCATCCGCGTCGTCCGCGGTCGTCGAGCTGACCCTCGACTCGGGTGACACCATCGCCGTGCCGGGCGGAGGCGTCGTCCTCGGGCGTGCGCCCGCGACCGGCCCCGACGACGTGGACGTGCTGCCCGTGCCGGTGATCGACCACACCCGGTCGATCTCGAAGACGCACTGGGCACTGCTGCGCCTCGACGGCCGGGTCGTGGCGGTCGAACGCGGCTCGACCAACGGCAGTGTGCTGGTGCGAGGGGCTCGCGAGCAGGCTCTCGTGCCCGGGCACCCCGTCGACCTGCGCGACGGCGACACCATCCGCTTCGGCGACCGCTCCGCGGTCATCGCCATCCGCTGACCTCCCCGCCGACCGACGTCGCACGGCTGACAGGAAACCTCGATGAGACTCAAGCTGACTCTCCAGCGCCGTGATCACACCGGCACCGACATCGTCGTCACGTCGGACTCGACGGCCACCGTGCACGACGTCGCCCGCCGGATCGTCGACAGCGATCCGCGACGGGAGGTCGCGGCAGGCGAGGCGGATGTCCTGACACTCACGGTCGCGCCGCCGACCTCACCCGACTTCGTCATGCTCGACCCGCACATGCTCGTCAGCGACGCGCCCATCGGGTCGGGGTTCGTCGCGTCGGTGACCAACCTGGGCGCGGATTACGTCGCCACGCGCGGAGCGGGCGGCCCCGTCGCCGCCATTCTCCACGTCGTCGGCGGCCCCCTCGCGGGACGCGAGTTCTCGCTGCCGCAGGGTCATTTCACGATCGGCCGGGCGCAAGGCAACGACATCGTCCTCGACGACCGGCTCGTCTCCAAGCGCCACGCTCGCATCGAGATCGGGGCATCCGTCGAGCTGGTCGACCTGAACTCGGCCAACGGCATCGTGATCGACGGCGGTCTCGTTCAGCGTCTCCGCGTCATCCCCGGTCAGCGCTTCCAGCTCGGCGACACCGAGCTCGTGGTCTCGATGGCCGAGACGTTCGCTCCGGTCGAGCAGGATCCGGTCCTCGAACGCGGCGGCAGCCTGCTGTTCAACCGCAGCCCCCGGGTCGAGGCGCGCTACGTCGGGGAGGAGCTCGAAGAGCCCCGGATGCCGAAAGACCCGGTATCCCGGCTCTTCCCCTGGCCGATGCTGATCGCCCCGCTCATCCTGGGCATCGCGATGTTCTCCATCACCAATCAGCCGCGGACGCTGCTGATCGTCTTCATGACCCCGATGATGCTGCTCGGCAACTTCGTCTCGCAGCGCACCCAGCTCGGCCAGCGCCAGCGCAAAGAGGTCGAGATCTTCGAGCGCACCTTCGAGGAGCTCGAAGAGACGCTGTACCGGCTGCGGCCACGTGAGCGCGAGGTGCGCAACGCGGAGGTGCCGCCTGTCGCGGTCGTCTTCGAACAGTCGATGCAGCTCGGCCCGATGCTGTGGACCCGCCGGCCCGAGCATTGGAACTTCCTCTCGGTGCGCATGGGCACCTCCGAGGCTCCCTCGCGCACGAGCATCAAGCGCGCGGAGAACCCCGACGCCCTGCAGGAGTACGTCGAACGCGTCGACCGGTTGCGCGAGCGCTACCGTCTGATCGACGGCGTCCCGGTGCTCGAATCGCTCCAGAGCGTCGGCGTTCTCGGTGTCGCCGGCGGTGCGCGCGAAGCGGCCGATGCGCTCCGAGGGCTGGCCGTGCAGCTGTTCGGCCTGCACTCCCCGAACGACCTCGCGGCCGTCGCGCTGACCGAGCCCGAGTGGGCGAAGGAGCTCGAATGGCTCAAGTGGCTGCCGCACACCTCGAGTGAGCGCAGCCCGTTCCGTGACATGCCGCTGTCGGATTCCGCCTCCACGGGGGCCGCGCTGCTGTCGGGTCTCGAAGAGCTCGTGATGCGTCGGTCGAAGGCGGCGGCCGCGCCGCGTCTGCCGTTCGACGACGACTGGGACCCGATGCGCTACGGCACCGACGTCCGGCGCGCCGCTGAAGAGGCGACCTTCCCGGGGCAGACCGCGGTGCTCGTCATCGTGACCGCCGACGCGCCCGTCGACCGCGCGCGTCTGATCCAGGTGCTCGAGCGAGGCGCCGACGTCGGGGTCTACGGCATCTTCGTCGCACCCGTCGTCGATGCGCTGCCCGCCGTGTGCCGCTCGTTCGTCGACGTGTCGGCCGGTCTCGGCGCGGCGCGCGTCGGTACGGTGCGCAGCGGCGTGGAGTACCCCGTCACCGAGGTCGAGGGCGTCTCGAACGAGCTCATGACCGTGCTCGCGAAGCGTCTCGCGCCGGTCACCGACGCGAGCACGATCATCGAGGACTCCTCCGACATCCCGAACTCGGTGATGTTCCTCTCATTGGTCGGCTCGGAGCTCGCGTCCGACCCCACCTTCGCGGTCGAGCGCTGGCGTGAGAACAACACGATCCTCGATCGCTCGGGCGCTGCGCTGCCCCGCCTCAAGAAGGCGGGCAACCTCCGCGCGATCGTGGGCCAGGGCGCCACCGACGCCATGACGCTCGACCTGCGCACACAGGGCCCCCACGCCCTCGTCGGCGGTACCACGGGTGCCGGCAAGTCGGAGTTCCTGCAGGCCTGGGTGCTCGGCATGGCGGCCGCCCACAGCCCCGACCGCGTCACCTTCCTCTTCGTCGACTACAAGGGCGGGTCGGCCTTCGCCGACTGCGTCGAGCTGCCGCACACCGTCGGCCTGGTGACCGACCTGAGCCCGCACCTCGTCCGCCGCGCCCTGACGAGCCTCCGGGCCGAGCTGCATCACCGCGAACACCTGTTCAACCGCAAGAAGGCGAAGGACCTCCTCGAGCTCGAGAAGCGTCGTGACCCCGAGACCCCGCCCGCTCTCGTGCTGGTGATCGACGAATTCGCCGCTCTCGCCGGCGAGGTGCCCGAGTTCGTCGACGGAGTCGTCGACATCGCTCAGCGCGGCCGTTCGCTCGGTATCCACCTCATCATGGCGACGCAGCGTCCCGCCGGCGTCATCAAGGACAACCTCCGCGCCAACACGAACCTGCGCGTCGCGCTGCGCATGGCCGACGAGTCCGACTCGAAGGACGTCGTCGACGATCCCGTGGCGGCACGCTTCGACCCCAGCATCCCCGGCCGCGGTATCGCGAAGACCGGCCCGGGCCGGCTCGTGCCCTTCCAGTCCGCCTATGCCGGCGGCTGGAGCACCGATGAGGTCGTCGCCGCCGATGTGAGCGTCGCCGAGCTCCGCTTCGGCTCGGTGCAGCGCTGGGAGGTCGACGAGAAGCCCGAAGACCCCGCTGCCGAGGTCGACCCCGGGCCCAACGACCAGAAGCGCATCGTCGCGACCCTCGTCGCTGCGGCCAACCGGGCGGCCATCCCTGCGCCGCGGCGGCCGTGGCTCGACGATCTGGAGACGACCGTCGACATCCGCTCGTTGCCCGCGGGCAGAGCCGGGTCGATCCTCATCGGCAAGAGCGACATCCCCGAACGCCAGCTGCAGGAAGCGGTCTACTTCGATCCCGACCGCGACGGCTCGATGCTCGTGTACGGCACGAGCGGCTCGGGCAAGTCGACGGTCCTCCGCACGATCGCCATCGCCGCCGCGACCACGGGCCGCCGCGCCGAGAACATCGAGGTCTACGGCCTCGACTTCGGATCGGGATCGCTCAAGAGCCTAGAGATCCTGCCACACGTCGGATCGGTGATCCCCGGTGACGACGCCGAGCGTGTGCAGCGCATCATGCGTTCGCTCGGCAAGGTCCTCGACGATCGCGGCAAGCGCTTCAGCGCCGCCAACGCGTCGACGATCGCCGAGTACCGCGAGCTCACCGGCCGTGACGAGGCGCGCATCGTGCTGCTGCTCGACGGGCTGCCGCAGTTCCGGGCCGAGTGGGAGTCGACGACGGCGCGGATGCCGTTCTACCAGGCGTTCATGCGGATCCTCGGCGAGGGCCGCCCGCTCGGCGTCCACGTCGTGGCGACCGCCGACCGCTCCGGGTCGGTGCCGACGGCCGTCAGCTCGAACATCTCGCGTCGCGTCGTCCTGCGCCTCTCCGACGAGAATGCCTACGCGCTACTGAACGCGCCGAAGGATGTCCTCGACGAGCGATCTGCGCCGGGTCGGGCGATCGTCGACGGGTTCGAGACCCAGATCGCGGTGCTCGGCGGCACGCCGAACGTCGCTGAGCAGACGAAGCTGCTCGGTCAGCTCGCCGACGAGCTGCGTTCGCGCGGCGTGCGCGAGGTCGCCGAGATCGGCTCGCTGCCGACGCGTCTGGCACTCGCCGACCTGCCCGACCGCATCGGGGAGTTCCCCGTACTCGGTGTCGCCGAAGACACGCTGGCGGCGCGCGACTTCGACCCCGTCGGCACCTTCGTCGTCGCCGGCCCGCCGATGGCGGGCAAGACCACGGCGATGAAGGCGCTCATCACCTCAATGACGCGCCTCGACCCCGAGGTGACGCTGTTCCACTTCGGCGGGCGCCGGTCGCAGCTGCGCGATTTCGCGCCGTGGGTGCGCAGCGCCACGACGCCCGACGACGCGAAGGAGCTCGCCACCGAGCTCGCGGAGCTCGTCGCGGATGAGACGCTGGGGCGCCGCATCCTCATCGTCGTCGAGGACGTGCCGCAGTTCGCCGACTCGCCCGCGGAGCGCCCCCTGAAGGCGCTGTTCCAGGCGGTGAACCGCAGCGATCACCTGCTCATCGGCGATGCCGACGTCACGCAGGTGACCAGCGGGTTCGGCCTCGTCGGCGACTTCAAGGGCGGCCGCAAGGGCATCATCCTCAAACCGGATGCCTTCGACGGCGACGCCGTGTTCAAGGTGCCGTTCCCGAAGGTCAAGCGCAGCGACTTCCCTGAAGGCCGCGGAATCTTCGTGCAGGCCGGTCGCGCCGTCACGGTGCAGATGCCGCTCGTCGAGTCCGAGACCGTCGCGGCGCCCGGTCCTGTGGCGGCCAGCGCCGCGGAGGTCGTGTCGACGGACACCGTCACCGAGACCATTCGCTGAGTCGGATGTCGTCGGGGCGGGTCCGCGCGTCGCCAGCCACTGCGGGCGGGCGGTGGTGGGCGTGGATCGCGGGCACCGGGATGACGTCCGCGGTCGTCTCGGCTGCCGTGATGTATCCACCGCTCCGGCGTATCCGGCTCGACCCCGGCCTCGCCCTTCCGATCATGGTGACGGCATCCGTCGTCGCGGTTCTCGCTCTCGGCGCGGCGGCCGTCGTCCGGCCTGCGGCAAGGCGAACGGATGCCGCGATCATCGCCACGATCGTCGCGGTGGCAATGGTCGCGGCGATCGGATACCGCGCTGTGGTGGGAACGTCTGCGGGCACGTCGTTCTCGGAAGCGCAACTGCGGCTGTGGTTCGCACTCGCCGTGGCGCAGGTCGTGCTCCTCGTCATCATCGCGGTGCGATCGCCCCGCCCCCGGCGCGCCGATGAGGTGCGGCGGTGAGCATGCGGAGAAGTCTGTTCGGTGCGACGGCGGCCGCGTTCGCGGTCACCGTTCTGACGGGATGTGGGGCGACGGTGGCAGAACCGACAGGTGAGGAACTGTTCGAGCGGGCGGAGAGCCTGTATCTGGATTTCCGGGAGACGACGAACGGAGTGCTTGCGGCGGTCCACGACGGGCCCTGGGAGGTGGGGCGTACGGGATGCTGCCGTCGGGAGTCGGGTGCGGCGACGGGTGGAAGTTCGATCTGACCCGGACGGTGAGCATCGATCCGGCGGAGATCCCGGACAAACGGGAGGCGGTGTCTCAGCATCTGGTCGAGGCGGGTTTCGAGGTCGAGGGTATGGATCTCGCGTCCGGGACGGTGTCGTCGGGTGATGTGATCGTGCGCAAGCAGGGGGTGTACTCGCTGTTGACGGTGACGTTGATCGACAACGGCAACGTGGTGCTGACCGCGACCTCGCCCTGCCAGCCCGGCGACATCGAGGAATTGGACCGGATGATCTATGGTGACGATCCGATTCCGGATTGGCCGGTCCCAGAGCAGGAGGCGCCCTCCGACCCGATCTTCTTCGGCATCGCCGATGGTGAGCCGCGGCTGCCCTCTTCCCCGCCGCCCGCAGACTGAGCGGGCCGCGGAGAGTTGACCGGGGTTGTGGATCACACTCACCCCTGGGAGTGGCGGCGTCGTTCTCCGGCACCGCGGTGCTCGTGCCACCCCGCCACGAGCGCAACCGGGGTCCGGTCGTCGCCATGGCCGTCTTCGTGGGGGCCGCGCGCTCTCCCGCGTACGTGCTGTCGGCCGGCAGTGCTGCCGGCCGCCTGGCGTACGGGACTGTACGGTGCGGTTGCCGCGCCGGGACCTCGTCCGACGGTGTCGTCGTTGTCCGCCTGGGCTGGCGCCGTGCCGCAGCCGACCGCCTCACCACGCCGAGCGCACTCCGCGAGCCGAACGCTCTATGTGGTGATCACCGTCGTCTCACGCACTCGTTGCATACCTCATCGGGTCGCTCGTGCTGTCGGGTGGCCAAGTGAGCGCACCGATGGACACGAAGCGGGACGCCGTCATCCCCTCACCGCTCTTCCTCGTGCCGACGGCGATCCTGGTCGGCCTCGCTGCGGCTCTCCGGGGTTCTCGCGCGATCCTGAGCGCGGAGACGCGGTTCAGTCGCCTCGAAACGGTCGCTTTCCAGCGGCATTCCGAGATCTTTCATACCCTGGCGCTGCGCGTCGGGACGGCGGAGATGCGCGTCAGAACGGTGGTGGTACGTCGGGTGGTGGCCCAGCCGTGCCGGGTGGTTCTGGGATCGTGAAGGTGACCAGTGGTGGTGGTGCGTCTTCGCGATAGACTCGCCCGGTCGGTGAGGTCCAGACGAGGGTTCCACCCGCGAGTTGTGCCACGTGCCATCTGGTGTGGTGTTTGACGTCGTGGTGGCGTTTGCAGAGGTCGGCGAGGTTGCACACGTGTGTCTTGCCGCCGTCGGATGCGGCGATGGTGTGGTCGAGTTCGCATCGGATGGCGGGTTGTCGGCATCCGGGGAACCGGCAGTGCCGGTCCCGGGCTCGCAGCAACCGGATCATTGCCGCGGTGGGCCGGTACGCGTCGCATTCCAGGACGGTTCCGGTGACGGGGTGGGTGAGGAGCCGGCCCCACGAGGTGGCGTTGCCCGCCAGCTCGCGGGCGGTGGCGGCGTCGATGGGGGAGCGTCCGGCGAGATCAGCCGGCTCCTCATCGTTGCCCATCAGGGTCAAAGCCGACACCGCGACCTGTACGTGCGCGCGGATCGCTCCGAGGGTGCCGTTGCCGTCACCGGTCGCGGTGGGGTCGAGGGCCGGTGTTCCGGCCAGCAGGAGGTCGGAGAACACGTCGGCTCGAACCTGGTCGATGCTCCGGCCGTCGTCGATGAACGACGACCCGACATCAAGCGTCGTTTCGGCGTCGGGTGCGCCGCCATTCGCGTCGGCTCGCGTGTCGGCTCGCTCGTCAGGAACGCCCGCGGCGTCGCGCGCAGGTCGTGCGTTGATGATCTCCCGCGCCTGTCGCGTAAGTCGGTCGACGATTCCGTCGGCGATCACGGTCGGCAGCGTCGCGATCAAATCCGACATCCCGTCCGGGCCGGGCTTAACCGAGACGCACCTCCCCGCCGCGACCTCCTCGTGGCGTTCCGCGAACGATCGCGGGTGCACCCGTTCGGCGACCATCTGGAGCGCGTCGCGCACCCGGTTCGGGGCGTCGCGTTCGCACTTCTCGATCGCGAGGCGTTCGAACTCCGCACGGTCACCCGCCGGGATGACGCATCCGACGTCCTGGATGACCCGCACGTGCCCGCGGACGATCCGCCCGGCCTCCCATGCCGCCATCGTCAACGGGTAGTTGTCGACGAGGTCTCGGGCTTCGTCGATGCGACGCTGCAACGTCCGGTCGGTCGCGACGAACACCCCGGCAAGCTCGGCGGCGATCCCACGCAGTGCCATCTCCCGCGCCTTCACCCGCTCGGACGCGCCCGCCGACTGCTGCTCAGCCAGCACCCCCGCCGCCGCCAGAACCCGCACCTCCCGGACCTGCCCGGCCCGCACCACATCCGCAGCCGCCTCGGCATCCGCGACCAGCGCCGCGAGCGCGGCGACGTCGGCGTCGCTGCCCATCCCGCTGCCGGATGCGTGGTTCGAATGCACGTTCTAATCATGGCGCCGACCTCCGACATTCACCCGAACTGTCCACAGGCTGCGGCATCCGCGCGATCGACCGTCGGAACATGCCGCAGCACAGCCGTCCGAACCTGACGCGTCACGCACGTTTGGACCGCGGTGGAGCCTCCCGAGCGCCTGGGTTCCGCTCATCATCATCGCCGTCGTCAACATCGCCCCCGCCGCGATCGTTCTGGCTGGCCGCGGCCGCGGCTCACATCGCCCTGCACGTCTTCCTCTCGCGCGTCGTCCGATTCCGCGGGGGGTGGTCCGATGTCGAGAAGCTCGAGATGACGATGGCGCCGGAGGTCATGTCGCCTCGCACGAAGGCCGCGCTCGCGGGTGTCGGCCACCTCACCTGAGCTCACCGACGGGCGGGATGGAAAAGACCGCGGTATCACGGCGCGTCCTCTCGGCATGAAGGGCGGAACTGCGCCACGGGCTGCCGGAGGAAAGCGATTGCCTAGCACATTCCGAGATGGGGAGTTCTCCCCATCGACCTGATGTGATCGGTGCCGATAGGTTTTGGGTGTCGGCTCCGGAGGGGGGTCGGGACATCTACTTTCAGGAGGGCCGTCATGGCTGATTTCGGTGCGTCTTATGGCGAGATGGAGCAGGTTGCGAGCTCGCTGGCGCAGGCTCGTGATGACATTCAGGGTCAGCTGGACACCCTGAAGTCGCAGGTCGACACGCTTCTGGGCGACGACTTCAAGACGCAGCACGCGTCGGGCAAGTTCGGTGAGGGCTACTCGGAGCTCACCACGGGTCTGAAGAACGCGGTGGATGGCATCAACGACATGTCCGAGTCGCTGCTGGGCATGATGCGCGCGATCCAGGACCTCGACCAGCAGCTCGCCGGCAGCTGATCTCGTCTTCTCGGAGCCGAGGCGTCCTGGGCGCCTCGGCTCCGCTCGATTCTCGGAGGTGACCATGGTCGACGTGCGGATCGACTACGGCGCGATGCGCGCCAGCCGCAACGCTTACGCGAACATGCGAGATGTTCTCGACGGGGCGACACGGGCGATGTCGAACGTCTCGGGCGCGGCCGTGCCCCAAGACGTGCTGCGGCGGCGTCTCGAGGATCTCCACGACTCGTGGGGTGGCGGTATCGACAAACTCGCCCGCTATGCCGAAGACGCGGGCACGGGACTCGAGGGCATTCTCGAGGCATTCCAGCAGCTCGACACCGAGCTCGGCAACAGCATGGTTCCGCAGGAAGGATCGGCGTCGTGACCGACTTCTCCGCTCTCGGCTTCGACCCCGCCCCGGGAGACGTCGCGACGCTCTCCGGATATGTGGATGCGCTCACCACCAGTTGCGACGGCGTCGATGACGCGCTCTCGATGATGGACGGCTCCGACGACGCCGCCTGGATCGGGAAGTCGGCGACGGCCTTCCGCGCCGCACTCAGCGAGGACTTCCGACCGCACCTCAGCGACACCGGCGAGGCGTTGCGCACATCGCGGACCGCCCTCGCAACCTGGACCGATCAGCTCACCAACTACCAGCGGCGTGCCGCAGCGCTCGCGGAGGAGGCCTCAGCGGCATCCGCGAGCGTCGCCTCATCGGAATCGGCGCATGCGCAAGCGCAGGCGAACAAAGACGCCGAGGATGCCGACCCGGATGCCGTGTCGAACGCGTCGACGGCGCTGGCGAACGCGCAGGGCGAGCTGGAGTCGATCCGAGCGCGCGCTCGTCAGCTCAAGGACGAGGTCGACGCCGACGCGGCCGCCGCGGCGGGAGCGCTCCTGTCGGCGAGCGACACGCTCGACTCCTACGCGGGCAACAAGTTCACCAACTTCATGGGCTCGGCCGGCGACTGGCTCGCCGACGCAGGCAACTGGCTCATGGACAACGTGGTGCCGATCCTGGAGGACATCCTCCGGGCGGCGCTGCCGATCATCGCGATCCTCTCGCTCTTCATCCCCGTCCTCGGCACGGTGGCGCTCATCATGTCCATCGCGCTCGTCGCGATCGACGGCCTGCAGTGGGCGACCGGTCGCGGAACGTTCGCCGAGTTCGCCACCGGCGCCCTCGGACTGCTCGCGGGTGGCGCGCTCGGGCAGGCGGCAAAGGCGCTGATCGGACCCGGCGGACAGGTGCTCATCCCGTCGATCCAGGGCATGACGCCGGCCATGGCCGGCGGTGGAGCCGCGGCGGGAAGCGTCGCCGTGGCGCTCAACGTCAATCTGCCCAACATGGTCGCGAACACCTACTGGACCGTGAACAGTGCGATGGACGCCCACAGCAAGGGGACGGACTTCGTCGACAGTCTGACCGGGCCGTGGCAGAACCTCTCCGAGCGGTTCAACAACACCCTGCGCGGCAACGGTCCGCGCACCGACGAGGAGGTCTGATGGCCGAGCAGGAGGCGACGCTCGACCCGATCGCGGCTGAGGGTGCGCCGCTGCGGGTCTGGCAGCGGGTGCCCCAGGGGTGGATCGAGTTCCGCTCGTTCGGCGATCGTTCGCCGCAGGAGTGGCTCGACTGGTACCTCGTGAGTGCCGAGGGCTGGCTCCCGGATGCCGCGCGCGACGCGATCGTCGACGGCTTCCGTGCCGGCGTCGAGCTGTTCGCCGACACCGCCTTCGCCTTCGCCGGTGTCTCGCTGACGCTGGGCGAGCGCCCGGCGGCATTCTTCCTCTGCACGAACGTGGTGCCGGGGGCGGCCGCGACCGACGGCGCCGCGACGGCCTTCCACCGGCTGCTCCCGCTTGCGCGGTTCGGCGAGGGTGGGCGCAGCGAGAGCTTCACTACCCCGGACGGTCGCGTCGGCACGATCACCCTCGGTGCGTCGATGGACGGCGGGATGCCGCACCTCACCGCGGTCGGCGAGATCCGTCTTCCCGGCGACGCGGGCACAGCCGTCGTCATGGGGTTGTGCTCCGACCCGCAGCAGTCGGCCGAGCTGGCGCTGCACGTCGCGTTCGCGCTCACGACCACGCAGGCTCTGCCCGAGGGCGTCGAGCCCGCAGACGCCGTCTCAGCCACCCCGTAGCATTCTGTTCATGGCGTTCGCGTTGATCCAGGCCGCATCCCGCCCGTTCCTCGGGACGGGTGAGACCGTGGATCCGTACGCGCCCCCGACGGCCGCCGAAGCTGATCGTGCCGCCGCCGTACTGCGTTCGGACTACGAGCGATGGTCGCGCTGGGCTCTCGGCGTCGTCGCCTTCGTCGTCGCCGCCGGGGGAGGCTTCATCGCAGCGGGAATGGTCGCGTCACTCAGCACCCCCGGGCGCGTAGACGCTGTCGATGTGATCGTGACCCTGATCGCCGTCGTGATCGCGCTGGCAGGTTCCACATTGCTCGTCGCCCTGTGGTGGACCGGCCGCGCGCTCACCCGGGCGGCGTCGTACTGGCTGCGCGCGCCGTACGTGAACGGCCAGCGCGCGCCGCGAGCCGCCGGGTGGGTGCAGGCGCGAACAGTGAACCTCGAGCCCCGCATCCTCGTCCGCCTGCTCACGGTAGCGCTCGCGTTGCTGGTCGCTGTGGGTGGCGTCGCAGTGTTCATACGCGACCTCGGCGCCGGCGTCTCGATCTTCACGGTGCCGGCCCTGCTCGTCGGCATCTGCGGCGCCCTCAGTGGAATCGGGCAGAGCGGCGGCGTCTTGCGTATCGTCAACGGCCTGAGTGCGGGCGACCCGCTGTGGTCGTGGCTCACACGCTCGGTGCGCGCTCGCTGACACGCGCTCCATCTGCCGCATACGCTGACACCGTGGTCCCGCCGTCGTCGCCGCCGAGCCGCAGAGGCACGCGTTCGCCACGCGTGCCTCTGCGATCGTCGGCGTGGTTCCTCCCGCTGCGCTGATCGTATTCCTCGTGGGGTCGCTGATCCTCTCGGGCGGGCAGGTCAGCGAGTCCACAAGGGCCAAGTGGGCCGTCGCGGCGCCGTATCCGCTCTTCGTCATACCCGCCGGAGTCCTGATCGCGCTAGCCGGTGCATCCGTGGTCTTGGCCGTCGTCTCGGTGGCGACCGCTCGTCGCGACGATGTGCCGGGTCTGCGCGGACTTATCGGGCCTGGCATCGCCGCCGCGATCGCTGCGGTCCTGTTCGCCGGTATGACGCCGGAGCACGGCGTGCGAACGGGGGACATGGTCTGGGGTGCGCAATGGGCCGCGGCCCCGATCTCGGCTCTCGCGGTCGTCATCCTGGTCGTGGGCATCGCCATGCTCTCCCGACGTTCCTCGATTGGTGAGCGATGACGGCGGGCCGGCTGGGGCACTCGCGGAGCAGCTCATACCGCCTCCGCGCGACAGGGCGAGCGCGACGCACGTTTGCCATGGCGCTGGCCACGGGAATGGTAGTGATCATGACGGGATGCAGTTCCGCAGCCGAAGCACCGACGGGAGATGCGCTCTACCGCGACGGCGAGGATCGATACCTCTCGTACGCGACGACCATGCATTCGGTGATCATGGCGATCCACGATGGTGAGTGGAAGGTGGATCAGGGGTCGTGGGGAGCCTCGCCTATCCCGTGCCGGAGAGAGGGCGGCTCCGACGGGTACGCCTTTTCGTGGGCCCGACTGCTGGAGCAGGACGCGCCGGATGTCGACGCGATCGTGGCGGCATCATCCGCTGCCTTCGAGGCCGCAGACATGACGGCGACCACCACGACCTACGGCGAGGGAGACCGCCAGGAAGTCAACGTGATCGCGACGGGTGGTCCCGTCGGTCGTGGCGTCGTGACCATACGCCCTGCGCGGGGCACGATCCGAGTCACCGCGGAACCCGGGTGCTTCCCCGGTGACGCCGCGAAGCTGTATGACATGGTCTTCGCCGGCATCTCCTACCCCGGACTCGCCCTGCGCGTGCCGGCCTTCGAGGGGCCCGATTGGCAACCCCGGTTCTATTTCCCCGAGGACGGCAGCCCGGTGTACTGGAACGAGGACGGAACGCCGATCGAACCTCCGCCCGCGTCCACCGAGTCTCCCGTCGCCCCCTACGGCGGTGGCTCATGAGCTTCCTCCGCACCACCGCACGCGGCTGGGCGGAGGACCACTCGCTCGCCGCCGACGTCCGATTCGCGCAGCTCGAGGCTGTCGCCTACCAGCGGCATCCGGAGATCTTCCAGCACTTCGGCGCCGACGGCGCCGCGATGGCGCAACGCCTGCACGCGAACGCGAAGAGGTCATCGTTACATCGCATCCTCGACGTCGTGCTGTGGGCCCTCGTGATCGGCGCGTTCTTCGCACCGATCACGGGCCTCGCCGTGCTCATGGGCGACCGCTTCGACTTCCACCGCATCGAGGCCCAGCGGGCGATGCCGATCGCGGGCGCGATGTTCACCGTCGCGGCGGTCAGCCAGGCCACCCTCCTGGTCATCTGGCTGCTCCGGGGCGCCCGGTTCTCGTGGCCGGAGTTCTCCATCCACCTCGTGGCGGCGGCGATGGCACTTCTCGCGCTGGGCACGATGCCCGGCGTCGCCGAGCTCGACGACTACACGGGGTGGCAGCAGTGGCGGGTTCCGGTCCTCATCGCGCTCGGCGTCGCCGGGCTGGCAGCCCTCGTGATGCTGGTGCGCTTCCGCGTCCGCGAGCCCGATGGCGACGGCGAGGGCGCGCCCGAGACAGGCCTCAGCGTCGGCGACATCCGCGCCCGCATCGCGGCGCTGCCGGCGGGTGAGCGTCAGGCCATCGTCGACGACCGCAACGCTGCGCTCGCCGTGCTGCACGAGCGCGGCTTGATCGACGCCGGCACCCTGGAGCAGGCCCTCGGGTGCGAGCCGGGAACGCTGTTCCTCCTCGACGCCGAGCGGCGCGCGTGAGCCGGTGGCTGCGGCGGGCCGACCGGCTCAGACGGTCGGGCGGCCGTACGTCTCGAGGAAGCGTAACCAGACCTCGCTGAGCGTCGGGTACGCCGGCACGGCGTGCCACAGCCGCGCGAGCGGAACCTCGCCGACGACAGCGATCGTCGCGGCGTGGAGCAGCTCACCGACATCCGCCCCGACGAAGGTCGCACCGATGAGAACGCCGCGGTCCTCGTCGACGATCGCCCGAGCCTGACCGGTGTACGCGTCCGAACGCGTCGACGCGCCCGCGATCCACGAGAGGTCGTAGTCGAGCACGCGGATGTTGCGACCCGCGGCGCGCGCGGACGCCTCGGTCTCGCCGATCGAAGCGACCTCGGGGTCGGTGAAGGTCACCTGCGGCACGGCGGCATGGTCGGCGGTCGCGACATGGGCGCCCCACGGGGCGTCGTCGACGGTGCCGCCGGTCGCCCGGGCGACGATGACATCGCCCGCCGCGCGGGCCTGGTATTTGCCCTGATGGGTGAGGAGAGCGCGGCGGTTGACGTCACCGACCGCGTAGAGCCAATCGGATCCGCGGACGAGCATGGTGTCGTCGACATCCATCCAGGAATCGGGCTCGAGGCCGACGGCATCCAGTCCGAGATCCCCGGTACGAGGGACACGACCGGTCGCGACGAGCACCTCGTCGGCGCGGACGCGCGTGCCGTTCGACAGCTCGAGCTCGACCTGGCCGTCCTCGACGCGCTGGGCGGAGACGAGGTCGGTGTGGAGCAGCACGCGCGCGCCGCGGTCGGTCAGCGACTGCGCCACGAGGTCGCCCGCGAAGGGCTCCATCGGTCCGAGCAGCCGGCTGCGCGCGATGAGTGTGACGTCGCTGCCGAGGTCGACGAACGCCGTGGCCATCTCCGCGGCGACGACACCGCCGCCGACGATGGCGAGCGAACCCGGAACCTCTTGCACGGCGGTCGCTTCGCGGCTCGTCCACGGCGAGACATCGGCGAGGCCGGGGACATCGGGGAGGAGGGCCGCCGAACCCGTGCACACCGCGACGGCGTGGCGCGCGACGAGCGTGGTGACGGAACCGTCGGGTTCGGTGACCTCGACGCGCTTCTCGCCCGCCAGCCGGCCGTGGCCGCGGACGAGATCGACTCCCGCCCGCTGCAGCCACTCGACCTGGGACGAGTCGTTCCAGTCGGACGTGAGCGAGTCGCGACGGCGCAGCACACCGGCGACGTCGACATCGCCTGTCACGGCCTGCTTCGCGCCGTCGACTGCGCGGGCCGCGCGCAGCGCCGCGCCGGCCCGAAGCAGTCCCTTCGACGGCATGCACGCCCAATACGAGCACTCGCCGCCGACGAGTTCGCTCTCGACGATGGCGACGCTCAGGCCGCCTTGTACGGCACGGTCGGCGACGTTCTCGCCGACGGGGCCCGCTCCGATGACGACGAGGTCGTAGATGCGTTCGCTCATGCCGCGACGCTAACCCCGTCGCGGGCTGCACGCCAGCGCTTGCGCTCGGAAGCGTCGCGGGGGTCACGTCGCCGGGCGCGGGCGGCGCAGCCGGTCGCTCGTCCGCGTGTGCCGTCAACAGGCTGAGCGGTTCAACCCGACCGATGAACGGAGATCGCGTGGGGTTGAGCCTGCGCACGGCACGCTCGGTCGGCCGCGCATCGGCGCGCGGCGCAGGCTCGACCCGCCCGCCCCTCCGGGCCGACGAAGACACCGGTGGCACCGCTGCGCGCCTCGGGGCGTGCCGAGAACAGGCTGCGTCGACGCATCCCGCCTGTGCTCGGAGGTTGGGGCCGGGTGAGCCTGTTTGCGGCACGGCGAGCCGGTCGCGCCGCGGATGAACCGGCGGATGCCGCGGCCGCAGCGCGCGGGGTGCGGCAGGGGAGTCCTCCCCATCGACGCGGCAGCGGGCCTGTCGATAGCGTGTCAGCGTCGGCCGGACCGAGCCGGTGGAGGGGGCCCGATGTCAGACGTCGAGATCTACTATCACGCGCTCACGAGCGCGGCGGATGCGATCCAGACGCGGGTCTCGAGCGCGGTGGTGGACAACGCCGACATCCAGGGGGACGACACCGGCGTCGAGAACCCCGCACACCGGGTCGCGCTCCGTCTCGAGATGAACCGGCGGCTGAGCTCACTGAATCGGGTCGTGCTCGACCGGACCACCGCGGCATCCGAGGTCGCCGCCTTGCTGACCGCGATCGCGACGCGCTACTCCGATCTCGACGTCGAGCTCACCGGGCAGGAGCAGCCGTGACCCTCACGTCGCCGAACCGCGGCTACCCGCTCGAGCGCCTCGAGGGCAATCCCGGGTCGATGAGCTGGTGGAGTGGTGCGTTCAGCCGCGTCGCGGGCTCGCTCGGAGACCTCCGCACGACCGTCCAGTCCGCGACCGACCTCGACGGCGTCGGCGCATCGATCCGGTCGGCGCGCTCCAAAGCGCAAGAGGTCGCCAGCGGACTCGCCGCGGAGATCGCCGAGGCGGAGCTGCTCGCGGGGGTGCTTCAGCGCTACGCCGACGCGTTCTCATCGTCGGCCGAGGCGGCCAACCGGCTCATCGACGACATCGAGTCCGCCCACGCCGCGTTGTCGTCGGCATCGGCCACGGCGAACGAAGCGGGGCTAAACGCGCTGTGGACCTCGCGCTCGGGAGAGCCTGCCGACGTCCGGCGCGCGAACGACGAGGCACAGGATGCCGTCGCCGCCCGGGATGCCGCGGCCAGCGATCTCGCCGATCTGTGGGAGCAGTTCGAGAGCCACTACTCCGCCTGGGACACCGCCTACGACGCGGCGCTCGCCGAGCTCGCCGGCGGGGCGGGGCCGGCGATGACGTCGCAGGCGCAGAACCTGCTCGACCAGCTGCTCGCGGCGGACACCCCGCAAGCGGTGCTCGAGCTGTGGCTCGCGCATCCCGAGCTGCAGGATGAGATCGCCCGGGCGCATCCCGACATCATCGGCAATCTCGACGGCATCCCCTACGACGTCCGCGGTCGCATCAACCGCGAGCGCCTCGAGGCGCTGCGCGCCACGAACCCCGGGGGTGCCCTCGGCGACGACGTCGCGGCGCTGTGGGAAGAGCTGACGGATGGCCCGCCCTTCCCGCTCCTGATCTCGTTCGATCCCGACGGTTCGGCGCAGACCACCGCGGCACTGGCCTACGGCGATCTCGCTTCCGCGACGGACATCAACGTGCTGGTTCCCGGTATGAACTCGTCTGTGGCGGGCATCGGTGAGTGGGGAGACTCGGCTCGCGCGCTCAACAACGCCGGACCGGGCCTCGCGACGATCGCGTGGTTCGGCTACGACTCTCCCAACGAGATCGAAGAGCCCGGCATGGACCGGGCGCGTGACGGCGCGGCAGCACTCCGCTCGTTCCTGCTGGGAATCGACGCGGTGCATCCGACGGCGGAGAAGGCCGTCATCGCCCACTCCTACGGCAGCACGACCGCCGCCCTCGCGATCGGTTCGCGCCCGGGCGCACTCGGCGTCGACCAGTTCATCGCCGTGGGCTCCGCCGGTTTCCCGAGCGACCCTCAGGTGCTCTCGAATCTTCAGAACGCCGACGACCTGCGCATGTACGCGACGCTGTCGGAGAACGATGCGTGGGCGCGGATCGGCCGTGACACGAGTTGGGGTGGCGCGCACGGCACGGTGCCCGAGACGCTCCCGGGCGTGACCGAGTTCGGTAGTGACGGCGGTTACGCGGGCGACCAGCACCTCGCGCCCACCCCGGGGCACGGCGCCCACGAAGGCGGCAACGGCCCACTTCCATCGGGCGACGGCGAGGGGTACCTCGTGCAAGGATCGGAATCGTTCTACAACATCCAGCAGATCATCCTGACCGGTGAACCCGGGACGGAGATTGACGGTGAGGGCAGCGAGCGCGGCTTCTGGGATCTGCCCGATTGGCTGCGATGGCTGCCCGTTGACCCCTACCGGACGTGACTGATGAGACCGACCTCGCGGATGACGATGACGGCTTTCACCGTCGGATTGGTGTTGATGATGAGTTCGTGTGCGGCGACGCCGAGTGACGAACAGCCGGCCGCGGACGTGTACACCCAGGCGCGCGAGCAGTTCACGGCGATGGCCGACGAGCTGCATACGGTGATCATGGCGATCGAGCCGACCGACTGGCGGGTCGACCAGGGACAGTACGGAGCCCGCCCGAGCGGATGTCAGCTGGGGGTCAGCTCCGACACGGGGTACTCGTTCACCGCGGTGCGCGCGCTCGAGCTGCCGGGGCGGGATGCTGCGGACATCGCGGCTGCGGCATCCGAGGGTTTCGCCGAGCTCGGGATAGACGCGGAGGCCGTGGAGCGCGGTTCGGGGGACGCGCGGGAGGTGACCGTCGTGGGGGAGAGCGACGCCGCCCGCACCGTGGTCGTCATCCGCCCCGTCGACGGCCGTGTGCTCGTCTCCAGCGAGACCGCCTGCACCGCCGGATCGAGCTCCGACATCCTCACCACGATGTTCGGTGAAGAGCTGTACCCCGATGACGTCTGGCGTCGCCTTCCCGCGACGGAAGGTCCGTCGTCGGTGCCCCTGTTCTTCTTCCCGCCCGACGGTCCCGTGTACTACAGCGAGGACGGCACGCCGGTCGAGCCGCAGCCACTCGTGACGGACGCCCCGGTTCCGCCTCGATGATGACCTGACACGCTCGCAGATGTTCCGGGTGAGAAGTGTGAGCCGTGCCGGCGTCGGCGCACTCGTGCTGCTCTCGGTGCTGCTGGTGAGCGGATGCGGAGGCTCCGGCGGCGTCGGTGACAGCGAGACGTACGCGCAGGCGCGGGACCGGTTCTTCGCGTTGGCGACGGGCGTTCACACGGTGATCATGGCGATCGAGCCGGCCGAGTGGAGCGTCGTGGACGGTGCGTACGGCGCACATCCGACAGGATGCCAGCGCGGGCTCAGCGAGGACGGGGGATACCGTCTCGTGGCCGTCCGCGGTCTGGAGCTGCCCGGACGCGACGCATGGGAGGTAGCCGACGCAGCGGTCGAGGCTCTCGCCTCACTGGGGATCGACAGCGACACGAGCGACCGGGGGCAGGGGGACGCGCGCGAAGTGACAGTCGTCGCCGAGGGGGTCATCGCCGAGCGGACGGTCGTCACGATCCACGCGGCAACGGGCCGGGTGAGGGTGTCGGCCGAGACGGAATGCGCCCCCGGGTCGGCACATGCCCTCGCGACAGAGGTTTTCGCCGAGGAACGCCTGCCCGCGGACGTCTGGCGCCGGCTTCCCGCGACGGAAGGTCCCTCCTCGGTCCCGCAGTTCTCCTTCCCGCCTCGCTGACCTCCCGTCGACTCGCCAGAAAGCGCGGATCCGGGAGGGGCGGGATCCGCATCCCGTGGCGAGTCGACCGTGCCGTGCCCCGGGAACGGTCGTGTCCGATTTCCGCGAGCCGGTGTCGGCGGGGCGTGTCAGGCTGGGGGCATGACGAGTGACGGGATGACCTTCGACGAGCGGTATCGCGCCATCGACGCGCGCGACCGCCGCTTCGACGGCCAGTTCGTCACGGCCGTTCGCTCGACGGGCATCTACTGCCGCCCGAGCTGCCCCGCCCGCACCCCGCAGCCCGCCAACGTGACCTTCTATCCGACGAGCGCCGCGGCACACGAGGCCGGCTACCGCGCGTGCAAGCGGTGCCTGCCCGAGGCGACTCCGGGCTCGCCGCAGTGGAACCTGCGCGGCGATCTCGCCGCGCGTGCGATGCGTCTCATCGCCGACGGCGTCGTCGATCGCGAGGGCGTCCCGGGGCTGGCATCCCGCCTCGGCTACTCCTCGCGGCACCTCACCCGGCTGCTGACATCGGAGCTCGGAGCCGGTCCGCTCGCGCTCGCCCGCGCGCACCGCGCCCACACGGCGCGGGCGTTGCTGGTCGACACCGACCTGCCCATCGCCGACGTGGCCTTCGCCGCGGGATTCGCGAGCGTGCGGCAGTTCAACGAAACGGTGGGCGAGGTGTTCGCGATGCCTCCCGGCCAGCTGCGGGCGCGCCGGCAGGCGGGGGAGCGGATGCCGGGCCGCATCGACCTCGTCCTTCCGGTGCGGGAACCGTTCGACGCCGCCGGCCTGTTCGGCTGGATGCGGGCGCACGCCATCCCCGGTGTCGAGTCGGGTGACGAGCGCTCGTTCGCCCGGGTCGTCCGGCTCGCGGGCGGTCCGGCCTGGTTCGAGGTGCGCCAGGATGACGCGGGCCGCGTGCGTCTGCGCGCCGAGCTCGCCTCGCTGACCGACCTGTCCACCCTCATCGCGCGCGTCCGACGGCTGTTCGATCTCGACGCCGATCCGACCGCCGTCGACGAAGCCCTGGCGCGGCATCCCGAGCTGGCGCCCCTCGTCGCACGGATTCCGGGAGTGCGCCTGCCCGCAGCCATCGACCCCGACGAGATGCTCATCCGGGCCATGATCGGCCAGCAGATCAGCGTCGCCTCGGCGCGCACCGTGCAGGGGCGGCTGGCCGCCGAGCTCGGCGAACCGGTCGAGACCGCCGCCGGCCCGGCGATCCTCTTCCCGACGATGTCGGCGGTCGCCGAGCACGGCGCCGACGTCCTGCGCGGGCCCGGCGCCCGCATCCGTGCCATCGTCGGCGCCGCCACCGCGCTCGCCGACCGCTCGTTGCGCCTGTCTCCCGGCGACGACACGCACGAACAGCGCTCCGCTCTGCTCGCCCTCCCGGGCATCGGCCCCTGGACGGCCGACTACGTGCGCATGCGGGTGCTCGGAGACCCCGACATCCTCCTGCCCGGCGATGTCGCGGCCCGAGCAGGGGCCGCCGCAGCAGGCATCCCCGCCGGCCCGTCCGAGCTCGTCGCCTGGTCCGAGCGCGTCGCGCCCTGGCGCAGCTACCTCATGGCGCACCTCTGGTACGCCGCCCCCGTCACCCAGGCTTGGCGCGAGAGCGCGACCGAGCCCACCCTCTCGCCGTCCCGAAAGGCCCGAGCATGACCGCCACCACCGACGCCTCCGCCCCGACCGAGACCACCCTGGTCGAGACGGCCCGGCTCCAGACCGTCGCGACGCCCGACGGGCCTTTCACGATCCTCGAGGCGGGCGGTGAGGTGCTCGCCTCCGGGTGGACCAGCGATCCCGATGCGATCCTCAACCGACTCCGCCCCGTCGCGCGTCCCGCGCAGATCCTCGACGGTCCTACGGATGCCGCGGCCGCCGTGGCCGCCTACTACGGTGGCGACCTCACCGCCATCGACGCGGTGCCGGTGCGTCAGCCCGGCACCACTCTGCAGAGCGCGGGGTGGCAGGCGCTCCGGCGCATCGCTCCCGGTGAGCCGCTGACCTACGCGGGCTTCGCGGCGGCGCTCGGCTCACCCGGAGCCGTGCGTGCCGCGGCATCCGTCTGCGCCCGCAATGCAGCGGCGTTGTTCGTCCCGTGCCATCGCGTTCTCCGCACGGGTGGGGCGCTCGGGGGATTCGCGTGGGGCGTCGAGGTCAAACAACGTCTCCTCGAGCGCGAGGCGCGGCTTCGCGCCTGAATCGCTGCCAGGTTTTCCTTGCACTCAGCGAATACACAGATATATCCTGGAGGGCTCCCGTGTGCGTAGCGGGTGCCCCGTCCGCTCGACCCCAGGAGGAAGCCATGTCATCGGCCATCGTCATCACGAAGTCCGTCGCCTTCCTCGTCACGGCCGACGGGCGTCCCGCACGCGGAGGAATCGTCCGGTAGCTCCGGGAAGCGCTTCAGCGCTTCAGACGTTCCTTCCCTCGGGGTCCGTGCCCCGATTCGCCGCGCTCGCGCGCGCCCCTCGCCGTCACCGGCATCCCGCTCGACACACCTCAGGATCATGACCTCCTCGACGCCCCCTCGTCTGTCCACGCCGCGCGCGCTCGCGCGTCTGCTTCCGTTCGCCAAACCGGTGCTGCCGCGACTGAGCCTCGGCTTCGCCAGCGCGCTCGTCGCGAGCCTGCTCGCTCTCGGCATCCCGCTCGTCCTCGAGGTGATCGTCGGCCCCGAGGGGCCGATCTCCTCGGGCGACCCATGGCTCATCGTCCTCGGCGCCGGCGCCATCCTCGCACTCGGCCTGCTCGAGGCGCTCATGGTCTGGGCGCGCCGTTGGTTCGTGCTCGCCCCTGCCACGAAGGTCGAGTACGAGCTGCGCACCGACTTCTTCGCGCGGCTCCAGCGCCTGCCGGTCGCCTTCCACGATCGCTGGCAGTCGGGCCAGCTGCTGAGCCGGATGATGCAGGACATCAGCCTCATCCGCCGCTGGCTCGCCTTCGGCATCGTCCTGCTCGTCGTGAACATGGTGACGATCGTCGTCGGCTCGATCATCCTGTTCCGGTGGCACTGGCTGCTGGGCACGATCTTCGTTGTCGTCTCCGCGCCCCTGTGGATCGCGGGCTTCGTGTTCGAGAACCGCTACGGGCTGCTCTCGCGCCAGAGCCAGGACCAGGCCGGTGATCTCGCGACGGCCGTCGAGGAGTCGGTGCACGGCATCCGCGTGCTGAAGGCGTTCGGCCGCGGCGGTCACGCCCTGCAGAAGTTCACGCGGCAGGCCGAGACCCTGCGCGAGACCGAGGTCAAGAAGGCCAAAGCGGTCGGCTGGATCTGGTTCTGGCTCGTTCTGCTGCCCGACATCGCCTTCGCACTGTGCCTCGGCGCCGGCATCTACCTCGTGCAGGCGGATGAGCTCGGAGTCGACTCGCTCATCGCGTTCTTCGCGATGGCGACGATCCTGCGCTGGCCCGTCGAGTCGATCGGGTTCCTCTTCTCGTTCCTCGTCGACGCCCGCACGGCGACCGACCGCATCTTCGAGGTGTTCGACGAGCAGAACACGATCACAGACCCCGAGAACCCGACGACCATCGCGCAGCCGCGCGGCGAGCTCGTCTTCGAGGGCGCCCGCTTCCGTTACCAGGATGCGCCGGAGAGCGAGCGCGATCTGCTCGACGGCATCGACCTCGCGCTGCGTCCGGGCGAGACGATGGCGCTCGTGGGCCTGACCGGGTCGGGTAAGACGACGCTCACGACGTTGCCCGGCCGGCTGTACGACGTCACCGGCGGCCGTGTGCTGCTCGACGGCGTCGACGTGCGCGACCTGCGGCTCGACGAGCTGCGCCGCCACGTCGGCATGGCATTCGAAGACGCGACGCTGTTCTCGCAAACCGTCCGCGAGAACGTGCTGCTCGGGCGCGAAGACCTCGAGCGCGGCAGCGCGGAGGCCGAGCGCGTCATGCGAGAGGCGCTGTCTGTCGCGCAGGCGAACTTCGTCGACACGCTGCCGGCGGGGGTCGACACGGTCATCGGCGAAGAGGGGCTCAGCCTCTCGGGCGGACAGCGGCAGCGCCTGGCGCTCGCCCGCGCCGTCGCCGCTCGTCCGGCCGTGCTCGTGCTCGACGATCCGCTGTCGGCACTCGACGTCGACACCGAGGCGCTCGTCGAAGACGCGCTCCGCGAGGTGCTCGCCGACACGACCGCCCTCATCGTCGCGCACCGCCCGTCGACGGTGACGCTCGCCGACCGGGTGGCGCTGCTCGAAGAGGGGCGCGTGACCGCCGTCGGCACCCACTCCGAGCTGCTGCGCACCAGCGAGCACTACCGCCACGTCATCTCGAGTCTCGAGGACGAACAGCAACGACAGGACGAAAGGGAGGTGACCCTGTGAGCACCGTCACCGGGACGAGCGGCGAGGACCGCTCCGACTACACCCGCGACGAGAGCCGCGAGATCCGGCGGCGCTCGCTGCGCCTGCTCGGGTCGCTGGTCTCGCCGCTGCGCATGCAACTGGCGCTGGCGGCGGTCGTGCTCGTGGTGTCGACGGCGTTGCGGGTCGCCGGCCCCGCTCTCGTGGGCTGGGGTATCGCCAATGCGCTACCCGCCGTGCAGAAGGAAGCCGACTGGATGCCGACCATCGCGGTCGTCATCGTCTTCCTCATCACGGCTATCGGCGGCGCCGCGCTCATCGGCTGGTACGCCGTCGTCGCAGCTCGCCTGACCCAGGCGGTCATGATCGACCTGCGCAAGCGGATCTTCCGCCACACGCAGCGGCTGAGCCTGGAGTTCCACGAGTCGTACACCTCGGGGCGCATCATCTCGCGTCAGACCAGCGATCTCGACACGATCCGCGAACTGCTCGACGGCGGCCTGAATGAGCTCGTCTCGGGTCTGCTCTACGGCGGGTTCACCCTCATCGCGCTCCTGCTGCTCGATTGGCAGTCGGGCGTCATCCTCGCGGTCATGGGCATTCCGCTGTTCCTGCTCATGCGCTGGTTCTACCTGCGCTCGCAGGTCGTCTACCGCGAGTCGCGCGTCATCAGCGCGAAGGTGATCGTCAAGTTCGTCGAGTCGATGACCGGCATCCGCGCGGTGAAGGCGTTCCGCAAGGAGCCCGCGAACGATGCCGAGTTCGGCGGGCTCTCGAGCGACTACCGCGATGTGAACATGCGCTCGATCCGCCTGTTCGGAACGTTCGAGCCGGCGCTCATGGCGGTGGCATCCGTCTCGCTCGCCCTCGTGCTGGCATGGGGCGGATTCCGGGTGGTCGACGGCACGCTGAGCCTCGGCTTCCTGCTGTCGGCTGTGCTGTACGTGCGCAACTTCTTCGCGCCGATGCAGGAGGTCGCCTTCTTCCTCAACTCGTACCAGTCGGCGACAGCGGCGCTCGAGAAGGTGTCGGGCGTGCTCGAAGAGGAACCGACGGTTCCCGACCCGACGGCTCCGGTCGAGCTGCGTGAGGCCCGCGGGCACCTGCGTTTCGAGGACGTGACCTTCGGGTACTCGGATGCCGTGACGATCCTGCCCGACTTCTCGCTCGACATGCCCGCGGGGCAGACGATCGCGCTCGTGGGGACGACGGGCGCCGGCAAGTCGACACTCGCCAAGCTCGTCGCGCGCTTCTACGACCCCACGAAGGGCCGGGTGACCCTCGACGGCGTCGACCTGCGTCAGCTGCATCCGAAAGACCTACGGCGCGCGATCGTCATGGTCACGCAGGAGGCGTACCTGTTCAGCGGCACGGTGGCCGACAACATCGCGCTCGGCAAGCCCGACGCGACGATGGACGAGATCCAGGCCGCGGCACGGGCCGTGGGCGCGCACGAGTTCATCGAGCGACTCCCCGACGGATATGCGACCGACGTCAACAAGCGAGGCGGCCGCGTGTCGGCGGGGCAGCGTCAGCTGATCTCGTTCGCGCGCGCGTTCCTCGCCGACCCGGCGGTGCTGATCCTCGACGAGGCGACGGCCTCGCTCGACATCCCGAGCGAGCGGCAGATCCAGGAGGCCCTCGGGACGCTGCTGGCCGACCGCACGGCGATCATCATCGCGCACCGCCTGTCGACAGTGGCCATTGCCGACCGTGTGCTGGTGATGGAGCACGGCCGCATCATCGAGGACGACACACCCGCCGCGCTGATCGCGGGAACGGGCAAGTTCGCCCAGCTGCACACCGCCTGGCGCGAGTCGCTCGTCTGACCGCACGCCGAGAACGCACCCTCGCCCTGAGAACGCACCGGAGACGGTGCGTTCTCGGCGTTGCGGTGCGTTCTCGGCGGGGGTCGGCGTTGGGTGGAGGCCGTCAGCGGATGACGCCGGCGGCATGGGTGACCGCGGCGAGGGGGTGCGACTCGTCGAGGTCGGCGAGGGCCATCACCCCGTCGATGCCGACGCCGACGGGGGCCACCAGGCGCACCGACTCGTCGCCCGCGTGCAGATCGTCGGCGAAGGCCTCCCGCAGCGGGGTCGAGCCGAACACGCCACCGATCGCGCACACCGGGAACGTCTTCTCGTCACTGCGCACCTGGGCGATCGCGGCGCGCACGCTCTGGGCGAGCTCATGCGCGGCGCGCACCGAGATGTCCTGCGCGACGGCGTCGCCCGCGTCGGCCGCGCGGGCGACGACGGCCGCGTAGCTCGCGACGACGCGGACGCGGTCGGGGTCTGCCTGCAGGCTCATGTACGCCTGCGACAGGTCGGGCCAGCGGTCCGAGACCGCCGCCGTCAGCTCGGTCGTCGGGCCACGACCGTCGTAAGCGCGCATCACGGCGTCGAGGGCCTCGCGGCCGATCCAGTAGCCGCTGCCGGCATCGCCCATGATCCAGCCCCAACCGTCGACGCGAGCGGTGGTCTCGGCCCCGACGGCGAGCGTCACGACTCCGGTGCCGGCTGCCACCACGGCCCCGCGCCGGTCGCCGAGGGCGCCGAGGAACGAGGTCGTCGAATCGTGCGCGAGCACGACCCCGCGCACGCCCTGCGCCGCCGTCAGGGCGAGCAGGGCGTCGGCGTCGGCGTTCGCGTCGGTCAGCCCCGAGATGCCCGCCACAACCACGTCGGCCGGTTCTCCGGTGCGCGCCGCCGTCTCGGCGACGACGGCGGCGAGCTGGGGGAGCAGCGGCTCGCCGGTGCGGATGCCGGGGAAGAGGAGGTCTCCACCGGATGCCGCGGCCGGGCGCACCTTGATCCCGCTCTGTCCCGCGTCGATGGCGAGCACGCGACGTGCGCTCATGCGTCGCCTCCGAGAACACGACGCAGGAACGCCGCCTGGGCCTCCCACTGGTAGCCCTGCCCGCCCTCGTGCTCGTTGAAGGGGAAGACCGACATCTCCTTGTGCGTGCCGCCGTAGGCGTTGAATGCGGCGTAGACCGTCGACGGCGGGCACACCGGGTCGAGCAGTCCCACCGAGAACAGGGCGGCGGCGTCGGCGCGACGGGCGAAGTTCACGCCATCGAAGTACGACAGGGTCTCGAAGACCCGGGCCTCGTCGCCGCGGTGGACGGCCAGCCAGCGCACGACCTCCTGATAGGGGTCGCTGCCGGTGAACCCGACGGCACGCTCGAAGTGGCAGAGGAAGGGCACGTCGGGCATCGCCGCGACGAGGCCTTCGCTCAGGCCGGCGGCTGCGATGGCGATGCCGCCGCCCTGGCTGCCGCCCGTCACCGATACCCGCGAGGGGTCGACCTCGGGGAGCGATCGCACCGCGTCGACAGCGCGCACGGCGTCGGTGAACACGCGTCGGTAGTAGTAGGTCTCGGGCGATTCGATGCCGCGAGTCATGAAGCCGGGCACGGCCGGGCCCGACCCGTGCGGATCGGGCGTCTCGCCGCCGCTGCCCCACACGCTGCCCTGTCCGCGGGTGTCCATGACGAACGAGGCGTATCCGGCGGTGGCCCAGGCGAGCCGCTCGGTGGGCAGACCCCGACCGCCGCCGTAGCCGACGAACTCCACGACCGCCGGCAACGGCCCCTCGCGATGCGCGGGGAGGATCAGCCAGGCCTTCACGGGATCACCGCCGTAACCGGGGAAGGTCACGTCGTGCACATCGACGGTGGCGTACAGCTCGGATGCCGCAGACACCGTCACCTCGCCTCCGGCCTCACGCGAGCCCGCGATCGTGGCCGACCAGAAATCGTCGAAATCGCTGGGCTCGCTCACCTCCGGGCGATAGTCCTGCAGTTCGGCGAGCGGAAGATCGAAGCGCGGCACGCGCTCACCCTAGCGCGAAGCCCGGAGTCGTGAGAGATATCTCGACATCGAGAGAACTGCCCCCGTGCGATACGCTGAGGACCGACCCTCGACGCGCTTTTTGGAGAGACGACACGTGCCCGACTCGACCATCATCTACACGTACACCGACGAGGCGCCGGCACTGGCCACCGCCTCCTTCCTGCCCATCGTCGAGGCCTTCGCCGGTGCGGCCGGCGTGGCCATCGAAACCCGCGACATCTCGCTCGCGGGCCGCATCCTCGCCGCCTTCCCGCAGAACCTCACCCCCGAGCAGCAGGTGGGCGATGCCCTCGCCGAGCTCGGCGGCCTGGCGACGCTGCCCGAGGCCAACATCATCAAGCTGCCGAACATCTCGGCCTCGATCCCGCAGCTGAAGGCGGCCATCGCCGAGCTGCAGGCTGCGGGGTACGACATCCCGAACTACCCCGACGAGCCGCAGAACGTCGACGAGAAGGACGTCCGCGCCCGCTACGACCGCATCAAGGGCTCCGCCGTGAACCCCGTGCTGCGCGAGGGCAACAGCGACCGTCGCGCTCCGCTGTCGGTGAAGAACTACGCGCGCAAGCACCCGCACCGCAACAAGCCGTTCGCCGACGGGTCGAAGACCCGCGTCGCGACGCTGGGCCACGACGACTTCAAGTCGAACGAGACCTCCACGGTCATCGAGGGCGACGACGTGCTCACCATCCGCTTCACGGCTCAGGACGGCACCGTCACCGAGCTGAAGTCGGGCCTCAAGGTGCTCCCGGGCGAGGTGGTCGACGCGACCTTCCTGTCGGCCGCGGCCCTCGACGCCTTCCTCGCCGACACGGTCGCGCAGGCCGCCGCCGAGGACGTGCTGTACTCGGTGCACCTCAAGGCGACGATGATGAAGGTCAGCGACCCGATCATCTTCGGTCACGTCGTGCGCGCCTTCTTCGCCGACGTGTTCGCCCGTTACGGTGACGACCTCGCCGCTGCCGGCCTCACCCCCAACGACGGCCTCGGTGCGATTCTCGCGGGCCTGTCTCAGCTCGGGAACGGCGACGAGATCCGTGCCGCCTTCGACGCCGCGATCGCCGCCGGCCCGCGTCTGTCGTACGTCAACTCCGACAAGGGCATCACGAACCTCCACGTGCCCTCCGACGTGATCGTCGACGCCTCGATGCCCGCCCTCATCCGCAACGGCGGCAAGCTCTGGGGTGCCGACGGCGGCGAGGACGACACGATCGCCGTCATCCCCGACTCGTCGTACGCCGGCGTCTACCAGGCGACGATCGACGACGTCATCGAGCACGGCCCGCTCGACCCCGCCACGATCGGGTCGGTGCCCAACGTCGGCCTGATGGCCCAGGCGGCGGAAGAGTACGGCTCGCACGACAAGACCTTCGAGATCCCGGCTGCGGGCACGGTCGAGGTCGTCGACTCCTCGGGCTCGGTCCTGCTGTCGCACGAGGTCCAGGCCGGCGACATCTGGCGTGCGACCCAGACGAAGGATGTCGCGGTGCGCGACTGGGTCAAGCTCGCGGTCACCCGCGCGCGCGCAACGGGCGTCCCCGCCGTGTTCTGGCTCGACGAGACCCGTGCCCACGACGCGAACCTCATCGCGAAGGTCAAGACCTACCTCGCCGAGCACGACACCGACGGCCTCACCATCGAGATCCTGGCGCCCGCCGACGCGACGCGCTACTCGCTCGAGCGCATCCGCCGCGGTGAGGACACGATCTCCGTCACCGGCAACGTCCTGCGCGACTACCTGACCGACCTCTTCCCGATCCTCGAGGTGGGCACGAGCGCCAAGATGCTCTCGATCGTCCCGCTGCTGGCCGGTGGCGGTCTGTTCGAGACCGGCGCAGGCGGCTCGGCACCGAAGCACGTGCAGCAGCTCGTCGCCGAGAACTACCTGCGGTGGGACTCGCTGGGCGAGTTCTTCGCTCTGGCCGCCTCGTTCGAGCACCTCGCCGAGTACACCGGCAACGCCCACGCCAAGGTGCTCGCCGACACGCTGGATGCCGCGACCGGCACGTTCCTCGAGCAGGACAAGTCGCCCGGCCGCGCGCTCGGCACGATCGACAACCGCGGCAGCCACTTCTACCTCGCGCTGTACTGGGCTCAGGAGCTGGCCGCACAGACGGTCGACGCCGAGCTCGCCGCCGCGTTCGCGCCGGTCGCTGAGGAGCTCGCCGCGAACGAGACCACGATCGTGGACGAGCTGGTGGCGGTTCAGGGATCGCCGGCGGAGATCGGCGGCTACTACCGCCCCGATGCCGAGCTCGTCGCTGCCGTCATGCGGCCTTCGGCGACGCTGAACCGCATCATCGACGGGATGTGACCTCACTCTGACGCAACAGAACGCCCCGGCCGCTTCGGCGGTCCGGGGCGTTCTGCTGCGTGCGTGGGGGAGTCCGTCAGAAGCGGATCTCGGCGACGACCTCGCCGTACTCGGTCTCGTCGACGGGGGTGAAGCCGACACGGGTGAAGAACGCCTCGGGCCCGCCCTCGCCCGCTTCGTAGATCACGTTGAGGCAGTCGAAACCGCGCTTGCGCGCCTCGTCGACCAGTTGCTCGACCGCGAAGCGTCCGACGCCGCGGCCCTGGTCGTCGGCGTCGACGTTGATGCGCCACAGCACCGAGCGGAAGTGCTCGTGCGGCGCGTCGGGGTCGAAACCGGCGCTGACGAATCCGACGACCTCGTCGCCGTCGAGGATGACGCGCTGCCATGAGGTCGCGGGGTCGACCACGGTCGCGGCGATGGCGTAGCTCTCGGGCACGACGAAACGCTCCTGCCCGGGCTTCAGCGACAGGTTGTTCACCGCGACGATCGTCGACGCCGACAGTTCTTCCACTCGGAGGTCAGCCATGGTCACAGGCTAACGGTGATCGATCCGTCGCGCATCGATCGATCGGACGATACGACGGGAGACGTCGGTTCCCGTCGATCAGGCGTGGACGTAGACGTCGGTTCCGGCGACGGCCCACTCGTAGATCTGGGCGGCGCGCGAGTCGGGCATCCCGACGCACCCGGCGCTCATCCGGTTGCCCCAGTTGCTGTGCCAGTAGACGCCATGGAACGCCTGATCGCCGTTGAAGTACATGGCCCACTTGACGTCGGGCTGAACGTAGCTGACACCCGAGTCGGCAGCGGTGCCGCGCATGTCCTGGCGCGGGGTCTTCCACCCGATCGTGTAGTAGCCGGTCTGCGTGTCGGCGCCGGGGCGGCCCGTCGAGACGAGCCACGAGTCGACGACGACGCCGTTCTCCTTGAGGTAGAGGCGTTGCTCGCCGAGGTCGACCTCGAGAAGACGGGTGATGGTCTCGGTAGTGACCGGGACGACATCCACGGGCAGACGGTAGGCGGCATCCCCCGTCGCGAGCTGTTCGGCGAAATCGGCGGCGATGCCGTCGGTCGAAGTCAGCGTGCGGCCGTCGAGACCGGCGTCGGAGTCGTCGATGATCTCACCGGCGGCGTTGGCGAACACCACGCCGTTCACGGGGGCACGATCGACGAGGCTCGGCAGCGTGTCGACGACGGGCTGGATGGCGGCGGGGTCTGCCGTGATCTCGAACGACCCGTCGTCGGCGGTCGCGACCGTCAGCCAGCTCGCCGCCGTGGCGCGGTCGACGGGAACGGTGCGCTCGTCGCCGACGTAGAAGCCGACGCCGTCGAGCATGCTGTTGAGCGACGCGGCGGTCTCTTCCGCGGCGGCGGTGGTGGTCAGTGCCGAGACGGGTGTGAGCTCGGGGTCGATGGCGGCGCCGGTCGCGCCGGAGTCGAACGCGCTCTGCAGGCCCGCACGGGCCGCCTCGGGGTCCACTCCCGCGCCGGGCACGTCGGGGTTTACGACGTAGGACGTACCGTCGAACGAGATGGATGCCGCCGTGGGCTCGACGTAGAGGTCGCCCGCAGCGCCCCGCAGCGCGCTGCTGGCGCTGGCTTCGTCGAGGGTCACGGTGGCGGCGATGGGGTCGCCGAACCACTGGGTGACGTTCCACGCGGGTCGGGCGTCGAAGGCGGATGCCGCGAGCGCCGTGCCGTCCACCTGCGCCCCGAGGTCGGCACCCGAGACGCTCGCCCCGCCGTCACCGAGCGTGACGGTGGTCTGGTCGAGCCGGTCCTGCACAGCCGATGCTGCGGCGCCGGGGGTCATGAAACCGACGGGGACGCCTGCGATGGTCGTGCCGGGGGCGATCAGGAAGAAGGATGCCGCGGCTGCTCCCAGCGCGACGACGCCGACGGGAACACCGATCCACAGGCCGAGATGCCGCTTCTTGCGCGCCGGCTCGACAGGTGCCCATTCGACGCGCTGATCGGGATCGGTCGAGGGCACGCCCGATTCGGCCGTGCTCTCGTGATCATGCTTCGACGCGACATCCGTCACCGCTGTACCCCCGTCTGCGCGTGAACGCGCACTCGGAACTCATGGTACGCGACAGCAGTCCGAGAGCGGCCTGAGTGAAACCAGAGTGTTATTCAGCGGCGCGATCCGGCTCGCGCCGGGTGCTCAGCTGGCGCCGCAGAGTTCGGTGTAGGTGTCGATGCTGCCCTGGACGTCGCTGAGCGCCGTGGTCAGCTCCGTGGCTCGATCGGTGTCGCCGGCGGCGACGGCCTCCATCGAATCGGCGGCCGAGGAGAACGCCGTCTGCAGGTCGGGGAGGATGCCCGAGACTTCTTCGTTGGTGACCTGGGCGGCAGCCTCGCCCATGCCGTCGGAGATGGTGCGCAGCGCACTCGCCGCCGCGGCGGGGTCGGAGGGGTCGATCTCCTGGATGCCCTGCGTGGCTTCGGTCATGACGTCGTCGACCTGCGTGCACGCGTCTTCGACCGACTGGTTGCTCGCGGCGTTCGAGCCTCCGGAGGCGGAGTCGTCGCCCCCGGTGCATCCGGTCAGGGCGACGAGCGCCAGCGCGGTGACGGTGAGGGCGGTCAGGCGACGGTTCATGCGGTTCTCCTCGGGGCGGCGATCACTCCACCCTACGGAGGAGTGGCGCTGGAGAGTCCCACTTGACATCTGGTCTGGACGTGCGGCGCGGATGTAACGGGTTTGTAAACATCACTAGCAAAACCGACCCGGCCGCTTGTGCCAGCCCCTTTCGTAAGGTCTACTAACAAACATGACGAGCTCGGACACCCAGGCCCCGCGGCGCACGACCCGCACGCGGCGCCCAGGCGCGAAGATCCTGCCCGAGCACGCTCGGGCGCACAACCGCGCGCTCGTTCTCGAACGGCTCTTCCACGGGGGAGCGATGAGCCGTGCCGACCTGGCCCGCGAGACCGGATTGACGCGCGTCACGATCTCCGACCTCGTCGCCGAGCTCATCGGCGACGGCTTCGTGGCGGAACAGGGTGTCCGCGAGGCCGCGGGCCCGGGCAAGCCTGCCATCCTCATCGATCTCGCTCGTGACGGGCACCGCATCGTCGGCCTCGACCTCTCGGGGAACGACCTGTTCGCGGGGGCAGTCATGACCCTCGACGGCGAGATCGTCGCGCGTCACGAGGCTGCCGTCCCCCGAGACCGCGCCGACATCCTGCCGGTGGTCGTCGAGCTGGCGCGCACTCTCGTGCGCGATGCGCATGCGCCCGTGCTCGGGGTGGGCGTCGGTACCCCGGGTGTCGTCGACGCGGCCGGGGTCGTGCTCGCCGCGCCCGGCCTCGGTTGGGAAGGCGTCGACCTCACCGGCATCCTGAGCGATGCCGTCGGCGTGCCCGTCCTCGTCGCGAACGACGCGAACGCCGCGGTGCTCGCGGAGCACACGTTCGGCGGAGCCGGTGACGACGTCATCCTCGTCAAAGTCGGCCGAGGCGTCGGTGCCGGGCTCCTCACCGGCGGCGACCCCCTGCGCGGTGCGCGATCGGCCGCGGGTGAGATCGGTCACGTCACCGTGGGCACCGACGGCGGCCCCGACTGCGCCTGCGGCAAGGTGGGATGTCTCGAGGCATGGATCTCGGTCCCCTCTCTCTCCGCCCGCCTCGCAGCCGGTGCCGAAAGCGATCGCGAGGGACTCCTGCGCGACGCGGGCGAGCGGCTCGGCATCGCACTGGCCCCCATCGTCGGGGCGCTCGATCTGTCGGAGGTCGTCCTCTCCGGCCCCGCAGAACTTCTCGACGGCCCGCTCGCACGGGCGGCTGCCGAGACGGTGCGCACCCGCACGCTCGCCACGTTCCACGACGAGCTGCAGGTGCGGATGACGGAGCAAGGCCAGGACATCGTCCTGCGCGGCGCTGCCGTCATGGTCCTGTCAGGTCGCCTCGGCGTCTCCTGACCCTGCTCCACATCCGCTGAGATCCACCCGCACCAACCGCTCCACACCCGGACGAGCCATCCGACTCGTCGACACCAGAGAAGAAGGAATCACCATGAAGAAGAGCCTCGGAGCACTGTCGCTCCTCGGTGCCTCCGCCCTGCTGCTCGCCGGTTGCGCGAGCGGCGACGCGGGGCAGAGCGCCGAGACCGGAGACCTGACCGTGTGGCTTGTCGGCACCGACACCCCGCAGGACGCCCGCGACTACCTCAAGAAGACGTTCGAAGCCGAGAACGAAGGCTGGACGTTGACCATCGAGGAGAAGACCTGGGCCGACACCGCGGACAACTACGTCGCCGCGCTGTCATCGAACGACGCACCCGACCTGGTCGAGGTCGGCAACACGCAGTCGCCCGGCTTCATCGACCAGGGCCTGTTCCTCGACATCTCCGACATCGAGGCCGACCTCGGCGGCGATGCGTTGCTGCAGAGCTTCGTCGAGCTCGGATCCGCGGACGGCAGCCTCTACGCCGCGCCGTACTACGCGGGGTCGCGCATCGTCTTCTACTCGCCCTCTTCATACAGCGGTGAGGTGCCCACGACGCTCGAGGAGTACGTGGCCGACGGCATCGCCGCGACGACAGCCACCAAGTCGGGCATCTACGCACCCGGCAAGGACTGGTACAACGCCCTTCCCTACGTCTGGGCGAACGGCGGCGAGATCGCGACCCAGGACGGCGACACCTGGAAGGGCGGGTTCTCCAGCTCGGGCGGCATCGCCGGTCTGGAGATGCTCCAGGACGTCTACGAGAATGCCACCATCGCGCCGGCCGACGCGGACGAGACCGATCCCCAGGTGCCCTTCTGCGCCGGCGAGGTCGGATTCCTCTCCGCTCCCGCCTGGGTGAAGTGGTCGATCCTCGCACCCGCCGACGACGCGAAGGCTCCCGGCTGCCCCGAGACCGCGGGCGCCGACCTGAAGGCCTTCGCGCTTCCCGGCATGACCGCCGGCGAGGTCGCTCCGGTGTTCGCGGGAGGCTCGAACATCGCCGTCGCCGCGAAGTCGGACGCACCCGACAAGGCCGAGGCTGCGCTGAAGATCATCCTCTCGGAGGGCTACCAGAAGATCCTCGCCGAGAACGGCCTGATCCCCGCGCTGACCTCCTTCGCCGAGTTCCTGCCCGACGACGAGATCACGGCCGAGGCCGCCAAGGCCGTCGCGTCGTCGAAGGCCGTGCCGGCGAGCCCGAACTGGTCCGAGGTCGAGTCATCCGGTGCCATCAAGGACGCGCTGGTCAAGATCGCACAGGGCGGCGACGTCACCGCGATCGCGACCGAGCTCGACAGCCAGATCGAAGCGATCCTCAACAAGTAGCCGGGCGTCGTGGGACGCGGCGCCCGGCCCCGCGTCCCACGACGATCGCAGAGAGGACAGGACGATGACAGACGTCCTCACCCGCCCGCCCCGCCGCGCGAAGCGCCCGGCGTCGCCGACGCCGGGCGAGCGGGAACGGTCGCGCCGACGGCGTGACAACGTCGGCGCGCTGACACTGCTCGGCCCATCGCTCATCATCCTCGGGGTGATGGTCGGCTATCCCGCCGTGCTGATGCTCGTGCAGTCGTTCACCGACTACGCCATCCGCAACAAGGTGCAGGGCACGCTGCCCGACTTCATCGGTTTCGAGAACTACCTCGAGGTCTTCACGCAGTCCGACTTCCCGGCCGTCCTCGTCCGCAGCCTCGGGCTGATGGTGGTGATGACCGTGCTGATCGTCAGCCTCGGCGCTCTCGTCGCCGTGCTCATGACGCGGCTGCGGCGAGGCTGGCGCGTCCTCGTGTCGCTCGGCCTCCTGCTCGCCTGGGCGATGCCGCCGCTGGCGGCGACCACCGTCTGGGGCTGGATCTTCGACTCGCAGTACGGCATCGTCAACTGGGCCCTGAACACCATGACGGGATCGACCGACTGGACCAACCATTCGTGGCTGGCCAACCCGTGGTCCTTCTTCTTCGTCCTCACCGTGATCGTCGTCTGGCAGGGCGTGCCCTTCGCCGCCTTCACCCTTTACGCAGCACTCGGACAGGTTCCCGCCGAGGTGCTCGAGGCGGCATCCCTCGACGGCGCGGTGGGCTGGCAGCGTTTCCGCCTCGTGGTCTTCCCCTACCTGCGCAATGTCGTCACGGTCGTCGTCGTGCTCCAGGTCATCTGGAACCTCCGCATCTTCACCCAGGTCTACGCGCTGCAGCAGCGCGGCGGCCTCATCTCCGAGACCAACGTGCTCGGCACCTACATCTTCCGGCAAGGGCCGGGGGAGTTCGGCGTGACGAGTGCGATCGGCGTGCTCATGGTCGTGCTGCTCCTCGCCCTGTCATGGGGATACATCCGCACCACGCTCAAGGAGGAGGAGCTGTGAGCACCCAGGTCACCCCGGCGACCCAGCTCGGCACGATCGGGGTCGACGAGGTCGTCGGCGAGGTGGGGCGCGCGAAGCGCCCCCGGCCGCGATCGCTCGACGTGAGGCGACCGCCGCGTCGCCGCATCCTCTCGCGGGCGGGACTGAACCTCGCGGCGCTGATCGTCTTCGTCTGCTCGGTGTTCCCCGTCTACTGGATGCTGAACATGTCGTTCACGCGCGGCGAGAGCATCATCAGCCGCACCCCGAGCTTCCTGCCCTTCGACTTCACCCTCGGCAACTACGCGACCGCGTGGACGCGCGAGGCGGCTCCGGGGCAGACCGACTTCGTGCACGGTCTGCTGTCGTCGACCCTGGTGACCGTGGGCGTCCTCGTCGTCACCCTGGTGCTGGCCTTCCTCGCCTCGATCGCGGTCGCCCGCATCCGCTTCCGCGGCCGGCGCTCGTTCATCGTCGCCGTGCTCATCGTGCAGATGATCCCCGGCGAGGCGATGATGTTCACGATCTACGGCATGATCGACGACTGGCGCCTGATGAACACCCTCATCGGCCTCGGCATCGTCTACGTCGCCGCCGTCATCCCCTTCACGATCTGGACCCTGCGCGGCTTCGTCGCGGGAGTCCCGGCAGACCTCGAAGAGGCGGCCATGATCGACGGGTGCACGCGCACCCAGGCGTTCTGGAAGGTGACCTTCCCGCTGCTGGCCCCCGGGCTCGTCGCGACCGGCATCTTCGCGTTCATCCAGTCGTGGAACGAGTTCACGATGGCGCTGCTGCTCATGAAGGGCTACAACCTGACCCTCCCGCCGTGGCTGCTGTCGTTCCAGTCGGCGACCGCCGCGACCAACTGGGGCGCCGTGATGGCGGCATCCACCCTCATCTCGATCCCCGTCGTGATCTTCTTCCTCATCGTGCAGGGGCGGATGTCGGGCGGGCTCGTCTCGGGCGCAGTGAAGGGATGACGCTGCGCATCGGTGTCGACGTGGGCGGCACGAAGATCCTCGCCGTGTCCGTCGACGACCACGGTGACGAGATCGCGCGGCGGCGCCGGCCCACCGGATGGGGCGGGGATGCCGTCGCCGACGGCGTCGCAGCCATCGTCGCCGACCTCGCGGGCAGTGAGACGGACGTCGCCATCGGCGTCGGGGTTCCGGGACAGATCCTGCCGGGAAGCGGCGTCGTCGAGCACGCTCTGAACCTCGGGATCGAGCGGTACGACCTCGCCGAGGCTGTCGGGGCGCGGCTGGGCGTCAGGCCCTCGATCGACAACGACGTGCGCTACGCGGCTGTCGGCGCGCGCTCACTCCGGCCCGCGGGCGGATCGCTCGCCTACCTCAATCTCGGTACCGGCGTCGCGGCGGGAATCGTCGACGAGACCGGACCGAGGCGCGGCGCACGCGGCGCGGCCGGCGAGATCGGCCACATCCCCATCGACCCCGACGGCCCTCGCTGCCGCTGCGGACAATACGGATGCATCGAGGCGTTCGCCGGCGGCGGAGCCGTCGCCGAGCGCTGGGGCGAAGCCGCGCCGCTCCCGGTGCTGACGGTCTTCGACGCCGCCGATGCGGGAGACGAGCGCGCGGGCGCCATCCGAGCCGACCTGGTTCGTGGCGTCGCCGGAGGGGTGCGGCTTCTGGTGCTCACGACCGACGTCGACGTGGTCGTCCTGGGTGGGGGCATCGCCGCGCTCGCCGACCGCCTGCTCAGCCCCGTGCGGGCGGCGCTCGCCAAGTCCGCCGCGGCGTCGCCGTTCCTGCGGTCACTGCGGCTGGACCAGCGGGTCGAGCTCGTGCCCCGCGATGTGCCGGTGGGAGCCCTGGGGGCCGCTGTTCAGGCCCAGGCGAGCGGAAGCAGATGCTCGGTGCTGAGCGGTGCCAGTGGCAACGCGGCGGCTTCGTCCGCCGTGAGCCAACGCGCCTCGGCGATCTCGGCGGCTGCGCTGACCGACGCGGGGTCGAGTGTGATCGCGAACGCTTCGGCGACCACGCGGAAACCCGGCTCGTTCGCGGCATCCGACTCGAACCGGCCGAGATAGACGAGGTCGGGTTCGGCCACGACGACGCCGAGCTCTTCGTGCAGCTCGCGGACGAGGGCCGCGCCGGCCGACTCGCCCGGCTCGGGCTTGCCGCCGGGCGCCATGAACCGCTCGGTGCCGCGCTTGCGGACGAGGAGCGTGCGCCCGTCGCCGTCGGTCACCACCGCGGCGCTGACGTGCACCTCCCGGGCGGGGACGGATGCGGTCACTGTGCGAACACCTTCCCGGGGTTCAGGATGCCGGCGGGGTCGAAGACCCGCGCGATGCGGCGCTGCAGCTCCCACTGGTCGTCGCCGAGCTCGTCGGCGAGCCAGCGTCGTTTGAGGACGCCCACGCCGTGTTCCCCGGTGAGTGTTCCGCCGAGGCGCAGAGCCGACTGGAAGAGGTCTTCCGCCGCCTCCCAGATCACCTCGGGAACCTCGTCGCCGTCGAAGATGAAGTTCGGATGCAGGTTGCCGTCGCCCGCGTGGCAGACGGTGGGGATCGTCAGACCGAAGCGCTCTTCGATGCGCGCGATCTCGTCGAACATCGCGGGCAGGGCGCTGCGCGGCACCGAGACGTCTTCGATGAGTGCAGTCCCCAGCGTCTCCATGGCCGGATGCATCGACCGCCGCACGGTCCACAGCTGCTGAGCCTCCGCGTCGTCCCGGGCGAGGCGAACGGTGCCGCCTGCCGCGGCGAGCACCGCCACGACGGCCTCCGCTTCGGCGGTCGCCCCGGGGCCGTCGGTCTGGACCGTCAGCTGCGAGGCGCCGGGGGTGGGGGCGGGAAGACCGAGCAGACGATGCGAGGCCGCCAGCGAGGTTGCGTCCATCAGTTCCATGATCGCCGGCTGGATCCCGGCTGCGGTGACCGCCGACGCCGCGACCGCCGCGGCGCGGACATCGCCGAACGTCGCGGCGATCGTGCGCGCCTCACCGGGAACGAGGCGGCGGAGTTTCAGCGTCGCGGCGACGACTATGCCCAGGATGCCCTCCGAGCCGATGACGAGCGAGGTCAGGTCGAGACCCGTCACGCCCTTGACCGTCCGGTGGCCCAGGCGCATCAGGCGCCCGTCGGCGAGGACGAGATCGAGCCCGAGGACCGCGTCTCGGACCACGCCGTACTTCGCGCACAGCAGGCCGCCCGCGCCCGTGGCGATGTTGCCGCCGACGGTGGAGATGTCGCGGCTCGCGGGATCGGGAGCCCACCACAGGCCGTGCTCCGCGAGGGCGGCGTTCAACTGTCCGTTCAAGATGCCGGGCTCGACCACCGCGATGAGGTCGTCGGGGTGGACCTCGAGGATGCGATCCATCGAACGCAGCGACAGCCCGATCTCGCCGGCGCCGGTGTTCGCGCCGCCGGCCAGCCCCGTGCCGGCGCCGCGCGGGACCACGGGGGTGCCGGTCGCCGAGGCGATGCGCATCGTCTTCTGGACGTCGTCGACGGTGCGGGCATGGACGACAGCGAGGGGCGACCCGGATGCCGCCTGGCCGGACTTGTCGGCCCGGGCAGCGGTGCGGCCGGCGTCCGTGACGTCGACGCGATCGCCGAGCTCGGAGACGAGCCGGGCGACGACGTCGGGCACGGTCATGACAGGCGCCGGCGCCCGGCGATCACGCCGCAGGTCACCGCGATGACTCCGAACACCAGACCGATCCAGGCCTGGCCCATGCTCCACCAGGCGATGGTGGCCGAGGCGTACACGAACAGCTCCACGAGGGCGCGCACGAACGGGTGCACGACGAGCACGGCGCGCGGCGAGACGAACAGAGCCCACAGGAGGATCGCGGCGACAGGAGCCCCGATGCCCGCGACCAGATTGAGCGGGAAGTCCCACGCGGCGAAGCCCCAGATCGCGAACGTCGCGACGGCGAACAGCAGGCAGGCGAAGGCGAGGAGCTCGACCGCCGAGAGAGCCCGCCGCGTGCCGGCCGCCTGCTGCGGCGCCTCGGGGTTGGCAGGACGGACGTTCGGCAGTTCGGACATGCCTCCGATTCTAGGCGCCGGCCTCACGCCACCGCCCCGGGAGAGACCTCCGGCGAGCGGGTCACGCGCACCCGGTCCACACGCGGCGGACCACGAGATCGGCGTCGAGCAGTACGGCGTCCGCGGGGCTTCCGATCGCGAGCGATCCGAGCTCGGGGCGGCCGATCGCCCGGGCCGGAGTGGTTGTCAGCGCCGCGACGGCCGCCGGCAGGTCCACGCCCGCGGCGACCGCCGTCCGCAGCGCGGCATCCTGCGTGAGGGTGGACCCGGCGATCGTTCCGTCGAGCAGCCGTGCCACGGTGTTCTCGACGCGCACCGCGAGCGCCCCGAGCACGTAGTCGCCATCGGCCGAGCCGGCAGCCGCCATCGCATCGGTGACGAGCGCGATGCGCCCGGGGGCGGCGGCGAAGGCGATCCGCACCACCTCGGGAGCGAGATGCACGCCGTCGGCGATGACCTCGAGCGTGACCCGCGGGTCGGCGGTGGCCGCGCCGATGGGGCCGGGCTCGCGGTGGTGGAGTCCCGGCATGGCGTTGAAGGCATGGGTGAGGATCGTGGCGCCGGCATCGAACGCGGCGCGCGTGGTCTCGGCATCCGCGTCGGTGTGCCCGACGGCGGCCGCCGCACCCGCGGCGACGATGCGCTCGATCGCGGCGAGGGCGCCGGGAAGCTCGGGGGCGATCGTGACCTGACGGACGGTGCCGCGCCCGGCATCCATCAGCCGCGCCACGGCGTCGGACGCGGGGGCGATGAGCAGCCCGGGGTCGTGGGCGCCGTGGTGCCCGAGGTCGAGGAACGGGCCCTCGAGGTGCGAGCCCAAGACGGTGCCGTCTGTTTCGGTGAGATCGGCGATCGCCGAGACCCGGCGTGCCAGGTCGTCGACCGACGCGGTGACGAGCGAGATGACCGCACGGGTCGTGCCGTGAGCGCGATGCAGCTCGCGGGCCGTGCGGATCGCGTCGGCGCCGTCGTCGTACGCCGCGCCACCGCCGCCGTGACCATGGATATCGATGAAGCCGGGTGTGATCGTCGCGCCGGGACCAGCGGCCTCGACGGCGTCGACGATCTCGTCGACCGGTGCGCCGGCCACCGCGCCCCGCCACGTGTCGCCGGTGCCGTGCGCCTCGACCCGGCCGCCGCGTACGACGAGCCACGCGTCGGGCGTCTCGCGTCCGCCGTCGATGAGCCGCGCGGAATGGATGACGTGGTTCACGGGGTCCACGCCACCTCCGACGAAGCGGGGAAACGGATGCCGAGGGTCGTCCACAACGGCCCGAGCCCGCCGACCCGCTCGCGGAACGACTCCCACGTGCGGTCATCGGCGGCCCCGGTGGCGACCGACCAGGCGGCTTCGGCCGCAGCCGCGATGCGCGGGAAGGCCAGGGCGTCGATGCCGTCGAGATCGCGCACGGTCTCGGTCCACAGCGGGGCTTCGACCCCGAGGATGTCGTCGTCGGTGAGGCCGGACACGACATCGACCGGCTCCCACGAGTACGCCCGCTCGAGGCTCGTCGGGCCGTTCGCCCAGGTCAGCCCGAGCGGCGCATCGGCGGTCGGCTTCATGTCGAGGTACACGGCGTCGGCGGGGGAGAGGATGACGCGGCCGCCCCGCGCGACGAACGCCCGCGCCCGCTCGTCAGCGCCGTCGGTCGGTGTGACGAAGCCCCAGTACTGACCGATCGTGCCCGGTGCGAGGTCGTCGGCCGCGCCGGCCTCGTGCCACGCCACCGGGGTCTTGCCGAGGCGCGAGATGACTCGCGACGTGCGCGCGACGAAGGTCGCGAAGTCCGCCGCCGGGGTGCCGTGCGCCTCGTCGCCGCCGAAGTGCAGGTACGGCCCGGGCGTCAGCTCCGCCAGCTCCGTCAGGACGTCCTCGACGAACGCGTCGGTCGCCGGTGCGCCGATGCGCAGCGACGAGAAGCCGACGCCCATGCCCGAGTACGGCTCTCCGGCGACGGGGGTCGGGCCGCCCGCGGCATCCCACCCCTCCAGCGACGGCGCGGCCGCGACCTCGGGGTAGGCCAGGCCGACGGCGTGGGTGTGTCCCGGCATGTCGAACTCCGGGACGACGGTCATGTGGTTCGCGGCGGCGTGCGCGATGATCGCGCGGTAGTCGTCGGGTGTGTAGAACCCGCCGGGATCACCGCCCACCGCGCTCGACGAAGCGCGGGCGGCGAGCTCGGGGCGGCTGGCCAGAGCGAGCCGCCAGCCCTGGTCGTCGGTGAGGTGCAGATGCAGGACGTTGAACTTCAGGCTCGCCGCCCGCTCGAGGTAGGCGGTGACGGTCGAGACGTCGTGGAAGTGGCGCGCGACGTCGAGCATGACGCCGCGGTAGGCGAAGCGAGGCTCGTCGGCGATGTCGACGGCGGGGATGACCCAGCCTTCCGGCGACCCGGCGATGAGCTGGCCGAGAGTCTGGGCTCCGTAGAAGAGGCCAGCGGCGTCGGCGCCTCGGATCGACACGCGGTGCTCGTCGACCGACATCCGGTACGACTCGGGCGGGCCGTCGCCGTCGACTGCGGCGTCGATGACGGCGCGACCGGGATCTGCCGTGATGTGGAGGCCCGTGCGGGTCAGGATGAGCCGGTGGAGCACGCCCGCGGCATCCGCATCGCCGGTCACAGCCACGTCGGCGGTGAGCGCGAAAAATGCGCCGGGAGAGGGCGTGACGGAGGAGGGCAGCGGGACCAGTGGCAGCGACGTCATCGCGCCCCTATCTGTAAGGATGCCTAACAAACTTTCGTGCCAGCGTACCAGCGCGGCATCCGTTATGCTCGGACGCGTCGCGACTGGCGTTGAGGTGGGCCACCACCGGGGAGCGACCGACACGGCATTCGACCGCACGCCTGGGCCGATGTGGAACCTCTGTTCGTGAAAGCCGTCGTCAGGAGATCGTCATGACCGATTCGTATTTCAACGCCCCGCTCGCCGAGGTCGACCCCGAGATCGCTCAGGTCCTCGAGCGCGAGCTCGACCGCCAGCGCGGCTACCTCGAGATGATCGCATCCGAGAACTTCGTGCCCGTCTCGGTGCTGCAGTCGCAGGGGTCGGTGCTCACCAACAAGTACGCCGAGGGTTACCCGGGTCGCCGCTACTACGGCGGCTGCGAAGAGGTCGACGTCGCCGAGGAGCTCGCGATCGAGCGCGCCAAGTCGCTCTTCGGCGCCGCGTTCGCCAACGTCCAGCCCCACTCGGGCGCGACGGCCAACGCCGCCGTGCTCCACGCCATCGCGCGCCCCGGCGACACGCTCCTGGGCCTCTCGCTCGACCACGGCGGCCACCTCACCCACGGCATGAAGATCAACTTCTCGGGCCGCCTGTACGACATCGTCGCCTACGGCGTGAATCCCGAGACCTCGCTGATCGACATGGACGAGGTCCGCCGCCTCGCCCACGAGCACAAGCCGAAGGTCATCATCGCGGGCTGGTCGGCCTACCCGCGTCAGCTCGACTTCGCCGCGTTCCGTGCGATCGCCGACGAGGTCGGCGCGTACCTCTGGGTCGACATGGCGCACTTCGCCGGTCTCGTGGCCGCGGGTGTGCACCCGTCGCCCGTGCCGCACGCCCACGTCGTCTCGTCGACGGTGCACAAGACCATCGGCGGCCCCCGCTCGGGCATCATCCTCACGAACGATGCCGACCTGGCCAAGAAGATCAACACCGCCGTCTTCCCGGGTCAGCAGGGCGGCCCGCTCATGCACGTCATCGCGGCGAAGGCGACGGCGTTCAAGCTCGCCGCGACGCCGGAGTTCAAGGAACGCCAGGAGCGCACCGTGCGCGGCGCCGCGATCATCGCGGACCGCCTGACGCAGCGGGATGTCGCGGATGCCGGCATCGCCGTCCGCTCGGGCGGCACCGACGTCCACCTCGTGCTCGTCGACCTGCGCGACGCCGAGCTCGACGGCAAGCAGGCCGAAGACCTGCTGCACGAGATCCGCATCACGGTCAACCGCAACGCGGTGCCGAACGACCCGCGTCCGCCGATGGTCACCTCGGGCCTGCGCATCGGCACGCCCGCTCTCGCGACCCGCGGCTTCGGCGACGCTGAATTCACCGAGGTCGCCGACATCATCGCGCTCGCGCTGCAGCCCGGCGCCGACCTCGAGGCCCTGCGCGCTCGCGTGGCGACGCTCGCCGACGCCTTCCCGCTGTACCCCGGCCTGCAGCAGTAACCCGGCGTCGCCGGTCGCCGAAAACGCACCCGCTCCGCGAGAACGCACCCCGCACGGTACGTTCTCGCGGGGGCCATGCGCTCTCGGCGGCCGCGGCCCCACGACCGCGATCCCTCTCGAACGGAGACTGACATGACCGCGCAGAAGCTCGACGGGCGGGCCACCGCCGCCGCCATCAAGACCGAACTGGCCGAGCGCGTCGCCGCGCTGAAGGCGCGCGGGGTGACCCCGGGCATCGCGACGGTGCTGGTCGGCGCCGACCCGGCATCCCAGCTGTACGTCGGGATGAAGCACCGCGAGTCCGAGGCGATCGGCATGAACTCGATCCAGATCGAGCTGCCGGCAGAGTCGACCCAGGCCGAGGTCGAGGAGGTCATCGACCGCCTCAACGCAGACCCGACGTGCCACGGCTACATCGTGCAGCTCCCGCTGCCGAAGCACCTCGACACCGACCGGATCCTCGAGCGCATCGACCCCGCGAAGGATGCCGACGGTCTGCACCCCGTCAACCTCGGGCGTCTCGTGCTCAACGTCAACGACCCCATCACGACGCCCCTGCCCTGCACGCCGCGTGCCGTCATCGAGCTGCTGCAGCGCAACGGGTACGACCTAGCGGGCAAGCACGTCGTCGTGGTCGGACGCGGTGTCACGATCGGCCGCTCCATCGGCCTGCTGCTGACCCGTCGCGAGATCAACGCCACGGTGACCCTCACCCACACCGGAACCGCCGACCTCGGTGCGCACCTGCGCGAGGCGGACGTGATCGTCGGCGCCGCAGGCGTGAAGCATCTCGTGACCGCTGCCGATGTGAAGCCGGGCGCCGCCGTGCTCGACGTGGGGGTCACGCGCGAGAACGACCCCGAGACCGGCAAGTCGAAGGTCTACGGCGACATCGCACCGGATGTCGCCGAGGTCGCGGGCCTGCTCTCGCCGAACCCCGGCGGCGTCGGCCCGATGACCGTCGCCCTGCTGATGACCAACGTCGTCGAAGCCGCCGAGCGCGCGACCGCCTGACCCCGGCCTCCGCGTCCCCGCCCCCCGCTCGTCGACTCGCCACGAACTGCGGATGCCGGCCCGCCCGGACCCGCGTTGTCTGGCGACTCGACGGGGTGGAGGGGGAGTGGGGTCAGAGGAGGAAGCGGGAGAGGAAGGCGCGCGTGCGCGGTTCGCGCGGGGAGCCGAAGACCTCCGACGGTGCACCTTCCTCGACGATGACGCCTTGGTCGAGGAAGACCACCCGGTCGGCGACATCCCTCGCGAACGCCATCTCGTGCGTCGCCATCAGGATCGTCGACCCGGCCACGGCGAGATCACGGACCAGCTCGAGGACCTCGCCGACGAGTTCGGGGTCGAGTGCCGACGTGATCTCGTCGAGCAGCAGCACCTCGGGGTCCGTCGCGATCGCACGGATGATCGCCGCCCGTTGCTGCTGGCCGCCCGAGAGCCGATCGGGGTGCTCACCGGCCTTGTCGGCCAGCCCGATGCGCGCGAGGAGCTCACGCGCCCGCGCCTCCGCCTCGCGCCGTGGCACGCGATGCACGACGCGGGAGGCCAGGGTCACGTTGTCGAGCACCGACAGATGCGGGAAGAGGTTGTAGCTCTGGAACACCGCTCCCAGGCGTGCCCGCACCGCGTTCGCGTCGACGCGAGGATCGGAGATGTCCTCGCCGGCCAGCAGGATCTGCCCGTCGTCGATGGGCTCCAGCAGGCCGAGGCAACGCAGCAGGGTCGACTTGCCCGAACCGCTCGCACCGATCAGGGCGACGACCTCGTGCCCGGCGAGCGATACATCGACGCCGCGAAGCACCTCTTTATCGCCGAACGACTTGCGGATGCCGCTGGCGTGCAGGACGTCGGTGCCCGCAGTGACCTCGCTCACAGCACCGATCCCGTCTGCTCGCGGCGTCGAAGCCTCGCGGTGTACCAATCGGTGAGCCGGATCGTCGGGATCGCGAGCAGCACGAACAGCACGCCCGCCACGACATACGGGGTGAAGTTGTAGGTCGTCGCGACCACTCCCCGCGCCTCGGCGATCGCGTCGAATGCGGCGAGGATCGAGATCAGCCCGACATCCTTCTGCATCGAGATGAAGTCGTTCATGAGCGGCGGGGTCATCTTGCGCAGCGCCTGTGGCAGCACGACTCGCACCAGGGTCTGCGGGTAGCTGAGCCCGAGCGCGCGGGCGGCGAGACGCTGCGACGGATGCACCGACTCGATGCCCGCCCGGACGACCTCCGCGACGTAGGCCGAGTAGGTCAGCGTGATGGCCAGGACACCCAGCAGCACCGGGTCGATGCGGGTGTTCAGGATCGTCGGCAGCCCGAACCCGATGAGGTACAGCACGATGACGAAGGGCAGGCCTCGGAACAGGTCGGTGTAGGCGGCGGCGATCAGGCGGAGCGGGAAGAACACCGGCCCCCGCAGGGTGCGCAGCAGCGCCAGCACCAGGGCCACCGCGGCGACCGTGAACACCGAGATCGCGAGCACCTGCAGGTTGACGAGGAACCCCTGCCACACCTCCGGCAGCGCCTGGACCGCCACGGCGGGGTCGAAGAAGCTCCGCTGGACGGTCGCCCAGCCCTCCGTGTTGATCACCATCACCCAGACGACGGCGGCGAAGGCGAGCGTCGACGCGACGGCGATCAGCACCGACCGGCGCTCGCGGCCGCGCCGATACGCACGGCGCTCGAGTTCGAGCGCGCTCGGGACGGAGGAGGTCACGGATAGACGCTAGCGCGCCCTCACTGGAGGAGCGTCACGCCCTCCGTGAGACCCGAGAGCCACTTCTGCTCGAGGTCGGCGAGGGTGCCGTCCTCGCGCAGTTCGTCGACGGCGGCCGTCACGGCCGGGGTGAGCGGCGAGTTCTTCGCCAGCAACAGGCCCCATTCGTCCTCGATGCCCGCCTTCGGCAGCTCGCCGACGAAGAACGAGTTCTCGATGTAGAAGTTGACGGCGAGGTAGGCGGTGGGCGTGTCGAGCACGATCGCGTCGATCTGTCCCGCGCCGAGGGCGGCCACGGCATCCTCGTTGGAGTTGTACAGACGGGCCTCGGCGTCGGGCGCGACCTCTGCCAGCGTCTGGGCGCTGGTGGAGTTCGCCATCGCGCCGATCGTGAGGTCGGTCAGGCCCGCGATGTCGGAGACGCCGTCGGCCGCGCCGCCCGCGATCGCGACGATCGACTGGCTGGCCGAGTAGTAGGGCGACGAGAAGTCGACGCCCTGCTTGCGCTCATCCGTGATCGTGTACTGCTGGACGTTGATGTCGAAGCTCTTCGGCCCGGGCGCGATCGCGGCCTCGAAGCTCGTGCGCACCCACACGACGTCATCCGGTGCGAAGCCGAGCTTGTCGGCGACGGCGTAGGCGACGGCGGCTTCGAAGCCCTCGCCCGACTCGGGGTCGTCGTCGACGAAGTACGGCTCGTAGGCCGTCTCGCCGGTGGCGAAGGTGAGCTTGCCGGGGGTGACGTAGTCTTCGGCGGCAGGTCCGGAGGCGTCGGCGGAGGCGGCGGGCGCAGGCGAGGACGAGCAGCCGGCGAGGAGGATCGCGAGCGCAGCGACGCCGATCGACGCGGCGCGGACAAGAGAGCGGGACATCGGGGAACCTCCGGGTGCGGATGCCGCGCATCGGCGTGCTGTCACCGGCGGCTGCATCCATTCTCACCTGCCCCGGATACCGCGGGGCGCGCGGGTCGTCGTGTTACGGCCTGCGCGGCGGCGGGGCCCGAACCCTGCGAGGTCCCACTTGGGCCGGGTATGAGCCGCGCTTACCCGGCCCAAGTGGGACCTCGCAGGAAGTGGACCCGCGGGGGCGGGATCGGGCAGGATCGGCGGCGTGCGGGACAACGGTGGGGGCGATAGCGGCAAAGGATGCCGCGGGGGAGCTGAGGTGATCGCGGCGCAGCGGCTGCGTTCCCACCTGCTGAGTGAACCCGCGTCGTCACTCGGCGAGGCCGCGGCTCACATGCTCGCGCTACAGGCGCAGGACTTCTGGTCCGGACGATGGGCGCTCGCCGTCCGCACCGACGGCGAGCCCGCGCTGCGCGCGGTGGATGCCGCGTTCGAGGACGGCACGCTCGTGCGCTCGTGGACGCAACGCGGGACGCTGCACATCGTGCGCTCGGTCGACCTCGCCGGGATGCTCGCGGTGACCGCCGAGCGCCAGCAGCGCGCGGCAGCCGGCATCCTGCGTGGGCTCGCGGTCGACGATGCGGTGCTGGCGACGGCTGAGCGCGCCGCCCGGCAGGCGCTGCGCGGCGGGAACCGGCTCACGCGCGACGAGTTCGCCGACCTCCTGCGCGGCGCCGGCATCGAGACGGAACGCTCGCGTGGCAACCACATCCTCTCGGCGCTTGCCGTGCGCGGGGTGCTCGCCTTCGGCCCGGTGGTGCCGCGCGAGGGCGGGCCGACCCGCGACCAGTTCCTCGTCGCCGTGGACGAGCTGCCATCGGGGCGGATGCCCGACGATCCGCTCGCCGAGATGTTCGTGAGCTACATCCGCTCGCACGGACCCGCGCGCATCGAGGACTTCCGATGGTGGGCGGGCCTGCCGATCGGGATGTCGCGACGTGCGGCCGAGGCGGCCGGTGACCGGGTCGTCGAGATCGAGGCCGGACTGTTCGCGGCGCCGGATGCCGAGCCCGGCGCGTCGGCATCCACCTCCGGCTCGGTTCCCGGCCGCGACGGCGGGGATGTCGTCGCCCTCCCCGCCTTCGACGAGTACTACCTCTCCTACGCCGACCGGACGACCGTCTGCGACCCCGACCTCGCGTCGCGGATCGGCCCGACCATGAACGGCCAGGTCGCGCCGATCCTGATCTCCCGTGGCCGGGTCATCGGCACCTGGCGCCACTCCGTCGCCCTCGGGCGGCACCATCTGCCACCCGGCTCCACGCTCGTGACGGACCCGTCGGTCGCGGCATCCGCGATTGCGGCGGCGCTCGCGCGGGTCTCACGCTTCCTCGCCGGCTGAGCTCGCGCGGCGCCTCCGAGGTCCCAGTTCGGCCGGGTATCCCGGCGTGATTCCCGGCCCAACTGGGACCTCGAGCGCTGTCCCGGGTCAGCCGGCGGCGTGACGGTCGAGGAAGGCGTAGACCTCGCCGTCGTCGACACCGGGGAAGTTGCCGCGCGGCAGCGGCGAGAACATCTGCATGTGCACGCGAGCGCTCGGCCAGGCCTTGCCCTCCCATCGCGACGTCAGATCGGGATCGGGCCGCCGGCAGCACGACTCATCGGGGCACGTGGATGTCGCCCGCTTCTGCGTCTCGCGTCCGCGGAACCAGCGGGCGTCATCGAACGGTACGCCGACGGTGATCGAGAATTCGCCCTCAGCGGTGGTCCCGGTCTGGCTCGAGCACCAGAAGGTTCCGCCCGGGGTGTCGGTGTACTGGTAGTGCTCGACGGTGCGGTTCTGCTCCTCGAACGCCGACCGCGCCGAGAAGGCCCGGCACACGACCTGGCCCTCGACGCTGCCGGTGACGTCCATCGGCAGCGGCAGGCCGTCGTTCTCGTAGACCCGCGTGATCGCGCCCGCCCCGTCGACGCGCAGGAAGTGCAACGGGATGCCCAGGTGCGTGGTCATGAGGTTCGTCATCCGCATCCCGGCCGCCTCGTGCGTCACCCCGAACGCGTCGCGGAAGTCCTCGACAGCCAGGTTGCGGTCCTTCTTCGCCTGCGACAGGAACGCGACCGAGGCCGTCTCGGGCATGAGGCAGCACGCGGCGTAGTAGTTGATCTCGAGGCGCTGCTGCAGGAAATCGGCGTAGTCGTTCGGGGGAGTGTGTCCCAGCAGGCGATGGGCCATCGCCTGCAGTGCCATCGACCGCAGGCCATGGCCGCCCGGGATCGACGCGGGGGGAAGGTAGATGCGCCCGTTCTCGAGGTCGGTGACCGAGCGTGCCGAGTGCGGGAGGTCGGCGACGTAGAGCAGCTCGAACCCCAGCTGCTCGGCCATGATGCTCACGGTGCGATGCGTCAGCGCGCCCGAGGTGTGTCCGGCCGCCTTCAGCTGCTTCTCGGCGAGGCGCTCGATGTCGGGGAGGTAGTTCGCGACTTCGCGCATCCGTAGGCGCAGCTCGGTGTTGGCACGCCGAGCCTCTTCGGGCGTCGCGATCGCCTCGCGCTCGCGGCGCTGCAGTTCGCGATGCAGCCCGAGGATCGACTCCAGTGTCTCGTCGCTCATCGTCTTGCCCGCGCGTACCGGTGCGATCCCGAGCCTGCGGAAGACGGGACTGGCCTGTGCGCGCTCGAGCTCGAGTTCGAGGGCCGCGCGCCGGTTCGGCGGTTCGGGCGAGAGGAGATCGGCGACATCGGTGTCGGTCGCCGAGGCGATCGACTGCAGCAACGAGAGCTTGGGCTCGCGCCGTCCGTTCTCGATGAGGCTCAGCTGGCTGCCGGCGACGCCGACCTGCGCGCCGAGCTCGTCGAGCGTCAGCCCGCGGGCGACTCGGTGGTGACGGATGCGGTGGCCGAGGGTCGCGAGTTCGATTCCGGATGCAGCCATTCTTTGATCATAGGGAAAGATTCGGGTTTCTTGAAGGCACCGATCTCTGTAAGACGGGGTATTCGTGCGTTGGAATCGTCAGGTATCACCGATCTCGCCGCCGATGTAGGAGACCGACATGGCCATCGCCGACCTCTTCACCCGTCCCGCCTCAACCGGTACGTCCGCCGCGGCCAGCGCGCAGCGCCGCCCCCGCACCGATCTGGGCGCCCGGCCCGCGACGGCATCCGGACCGCTCGCGGATCTCGTCGCCTGGGTCGACGAGATCGCCGCGCTCACGCGGCCCGATCGGGTGCACTGGGTCGACGGCTCGGCCGCCGAGAACGACGCGCTGCTGCGCGAAATGGTCGACGAGGGCAAGCTCATCAAGCTCAATCCCGAGTGGCGGCCCGGGTCGTACCTCGCCCGATCGCACCCGAGCGACGTCGCTCGCACCGAGGCGCGGACCTTCATCGCGTCCGAGCGCGAGGAGGACGCCGGCCCCACCAACAACTGGGTGGCCCCCGACGACATCCGGGCGACCATCACCCCCCTGTTCGCCGGATCGATGCGCGGACGCACCATGTACGTCGTGCCGTTCTCGATGGGAGCGGTCGGCGGCCCGCTGTCGCACATCGGGGTACAGGTCACCGACAGCGCCTACGCGGTGGCGTCGATCGGCATCATGACCCGCGTCGGCTCGGCCGTGCTCGACGAGATCGCCGGCGGCAAGCCCTGGGTCAAGACCGTGCACTCGGTCGGCGCGCCGCTGGCGGCGGGTGAGACGGATGTCGCGTGGCCGTGCAACGACGAGAAGTACATCGTCCACTTCCCCGACACTCTCGAGGTGTGGTCGTTCGGGTCGGGCTACGGCGGCAATGCGATCCTCGCGAAGAAGTGCTTCGCGCTGCGCATCGCATCGGTGATCGGTCGTGACGAGGGCTGGCTCGCGGAGCACATGCTGCTCATCCGGGTCATCGATCCGGCAGGCAAGGCCTACCACGTGGCGGCCGCGTTCCCCTCCGCCTGCGGCAAGACGAATCTGGCGATGCTGCGTCCCACCATCCCCGGGTGGCGGGTCGAGACGCTCGGCGACGACATCGCGTGGCTGCGTCCGGGGTCCGACGGCCGGCTGTGGGCGATCAACCCCGAGGCCGGCTTCTTCGGCGTCGCACCGGGAACGGGCGAGTCGACGAACGTCACGGCGGTCGAGACGCTGTGGGGCAACACGATCTTCACGAACGTGGCGCTGCGCCCCGACGGCGACGTCTGGTGGGAAGGGCTCACCGATGAGGCGCCCGCCGAGCTGATCGACTGGGAGGGCAAGCCCTGGACCCCCGACTCGGGCCGGCCGGCCGCGCACCCCAACTCGCGCTTCACGGTGAGCGCCGCCCAGTGCCCGCAGATCGCGTCGGATTGGGATGCCGCCGAGGGCGTGCCTCTCGACGCCATCCTGTTCGGCGGGCGGCGGGCGACCAACGTCCCCCTCGTCGTGGAGGCCACGGACTGGACGCACGGCGTCTTCATGGGCTCGAACATCTCGTCGGAGCGCACGGCGGCGGCCGAGGGGACGCTCGGCGAGCTGCGCCGCGACCCCTTCGCCATGCTGCCGTTCTGCGGATACAACATGGGCGACTACTTCGCCCACTGGCTGAAGGTCGGGCAGAAGCTGCGGTTCGACCGGGCGCCGCGGGTGTTCCAGGTGAACTGGTTCCGCAAGGGCGCGGACGGGCGCTTCCTGTGGCCCGGCTTCGGTGACAACTCGCGGGTCATCGACTGGATCGTCCGCCGCCTGAACGGTGAGGTCGACGCCGTCGACAGCCCGATCGGCCGTCTGCCGCGCACCGATGACCTCAACCTCGACGGCATCGAGGTGTCCCAGCGTGATCTCGACGAGCTGTTCGCGGTCGACACGGAGTCGTGGCTGCGGGAGGCCGACCTCACCGAGGAGTTCTACGACACCTTCGGCGACCGGCTGCCCGCGGCACTGCGCTCCGAGCTCGAGGCCCTGCGCTACCGCCTCGGCCACCGCGCCTGACGCCGCCCCGCCGCCCCGCGCCGGCCGCGAGGACGCACCGTCGCCGCGAGAACGCACCGCAGAGGGTGCGCGCTCGTGGCGATGGTGCGTTCTCGGCGAGAAGGCGTGGGCCTCAGACGAGCAGCTGGTGCTTCGCGAGATCGCGATACAGCGGCACCGTGGCGACGAGCTCGGAGTGCGTGCCCTGGCCGACGACCCGGCCATGGTCGAGCACCACGATGACGTCGCTGTCGACGACCGTCGAGAGCCGGTGCGCGATGACCACGAGGGTGCGTCCCGTCGCGACCGCGTCGATGGCCTCGCGCATCCGCTGCTCGTTGAGTCCGTCGAGCGACGACGTCGACTCGTCCAGCAGGAGGACCGGGGGAGCCGCCAGCAGCGCGCGCGCGATCGCGAGACGTTGACGCTCTCCGCCCGAGAGCATGACACCCGCTTCGCCGACCGGAGCCTCGAGCCCCAGCTCGCTGCGCTCGAGCACGTCGCCGAGGTTGACCGCGCGCAGAACACGTTCGCATTCCGCGTCGGTGGCCTCGGGGGCGGCCAGCCGCAGATTGTCGGCGATCGTGCCCGCGAGGGTGGGGGCGTCCTGCTCGACGTAACCGAGCTGTGCGCGCAGTTCGGCGCGGGGGATCGACCGGATGTCGGTGCCCCCGACCAGCACCGCTCCGCCGGTGACGTCGTAGAACCGTTCGATCAGGGCGAGGGTCGTCGACTTGCCCGCACCCGAGGGGCCGACGAGGGCCACGCGCGCGCCGCGGGGAACGCGGAAGCTGACGCCCCGGAGCACCTCGCCCTCACCGGCGGCGACAGCCCCGGTTGCCGGGACGGAGACCGCTTCGGCATCCGCGTCGCTCTCCGAAGCACCGGCTCCCTCGGTCACCGCGGTGACCGCGGAGGTGTCGACGCGCGCGTCGGCGAGCGTGCGCAGCGCTTCGTCCGACGCGGTGCGCCGAGCCGCGACGACGGCCTCGGGGTAGTGGAAGTGCACGTCTCGGAACTCGATCGCGACGTCGCTGTCGCCCGAGGCGGTGACGGCGGCCGCGGCATCCGGGTCGGCCGAGTCCTCCGTGGGCAGATCGAGCACTTCCTGGATGCGGCCGAGCGCGCCGAGCGCCTGGTTGACCGAGGTGATCGCCCCGAGGAACGACGCCAGCGGCTGCACGAGGAAGAACAGGAACATCACGAACGTCACGAGGCTCGCGATCGAGATGGCGCCCGAGGCCACGCGGTATCCGCCGACGCCGAGCACGACGAGCAGCGACAGCTGAAGCGCGATGCCCGCGACGGGCACGACGAGAGCCGATGCCTTCGCGACCCGCACCCCCGCGTCGTACGCCTGGCGAGCGGAACCCGTGACGGCTGCTTCCTCGCGCTCGGTCGCTCCAGCGGCACGGATGGTGCGGATCGAGCCGATCGCCCGTTCGACGCCCGAGGCCAGTTCGCCGACGCGCTCCTGCTGTTCGCGTGTGGCACGGCGGATGCGGGTGCTCAGGCCCACGACGACGGCGACGGAGGCTCCGATCACGATGACGATGAGCAGCAGGAGCAAGGGGTCGATGAAGAGCATCGCGACGATCGCGCCGACGAAGATCAACGCGTTGCCGACGGAGTCGGCGAGGCCCTGGGTGAGCACGGCGTAGAGCAGGGTCGTGTCGGTGCCCACCCGCGAGACGAGGTCGCCGGTGCGCCGGGCGTCGAACTCGGAGATCGGCAGCCGCAGCAGCCGCGCGATGAGACGGCGGCGGCTGGAGAACACCACCGCCGTGCCGGTGCGCTGGAGCAGATAGTGCTGGAAGGCGCCGATGGCGGATGAGACGACGACGAGGATCACGAGTGCCCACACGAGGATGCCGAGCGCGTCGCCCGCCTGCACACGCTCGATGACCTGCCCGACGACGAGCGGCTGGCCCAGCGTGGCGACAGCCTCGACGACGCTCAGCACGGCGACCGCGACGAGCACTCCTTTGTGCTCGAACAGGTAGGGGAGCAGCTGCGAGAGCCGGGCTCGGGGCCCCTCATCGGTGCGGCGGCGTCCGCCGCGCATGCGGCTGCGGGTGTCGGACATGCGGTCCCCTCGGTTCGGCGAAGCTGTCACCTTCGACCGTACTTTCTTTCGCCCGAGGTGGTTGTCTGCTCACGGCATCGATGGCAGAGTGCCCGGATGCGTTCGACCACGAAACGTCAGGCGGCGCCGCTTGCGGCGGCCGCGTTCCTCGTGTTCTCCCTCGCCGGCTGCACCGGTCCGGTCGTAGACGGCGAGGTGGCAGAGCCGTCGGCATCCGTCGGTTCCACGCCATCGCCCACACCGACATCCGATGCACGCACCGACGAGGAGCAGCTGCCGCTGCCGGTCGATGAGATCGCGGACTGGGCCGAGACGGCCGTGCCGCGTTCCTCGGACACGACCGGCATGGGCACGTTGTCGGGGTGGCTCAGTCAGCACACCTCCGCGCACCAGACATCGCAGTTCTCGTCGCTGCCCGCCGGCACCTACCAGGCGCAGGTCGCGTGCCGCGGCGCCGGCACGATCACGGTGACGGCGGGCCCGGTCGACGGAGCCTCGCCGAGCGAGCCCGTGACGTGCGAGAACAGCACGATCGCCTTCGACGTCACCATCGACCAGCCCGGCATGAGCGTCACGATGGACCTTGCCGGCGACCCCACCATCTACGCGCTCACGTTCGAGCGGATGGCCTAGACGCTCAGCGCTCGACGAGCACGCCGTCGGCGTCGGCCCAGAGGCGCCGGCCGGGTGTGAAGACGACGCCCCCGACCGTGACCGGCACATCGACCTCGCCGATGCCCGCCTTGCCGCTCTTACGCGGGTTCGAGCCGAGCGCCTTGACACCGAGGTCGAGCGACGCGATCGCCGCACGGTCGCGGATCGCGCCGTTCACGACGATGCCCGCCCACCCGTTCTCGACGGCGGATGCGGCGATCAGATCGCCGACGAGAGCCGATTCGAGCGACCCTCCGCCGTCGACGACGAGCACCGCGCCGTCGCCCGGCGTCGCCAGCACCTGTTTCACGAGTGCGTTGTCGCGATGGCAGCGCACGGTGCGGATCGGGCCCTCGAAGGCTCTCCGGCCGCCGAGGTCGAGGAGCTGGACGCCGAGCGAGTCGAGCTCGTCGCCGCGTTCGTCATAGAGATCAGCGGTGGCGGTCGTCATGTCGACAGGGTAGCGGCGACCGCCGAGCGCGGCCCCTCAGGCGCCGGTGGCGACGGGCCGATCGGGATGCTGCGACCACTGACTCCACGAGCCGGGGTAGAGGACGGGCCGGTACCCCGCGAGGCTCAGGGCGATGGCCTCGTGCGCGGCGCTGACCCCCGAGCCGCAGTAGACGCCGACCGTCGAGCCGGGCTCCGCGCCGAGCGCGGCGAATCGTGCCCGCAGCTCGTCGATGCTGCGGAACCGCCCCGACTCGTCGTTGTTCTGCGTCGTCGGCGCGGACACCGCGCCCGGGATATGACCAGCGCGCGGGTCCATCGGCTCGACCTCGCCGCGGAACCGTTCGCCGGCGCGGGCGTCGAGCAGCAGGCCGGCGCGGGCATGGTCGAGGACGTCGTCCATGCCCAGGACCGGCAGTGCGCCCGGCGACACGACCGCGGTGCCCGGACGCACGGCTGGCGCGTCGCCCTCCTCGAGGTCGAATCCCGCGTCGATCCAGGCGGCCAGGGCGCCGTCGAGCACCCGGACGTCGGCGATGCCGGCATCCCGCAGCACCCACCACGCTCGGCCGCTCGCGAGGTTGGCGACGTCGTCGTAGACCACGACGGTGTCGCCGTCGTCGATTCCCCAGTCGCGCACGGCGGCCTGCACCGTCTCGCGGGAGGGAAGCGGATGCCGCCCGGCAGCCGGGTCGCCGTGCTCGGCGAGCTGCGTGTCGAGGTCGGCGTAGCGCGCGCCGGGGATGTGGCCGGCGCGGAACGCGGGGCGTCCGTCGGGGCGGTCGAGCCACCAACGGACGTCGAGGATGCGCACGGGGCCGCCATCGGAGTAGCGGCCCGCCGCGATGGCGGTGCGGAGTTCAGCGGCAGTGGTGAGGATGCGATCCATGCGTGCGATTCTCGCGCACCGCGGCTCCGGTCGCTGTCCGACCGCATCGCTAGTGTTGTCGCGTGCCAGAATCCGTCATCTCCGCCCGTGGGCTGCGCAAGACTTACGCCGTCAAGGGCAAGCCCGACTTCGTCGCCGTCGACGACCTCTCGTTCGAGGTGGCGCCCGGCGAGTCCTTCGGGCTGCTCGGCCCGAACGGCGCGGGCAAGTCGACCACGATGAAGATGATCGGCGCGGTCTCGACGCGCAGCGGCGGCGACCTGCAGATCCTGGGGCTCGACCCCGATCGCTACGGTCCCGAGATCCGGTCGCGGCTCGGTGTCGTACCGCAGCAAGACAACCTCGACGGTGAGCTCAACGCGCGCGAGAACCTCTACATCTACGGGCGCTACTTCGGTCTTCCCGGCAAGGTCTGTCACGAGAAGGCCGATGAGCTGCTCGCGTTCGCGCAGCTGGAGGACAAGGCCAAGAACAAGGTCGACCAGCTCTCGGGCGGCATGAAGCGACGCCTCACGATCGCCCGCGGTCTCATCAACGACCCGCGCATCCTGCTGCTCGACGAGCCGACCACGGGTCTCGACCCGCAGGCGCGCCACGTGCTGTGGGACCGGCTGTTCCGGCTGAAGGAACGCGGCACGACCCTCGTGCTCACCACGCACTACATGGACGAGGCCGAGCAGCTGTGCGACCGGCTCATCGTCGTCGACAAGGGGCGGATCATGGCCGAAGGCACTCCCGCCTCCCTGATCCGCGAGCACTCGAGCCGCGAGGTGCTCGAGGTGCGCTTCGGCTCCGATCGCAACGAGTCCGCGGCGGTCCAGCTGCGCGGCATCGGCGACCGTGTCGAGGTGCTGCCCGACCGTATCCTCGTCTACGCGCACGACGGCGAGGCCGCTCTCGAGCGGGTGTCGGCAGCCGGCCTCACGCCGCTCACGAGCCTCGTGCGCCGGTCGAGCCTCGAGGACGTCTTCTTGCGCCTGACCGGACGGTCGCTGATCGAATGAGCACGCGAACCGCACATCCCACCCTCGACGAGTTGCGTGCCGAAGCCCTCGCCGGCGGGCGCAGGCCCCGCCGTTACGGCACCTGGTACGTCGCCGAGCACATGGTCCGCGCGATGCGCGCCTATGGCTGGACCATCGTCGTCGGCGCCGTCGGGCAGCCGATCATGTACCTGCTCGGGCTCGCCGTCGGACTCGCTGCCCTCATCACGGTGCCGATCTCCTCCCACGGGCAGGAGGTCGGCTACCTCCCGTTCGTCGCCCCGGCTCTGCTGGTAACCGCGGCGATCGCGGTGGCATCCGAAGAGATGACCTACCCGGTGATGGCGGGGTTCAAATGGCGCCGCTACTTCTACGGCTTCAACGCCTCGGCGCTGTCGAGCCCGCAGATCGCGAACGGCGTCATCATCGGGGCGACGGCGCGGATGATCGTCGCCGTCGGCGCCTACTACCTGTTCATCTGGCTGCTGCCGTTCGGCGCCGTGCCGAACCCCGCGACGGGCTGGCTGTCGATTCTCGCCGGCGTCGCGGCGGGCGTCGCCTTCGGCATCCCCCTCATGGCGTACGCCGGGTCGATCCAAGACGACAAGGGTCAGTTCGCTCTCGTTCAGCGGTTCATCTTCATGCCGATGTTCCTCTTCTCGGGCACCTTCTACCCGGTCGAGACCTTACCGATCGGCCTGCAGTGGATCGCCTGGATCTCGCCCCTGTGGCACGGCGCCGAGCTCGGGCGCGCGGCGACCTATGGGGCCGACATCGGGGCCGGGATGATCGCCGTGCACGTGCTCTACCTCCTCGCGCTCGCCGCCGTCGGCTACCTCTGGGGCCGGCGGGTCTTCACCGAGAGGCTCGCGAAATGAGCGCCCTGATCGCGCGAGAGACGTCGCCGGCCGGGCGCCGCGGCGGTGTGCGCGCGCTTTGGGCGGGCAACCCCGGTGCGGTCGTGCAGCGCGGTCTCATCGCGGCTCGGTCGTCGAGCTGGATCGTGGTGCTGTCGGGCTTCTTCGAGCCCGTGTTCTACCTCGCTTCCCTCGGGATCGGGCTCGGCGCTCTCATCGGCGACGTCGAGACTTCGTCGGGCGCCGAGGTTCCGTACGCCGCGTACATCGCCCCCGCGCTGCTCGCGGTTTCGGCGATGAACGGCGCCGTGTACGACTCGACGTGGAACGTCTTCTTCAAGCTGAACTACGGCAAGCTCTACGAGGGCATGCTGTCGACGTCGCTCGGGCCGCTCGACGTCGCGCTCGGCGAGATCCTCTACGCGCTGCTCCGCGGTCTCGTCTACGCGACCGGCTTCATGATCATCATGCAGGTGCTGGGGCTCAACCTCGCGTGGACCGCCGTGCTCGCTCTCCCGGCGGTGCTGCTCATCGCGTTCGGGTTCGCGAGCATCGGGATGGCCGTCACGAGCTACATGAAGACCTTCCAGCACATGGACTGGATCAACTTCGTGCTGCTGCCCATGTTCCTCTTCTCGGCGACCTTCTACCCGATCACGGTGTACCCCGAGTGGGTGCAGGTGATCGTGCAGGCGCTGCCGCTCTGGCACGGCGTCGAGCTGATCCGAGGATTGACGACCGGAATCCTCTCCGCCGGGATGCTGTGGCACGTGCTCTACTTCGTCGTGATGATCGGGCTCGGTCTGGTCTTCACCACGAAACGACTGCGAGCCCTCTTCCTCGACTGACGCCGAGACTCACCGCGCGGCAGCCTGCGCCTCCTCGCGGCGCCTCGATATCCAGGCCAGGACGTCCGGGGTGACGTAGTCGACGTGGCCCGCCTTCGGCCGGATGTCGGCCTCGAGGACCGCGAACGCCCACGCGCGCGCGACCGCCCACCGGGCGTCGTCGATGGGGGCCGATCGCGCGACATACGCGTCGTGCAGCGCGCGCCCGAAGCGAGGCAGCAAATCGGGAGCCAGCGCGCTGCCCGGGGATGCCGGGGTGCTCGTGAGGCGGCCGATGAACTCGACGAGCGAGTGGGTCCTCGCGAGATCGAGCAGCGCGGGGCCACGGCGGGCGTTCGCCCAATCGATGACGCCGGAGACCTCGCTGTCGCGCACGATCACGTTGAACGGATGCAGGTCGAGGTGCAGCATGCTCTGTCGCGTGCCCTCGAAGGTCGCGTGCACGCTCGCTCGCGCCGCTGCCGTGGGCGGCATCGCCCAGGCCGCCGACCACGAAGGCAACGCCGAGACGTCGAGGTGCGCCGCGTGCAGGCGAGCCAGAACATCGCCGCACGCCGCTCCCCAGTGCTCAGCCTCGTCGGGAGCGCGTGCGAGGCGTCCTGCGAGCGTCTCGCCGTCGCAGAATGCCACGATCGTGAGACGCCCGTCTCGTTGTCGCTCGTCATGCAGGACCGCGGGAACCGTCAGGCCGCCCTCAGAGGCCAGGCGCAGCGCCGTCGTTCCCACTGACCTCTCGTCGTCCGAGCCGCCCGGAGCCGACGGCGCCCACCGCGCGACCGCGTCGGGGATGCCGTCGCGGGTATGCACATGCCAGACACGGTCACCGCTGGAGCCGGCTTCCATCGGGGTGATGAGCGCCTCCGCGGGACGAGTGACGACCCCCAGGGCGTCGACGATCCGTTCGACGATCCCGGGCGGAAGCGATGATGCGGTGGCCACCCGGCCACGCTATCCCGGCGCTGGTCCGTGACGCGACGAGGCTACGACTCGATGACCTCGCGCGCTTTCCGGATGCGCCGCGGATTCACCGGATGCGTCGCGAGCACGACCTTGCCGCGCGAATGCAGCTTCTGGAGGTCGTCGTATGCCTCCGCGACGTCCGCGAGCGGGTAGAAGCCCGACACGAGCGGCGAGACGACCCGCTTCTCGGCGAGCTCGACAACCTTCCGCAGCTGAGTCGTGCCGTGGGCGACGGCGTCGGGGCTGTCGGAGAGCAAGGCGACCTCACGGTCGCGCCGATCGGCACTCGAGCGGAACTTCCCTGCGGGCACCCCCAGAGCCTCGGCCACCTCGCGCCCGTCCTGCCCGAAGTTGTCGATGAACGCCGTCACTCCCCCGGGCGCGAGAGCGCGGATGCGCTCGACGATCCCTTCGCCGTAGCGCACCGGCTTGACGCCGAGCTGGCGCAGGTAGTCGAAGTTGCGCTCGCCGCAGGTGCCGATGACCCGGGCGCCGCGGTGCAGCGCGATCTGCGCCTCGATACTGCCGACCCCGCCTGCGGCCGCTGAGATGACGACGGTGTCGCCGGAGTCGATCTTGAGCTCGTCGAGGATGTCGAGCGCGGTGGTGCCCGCCAGATACAGCCCGCCAGCGATCTCGAAGGTCACGCCGCGCGGCTTGCGGACCAGCCGGTCCACCCCGACCGTGAGGTGACTCGCATGCGCCCCCGATCGCACGTGGCCGACGACATCGGTGCCGACGGCGAACCCGCTGGTACCGGTGCCCGCCGCGATCACGGTGCCCGCGAAGCAGCTGCCCGAGCGGCGAGGAAAGGGATCGTCCCATTCCTTCTCGGCGCCCGATCGCACGAAGCCGTCGATGTGGTTGAGGCCCATCGTGATGATCTCGACCGTCACCTCTCCGGCCTCGGGCGCGGAAAGCGGACGTTTCACGAGACGCAGAACCTCGGGCCCGCCGGCCTGCTCGTACTCGACGACCGACGCCTCGGCGACCTTCTTCATGACGGGCTCCTCACCTGAATGTGAGTCAGACAGTAGACCGCGCGTGATGAGGTGGGGAGACCTTGACAACGACGGATGCCGCGAGCCCGAAGGCCCGCGGCATCCGTTCGTTCGCCGTGGCGATCAGCGGGTGGCCGCCGCCTCGCCGATGTTGGTGTCGTACTCGGAGTCCTTGGTCTCCTTCGACAGCCACAGCGCGATGAAGGTGAGCACCGCCGACGCCGTGAGGTAGACGCCGACGAGCCAGGTCGAGCCGCCCGCGAGCGCCCACAGGGTCGTCGCGATGCTGGGCGCGACGGCCGCACCGAGGATCGACGCCACGTTGTACGAGATGGCCGAGCCGGTGTAGCGCACGTTGGTCGGGAACAGCTCGGGCAGCAGCGCGCCCATCGGGCCGAAGGTCGCGCCCATGAGCATGAACCCGAGCACGAGGAATGCCTGCACGAGGGCTCCGGTGAACTTCGGGTCGAGCTGCGGCGCGAGGAAGACCGCGAACAGCAGGCCGAAAACCGCGATGACCCCGGTGACCCACAGCAGCAGCTTGCGCCGGCCGATGGAGTCGGCCACGGGGCCCGACAGCAGGGTGAAGATGCCGAAGAAGATCACGCCGACGATCTGCATGATGACGAAGTCGGTGAACCCGAACCCGAGGCCGGGGACGTAGGCCGCCGCGTCGAAGGCCGCCCCCGATGCCTCGGCGGTCGCCTGCGCGGTCTCGAGGGTCGGCTTGGTGCCGTACGCGAGGGTGAAGCTCGTCATCAGGTAGAAGAGCACGTAGGTGGCGAGCATGATGAACGTGCCGAGGATGAGCGCCCGCCAGTGCCCGCGGACGACGGACCCGAGCGGGAACTTGCGGATGGCACCGGTCTTCTCCGCCTTGGCGAACGTCTCGCTCTCGACGAGCTTGAGACGCACCCACAGGCCGACGATGACCATGACGGCCGAGAACAGGAACGGCACGCGCCAGCCCCAGGCGAGGAACTCCTCGGATCGCTGGGCCGGGCCGTCGGGGTGCGGCAGCGCGAAGTAGATCACGAGGAAGACCGAGTTGGCGATGATGAAGCCGATCGGGGCGCCCAGCTGGGGGAAGGTGCCGTACCAGGCGCGCTTGCCCTTCGGTGCGTTCTCGGTCGCGACGAGGGCGGCTCCCGACCACTCGCCGCCGAGGGCGAAGCCCTGAGCGAGACGCAGCACGAGGAGCAGCAGCGCCGCCCACCAGCCGATGTCGTTGAAGGTGGGGAGGCATCCGATGAGGATCGTTGCGATACCCATCGTCAGGAGCGACGCGACGAGGGTGGCCTTACGGCCGAACTTGTCGCCGAAGTGGCCGAAGACGACGGCACCGATGGGTCGGGCGACCATCGCGGCGCCGAAGACCGCGAACGAGGCGAGGAGCGACGCGGTGTCGTCATCGCTCGGGAAGAAGAGGATCGGGAAGACCAGGACGGCCGCGGTCGCGTAGACGTAGAAGTCGTAGAACTCGATCGTGGTGCCGACGAGGCTGGCGGTGATGACGCGGGAACGGGGGTTCGCGGGCGCGGCGGGGGCCGCGGTGGCGGATGACATGTGCGGTGTGATGCCTGTCTGGGAGAACGGGTGAGCGCCCTCGTGGGAGCGTGCCGGTGGGCGGACGTCCGAGGCGGGGTGGTGCGGCGGACGTTCGACGCGGGGATCACCGGCGGCGTCGACGGTGTCGGCGACGCACGATCGTCCATTCTACGGCGGATGCCGCGACCCGGCGTCCGAGTCGCGGCATCCGCGTGCGTGGTGGGCCGGGGCCCGCGTCGTCAGCGCCAGAGCACCGCGATCGCGACGTTGGCCACCGTGCCGATTCCGATCAGCCAGAAGATGGCCGCCGGAACCGCCTGGGTGCGCTTCTGGCGGGCCGAGCCGATGCCCAGCAGTGCACCGATCACGAGCAGGATGACGAGCTTGACGGCGATCTTCGTGTAGTTGAACTCGTGGTCGGTGCCCCACGGTGCTGCCAGGGCGAGCCCGGCGACACCGGCGACGAGGAGGCCGTAGCTCATGACCCGCGTGATGCGGCGGGCGCCGAGGGCTTCGACGAGCCAGGCGCCGAAGAGCGTGGCGAAACCGATGAGGTGGACGACGAGGACGATTCCGCGGAGCATTTCCATACCCTCAGCCTACCTGAAGGTACGGGGTTCCGACACGGTGTCAGCCGCGAAGCGAGCGCAGCGTCAGCGCCGTGCGCAGTGCGGCATCCGCCGCCTCAGCGCCCTTGTCCTCCTTCGAGCCGGGCAGACCCGCCCGGTCGATGCCCTGCTGCTCGTCGTCGAGGGTGAGCACGCCGAAACCGACCGGCTTGCCCGTGTCGATCGCGACGCGCGTCAGCCCGTCGGTGGCCGCCGACGACACGAAGTCGAAGTGCGGCGTTCCGCCGCGGATGATGACGCCCAGGGCGACGACCGCATCGGCGCCTGCGTCGAGCGCCGCCTTCGCCACGACCGGCAGCTCGAACGAGCCCGGCACGCGCACCAGACGCCAGGCTGCGCCCGACTCCTCGAGCACGCGCTCGGCGCCGGCGATCAGTCCGTCCGTGATGACGTCGTGCCACTCTCCGGCGACGACGACGACCTTCAGGTTGGTCGCGTCGATCTGCTGACGTTCGGGGGCGCCGTGTCCGCTCATGCGATGTTCTCCGGGTTCTGTCGGGGGTCGGTGGTCTCGTCGGCCCCGCCGGTGGAGGCGGCTGCGACGGTGCCGCGCGCAAGCGCCGCGCTCAGCTCGGCGTCGTCGATGATGTGGCCCATACGGTCGCGCTTCGTGGCGAGGTACTGGTGGTTGTTCGCGCCCACGCCGACGAGGAGCGGCACCTGCTCGGCGATGTCGAGCCCGAGCGCGCGCAGCTGCGAAACCTTGTCGGAGTTGTTCGTCAGCAGGCGGATGCTGCCCACGCCGAGATCGGCGAGGATGCCGGCCGCTGCCGCGTAGTCGCGGGCGTCGGCGGGCAGGCCGAGCGCGAGGTTCGCGTCGAGCGTGTCGAGCCCGCGCTCTTGCAGCTGGTACGCCCGGAGCTTGTTGATCAGGCCGATGCCGCGACCCTCGTGGCCGCGCATGTAGATGACGATCCCGCCGTCGCGGTCGATCGCGTCGAGGGCGGCATCCAGCTGCGGACCGCATTCGCACTTGAGCGACCCGAACGCCTCGCCCGTCAAGCACTCCGAGTGGACGCGCACGAGGGGGGCGGTATCGGTGAGATCGCCCGAGACGACGGCGATGTGGTCGGTCCCGGTGACGCGGTCCTTATAGGCGAGGAAGCGGAACGCACCGTGCGAGGTCGGCACCTGCGCCTCCGCACGCAGGCTCACGCGGCGGCGGTTGGCCGCGGCGCCGCCGGCGGGGCGTGGATCCGTCTCCTCGAGGTGGGCGATGAGCTGCTCGATCGTGATGACGGGGATGCCGTCGCGCTCGCCGAGCTCGAGCAGTCCCGGCATCCGCATCATCGAGCCGTCGTCGGCGACGATCTCGGCGATCGCGCCGACCGGCTCGAGACCGGCGAGCTGCATGAGCTCGACGGCGGCCTCGGTGTGACCGCTGCGCTCGCGGACGCCCCCCTCGACGGCGCGCAGGGGCAGGATGTGCCCCGGACGGATGACGCTGCCGGGCGTGGAGGCGGGGTCGGCGAGCACCGTGAGGGTGCGGGCGCGGTCGGCGGCGCTGATCCCGGTCGTCACGCCCTCGGCCGCGTCGACCGAGACGGTGTAAGCGGTGCCGCGGGCGTCCTCGTTCGTCTCGACCATCGGGGGGAGGTCGAGACGGTCGGCCCACTCGGCGGGCATGGGAGCGCAGATGAACCCGCTCGAGTGGCGGACCGTCCACGCGATCCACTCGGGAGTGGCGAGAGCGGCCGACAGGATGACGTCGCCTTCGTTCTCACGGTTCTCATCGTCGGCGACGATGATCGGCTTTCCGGCCCGCAGCGCGTCGAGCGCCTCGGAGAGGGGAGAAAGGCTCATCGGGAGCCTCCTTCGTTCGAGAGGGTGGTGAATGCCAGCAACCGCTGGACGTGTCGGGCGAGGATGTCGGTCTCGAGGTTGACCGCGTCGCCGGCGACACGGTCGCCGAGCGTCGTCGCGGCGAGGGTCGCGGGGATGAGCGAGACCTCGAGCCAGGCCTGCGGTGCGGTCGCCGTGCTCACATCGCTCACCGTCAGCGAGACGCCGTCGACCGTGATCGAGCCCTTATCGACGACGAGCGGTGCCAGGTCGGCAGGCACCGAGATGCGCAGCACGCGCCACTGCTCACCGGGACGCACCTCCAGCACGCGGCCGAGGCCGTCGACGTGCCCCTGGACGATGTGCCCGCCCAGACGGGTGTGTGCCGCGAGGGCGCGCTCCAGGTTCACGGCGCGGCCCGGTTCGATGCCCGTCAGGCTCGACACGTCGAGCGTCTGGCGCATCACGTCGGCCGTGAACCAATCGTCGCCCTGGTCGACCACCGTGAGGCAGACGCCGCTGACGGCGATCGAGTCGCCGTGCCGGGCATCCGACACCGCCTTCGGCGCGCGCACGGTGATCCGGACGCCGTCGCCCGACGGCTCGACGGCGACGACCTCGCCGATCTCTTCGATGATTCCGGTGAACATCAGGCGTCTCCTTCGGAGGGGGATGTCGGGGGCACGGGGGAGGCGACGATCAGCAGGTCGTCGCCGAGGGGCTCGACCGAGCTCACCCGCAGGCGTCGCTGGTCCGCGATCGTCTCGACGCCGAGCGAACGCAGTGCGGGACGGTCGTCGCCGGCCGATCCGGAGCCGATGAGGGTCGGCGCGATGTATGCGAGGATGTCGTCCGCGAGCCCGGCCCGCACGAACGCGCTCGCGATGGTCGGGCCGCCCTCGACGAAGACGCGCTGCACGCCGAGTTCCCGCAATTGCGTCATCAGCGAGGGCCCGTCGGGGCTCTCGCCGCCCAGGTTCTCGCCGTCGCGGTGAAGCAGCGGCATCGGATGACGGCGCACCAGGGCGTCGTCGGGCACGGACCGCTGACCGAGCACGACGGGCATCGGCTGCCGGTCGTAGAGGGTGCCGTCGGGACGCCGAGCGGTCAGGGCGGGATCGTCGGAGAGGAGGGTACCCGTTCCCACCACGATGGCGTCCGCCTCGCTGCGGCGGCGATGGACGTCTGCTCGTGCGACCGGGCCGGTGATCCATTGGCTCGTGCCATCAGGGGCCGCCGCGCGTCCGTCGAGCGACTGCGCCCACTTCACGGTGACGTGCGGTCGGCCGAGGCGCTGCACGGTGAGCCAGTCGTGGATGAGCGCGTGACCGTCGTCGCCCAGCACTCCGCCCTCGATATCGACGCCGGCATCCCGCAGACGCCGGGCTCCACCGGCCGACGCGTCGCCCGGGTCGGAGACGGAGTAGACCACGCGCGCCACGCCGGCCTCGATGAGGGCGAGCGCGCACGGGCCCGTGCGGCCGGTGTGGTTGCAGGGCTCGAGACTCACAACGGCAGTCGCGCCACGCGCCGCGCCCGCGGGCAGCTGCGACAGCGCATCCACCTCGGCGTGCGGCGTGCCGGCGCCGCGGTGCCAGCCCTCGGCGAGCACGGAGCCGTCGGCGGCGAGCAGCACGGCGCCGACCTGGGGGTTCAGTCCGCGCGGACCGTTGCCGGCGAGCTCGAAAGCGCGACGCATCGCGGCGATCTCGCGGTCGGTGGTGCCCGGCATCCTTCGTCCTTCGGTCAGTCTCCGGGGACGCGGGCGGGCGCGCGCAGCGCGAACGCTGCCGTGCTTCCTCTCATCCGGACTAGCGACTCGCGTCGCATCACCGTCGGTCCCGGAATTCCACCGGATCAACCTCTCGGCCCGAGGGCCTCGAGGGTCGCGGACTCTCACCGCCGGTTCGGATTCTCACCGACCCCGGAGCACGTTCAATACTCCGATCGTACTCAACGCGCGGGCGTCCGCGGCATTCCCGACTTCCGCCGTCACTTGAGCAGGCGTGAGAGCCGGCGATCGGCGAGCAGCTTGCCCCCGGTCTGACACGTCGGGCAGTATTCGAGACTGTTGTCGGCGAAGAAGACGCTGCGCACCTCATCGCCGCAGACGGGGCACGCCTCGCCGCGGCGGCCGTGCACCCGCATCCCTCGGCGCTTGGCGTCTTTCAGATCGGCGGGCGGCTTGCCGGATGCCGCGGCAACCGCCTCGGCGAGCGTCGCGCTGAGCGCTGCGTAGAGGCGGTCGACCTCGGCGTCGTCGAGGTTTGCGGCGAGGGCGTACGGCGACATCTTCGCGGCATGCAGGATCTCATCGGAATACGCGTTGCCGATGCCGGCGACGATCGATTGATCGCGCAGCACGCCCTTGATCTGCGTGCGACGTCCGGTCAGCAGACCCGCGAGCGTGTCGCGGTCGAAGGAGGCATCGAGCGGGTCGGGCCCCAGCCGCGCGATGCCGGGCACCTCGGCCGGATCGCGGACGACGTAGACCGCGAGCGACTTCTTCGTACCGGCCTCGGTCAGATCGAACCCCGAGTCGTCGTCGAAGCCGATGCGGAGCGCGATCGGGGTCTTGCCCGGGCGGATGACGGTCGACGGCAGCGCGTCGTACCAGCGCAGCCATCCGGCCTTGGCGAGATGGAACACGAGGTGCGTGCCGCCGTCGGTGGCCAGGTCGACGAACTTGCCGTGGCGGGACGCCGAGGTCACCGTCGCGCCCTCGAGCGACTCGATCGGCGGATCGTAGGTCTTCAGCGCAGAGATCGCACTGACCCGGGCTTTCGTGATGCGGCGCCCGGCGAGGCGGCCGCCGAGGTAGTCGACGAGTCCCTGCACTTCCGGCATCTCGGGCATGGCGTCATCCTGGCACGCATCACCCCCATCGAGCACCGGGTTGCACGCCTGGTTCGGCGCGGTTCAGGCCGCGCGGGTCGATCCGCGAGGGTCAGTCGGCGAGGGTCAGTCGGCGAGGATCGGCCAGGGTTGCGGCTCACGGTCGTCCGTCGGCAGGAGGCCGGCGATCCAGCCGTCGTGGTGGGCATCGCTGTGCGAGAGCCCCTGGCGCAGCATCCCCTCGTATCGGAAGCCCAGAGTGCGCGCCGCGCGTGCTGAGGCGATGTTGCCGACGATCGCCCGCCACTCGATGCGCGCGAGCGCCAGTGGCTCGGCGAACCCGAAGTCGATGACCGCCCGCGCCGCCTCGCTCAGGTATGCGTGCCCGCGCGCCGGTGCGCTCATCCAGAACCCGATCTCCGCCGCGCCTCCCGGGCTCACCCGGTGCAGGCCGATCATGCCGATCCACTCGCCGTCACGACGGATACCCCAGGTGAGCTCGGACTGCTCGTCCCACCAGGCCGCCGCCTTCGCGACGAACTCCTCGGCATGCGCGCGGGTGTACGGCGACGGCACCGTCGTCCAGCGCGGGACCTCGGGGTCCTGGGCGGCAGCGGTGATCGCCTCGGCATCATCGAGAGTAGGGATCGACAGCTCGAGCCGCGCCGTGCGGAGGGTCACCGGTTCCATGCCCCGACCCTACCGAGGTCCGGCGCGTGGTCCGGTTCCGCGGCCCCACACCTCGGTTCGGTGCCGCGAACAGGTTCAGCTTCGTGTTCCCGCGTCGAACGGCTCGGTGCGCCGCGTCCATCCTGCTGGCGGCACGTCCGTCGGCTGTGCGGGTGGGGCGGGTCTGCTCGCCGGTCTTTCGTGCGTCGATGGGGCGATGGGGCGATGGGGGAGTGGACCGCGCTAGCTGTGCCGCGAACAGGCTCACGGCATCATCGCGCGCGCCACCGCGCGCGGCGGCCCGCGTGAGCCTGTCGGCGGCACCGACACCGCGACTCCCCCACAAGCGGCGGATGAGCTGATCTGCTCACAATCTGCTACTGCTCCGGCCGCTGACGTGACCGCAAGCGGCACCGTCTCCGCATGGACCTTCGCGCCTCCTCAGCCTGGCCCGCCGCCGACGTCATGGATCTGCGTTGCTGGTCGACATCCGAGCTGCGCGCCGACGGAATGCGCAAACGCGACATTGCGGATGCCGTTGCCACGGGCCGGCTCGTGAGGCCCCGGAGGGGCTCGTATCTCGTCGCCGATGCGCCACGGTCCGTCGTGACCGCCGTGTCGCTCGGTGGTCGGCTGACCTGCGTCAGCCTCCTGCGTCTGCTCGGGGTGTTCGTCCTCGAGCCTGGACAACCGCACGTTCAGCTCCCGCCGACGGCATCCCGCTTACCGCTCCGAACGGCGGGGACGGACGCGAAGCCGGTCCTGCACTGGACACCGCCCGCCGCACCGCGGCCCCGTTGGTTCGCGTGCTCGAGCATCATCGACGCCTTGGCGCGCGCGGTGATGTGTCAGCCGCCCCGAGCGGCCGTCGCGACGCTCGACAGCGCGCTTCAGCTCGGGCTCCTCCATGCCGCCGATCTCGACGCGGTCTTCGCGGCGCTACCGCTCCGGTACCGTTCCCTCCGGCGCCTGATCGACGGACGGGCCGAGTCCGGGCCGGAGACGCTCATGCGGCTCCTTCTGCGCGGCGTCGCGAAGACTGTCGAACTGCAGGTGCGCATACCTGGAGTGGGGCGAGTCGATCTGCTCGTCGACGGCTGGCTGATCGTGGAATGCGACAGCGATGCGCATCATTCCGGACTCGACGCGCGGCGACGAGACAGCACGCGCGATCTCGCGGCGGCAGCCCTCGGTTACCTGACGCTGCGACCGATGGCGGCGGACATCATGTGGCGTCCCGACCGGGTGCTCGAAGCCGTGCGGGGACTTCTCGGTCGCGGCGCGCCGCGGGCGCGCGTGCGCTGACTCCGGACGGGCGGGCCTCGTCGCGCGGCTTGTCGCGCGTGCCGTGCGCAGGCTGAGGGGGGTCGCGGCGGGTCGTGTGGGTGTGTGGGGAGTGATGAGCCTGTTGACGGGACGGGGATGAGTCGAGGATTGGTCCCCGGCCCCTCCCGCCCCGGCCGGTGTCGACGGATGTGGTCGTGGTCGTGGTGTGGGCTGGTGGACGGGGGCGGTGCCTGCTGTTTCGCGTGCCGTGAGCAGGCTCAGGTACGTCGCGGCGGGTCCTGTGGGTGTGCGCGGGGTACTAAGCCTGTCGACGGAACGGGGATGAGCCGAAGGGATGCTCGGTCCGCGTCGCCCGGCTTCGGTAACCCGGATCTGCACGGGGGATGGGGGCTGAGGTCCCACCCCGGGCCGGTATCGACGCTGATATCGCCGTGTTTCTGGTCCGGGCGTGGCCGGACGCGGCTCGGCCGCCTGCGCCCGCTGTTCCGCGTGCCGCGTTCAGGCTGAGAGGCGCCGCGGCGGGACGTGCGGGCGTCAACGGGGTGCTGAGCCTGTCGACGGAACACAGACGAGATCGAGACTGAGGATGCGGGCCTCAGGCTGAGGGATTCTGCGAGATGTAGACCGCCATCGCGGCCAGGTTCGACAACGGAGCCATCGCGCCGTTGGCCGGCGCGTCGAAGACCATCGCTTCGACACCCGCCTCGGCATACGACGCGACCCAGGCCGCCGCCGACGGAAGCGGCACCGCGAGCAGTCGCGACGCCTCATCCTCGGGCAGGCCGAACCCGAGGGCGGCTTCGTGCGCCCGGTCGGCCGTCGAGAACGCGAAGATGACGGCACCTTCGTCGGACCGCAGCGCGAAGGGGGTGGGCTCGTCGTCGGAACCGCGGGCGATGAAGAGCCAGCGGTCGAGCGCGAAGGCGGCGCGCCAGAGCCGCTCCTGAACTGCGGCGTCGGTCGGCGATGCCTTCGATGCGGCGGCGGCCTCGTCGAGCGCTGCGATCAGTTCGGGTGCGGGCTCGGCCGGCACCTCCGCCAACGGCTCCGCGGACGCTGATGCCGACTCCGCGGGAACAGCAGCCCCGGCCCCGGTCGATTCGTTGTCAGACACGTCGCAGCAGTCCCAGCTTGTCGTAGACGTCGCCGAGCGTACGGTCGGCGACCTCGTCGGCACGGGCGGCGTTCGATGCGAGCACCCGGTCGAGCTCGGCGGGGTCGTCGAGCAGCTCGAGCGCGCGCTCGCGCACCGGTCCGAACTCGGACACGACCACCTCGGCGAGGCCCTTCTTGAAGTCGCCGTAGCCGCGGCCGGCGTACTCGTCCTCGATGGCGGGGATCTGACGGCCGGTGAGCGCCGCGTAGATCACGAGCAGGTTCGACACCCCGGGCTTGTTCTCGCGGTCGTATCGCACCGACCCCTCCGAGTCGGTCACGGCCCGCATGACCTTCTTCGCCGACACCTTCGGGTCGTCGAGGAGCCACAGCACACCGGCATCCGATTCTGCCGACTTCGACATCTTCGCGGTCGGGTTCTGCAGGTCGTAGATGCGGGCGGTGTCCTGCTGGATGACGGGCATCGGCACGCGGAAGGTCTCGCCGAAGCGCGAGTTGAAGCGCTCCGCAAGGGTCCGCGTCAGCTCGACGTGCTGCTTCTGATCGTCACCGACCGGCACGATGTCGGTCTGGTAGAGCAGGATGTCGGCGGCCATGAGCACCGGGTAGGTGAACAGCCCCACGTTGGTGGCGTCAGCGCCGTAGCGCTGCGACTTGTCCTTGAACTGCGTCATCCGGCCGGCTTCGCCGAAGCCGGTGATGGTCGAGAGCACCCACGCGAGCTCGGCGTGAGCGCGGACGTGCGACTGCACGTACAGCGTCGACCGAGACGGCTCGATGCCCGCCGCGATGTACTGGGCTGCGGTACGCCGGGTCTTCGCCCGCAGTTCGGCCGGATCGTTCGGCTGGGTCAGGGCGTGCAGGTCGACGACCGAGAAGAATGCGTCGTAGGTGTCCTGCAGGTCGCGCCACTGCATGAGAGCCCCGATGTAGTTGCCGATCTGGAGCGAATCGGCGGACGGCTGCATTCCGGAGTACAGGCGGGGCTTGGTCACCAGAGAAGTCTACGGGCGTCACCCCGCGCTTCGTCGCCCAGCCCTTCGCCCCGCGAACGTCACCCCGGAAAGTCGTAGTCCGCCACGACGGGGGCGTGGTCGCTCCACCGGGTGTCCCACGAGGGCGCGCGTACGACGCGGTAGTCGGTGACCCGCTCCGCCAGCTGCGGGGTGGCGAGGTGGTAGTCGATGCGCCATCCGGTGTCGGTGTCGAAGGCTTTGCCGCGGTTGGACCACCACGTGTACGGCCCGTCGACCTCGCCGGCGAACCGGCGTCCGACATCGACCCACCCGAGACCGGTGCCCCGCCCGCCGTCGACGGTGTCGACTTCGACGCCCGCGGGCGCGGTGAAACGGTCGAAGTAGGCGCGCTCGCGCGGCAGGAAGCCCGCCTTCTTGCGGTTGCCGCGCCAGTTGCGGATGTCGAACTCGCGGTGGCCGACGTTCAGGTCGCCGGTGATGACCGCGAGCTCGCCGAGCTGCGGCATCCGCTCCTCCATCGCGTCGAGGAACGCGTACTTCGCGACCTGCTTCTCGGTGTCGGCCTCGCCGGTGAAGACGTAGGCGCTGACGACGGTGAGGTGCTCGCCCGCGACCTCGATGTCTGCCTCGACCCAGCGTCCCTTGGAGTCGAGGTCGTCGTCGCCGAGCTCGATACGCCACACGTCGAGCGGCTCGCGGGCGGCGATCGCGACGCCCGCACGTCCCTTGGCGAGCGCCTCATCGGAGACGAAGTGCCAGCCGGGCAGGGCGGCGGCGAGGTCGGAGGCCTGCGCGCGGACCTCTTGGAGAGTCAGGATGTCGACGTCGGCGGTCTCGAGCCATTCATGCATGCCCTTGCGGGCGGCGGCGCGGATGCCGTTGACGTTGACGGAGGCGATACGAAGACGGCGTGACACGTCTGCCAGCGTAACCGCGACCTCCGACACCGCTCACCGGGCGGTCGTCTGCTCCGCGTCGAGTCGCCGCAGCAGCTCGCGAGCCCGGTTCACGTCGCGCCGAGCGGGGATGCGCTGCCACCAGCCCGCCTCGGCGAGAGCGTGCTCGGCGTCGCGCAGCTGTGCTTCGGCGACGACGCGCAGCGCCCGCCGCTCGTCCGCGCGGCGCTCCTCCTCGGTCCTGACCTCGAGCGGGATGTCGTCGTCCGCGGCCGACACGGCCACCCACGACGCCGCGACGAGGATGACGATCCCCGCGAGCCGCAGCCAGAGGAGGAATCCGATCAGCACCGAGAACGTCGCCAGGAGCGGGTTGGTGGGGGAGTATACGGCGAGGAAGCCGGCCCCGAGCTGCAGCACGCTCAGCGCGACGCCGCCGAAGATCGATCCGGGGATGATCTTGCGCCAGGGCAGTGCTGTGCCGGTCAGGAACCGGATCAGGGCGGTGAGCGCGGCGGCGTTGATGACGATCGCGACCAGCACCGATGCGAGCCGGCTGAGTACGTCGATCGTGGTCGACTCGTAGGCGACGTCGAACAGGTCGAACAGCTGCCGGACGACGCCGCCGGCCACGAGGCCGAGCGCGGCCCCCAGCACGAGCGCGAGGCCGAACAGCAGGGCCGCGCCGAAGTCGCGCAGCTTCAGGAGCACGTAGTTGCGCGTGTCGAACGGCAGGCCGAAGATGTCGCGCACCGCACGTCGCGTGAAGGTCACGAATCCGATGGCCGTCCACACCGCGACGGCCAGGGCGGCGGTACCGGTGACGGCGAGGAGGCTGCCGCTGTCGCGCGCGATGCTGGCGACGTCTTCGGGGGAGACGGGACCGTCGTGCGAGATCAGCCCCGGGATGTAGCTGTTGACGACCCCGATGAGGGCGTCGATGGCCATGCGCGACCCGCCGAGCCATAGCCCCACCACGGCGAACGCCGTGTAGAGGGTGGCGAAGAGCGCGAAGAGCGACTGGTAGCTGATGCTCGCCGCGAGGAGGAACCCGTTGTGGCGGAGGAAGTGCCGCCAGACCCGGATGGGGAACCAGCCGAGCGTGCGACGCGTGATGGTCGTCGCACGCTCGAGAGGCTGATCGAGGCGTTCGCGCAATCGGGACGAGTCCCACCGCTCGCGCAGCGCATCTGTCGCCGAGGGGTCGGGTTCCACGTCGTCGAATGTACCGGCAGCGTCGGTGTCAGCTGATCGAGCGCGAGGCCCGGCCGGCTCAACGACCGCGCAGAACCGCCTGCTTGACCTCGGCGATCGCCTTCGTGACCTCGATGCCGCGCGGGCATGCCTCGGTGCAGTTGAAGGTCGTGCGGCACCGCCACACGCCCTCCTTGTCATTGAGGATATCGAGGCGGACGTCGCCGGCATCGTCGCGCGAGTCGAAGATGAAGCGGTGCGCGTTGACGATCGCGGCCGGCCCGAAGTACTGACCGTCGGTCCAGAACACGGGGCACGACGAGGTGCACGCGGCGCACAGGATGCACTTCGTGGTGTCGTCGAAGATCTCGCGGTCGGCGATCGACTGGATGCGCTCCTTGCCGGCCTCGGGCTTCGAGTTGGCGATCAGGAACGGCTGCACCTCGCGGTAGGAGGCGAAGAACGGCTCCATGTCGACGACGAGGTCCTTCTCCAGGGGCAGGCCCTTGATCGCCTCGACGTAGATCGGCTGCGAGATGTCGAGGTCCTTGATCAGCGTCTTGCATGCCAGGCGGTTGCGGCCGTTGATCCGCATCGCGTCGGAGCCGCAGATGCCGTGGGCGCACGAGCGGCGGAAGGTCAGCGACCCGTCGACGTCCCACTTGATCTTGTGCAGGGCGTCGAGGACGCGGTCGGTCGAGTAGAGCTCGACGTCGTAGTCGACCCACCTCGGCTCGCTGTCGACCTCGGGGTCGAAGCGCCGGATGATGAAGGTGACCAGGAACGACTGGATGCCGGTGTCGTTCGCCGCCTCGGCAGGGGCCGTGGCATCGGTCTCGACGATCGTCATCAGTACTTCCTCTCCAGCGGCGGGTACCGCAGTTCGCCGGCCTCGTTCTTGGTGAACACGACGGGCTTCCAATCGAGCCGGATGTGGTCTTCGGGGTGCGACGAGTGGGGGTCGCCCGACAGGTAGGCCATCGTGTGCTTCATGTAGTTCTCGTCGTCGCGCGTCGGGAAGTCGTCGCGCATGTGTCCGCCGCGGCTCTCCTTGCGGTTGCGCGCGGCGACGACGACGACCTCGGCGATGTCGAGCAGGAAGCCCAGCTCGACCGCTTCGAGCAGGTCGGTGTTGAACCGCTTGCCCTTGTCGTCGACGTGGATGTTGTTGAACCGCTCGCGCAGGTCGGCGATGACGTCCATGACGTGCAGGAGCGACTCCTCGGTGCGGAACACCTGGGCGCCCTTGTCCATCTCGTCCTGGAGCGTCTTGCGCAGGACCGCGATCCGCTCGGTGCCGGGGTTGTTGCGCACGCCTTCGATCAGCTCGCGCACCTCCTTGGCGGGATCGGCGGGCAGCGGGACGAAGTCGGCGGTCTTGACATACTCGACGGCGTTGCGGCCGGCCCGCTTGCCGAAGACGTTGATGTCGAGCAGCGAGTTCGTGCCGAGACGGTTCGAGCCGTGCACCGAGACGCACGCGCACTCGCCGGCGGCGTAGAGGCCCGGAACCACGGTGGTGTTGTCGGCGAGGACCTCGGCCTTGACGTTCGTGGGGATGCCGCCCATCGCGTAGTGCGCCGTGGGCATGACCGGCACGGGCTCGACGACCGGGTCGACGCCGAGGTAGGTGCGGGCGAACTCGGTGATGTCGGGGAGCTTGGTCTCGAGGACCTCAGCCCCCAGGTGCGTGCAGTCGAGCAGCACGTAGTCGCGGTGCGGGCCCGCCCCGCGGCCCTCGGCGACCTCCTGCTGCATGCATCGCGAGACGATGTCGCGGGGAGCGAGGTCCTTGATGGTGGGCGCATAGCGCTCCATGAACCGCTCGCCCGACGCGTTGCGGAGGATCGCGCCCTCGCCGCGCGCGCCTTCGGTGAGGAGGATGCCGAGACCGGCGAGGCCGGTCGGGTGGAACTGGAAGAACTCCATGTCCTCCAGCGGCAGGCCCTTGCGCCACACGATGCCGACGCCGTCGCCCGTGAGGGTGTGGGCGTTCGAGGTCGTCTTGTAGATCTTGCCGAAACCGCCGGTGGCGAAGATGACCGCCTTCGAGTGGAAGACGTGCAGATCGCCCGTGGCCAGGTCGTACGCGACGACGCCGGCGGTCTGGGTCGAGCCGTCGGGGGCGGTGACGGTGATGAGGTCGAGCACGTAGTACTCGTTGAAGAAGTTGATGCCGAGCTTGACGCAGTTCTGGAACAGCGTCTGCAGGATCATGTGGCCCGTGCGGTCGGCGGCGTAGCAGGCGCGGCGGACCGGCGACTTGCCGTGGTCGGCGGTGTGGCCGCCGAACCGGCGCTGGTCGATCTTGCCGTCGGGTGTGCGGTTGAAGGGGAGGCCCATGTTCTCGAGGTCGATGACCGCGTCGATGGCCTCCTTCGCGAGGATCTCCGCCGCGTCCTGGTCGACGAGGTAGTCGCCGCCCTTGACGGTGTCGAAGGTGTGCCACTCCCAGGAGTCCTCTTCGACGTTGGCGAGTGCCGCCGCCATGCCGCCCTGCGCCGCACCGGTGTGCGAGCGGGTCGGGTACAGCTTCGAGATCACCGCGGTACGGGCACCCGGACCGGCCTCGATCGCCGCCCGCATGCCGGCGCCGCCGGCGCCGACGATGACGATGTCGAACTGGTGGTAGTGGATGCCGTCCTTGACGACGACCTCTTCGGTCTGGGTGCTCACGGGGCGAGCCTTTCGTTGCTGTGATTCACGTCGTCGGAGCGCAGGGTCAGCCCTGGCAGGTCTCCCAGAGCATGCTGTCCGCCGTCACTCCGAGGCAGGGGTCGAAGGTGAACACGACCAGGGTGCCGAGCAGGATCAGCAGTCCGGCGGAGAGCCAGATGGCCCACACCAGAACCTTGCGCGCCGTGGCACCGGTGACGTAGTCGTTCACGATCGTGCGCATGCCGTTCGCGCCGTGGATCAGCGCGAGCCACAGCATGAGGACGTCCCACCACTGCCAGAACGGGCTGGCGAACTTTCCGGCGACGAACGCGAAATCGATTCCCTTGATGCCCTCACCGAGCATCAGGTTGACGAAGAGGTGACCGAAGATCAGGACCACCAGGAGCACGCCGGATGCGCGCATGTAGACCCAGCCCCACTTCTCGAGGTTGGCGCCCTTCTTGCGGACCTGCGGGCTGCGGGGAGCGGCAAGGGTGTCGGCGGTCATCAGTGACCCCCTCCAATCTCGGAGAGAACGATCGGCACGTGGCGGGCTGCGAAGCCGACGATCGTGACGGCCCAGACCGCCAGCACGCCCCACCACAGCTGGCGCTGGTGGCGCGTGGCCCAAGGCCACAAGTCGACCGCGATGATGCGCAGGCCGTTGAAGGCGTGGTACACGATCGCGGCGACGAGGGCGACCTCGCCGAGACCCATGATCGGGTTCTTGTACGTGCCGATGACGGCGTCGTAGGCCTCGGGCGACACGCGGATCAGCGCGGTGTCGAGCACGTGGACCAAGAGGAAGAAGAAGATGGCCACGCCGGTGATGCGGTGAAGCACCCACGACCACATGCCCTCGTTGCCGCGGTACAGCGTGCCGCGCGGGGTCTTTGATGTGGTCTGGGCTACCGACGGTGTGACGCGTGCTGGTGCAGACACGGTCGTCCTCCCTGGATCGAACACGGTTCGTGGGGGCGATCGATGCCCCGGTGGGGTGGTTGACCCCCGGCGTCACATGGGCGCACAACGATTCTAGGCCGGGAAAATGACGCGGGGCGACGAAGGGCACCCTAAAGAAAGGGGGTTCTTGCGCCGGGAGCCGCACCGGCGCCCGGGTACGCTCGGAGCATGGTCGACGAGATCCCGGACTTCTACGCCGTCATCCCCGCGGGAGGGGTGGGCAGCAGGCTGTGGCCGCTGTCGCGCGCCGACGCCCCGAAGTTCCTGCATGACCTGACCGGATCGGGCCATTCGCTGCTGCGCGACACGTGGGATCGGCTCGCGCCGCTCTCGGGCCCCGATCGCATCGCCGTGGTCACCGGCCGTGCTCACCGCGCCGCGGTCGAGGCTCAGCTTCCCGGCATCCCCGACAAGAACGTCTTCCTGGAGTCGGAGCCGCGCGACTCGGCCGCAGCCATCGGTCTCGCGGCGGCGATCCTGCACCGGCGGCACCCTGACGTCATCATCGGCTCGTTCGCGGCCGACCACGTCATCCGCGGCAGCCGGGTGTTCGAGTTCGCGGTCCGCGACGCGGTCGAGGTCGCCCGCGAGGGCTACATCTGCACCATCGGCATCACCCCCTCCGAGCCGGCGGTCGGATTCGGGTACATCAAGCGCGGCGGCGAGCTCATCGTCGAGGGCGCCCGCGACGCCTCTCTCGTCGAGCGCTTCGTCGAGAAGCCCGACCTCGAGACCGCACGCGCCTATGTCTCCGATCGGTCGTACCTCTGGAACGCGGGCATGTTCATCTCGCGCGCCGACGTGCTGCTCGCCGAGATCGAGGCCAACAGCCCCGAGCTGCACGCCGGACTGCTCGAACTGGCCGAAGCGTGGGACGACCGCGACCGTCGCGGCCCCGCCGTCGACCGCATCTGGCCGCGACTGAAGAAGATCGCGATCGACTACGTCGTCGCCGAGCCCGCAGCAGAGAAGGGCAAGCTCGCCGTCGTCCCGGGTCACTTCGACTGGGATGACGTCGGCGACTTCGCGAGCCTGGCCAAGCTCAACTCGAACGGGCGCAAGAACGATCTCGCCATCCTGGGCGAGAACGCCCGCATCCTCTCCGACGCCGCCAGCGGCATCGTCGTGAGCCACACGTCGCGCGTCATCAGCCTCATCGGCGTCAAGGACATCGTCGTGGTCGACACCCCGGACGCGCTGCTGGTCACCACGAGCGAGAACGCCCAGCGCGTCAAGCACGTCGTCGACGCCCTCAAGCTGACGGGCCGCGGCGACGTTCTGTGACGCGCACATTGCGTCTTTGTAACCATTCGCGAGGCGGGGTGCGTCCGAGGTGCAACCCGGACGAAACAGTAGGTAACTTCATTCCAGCCGCCGCGAAGTCCGCGGCGCCTTCAATGTGGAGGCTGCATTGACACTCTCGACCCCTCAGAAGCTCGTCGGCATCACAGCTGCCGCGGGCCTTCTCGTCGCCCTCGCCGGTTGCGGAGCCGCACCCGATGAGGCCGGCGGATCCGCCGCACCCGAGGCGGGCTCGGACTTCACCCCCTGTCTCGTCTCCGACGAGGGCGGCTGGAACGACCGTTCGTTCAACCAGTCGGCCAAGGAAGGCATGGACCGCGCGGCCAAGGAGCTCGGCGTGGAATCGATCGAGGTCGAATCCACCACGGAGAACGACTACGCGCCCAACCTCGAGACGCTCGTCTCGGAGGGCTGCGACCTGATCGTCGCCGTCGGCTACAAGCTCGCTCCGGCCACCGTCGCGTCGGCCACGGCGAACCCCGACATCGACTACGCGATCATCGACGACTACGCCGACACCGACTTCGACGGCACGACCGACGCGCCCAACATCAAGCCGCTGGTGTTCAACACCGCTGAGGCCGCCTACCTCGGCGGCTACGCGGCGGCTTCGTGGTCGGCTGACGCCGGTGTGAACAAGGTCGGCACCTTCGGTGGCGACAAGTTCAACTCGGTCACGGTCTTCATGGACGGCTTCCAGCTGGGTGTGGAGAAGTACAACGAGGACAAGGGCGCGAACGTCGGCGTCGTCGGCTGGGACATCACCGCCCAGGACGGCAACTTCACGGGCGGCTTCACCGCCAACGACACCGCCAAGCAGGTCGCTCAGGGCATCCTCGACCAGGGTGTCGACGTGATCCTGCCCGTCGGCGGCCCGATCTACCAGAGCGCCGCGCAGGCGATCCGCGAGGGTGGCAGCGACGTCGTCATGCTCGGCGTCGACAGCGACCTCGCCGTCTCCGACGACACGGTCGCCGACCTGACGCTCGTGTCGATCCAGAAGGCGATCGACGTCGCCGTCTACGACGCCACCGTTGCTGCCCAGAGCGGCGACTTCACGACCGACCCCTACGTCGGCACGCTGAAGAACGAGGGCGTGAAGCTGTCGAGCTTCCACGACTTCGAGTCGCGTCTGCCGGCCGGTCTCGCCGACGAGCTGACCGCCCTCCAGGAGTCGATCGTCGCCGGTGACATCACCGTGGACTCGCCGAACTCCCCGTGAGTTCATGAGTCGTCGGGGCCGGGGGACGAAAGTTCCCCGGCCCCGACCGCTGTCCACCCACCCTCCGTCGCATAGATTGGCCGACATGAAGCTCGAACTCCGGGGCATCACCAAGCGCTTCGGCACCCTGGTCGCCAACGACCACATCGACCTCGTCGTCCGGCCGGGCGAGATCCACGCTCTCCTCGGGGAGAACGGCGCCGGCAAGTCGACTCTCATGAACGTCCTCTACGGCCTGTACCAGGCCGATGAGGGCCACATCCTCCTCGACGACGTCGTCCAGGACTTCCGCGGACCCGGCGACGCCATGGGCGCGGGCATCGGCATGGTGCACCAGCACTTCATGCTGGTCCCGGTCTTCACCGTCGCCGAGAACGTCATGCTCGGTCACGAGAACACCAAGGGTCTCGGGGTGCTCGACCTCGCCGCCGCCCGCGCGCACGTGCGCGCCGTGGCCGACCGCTTCGGCTTCCAGATCGACCCCGACGCCGTCGTCGGCGATCTGCCGGTCGGCGTGCAGCAGCGCGTCGAGATCATCAAGGCGCTCTCGCGCGAGGCCAAGGTCCTCGTCTTCGACGAGCCCACCGCCGTGCTCACTCCGCAGGAGACCGACGAGCTCATGGCGATCATGCGTCAGCTGCGTGACGAGGGCACCTCGATCGTCTTCATCACCCACAAGCTCCGTGAGGTCCGCGAAGTCGCGGACCGCATCACCGTCATCCGCCTGGGCAAGGTCGTCGGCGAAGCCTCGCCGACGGCGAGCAACGCCGAGCTGGCAGCGCTCATGGTCGGCCGCCCGGTCGAGATGGTCGTCGCCAAGGGGGCACCGAACGTGGGGGAGGGCGGTCTCGTCCTCGACGGCATCCGCGTCGTCACGCCGTCGGGAATCGTCGTCGTCGACGACGTCGACCTGCAGGTGCGTTCGGGTGAGGTCGTCGCCGTCGCCGGCGTCCAGGGCAACGGTCAGACCGAGATCGTCGAGGCGATCCTCGGGCTCCTGCCGATCGACCACGGTTCGATCCGCCTCGACGGCGACGAGCTCGGCGGACGCAGTGTCCGCGCGATCCTCGACCGCGGCGTCGGGTTCGTGCCCGAGGACCGCAAGGAGGACGGCCTCGTCGGAGCGTTCTCCGTGCAGGAGAACCTCATCCTCGACCGTTCGGACGACCGCGCCTTCAGCCGCGCGGGCACGATCGACCGCCGGGCGCTCGAAGCGTTCGCCCGCGAGCGCATCACCGAGTACGACATCCGCACCCAGGGCCCCGACACCCCGGTCGGCACCCTGTCGGGCGGCAACCAGCAGAAAGTCGTCATCGCCCGCGAGATGGCCCGGCCGCTGCGACTGCTCGTCGCGGCCCAGCCCACACGCGGCGTCGACGTCGGCAGCATCGAATTCATCCACAAGCGCATCATCGAGGCCCGTGACTCCGGCGTCGCCGTCCTCGTCGTCTCGACCGAGCTCGACGAGGTGGTCGCCCTGGCCGACCGCATCGCGGTGATGTACCGCGGTCGCATCGTCGGCGTGGTTCCGGCGACGACGCCGCGCGACGTGCTCGGTCTGATGATGGCCGGCGAGGTTCCCGAGGAGTCAGCAGCATGACCACCCCCACGCCCGGTCCCGGGCCCGACCTTCCCGTCGAGCCCGCGGACTCGCAGCTGCCCCCTGTCGGCGGCCCCCTGACGGGCAAGCCCGAGGTGGCCCCGCCGCCGACGACGAACCGCGTCATCACCGAGGTGATGCGCAGCAGCGCCGTCATCACGGTGCTCGCCATCGTGCTCGCGCTCATCGTCGGCGGCATCATGATGGCCGTCACGGACGAGCGGGTGGCTGCGGCGTCCGGCTACTTCTTCGCTCGCCCGGGTGACACCCTGGCCGCGATCTGGCAGTCGGTCTCGGGCGGCTACGACGCCCTGTTCCGCGGCGCCGTGTTCAACACGCGCGTCGACGACTTCGCGACGCAGATCCGTCCGCTCACGAATACGCTCGGCTTCGCGGCTCCGCTGATCGCCGCCGGACTCGGCGTCGCGCTGGCGTTCCGCGCAGGTCTGTTCAACATCGGCGGCCGCGGCCAGATCCTCATCGGGGCCGCTTTCGCCGCCCTCGTGACGTTCAACCTCGATCTGCCCATGTTCATCCACCTGCCGCTGACGCTGATCGCCGGCATCGTGGGCGGCGCCCTGTGGGGCGGGCTCGTCGGACTGCTGAAGGCGCGCACCGGCGCGCACGAGGTGATCCTCACGATCATGCTCAACTACATCGCCTACTACCTCGTCAGCTGGATGGTGCGGACCCCCTCGCTGCTGCAGCAGACGGGCACGACGCAGTCGATCTCGCTGCGAACGCCGGAGTCCGCCCAGTTCCCCGAGCTGCTCGGCCCGCAGTACCCGCTGCTCGACTGGGGCTTCATCGTCGTCATCATCGCGACGGTCGTCGTGTGGTGGGTCATCGAGCGATCCAGCCTCGGCCTGCGGCTGCGCGCCGTGGGCGAGAACCCGCACGCCGCACGCGCCGCCGGCATCTCGGTCGAGCGCATGTACGTCTATGCGATGCTCTTCGCCGGCGGGCTCGCGGGCCTCGCCGCCATGAACCAGGTTCAGGGTCAGGTCACCACCGGTTTCACCGCTTCGATCGACGCCGGCATCGGTTTCGACGCGATCACCGTCGCTCTGCTCGGACGCTCGCGTCCGTGGGGCGTCTTCGCCGCCGGCATCCTGCTCGGCGCACTCAAGGCGGGCAGCTTCACGATGCAGGGCTCGGAGGGGATCCCCGTCGAGATCGTGCTCGTGGTGCAGGCGCTCATCGTTCTGTTCATCGCGGCTCCGCCGCTCGTGCGGACGATCTTCTTCCTTCCCAAGACCGATGCTGAGAAGCGCGCGTCGGGCCGCACGAAGAACTCGTCGCGCCGCGCCGCTGTGAAGGCGGGTGCCTGATGGCAACGACCGATCTGACCTCCGCCGCCGCTGCTCCCGTCGCGGTGAAGGTCCGCCACCTCAAGCCGGCCATCGCCCTGGGCGTCGCCACGCTGCTGCTGGCGATGCTGTTCGCCCTCGTCCCGCGCGGCGGTACGAGCACGTTCCGCCTCGCCGACGGCGGCTCGACGATCCCGATCCCGGACGTCGCGCTCCCGACCGGGCCGACCAGTTGGACGCTGCTCGCGCTCATGGCCGTCATCACGGCGGTCGCGACGTGGGACGCGTTCGCCTACCGCCGCCCCCGCACGTGGCTGATCGCTGTGGCAGGGTTCGTCGGCGTGTTCGCCTTCCTCGTCTGGGCAGCTGCCGAGGGGCTCGTTCCCGTCATCGGTCTGCTGTTCGGCGCCGTGTCGCTGTCGGTCCCGCTCATCTTCGGTGCCCTCGGCGGCGTCATCGGTGAACGTGTCGGCGTCGTCAACGTCGCCATCGAGGGTCAGTTCCTGCTCGGCGCCTTCGGCGCGGTGCTCGTGGGCAGCATGACCGGCAACCCGTTCATCGGACTGATCGCCGCCATGGTCGGCGGCGTCCTGGTGAGCCTCGTCCTCGCGGTCTTCTCGATCCGCTACCTCGTCGATCAGGTGATCGTCGGTGTCGTGCTGAACGTGCTCGTGACCGGCCTCACCGGATTCCTCTTCGGTGCGCTCCTCGCGCCGAACGAGGCGACGCTCAACCGTGCGACGACGTTCCAGCGCCTGCCGATCCCGCTGCTCAGCGACATCCCCGTGATCGGGCCCGTGCTGTTCAACCAGACGTTCATCGTGTACCTGATGTACGTCACCGTCGGTCTCGTCGCCTGGGGCCTCTACCGCACCCGGTGGGGTCTGCGGCTGCGGGCCGTCGGCGAGCACCCGCAGGCCGCGGACACCGTCGGCATCAAGGTCAACCCGACCCGGTTCTGGAACGTCAGCCTCGCCGGTGCGATCGCCGGCGCCGGAGGTGCGTACTTCACCCTGGTGTCGGTGCCGACCTTCACCAAGGAGATGACCGCGGGCCTGGGCTTCATCGCCCTCGCCGCCGTCATCTTCGGACGCTGGGACCCGATCCGCGCGACTCTGGCGGCGCTGCTGTTCGGGTTCGCGACGAACCTGCAGAATCTGCTGACGGTGCTGCGGACGCCGATCCCCAGCGAGTTCATGCTCATGCTCCCGTACCTTGTGACGATCCTCGCGGTCGCCGGGTTCGCGGGGCACATCCGTGGGCCGGCAGCCGCCGGCAAGCCGTACATCAAGGGGTGACCTCTGCTGTGACAGACATCGATTGGGACGAGCTGCGCGCCGTCGCGACGGAAGCCATGACGCGTGCGTACGCACCGTACTCGCGCTACCGGGTGGGCGCGGCCGCGCTCGTCAGCGACGGACGCATCGTCTCGGGATGCAACGTCGAGAACGCGTCGTACGGCGTCGGGCTGTGCGCCGAGTGCGCCCTCGTCGGCGACCTGCACATGTCGGGCGGCGGACAGCTCGTCGCCTTCGTGTGCGTCAACAACGACGGGCAGACGATCATGCCGTGCGGTCGGTGCCGCCAGCTGCTGAACGAATTCGCCCTGCCCGGAATGCTGCTCGAGACCGTCTCGGGCATCCGCACGATCGACGAGGTGCTGCCCGACGCGTTCGGGCCCCGCGACCTCGAGGAGGCCGCCCGATGAGCGCCGAGTCCACCGCATCCGCTGTCGAGGCGTTCGACGCCGTCGATGTCATCCGCACCAAGCGCGACGGCGGCGCCGTCGCCGAAGACGCCCTCCGCTGGATGATCGATGCCTACACGCGTGAGTACGTCGCCGACTCGCAGATGGCGGCGTTCGCCATGGCGGTGCTGCTCAACGGCATGGAGCGCGACGAGATCCGCGTCATGACCGACGCGATGATCGCCTCGGGCGAGCGCATGAGCTTCGCCGGACTCGGCAAGCGCACGGTCGACAAGCACTCCACCGGCGGTGTCGGCGACAAGATCACCCTGCCCCTCGCGCCGCTCGTCGCCGCCTTCGGTGTCGCCGTGCCGCAGCTGTCGGGCCGTGGCCTCGGACACACGGGCGGCACGCTCGACAAGCTCGAGTCGATCCCCGGGTGGCGTGCGGCGCTGTCGAACGACGAGATGTTCGCTCAGCTGCGCGACGTCGGTGCCGTGATCTGCGCCGCAGGCTCGGGCCTCGCGCCGGCCGACAAGCGGTTGTACGCGCTGCGCGATGTCACCGGCACGGTCGAGGCGATCCCGCTGATCGCGTCGAGCATCATGTCGAAGAAGATCGCCGAGGGTACGGAATCGCTCGTGCTCGATGTGAAGTTCGGCTCCGGCGCCTTCATGAAGGACGTCGACAAGGCGCGCGAGCTCGCCCGCACGATGGTCGCGCTCGGCGCCGACTCGGGCGTTGCGACGACCGCGCTCCTCACCGACATGAACGCACCCCTGGGCCTTGCGATCGGCAACGCGAACGAGGTCCGCGAATCGGTCGAGGTCCTCGCCGGCGGCGGCCCCGCCGACGTCGTCGAGCTCACCGTGGCGCTGGCGCGCGAGATGCTCGCGCTCGCAGGACAGCCCGACGCCGACGTCGAGGCGGCCCTCGCCGACGGCCGGGCGATGGACGTCTGGCGCCGCATGATCCAGGCACAGGGCGGCGACCCGGATGCCGCGCTCCCCGCGCCCCGCGAGACGCACACGGTCACCGCGCCGACCGCCGGCGTGATCTCCCGGCTCGAGGCGCTGCCCTTCGGCATCGCCGCCTGGCGCCTCGGCGCCGGTCGCGCCCGTGCCCAGGACCCGGTCATCCACGCCGCGGGCATCGACCTGCACGTCAAGCCGGGTGACGAGGTGGCTGCCGGTCAGCCGTTGTTCACCCTTCTGGCCGATGATGGTGCGCGGTTCGACCGTGCTCTCGACGCGCTGCACGGCGCGTGGGAGATCGACGACGACGCTCCGCCCGCGGGGCCGCTCGTCCTCGAGCGCATCACAGCCTGAGCTCCGGCATCCGCCCCTCGGATGCCGTCCTTCCTAACCGTCCTACCCGCTCGTTCACACCAGGGAGCCCGCCATGCCGATCGAACAGCACGCCGACGTGAAACTGCAGGGCGTCTCGGTGCGGTCGCTGCCGAAGGTCTCGCTGCATGACCACCTCGACGGCGGCGTGCGTCCCGCCACGATCGTCGAGCTGGCCGACGAGCTCGGAACCGACCTGCCCGAGACCGACGCGGACGACCTCGCCGACTGGTTCGAGGAGCAGAGCGATTCGGGTTCGCTCGTGGACTACATCAAGACCTTCGAGGTCACACTCGGGGTCATGCAGACCCGTGAGGGGCTGCGCCGCATCGCGCGCGAGTTCGTCACCGACCTCGCCGCTGATGGCGTGGTCTACGGCGAGGTGCGCTGGGCGCCCGAGCAGCACCTGCGCGCTGGTCTGTCGCTGCAGGACGCCGTCGACGCCGTGCAGGAGGGCATCGAAGAGGGCGAGGATGCCGCCGAGGCTGCGGGCGACGACATCCGTGTCGGTCAGATCCTGTCGGCGATGCGTCAGGCCGACCGCTCGCTGGAGATCGCCCGTCTGGCGGTCGACAACCGCGGCCGCGGCGTCGCGGGCTTCGACATCGCGGGCCCCGAGGACGGCTTCCTTCCGGCGGGCCACCGCGAGGCGTTCGACTATCTCGCCTCGGAGTTCTTCCCGGTGACCGTGCACGCGGGCGAGGCCGCGGGCCTCGACTCGATCCGTTCGGCGCTCATCGACGGGCGTGCGCTGCGCCTCGGCCACGGTGTGCGCATCGCTTCGGACCTCAACGTCGTCTCACGTGAGGGCGAAGAGGTGCTCGTCCAGTTCGGCGACCTGGCGCGGTGGGTGCGCGACCGCGAGATCCCGCTCGAGCTGGCACCGTCCTCGAACCTGCAGACCGGTGCCATCGCCGGCTGGGGCACGCAGTGGGAGGATCACCCCTTCGATCTGCTGTACCAGCTGGGCTTCTCGGTCACGGTGAACGTCGACAACCGCACCCAGAGCCGGACATCGCTCACGCGTGAGCTCGCGACCCTGGCGCAGACCTTCGACTACGACCTCGACGATCTCCAGGCCTTCCAGCTGAACGCCGCCGCCGGCGCGTTCCTCTCGGTCGAGGAGCGGGAGGAGCTCATCGAGGTCATCGCGGAGGGCTTCGGAGCCTGACCCCGCCCTAACTCCTCAGTTCTGTGCCGGGTCCGCCGAGTTTCTGGGTTCGACCGAGGCTAGGGAGCCCGGTATGAGGAGTTATCGCGTTGGACGGTGGGCGACCACAGCGCGAAGCTGCTGCGCCAGCCGGTCACGGTTGTGGAAGATGTCCTCGGCTAGCGGGCGAATAGTCGTGTACCCCTGGGCTGCGGCTGCGAGATCTCGTCGCCTGTCGCGCTTCTGAGCATCCCAGCCGGAGTGGTGGGCTTCGCTGTCGCATTCGACGATCAGCCAGCCTTCGACGAGGAAGTCGACCCGGCCGACTCCCGGAATGTCGACCTGAGTCTCGAATCGGCATCCGATCGCACGGAGGACGAGGCGGAGGAGTGACTCGGAACCGGATTCTGCTGAGGGGTCGAGGAGGAGCTGTAGCCGGCGGTATCGGCGCGGCAGGCGTGCGAAGATCTCGGCAATGCCCTCAGCGTCGATCATGCGCTGGTGCCATGCGCTGTCGAGCGTGGCGACTGCGGCGCGGGGATCTTGGCAGCGGCACGCCTGCGCCAGCGCGGAGACGAGATCGGCGGTAACCGAGGTCGGCGGGTCGTCATCCGTTCGCCAGTGTCGGACGACACCGTCGGGGGCTTCCGGCAGCCTGCTGGACCCCACGCGGGCGTTGACGTGGAGCGGATGCCGGTCCAGCACGAAGACGCCGACAGCCCTCAGCAGTGAAACGCAGTCCAGCCGGCAGCCCAGCCGCGCCGCCGCGAGGATATCGGGATGGGTCGAGCCGGGCAGATAGCGCCCGCGGCGGACGCGTACGAGTGTTACCTGCGCGAGCGCGCGGTCGACCTCTGAACGGCGGAGACCGAGGTCCGTCGCGCTCTTCCAATCTGTCGGCATCACGTCGGCAGTATGCGAACTCTGTGCCTACCGTGATCGAGGTAAGTGGGGTGCTGAGGACAGCAGACCTCGGGATCAGCTTTGGGGAGGGCCCGCCGCCCGGGCGTCAACTCCTCAGTGTTCCAGCCTCAGTAGGGCCTGCGGCAGTCTCAGGCGCCTCCGATGCCCATATCTGAGGAGTTCGGCCGCCCGGGGCGCCGGGTCAGCGGGGGAGGGATGCCACGAGTGCCGACAGCGCCGCGGTGACCTCGGCCCGCATGTCGGCGGGCGAGATCGAGGGGGTACCGTCGCCGGCCTGGGGGCCGTAGTCGCCGAAGGATGCATGGCTGGCGCCGGCGACCTCGACGAAAGTCGCACCGGCGGGCAGCAGGTGGCGGTTGTCGTCGACCTTCTGCGGTGTGGTCAGGCCGTCGTCCGAGCCCGACAGGCTCAGCACCGGCAGCCCTGATGCCGACAGGTCGGTCGCGCAGTATGACCCGAACAGGACGAGCCCGTCGGCATCCGTCGCCAACTGGCACGCCCGTACGCCGCCGAGCGAGTGCCCGCCAACCAGCCAGGTCTCGACCCCGGGGACGAGGTCTGTGAACGACGAGAGCGGCCGCGGGTCGAAGAATGCGAGGTTGAGCCACGGCCGGGTGATCACCACCGTCACATCGTCGTCGGCCACCACGTCGGCGAGGATCGCCGCGTATGCCTCGGCCTGCACTTTCGCGCCCGGCACGAAGACGAGGCCGACACCCCCCGGTCCCGCGGCGGGTTCGAGCACGAGGCTGCCGTCGGCCTCCGACATCGCGATGCGCGCGTCGGCGCGGACGGCGGCGAGGGGCTCCGCCTCGGCGTCCATGACTCCGACCTGGCTCCAGACGAGGATGCCGACGACGGCGGCCACCAGGATGCCTGCGACTGACAGCAGGCCGACGCGGACGATCCGTCGCGTCCGCAACCGACGGTGCGGGCGTCCGGGCTCGTCACCCGCCGCCCGCACCGCCGCGTCGCTCATCGGGGGTCTGAGCCGATCGCCGACTGGCGCTCGGCGACCGCGCGCTCGACCCGCGCGAAGAGCGGGTGCGAGGGCTCGAGTCCCGTCACCGAGGCCGTGAAGGATGCCGCATCCTCGGCGCGCAGGCGCTGCTGCAGCTCGACGGACTGCGGGTCCTCCGGGTCGTCGAACGCAAGGGCGGCGCCGATCGCCGCGACCAACGCATCCACCGACAGGCCGGCCTCGGCCGCTTCCGCGGCGGGGCCGACGAAGCGCTCGTGCCGGGAGAGCTTGCGGAGGGGCTGGCGTCCCACGCGTCCGACGGTGTCGGGCAGCTCGGGGTTGGCGAAGCGCCGCAGGATCGTGGCGCGGTACTCCGCGAGCTCGCCGGCGTCGAGACCGTGCTTGTGGACGAGGAGCGCCGAGGTCTCTTCGAGCGCGGCCGAGACGCTCGCGGCGATCTCGGGTACGGCGAGGGCTTCGGCCACGGTCGGGGTACCGGCCTGCGCACCGAAGTACGCCGTCGTGGCGTGTCCGGTGTTGACCGTGAAGAGCTTGCGCTCGATGTAGGGCTCGAGGTCGTCGACGAAGTGCGCGCCGGGGATGTTCGGCAGGTCGCCCCCGAACGGGCCGGACTCGATCGCCCACTCGTAGAACGGCTCGACCGTGACGTCGACGCCGGTGCCGGCGGGCTGCGCGGGCACGATGCGGTCGACGGCGGTGTTGGCGAAGATCGCTCGGCCCGAGACGGCCTCCCACGCGTCACCGGCCTGGGCGCGGATCTCGTCGCGCAGCAGGTCGGTGGCACCGATCGCGTTCTCGCACGCCATCACGGCCAGCGGAGCGGCCGCGGGGTCGCGCAGCGCGAGACCGGCGAGGATGTGCGGCGCGATGAACTTCAGAACAGTGGGACCCACCGCGGTCGTGACGACGTCCGCGGTCGCGACGGCATCCGCGACGGCCTGCGGGTCCTCCGCGCTGTTGAGTGCGCGGAAACCGGTGACGGTGCGGTCGACACCGCCCTCGCCGACCTCGTGGACGGTGTACTCGGACGCGGCGTTGATGGCGTCGACCAGGGGACCGGCGACATCGGAGAAGACGAGCTCGTAGCCGCCTTCGTTCAGGAGGAGGCCGACGAAGCCGCGGCCGATGTTGCCGGCTCCGAAGTGGACCGCGGTGCTCACTGGTTCACCGAAGCGAGCAGGGCGTAGAGCTCGTCGGGGGTCTGCGCGGCCTTCAGTCGGGCGACGTCGTCCTCCTCGGAGAAGAGCAGGGCGATCTGCGACAGGATGTCGAGGTGCTCGTCGCCCTTGCCGGCGATGCCGACGACGAACGACACGGGCTCCCCGCCCCAGTCGACGCCGCCGTCGTAGCGGACGAACGACAGCGCCGAGTCGAGGATCGCGTCCTTGGTCTCGTTGGTGCCGTGGGGGATGGCGAGCTCGTTGCCCATGTACGTCGACACGGTCTGCTCCCGCTGCTGCATGGCGTCGAAGTACGCGGAAGTGACGGCACCGGCGGACTCGAGAAGGTCAGCGGCCTCCTTCATCGCCTCTTCGCGGGTAGCGCTTCCGGAGTGGATGCGGATCTGACCGATGTTCAGGACCTCACGTGCCATGTCTGTCTCCTTCGAGTGATGTTGCGGGGGGATGACGCGGGGCCGAGGCGGATGGACCGCCCCGGCCCCGGGTCTGGGTTTCGAGCCTATGCGTCGGCGTCGTGCTGCTTGCGGACCATCTCCACGACCTCGTCGTACTTCGGCGAGTTCATGAAGTTGTCCACCGACACGTGCAGCGCGTCGGGGTTCTGCGCCTTCGCGCGGTCGGTCAGCTGCTGCTGCGTGATGACCAGGTCGGCGGTGCCGTCGAGGTTCGCGATGGCCTTGTTGACGACGGTGACGTCCTCGATGCCGGCCTTCTTCATCTTGTTGCGGAGCACGCTCGCGCCCATCGCCGACGAGCCCATGCCCGCGTCGCACGCGAACACGATCGACTGGATCGGCTTGGTGGCCGTCGCGGTGCCGGTGCCGGTCTCCGCTGCGGCACCGGTGGCGGCGGCGGTGCCCGATGCGCGCAGACCCGACAGGGCCTCCGAGCTCTTGCCCTTGTTCGCCTCGGTGCGTGCGATGGCGTCCTGGAAATTGCCCTCACCGGCGGCCTCGCGAGCGAGGTCGCGCTTGCGGCCCGCGAGCAGGATCGCCGCCGAGACCGCAAAGGTGACACCGGCCGAGATGACGACCGACAGGATGACGCCGAGGTGGCTGCCCGGCGCGGTCTGGATGAGCACCGCGAAGATCGATCCCGGCGAGGCCGCGGCGACCAGGCCGGAGTTGAAGATGGCGTTCGTGGCAACACCACTGGCGCCACCGGCGATGAGCGCGACGATCAGGAGGGGCTTCGCCAGCACGTACGGGAAGTACACCTCGTGGATGCCGCCGAAGAACTGGATGATGAACGCACCCGGTGCGGTACCGCGCGCGATGCCGACCCCGAAGACGGAGATCGCGAGCAGGAGGCCGGCACCCGGGCCGGGGTTGGCCTCGACGAGGAAGAGCAGGCTCTTCCCGGTCTCGAGCGACTCCTGGGTTCCGAGCGGGGTGAACACGCCGTGGTTGATGGCGTTGTTGAGGAACAGCACCTTCGCGGGCTCGACGATGATGCTCGCCAGCGGGATCAGGCCGCGGTCGACGAGGAAGCCGACGGCACCACCGAGCACGTCGGTGACGAACTTCATCACCGGGGCAAGCCAGAAGAAGGCTGCGAGCGCCGCGAAGAATGCGACGAAGCCGGCACTGAAGTTGTCGACGAGCATCTCGAATCCGGCGCGGACCTTGCCCGCCCACAGCTTCTCGATCCACTTGAGAGCCAGAGCGGTCAGGGGACCGGCGACCATCGCGCCGAGGAACATGATGGTGCCCGAGGCGCCCACGATGACGCCCATCGCCGCGACTGCGCCGACGACACCGCCGCGGACGCCGAAGACCATGCGGCCACCGGTGTAGGCGATCAGGGTCGGCAGCAGGTAGGTGATGATGGGACCGACCAGGCCGGTCCACTCGGTGCCGTCAGGGGTGACCCCGCCGCCGAGCATGCGGGAGTCGGCCCACTGCCAGGCTTCGATCGGCCCGTCCTGTCCGACCCATCCCGTGTCGATGAACAGAGCGGTGATCAGACCCCATGCGATGAAGGCCGCGATGTTGGGCATGACCATTCCCGAGAGGAAGGTTCCGAAGCGCTGGACGCGGACCCGGACCCCACCTCCCGCGGATGGTGTTGACGTCGTTGTCATTTCTGGTTCTCCTTCTGGTGCGGTGCAGTGTGTGGTGCGGGTGCTGGTGCTGATCAGATGCCGGCGGCGGTCTGCGCGGCGGCGCGTGCCGAGGCCGCGTCCGTCGCGGTCAGGGCGGCCTCGGCGATGCGACGTGCGTCGTCGAGGGTGTGGGCGAGCAGGGTGGCGCGGACGTCGGCGAGCGCGGTGGGCGCCATCGACAGGCTCGTGGCGCCGAGGCCCACGAGCACGACGGCCAGCAGCGGGTCGGCCGCGGCCTCGCCGCAGATGCCCACGGGCTTGCCGTTGGCCTGGCCCGCCTTGCCGGTCTCGTGGATGAGACGCAGCACGGCCGGGTGCCAGGGGTCCTGGAACGACGACACCGAACCGAGCAGGCGGTCGGCGGCGAGCGTGTACTGCGTCAGGTCATTGGTGCCGATCGAGGCGAAGTCGGCGACCTTGAGCACGTGGTCGGCGAGCAGCGCCGACGACGGCACCTCGACCATGACACCGGCGGTCTTGATGCCGTACTCGCGAGCGATTCCGACGAAGTACTCCGTCTCCTCGACGGTGGAGACCATGGGGGCCATGACCCACAGGTCGGCCTCGGTCGCGGCATCCGCTTCGGCGAGCGCGGTGAGCTGCTCGCGCAGGATGTCCTCGCTGGCGCGGAGGGCGCGGAGCCCGCGGAGCCCGAGCGCCGGGTTCTCCTCGTGCGCGTCGTTGAGGAATGCGAGCGGCTTGTCGGCCCCGGCATCCAGGGCGCGGACGACGACCTTCTGGCCCGGGAACGCCTGCAGCAGCTTCGTGTAGGCCTCGCGCTGCTGCGCGACGGTGGGGGCCTGAGCGGAGCTGAGGAAGAGGAACTCGGTGCGGAAGAGGCCCACGCCCTCGGCGCCGAGCTCGACGGCCTGCGCCGCTCCCTCGGGCTTGCCGAGGTTCGCCAGCAGCGGGATGGCCGTGCCGTCGGCGAGTGCACCGGGGGTGATCGGGGCGGATGCCGCCGACTTCCGCTCGTCGGCGCGGTTCTGGGCCTGCGCGAGCTCGTCGTCGCTCGGGTCGGTCGTGACGACGCCCTTCGCGGCGTCGACGATGACGGTCTCGCCGTCGGAGAGGCTCGCGGCCTCGGTGACGCCGACGACCGCGACGATCGACTTCTCACGGGCCAGGATCGCGGTGTGCGAGGTCGGACCGCCCTCGGAGGTGACCAGCGCGAGGACCATGTCGAGGTCGAGCAGCGCGGTGTCTGCGGGGGCGAGGTCCTTCGCGACGAGCACGAACGGGTGTCCCGGCTCGGGCACGCCCGGGGCGGGGACGCCGCGGAGGTGCGCGATGACGCGCTGCGCGACGTCGTCGAGGTCTGCGGCTCGCTCGCCGAGATAGCCGCCCATCGCCGACAGCTGGTCGCGGAACGAGGCGAAGGCGTCGTAGACGGCGAACTCACCGGTCTTGCCGGCCTGCAGGCGGGTCGCGACCTCGGCCTCGAGGCTCGGGTCCTCGGCCATCATGGCCTGCGCTTCGAGCACGTCGCGGGCGGCTCCGCCCGCCTGTGCGCCGCGCTGTTCGAGTTCACGCGCGACAGCGGCGACGGCATCCTTCACGCGCGCCGTCTCTTCGTCGAGCGAGCGCTCCGACTTCTCGTCCTTCGGAGCGGGAAGCGGCTCCGCCATCCGTGCGATCGGTCCCTGCGCGACTCCCAGGCCGATGCCCACTCCGCGAAGCTCACTCATTGCTCGATCTCCTTCGTATCGTCCGTGTTCGTATCGATGGTCGTTCGTGGTCACTCGTCGTGGTCGGTGGCGAGGAGGTCGGCGAGTTCGTCGAGGACGTTCTCCGCGCTGTCGCCGTCGGCCGTGAGGGTGACGTAATCGCCGTACTCGACGCCGAGCGCGATGACTCCGAGGATGCTCGCCGCGTTCACGGGCGAGCCCGATCCCTTCGAGATCGTGACGTTGGCACCCGACTGCTTAACCGCCTGGGCGAACAGCTTCGCGGGACGGGCGTGGAGCCCGTTGGACGATCCGATGCGGACGGTACGCGATGCCTCGCTCATGAGGAGGTCCTCTCCGTTGAAGGGATGTCGGTGCTGGAACGTGTGGTGGCAGCCGGAGCGGTGATCAGCGCGAGCGTCCGGCTGCCGTCGAGATCTCGGAAGATGTCGGCGGGCATCAGGATGACGCGCGTTCCGCGGGCAGCCGCGGCCTCGGTGATCCGGTCCAGCTTCGGGATGAGCTGGGGGCCGACGAGGACGATGTCCGCCGCGTCGAGATCGATCGGCAGTGACTGCTCGGTTCCGGCGGTGGCGGTGATGTCCAGACCGCGCGCTTGCGCCGCATGGCGCACTCGCTGTGCGACGAAAGTACTCGACGCACCCGCGCCGCATACGACCAGGATCCTCATCGACCCGCCTCCTCCTCTCCCCATTGTTGTGAGCGGCCTGAGAGGCGACAAGGCCTTCCTGCTTCCGCAGGGGCGGAAGGTGAGTCGGGCCATGATGGAATGGGAGCGTGACCAGGAGCCGGCAGGACCGCGTCCTCGCGATTCTCGCGCGAGACGGCGACTGGGTGACGGCAGCCGCGCTCGCCGACGCGATCGGGGTCACGCCGCGCTCCATCCGAAGCTATGTCACGGCGCTCAACGCCCGGGTCCCCGACGGCGCCGTGGTCGAGTCCGGGCCGCAGGGCTATCGTGCGGGGCCGGACAGTGCCGCCGCGGTGCACGTGGGTGACGCGGGCACACCTCGCGACCGGCTGCACCGCCTCGTGCGCGCACTGCTGGATTCCTCCGAGGGGATCGACCTCTTCGAAACCGCGGAGGCCTTCTTCGTCAGCCCCGCCACGATCGACGCCGACCTCGGCCGGGTGCGCGGCCTGCTCGGCGGCACCGAGCTCAGCCTCGAGCGCACGTCGTCGCGGGCGCGCCTGCGCGGCACGGAGATGGCTCAGCGGCGGCTCCTCAGCCGGCTCGCGCACGAAGAGACCGACGACGGATCGTTCGACCTCGACAGTCTTCGTCGCACTCTCGGCGAGCGGTCCGTCGGGGCGGTGGCCTTCGGCCCGTTCAAGGATGATCTCGTCGCCGAGCTCACCGAGCTCGGCTACTTCGTCAACGAGTTCGGCATCGGCGACGTCGTCATGCACATCGCCATCGCCGCCGATCGCATCACTCGAGGTCGGGCGCTCGAAGTGGCCGAGGCCGACGACGCCGCATTCCGCGCGGAGGTCGGCGACATCCTCGATCGCCTCACGCGACGCCACCTCGGGGTCGTCCTGGGCTCAGGCGACCGGCAGCACCTCGCCGCCCTCGTGCTCACACGTGTCGTCGCCCCGGGGGCGACCGAGCCGGCGGCGCTCATCCGCGAGCGCATCGACCCGGATGCCGCGACCGCGGTGCGCGACGTCGTGCGGCGCGCGGCCGCGGAGTTCCTCGTCGACATCGACCAGGAGGACTTCGTGCTGCGCCTGTCGCTGCACGTGCAGAACCTCAAACACCGGGCGCGTGAGCAGGCGTGGTCGCGGAACCCGCTCACCCGGTCGCTGAAGACGACGTATCCGATGATCTTCGAGGTCGCCGTCTACATCGCCGACGCGCTTCGGGGCCTCCTCGGCATCCCTCTCCTCGACGACGAGATCGCCTACATCGCGATGCACGTCGGCGGGCGCCTCGAACGCAGCCGGCTGTCGGCGCAGGCGCTGACGGCGACGATCGTCTGCCCCGGCTACTACGAGCTCCACGAGCTGCTGCGTTCCAGTGTCGACCGGTCGTTGGGGCAGGCACTGGATGTCGTGGGCGTCGAGACGCGCGTCGACCCGGACTGGGCCTCGATCGACACCGACCTCATCCTCTCCACCATCGCGCCTCCCGTGATGAGCGATCGGATCGTCCACATCCAGCCGTTCCTCACCGACGCCGACATCGATCGCGTGCAGACCGCCGCGGCCCGGCTTCGACGCGCTCGCCGCCTCGCGCGCCTGCGCGCCGAGCTCGAGCGCTACTTCGACCCCTCCGCCTTCATCCGCGGGCTCGACGGCGAGGGCGGGGAAGAGGCCTCGATACGCCGACTGGGCTCGCTGCTCGTCGAGCAGGGGGTCATCGACGACGACTACATCGAGCGCACGATCGAGCGCGAGCGGCTGTCGTCCACGGCCTTCACCGACGCGCTCGCCGTGCCGCACGCCATCGGCATGACGGCCACGCGCACGGCCATCTCGCTCGGCATCGCGGATCCCTCGATCGCGTGGGGCGACGGGCGGGTGCAGGTCGTGGCGATGGTGGCGTTCTCCGAATCGGATCGCGCCGCGTTCCAGACCGTCTTCGAGCAGCTGGTCGAGGTTTTCAGCGAGCGCGAGAGCGTGCAGCGGATCGTGCGCCGCGGCACGACCTTCAGCGCCTTCCTCGACGAGCTCGTGGCGGTCGTCGACGGCTGATCGCCTGCGCTCAGCGGGCCAGTCGCGCCCCGAGTCCCAGCTTCACCGCGGGCCACTCGTGCGGGAGCACGGAGTACACGACGGTGTCGCGCAGCGTTCCGTGCGGCCCGAGCCGGTGGTTGCGGAGCACGCCGTCCTGCTTCGCGCCGAGCCGCTCGATCGCCGCGCGCGATTGGCGGTTGTGCCATGACGTGCGGAACTCCACCGCGATGGCGTCGCAGGCCTCGAACGCGTGGGCGAGCAGGAGGCGTTTCGCGGCGGTGTTTACGGCTGTGCGCTGCACGGCGGGCGAGAGCCAGGTGTGCCCGATCTCGACTCTGCGGTTGGGCTGGTCGATGTTGCAGAACGTCGTCATCCCCACCGCGATGTCGCCCCGCAGCACGGCGAACGGGTTCATGTGCCCCTCGTCGCGCCAGGCGAGTCGCTGCGTGATGTCCGCCGACACCGAGTCGGGAACCGAGGTGTACCAGGCGTACTCGAGTCCGACGGTGGCCCGCGTCAGGTCGTCGGCATGTTCGTACGCGAGCGGCACGAGCCGCACGTGGTCGTCGGCGAGCTCTACGGGTTCGGTCAGCAGCACTCCCGAAGCCTAGCGGCGCGGAATGCGCGACGCGTGGGCCGTGCGTGCCGGAACGCGTGCGTCAGCCGATGGTCGCGAGCAGCTCGCGGACGCCGGCCTCGAGAGCGGCGAGCCGGGATGCCGCGTCGGCGGGCGAGTCTCCGCGGACGTCGAGGTACAGCTTGAGCTTGGGCTCGGTGCCGCTCGGGCGTACGAGGATGCGGGCGTCGCCCTCGAGCCACAGTCGGAGGATGTCGCCGAGCGGCGGCCCCGTCACCGGAGCGGCGAGATCCTCGAACGACACGACTGCGGCATCGCCGATCCGCGTGGGCGGCGCCGCGCGGAGGGCGGCGGTGATGCGCCCGATGACCGCGAGGTCGTCGACGCGCACCGACACCTGTCCGCTGGCGAAGCTGCCGAACTCGGCGTCGAACTCGGCGAGCAGGTCGCCCAGCGCACGGCCCTGCTCTCGCGCCTCGGCGGCGAGGCCGAGGATCGCGATGGCGGCGGAGATGCCGTCCTTGTCCTTCACCGTCTCCGGATTGACGAGGTAGCCGAGCGCCTCCTCGAATCCGAAGACGAGCCCGGGGGCGCGTGAGATCCACTTGAACCCGGTCAGGGTGGCGTGGAAGTCGAGGCCGTAGCGCTCGGCGACGACCTGGAGCGCGGGGGAGGAGACGAGCGAGCAGGCGAGCGATGACCCTGGCGTCGTGCCACCCTCCGCGGCGCGACGCGCCGCGCGCCAGCCGAGCAGCAGACCGATCTGATTGCCCGTCAGCCGCCGCCAGCCGCCCTCCGCCGCGGCATCCGGAATCGCGACGGCGAGACGATCGGCGTCGGGGTCGTTGGCCAGGATGACCTCGGCGTCGTTCGCGCGCGCTGTCTCGAGCGCCAGGTCCATCGCGCCCGGCTCCTCGGGATTGGGGAAGGCGACGGTGGGGAACCGGCCGTCCGGCTCCGCTTGCTCGGCGACCTGAACGGGGTGGGGGTAGCCGGCGGCGTCGAGGATGCGCAGCATCGTCTCGGTCCCCACGCCGTGCATGGCGGTGTAAACCCAGCGCATCCCGTTCGCGCCGGCAGGAGCCGGGGCGACCGTCGCCGTCGCCGCGACGTAAGCCTCGACGACCGCGTCGTCGGCGGTCTCGTACCGCTCGGAGCGGGGGAGGACCGAGATGTCGCCCGCGTCGGCCACCCGCTGGATGTGCGCGGCGATCTCAGCGTCGGCGGGCGGCACGATCTGCGAGCCGTCGTCGGCGCCGCCAAGGTAGACCTTGTACCCGTTGTCGTCAGGCGGGTTGTGGCTCGCGGTGACCATGACGCCCGCGTCAGCGCCGAGGTGCCGCACCGCGAACGCCAGAACCGGCGTCGGGAGCAGACGGGGGAGCAGGATGGCCCGCAGGCCGGCGCCCGCGAAGATCTCGGCGGAGTCCTGTGCGAACCGTGCTGAGCCCCGGCGTCCGTCGTAACCGATGACGACGACGGGAGGGGCGTCCGAGCCCGCCTTCTCGAGGATGTACGCCGCCAGGCCCGCGGCGGCCTGCGTCACGAGAACGCGGTTCATGCGATTGCTTCCGGCGCCGAGCCGGCCGCGGAGTCCCGCGGTGCCGAAGGCCAGGCGGGTGCCGAAGCGGTCGACGAGGTCGGCTGCGGCGACGGCATCCCCCGCCTCAGCCGCCGCGATGACCGCAGCCAGCTCGTCCCGGGTCTCGGGGTCGGGATCCTGAGCGAGCCAGGCTCGCGCGGCGTCCCATGGCACCACCGGGGTCGTCGTCTCGACGCCCATGCCCATGACGGGCTCGTCCGCGGCGGTCACAGCGCCTCGATCACACGGGCGAGGAGCGCCGAGATCACCGGCTCGGCCTCGCGTCCGGCCTCGATCACCTCGGCGTGGCTGAGGGGGCTCTCCTGGATGCCGGCGGCGAGGTTGGTGATGAGGGAGAACCCGAGGATCTCCATGCCGGCCTCGCGCGCGGCGATGGCCTCGAGCGCCGTCGACATGCCCACGATGTCGCCGCCGAGCGTGCGAGCCATCCGGACCTCGGCCGGCGTCTCGTAGTGCGGGCCACGGAACTGCGTGTACACGCCCTCGTCGAGCGTCGGGTCGATCGAGCGGGCGATGTCGCGCAGCCGCGAGGAATACAGGTCGGTCAGGTCGACGAAGGTCGCGCCCTCGAGCGGCGAGTCGGCGGTGAGGTTCAGGTGGTCGCTGATCAGCACGGGCTGGCCGGGGCGCCACGTCGGCTTGATGCCGCCGGCGCCGTTGGTCAGCACCATGATCTTCGCGCCCGTGGCCGCGGCCGTGCGCACGCTGTGAACGACCCGGCGGACGCCGTGACCTTCGTAGTAGTGGGTGCGCGCGCCGATGACGAGGATGCGTTTGCCCTCCGGGGTCAGGATGCTGCGAAGCGTGCCGACGTGCCCCTCGAGCGCGGGCTTGCTGAATCCGGTGACGTCGGTGGCGGGAATGGTCGCCGTGGTCTCACCGATCAGCTCGGCCGCACGACCCCACCCGCTGCCGAGGGTGAGCGCGATGTCGTGGCGCTCGACGCCGCTGATACGGGCGATGTCGGCCGCGGCCTCGCGGGCCACATCGAGCGGGTCGACCGCGGGATCGTCGAGCGGGTGCACGGAGGAGTCAAGCATCCCCCCACTCTAAGACGCGCGACCGCTCCGACGCAGGCGTGCGCGATGGCCTCCGCGGCTGAGGAAGAATGGAGACCATGTCGCCTCTCAGCTTCGAGCGCACCCAAAGCGTCGCCGTCCTCGGTGGCGGCCCCGGCGGATACGAGGCGGCCCTCGCCGCCGCCCAGCAGGGCGCGGAGGTGACGCTGGTCGAACGCGCCGGCGTGGGCGGCTCCGCGGTCATCACCGACGTCGTCCCCTCGAAGTCGCTCATCGCCACGGCTGATGCGGCCGTCGCCATCAGCGGGGCATCCGATCTGGGGGTGCAGCTGTTCGCGCGGTCCGATTCCGGCACGCCGCTCAAGCCGGAGGTCGCGATCAACCTCGCGGCGGTCAACCGCCGACTGCTTTCCCTCGCTCGCCAGCAGTCCGACGACATGCGCGCGCAGCTCGTTGAGGCCGGCGTGCGCATCATCTCCGGTCACGGCCGCCTCGACGGCACGCACGCCCTCATCGCGGCGACCGGCCCCGGGGGCACGGACTTCGACCGCGTCGAAGCCGACACCCTGGTCGTCTCGGTGGGCGCCTCGCCGCGCGAGCTGCCGAGCGCGAAGCCCGACGGCGAACGCATCCTGACGTGGACGCAGCTCTACGACATGAAGTCCCTGCCCGAGCACCTCATCGTCGTGGGCTCCGGCGTCACCGGCGCGGAGTTCGCGTCGGCGTACATGAACCTCGGCGCGAAGGTCACGCTGATCTCCAGCCGCGACCAGGTGCTCCCGGGCGAAGACGTCGACGCGGCCGCCGTCATCGAGAAGGTCTTCAAGCGCGGCGGGATGACGGTGCTGTCGAAGTCCCGTGCCGAACGAGTGGAGCGCACCGAGAACGGCGTCGTCGCGACGCTCTCGGACGGTCGCACGGTCGAGGGGAGCCACTGCCTCATGGCGGTCGGCTCGATCCCCAACACCGCTGGCATCGGGCTCGAGGAGGCGGGCGTCCAGCTCACCGACTCCGGTCACATCCAGGTCAACCGCGTCGCGCGCACCTCCGTGCCGAACATCTACGCCGCCGGCGACTGCACCACCTTCGTGCCGCTCGCCTCGGTGGCCGCGATGCAGGGGCGCCAGGCCGTCTTCCACGCGCTCGGCGACACCGTCATCCCGCTCGATCGTCGCCGCATCACCGCGAACATCTTCACCGCTCCCGAGATCGCGACGGTGGGTCAGCAGCAGAAGGACGTCGAGTCGGGCCTCGTCAACGGCTACGTCCACAAGCTCCCGCTCGCCGCGAACCCGCGCGCGAAGATGATGGGCGTCAAGGACGGCTTCGTGAAGATCATCGCGCGTGAGGGCTCGGGCACCGTCATCGGCGGCGTCATCGTGGCCCCCCGTGCATCCGAGCTCATCTATCCGATCGCGATCGCCGTCGAGCGCCGTCTCACCGTCGACCAGGTCTCGCGCGTCTTCGCGGTGTACCCCTCGCTGACGGGCAGCATCACCGATGCCGCTCGCGCGATGCACCTCGTCCAGCGCGACGAGGATCCGCTGTCCTGAGCGGCGCCGACGTACCAACGTCGGAGAATCGCGCGAAGGTCGGAGCGGTACGAGCGAACGGTTCCGCTGTTCGCGACATTCTCCGACGTTCGCGCGGCGCAGGACGCGGGTAGGTCAGTCGACCTCGGCGTAGAACCGGGTCTCGGGGTCTGCGGCGACGTCGACGGTGACCGCGGTCGTCCGGCCGGCATCGGCGAGGTCGAGCCGGTGCGGCTGCTCGTCGCAGGCGATATCGGACTGCAGGGCACGCGAGCCGGTCGCGGTGGCTGCTTCGACGAAGACGGTCGCGGTGTGCCCGCCGAAGCAGCGCACCTCGACCGCGGCCACCGGGCTGGGGTCGCCGAGCGTCAGGGTGACGCCGGCGGCGGCATCGGTCCTGTCTCCGACGGGGCTCGTGTTCCCGCTCGCGATGCCGACCCCGAGGTCCGCATCCGCGCGTTCAGCGGCCACCGAGGCGAGCCACGCATCCGCCGCCGCGAGATCCACGGTGGTGGGAGCGCAGGCGCTCAACCCGAGCACGAGCCCCAACGAGCAGACGGTGATGACACGTGAACGATGCGGCATGGCCCCGCTCCCGTCACGAGATGGTGAGCAGGGGGTGGCCCGCGCCGACCGTGGTGCCCGGGGTCGCATCGATGGCGCCGACGACGCCGTCCTTGTGCGCCTGAATGGGCTGCTCCATCTTCATCGCCTCGAGCACGACCACGAGGTCGCCCTTGACGACCTGCTGACCGGCCTCGACCGCGACCTTGACGACGGTCGCCTGCATGGGCGACTTCACGGCGTCTCCGGATGCCGCGGCGCTCGCACTCGCGGCGTGGGAGCGGCGCGACGGGGGCACCTGAGCGGGGCGCCCCACGGCGACCGGCGGTGTGGCGACACGGTCGGGAAGGCTGACCTCGAGCCGCTTGCCCGAGACCTCGACGACCACGGTGTGGCGGCCGCTCGGCTGCGCGGGAGCCTCCGACTCGCCGTCCCATGCAGGGATGTCGTTGACGAACTCGGTCTCGATCCAGCGGGTGAAGACGCCGAACGTGCCGTCCTCCGCCGTGAAGGCGGGCTCGCGCACGACGCGGCGGTGGAACGGCAGGACCGTCGGCATGCCGGCGACCTCGAACTCGTCGAGCGCGCGTCGCGAGCGCTCGAGGGCTTCCTCGCGGGTGCGCCCGGTGACGATGATCTTGCCGAGCATCGAGTCGAACGCGCCCGAGACCGAGTCGCCCGCGGTCACGCCGGAGTCGAGACGGATGCCGGGGCCGCCGAACGTCTTGAAGACGTGGATGCGGCCGGGCTGGGGCAGGAAGTTGCGCCCGGGGTCCTCGCCGTTGATGCGGAACTCGATGGAGTGCCCGACGGGGGCCGGGTCGTCGTAGTCGAGCGTGCCGCCTTCGGCGATGCGGAACTGCTCGCGGACGAGGTCGATGCCGGTGACCTCTTCGGACACCGGGTGCTCGACCTGCAGTCGGGTGTTGACCTCGAGGAACGAGATCGTGCCGTCGGCGCCGATGAGGAACTCGCAGGTTCCCGCGCCGACGTAGCCGACCTCGCGCAGGATGGCCTTCGAGGCGGAGTAGAGGATGTCGTTCTGCTCGGCGGTGAGGAAGGGGGCGGGTGCCTCTTCGACGAGCTTCTGGTGGCGTCGCTGCAGCGAGCAGTCGCGCGTGGAGACGACGACGACGTTGCCGGCCGCGTCGGCGAGGCACTGGGTCTCGACGTGGCGCGGCTTGTCGAGGTACTTCTCGACGAAGCACTCGCCGCGACCGAACGACGCGATGGCCTCGCGGGTGGCCGACTCGAAGAGCTCGGCGACCTCGTCGAGCTCGCGCGCGACCTTGAGCCCCCGCCCGCCGCCGCCGTAGGCGGCTTTGATGGCGATCGGCAGACCGTACTCGTTCGCGAAGGCGATGACCTCGTCGGCGCCGCCCACCGGCCCCGGAGTGCCCGGGGCGAGGGGAGCGCCCACCTTCTCGGCCACGTGGCGCGCGGTCACCTTGTCGCCGAGAGCCTCGATGGCTTCGGGTGTCGGGCCGATCCAGGTGAGGCCGGCGCCGATGACGGCACGCGCGAACTCGGCGTTCTCGGCGAGGAAGCCGTAGCCGGGGTGCACGGCGTCGGCACCGGAGCGGCGGGCGACGGAGAGGATCTTCTCGATGGAGAGGTAGGTCTCGGCACTCGTGGATCCCTCGAGGGCGTACGCCTCGTCGGCGAGGCGAGCGTGGAGCGCATCGCGATCCTGGTCGGCGTAGACGGCGACCGACGCCTTCCCACTGTCTCGGGCGGCGCGCACGATTCGGACGGCGATCTCGCCGCGGTTCGCGATCAGGACCTTGGCGATCTCAGGCATGAATGCCAGCCTAGCGAGCCCAGGCGCTCCTCTTTTGGATCACTCGCACAAAGTGATCGACTGAACGTGGGCGGATGCCTACCAACGTGGCGTCTCGGTCACGACGCGCGGGGCGTGGTCCACAGGTCTGGCCAGGCCACATCGAGCTCGCCGACGAGGCGGCGCAGCGTCGACAGCGACATCCCCACCACGGTCGAGGGATCGCCCTCGACCCGCGTGATGAAGGCGCCGCCGAGACTGTCGACGGTGAAGGCGCCCGCGACCTGCAACGGCTCGCCGGTGGCGACGTAAGCCGCGATCTCGTCCGCGGAGATGTCGTCGGCGAAGGTCACCGCGGCCTCGGCGACCGCGTGAGCCTCACGCGGAGCGGCGCCCGGACGAACCCGGAACACGGAGTGACCGGAGTGGAGGATGCCGGTGCCCCCGCGCATCCGCTCCCACCGCTCGGTCGCGACCGTCGGGAGCAGGGGCTTGCCGAGCACCTCGCCGTCGAAGGCGAACATCGAGTCACCGCCGATGACGATGCCGTCGAACTCGGGCTCGTCGCGCAGGAGAGCCGCGACGACGTCGGCGGCCTTGCGCCGCGCGAGCAGCAGAACGTGCTCCTCGGGCGGCAGAACCCGGCCCTCCGCTGATTCGAGCGCGGCGACGACAGCCTCCTCGTCGACCTCGGGCGCACGTGTCGACGGTTCGATGCCGGCCTGTCGCAGCAGCATGAGTCGGGCGGGGGAGGTCGAGGCGAGGCACACGCGCATGCCGTTCACGCTACCCGTGGGCGCGTGTGTGCGAGCATCGTGGGATGCAGTCCGGCGACCTTCTCGATCTCGACGTCACCGACGTCGCCCATGGCGGCGTCTTCGTCGCCCGTCACGAGGGGCGCGTCGTGTTCGTCCCCGACGCGATCCCCGGAGAAAGGGTGCGGGCACGGCTGACCGACACCGCGAAGTCCTCGTTCTGGCGGGCCGAAGCTCTCGAGGTGCTCGAGGCGTCGCCGCACCGGAGGTCCCATGTCTGGGCGCCGGCCGACATCGGCACCGCACCGGAGAACCGGCCCGGCGGGGCGGACTTCGGCCACATCGAGCTCACGCACCAGCGCGAGCTCAAGCAGCGGGTCCTGCGCGACGCCCTGCAGCGCTTCGGCGGTGTCGACAGCGACGTCGTGGTGGCCGCCGCGGGTGCCGACGAGACCGCCGACGGCACCGGATGGCGCACGCGCGTCAGCCTCCACGTCGACGACGAGGGGCGCATCGGTCCTTTCGCGGCCCGATCGCATCGCGTCGTCGAGGTCGACGAGCTGCCCCTGGCGACGCCCGCGATCGCTGACGCGGTGTCGCGCGGCCGCTCGGCGGCTCCCGGTCGTCTCGACCTGGTGCAGCCCTCCGATGGGCGGGTGCGCGCGCTGCCGCGGCCCGAGACCCCCCGCCGTCGTGGTCGGGGCGGCCCCCGCCCGGTCGTGGACCCGGCTCTGCGCGAGACGGTGATCGAGCGGGTCGGCGACCGCGAGTTCCGGGTCGACGCGGGGGGCTTCTGGCAGGTCCACCGTCTCGCGCCGGCTGCTCTGCGGAACGCCGTGCACGAGGGGCTGCGCGCGGCAGGACGCGACGCGGTGGATCCCGAGGCGTGGCACCTCGATCTGTACGGCGGCGTGGGGCTGCTCGCGGCCGCCGTCGCGGAGCTCGGCGGCCCCGCCACCCGGATCACGAGCGTCGAGTCCGATCCGCGTGCCACCGACCATGCCGGTGAGAACCTCGCCGAGTGGGTCGGCGCGCGCGCGGAGACCGGTCGCGTCGACCGCTGGCTCGCCCAGACGGAGCAGGCGGCCTCGAGCGCCGAGCGTGCTCGGATGCGCGCCGGGGTCACGCTCCTCGATCCGCCGCGGGCGGGGGCCGGCCGCGAGGTCGTCGACTCGCTGCTGCGGTTGCGCCCCGCGACCCTCGTCTACGTCGCGTGCGATCCCGTCGCCCTCGCGCGCGACCTCGGCATGCTCCGCGCCGGGGGCTATGCGCCCGTGTCGCTGCAGGGGCTCGATCTGTTCCCCAACTCGCACCACGTCGAGGCGGTCGCGGTACTCACCGACGAGGGTCCGCTGTCCTAGGCTGAGCGCATGACACGGGTGGCACTCATCGACGATCACGAGTCGGTCCGACTCGGGCTCGCTGCCGCCTGTTCCCGCGCGTCCGTCGGCGACGTCGTCTTCACGGGCAGCACCGTCGCCGAGTACTTGCGCTGGCGCAAAGAGACCGGCGAGGCACCGGCGGATGTCGTCGTCCTCGACCTCATGCTCGGCGACGGCGCCACCGTCTCCGAGAACGTCGCGCAGCTCGTGTGGGACGGATCGCAGGTCATCATCCACAGCGTCGCCGACCGGCCGGCCGCCGTGCGCGAGGCGCTCGCCGCCGGAGCGCTCGGCGTCATCAGCAAATCAGCGCGCGCCGATGACGTCGTCGCGGCGATCCGGACGGTGGCGCGCGGCGAGCACCTCGACAACGTCGAGTGGGCCAGCGCCGTCGACGGCGACCGGGCGTTCGCCGACGCTCAGCTCTCCGCGCGCGAGCGCGACGTGCTGCGGCTCTATGCGGCGGGCCTTCCGCTGAAGGCCGTGGCCGAACGCCTGGGGATCGCCTATTCCACCGCGAAGGAGAACATCACCCGCGTGCGGGTGAAATACGTCGAGGTCGGCCGCCCCGCACCCACCAAGGTCGACCTCCTCCGCCGTGCGATGGAAGACGGTCTCGTCGCCGAAGCCTCCGATGTCCGCTGACCCCCCTGACACCGGAGTCCCCCGTCCCCGCCGGCCCGCGGAGTTCCGTGAAGCTCTGGCTCAGACGCAGCGGTTCACCCAGTCGCGCATCGACCGCATCCTGGGAATCGTCGTCGGCGCGGGAAGCTCGGTCATCGGCATCCAGGCGCTCGTGGGCGCGCTCAGCGCGCCGGCGGGAAACCCGACCTGGAACACGATTCTGCTGGTCGTCGTCCTCGGCTCGCTCCTGATGATGTGCATCTCCCTCCTCACCTCCCGGGGTGTCCGCGTCTTCGCGGGGATCTTCGCGGGCGTCTTCCCGATCGCGACGCTCCTCTGGCCGCTCGCAGCCGGAACCGGCACGACGGTCGACGAGCAACCCTGGCTGTGGTTCCTCATCAACGTCGGCACCGTCGCGGCCGTGTTCTGCATGCCGCTCGCGGGACAGATCGTCTGGGCGTTCCTGCTGCCGCTGCTCTACGGCACCATGCGGCTGACCTTGCTGCCACTCACGCCCGCCACCGTGCTCGATGTGGCGCTGGACTCCGCGTTCGCCATCATCCTCGCCAGTGTCCTGATCGTCGTGGGATGGATCCTCCGCTCTCTCGCCGCCAGCATCGACAGCGGGCGGGAGGGGGCCGTGCGCTCCTTCGCGCAGGCGGCGGCCGCCGACGCGGTGGAGAAGGAGCGGGTCGCTGTGGCAGCGCTCATGCACGACAGTGTGCTGGCGGCCCTCATCGCGGCCGAACGGGCCGAGACCGACCGGGAGCGCACCCTCGCGGTATCGATGGCTCGTGACGCCCTCACCCGTCTTGCGAACGTCGACCAGGAGGCGGGGGAGGGCCCGGACGCGCCGGTGTCGGCCCCCGCTCTCGGTGCCGAGCTCGAAGCGAGCGTGCGGAGGCTGCATCCGGCGACCGCCGTCACCCACGACATCGGCCCCGACGCCGTGGCGGTTCCGGGTCGCGTCGCGCGTGCGCTGCAGCTCGCGGCCGCGCAGGCCGTCACCAACTCGGTCGAACACGCCGCTGCGGCGAACCTGCGCGTCTCGTTCCGAGCCGACGCCACCGGGCTGGGCATCGCAGTGAGCGATGACGGTCCCGGTTTCGAGGCGTCTCGCGTCGCCGAAGACCGCCTCGGCATCCGCGCGTCGATCATCGCGCGCGTCGCCGCGGTGGCAGGAGTGGCCACGGTCGAATCCGGCGCGACCGGAACGACCGTGTCGATCAGCTGGCGGGAGCGCCCATGAACCGTTCGGTCCGTTGGGTGCTCTCAGCGCTCGGCGTCGCGTTCACCGCGTATCTCGCGGTGGGCGGCATGTTCTGGACCCGCCCCGTCGACGTGCCGGTCGTGCTGGTCCTCAACCTCGTGGTGTACCTCGCCGTCACCGGGCTGTGCATCTTCTGGCCCGCGCGGCCGATGGGCGTTCCGTCGCGGCCCGCCGCCGACGTCCCGGCGTTGAGCGCGGTGACGGCGGGGATGAGCCGCCCGGCGCCGCTGCCCCTGTGGATCGCGCTGCTCGCCTTCGCCGTGACGATCGTGATCCCGTCCGCCACGTGGTGGGCCGCAGGCGAGGCCGGGCGGCTGCAGCCCTTCGCAACCTGGAGCCTCGGCGGTCTCGGGGCGCTGATGGCGATCCTCGTCGTCCGGCGGCGGTCGATCGTGGCCTGGTCGGGGATCGCGATGCTGTTCCTGCAGTCGGTCATCTGGATCGGTCCCGAGCCGACTCTGTCGCTCGGCGCCGTCGGTTCCGCCCTCTGGGTGGGCGGTGCGCAGATCATCGTGCTGCTGATCGACCGAGCCGCCGTCGAGACCGCGCAACTGACGGCCCTTCAACGCGAGGCGTCCGAGTGGCTCGCGACGCAGGAAGGGCGCCGGCGGGAGAGACGCGTTCGCGTCCAGCGAGCGCTCGCCGTCGCGGGCCCGGTGCTCTCGCGGACCATCAAAGCCGATGGCGACCTCGACGATGACGAACGGCTCCAAGCCCGGCTCGCCGAGGGACGTTTGCGTGATGAGCTGCGCGGGCCCCGCCTGCTGGACGATGCGGTGAGACGCGTCCTCGAGGACGTCCGACGCTCGGGCTCTCACGTCACCTTCCTCGACGAGGGCGGGCTCGATGGGCTCGATGAACGCGAACTCGCCGCCATTCGAGCCGAGCTCGCCGACGTGCTCGACGGCGTGCGGTCGGAGCGCCTCTACATCCGCACGTCGACGCATCCCGATACGGCGGTCACGGTGGTCGGCCGATCACGTCACGACGACGGTTCCGACGAGACGGTCGACCTCTGGCGCGAGATCGCGCGGCCTCGCCCGCGCCTCTGATGCCGACGGGGTGCTGGGGGCGAGGGGCGGCGAAGCCGCCCGCCCCTCGCCATGCGAGTGGTTACCCGAAAACCGACTCGCAGCAGTCACCGGCACGAGGCTCAGGTGACCGAACGCAGTAGCGTTCCAGCAGATCCAGTCTGTGGCAATGTGCCAGATCTGTCTGTAGGTATTTCGGGGGACAAAATCGCTCGGGAGCGAACCGCCCCGAGCGAGCCGTCAGCCGGTGAACCTGCCCCAGCCGAAACCGCGGCGCAGCGGGGTCCGCAGCGCGCGCGCCGAGCGACGCCACGCCGATTCGGGCGTCGGCTCCGGGGCGACGGCCTCGGCCGCCTCCTGGGCGTACGACTCGCTCACGACGGCGATGAGCGCGGCGAGCTCTTCGGGCGTCGGGTTGCCGCGGCGCACGTCGATGCGGAGGGGCCGCTCCTCGCGCGCCGCCTCGTCACGAGCGTCATCCGGCCCGGTCACAGCGGGATGTTCCCGTGCTTCTTCGCGGGCAGCTCGGCCCGCTTGCCGCGCAGCGCGCGCAGCGACTTGGCGATGTACACGCGGGTCTGCGCGGGCTCGATGATGCCGTCGAGCTCGCCGCGTTCGGCTGCGAGGAACGGGGAAGCCACGTTGTAGGTGTACTCGGATGCCAGGCGCGATCGGACGGCGGCGACATCCTCGCCCGCCTCTTCGGCGCGCTTGATCTCACCGCGGTAGAGGATGTTCACCGCACCCTGCCCGCCCATCACGGCGATCTCCGCCGTGGGCCAGGCCACGTTGACGTCGGCGCCCAGCTGCTTCGACCCCATCACGATGTACGCGCCGCCGTAGGCCTTGCGCAAGATCACCGTGACGAGGGGGACCGTCGCCTCGGCGTAGGCATAGAGCAGCTTGGCGCCGCGGCGGATGACGCCGGTCCACTCCTGGTCGGTGCCGGGGAGGTAGCCCGGGACGTCGACGAGAGTGACGATCGGCACCGAGAAGGCGTCGCAGAAGCGCACGAACCGGCTCGCCTTCTCGCCGGCGTCGATGTTCAGCGTGCCCGCCATCTGCGAGGGCTGGTTGGCGATGATGCCGACGGTGCGGCCTTCCACCCGGCCGAAGCCGACGACGATGTTCGGCGCGAACAGCGGCTGCACCTCGAGGAAGTCGCCCTCGTCGACGATGCCGGCGATCACCTGGTGGATGTCGTAGGGCTGGTTCGGGGAGTCGGGGATGACGGTGTTCAGGGTGCGGTCGTCGTCGGTGGTCTCCCACTCGAAACCGGTCTCGTAGACCGGGGCGTCCGACATGTTGTTGTCGGGCAGGAAGCTCAGGAGCGAGCGCGCGTAGTCGATCGCGTCGTCCTCGTCCTCGGCGAGGTAGTGCGCGACACCCGAACGCGTGTTGTGGGTGTGGGCGCCACCGAGCTCCTCCATGCCGACGTCCTCGCCCGTCACCGTCTTGATGACATCGGGGCCGGTGACGAACATCTGGCTCGTCTTGTCGACCATGATCACGAAGTCGGTGAGGGCGGGGGAGTACACCGCGCCGCCGGCGGCCGGGCCCATGATGAGCGAGATCTGCGGGATGACGCCGGATGCGGCGGTGTTCAGGCGGAAGATCTCGCCGTACTTGCCGAGCGCCACGACGCCCTCCTGGATGCGGGCGCCGCCGGAGTCGAGGATGCCGATGATCGGCATCCCGCCGCGGAGGGCGAGCTCCATGACCTTGATGATCTTCTCGCCTGCCGACTCGCCGAGCGAGCCGCCGAACGTGGTGAAGTCCTGCGAGTAGACCGCGACCGTGCGTCCGTGGATCGTGCCCACCCCGGAGACGACGGAATCGCCGTACGGGCGGGAGCGGTCCATGCCGAACGCGGTGGTGCGATGCCGCACGTACTCGTCGAGCTCGACGAACGACCCCGGATCGACGAGCATCTCGATACGCTCGCGCGCGGTGAGCTTGCCCTTCTTGTGCTGCTTCTCGCGTGCCGTGTTCTCGGCGTCGACGACGGCCGACTGGTAGCGCGCGCGGAGGTCGGCGATCTTGCCGGCGGTCGTGGACAGGTCGGGCTGGTCGGTCACGCGTTCCACCCTATCCAGCGCTGCCCCGCAGCCGTTGGAGCACGCCCACAACGACGGCGGTGATCACCTGTGGAAACCCTCGGACGCAACCCCTCGCCTCGCGCCGATCCGGCATCGTAGGGTGACGCCATGACGATCCCCGAGAACGGCTATCCCCGTGCGGCCGCGGTATCGCCCCGCCTGCACGTCGTGGAGCACACCGATTCGACCAACGCCCACTTCCGTCGCGACGTCGAGGCCGATCCCGATGCCCACCCGCATCTCTCCGTCGTCGTGACGACCGACCAGCGCGCCGGGAGGGGCCGGCTCGATCGCAGCTGGACCGCTCCGGCCGGCACCGCCCTCGCGATCTCGGTGCTGCTGCGCGTCGGGGCCGTGCCGGTCCGCTTGCGCGGCTGGATCCCGCTCGTCGCCGGTCTCGCGATGAGCGACGCGGTCGCCGCCCAGCTGCACGGTCGGCGCGTGGGCGTCAAATGGCCGAACGACGTGCTGGTCGACGGCCGGAAGATCAGCGGCATCCTCGCCGAAGTCCTCCCGGGTGAGGCGGGGGACGTGATCCTCGGTGCCGGAGTCAACACGACCATGGCCGAGGTCGATCTGCCGGTCGCGACCGCGACGTCGTTCACCGCGCTGGGTGCCTCGGCCGACGAGGATCGGCTGCTGGCGGACTTCCTCTCCGGTCTGCGCGACCACATCGCCCACCTCGCGGTGTCGGGCGCAGACGACGCGCTGCGCGAGCGCGTCGCGGCGGCGTGCGTCACGATCGGCGAGGACGTCGTCGTCTCGCTGCCCGGCGGCGAGACGTTGACGGGAACGGCGGAGCGCCTCGACGAGGATGGGCGTCTGGTCGTGCGGACAGGGTCGGTCGAAAGCGTCGTCGGCGCCGGTGACGTCGTTCACGTCCGCGGAGTCGGCTGAGGCCTCGCGGCATCCGGGCGTGCCGTCGTCGCGTTGTCGTACCGGCGGGTCATGATGGTGCTGTGACACAGCCCGCAGCCTCGTTCGGCCGACCCGTCGCGCCCGCGCTCGGTGCCGCCGCGCCCGAGCTGCGCGTCGCCCGGCTGCGCCCGCACGCCGGGCCGCTGTTGTGGCCTGCGCTTCTGCTCATCGTCGTCGCGGGTGTCACGGGGTACTTCACCGACAACCTCCCCGCGCCGTTCACGGATGTCATGCTCTGGTCGGCCGCGGGGCTGGTGGTCGTGCTGCTCGTCGTGCTGCCGTTCCTGCGCTGGCTCGCGCATTCGTACACGATCACGACGCGCCGGGTCATCGAGACCTCGGGACTCATCGTGCGTCGCCGGTCCGAGCTCAGCCACATCCGCGGCTACGGCATCGATGAGTCGCGCGGCCCGCTGCAGCGACTGAACGGCACGGGAACCCTGACGCTCTCGAACGGCGTCGACCCCTCGATGCGGCTGCGCAGCATCCCGGCTGTCGCGCTCGTCCACGAGGTGCTCGCGGACCAGGTCGAGGTCAGCCAGATCCTCGCGCATCGCGACTCGCACAGCATGCCGGTCATCGGTTCCGAATCCTGAGCCCGTCCGAGTCCGATCGCACGTGCGGTCGCGTGGCCCGCTGTGCGCGATGATGGATCCGAAACCGGAGGAGGCGCCATGTCGTTGCGAGTAGGAATCGTCGGCGGAGGACAGCTGGCCCGCATGATGATCGCGCCGGCCGTCGAGCTGGGAATCGACGTGCGGGTGCTGGCCGAGGAGCCCGGGATGTCCGCCGCCATCGCGGCGACGTCGACGGGTGACTATCGCGACCTCGAGACGGTCCGGTCATTCGCCCGCGACGTCGACGTCATCACCTTCGACCACGAGCACGTGCCGCAGGACGTTCTGCGTGCCCTCGTCGACGAGGGCGTGGCCGTGCACCCCGGCCCCGACGCGCTCTTCTACGCGCAGGACAAGCTGCGTATGCGCGCTCGCCTCGCCGAGCTCGACATGCCGCAGCCCGAGTGGGCCGCGATCTCGGATGCCGCCGGTCTGCAGGCGTTCCTCGACGACAACGGCGGGCGTGCTGTCGTGAAGACCCCGCGCGGCGGTTACGACGGCAAAGGCGTGCGCGTCGTGCGCGCCGCCGAGGAGGCGGCCGACTGGCTCGACGCGCTCGAACCCGGCGGACAGCTCCTCGTCGAAGAGCTCGTGGAGTTCACGCGCGAGCTCGCTCAGCAGGTCGCACGCCGGCCCTCGGGGGCGTGGCGTTCGTACCCCGTGGTGGAGACCGTGCAGCGCGACGGCGTGTGCGCCGAGGTCATCGCTCCGGCGCCGCGGGCGGGCCGGCGCCTGGTCGAGGTCGCCGAGAGCATCGGCGTCTCGATCGCGGAGGGGCTGGGTGTGACGGGCATGCTCGCCGTCGAGCTCTTCGAGACGGCAGACGACCGTCTGCTCGTCAACGAGCTCGCGATGCGGCCGCACAACAGCGGTCACTGGAGCCAGGACGGCGCCGTGACCGGACAGTTCGAGCAGCACCTGCGCGCAGTGCTCGACCTTCCGCTCGGCGACACGTCGCCGCGCGCGCCGTGGTCGGTCATGATCAACATCCTGGGCGGCCCCGTCTCCGACTCGCTCGCCGCGCGCATCCCCGCCGCTCTCGAGGCCCACCCGGGCGCGAAGGTGCACACGTACGGCAAGGCGCCGCGGCCGGGACGCAAGGTCGGTCACGTGAACCTCTCGGGCGACGACCTCGACGCCGTCGTGGGCGACGCCCGCGTGGTGGCCGCGCACTTCGACGACTGAGCATCACCGGGTACCGCGCCGCTCCGGGGATTCCTCAGGTGGCCCGCCTAACCTGGGTCGGTGACATCCTCGCCGCTGCATTCGTCGGACGCTCCGCTGGTCGGAGTCGTCATGGGTTCGGACTCCGATTGGCGCGTCATGAGCGACGCATCGCAGGCACTGACCGACCTGGGCATCGCGCACGAGGTCGAGGTCGTCTCGGCCCACCGCACGCCCGACAAGCTGCTGCGTTACGGCCGTGAGGCACGCGGGCGCGGGCTGCGCGTCATCATCGCGGGAGCCGGAGGAGCAGCGCACCTCCCGGGCATGCTCGCATCGCTGACGCCCCTCCCTGTCGTGGGGGTTCCCGTCCAGCTCGCAACCCTCGACGGGCTCGACTCCCTGTTGAGCATCGTGCAGATGCCCGGCGGCATCCCCGTCGCCACCGTCTCGATCAACGGAGCGAAGAACGCCGGCCTCCTCGCCGCGCGCATCATCGGGGCCGCTGATCCGGCGCTCGCCGACCGGCTCGAGGAGTACGCGCGCGGGCTCGAGCAGCAGGTCGAAGAGAAGAACCGCCGCCTGAAGGAATCCCTGTGAGCGTCGGCGCACCGCCGCGAAGCTCCGCCCGGCCGCGTTCCTCGAGCCTGATCGAGGAGCGTCCCCTCCGGCATCCCGATACGTCGTCGCCCGAGGTGATGGGACGACGCGGCTGGTGGCTCGTCGTGCTCAACTTCGTGCTGCCCGGGTCGGCCCAGGTACTCGCGGGCAACCGGCGCCTCGGGCGTTTCGGTCTCGCGGCCACGATCACCATGTGGGTCCTCGCACTGCTGACCGTGCTGACCGGGCTGCTCTGGCGCCCCCTCCTGCTGTCGCTGGCGACCAACTGGTTCGTCCTCCTGATCGTCCAGGCGGTCATCGCGTTCTATGCGGTGCTGTGGATCGTGCTCACCATCGACACGCTGCGCCTGGTGAAGCTCGTCCGCGCCGGCACGGTCGCCCGCATCGGCGTGCCGCTCCTCGCGATCCTCCTCGCCGTCGCATCGACGTCCGCGGCAGCCTGGACCTTCGACCGGGTCAACTCGGTGCGCGAGACCCTCAGCACCGTCTTCGGGGCGAGCGGACCCAGCGTTCCGCCGTCGGACGGGTACTACAACGTCCTCCTGCTCGGCGCCGACAGCGGTGAGGGGCGCGACTCGATGCGGTTCGACTCGATCTCCGTCGTCTCGGTCAACGCCGAGACGGGGGCGACGACGATCACCGGTGTGCCGCGCGACATGGGGCATTTCCCGTTCGCGCCGGGACCGATGCACGACCTATACCCCGACGTCCACGAGGGCCGTGTCGATCCGAACTGCGGGTGGAGCAGCGGCATCAACCAGCTGCAGACCGAGGTCGAGATCTGTCGCGATGGCGACGCGATGTACCCCGACGCCCGAGGCGACGGGTCGTCGCCGGGCGTCGAGGCGACCAAGGACGCCGTCGAGGGAATCCTGGGCATCACCATCCCGTACTACGTCTTCATCGACATGAAGGGCTTCGCCGACCTCGTCGATGCCCTCGGCGGTGTCGACATCAACGTCGTCGAGCGCCTGCCCAAGGGCGGCGGCCCGCGCTACGAGGGCCAGAGCGCCGAGGACTGGGCCGAGGGGTGGATCGAGGCCGGACAGCAGCACATGGACGGCGACACCGCCCAGTGGTACGCCCGCTCGCGCTACACGACGAGCGACTTCGACCGGATGCGCCGCCAGCGCGAGCTGCAGCAGGCGATCCTCGCCCAGATGACGCCGCAGAACGTGCTCGATCGGTTCACCGAGATCGCCGACGCCGGGCAGGTACTCGTGCAGACCGACATCCCCGCCGACCTCCTGCCGTTCCTCGCCGACATCGCGATGAAGGCCAAGGAGCAGCCGGTCACCACGATCGAGCTGACTCCCGAGAACGGCATCGAGGAGGCCGACCCCGATTGGGCTCTCGTCCGGCAGATGGTGCAGGATGCGCTCCACCCGCAGACCCCGACCCCGGCGCCGGAGGGCTGAGCGATGGCCACCGTCCTCCGTGTCGTCCTCGACCAACTGACCGACGTCGTCGACGCCGACTCCGCCGAGGCATCCCTCGAGGTGGCGCGCGCGCTCATCGAGACCGCGCCGGCGCGATGCGAGGTAGCCGCCGTCGTCCCGTCGGATGCCGTGGATGCCGCCTCCGCGCTCAGCGGTGTCGCCCAGACCATCCGGGCGCCGTTCCCTCGAACGGGCCTGCTGGCCTCGTGGCCGATGGGCATCTCGGGAGGCGTCGCGGGCGGTCTCTTACACGCCCCCACGTTGCTGGCCCCGCTCGTCAAGCACGATCGAGCGCACGACAACGAGCAGACCGTGGTCACCGTCTGGGACCTCGCCGTCTGGGACACGCCCGCACTGTTCCCCCGGGCGACGCTGCTCGCCCATCGAGCGCTGCTCAAGCGCGCTGAGAAGCATGCGGATGCCGTCGTGGTCCCCGCGCACGCCACCGCGCACCGTCTCGCCGAGATCGCGCCCAAGCTCAGTGGCCGGATCCGGGTCATCCCCGGCGCCGCGCCCGGGGACTTCCGCGTCCCGACCGACGCGGTCGGGCGGCGGCGCGAGCTGGGCGTGCCCGATCGTGTGGCCGTCGTCGCCGGCGGCACCGAGGAGCAGCTGCGCGCCGTGCTGGCCTCGATCGCGGGGGAGCAGACCTCCAGCGTCGTCGTGTTCGACGAGCCGGCCGAAGTGGCGAGCGCGATCGCCGGGGCCGGGATCGACCGCGACCGCGTCATCGTTCCCGGCCGGCTCGATGCCGCCGACCGAGCTGCCGTCCTCGACGCGGCCGTGCTGCTGATCGCGCTCTCCGACGGGTCGGGGTTCCCCTGGCGCGCGGTCGAGGCGATGGTGCTGGGCGTTCCCGTCGTCGCGTGCGACTCACCCGTGCATCACGAGGTGCTGCTCGACGGCGCGCGCGTCGCGCCGTTCGACGAGCTGCGGGATGCTGCGGGAGAGGTGTTGTCGTCGCCGGACGAGCTGCACCGGTGGGCTGTGCGCGCCGGCGACCGCGGCCGAGCGTTCTCGTGGCGCGATCACGCAGAGCGCGTGTGGGCGCTCCACGCCGAGCTGTGAGCTGTCGGTAGATCTTCCCTCCTAGGGTGGACACATGCCCGCACGCGTAGGAGTCGTCATCCGCACGGCCGACCGGCCCGAGTTCCTCGCTCGGGCCCTCGCCGACGTCGCCGCCCAGACCTTCGGCGACCGACGGATCGTCGTGGTCAACGACGGCAGCGACCGGACCGCCGTCGACGCCGTGGTGTCGGCGTCCGCCGCCGTCGACACCGTGACGGTCCTCGACTCGCGGGCCCCGGGCGGCCGATGCGCCGCGGCGAACACCGGCGTGGAGGCTCTCGACACCGAGTTCGTCGTCATCCACGACGATGACGACCTCTGGGCTCCGGAGTTCCTCGAGCGCACCGTCGCTTTTCTCGACGACCACCCGAACGACTCCGGGGTCGGCGTCGCGACCGCGATCGTCTACGAGCAGAAGCGCGCGGGGCGGTGGGTCGAGACGGGACGCGTGCCGTTCTGGGCCGATCTGACGGCGCTGCGCTTCATCGATCTGCTCGAGGTCAACCGCGCTGTCCCCATCTCGTTGCTCTACCGTCGCGCGCTTCACGAACAGGTCGGTCCCTACGACGAGTCGCTCGAAGCCGTCGAGGACTGGGAGTTCTACCTCCGCGTCCTTGCTGTGGGGACGCTCGGCTTCATCGGGGGAGAGCCGCTGGCCTTCTGGACTCAGCGTCCGGGGGCGTCGGGTGCCGAGGGGAACAGTATGTTCGCGTTGGAGCATCTCCACGACCGTGACGACATGATCGTGCGCGACCGTGAGCTCCGCTCCTGGGTGGCGGAGAACGGTGCCGGCCTGCCGCTCTACCTGGGAGCCATGGAACGTCGCATCGTCGCGGAGCTGCGGAGCGAGGTCGAGTCGTTGCGGCGCGAACAGCGAGATCAGCGGGCTGTCATCCGAGCCGAGATCGATGCGCACCAGCCGATCTGGTCGCGGCTACGTCGCCTGCGCCGCCGGATGTCGCGCTGAGCGCCGCCGTAACGGACGGATGACGAATCGGCGTGGATGCTGTGTGAACGCGGCGCTGGCCGCACAATAAAAGCGTGACCTCTCCCCGTGCGCGCAGAACCACGACCTCGGTGACCGCGACGAGCTTCCGCCTCTTCGGCGGCCTCGTTGTCGGGATGCTGGCCTTGAGCGCTTGCGCCACCCCCGTGGGTGGCGCGATGACTCCGACTCCGACGGCGACCCTTGAGAGCCCGACTCCCGAGCCGACACCGACGCCGACTCCGGACGACGCCGCGACCCCCGACGTGCCGGTTCCGACGGAAACGGTCGAAGTGGACACCCCCTACAACGGTGAGGTCCTCATCATCACCGCCGAGCAGCGGGGTGCGACCCTCGAGGTGACGGCGATGGTCCCGGGCGTCAGCGAGGATGACGGCACCTGCACGCTCCGCGTCGACGGCGTCGGGGTGGCCACCATCACCAGCACGGCCGGTAACGGTGTGACGTACTGCGGCCTCATGTCGGCCGACGTCGCGTCCGACTCCGCGGCAACGCGGTTCGATGTGCGGTACGAGTCCTCGTCGACGCGGGCGCGTTCCGCCGACTCGAGCGTCGAGTCGAGCCAGTGAGCGCGCGTCGCAGCATCCGCTCGTCCGTCGCGGTCCTCGCCGCATGGGTGTGCGCTATCGCGCTGCTCGTCGCGGCGCCGGTGGCGTTGTCGTCGTCGATCGCTCCGGCTCCGGCTGCCGCGGCCGCATCGGGATCGGACTTCAACCCCGGCAACATCATCAGCGACGCCGCCTTCTACGACTCGAATGCGATGGGATCGCCCGAGATCCAGGCATTCATGGAGCGTCAGGTGCGGTCGTGCGCCTCGGGTTTCACGTGTCTGAAGGACTACCGGCAGAACACCGACAACCGCCCGTCCGACCGCTACTGCAACGGGTACGAGGGTCGCGGCAACGAGAGCGCGTCGACGATCATCGATCGCGTCGCCCGCTCGTGCGGCATCAGCCAGAAGGTCATCCTGGTGCTGCTCGAGAAGGAGCAGTCTCTGGTCACCTGGAACGCTCCGACAGCGCGCGCTTACGCAGCAGCTACCGGGCAGGGGTGCCCTGACACGGCTCCGTGTGATTCGGCGACGCTGGGCTTCTTCTACCAGGTGTACTACGCGGCCCGGCAGTACAAGATCTACAAGGCTTTCCCGCAGGACTTCGGCTACCAGGCTGGCCGGTGGAACAACATCCTGTACCACCCGTACAACAACTGCGGGACGCAGCGGGTCTACATCGAGAACCAGGCCACCGCCGGTCTCTACATCTACACGCCGTACGTGCCCAACCAGGCCGCGCTCAACAACCTGTATGGCACGGGAGACACCTGCTCCTCATACGGAAACCGCAACTTCTGGCGGCTCTACACCGACTGGTTCGGGTCGACGCAGGCCGATAACGAGAGCCCCTTCGGTGGCTTCAATGTCGAAGTCTCCCGGGGAATTGTCGGAATCCGCGGATGGACCCTCGATCCGAGCGACCCGGCGGCGGCCCTTACCGTCGTCGTCTCGGCGAACGGCGCTCGTCTCGGAGAGTTCCGCGCGGACGATCCGCGTCCCGACGTCGCGGCGGCTCATCCCGGCTACGGGCCCAATCACGGCATGCGCGCGGACTTCGAGGTCGTCGGGGGTACGACCGAGATCTGCGTCACGGTACGCAACGTGGGCAGAGGATCGGACACGGCCTTCGACTGCCAAACGGTCGAGGTCGAGACCGCTTCGCCCTACGGGGGCACGACGGTCGAGGCGTTGGTCGGAGGCGTGCGCATCACCGGCTGGACGCTCGACACCGACACCCGGGACTCGCTGGACATCCACGTTTACATCGACGGTCAGGGGTCGGTCCATAAGGCGGACCGACCACGGCCGGATGTTGCCGCGGTGTTCCCGGGGTTCGGGCCGAACCACGGCATCGACGTGTCCATTCCCACTTCCGTCGGCAGCCACCAGGTGTGCACCTACGGAATCAACGTCGGTCTCGGTATGAACAAGCTTCTCGGTTGTCAGACGGTGGAGGTCACTCGGAGCGCCGACCCGCAGGGTATGGTCGATGACCTCTATCCGGTGCCGGGCGGCTTCCGCGTACGCGGGTGGGCTGTGGACCCCAACACCACCGAACCGATGACTGTTCACGTGTACCGCGGGAACTCGGGGCGCGCCATCCAGACGACCGTGGTCCGAGACGACGTTCTGAAGCTCTATCCGAGCGCGAACCGCCGGAGCGGGTTCGACGAGTTCGTCAGCGCGCCCGCGGGGTCATCCACCGTGTGCGTCTACGGTATCAACGTCGGTTGGGGGCAGAACTCGACGCTCGGGTGCCGAAATCTGGAGGTGCGCGCGGGTCAGGCGTTCGGCGGCATCGATACGACGGTGACAGGAGAATCGGTTCGCATGCGCGGATGGGCCATCGATCCGGATACGCGGGACTCGCTTACGATCCACACGTACATCGACGGAACGGCCGTCGTCGGAAGAGCCGATGTCACGCGAGCGGACATCGCACGGGCCTATCCTGGTTACGGGGCCGATCACGGTATCGATCAGACTTTCGAGCTCGATCCTGGATCCCACCGGATCTGCGCGTACGCCATCAATGTCGGCCCCGGCACGAATCAACTTCTTGGTTGCGAATCGGTGGTGATCGAGAACCACTCGCCCTTCGGCGGTACGGACGTGACTGTCGAAGCCGGAGGGGTTCGTCTGCGCGGCTGGACGATCGATCCGGATACGTCGGCATCGCTCCAGGTTCATGTCTACGTTGATGGCGTCGGCTTCGCCGTCGCGACGGCCGCCGTCGCGCGTCCCGATGTGGCGCGGGCCTACCCCGGGTTTGGGAATGCGCATGGGATCGATCTCACGCTGGAACTCAAGCCTGGACGGCACCAGGTTTGCAGCTATGCGATCAACCAGGGTCCCGGCAACAATTCGTCGCTCGGCTGCCACAGCGTCCTGGTGCCCTGACCGGGGCGCGCCCCGTGAAGGCGCGGTAGGATCGGTTGATTCCTGGCCGCGTACGAACAGAAGCAGCACGAATGTTCTCATCCCCGGGAGATCCAGACCCCCGCGCACTTGTCACCCGTAACCGCAGAGACGACGGAAGATGGGAGCGCTGGATCGCCCCCACGGCAGACGGCCTCCCATCTCGTCGCGTGTTGGCTTTGCCGTTGGCATTGCTCGCGGGCGTGTTCGTGGTTCTGGTCGCCTTCGGTGTGACGGGTAGTTCGACCGGCGTCCTCCACTCGATGGTGTCTAGCGGAGACGATCCCCGTCTCGTCGCCGGCGAACCGCGCGAGATACGTAGCGACGAGTGGTTCGTTCAGTCCAGCTGGGTAATCTCGCAGGTCGAGCAGTCACTTCCGATTGAGAACGAGACCTTCCCCGGCGGCATGGACGCGACCGTGCAGAACGACCTGCCGAACGCCGACTGGTCGACTGCCTTTCGGCCTCACTTGCTCGGCTTCTTCTTCCTTCCGCTTGACCAGGCGATGGCATTCCGATGGTGGTTCCCAGGCCTCGGCGTCATCGCGGCCACATACCTGTTCGCGGTCACCCTCCTTCCGCGGCGCCCGTTGACGAGCTTGGCTCTGGCGGTGGGCTTCTTCTTCGCGCCCTTCTTCCAGTGGTGGTACCTCTCGCTCACGCTGTACCCCGCCTTGTGGGCGATGCTGGTCATGTCGGCGATCATCTGGTCGTTGCGATCACGGAAGCGTGGCCCCGTGTGGATACTCGCCGCGCTCGTGGCCTACCTCACACCGGCATTGGCGATGGGGATCTACGTTCCGTTCATCGTTCCCGTGACGCTCGTGGCGGCCGCTTTCGGTGTGGGGGCTGTGATGGCCCGCGACGTCGGTCGGCCTCGCTTCCCACAACGACTGGTCGACGTTTCACCCGTCCTGGTGGCCGGTCTCGTCGGCGGACTGGTGATGGTGGTCTGGATCCTCACGCGACTGCAGACGATCCAGGCGTTCACCTCGACCCTTTATCCGGGGGAGCGGCTTCAGCAGGTCGGGCAGGCCGGTGTGAATGAGATATCCCAGTTGTTCTCCGCGTTCTCGTCCTTCGCTCTCGAACGCACCCAGGGTGCGCCGCTGAGCGTGAACTCCTCCGAGGCCTCCACGTTCTTCCTTCCCGGCGTATTTCTCGTAGTAGTGCTGGGCTGGCTGGTCTGGGTTCGCCGCAAGAACGGCGCAGTGCTGGACACCCTGGCGATCGCGACGATCTGCGCGCTCGTCCTGATGCTCGGCTACCTTCTCGTGCCTGGCTGGGACCCTCTCGCGCATCTGCTCTTTCTCGACAGGACGACGAACGCGCGGATGCGGATCGGTTTCGGCGTCGTCAGCGTCGTGCTGGTCGTGCTCACCGCCATGCGGTTTGACGATGCGCGGTCTCGCGGCCTCGTGCCTCCGCTGTGGGTGAAGCTGGTCGCAACGACGCTCGCGGCTGGGTCGGTAGGCGTGGTTGCATGGCGAGCGGTCGACATCACGGGATCCGTGGATGCCATCGCACGGCGTGATTTGGCGCTGCTGGCGATATTCGCCGCGGCGTTCGTGCTCATCGTCTGGCTCATGGCCTCGGGACGCTTCCTCACAGCGGCGACTGGTCTTCTCGTGCTGACCCTGGCGCAATCGGGGCTCGTCAACCCGGTGTACGTGGGAGTGCTCGACCTGCGCCAAACCGAGACCGTGCAGCGTATCGAGCAAATCGACGCACGGGACCCCGGCGTGTGGGTAGGCATCAACACGTCGCTCGTTACGACGATGATGCTCGTCGAGTCCGGAGTCCAGTCCTACAACGGCGTCCAAGGGTCCCCGGCCTCCGAGATGTGGGACGCAATCGATCCGACCGGTGTGTCGGAGCAAGCTTGGAACCGTCTGGCCACCCTCTCGTGGGTTCCGGGCGAGGGCGAGCCGGCCCCACGCAACCCGGCACCTGACCAGATTCAGATGACGTTCGATTCCTGCAATCGGTTCGCCGCGGAACACGTCTCGTATGTGCTCACCCAAGCACCCCTCGACCAAGGATGTCTCGATCTCATCGAGCGCATAGAGCAGGGGCCGGGCGTCATGTTGATCTACGCCGTCCGGGGCGAGCAATGACCCGTGTGCCCCTCGTTCGAAAGCGATCAGACGCCCGCGATATCATGATGAGGATGTCTGAAGAGTCGCCCAAGACGCTCGTGATCGTTCCGGCGTGGAACGAGGCCGAGAACGTCGGGAACACCGTAGCGGAGGTTCTAACGGCGAGCCGCGATTACCACGTCCTCGTCGTCGATGACGGTTCGAGCGATGGCACCGGCATCCGTGCCCGCGCAGCCGGCGCGACCGTGATGACTCTCCCCTTCAACATGGGAGTGGGTGGGGCGATGCGCGCCGGGTTCACCTATGCGCAGCGCCATGGCTTCCAGCGAGCGATTCAGGTCGATGCCGATGGTCAGCACAACCCGCGCGATATCGCCGCCGTGCTCGCTGGGCTCGACGAGGCCGACATCTCGATCGGGGCGAGGTTCGCTGACGTCGGCGACTACTCCGCGAGGGGGCCACGTCGGTGGGCGATGAAGCTGCTCGCCGGGGTTCTATCCCGGGTGGCGAAGACCACTCTCACGGACGTGACGAGTGGCTTCCGTGCCGCTAACGAGGTCGCGATCGACCAGTACGTCCGGTATTACCCCGCCGAGTACCTCGGCGACACGGTCGACTCGCTGGTGAATGCGTTGCACGCGGGATTGACGGTCACGCAGGTGCCGGTTGCAATGCGGCCGCGGGCTTTCGGTCGGCCGAGTCAGAATCCGTTCGGTGCCACGGTGTACCTGACGCGATCGGTGTTCGCCCTCAGCCTTGCGTTGATGCGCGGGCCCGCTAAACCCCTGGAAGCCGCGTCATGATCATCGCGGCAGGGATCGCATTTGCGATCGTGGTCCTCGCGATCATCATCGGCCTTCTGCTGAAACGTCAGCTTCGCGAGAAGTACGCCACCCTTTGGCTGATCATCGGTCTCGCTCTCCTCGTCATCTCCGTGTTCCCCGGGCTGCTCTTGCAGTTGACCGACGTACTGGGTGTCGAGGTGCCGGCGAACCTCATCTTCGCCCTCTCTATCGTGCTGCTCGTCGGAGTCGCGCTCCACCTCTCGTGGGAGCTCTCCCGCGCCGAAGACGAGATCCGTCGCCTCGCGGAGGAGTCCGCGATCCTTCGAACTGACCTCGACGAGTTGAAAGCGCGATTCGATTCCGGGGCGGCAGGCTCAGAGGTCCACGGCGATTGGCCTCGGGACGCGCCCACCGAGTGAGCGCGCGTCGACGCTACTCGCTGCGGGCCGCCGGAAAGATCCAGTAGCGGTAGCCGAAGTAGTTCCACACCGTTGTCGACGCGACCGCGATCCCTTTCCCCACGGCCCACGGCCATCCGAGAGCGTCGATGCCGGTGACGATCGCGGTGGTGGCGAAGGCGTTGAAAACGACGAGTGCGGTGTACTTGACGGCACTCGATCGCCATCCCGCGCCGGTCTGGAACGTTATCGACCGTTGCATCACAAACGTCAGCGCGAAGCTCGTGAAGAAGGCGACCGGCGTAGCGATGACCAGGTCGATGTGGACCAGGTCGTGGAGGACGAACAGCAGCCCGAAGTCGAAAAGGAAGGCCACGCCACCCACGACCAGGTACCTGACCGCGCTGCTTCTCCACATCCGCTTGACCGGCCCGGGGACGAGCGCGCTCAGCCGCATGCTCGGGTCCTTGCCTGAGGCCGTGGCACCGGGCCGGCTGTCGCGCAGCGCAGTGTCACGATTTGAGGTATGCGCGGAGGGCGTCGGCACCTGCGGGGGGTGAGAACCCGCTCGCCTCCAGTGCAGACAGATCCAGTTCGCTGTTACGTGGCCTCGGTGATACGGGGTGCCCTGCTCCCGCGAAGTACTCCTCCGTGCTCACCCCGCTGACGCGGCCGGCATTATGCCCGGTCTGCGCGAACACATCCCGTGCTACGTCGAGCCAGCTCGATGCCGTGCCTGCCGAGCTGAGATTGTACGTGCCGTAATCGGCCGTGCCCTCGATGAGGTGCCGGATACCACGGGCGATGTCGTCCGTGAACGTCAGGCGTCCGATCTGGTCGTCGACGACCTTGGGATCGATGCCGCGGTCGGCAAGAGAGGTCATCGTGCGGACGAAGTTGTTTCCGTCGCCGATGACCCAGCTGGTGCGGATGATGTAGTGCCGGGGGACGACGGACACGACGGCATCCCCGGCCGCCTTCGTCTGCCCGTACACGCCGAGCGGCGACACGGGGTCGTTCTCGGTGTACGCGCCGTCCTTCGTGCCGTCGAACACGTAGTCGCTCGAGACATGGACGAGGGTGATGCCGTTCGCCGTCGCGATGCGCGCCAGCGCGGCGACCGCGGTGACGTTCGCCGCCCAGGCGTCGACGCGGCCCTCGGGGGTCTCGGCGAGGTCGACCTTGGTGTACGCGGCCGCGTTGATGATCGTGCTGTAGTCGCGCCACCGGCGCGCGGAGGCGAGATCCGGCGAGGTCAGGTCGAGCTCGTCCCGGCTCGCGTACTCCATCCACGGATGATCACCGAACTCGGCGCGCAGTGCGCGGCCGAGCTGCCCGTTCGCGCCCGTCACCAGGATGCGCTTGGGCGGCATCGGAACCACGTCTGCAAGTCGCGGGTGGTTCTTGTCCTTCGCGCTGATCTCGACCTGGTCGAGGGGGATCGGCCACTTGATCGCGGCGGTCTCGTCGGCGAGGTTCAGGAACGTGTAGGTCGCATCGGGCGACCAATGGTCGTTCACGAGGTATGTGTACGCGGTGTCGGGCTCGAGCGTCTGATAGGAGTTGCCGACGCCGCGCGGGACGAAGATCGCGCGTGAGGGGTCGAGTTCGGTCGTGTAGGCCGCGCCGAACGTCGGGCCTTCGCGGAGATCGACCCAGGCGCCGAAGATCCGACCGGTGGCGACCGAGACGTACTTGTCCCAGGGCTCGGCGTGGATGCCGCGGGTCGTGCCGACGGCGTCGTTGAACGAGATGTTGTTCTGCACAGGCCCGAAATCGGGCAGATCGATGCCGGAAGCGGTCATCTTCTCGCGCTGCCAGTTCTCCTTGAACCAGCCGCGTGAGTCGCCGTGCACCGGGAGGTCGAGGACGATGAGCCCGGGGATGGGGGTCTCGGTGACCGTGAGCGTCTTGCCGAACTCGATGGCCACGGGTCACTGCCCCTTCGAGGCGTAGAAGGCTTCGACGCCGTCCTTCGCGGGCGCCCACCAGTCCTCGTTGTCGCGATACCAGTCGATGGTCGCCTTGAGACCCGCCTCGAAATCGTCGTACCGGGGCGTCCAGCCGAGCTCGGTGCGGAGCTTGGTGGAGTCGATGGCGTAGCGGAGGTCGTGCCCGGGGCGGTCGGTGACGTGGTCGTACGCGTCGGTCGGGTTGCCGGTGAGGGCGAGGATCAGCTCGACGACGGTCTTGTTGTCCTTCTCGCCGTCGGCGCCGATGAGATACGTCTCGCCGATGATGCCCTTGTCGAGGATGGTCAGCACCGCGGAGGAATGGTCGTCGGCGTGGATCCAGTCGCGCACGTTCTCGCCCGTGCCGTAGAGCTTGGGTCGGATGCCGCGCAGGACGTTCGTGATCTGGCGGGGGATGAACTTCTCGACGTGCTGATACGGCCCGTAGTTGTTCGAACAGTTGCTGATGGTCGCCTTCACCCCGAACGACCGCACCCATGCACGCACGAGAAGGTCCGAGCCGGCCTTCGTGCTGCTGTAGGGCGAAGAGGGGTTGTAGGGGGTGTTCTCGGTGAACCGAGCCGGGTCGTCGAGCTCGAGGTCGCCGTACACCTCGTCGGTGGAGATGTGGTGGAACCGCTTGTCATGCTTCCGCGCGGCCTCAAGCAGCGTGTAGGTGCCGATGATGTTCGTGTCGAGGAACGGCCGTGGGTCGTGGAGCGAGTTGTCGTTGTGCGACTCGGCCGCGTAGTGCACGACGGCGTCGACCTGGCCGAACAGCTCGTCGACGAGCGCCGCGTCGGCGATGTCGCCCTGAACGAGGCGCACCCGGTCTTCGGGAAGGCCCGCAAGAGATGCGGCGTTGCCCGCATAGGTGAGCTTGTCGAGCACGATCACCGTGTGGTCGGTGTGGTCGATGACGTGGTGAACGAAGTTCGAACCGATGAACCCGGCGCCGCCGGTGACAAGAAGCGTGGACACGCCCTCCAGGCTACCTGCCTACACCTGCGGGCTGAGGGAACGCGCCTAGAAGGCTCATGCTCGCTCGATAGAATTCATCGGCCGCATACCGCGGCGCGAAGGGAGCCGTCCGCCGACATGGATGAACCGGCAGAGCGCGTACGACGCCGAATGGTGTACGCCATCGAGGGCCCGCGCGCCGTCGTGGACGACCATGTCATCCACGCTCTCTCGGCGCTCCGGACTCTGGTGGACGACATGGTCGTCATCGTCCCTGACGCGCTGGGCGTAGCCGAACGTGAGCGTCTCCGCGCGATCTGTGACTCGATCGCAGAGACGGCGGCGTCGGTGTTCCAGCCGATCGACTACCGTGACGCGATCCGACAGCGCACCGACGAGTCGGGGCCCGTCGACGAGGTCATCTTGAGCGGTGACTCGTGGTTCGGTCCCGTCTCGGATTTCTCCGCAGTGATCGACCGCATGTCCGAAGTTCCCTGCGCGGCCTGGCAGCTGGTCGAGAACTCACACGGCCACCAGCCGGAGTCCTTCCCCGGCGAGGGATTCCCGCTGCTAAGCGCACCATGGGTGTGGACCGTGCTGCGCGACGAGGCGTTGAGTACTGCAGCCCTCGAAGAGTTTTGGGGCTCGCATGCGGAGGAGCGCCCGCACGACGCCGAGTACATCCTCCCACGCGTGTTGCGCGAGGCCGGTCTGGTAGTCGATTTCGCCTTTCCCGCAGCGGATTTCCGCAGCGGCGACCCGCTCGTCTTCAGCACGCACGCGCTGTTGAGCGCCGGATGCCCGGTCGTGGGGAAAGCGCAGTTCCGGCTCTTTCCTCCCTACCTCGACCAGCATGCGGTGATCGGGCGCGAGACGCTGACCCGTCTGGATGAGCGCGGTTTCCCCACCGGGCTCGTCCGACAGAGCCTGGCGCGATCGGTTCCCCCGAAGGCGCTCAATACGAACGCGGGCATGCTCAACGTTCTTCCTCTGCAGGCGCGCCCCGACACCGACGCGGTGGACTCCCTCGCCATCATCGTCATCCTGCACGCGAGCGAGTTCGTCGGGCTTGACGAGGTGTTGCGGGCGATCCGGAACGTGCCCGCGGGCTATGACCTCCTGGTCACCACGGGCGACGGCATGACCGCGGCGCAGGTGCAGGCCCGCCTGGAGGAGCTCGACGATCTTGGTTTCGGCTCGCTTGAAGTGCGAGTGGTGCCGCCCGGCCCGGGCCGTGACATGAGCGACTTCTTCGTCGGCTGTCGCGACGTGCTGCTTAATGGGGGGCACGATATCGTGATCAAGCTCCACAACCGGCCATCTCCTCGCAAGACCCTGAATCTGCGCCGCTACTCGCGGCGATATCAGCTCGACAACCTGTTGGGCAGCCGCGGGTATGCCCGCAACCTCCTGCAGATGTTCGTTCACGAGCCGGGCCTGGGGCTGGTGTTCCCGCCGATGGTCCACATCGGGTTCGGTACGATGGGGCGCGGCTGGGCCGGCCTCGAAGCACCGACCCAGCGTCTGCTGGACAAGCTCGGCATCCGTGTGCCGGTGGACGCCGTTTCGCCGCTCGCGCCCTATGGCGGCATGTGGATCGCGCGTCCCGATGCGCTTCGCAGAATGGTCGAACCGCGATGGCGGCACGCCGACTACCGTCGGGGTAAGCGTGATCGCGAGCTCGCGCATGTCCAGGAGCGCACCGTCGTGCTGGCTGCCGCCGAAGATGGGTTCCACGCGCGTACTGTGCTGACCCCCGAGCATGCGAGCATCAGCCACACCGCGATCCAGTTCAAGACCGACCAGGTGTCGATGTCGGTTCGTGGCTACCCGATCGATCAGATCCGGTTCCTGCACGGGGCGGGCGCGATGGGGTTCGGCGGGCCGGTGGCCTTGTTCCGCATGTACCTGCGGCTCAACCACTTCGGCGTGGCGCGGCGTCTGCTGCCGATCTACTACTTCGCGCGACGCGGCTACGGTGTCGTGGCGCGCGTGCGGCGCGTGCTGTCGCGGGGACTGCGACGCGGGGAGGACTCGGAATGAAGACTGCTGAGCTCGTGAACTTCCCGGCTCGCGCCGCCGCGGAGTTCCCCGAAGGCGGCAAGCGCGCGCTGATCTACGTCGTATACGACCGTCGCGGAGACGTCGAGGCGTACATCCCTTATGCGCTCCAGCAGCTGCGCGCCCATTGCGACCACGTCCTCGTCGTCGTCAACGGCCTCCTCACCGATGCTGGTCGCGACGCGCTCGAGCCCGTCGCCGATGAGATCCTCGTGCGCGAGAACCACGGCTTCGACATCACCGGCTACAAAGAGGGTCTCGAACACCTGTCCGATCGCCTCGATGATTGGGACGAGGTCGTCCTCGCGAATGACACGTGGTTCGGACCGATCGGCGACTTCGGCCCGCTGTTCGAGCGTATGGACCGGAGACCCCTGCATTTCTGGGGAATGACCGATCACCCACGTGTCGAGCCGAACCCCTTCACCGGCGACTCGTATCTCGCCTACCACCTCCAGTCATACTGGATGGCGGTTCGGCGCGACATGTTCCTCTCGGACGAATGGGCCCAGTACTGGCGCGATCTGCCGTCCCTCGACAGCTACTCGGATGCCGTCGCCAAGCACGAGGCGGTCTTCACCGAGAAGTTCGTCGACTTCGGTTTCGTCGCTGAGGTAGCCTTCCCGAGCCTCACCGACAAGATCGAGAACAACGCCGTGCTCTACGCGCAGCAGCTCATCGAGGCGGGATGCCCGACCCTGAAACGGCGGCCGTTCTTCCAATGGCCCCCGTTCATGGATCGCCTCTCGGTCATCGGCCGGTGGACCCTCGAGGCTGCCGAGCGCCGGGGCTACCCGATGGAGTTGATCTACCAGGATCTCGCGCGCAACGTCGAGCCTCAGACGCTGAATGCGGACGCGGCCATGCTCGAGGTGCTCGCGGAGCAGGATGACGGAACCTACGACGCCTCCCGCCCGCTTCGCACCCTCGCGGTGGCTCACATCTACTACCCCGAGATGACCGACGAGATCATGGACCGCATCGACACGCTCCCCGGTGCGTACGACTTGGTGATCACGACTCCGGAGGAGGAGCGCGCTCGCGGCATTCGCGATCACTTGTCTCGGCGCACCGAACGGGGCTCGGTCGAGGTGCGGGTCCTTCCGTCGAACAACGGGCGAGATCAGGCAGCGTTCCTGATCGGCTGCCGCGACGAATTGCTCGACGGGGGATACGACCTCGTCGTGAAGGTGCACTCCAAGAAGACGCCCCAAGACTCCGACAACGTCGGACGTCACTTCAAGCTGCAGCAGTTCGAGAACCTGTTGTTCTCGACCGGCTACACCGCCAACCTCGTCGCGCTCTTCCAACGCGAACCGGGCCTAGGCATGGCTTTCCCTCCGGTCGTGCACATCGGGCATCCCACCCTGGGGCACGGATGGTGGGCGAACAAGCCCGGATTCCTGGAACTGATGGCGAAGATGGGCGTGCGCGTCCCGGTCGACGAAGGGACGCCGCTCGCGCCATACGGATCGATGTTCTTCGCCCGCCCCGAATCGCTGCGTCGTCTCGTGGAACAGCCGTGGGACTACGACCAGTTCGGCGGCGCGGAGGCGTACATCGACGGCGGGCTGGCTCACATCCTGGAGCGCGTCCCTGCGTACGTCGCGGGCGAGGCCGGGTATCACACGCGTACGGTGACGTCTCCCGACTACATGGCCGTCAGCTACACCGCGCTGGATTACAACTTCGATCAGATCTCGGTGACACTTCCGCCCGCGTCGACGATGGAGCAGATCGAGTTCCTGCGCCGGGCAGGCGAATTTGAGTGGGGAACGTTCCGCGACTTCCTGAAGATGTACGCCCGGCTTCACCGGCCCGAGCAAGAGGATCGGCTTCTGGCGATCTACGACCGCTCCTTGGCGTGGCGTCGACGTGTCAGGCGGGTGCTGCAGCCACTGCGACGTCGCTAACGCCGACCGCTGGGCGCGATTCCGTCGCGCCCGCGCAACGCAGTCTCGAGCAGCGTCGCGGCTCGGGCGTCGAAGGAGTGCTGCTGGCGTATCTGCGTCGAGATCCCCTCTGCGGCCTCCCGGGAAGGGAAGAGACGCTCCGGGTCCTGCCGGAGCAGGGCGAGAAGCTCGGGAATCGTCCGGTAAGTGCGGACCTGGCCACCGAAAAGCTCGTCGATGCCCTCGACGTCGTCGCTGATCGCACGGCCGCCTGCGGCGACCACGTCGAAGAGTCGGTTCGAGATGAACCCGGATGCCTGCATCGCCGGCCAGTGGTCGTTGAGAACGAGTCGCGCGCCCTCGTAGAGTGCGGGCAGCTCGGAGTTCGGCACCCCGGACCCGACGACGGATGACGCGGGGATCCAGCCGGTCCAATCGGGGCCGTAGACGTCGACCTCGAAGCCGGCGCGGATCGGCTCGATGACGGACGGGCGAGGGATGCCGCGGGCGGTGCCGACGAAGACGATCCGGTCGGTGCGTGGTGCGCCCGTGGGATGGAACCGGTGTACGTCCGTGCACTGCAGCAGCGGCTCGATCGGCCCCAGGGCTCCGGCCGTCGACCTGATCCACTTCTCGGAGGCGGCGAAGACGTGGTCGAATGCGGCGGTCTCGTCGCGTGTCACGTGGTCGGGGTGGCTGATGATCCACAGCAGTGAGACCGCTGACGGGTGCGGCTCGATCCGCTCCGGTCCGCGCAGGACCACTTCGACGTCATCGAGATGGTGGGACGGCCGATTCCGGGCGCCGATGGAATCGATGACGACGTCCTGTCCCAGGCGTCGGAGCGCGTCGGCGAGCCCGCGGGCAAAGTGCGTGTCGCCCCACCACTCCGCACCGAGACCGGCTGGGGCAGCGGTCTTGAGTGCCCATCGCAACCGGGGCGCCGCGGATCGAACCGAGGGCGCGCGCCGCCCGAGTCGTGCGCCGCCGTCATCGACCGCCCTCAGGCCGATGCGGGCAACGAGTCGGTCGAGGTCTTCGTCCATGCCTTGAGCCGCTTCGATGCGCGAATGGGCTGGCAGATGGCGCTCGGGGGAAATCACCCACGCGTCCGTGCGAACTTGAGCCGTCTCCGGAGTCTTCGAGCTCCCGATGGTCACTGCGAACGTCGCCGCGGCGACGCCGTCGACGGACACTCGCTGTCCGAGCCGGCGCGCATCCTCGGCGGGATGGCCGTGCAGCAGCGGGTGCAGACGCGCGCCGCGGCGCACCAGACCGCAGTTGATGACGACGCCGTCGACGTCGAGGACGATCGGTGACGTGATCCCGGCATCCGCCGCCGCAAGGGCGATGACGCTGTCTGTCGTGATCTCGTCGCCGGGACCGCGGACGATCAGGTGCGACCCGCGAGCGAGCTGACGCGTGACGCTGCCGACGACGGAAGGTCCATGCCTGTCGGCGACGACCGACACCCCGGAAGCAGCTGTCGAGGCCGCGACGGCCGGCAACCAAGCATCCGGCCGTTCTCCGCCAACGGCGAGTACGAGGCGGGCGCCGATCCGGCGGCTCGCTTCCGCGGCCGTCTCCATCGTGAGACTGAAATCGCGCTCGCGGCCAGCGAGGCGCCACAAGAGCACGACGGGGGCGGATGCCAGGTCGTCCAGGTCGCTCTCGGCCGACCTGCGCCCGGCGGGCGAGAGAGCGCGGCTCGCGAGAGTCGAGATCTGGTCCGCGCGCGACGCCCCCCGACCGCCCGGGAAGCCGAAATCGAGGGCAGACCCCGCTTGCAGGCTGCGCCAAGCATGACCGAGCGGCCCGGCAGGGTCATCGCAGGATTCGGGATGCGCGACGGCGTAGCCGGGGGCGTCCCACAAGAGGCTGGTCCGGATCCGGCGACGGTCGTTGACCAGGTACGCGTACAGCGCCGGAACTCTGCCCGCATCGGAGAGCTGCATCGATACCATCTGTTCCGAGAACAGCGGGTTCAGTACGAAGCCGTCGCGGAAGCCCCGGCGGACGTAATGCCGGACGGCGGCCCGCGGGCTCAGGCCGGGTCGCTGAGCCGAAACGGTGACCGGGTCGACGATGCCGGCACGATTGATGATGCGCGCCCACCAGAGACGGTCGACACGACGGATGACGGGCCCACCCCACCAAGAGCCCCGGATGTCTCGCACGCGCGAGCGGGCGACCGTGGCCGCGCGCCGGATTGTCGTCCGGACGATGGTGCCCGGCGACGCGGGGCGGGACGTCACCGACCGCGCTCGAGGATCTCGAGCAGGTACGTTCCGTATCCGGACTTCACGAGCTTCGCGGCGCGGTTGCGCAGTTCGTCGTCGGTGAGGAATCCCTGACGCCAGGCCACCTCTTCGGGAACGCCGATGCGCAGACCCGTCCGCCGCTCCATCGTGCGCACGTAGTCGGCTGCGTCGGTCATCTGGTCGAAGGTACCGGTGTCGAGCCAGGCGGTTCCGCGGGGGAGGACCTCGACCTGCAGCTTTCCCCGCTCGAGGTAGGCGCTGTTGATGTCGGTGATCTCGTACTCGCCGCGGGGCGAGGGCTCGAGGTCGCGGGCGATGTCGATCACATCGTTGTCGTAGAAGTACAGGCCCGGCACCGCGAAGTTGCTCTTCGGCTCGCGCGGCTTCTCCTCGAGCGACACCGCACGGCCGGCGTCGTCGAACTCGACGACGCCGTACGCTGACGGTTCGCCCACCCAGTACGCGAAGACGGCGCCGCCGTCGACATCGGCGTAGCGCTTGAGCTGCGAACCAAGGCCTGGACCGTAGAGCAGGTTGTCACCGAGGACCAGTGCCACCTTGTCGTCGCCGATGAAGTCCGCGCCGATCGTGAATGCCTGTGCCAGACCGTCGGGGGACGGCTGCTGCGCGAACGTCAGCGAGATCCCGAACTGTGATCCGTCGCCCAGCAGCCGCTCGAAGAACGGTGCATCATGCGGTGTCGTGATGATGAGGATGTCGCGGATGCCCGCGAGCATCAGCGTCGACAGCGGGTAGTACACCATCGGTTTGTCGTAGACGGGAATCAGCTGCTTGGAAACACCCAGAGTGATCGGGTGAAGCCGCGTGCCCGAACCACCGGCGAGAATGATGCCCTTCATGATGCTCAATTCTGCCAGACCTACCGTGGAGATCCCGCCGGAGGGGTGTGCTGGGCGTGAGGCGAGGTGGAACGCCAGTAACCCGGTTCGCGCATGCGTATCGACTGTGCGAAGCCGATGCTCGAATCGATCCCGTCTCGTGGGAGCTCTCGCTTGGCGACATCCTTGCCTCTCCTCCACCCGTCGATCCGACCGCGGAGGGAGGCGAGGTCACGTCGCAAGAAGAGCCGGGCGGTGCAGACAAGAGCTTCCGTTGCTAGTGCCCGCAGCGTGTGTCGCGACCGCAACACGTCGTAAACCCGCAGGGTGTATCCGCGCGCGAAGCCTGACAGGTAGCGCTGTCGATGAGACTCGCGGCCCGCGGAGGCTCCCCCCAGATGCACGCCGAGCTGGTGGGGGATCGCGACAGCGAGCCACCCGGCCGCGCGCAGGCGGTACGCAAGGTCGAGTTCTTCGCCGTACATGAAGATGTTCTCGTCGAAGGCCCCGACTTCCGCAAGTGCCGCTCGTCGATAGACGGCGACAGCCCCATACGGGCCGAGAAGGCGGGGCCTAATCGGATCGGTGGCGGCCCGATCCGCTCCGTGGAACCGAACGAAACCGGCGCCGGTGACGTCGGCGACGATCCCGAACGAATCGACGGTGCCATCGGGTGCGCCGAGGAGCGGACTCGCGCTACCGACGCGCGAGCCCTGCGCGTCGAAGGTGGCGACTGCCATTTCGACGGCGTTCTCGGCCAGCTCGACGTCGCTGTTGACCAGCATGACCAACTCGCTCTCGCCAGCAGCGATGCCGACGTTACAGCTGCGAGCGAAGCCGAGGTTCTGCGAATTGCGGATGAGGCGCACCCGAGGGTAGGCCGCGGCGATACGTTCCGGAGTGTCGTCAGGCGACGCGTCATCGACGACGATGACGTTCGCCCGGCTCGTCTGAGAGAGGGCAGCGGCAATGCACGCCTCGACGAATGCCCATCCGCCGTGGACGGGGATGATGATGTCGACTCGGGGGCTCGGGTGCGCTGTCATCGTGCTTCCTCCCGTACCAATCGTTCCAGTGCTGTGCTCGTGCGCCGTACGAGAAGCGCTGTCGAGATGGTCTCCGTGGCCGCATAACCCAGCGCAACGCCAAGTGGGCCCCACAGCGACGCGCCGATCAACATCGCCGGGACGCCGACGACGGTCGCTGTCAACGTCGCCCACATCACGCTTTTCTGTTCGGCCGCGGGAAAGAGTACATGACGGGTCATTGACGTCCGCAGCGAGTACATGGCGAATCCGAACCCGAGGGCGAAGCAGACTCCTACTGCCGCGGCGGCGGGCTGGCCGAAGAACAGCGCTGTCACCGGCGGACCTGCGAGGCCGAGCACGATAGTGCCGAGCAGCCCGAAACTGCCGTGCATCGCGAGCGCGATCTTGAGTCGTTTTCCGCGCTCATCTCCACGCACCTCGGCAGTCCACGACTGCAGGGCGTTCGCGAGCGTGAGAGGGAGGAACTGACCGAGCTTGGCCAGCTTGTCCGCTGATGCGAAGCCCGCGGCGGCCGACCCGGACGCGATGGTGTTGACCAGAGGCATGGGCACAGAGGAATAGGCACCGAGTGCGCCATCGTTCAGCGCGACAGGTGCGCCGACGCGGAAGAGGCCGGGAACATCGCGCAGCGCCGGCCAAGGCGCCGGGTACCGGCGCAGGAGACGAACGGTGTATGCCGTGGTTCCGATCAGCGTCACGAGGATCCCGGTGAGCGGGTACACCTCGACGGGAAAACCGTTCACGATCGCCAGCATCGCGGCCACCGCGACGCACAGGCGCGGAATCGCGTCGTAGAACAGGATGGAGCGCGGGTCGCCGACGCCCACAGCGAACCACGTGAAGGAGAGACCGATCAAAGCTCCCTGGAGACCCATCAGCGCGGCGAGGAGGGCATGCCCCGGTGCCGCGATAACTGTGCAGAGGACGACCAGGAGCGGCAGGGCGATCACCGACACGGCCACCCGCACCACGACCGCATCCCGGTAGATCGTGCCGCGACGCACGCTGTCGGTCGTTCCTGCGACGACGGCAGGCCCGACCGTCGTCCAGCCGTAGGCGACAGCGATGGCCGCGAAGGTGCCCACAGATTCTCCGGCGATCGCACTCGCCCATCCGTCCTCGCCCGCGGACCGCGACACGGCGGGTAGAACCACGAGCGGAGAGACGGCGGCGATCGCCGGGATCAGCGTGAAGCCGAACAGACGGGACCGAAGGCTGCTGGTCTCACGCACGAGAGCGCTCCGCGTGCTGCGCGGACCGCAAGACCTCCGCGACAGCCTCCGCCGCGGCGTCCCAGCTGAATTGCTCGGCCCACGCGCGCCCCTCCGCCCGACGCCGGTCGCCGGTGGCGCGGTCGACGCCGAGCGCACGGGTGATCGCTGCGCCGAATGCCGTTGGATCTGTCGCATCGGCGTAGAACGCGTGCTCGCCACCCACCTCGTGCAGGACGGGCGCGTCGTTGGCCACGACCAGGCAGCCCGCACGCAGCGCGTCGACCACGGGGAGTCCGAAGCCTTCGGTGAGGGACGGGCATGCGTAGACGTTCGCGGCGGAATAGAGCGACGCGAGCTGGTCTTCCGAAACCCAGCCAGGAAGCACGACGTCGGCGACGAGGCTGCGCTCCGCAACGGCCGGCACGAGGGGGTCGTTCGGTCCACCACCGACGATGACGGCGCGGGGCCGCCGATCGGGTGCGAGCGCCGCGAGCGCGTCGAGCAACCCGATGAAGTTCTTATGCGGCATGCGATTACCAGCGCTCAACAGCAGCGGGCGACTCGCGTCGATACCGAGCGGCTTCAGATGCTCCCAAGGGTCCTCAATGGTGCGGGGTTCAGCACTGCCGTTGTGTACCACGCTGATCCGGGTCCGCGGAATGCCCAGGTGTCTGGCGATGCCGTGTGCTGCAGCATCCGATACCGTCAGTACTCGGTCCGCGGTGCTAGCGGTTCGCGTCATAAGCCATGCGGTAACGGCTCGCGCCATCCCTGCGACGCCCGAACCGCGAACTTCGTGATAGATCACATCGTGTATCGAGACGATCCGGCCGACTTTTCCACGAGTCAAGGGACCGAAGTTCGCTGGTGACCAGATCAAATCGGCACGGAGGCGCCGTGCGGCGCGATTGACGGCCAAAACCTCGCCTGCGGCCCACGCGGCTCGCCCGCGGCCCACCCAGCGGATTGTCTCGACTGGTCCGGGGAAGAACGCTGTCACTCCGGCGGTTCCGTCACGGCCGGTCAACGCGATGAAGCTGGCTTCCGGGAGCCGTGCGTGGAGTCGGGGGAGCAGCTCGCGCACGTATGTCTCGGTGCCCCCTCGGCCACCGGTGTAGCCGAGGAGATCGACCAGGACGCGCACGGTTCAGCTCTCGATGACGGCTTCGGGGCTCTGCTCGCGGCGCGGAGTCGTGAGCACGCCCGAGAAGAAGCTCATCATGACCGTCTGGAACCCGAGAATGATGCCCAGAGCGCTGGGGATTGCAATGCGGACCGCCTGCGCCGCATCCTGCGTGCCGAAGTCGATGCTGCCCCATCGAACCACCTGCACGATGCCGATCACAACACCGAGCAGGAAGATGCCGACACCGATGAGCAGGCCGCGCTCGGCCGACCATTTGGCCACGACCGCGCGATAACGGGCACTGGTCGGCAGGAAGCCCTCCTGGGTCGCGTACAGCTTGGTGAGCCAGAAGAAGAGGAGAGACTGATAACCGAGCACCGCCAGCGCGCTGGCGTACACCATCGTTGTGACATCGAACCCGATGCCTGCCACCTCGATCCCCCCGAAGGCGAGAACCGCGACGGTGATGGCCCCGAGGAAGAACGCGACAAGGCCTGGGTAGACGAAGAGCCAGCGCGGGGCGAACAGCAGCAAGAACCTGAGGTGGCGCCATCCGTCGTGCCAGCTGCGCAGGTGCGGAGGACGCGACCTGCCGTCCTTCTTCAGTGTGGTGGGAACCTCTTCGATGCGGTACTTCGACAGGGACGCCTTCACGACCATCTCGGACGCGAACTCCATGCCTGTCGTCTGCAGGGCGAGGTCTCGGATGCGATCGCGGTTGAATCCGCGCAGACCACAATGGAAGTCGCGCACGTTCGGCCGGAAGAAGAGCTGCCCGATCGTGGAGAGCACGGGGTTGCCCAGGTACTTGTGGAGGGGTGGCATCGCGCCCGGCGCGATGCCACCGGCGAACCGGTTGCCCATCACGAGGTCGGCGCCACCGCGGAGCCGCTCAACGAAGGGTTCGAGGTTCTCGAAGTCGTAGCTGTCGTCGGCATCGCCCATGATTATGTAGCGGCCGCGAGCTGTCTCGATGCCGTTGATCAGCGCGGCCCCGTAACCGCGGCGGGGCGCGCTAGACACCCGGGCGCCGAGTCGGGTCGCGATCTCCTGGGATCCGTCGGTGCTGCCATTATCGGATATCAGCACTTCGCCGCTGATGCCGGTGCGGGCGAGGAATCCCTGCGCCTTGCGAATGCAGACCTCAAGGGTCTCGGCCTCGTTGAGGCACGGCATCAGAATCGTCAGCTCGATCGCGGGCTGGTCGTTCACAGACATCCTTCCTGCGCGGAGGCTGAGCGCGCCCCGCGGGTTTTCTTTCGGGCGCGGTCGAACGCCGCGAGAATCCCATCCACGGTACGCCCGATCGTACGGGTCTGCACGGCGTCGGCGTACCACTCACGCGTGCGCTCTCGGAGGGCGGCCCCGCCTTCCAGAACGGTCGCGATCGCCTGGCCCAGCGAAGCCGGGTCGATATCAGGGGCGATGGCGCCATTGACGCCGGGCGTGACGAGCTCGGTAGCCGCGTTCGAAGGATCAGAGACGAGGACGACGGGGGTGCCGGACGCAGCGGCCTCGACGACGACGAGACCGTAGCCTTCGCGGCGGGAAGGGTTGACTAGGACGGCTGCGGAGGCCATGAGCTCTCGGAGCGATTCCGCCGAGACGAACCCGGGTCGGTCGGTCCACGCCGCAGCCTCGGCGGAACGGATCGCCTGATCGACGATGGCACTATGTGGCCCATCGCCGAGGATCACGAGTCTGAGGTCGGGAACGGTTCGGCGGGCCATCGCCACCGCCGCGGGGAGTGCTTCGACGCGTTTATCGGCGATGTGACGCCCTGCGTAGAGAACGAACGGAGGGTCTGCGACGGTCGCCGGCGCAGGCGACGAATCGCCGGCGTGATCATCGATAAGGCCCGGGCTGAGGAGGAGCTCACCGCGGAACCCCTCTGCGCGGAGGCGGTTCGCGCTCAATTGCGAGTGGCAGGTGGCGATGGGTGTCACCGCGATAGCCAGCCGCTGCAGGGTCCACGCGACATTGCCCATGAGTGGTCCGGCGTAGTCGATCCACTGGCGCCTGCCCCAGACCTCGAGGTAGTCGACCGCTAGGGGAGTTCCGGAGCCCAGCAGGGCCAAACGAGCAGCGAAGACGTTGAGTACGGGCAGACCGCTCACGAGCACAGCGGAATATGACCGGCGGCGTAGCGATCGGAAGAGCCCTACCGCGAAGCGGGCCGCAGCGGCGCTGCGGCGAACGCCGGACGCGTCGTACAGGGCCAATTCGGGCGTGACCGCTCGAACGCCGAAGGACTCTCCCGGGGCGTGCGCTTCATCCCACTGCCGCGCGGTGAGGTACTCGACGGATTCACCACGGCTCACCATGGCCTCGGCGAACGCGCGATACTGCCGTTCACCGCCGCCGGTGGTGTACGGGTACAGACAGTCGTAGGCGATCGCGACGGGGCGGGTATCGTTCATCGGTCGCACCCGACGACACGATAGAGCTTCGCATCGGGACCTTCGGAGTCGATCAGTTCGAGGGACGCCGTCGGTGGGAGGTCCTGGATGCCCTCTCGGTCGACCGAGGCCGCGGGGTTGTTCCAAACGTTCTGTGCGCCGAAGTCGAGGACGTAATCGACGCCGAGTGCGTCGATGGCATCGCAGACGAGCGGATCGGAATCGATGTTGCGGAGGTTCTCGTCCAGATAGGTCTCATCGGCGCCGCGCGAGCCGAAGACGTGTTTTTCGAGCACCTCGCGGTCGGCGATGGCGTAGGCGAGCGAAGTTCCCGTCCAGGGGCTCCCGGCGATGAGCGCATCCGCTGGGGTCGTCTCGTCCAAGCGCTCGAGCAGGGACTGCTCTTCGATCGTGAGGAGTGGGGACGTCGAGTCCATCGTGTGGGCGGATCGTGTGCTGGCCGCGACGCTCAGCACGTTCGGTCCGGCGCCGACGGAAAAGATCGCGACGGTCGCGACGAAAGCTGCGATCACCGACACCGAGAGCGGGGCTCGCCACCGTGACAGGAGACGTCCGGCCTCGGTGACGATGACAAGCGCGCCTAGAGTCGCGACCGGGATGCCAGCGATCGGCAAAAGTGCCGCGAGGCGGAACGAGTCGTTGTACCAAGGGTTGGTGACCATCTCACGCAAGAAGTTGTTCCCGCTGGTGCCTGAGACCAGGACGAACATGAATCCCGCGACGACGTAGGGCAGCGCGATCGAGTAGAGCCCCGGGCGTCGGACGATCGTGATGAGACCCACGATCACCAGGACGGAGACCGTCACCGTGACCGGATACGCGCGAGGCGACAAGAGGAGTGCCTCTCCGGCTGCCTGCGCGGTGCTCTGCCACGGGCCCCAGCGCGACATCTCGTAGTTCGTCCGCGAGAATCGCCAGAGGCCCGCGCCGACCACCAGGATCGCGACCACGAGGGTCCCGTTCAGCACCCAGGTCCGTCGAGCGGGGTCTGCCATGGTCCGCCTCGCGAGTTCGGCAATCGCGAGCACCGCCCCGAACGCGAAGAGCGCGAGAAAGGCATTCGGGTGCGCGAGGCCGATCCCCGCGCAGAGCACGAGGAGCAGCACCGACCACCGCACGACATCCCGACCTGAGTTGGCTCGTAGGAGCCAGATGACGACGGCCACGCCGGCGGGTAGCACCGCATACGCGGAGATGTTCGGGTAGAGGACGCCGAAGAAGAACAGCAGCATCGGGAACGCACCGAATCCGGTGGCGAGAGCTGCCGCCGAGACGAGGGCGGCGGTACGGCCGCGGAAAACCGCGCCCGCGAGAGCTACGCACGAGGCCGGCCACGCGATCGCGCCGATGACGATGTTCGCGGCGCTCACCGCGATGGGCGTGGTGACCCCCGTAGACAGCGCCGCGAGCGAGACGAGACTGTGCCAGGCGTTCGGGTAGAACGGGATATCGGACGTGGCCCCGATGTGGAACGCCGAGGCGTCGGCTGTATCGATGGCGTACGCCGCCGTGTTGAGGTGAACGATCGCATCAAACGTCTGTGAGATGTTCTCGGGGCGCCCGAACGCCCACACGAGCTGACCGCTAACGACAACCATGGCAAGGGCGAAGGCGGCAATAGGTGCGACCGTTCGCCACACGCCGAGTGGTGCGAGGTCCTGCGGGCCTACCCAACGACGAAGCGCGAACGCGACGGTCGCGGCCAACAGCGTGAGGAGAGCGAGCGGAACCGGCGACCAGGCGAGTCCGACGACGGGGCCGACGGTCGCGGAGATGGCAAGCAGTGCCGTCGACACAGCCGGTGCGACGAAAAACAGAGAGATGCGCGAGGTGCCCCATCCGGCGATCAGGACGGCGAGGCCAGGCAAGAGCATCGCCGCGGCTGCGACGAAGAACGGAGGTAACGCGACGTACCATTCCTGGAGCATCGTGATCCACCTTCTCGAATGACACCAGTGAGACATCGTAGCTGACGCCCTCTTCGCCCCCTCCCATGCTTTCCCCAGGCCGGCGGGGAGGCTCGCGTAGAATCGCACGATGCCCCCTAGGGGGCTGACAGGCTTCTTCCTTGACCCGAAACGAAAGCGTTCGCCCCCATGGACCTCCTCATCGTCGGCTCCGGCTTCTTCGGCCTCACCATCGCCGAGCGCGCCGCAGCATCCGGTCGCAAGGTGACCGTCATCGACCGCCGTCACCACATCGGCGGCAACGCATACACCGAGAACGAGCCGACGACCGGCATCGAGGTGCACAGGTACGGGGCGCACCTGTTCCACACCTCGAATGCGACCGTGTGGGAGTACGTCAACCGCTTCACGCAGTTCACGAACTACGTCCACCGCGTCTACACGACGCACAAGGGCGTCGTCTACCCGCTTCCGATCAATCTCGGCACGATCAACCAGTTCTTCCAGGCTGCCTACACGCCCGGGGAGGCGCGGGACCTCATCCAGGAGCTCGCCGGCGAGTTCGACCCGAAGCAGGCTAACAACCTCGAGGAGCGTGCCATCGGGCTCATCGGGCGCCCGCTGTACGAGGCGTTCATCCGGGACTACACCGCGAAGCAGTGGCAGACCGATCCGAAGGAGTTGCCGGCGGAGATCATTTCGCGCCTGCCGGTCCGCTACACCTACGACAACCGTTACTTCAACGACACCTGGGAAGGCCTCCCGGTCGACGGCTACACCGCGTGGCTCGAGCGCATGGCCGACCACCCGAACATCGAGGTGAAGCTGAACACGGACTTCTTCGACGAGTCGCAGCCGCTGAACAAGAAGGCGACCGTCGGGCAGACGCCGATCGTCTACACCGGTCCCGTGGACCGGTACTTCGACTACACCGAGGGAGAGTTGTCGTGGCGCACGCTCGACTTCGAGCAGGACGTCCTCGACATTCCCGACTTCCAGGGCACGAGTGTCATGAACTACGCCGACGCTGACGCGCCCTACACGCGGATACATGAGTTCAAGCACTTCCACCCGGAGCGCGCCGATCGGTACCCGACAGACAAGACCGTGATCGTGCGGGAGTACTCGCGCTTCGCGACCCGTGCCGACGAGCCCTATTACCCGGTGAACACGGCCGATGACCGTGCGGGGCTGCTGGCATACCGCGACCTCGCCAAGGGTGAGCAAGACGTCCACTTCGGCGGGCGCTTGGGCACCTACCAGTATCTCGACATGCACATGGCCATCGGCTCAGCGCTGTCGATGTGGAACAACCATCTCGCGTGAGGTCGTCGTGGGTTCGGTGACGGCCCGTCCGGACAGCGTCGGGCCCCCGACGATGGACGCGGACCGCTGGGGATATCGCGCTGACATCGATGGCCTCCGTGCCGTCGCCATTCTGCTGGTCGTGACCTATCACGTCTGGCTTGGGCGAGTGTCGGGCGGTGTCGACGTCTTCCTGATGCTGTCCGCTTTCTTCCTCACGCGCACGTTCCTGCACCGCATCCACACCGGCGCCCCGCCGGACATCGCACGTCGGCTCGTCGGGGCGTTCCGGCGCCTCCTGCCCGCCGCCGCGGTCACGCTCCTGTCTGTCCTGGTGCTGGCGCGCGTGTTCTACCCTGCCACGACGTGGCGTTCCCTCTGGGAACAGACATGGGCGTCCCTGCTCTATGTCCAGAACTGGGTTCTGGCCGCCGACGCGGTGGACTACTACAACCGCGGCGAGGCGCCCAGCCCGCTTCAGCACTTCTGGTCGCTCTCGGTACAGGGGCAGGCATTCGTGATCTGGGCTGTGCTCTTCGCGATCTGCCTCCTGATCATCCGGCACTCCCGGCGGACTCCGGACGCCGTCGTCGCGGTGGTCTTCGGTGCGGTCTTCGTGGTGTCGCTGGCGTACTCGATCGTTCGGACCGACACCGCTCAGCAGCTCGCGTACTTCGACACCGGCGCTCGGCTCTGGGAGTTCGCCGCCGGGTCGCTGCTGGTCGTCGCGCTCCCGTACCTGCGGCCCGGGCCCACAGTGAGCGCCGTTCTCGGATGGGTGGGTATCGCCGGGCTTCTCGCGTGCGGCGTTCTGCTCGATGTCGAGGGCGGGTTCCCCGGATACCTGGCGCTGTGGCCTGTCGTCTGCGCCGCGATGATCGTGGTCTCGGGAACCGGTGACGCCGGTCGCGGGCCCGCCAGACTGCTCGCGTCGCGCCCGCTCCGCCTCGCTGGGCGCGACGCATACGGCCTCTACCTCGTGCACTGGCCGATCCTCGTCACCTGGCTCGTCGTGCGCGAGCGCACCGAGGTCGGAGCGGTGGGGGGCGTGGCGATCGTCGCCGCCTCCCTGGTGAGCGCGAGGCTGCTGACGTTCGCTGTTGACCACCCCGTGCGACAGTGGCGACGAGCGGAACGCGGCGTCCTTTCCTCCGTCGCAGTCGTCGCCATCGCCGCTCTGGTCGTCGTTGTCCCCGTCGGGACATGGCAGGGCGTGACCGCGTACCGTGAGCAGCAGATCGCGGAGCAGCAGCTGAGCGCCAACCCCGGGGCGCATGTGCTTTTCGACGACGAGATCTCCGAGCCCGACCCGGAACTTCCGATGATCCCGCTCGCGACGGCGATAGAGGACGAATGGGTGCAACTCGAACTGGAGTGCAGCGGGGTGCGCGCCATCACCGAGGACATCCTGCACGGCTCGTGCTTCGAGATGCCGGGTACCCAGCGCGCGAGAGAGTTGATCGCGGTGATCGGGGACTCGCACGCGCAGCAGATGACTGCGGCCCTCGTGCCGATCGCGGAGGAGCGCGGCTGGGGCGTGATCACCCTCGTGCGGGGTGGCTGCGCCATGGGTCTCGATGACCCGGGCTTCGATCCCGACTTCTGCCCGCAGTGGCGCGAAGCGGCGATCCGGCACGTGGAGGCGATCAAACCGTCGGCGGTCATGACAGTCGTCACCGCCGCTGACGCTGGCGACGAGGACGAGCGTCTCCGGCCGGGCATCGAGCGGTTCATCGACCGGATGGACGCCGCCGGCATCCCGATCATCGCGGTACGGGACAACCCGCGCTTCGGATACAACATGTTCGGTTGCGTCATCGAGTCGGACGAACCGGAAGGCTGCTCCATGCCGCGAGGCAGCTCACTGGCGGCCGCGAACCCGGCGCGCATCCTGCAGCGCGAGAGCATCACGCACGTCGACCTGACCGAGTGGATCTGCCCGGATGACGTCTGCCCTGCCGTCGTCGGCAACGTCGCTGTGTATCGCGACGACAACCACCTCTCCAGCTCGTACGCGCGCACTCTCGCGCCGGTGCTGGAGGCCCAGCTGGGCGAGCGTTGGTGAGTCGGGCGTTCCGCGGGTGGTTCACAGAAGCGCGGCTGTATTCTTTCCCGGTGTGCCTGGCGTACAGAATGGAACAACCTCGTGACTGAAACCGCTGATACACGATACGCGCGCCTCGCCTCGCTGCCACTCGCCCCGATCGCGGCCGGCTCGGGCTTCTGGGCCTCGGCGCGTGCCGTCATGGCACATCGGCAGCTCCTCGGTCTTCTCGTGCGCCGTGACATCAAGGCGCGGTATAAGGACAGCGTGCTGGGCCTTCTCTGGGTCCTCATCAACCCGATCGTTCAGCTCACGGTCTACTACGTGGTGATGGGCCAGTTCCTCGGCGCGGCTCGGGGTATCCCCGACTTTGCGATCTACATCTTCTCGGGCTTGACGGTCTACGCCTTCTTCTCGGAGATGCTCTCGGGATCCACCGGTTCGATCGTCGGCAACTCCGGGCTGGTGAAGAAGGTGTACGTGCCGCGGGAGATCTTCCCGCTCGCCAGCGCCGGCTCGGCGATGTTCACGTTCTGCGTACAGCTGCTCGTCCTCATCGCCGCCTGCGTGATCCTGGGCGCGCCGCCGATCTCAGCCGGGATCGTGTACTTCGTGCCCGCGGTCGCGCTCATCATCGTCTACGGGCTCGCGATCGGACTCCTGCTGTCGGCCTTGAACGTGTACCTGCGCGACGTGCAGTACCTCACCCAGGTCGTGCTCATGCTCGCGATGTGGGCCTCCCCGATCGTGTACGCGTGGACCATGGTGAACTCCGTCTTCCAGCAGTTCCGTTTCCCTGGGTGGCTGCTCGAGGTCTATACGAACAGCCCGCTCACCCTGGCCGTGCTCGGCTTCCACCGGGCGTTCTGGGTCTCCGGGACCCCTGCGGACTACCCGCCCCATCTCGCGCTGCGGATGCTGGTGGCATTCGTGGTCGGTCTCATCCTTCTCTGGCTGTGTCAGCGCGTCTTCTCGCGTCTGCAGGGCAACTTCGCGCAGGAGCTGTAATGGACGTCGTGGACATCGAACCCGGAACGGGTCATCCCGAGATCGTCGTGGTGGACGACGTCTCCAAGCATTTCGTGATCCGGCGGGACAACTCGTTGAAGGAGCGCGTGGTCACCTTCGGTCGCCAGGGCCGCGTCCACCGCGAGAAGTTCGACTCGCTCAAGAACGTGTCGTTCTCGATCCCCGCGGGGACCTCCATCGGGCTCATGGGACCCAACGGTTCGGGGAAGAGCACGCTGCTGAAGATCATCGGCGGCATCATCGACCCCTCGTCCGGCTCGGTGCAGCGGCGGGGGCGGATGGCCGCGCTCCTCGAACTCGGTGCCGGCTTCCACCCGGATCTCTCCGGGCGGGACAACGTCTATCTGAACGCGTCGATCCTCGGACTCTCGCGTGCTGAGACCGATGCCCAGTTCGACAGCATCGTCGCATTCGCCGAGATTGGTGACTTCATCGACACCCAGGTGAAGTTCTATTCATCCGGTATGTACGTGCGGCTGGCTTTCGCAGTGGCCATCCACACCGATCCCGACCTTCTCCTCGTCGACGAAGTCCTCGCGGTCGGTGACGAAGCGTTCCAGCGCAAGTGCATGGACAAGATCCGTCAGTTCCAGAACGAGGGTCGCACGATCATCCTTGTGTCGCATTCGGCGTCTCAGGTCATGGAGGTGTGCGATCGGGGTGTCGTCCTCCACAACGGCGAGCTCGTGTTCGCGGGCACCGCGGCTGAGGCCACGAAGATCCACCGTGAAGTGTTGGAGGGCAAGCGCAAAGCGACCGCGGACGCGGCAACGGACGAGCCCGCAGACAGCGAGTCGCCGAAGATCCTGAGCATCTCCCTCACCGATGAGCGCGGAGCGCAGGTGCGCACTGCTCAGCCGGGCGACGACCTCATCGTCACGTTGCGCGTGTCTCACCCGACTGCGGCGGACAAGTGGAATACGAGTATCAGCATCGATACCCCCCACGGTCAGCAGGTGTTCGGCACAGGCACGAGACGGATGGAGCGGCCACACGACGCGGTCGCTGCGGGCGAGCACAGCGTGTCGTATCGCCTCGCGGCGCCGGCGTTCGCCGGTGGGCAGTACTTCATCAACGCGGAGGTCAGCGACGCCGAAGGCTCGCCGTCGGACGTCATGTGGCAGGGAGCCTCGTTCTTCGTGCCGCTCGAGTTCCGCCAGACCGGAACGGTGCTCACGTCTGCGAGCGTGGCCGTCGACTGAGTCGCGGCGGTGTGGCCTCAGCGCCCCTGCCGCACCCACTCGAGCTGTGCTGCGAGCCCGGCCGTCAGGTCGGTCGAGGCTCTCCAGTTGAGGTCACGGGCGATCGCGCTCGTGTCTGCGCTCGTCCGCTGCACGTCTCCGACGGCAGGAGCGCCGCGCCGGATGTCGAGAGGCTGGTCCACGAGATCTTCGATGACGTCGAGCACGTCGTTCACGGAGTGGCTGCCACCGCCAGAAACGTTGTACACCGAGCCTGGCGAGACCTCCGCTGTGGCGGCGCGTACGACCGCCTCGACGATGTCGCCGACGAACGTGAAGTCGCGGGTCTGCTCGCCCGTGCCATAGACCGAGATCGAGTCGCCTTCGAGAGCCGCGGAGAGAAACCGTGTGAAAGCCATGTCAGGGCGCTGGCGCGGGCCGTACACGGTGAAGAAGCGCAGCGACACCGTCGACAAGCCGTGGTTCGCCGCATAGAGGCGGCACAGATGCTCGGCCGCCAGCTTCGTCACGCCGTACGGGCTACGCGGACGAGGCTCGAGGTCTTCCCGGGTCGGATAGGATTCCGCGTCGCCGTACACGGAGGATGACGACGCGTAGACCACGCGCGGCCGTGATGAGGAGCGGTGTACCGACTCGAGGAGGAGCTGCGTCGCGGAGATGTTGGCGTCCACATAGTCGGTGAAGCTGTCGCCCCATGATTTACGGACACCGGGCTGACCAGCGAGATGGAACACGACGTCGGTCTCCGCGACGAGCTCGTCCAAGGGCGCTGATCGGATGTCTGCCTCGACGAACCGTGTGATCGCGTCGCCGGCGGCACGGAGGTTGCGCTGCTTGAGCTCCGGGGGGTAATAGGGGCTCAGGTTATCGATACCGGTGACCGTCCAGCCGGTCGCGTGGAGCTTCTCCGCGAGCGTGCTGCCGATGAACCCGGCAACACCCGTGACCAGCGCTCTCAACGTGCGTCGCTTTCCATCAGCTCAGCTTACCCGGGGTGTGCCGCCGGACCCGGATGCGGGCCCGCACTAGGCTGGCTTGGCCGGTGTGCCCGAGAGCCGGCGAGAGAGGTCTGCGATGAAGGTCTGTGTCTACACGGTGTCGCTCGGCGGTTACGACCGTCTGCTCGACCAGCCGCCGGCCGCCGACAGCGAGGCTGACTTCATCTGCTTCACGGATGACCCGACGCTGACCTCGGACGTCTGGGACGTTGTCCTCGTCGAGCCCCGGTTTCCGCGGGATCTGCACCGTAGCTCACGCGTCCTCAAGATCCTCGGCCACGAGCGGCTCGCCGCATACGACGTCACGGTGTGCATCGACGCATCGGTGCAGCTGACCGCAGCGCCGGAACGACTCATCAGTGATTGGCTGTCGGCCGACGTCGATTTTGCTCTGGCTCCGCACAGCTTCCGCGACCGCGTGATCGACGAGTTCGACGAGGTGATCCGGCTGAACTACGACGACCCGGCACGCGTCTACGAGCAACTGAACGATTACGCGCTCTCGTACGCGGACGTGCTGGAGTCGCGACCTCATTGGGGCGGCATCCTCGTCCGGCGCAACACCGAGGCCGTCGCCGCCGCGATGCGGCTCTGGTTCGATCACGTGCTCCGATACTCCCGACGTGATCAGCTTTCTCTCATGGTCGCCCTTCTGCACACTGACGTCCGTTGGCGAGCGGTCGACGTCGACAACTTCGAGTCCGACTACCACCGCTGGCCAGTCATCACCGAACGCAAGGTCGCACTGGGCAAGTCGCGGGGGGTCTCCCACGGACCGATGCTCGCCGAGTTGCGCCGGTGCGCGCGCCGGGTCGAAGAGCTGGAAGGCGAGGTGGCGCGTCTTGACGCGACGTCGATCAGCGTGCTCGAGCGCACGGTCGCGGAGCTTCGTGACGAGATCGCCGACGGTACCCAGACCCGGCGCCAGTTGGAGGCCCGCATCGAGGCGTATCAGCATCAGGTCTGGGAGCGTGACCTCATGCTGCGTGAGACCGACAGTATCGCCGGAGCGACGGCCGCGGTACGGCGTAACGTGATCCGTCGTCTTCGGCGGTTCACGCGACGCTGACGTCAGGCGGCGAACAGGGTTTCCAGGGCTCGGCGAATCGCTCGCTCGCTCGTGGCATCCTCGATCTGGCGCATGACGTCGAGACCGTAACGCCACTCGGCGGTGCCGAAAGCACCGCGGACGAGATCGACTGCCGCTGCGATGTCGTCCTGGGACGCGGGGGCGTCGACCCAGAACGGGTAGTCGGACGGCAACCACAGTTCCGGCTCAGGCTGTCCCCGTTGGACGAGGATGTTCGCTTGACAGGCGGCCGCGGTGAAGCCCTTCAAGAATGGTTTGTGGTGGTCGAGCGCGCGCGACCGACGGATCGCGTAATGAACCGCATAGGGCGGGAGGCGCGAAAACCACGTCTGTTCGGAGCGCGAGGTGTCGACTGGGTGCACGTCGATGAGAGAGGCGACCCCCGCCGGTATCACGGTGTTCTGCGGTTCGCCGAAGTAAGCGATGCGTGCGTGCTCGCGTCGCGGCGCGGCGCGCATCGCGGCTGTCACACGTGGATCGACATGGTGGTTCACCAAGCGCACGCGCAGATGGGGCCAGTGTTCTCGGTAGGCGGCCAAGGCGCTCCGAGAGGCTGCAACGAGGGTGTCGGCGTCATCGATCTGCTCGTCGGGAATCGCCTCGTCGACCGGGTCGAAGAAGATGCGATTGCCGTTCCGCCGCCACCGGTCGAGCAGCGCGGGGCCGGCCGTGCGCGATGCGCCTTTGGTCAGGAAGAGATCCGACTGACGGAAGTCTGCCGTCATGGGGGCGAAGGCCACCGTCCGCTCGTGCAGGTCGCGGGAGCCTTCCGCGATGGCAGCGAGCTGAGCTCCCCGCATGATGGTCGTCCCCGAACTCGCGTGCTGCGGAGCGAAGACGAACCGCACCGGCCGGTGTCGACGCAGGGATGCTCGCATCCCTCGATTGAACCATCCCTGCAGCGGGCGCGTCATCGCGGGCGCGGAGCGGCATAAACTCGTCGGGTGAGTCCCGCCGTCGTCGGCGCCCCCGGATCGCCGCGGCGCTACCTCCACTCTCTGTGGCTGCTGTCGGCGCGCGATCTGCGGGTGCGCTACTCCACGAGTGCGCTCGGCTACTTCTGGTCGGTCCTCGACCCGCTCGTGATGAGCGGGATCTACTGGTTCGTCTTCACGCAGGTCTTCCATCGGGACGTCGGTGAGAACCCCTACATCGTCTTCCTCATCACCGCGCTGCTGCCGTGGGTGTGGTTCAACTCGGCGGTCACCGACTTCACGCGTGCGTTCAACAAGGACGCACGGCTGGTCCGGTCCACCTCGATCCCACGCTCGATCTGGGTGGGGCGCATCGTCCTGAGCAAGGGCATCGAGTTCCTCTTCTCGCTGCCGGTGCTCGCGATGTTCGCGATCTTCGGGGGAGCGACGGTCAACGCTGCGCTGCTGCTCTTCCCGGTGGCCGTCGTGCTTCAGGTGATCCTGCTCCTCGGACTCGGGCTCATCGTCGCGCCGCTCTGCGTCCTCTGGGGCGATCTCGAGCGCACGACGCGACTCGTTCTCCGGGCGCTGTTCTACGCCTCACCGATCATCTACGGGGTCGCCGACCTCCCGGGCGTCTTCAAGGAGCTCGGTGCGTTCAACCCGCTGGCCGGGATCTTCACGCTCTACCGCGTCGGGTTCTTCCCCGACCAGTGGGACACGCTGTCGGTGATCGTCGGGGCCGCCACCAGCATCCTGATCTTCGGGCTCGGACTCCTCGTCTTCTCACGCCTCGAGCGTCCGGTGCTGAAGGAGCTGTGATGACCGGACTCGCGATCGAGGTGCGCGACCTCGGTGTGCGCTTCCGCCGCAACCGGCGCGGGAGGCGCAACCTCAAGGACCTGTTCGGCGGCGCCTCGCGCCGAAGCCGCCCGGGGGAGTTCTGGGCGCTCCGCAACGTCTCGTTCTCCGTCGAGCCGGGCGAGTCGATCGGTGTCGTCGGACGCAACGGGCAGGGCAAGTCGACGCTCCTCAAGCTCGTCGCCGGCGTTCTCCTGGCCGACGAGGGCACCGTCGACGTGAACGGCGGGGTGGCTCCGCTCATCGAGATCACGGGCGGCTTCGTGGGAGACCTCACCGTGCGCGAGAACGTGCGCCTCACGGCAGGCCTGCACGGGATGTCGAAGGCCGAGGTCAACCGCCGGTTCGACGACATCATCGACTTCGCGGAGATCGCCGATTTCGTCGACACGCCCTACAAGCACCTGTCGAACGGCATGAAGGTCCGCCTCGCCTTCTCCGTGGTGTCGCAGCTCGACGAGCCGATCCTGCTCGTCGACGAAGTGCTCGCCGTCGGCGACCGTGCTTTCCGCGCGAAGTGCTACAAACGCATCGACGAGCTGCTCGCCGAGGGGCGGACGCTGTTCTTCGTCAGCCACAACGAGAAGGACCTGCGTCGCTTCTGCACGCGTGGTCTCTACCTCGACAAGGGCTCACTGGTCCTCGACGGACCGATCGGCGACGTGCTCGACCGGTACAACGACGACCACAACGGCGGGGCTTGAGGCTCAGCGCTTCGCAGGGCCGAAGATGCTCTCCCACGATTCCGGCGAGGTCAGCTGCCCCATCGCGCGGCGGTAGCGCCGCGACAGCTTCGGCCAGTCGCGCTTGAGCTGCGCGTGCAGTCGCAGGCTCTCTCGCAGCATCCGCCGGAAGGCCGCCCGGTCACGGGTGTAGATGTTCTTGCCCGACCCGTCGGCCGCGCTCACCAGGGCGCTGTCGTAGCGGGGGAGTCGCCACCACTGCGCGTCCCCTTTGCCGAACTCCACCTCGGGCTGGGCGATGTTCTCCGGGCGCGGAGCATGCAGCCAGTGTGACGCGAGGGTCGACAGGGTGAACCAGCGGAGCTTGAGGCCCGTCGGGCTGTCGAAGGTGTGGCGGGGGAGGCGCTTGAAGACCTGACGCCCCCTCCGCGAACGCAGTGGTACGCCGGTGTCGCGGTGGATGACCGTCTCGGGGAACTCCTTCTGCAGAGCCCTGGCGGCGGGCATGGCCGTCGCGATTCCCGCCGCCATGTGCTCCGGTCCCGACAGGATGTCGCGCAGGGCACGGTGGCGCAGCTCGACGGGGTAGTACTGCATCATCATCAGGTGCTTGAGGTCGAGTCGTCGACTGTGCCTCAGCAGCGTGCCACCGCGCGGGCTGTTCGAGTGCAGCAGCGCGGCGACGATGCGGTTTCGCGCGTGGAAGTACGCCTGCCAGTCGATGGAGTCGTCCTTGCCGACCCACGACACGTGCCAGAGCGCGACGCCGGGCATCGAGACCGTGGGGAAGCCGGCGTCGCGCGCGCGCAGGCAGTACTCCGCGTCGTCCCACTTGATGAACGCGGGCAACGAGAGGCCGATCTCACGGATGACCTCGACCGGGATGAGACACATCCACCAACCGTTGTAGTCGGCGTCGAGCCGCATGTGCAGCTCGGGGGACTGCCGGAGGTTCGCGACCGAGAAGTCGTGCGGCATCTTCTCCTGCTGCAGCGTGCGCCACATGAACGGCTCGTCGTCGACAACCTCGGCCCAGGCGTGGAGCTTCGGGCGGTCGAGCAGATCGAACATATGCGCGCCGACGATCGTCGGCGTCGTCGCGTACCGGCCGAACACGATCGACCGACGGAGTGACTCGGGCTCGATGCGCACGTCGTCGTCGAGCAGCTGGACGAAGTCGCTGTCGGGCCGCTGGAGGGTCTCGTGCATCGCGCGGGCGAAGCCGCCGGAGCCGCCGAGGTTGGGCTGCGTCACGATCTGGAGCGTCTCGCCGAGGCTGTCGGCGACGCCAGCGAAGTCAGGCTGCGCGTCGACGCGGTCCGTTCCCTGGTCGATGAGGAAGATGCGATCGACCAGCTCGAGCACGTCGGGCGCCTCGTCGAGGGCGCGGAGGGTCGCGACGCAGTAGTCGGGCTTGTTGTACGTCGTGATGCCGAGCGAGGCCTTGCCCGTCCGGGCCGGTTTCTGCTCGGTCGTCCATTCCGCCCCGAGGAACCGGGCGTCCTCGCGGTCGGCAGCGATGTCGAACCAGATCCACCCGCCGTCGCTGTACTGGTTGAGGGTGAGGTCGAAGGTGCTCGTCGCCTCCCCGGTGACCTCGCGGGTCTCCAGGCGCTGGCGGGTGCCGCCGCCGTTGGAACGGTAGACGAGGACGGTGGCCGGCCCCTCGGTGCGCACCGTCAGCGTCACGTCGCGGACCGGGGTCCAGTGCTGCCAGTACGACGCCGGGAAGGCGTTGAAGTACGTGCCGAACGACACGCGTCGCCCGCCCACGATGCGCGCCTCCGAACGGCCGAGGATGTTCGACAGCTGCGCCCGCGACGACACGCGCACCGGCTCCTCGTCGATCTCGGTCCACGTCTCGGGGTCGACGTAGAGGGGAAGGAGGTCGGGGTCGTGCTCGAGCGGGAGCACGGCGCGCTGCAGCAGGTGAGTCATGGTCTGTCTTTCGTCAGGGACGGGCCGGCTGATCGGTAAGCGGCTGCATCGGCTGCCAGGTGCGGTCGCGCGAGATGCGCCGGCCGTCGCGGAGACCGCGGAAGAGGTTGGAGGTGCCGCGCACCGTGCGCTCGACGAGGAAGAGCCGGATGAGCTCCTTGCCGAAGGTCAGCGTCGTCCCCAGACCGAACAGCACCGGGTTGTAGACGCCCTTCGTCCGGTAGTACTGCTTGATGTGCGCCCGGTTGCGCATGATGTAGTACCGGTAGGCGTTGCTCGAGGCGTTCATGTGGCGGATGCCCATGTCCCACTGGCGGATCTCACGCGTGCGGCGCAGGACGAACTCGTCGACGATGACCGACGTCGTGATGCGCGAGGCGAGCCATCCGTAGAGCTGGTCGTCCCAGTAGATGAAGAACCGCGGGTCGGGGAGCCCGATGCGGGCGACGATGTCGCGGTGGATGAACATGCCCTCGAAGCATCCGGAGTTCATCTCCTTGTAGCCCGCCTCGCCGAAACCGGCGGGCGCGAAGGGGATCGGGATGCCCATGCGTTCGGCGACGCGGTACTGCCAGTAGAACTCGCTGCCGTCGTAGTCGTAGCGACGGCCCTGGATGCTACGGAAACGCGGCGCCCAGCGGCCCATCTTCGCGAGGCCGTCGGGGAGCACCTCGACGTCGTCGTCCATGAGCCAGATCCATTCGGAGCCGAGCTCGTACGCCACGCGCACGCCCTCGCTGAATCCGCCCGACCCGCCCGTGTTCGTCTCGAGACGCCGGTACTCGAGCTGCGTGCCGAGCCGATCGCGGAACGAGTCGACGACGGATGTCGTGTCGTCCGACGACGCGTTGTCGATGATCACCACGTGCCCGGGCTTCGGGTCCATGCGGACGATGCTCTCGAGCAGCCGCGACAGGAGCGCGGAGCGGTTGAAAGTGACGATGGCGATGGTCGCCATTGTCGGGTCGAAAACCTGCGCGCTCACCGGCCCGATCCTACCGTGCGATGCCGTGGGTTCCCGTCGAGGTGTCCCCGGGCAGACCTGCGGCGGGAGTCGTCGGCCGCACGGCATCCCGGATGTTCTCGCGCCAGGATCGCGATTGCCCCGCCCGCAGGGCGCACAGCACGAGCATCAGCCAGCCGTAGCCGTGGAGGGGGAAGCTCTCGAAGAGGGCGTCGACGAGCACGGTCACGAGGATGAGCGGCGTCCAGGCGTAGAGGATCGAGCGGCGCTCGCTCGCGACGAGCCAGGCGCGGCCGAGGGCCAGGCCGACGAACGTCATGAAGATGAGGAGTCCGACCCAGCCGAGCTGGAGGACGACGTCGACGTAAGCGTTGAGCGCCGAGGTGTGACGGTCGCCGAGTGCGAAGTTGATGGCGTTGAACGGGAAGTCCGTCCGTGACCACGGTCCGAACCAGCCCCACCCGCGCACGGGCTCCACGCGGACGAACGAGGCCACCTGGTCCCAGAGCTCAGCGCGGATGGAGAAGTCGGTGCCCGCGCCGATCCACGCGATGATGCGCTCGCGGAAGAGGTATCCGACCAGCGCTCCGACGACGACGGTCGCGGCGAGCACGGACTGCACGGGCCGGCGCAGCGCACGGCGGGTGCGGCGGACGAGGCCGAGGGCGGCCGTCGCGATCCCCGTCGCGACGGCGAGGACGAGCACGGTGGGGGAGTCCGACAAGGCGGCGAGGAGTGCGGCCAGGACCGCCGAGAAGAGAGAGACGCCGGTGCGGACTGACACGGTCCGCCATTCGATATAGAAGGTGATCAGAGCCAGGACCGCGATGAACCCGAGGGAGTTGCGGGTGCCGAAGATGCCCTGGACCGGACCGAGGACGGCGATGTCTCCCTCGATGCCGAGGAAGCTGAAGGGCATGTCGAAGAACACGCCCGAGAGGAGCTCGAGCGCCAGCGACAGCACCAGCAGGACGCGGAACACGTCGGCCAGCGCGCGGACCGTCTGGAGGGTGTCGCGCGTGTTGGCGATGACGACGGCGAGGAACGCGATCGAGGCGAGCGCGAGCCACCCGCCCAGCGTTCCGGAGGCGTCGGTGGTCCAGGTGATGCTCGCGAGCGCCCAGCCGAGGAAGACCACGAGGGTCGACGGGATCAGTCGCACGAGGGTGAACTCGCGGCGACGCACCAGCAACACGGCCGCGCCCACCACGCACAGCCCCGCGATCACGGTGAGCCAGGTGACGCGGCCCGCCGTCCGCTCGACGAGATGCTCCGCGAAGACCGCGGCGATCGCGGTGTGGGCGAAGGCCTGCGCGAACGCCGCCGAGTCGAGGGTCCGCACGAGCCACGACGTCGACAGTGCCGGTGGCGTCGTCACGCCGCGCCCTCGACGGGCGCACCGCGTTCGATGGGGGCCCCGCCTTCGAGCGGCCAGGCGGCTGCAAGCGTCGAGCGGCGACGCACGGGGGTGCCCCGCACAGACGCAGGAGCCTGCTTGATCGCGAACGCGAGCATCACGAGCAGGAACCAGCCCCAGTTGAGCAGGGGTGACGACTCGGTGACGCTCTGGACGAGCAGGATCGTCGCCACCAGCGCCGGGATGAGCAGCAGGCGCGACCGGGGTTCGCGCTCGGCACCGGGGCGGGGGATGCGGCCGAGCGCCAGGAACCACGCGCGCCACGTGAAGGCGCCGAGGGCGACGGCGAACAGCAGCACCCCGACGACGCCGAGCTGCATCGCCACGTCGAACCACGTGCTGTGCGCCTGCATCACCGTGACGCCGCGATCGATGATCCACCCGTCGAAGAACGGGTCGGTGGGCACCCACGGCACGGAATAGCCCCAGCCGATGATCGGGCTCTCGGCGAACCGTTCGCCCACGGTCGCCCAAATCTCCTTGCGGCCGCTGAGATCGGAGGAGCGTCCGAGCAGCTCGAAGAGGGCTTCCCGCACGATCCACAGGGTCGTGATGAGGGTGATGCCCGTGACGGTGAAGACGATGTAGAGGATGCGCCGGGTACGTGCGGTGCGCGCGCGGCGCATGAGCAGCACGACGACGATCACGAGAGCGATGGCGATCGCGCACATCGCCGCTGTCGCGGACGACCCCCGCCAGAAGCAGAATGCCGCCAGCAGCGTCCACGCCACGAGCGGCCCGCGCCGGCCGGCGCGGGTGTTGATCTGGAGGCCGAACACCACGAGCCCGAGGAGCGCGATGTAGGCCAGGGAGTTGGCATTGCCGAAGATGCCCTGGATGCGGTCGTCGGTGAAGAGCTTGTCGCGCGACCAGAACATGATCGGGTCGCCCGTGAAATCCGGTCCGGGCCGCACGAATCCGGGCAGGATCGGTCCCTGCCAGATGAGCGAGACCCACAGCTCGAAGGCGAGCGAGAGGGCCAGCATCCACTTCACCGCCGCGGCGATGGCCTCGATGATCTGGCGCCCCGTGAGCACGGCGGCGACGAAGATCGCCTGCGCCGTCGTCGCCAGCAGAAGGGCGAGCGTCATCGCGGTCGCGCGCGGCCATTCGGTCCACAGCAGCGAGAGCACCGCCCAGCCGACGTAGGCCAGGGCGAACCACGGGAGGCGGCGCCAGCGGCGGCGCGGCCGTTGGATCACCCAGATCGCCGCGGAGACAGCGGTCGTCACCGCCACCACGACAGCCGAGCCGCCCACGCCGATCGCCATGAGCCAGGCCGTGCCCGCCATCGATGAGGCGATGATCAGGGTGCACCACGCGCGCACCAGCCGGAGGGGGAGGCGCCGCGGTGCCGGGGTCGTCGGCGCAGCCGTTCCTGATCCCTCGCGCGTATGACTGGCCATGATGCTCTCAGATTAGCCGGAGGGCCCTGAGAGCACTCAGGGGCTGCGGACAGGCTCCCGCTGGTCGGGGAGACCGTCGCCCTGCTCCGCGTCGAGACGCTGCTCGGCCGGCCCGCGTCCGACGAGCGGAGCCTGCTTGATCTTGAAGGCGAACAGGATGATGAGGAACCACCCCCAGTTCAACAGCGGCGCCGACTCGGCGAGGCCCTGGACGAGGAGGATCGTCGCGACGAGCGAGGGGACGAGGGTCAGGGCGCTGTAGGGACGATCGGCGACGAGATCCCAGCGCGGGCGATCGACCGCGAAGAACCACGAACGCCAGATGAAGGCCAGCAGTGCGAGCCCGATCAGCGCGACGCCGATGTACCCGAGCTGGAGCGCGACGTCGAGCCACATGTTGTGCGCCTGCATGACGCTCACGCCGTGATCGACGATCCAGCCGTCGAAGGCAGGGTCGGAGGGCACCCACGGTGTCGAGTAGCCCCATCCGATCACCGGGCGCTCGGCGATGCGTTCGCCCACGGCATCCCAGATCCGCTGCCGGCCCGTCAGGTCAGAGGACCGGCCGAGGAGCCCGAACACCGTGTCGCGCGTGAGCCAGACGGCCGCGCCCCCGATGCCGGCGACGGCCACGTACATGATGTAGAACCGCGTGCGCTCGCCGGGGCGCCGGGCCGTGCGCATCAACAGGATCGTGACGAGGACGACCGCCACCGCGACGGCGCACAGGAACGCGGTCGCCGATGCCGCGCGCCAGAAAAGGAACAGGGCGAGGGCGGTCCACAACCCGAGCAGGAATCGCCGCGGTGCTCCCGAGGCGATCCTCACGATGAAGACGATGATCGCCAGGAGCGCGATGTACGCGAGCGGGTTGGCGTTTCCGAAGATGCCCTGCAGTCGGCCCCCGTTGAAGAGGTTGTCGCGTGACCAGAGGGTGATCGCATGCCCCGCGTAGTCGGGGTCCGGGCGCACGAACCCCGGCAGGATGTCGCCGCGCCAGATGAGCGCGACCCACAGCTCGAAGACGATCGACAGGCCGAGCATCCATTTCAGCGCCGCGGCGACGGCACGGAGGATCTCTCGCCACGTCAGCACCGCTCCGACGAACATCGCCTGGAGCGTCGTGGACACCAGCAGCAGCAGCGTGAGCTCTGTCGCGCCGAGCCAGGAGGACCAGAGCATCGAGGCCACCGCCCACGCGACATAGGCGAGCGCGAACCACGGCAACCGGCGCCACTGCACCCGCGGACGCAACGACACCCAGAGGATCGCCGACACGACGCCGGTGGCGACGACGACGATGGCCGCGCCCGTCGACCCGAAGGCCATCAGCCAACTCGTGCCTGCCATCGACGCCGCGATGATGAAGACGCACCAGGCGCGCAGCAGCAGATGGCCGGTCGTCTCGCGCGCGGGCGCCGTTGGCGGTGCCGAGACGGGGTGGCGGGAGTGGACGGCCATGGTGCAGACAGGCTACCGCGGCGTCGCGTCTTGACAGGGGCTGGGCGGCGTCCGAGTCCTAGGCTGGGCTCGTGCTGATTCCGATCTCGAACATGGCCAGGGACTACGCGTGGGGCTCCACGACGCTCATCGCCGAGCTGCAGGGGCGGGAACCCTCGGGGACGCCCGAGGCGGAGATCTGGTTCGGGGACCACCCGGGAAGCCCGTCGCGCGTCGACGACGGCACCGGACGTCCCCTGAACCTCGTCCTCTCCGAGGCGGGCATCGCACCCCTGCCCTATCTGCTGAAGATCCTCGCTGCGGGGACATCGCTGTCCATCCAGGCGCATCCCTCTCGGGATCAGGCGGCGGCCGGATTCGCCCGCGAAGAGGCCGCGGGCATCCCGCGGGATGCCCCGCACCGGCTGTACCGCGACGAGAACCACAAGCCCGAGATCATCGTGGCCCTGTCGGAGACCTTCCGTGCGCTGGTCGGGCTGCGGCCGATCGCCGATACGCAGCGTCTGCTCGCCTCGCTCGGCGAGGGCAGTGGTGTGGGCGCGCTCTCGGCGGCCCTTTCCCCGACCGACGCCGAGGACGAGCCCGCGGCGCTGCGCCGGGTCATCGGCTGGGCGCTCTCGGGCGAGGCATCGGATGTCGTGACCGACCTCGCCGCTGCGTTGGAGAGCTCCGCGAGCGATGAGGTCGCCTCGGAGTTCGCCGCCGAGATCCGTGTCCTCCGAGACATCGCGGGCGCCTTCCCCGGTGACGCCGGCCTCGTCGTGGCGACCCTCATGAATCTCGTCGAGCTGCGGCGAGGAGAAGCGCTCTTCGCTCCGGCCGGCGTTCTCCACGCCTATCAGGACGGCCTCGGCGTCGAGCTGATGGCGGCGAGTGACAACGTGCTCCGCGGCGGTCTGACCCCCAAGCATGTCGACGTGCCCGAGTTGCTGCAGGTCGTGAGCACCGAGAGCGGTCCGGCGCCGATCGTCGAGCCGCTCGACGTCGCGCCCGGCGTGTTCGGCTACGACGTCGGCGTGTCGGACTTCCGCCTCGTGCGCGTCGAGACGACGTTCGAAGCGGTCGCCGAGATCGCGCTCGACGGCATCGCGATCGTGCTCGCGACGCGCGGAGACATCGTCGTCGAGGCAGACGGAGACCGCGTGGAGCTCGTACCCGGCACGGCGGCCGTCGTGTCGGCGACGTCGGTGGCGATCGGCGGCGCGGGGGAGGCGTTCGTCGCTCAGCCGGGCGTGGCGTGAGCGCGCGACACGCCGATGTGTCGCCGCGAAGCTTAAACACGCGCTTGAGGGTTTACGATCCGCGACTTGACCCGGAGGAATGACACGGGTGTAATTAATCCCAGACACGCGGCTCGCGTGCCGGCCGGCGAGGAGGGAACACGATATGACGGCATACCGTTCGGGCGTTCCCGACAACTGGTTCGTCGACCCGGTCAACCTGGGCGTGCCCGGGGTGCGGCGCGTCGACACCGACGGCGACGACAACGCTCTCGCCTGGCAGACCGACGCACTGTGCGCGCAGACCGACCCCGAGGCCTTCTTCCCCGAGAAGGGCGGCTCCACGCGTGACGCCAAGCGCATCTGCACGTCGTGCGACGTGCGCGGAGAGTGCCTCGAATACGCCCTGCAGAACGACGAGCGCTTCGGCATCTGGGGCGGTCTCAGCGAGCGCGAGCGCCGCAAGCTGAAGCGCCGCGCGGTCTGATCCCACGTCGCCGACGGCTCTCGACGAGATCGGCGACCCGCCCCGCCGCTGCCGAGCCCGCTCAGGATCGCCGCCTAGGCTTGCTCCGTCATGCCCGCCCGTGTTCACGCGCTCCTGGTCGTGCGTCCCGACGGACGCGCTCCGGCGGCCTTCCATCTCACGCGCACGCTCGCCGCGCTGCGCGATCAGACGCGCGCCGTCGACGCGCTGACCATCGTGCTCTGCGGGGGCGATGAGCGGTTGCGTGCTCTCGCCGAGGAGTCTGGCGCCGAGGCGGTGATCGCGGCGCCGTCTCGCACCGGGTTCGCCGCCGCCCTCCGGCTCGCGTCGCGCCGTATCGACGGTGACGCCGTCTGGCTGCTCGCGCAGGACGTCGCTCCGGAGCCGGAGGCGCTGCAGCGTCTCGCCGCGGCCCTCGAGACGGCACCGTCCGTCGCGATCGCCGTCCCCAAGCTCGTCGAATGGGACGACACCACCCGCATCGTCTCGCTCGGGCGCTCGATGACGAGGTTCGGCGCCGCGGTCGGCCTCGCCGACGGTGAGCACGACCAGGGTCAGCACGACGGCGCAGACGACGTCCTCGGCGGCGACGTGCGCGGCATCCTCGTCCACACGGCGGCCTGGCGCGAGCTCGAAGGCGTCGACGAAGCACTCGCCGGCGCTGACGAGGGGCTCGATCTGGGGGTGCGCGTGCGGCTGGCGGGCGGACGCGTCGTCCTCGCGCCCGGGGCACGCATCGCCGTCGCGCACGACGGCGTCGCCGGATCGCCTGCGCCGCGGACGACCGGCGCCCGGGCACGAACCGCACACGCCGCGCGTGTGGCGCAGCTCCACCGGCGGCTGGTCTACGCCCCGCCGCCCGCGGTCGCCATCCACTGGCTCACCCTGCTGCCGTTGGCGCTGTGGCGCAGCATCCTCCACCTCGTCGGCAAGCGGCCCGCTCGGATCGGTCCGGAGTGGTCGGCAGCGGTCACCGTGCCGGTGCGGCTGACGGCGGTCGCCCGCGCCCGACGTCGCATCGCGCGCCACCGTCGCGCATCCTGGTCGCAGCTGGCGCCCCTGCGCGTGAGCTCCCGCGTCATGCGGCAGCGGCTCATCGAAGACCAGCCTGCCGGCGACGGTCCCCGCCGCACCGAGCTCGGCTTCTTCTCGGGAGGCGGTGCCTGGGCCGTGCTCGCCGCGCTCGCCGTCTCGATCGCAGCGATGCCCGCCGCGCTGAGCTGGCCCTCGATCGGCGGCGGAGCGCTCGCGCCCCTCGCCGCCAACGCGGCCCGCGCGTGGTCCGAAGCCACCGGAGCGCAGCGCCCGCTCGGCTGGGATGTCGTCGGGCCCGCCGACCCGTTCAGCGCCGTGCTGGCCGTGCTCGCGTCGTTCTCGCCGACCGACCCGTCGCGCGCGCTCGTGGTGCTGTGGCTCCTGGCGCTCCCGCTCGCGGTGCTCGGCGGATGGTTCGCCGCGACCCGCATCACCGAACGTCCGGTCCTGCGCATCGTCGGCGCGGTGGTCTGGGCCCTCGCACCGATGTTTCTCGTGGCGCTGGGGGACGGGCGCCCGGCATCCGTCATCGCCCACCTCGTGCTGCCTTGGCTGGCTTTCACAGCCGCGGCTGCGCATCGGTCGTGGGGCAACGCCGGAACGGCATCCATCCTGCTCGCCGCCGTGCTGGCGTGCTCGCCCATGCTCTCCGCACCCGTCGTGGTCATCTGGCTCTTCGCCGTGGTGCTGTCGATGGTGCTGCGGGGCCGGCGGGCGGCCTTCCGGTGGCTCTGGATCATCGTCCCGTCCGCGGCGCTGTCGGCGCCGCTCGTCTTCGCGCGACTCCGTGCGGGAGATCCGTGGTCGCTCCTGGCCGATCCGGGCATTCCGTGGAGCGGGCCCCGGTTCGCGGATGACGTCCTGGGGAGGTTCCTCCTCGCGGCGGGCTTCCCGGCCGACGCCGGCTGGGCGGCCTTCACCGGTGCCAGCGGCCCGGTGTGGTGGCTGATCCTCTTCACCGCGCCGCTGCTCGCCCTCGCGCTGGCCGCCGCCGTCTCGGCGCGACGCTTCGTCGGCATCGTCCTGCTCGCCATCGCGGGCCTCGGGACGGCGACGGCCTTCGCGGCCGCGGGGCTGGCGGTGGCCATCGACGGCACGACCGCCATCGCTCTCTGGCCCGGTGCGGCTCTCAGCCTCGCCTGGGTCGGTGTCGCCGGGGGAGCGCTTCTCACGCTCGACAGCGTCGTGCCGACTCGCGTGGTCCGCGCGGTCGCCGCGGCGACCGCGGTCGCCGGGCTCGTCATCGCCGCGGTCCCCATGCTCACCGCTCAGGCGCGGGATGCGTCGCTGGTCGGTCGCGGCGAGACGAGCACCCTCCCCGCCTTCGTCGCGGCCGAGGGCGCGAACTCGCCCGGGCTCGGCACGATCGTGCTCACCCCGACCGACGACGGTGTCGCGGTGGACGTGGTGTGGGGTGGCAGCGCGACCCTCGGCGGCCAGTCGACGCTCGTCACCGCACGCACCGAACTCACGGATGCCGATCGGGAGGCGGCGCAGATCGCCGCCGACCTGGTCGCCGACACCGCGAACGACGTCGTCGCGCAGCTGCGTGACCACGGCGTCGCGTTCATCCTGCTCGCCTCGTCCGAGGATGAAGCCGCGACCGCTCGCAGCACACGGCTCGCCGCAGCGACCGCGCTGGGCAGTCGTGACGGCCTCGACGCCGTCGGATCGACCGACAAGGGTGAGCTGTGGCGCCTGTCGGGAGACGTCGCTCCCCGCGCCGAAGCTCCGACGACGGCGCGCGCCGTGACGTCGGTGCTGTGGAGCGGCATCGCGGTGGTGTTCGCGGTGGCCCTGCTCCTCGCCCTGCCCACACGCGGCAGCCGGTCGGCTTCGCGGGCGGCACCACGCCTCGTGGGGATACGAGCGCTCCGCAGGAGGGACCGATGAACTCGCGAACCGCACTCGTGACCCGTCTCGCCGTGGGCGCGGTGGCCGCCGTCGTCGTCGGAGGCGGCGTCATCGCCGCCGCAGCGGCCCCCTGGCCGACCTTCGCACGCGAGCCCATGTCGCTCGATGTCGTTCCCGAGGCGGCGCGTTCGATCGCCGCGTGCGACGGCCCGCTCCTCGCTCTCGGCCGCGACGCGACGGCGGCCGGCGCGATCACCGCCGCGGCGCCATCGAGCGTCGTCTCGGCGACGGACGGCGCAGAGTCGACGGAGTACACGCTCGCGACCCCCGATCGAACCGGCGACGGAGCGTCACCCGAAGCCTTCTCGGCAGAGCCGACGGACGGCGTGCCGACCGATCTCGGCGCGGCGTCGTCTGCATCGCTCGATGACCCCGATCTGCGCGGCCTGGCGGTTTCGGCGTGCACGCGCCCCGCGATGGAGTCGTGGCTGGTCGGCGGATCGGCCGCCACGGGGGCGAGCGACCTCGTGCTCCTGACGAACCCGGGTGATGTCGCGGCGACCGTCGATCTGAGGGTGTTCGGTGCTGACGGAGCCCAGGACCCCGTCGCGGGGCGCGACATCGTCGTGGCCGCTCGCTCGCAGCGCGCCATTCCCCTCGCGGCGCTTCGCCGCGGCGAGCAGAGTCCCGTCGTGCAGGTCACGGCGCAGGGAGCCCCGGTGCGGGCATCCCTGCAGTCGGCACTGACACGCACGCTCATCGCCGGTGGCGTCGACCAGGTGGGGGCGAGTGCCCTGCCGGCGACGCAGCAGACCATTCCGGCCGTGAACGTCACCGTCGCCCCCGATTCCGTCGCCTCGGCGGGCGGACTGTCGGTGCGGCTCATGGCGACTGCGGCCGACACCTCCGCGAACGTGACCGTCCGCTCCGTCGCCGACGGGAGCGTGGTGTCGCAACAGGACGCGATCGCCGTGACCGCCGGGCGACCGGTCGAGCTCGAGGTGACGGGGATGCCCGTCGGCGACTACACCGTCACCGCGACCGCATCCGATCCTCTTGTAGCCGCAGCGTGGACCTCGACCGACCAGGCCGCGCCGGCTGATTTCGCCTGGGCGGTCGCCGCGCCGCTCGTCGACGCTCCGACCCTCGTCGCCGTCGCATCCGGTCCCGCGCCGTCGCTCACCCTGACGGCCGATCAGGACACCGTCGCGACGCTGACCCCCATCGCCGGCGGAACGCCGCAGACAGTGCAGCTGGCAGCAGGGCAGTCCGGCACGATCGACGTCGCGGCGGGGACCGTCTACCGACTCGACCCCGGCACCGGCGGCATCCGCGGCTCCGTCGGCTTCTCGGCAGCCGGACAGCTCGGGACGTATCCCGTGACGGGGTCGGCCGCAGCAGCGGCCGAGCTCACCGTGTATCCCTGACCCGGGTCAGAGGAAGCGGAACCGGTCGGGTCCGAGGTCCCAGGGATCGCGGTCGAGGTATTCGGCCGCCGCACGGAAGACGCAACTCTCGACCATCATCCGGCGGTGCAGATCGTCGTTGCGGTGCAGCCGGTTCAGGCGCTCGATGGGCAGGCGATAGAGAACGATGCGCTTCTCGTTCGCGAAGACCTGCCAGCGCGGGATGCCGTCCTCGTCGCTTGCCGCCGGCATGCCGGCGACTTCGAATCGCACCTCGCGTAGCTCGGGCCACGCGCTCCGCAGAAACTCCGCGGCTGTCCCGACCGAGAGATCGAACCGCTCGGAGCGCGTCTCGAGGGGCGGGAGCGGGGGGCGAACGACCGGGCTGCGATCATCGCGGCCGTGTCGCCCGTGGCGCGACGGCCGGTTCCGCCGAGGCGGCACGGCTCGGGAACGACGCCGGATCATGAGGCCATCCTATGCGGCCCCGGACGCCGGCCCGGCGCGGCATCCGATCGTGCCGCGTCTGCGGCGTTACGGTGGACGGGATGCGCGAGAGACTGTGTTCGAAGGTGGGCTGCGCCCGCGAGGCTGTGACGACCCTGACCTTCGACTACGGCGATCAGATGGCCGCTCTCGGCCCGCTGGGAGGCGGCACCGACCCGCACGCGCACGACCTGTGCGCCATCCACACCGAACGACTCTCCGTGCCCAAGGGATGGGTCGTCATTCGTCACGAGACGCTCAAGATCTGACGGGGAACCCGCGCGGAGTCTCGGTGGCTGCCCCGACGAGCGCGCGCGCCCGGTCATCGATCCGGGTGATCGCGGCATACTCCCGATCCCGGCGAGCTGCGACGACGGCCCGGACGAGGGATTCGGGGTCGGTCTGCGGCAGAGGCGAGACGAACGGTGCGACCTCGGCGGCGATCATCGTCGCAGAGCGCTGTCGAGCCCCGGGCTCCATTCCCTCGGCCGAGCGGGCGAACTGCGTTGCCCGCCGCGCGACGCGATCGGGCAGCCTCGCGACATCGGCGACCTCGGCCCATTCCCGCAGCTCGGCGGGAATCGGGCCGGCAGGATGCGGCAGGCGCGGAGCGCGCGTGCGCTCGCAATAGGTCCCCGCGACCATGTCGCCCAATCGGGTCGAGCGCGGCGTGAACGCGGCGACCACCCCGGCGAGTGCTCCGAATGTGAACCAGATCTCCAGTACTCCGACGAGGGCGCGGATGAATGCCTGCCGGAACCCGGTGGCGCCGCCGTCGGTGCGCACGATGCGGCCGCCGACCGCGAGCTTGCCGAGACTGCGCCCGTGGGTGAGGGTCTCGATCGCCGTCGGGATGACGACCAGCACGAGGACGAGGGCTGAGATGACCAGGATCCCCGACAGGTTCTCGAGGCCGAAGCCGCCGACGAGGAGGCCTCCGACGAAGGAGAACAACAACAGCAGCACGATGCCGCAGAGGACGTCGATGAGCACGCCGAGCGCGCGGAGGAAGAAGCCCAGGGGCTGGACGTCGAGCGCGACCGCCTCACCGGTGAGGATCTCGTCCTGACGGATCTGCGCCGGGGGAGCGGGCGTGGTCATGGGTACAGTTAAGCAAATGGACCTCGACGCCCTGGTCGCCGCGCGTCGCGCCGAGTGGGATCGGCTCGACGCGCTCGGGCGTGCCCGCCGGCTGTCGAGCGCCGAGGTCGACGAGCTGGTCACGCGCTATCGTGCCGCGTCCGCCGACCTCGCCGACATCAAGACCTCCGCCGGCCGCAGCGTCGAGGGAGACCGGCTGTCGATGATCCTCTCGCGCGCCCGGCTGCGCCTCACCGGCGCGCCCGAGAACGTCTTGCGACTGCTGCCGCGCTTCTTCGTGCAGCAGCTGCCGGCCGCGCTCTATCGCGTGCGCTGGACGACGCTCGCGGTCGCGGTGGCGTTCATCGCCATCAGCTCGCTCGTGGCGTTCTGGGTCTCGGGCGATCCCGCCGCGGTGGCCGCCCTGGGGTCGCAGGCCCAGCTCCAGCAGTACGCCGAGAACGACTTCACCGCCTACTACAGCGACAACCCCGCGGCGGTGTTCGCCGGCACCGTGTGGACGAACAACGCCTGGATCGCCGCGCAGTGCGTGCTGTTCGGGATCACCGGGCTGTGGCCCGTGATGGTGCTCATGCAGAACGCGGTGAGCATCGGTCAGGCGGCGGCGATCCTCATCGCGTTCGACCGGGGAGACGTGTTCCTGCTGCACATCGCCCCGCACGGGCTGCTCGAGCTGACGTGCATCTTCGTCGCAGGTGCGACGGGTCTCCACATCTTCTGGGCGTGGGTCGCACCGGGGCGGCGGAGCCGCGGCGAGGCGCTCGCCGCGGCGGGACGCTCGCTCGCGACGGTCGCGATCGGGCTGATCCTGGCGCTCGCGCTCTCCGGACTCGTCGAGGGTTTCGTCACCCGTCAGCCGTGGCCCTGGCCGCTCAAGATCGGGATCGGCGCCCTCGCACTCGGCGTCTTCCTCGCCTACATGCTGGGACTCGGGCGGATCGCCGCGCGACGAGGCGAGACGGGTGACCTCACGGAGTATGAAGCGGGGACGCCGCGCCTGGTCGCCGGATGAACCCGTCGCATCGGGTTAATTTGATCTAATCAAAAATAAAAGCTACGATCGCAGCATGACGATCGCGACCGCCCCCGAGGCCATCCGCGCCTTCGGTCTGCGAGTCACCGAGTCTCGCGCCGCCGTCTACGCCGCGCTCCACGCGCGACCCCACGCGAGCGCCGACGAGGTGTACACGGCCGTCGCGGATCGGATGCCGCAGGCCAGCCGGCAGTCGGTGTACAACGCCCTCAACGATTTCGCCGACGCGGGCCTCGCCCGTCGCATCGAGCCCGCCGGCCGCTCGATGCTGTTCGAACTCCGCGTCGGCGACAACCACCACCATCTCGTCTGCACCGCATGCGGCCGAGTGGAAGACGTCGACTGCGCCGTCGGGCACACGCCGTGCCTGCACCCGTCCGACGACCACGGCTTCGAGGTCGCCTCGGCCGAGGTGACCTACTGGGGGCGGTGCGCGGAATGCGCTTCATCCGCGACCCCGGCGGCATCCTGAACTTCTCTCTCTCCCGAAACCCCCAACGGAAGGATCCCCATGAGCGATCGCGACCCGCAGTCCGCGCCCATCGGCGAGGACGTGACCGACACCGACCAGGCGGTCACCCCCATCGACACACCCGAAGACGAGCGCGGCGACGGTGAGACCCGGCCGCGTTCCAACGACGCCGGCGGCTGCCCCGTGATCCACGGCGGCGAGCAGGGACAGGGGCACGGCCACGGCTCGCACGGCGGACAGCCCCACCCGACGGTCGGCAACGCCAACCACGTCTGGTGGCCGAACCAGCTCAACCTGCGCATCCTGAAGAAGAACCCCGCCGTGGCTAATCCCGTCGGCGAGGACTTCGACTACAAGGCCGCGTTCGAGGCCCTCGACCTCGCCGCCGTGAAGAAGGACATCGAAGAGGTCCTCACCACCTCGCAGGACTGGTGGCCGGCCGACTTCGGCCACTACGGCCCGCTTATGATCCGCATGGCCTGGCACTCGGCGGGCACGTATCGCGTCACCGACGGCCGCGGCGGCGGCGGGGCCGGTCAGCAGCGCTTCGCCCCGCTGAACAGCTGGCCCGACAACGTCAACCTCGACAAGGCCCGGCGCCTGCTGTGGCCCGTCAAGAAGAAGTACGGCCAGTCGATCTCGTGGGCCGACCTCATGATTCTCGCCGGCAACGTCGCGCTGGAGTCGATGGGCTTCTCGACCTTCGGCTACGCCGGCGGTCGTCCCGACGTCTGGGAGCCGGACGACGACGTGTACTGGGGTCCCGAGACCACGTGGCTCGCCGACGAGCGCTACTCCGGCGACCGCGACCTCGAGAAGCCGCTCGCGGCGGTGCAGATGGGCCTCATCTACGTCAACCCCGAAGGCCCGAACGGTGAGCCCGACCCGCTGAAGTCGGCGCGCGACATTCGCGAGACGTTCGGCCGCATGGGCATGAACGACGAGGAGACCGTCGCCCTCATCGCCGGTGGTCACACCTTCGGCAAGACCCACGGCGCGGCTCCGGACTCGAACCTCGAAGACAACCCCGAGGCCGCAGGCGTCGAGATGCAGGGCCTCGGTTGGAAGAACAACTTCGGCACCGGCCACGGCGACGACACGATCACGTCGGGACTCGAGGTCACCTGGACCTACCACCCCACGCGCTGGGACAACGAGTTCTTCCACATCCTCTACGCCTACGACTGGGAGCTCATGCGCAGCCCCGGCGGCGGACACCAGTGGCGTCCCGTCAACGGGGCCGGTGCCGACATGGTGCCGCTCGCGCACTCGAACGGCCGTCGCGAGCCGCGCATGCTCACGAGCGACCTCGCGCTGCGAATGGATCCTGCCTACGACGAGGTCTCGCGCCGCTTCAAGGACGACCCGGTGGCCTTCGGCGACGCGTTCGCCCGCGCCTGGTTCAAGCTCACGCACCGTGACATGGGCCCCATCGCGCGCTACCTCGGTCCCGAGGTGCCGCAGGAGGAGCTCATCTGGCAGGACCCGCTTCCCGCCGTCGACCACGAGCTGATCGATGACGCGGATGCCGCCGACCTGAAGGCCCGCATCCTCGCGACCGACCTGACCGTGAGCGAGCTCGTCTCCACGACGTGGGCAGCAGCCTCGACCTTCCGAGGCAGTGACAAGCGCGGCGGCGTCAACGGCGCCCGCATCCGTCTCGCCCCGCAGAAGGACTGGGAGGCCAACAACCCGGCCCAGCTGCAGCGGGTGCTGGGTGTGCTCGAGAGCGTGCAGGCATCGTTCAACGGCGGCCGCACCGACGGTAAGAAGGTCTCGCTGGCCGACCTCCTGGTGCTGGCGGGCAACGCCGGCGTCGAGAAGGCCGCGCGTGACGGTGGTGTCGACGTGACGGTTCCCTTCCGTCCGGGACGTACCGACGCAACTGCCGAGCAGACCGACGAGCTGTCGTTCAGCCACCTCGAGCCGGTCGCCGACGGCTTCCGCAATTACTACGGCCCGAACGCGGTGCTGCCGGCCGAGCACCACCTCATCGACAAGGCGAACCTGCTGACGCTGAGCGCGCCCGAAATGACGGTGCTCGTCGGTGGCCTCCGTGCCCTGGGAACGAACTACGACGGATCGTCGTTCGGCGTGTTCACCGAGCGTCCGGGGGTGCTCACGAACGACGTGTTCGTCAAGCTGCTCGACCTGGGCGCCACGTGGAAGCCGCTCGACCCGGGGTCGCACGCCTTCCGCGGTGTGAACGCCGACGGGTCGGAGATCGGCATCGGCACGCGCGTCGACCTGCTGTTCAGCTCGAACTCCGAGCTCCGCGCCATCGCCGAGGTGTACGCCTCGGATGACGCGAGCGAGAAGTTCGTGCGCGACTTCGTCGCCGCGTGGACCAAGGTCACCGAGCTCGACCGGTTCGACCTGCGCTGATCCGCGGCATCCTCTCGAAGGCCCGCCCCGATTCTCCGGGGCGGGCCTTCGTCGTCTGGGCTTTGTGTGGGGCGGGGTGGCTGGGTGAGGGGGAGACGCAGGCCTGGGTTGGCAGATGGTGCCCGATCGCGCGCTGGGGGTGGGCGCGAGCTGCCAAGCGAGCGGGATGCTGGTGGTGCGGGGTGGCTGCGTAGCCGGCGTGCCTGCTCGCCGGAGGTTGGGGCGCGCTGCCACAGGCTCTTGGGTTGGCAGTTGGCGCCGCTTCTCTGAGCCCGAGGGGGCGCGAGCTGCCAGGTGAGGGGGAGACGCTGGCTTGGGTTGGCAGATGGTGCCCGATCGCGCGCTGGGTGTGGGCGCGAGCTGCCAAGCGAGCGGGAGGCTGCGAGGCGGGTTGACAGTTGCGGCCCTCTCTCCGCGGTTGAGCGGCCGCGCTCAGAGCCCAGCACCGGGGCACCGCTCAGAGGCGGCCCGCGGCCTTCAGTGCGAGGTAATGGTCGGCAACCGCGGGCGGGAGGGCCTCCGGGGTCGCGCTGAGGGCTTCGCCTCCGGCACGGCGGATCGCGCCGGCGACCAGTTCGGCGTCACGCGTGGCGTGAGCGATCGCCGCCTCACGGTAGACGTCTTCGGCGAGGCGCTCGGCCGGTGCCGGCTCCGGGGCGTCCTGCGCCGAGCCGACGAGCACGGTCGTGCGCTCGGTCACCGACGGCAGAGCTCCGAGGAAGCCCCGGGCGGCGTCGGGGGCGTCTTGCGCGGTCAGCAGCACCACGAGCGAGGGGCGCGACGTCAGCGCGCGCACCTCCGTGAGTACGGCGTTCCAGTCGGTGTCGATGAGTGTCGGCTCGACCGGCGCCATCGCGTCCACGAGGGCGGGCAGCAGCCGTGGACCGTCGATGCCCGTGACCCGCGCGCGCCGAGCTCGGTCGAACATGAGCAGGTGGACGTGGTCGCCCGCACGTGCGGCGAGAGCGCTCAGCAGCAGCGCCGACTCCATCGCTGCATCCAGACGGACACCGTCGCCCACGCGTGACGCGCTCGTGCGGCCGGTGTCGATGACGATCACGACGTGACGATCGCGTTCCGGGCGCCAGGTGCGCAGCATGGTCGTCCCCGCTCGGGCGGTCGCACGCCAATCGATGGAGCGGACGTCGTCGCCCCGCACGTACTCGCGGAGGCTGTCGAACTCGGTTCCGCGCCCGCGTACCTGAACGCTCGTGTTGCCGTCGAGCTCCCGTAGGCGGGCGAGGCGCGACGGCAGGTGCCGGCGCGAGGCGAACGGCGGCAGCACCCGCAACGCCCCCGGCGCGGCGATCACGCGCTGCCGTCCCGCGAGCCCCATCGGGCCGCGACTGCGCACCGCGATGAAGGCCGAGCGCAGCTCGCCGCGACGTCGGGGCAGCAGTGGCATCGCGACGGATCTGCGCTCACCGGTGGGGATGTCGATGGTGGCGCGGGCCTCGCCGGCACCGGCGGTCGGCTGCCAGCCGTCGCGAAGATCGCCGCGGATGCGGCGGGGTCCGCGGTTTCGCAGCAGGAGGCTCGTCTCGACGCGTTCGCCCGCCCGCGCCCGGGAGGGGATGCGCCGCTCGATCTCGATGTCGCGCAGCGGGCCGGCCAGCACGGTATCGACGATGGCGAGGACGAGGCACAGCGCGGCCCATGCGAGCGCCGTCCACGCCGCGTCGATCCCCGCGGAGGGGGCGAGGACGACGGGCACGACGCCGAGGGCGACGAGCAGCACGAACAAGCCGGAGAGGTACACGGCGACTCAGATCGGGACGCGCGTCTGCTGCAGCACCGAGGTGAGGATCGTGTCGGGCGAGACCCCCTCGATCTCGGCGTCCGGGCGAAGCTGCAGCCGATGACGCCAGGCGGGCACGAGCATGGTCTGGACATGGTCAGGCGTGATCGCCGGGTACCCGCCGAGCCACGCCCACGCCTTGGCGGCGGCGAGCAGCGCGGTCGCGGCGCGCGGGCTCGCCCCGAGCTGCACCGAGGGGGACTGCCGGGTCGCCCGCGCGAGGTCCACGACGTACCCGAGGACGTCGTCGGAAACCTCCACCGCGGCGGCGGCCTGTTGAGCGGCGCGGATCTCGGCTGCCGTGACGACGGCCGAAACGCCCGCGGTCTCGAGCGACCCGGGCCGGAAGCCGTCGGCGTGCCGGCGCAGCACCGAGATCTCGTCGTCGCGCGCGGGGAGGTCGATGACGAGCTTGAGCAGGAAGCGGTCGAGCTGCGCCTCGGGAAGGGTGTAGGTGCCTTCGTGCTCGACGGGGTTCTGCGTCGCGGCGACGAGGAACGGGTCGGGGAGGGGGCGCGAGACGCCGTCGGCCGAAACCTGACGCTCCTCCATCGCCTCGAGCAGGGCGGCCTGCGTCTTCGGCGGCGTCCGATTGATCTCATCGGCGAGCAGCACGTTGGTGAAGACCGGGCCGGAACGGAACTCGAACTCACCGGTGCGCGCGTCGTAGACCAGTGACCCGGTGACGTCGCCCGGCATGAGGTCGGGAGTGAATTGGATGCGGGTGGTGTCGAGGCCGACGGCTCGGCTGAAGGTACGCACGAGCAGCGTCTTCGCGACGCCGGGCACGCCTTCGAGCAGCACGTGCCCGCGGCCGAGGAGCGCGATGAGGAGGCCGGTGACGGCTCCGTCCTGCCCGACGACGGCCTTGCCGACCTCGAGCCGGACGCGGTTCATCGCTTCGCGGAGGTCGCCGGGTGCGGTCTCGCTCATGGGGTGTTCCTTTCGGGGCGGACGGATCGGAGGACTGCTGCTTCGACGTCGCGCAGACGGTCGGCGGCGTCGACGAGTTCGCGGTCGTTTCGGGGGAGGTCGTCGAGAAGGATGCCGCGGACGCGCGTGCGGTCGTCACCGATGCGGCTCGCGGCGGCATCGGCGATGGCGCCGGCGTCGGCTGAGCCGAGCCCCAGCGACCGGGCGATGCGGCGGAGCGCCTCGCGCCGCAGCTGGTCGAGCGCGTGCACGGGGTCGGCTGATGCCGCGTACAGGCGCGCTCGGCCCTCGGTGGTCTCCGACGCGCGGACGGTCACCGGCAGGTTCTCCGCCACGAGCGGGCCGAAGCGGCGGCCGCGCCAGACGGCTGCGGCGACGACCGAACCGAGCAGGAGCAGGATCGCCGGAGTCACCCACGCGGGCGTGAGCTCGCCCAGCGACGGGGCCGCGGTGATGGAGCCGTCGCCGATCGACGGCAGGTACCAGACGACGGCGCCGGTCGCGCCCAACAGGTTCAGCCCGAGCGCGGCGTTGCCCTCGTCCGCCAGTCGCTGGTTGACCAGCAGAGCCGTGGCGTCCACAGCGACGACGCTCGCCGCGTCATCGACGGAGGCGACGAGCCCGTAGCCCGATGCGGCGGGGTAGCAGGCGTGGTCCACCCCCTCGCCGGTGAACACCTCGCCCGGGCTGACGGGGCCGCTGATGTCGGCGGCGGGCAGGTCGCAGTCGGGCTCGACGGTCGAGCCGTCCGTGAACCCGGCGCTGCGTGCGTCTCCCAGCAACAGGCGCAGATCGCGCGTTCGCGGCTCGAGCAGGACGACACCGGCGGCGGCATCGCGCAGCTCCAGGATGTCGTCGTCGTCGAGGGGTGCGGTGTCGGCGATCGCGAGCGTCGCGCCGTTGCCCTCGAGAGCCTGCAGAGCCGCCGCTCGATCGCGTGCGACCGTGACCTCGACGCCGCGGTCGCGCAGCAGCGCGGTCAGGGCGCGCGATCCTTCGGGGCCGGCTGCATCCGGGTCGAGGAGCCCCTGTGCGGGCATCGTGTTGATACCCGCGACGGCTGCGACCGCGATGCCCGCGACGAGGAGGCCGGCTGCCACACCCGCCCAGCCGAGCACCGCCCGGGATCGCCGTCGCACAGCCCCAGGCGCAGGCGCCACCGTCGCCGCTGTGACGCTCATACCGGCACCTGCGCTCGTGCCGTCGCGAGACGCTCGTCGAGAGCGCGCACGGAGGCGTATGCCGCGGCGGTTCCGGGCCGCCGCAAGTACCGCACGTCGTCGAAGACCCGGGCTGCCCGGTCGAGATCGTCGCTCTCCGCCGGGAAGATGCGTCCTGCGTCGGCGGCGAAGCGGTGCACCGTCGTACCGGGAGCCGGGTCGACGATCGTGCGCTCCGCGAGCCCGCGCGCGAGGGCCCGCACGCGCAGGACGATCGCCTCGTCCCACGCGCCGCGGCTCGCGGCATCCTCTGCGTCGGCACGCAGCTGGGCGGCGCTGCGCGTCTCGTCCTCGCCGAAGAGGGACACGCTCGCGCGCGAACGCACGACCGTCCGCGGCCGCCCCCAGATCAGGATCGCCACGCCGACGAGCAGCAGAAGGACCACGATCGCCCCGACGGCGAGCCACGGCCCGAGCGTCGCGGGGACCTGCCCGCTGAACAGGGCCCCGAGGAACTCGACGACGCCGCGTGCGAAACGGTCGATGGGCGTCGGCTCCGCCTCTTGGTAGGCGGCCTTCGACAGCTCCGCCTCCGCCCACCGACGGGCTTCGTCGGGGTCGGGGGCGACCGGTGTGCCGATGAATCTCATGCGCGGTCAGCGCCCGGAGCGGTCCAGTCGGTCGATGACGGGCGATCAGCGGATGCGGCGGGCGTCTCCGCGCCCGGGCCCGGTTGCGCGGAGGGGGGCGGCTCGGGGGATGCGGGCGGCGCGGGCTGAACCGGCTGATATCCGGGCTGCGACGCCGGCGGCGGGGGATAGCCGGGCTGCGGCGCATATCCGGGCACCGGTGCATAGCCGTAGCCCGGCTGCGCACCGGCGTACGTCGGCTGCTGCCAGCGGCCGTCCAGCGTGCGACCGACGTTGCGGCGATAAGGGTCGGGGGCGGCGACGCCGGCATCGCGCTGGTCGACGTACGACGACAGGTCGAGGTCGAGTCCTTCGCGCCGCATACGGCAGTCGATGTACACGAGCGCTCCCGCGGTCGACTGCACGATCACGGCGATGGTCTGGATGAGGGTCACGAAGGCCTGCGCCAGGAGCGTGCCGACCAGCAGCGCGATGATCTGGCCGGGCTCGGGGTCGCCGGTGGGGGTGATGACCGAGGTGAGCCCCATCGTGACGAACGAGAACGGCACGCTGACGACCTGGGCCAGGACCCCGAAACTCATCGAGATGATGACGATGATGCCGAGCGTCGGCCAGAACCGACCCCGGGTGAGTCGCCACGATCGAGCGATGGCGCCGAAGACGGTCGCCTGCTCGAGGACGATGACCGAGGGCACCAGCAGAAGCTTCGTGCTCAGCCAGAGGCTCAGCGGGATCGCCGACAGGCCCAGGACGACGGCCAGGATGATCGCCGCGGGGCCGACGCTCACCGCGAGCCCCACGATCCCGGCGGCGAGGATGCCGACGACGACCGCGACGATGAGGAAGACCAGGGCGGAGTATCCGATCAGCCGCCACGCCACGGGCTTCACGCGACGCCACAGTGCCCCGAGGGTGTGCTTCTCGGCGACGACAGCGTGCGCGACCTCGCTGACCACGACGCCTTGGACGAGGACGCCGAGCGCCCCCGAGGCCAGAGACAGCACGAGCGCCGTCGCCCCGCTGATCGCGATCGAGCCGGCCAGGACGGTCTCGAACTCCTCGGTACCGGGCCGCAGCGACGCGAGCCTGCCGAAGGTCGCGAAACCGACCGCGACGATCCCCGCGGTCGCCACCAGGATCGCGACGGTCTGCACGACCAGGGCGAAGCCCAGCAGGACCTTCGGATTCTGGCGCAATGCCGAGAACGAGCGTCCCAGGATCACCCCGAATGAGAGCGGCTGAAGCGGGATGATGCCGGGACGCGGCGCCGGCGTCCACGCGGGGTATGACGTCACGATGCACTCCTGGAACAGTCGGCTCGGTCGAACCCATCGTGTCACACGAGCGCGCAGCATCCGGAGTCGACGGCGCGCGGGTCGGGTACGGTGAGTACGCGCACGTCGCGCGCGAGCCCGAGCCGAAAGACGAACGCCGCCCATGACTTCTCGCATCCTGGTGGTCGATGACGACACCGCCCTGGCGGAGATGATCGGCATCGTGCTGCGCACCGAGGGGTTCGACACCGTGTTCTGCGCCGATGGCGCGGCGGCCGTCGAGACCTGGCGCACCGAGAAGCCCGATCTGATCCTGCTCGACCTCATGCTCCCCGGTGTGGACGGCATAGAGATCTGCACCCAGGTGCGGGCCGAGTCCGGCGTGCCGATCATCATGCTGACCGCGCGCACCGACACCGCGGACGTCGTGCGCGGCCTCGAGTCGGGAGCCGACGACTACATCGTCAAGCCGTTCAACCCCAAAGAACTGGTCGCCCGTATCCGGACGCGGTTGCGTCCCGCGGTAGCGTCGGCGTCGGAATCGCTGCGCATCGGCGACCTCGTCGTCGACGTCGAGGGCCACGAAGTCCGGCGCGGCACCGACGTGATCGCGTTGACGCCCCTCGAGTTCGAGCTGCTCGTCGCGCTCGCCTCGAAGCCGCAGCAGGTGTTCTCGCGCGAGATGCTGCTCGAGCAGGTCTGGGGCTATCACTACAAGGCCGACACGCGTCTGGTGAACGTGCACGTGCAGCGGCTGCGGGCGAAGGTCGAGATCGATCCCGACAACCCGCGCATCGTGACGACCGTCCGCGGCGTCGGCTATCGCGCCGGCGCCGTCATCTGACGATCCGATGCCTATCCGCACCGTCACGACGGCGACGGTGGCGACGCACGGCTGGCGGTCGTGGGGGCGTCGACTCGCCCGCACGTGGCGGCGATCGCTGCGATTCCGCACGGTCGCGATCACGCTCGGCGCCACCGCGCTGACGATCACCGTGGCGCTGGTGTGGATGTCGCTGGCGATCCAGAACGACCTCTTCGAGTCGCGCACCTCGCAGCTGCTCGCCGAGGCTCAGCGCGCGACGCAGTCGGCCCAGGCGACGCTGGATGCCGCTGAGGTCGGGGGCGACGTCGTGGCCGTCGACAACCTCATGGAAAGTGTGCGCACCTCCATCCAGCGGCAGTCGTCGACCGACCGCATCGCGGCGTTCCGGATCTCATCGGAGCCGTCGGCCATCGCGCCCCAGGATTTCGACTCGGCCGGCCTTCCCGCCGACCGCATCAGCGACGAGCTGCGCGCGCAGGTGCAGAGCGACGACGAGCTGCAGTGGTGGCAGCCCGTCGGCTTCGCCGCATCCGGGGGCGGTCAGGTGCCCGGCATCGTGGTGGGGCAGCAGATCGTCCTACCCGAGGTGGGGGCGTACGAGCTGTACCTCGGCTACGACCTGGCGGGCGAGGCGCAGACCCTCGGGTTCGTCCAGATCACCCTGTGGATCGTCGGCGTCGGACTGGTCGTCCTCATCGGCGCGATCTCGTGGATCGTGCTGCGCTCGGTCACCGAGCCGATCGCGCAGGCCGCCGAGAGCAGTTCGCGGCTCGCGGCGGGAGATCTCGCCGTACGACTGCAGGTGCGCGGCGAGGACGAGTTCGCGACCCTCGGACGGTCGTTCAACGCGATGGCCGACAGCATCGAGGCGCAGATCAAGGAGCTCGCCGAGCTGTCGCAGGTGCAGCAGCGATTCGTGTCGGATGTCTCGCACGAGCTGCGAACCCCGCTGACCACGATCCGTCTCGCCTCCGACATGCTCAACGATCGACGCGAGGACTTCGATCCGGTGGCGGCCCGCGCGGCCGAGCTGCTGCACGACCAGGTGCACCGGTTCGAGGTGCTGCTGACCGATCTGCTCGAGATCAGTCGCTACGACGCGGGCTCGGTTCAGCTGGAGAGCGAGCCGACGAGCATGACGCAGCTCGCCGAAGACGTCATCGCCTCGATGGCTCAGCTCGCCGAGCAGCACGGGAGCGATGTGCGCCTCGTCGCCCCGGGCGGATACTCGCCCGTGGAGATGGACCCGCGACGCGTGCGCCGGATCGTCCGCAACCTGCTCGGCAACGCGATCGAGCACGGCGAGGGCAGACCGATCGTGGTGAGCGTGGACAGCGATGCCCGCGCGGTGGCGATCGGGGTGCGCGACTACGGCCTCGGGATGCGGCCGGCCGACACCGAGCGCGTGTTCGATCGCTTCTGGCGCGCCGATCCCTCCCGCAAACGCACCATCGGCGGCACCGGCCTCGGACTGTCGATCGCCCTCGGCGACGCCCGGTTGCACGGCGGCACCCTCGCAGTGTGGTCCGAACTGGGTCGGGGGACGAACTTCGTGCTCACGATTCCGCGTCGCAGCGAGCCCCTCGACGGTCACTCGCCGCTCCCGGTCGATCCCGGGGAGGATGGCGTACCCTTCGACGATCTGGGGCTGACCCAGCCGATCTCCCTGCCCCGTCCCGCGAAAGGCTCGTCGTGAAGCGTCTTCGCCCGGTCGTCGCCGTCGTCGGGATGCTGTTCGCCGTCCTGCTGACCGCCTGCACGGGGCTGCCGACCTCGGGCCCCGTCGTCGCGGGGGCTCCGATCGATCAAGAGGCCGGCGCGGTCGACTTCTCCTTCCTTCCCGACGATCCGCCGCCGGGAGCGACGCCGCAGCAGATCGTGGCGGGATTCCTCGCGGCAGGCTCTGGGCCCCGCGACGACTGGGGGACGGCTCGGCAGTTCCTCGCCCCCGAATTCCGGTCATCGTGGCAGCCGACCGCCCGCGCCACGATCGACCTTCCCGGCGAGCGGGTGTTCACCGTCGCCGGTGACGGGACGGTCACCGTCTCGATCACACCCGAGGCCGCCGTCGATGCCACCGGGGCGCTGTCGGTGACCGATGGCGGGTCTATGCCGCTGGACTTCACCCTCGTCGAGGTGGACGGCGAATGGCGGATCTCGGACGCCCCCGACGGTGTCGTGCTCGACCGGGCACGGTTCCAGGCGGTCTTCCGCGAGTACTCCGTGATGTACTTCGACCGGTCGTGGTCCTACCTCGTGCCCGACCGTCGCTGGTTCCCCGCGACGAACGCGGCGACGCACATCACGGAGGCACTGATCGACGGCGACCCGAGCCCCTGGCTGTCCGGCGCGGTCTACTCGGCGTTCCCCGAGAGCCTCGAGCTCGCGACGCGCGCGGTTCCGCTCGAGGGGGGAGTGGCCCAGGTGCCGCTGTCGCAGTCAGCGCTGGCGATCGTGCCCGAGACCCGCAACCGGATGCAGGCGCAGCTCGACGCGAGCCTGCAGTCGGCCGGCATCCGCGGTGCCCAGATGTCTGTCGATGGCGAGCCGGTCGCCGCTCAGGCCGTGGACGTCCGGCCCATCCGTGTCGATGTGCGGCCCGCCGTGCTGACCGAGGACGCCTTCGGCTTCCTCTCCGGCTCCGAGATCGAGCCGCTGCCGGGCTTGTCCGACGTCATCCCCGACCTCGATCCGGAATCGATCCAGGTGGGGGCGGATCGCAGCGCGGCCGCCGTCCGCACATCCTCCGGCGCCGTCGTGCGGGTGCGCGATGACGCGACCTTCGAAGTCGTCGACGAACGAGCAGGGCTCATCGATCCCACGATCGATCCGCAGGGCTTCATCTGGAGCGTGCCTGCCGGCGCGCCCTCGGGTCTCACGGCGACGGGTGCGGACGGCACGGTCGTCTCGATCGCGAACGCATGGCCGGGTGCGTCGCAGATCTCGAGCATCGAGGTGTCGCGAGACGGCACCCGCATCGCCGCGCTCGTGCGCGACGGCTCGCGCCCGGCCCTGTGGATCGCCGGCATCCTCCGCGACGACGACGGCGCTCCCGCCGGTCTCGGTGACCGTGAGACGGTGGCGCAGCTCCCGGGCACCGGAATCGACGCGAGCTGGGTCGACGGGTCGACGATCGCGGTCCTCGCCGAGGACGGCGACGCCGACGTCGTCATCTCGCAGTCGGTCGGCGGGTTCGGGGAGGAGCTCACGGCACCGCTCGGCCCCGTCACGATCGCGGCGACGAACCAGCTGCGAGCCGTGCGTCTCCTCGACGGGGAGGGCGTGCTCTATGCGCAGAAGGGGCAGGCCTGGCCGACGGTGGCGGGCGGCATCCGAGTCCTCGCGTCGCAGCAGGGCTCGCCCCGCTGACTTCTCCCCGGCGACGACGCAGGCGTTCTCCTCCCCCGCGGCGGGACTCGCGGCGGTCTCGGCCGGAGTCCGGCGAGACCATGGGCTCGTGTCGTCCACCGCCCCCCGCCGTGAGCGCTGGCGAGAACACCTCGCCGACGCGCTCGACCTCATCCTTCCCGTCTGGTGCGCCGGATGCGATGCACCCGGCCGCCCCCTTTGCGCGACGTGCGTCTCGGAGTTCCCGCGCCCGCGCCGATGCGACACCGACGGCCTCGAAGTCTGGAGCGTCGCGCGGTACGAGGGCGTGGCCGCCCGCGTCATCCGCGCCCTCAAGGAGGATGGCCGCACCGGCCTCGGCCGCCCGCTCGGCCGGCTGATGGCAGGGCTCGTCCGAGAGGCGGGGTGGGGCGATGCCGTGCTCGTGCCGGTCCCGCCGTCGCGGCCGGCGCTGCGGCGCAGAGGGTACGCAGTGCCGGAGATGCTCGCTCGGCGGTGCGACGCGCGCGTTGCGCGGTGGCTCCGTGCGCGCGGCAGCGTCGCCGACCAGCGTCTGCTCGGCCGCGCGGAGCGGCAGCGCAACGTCGCCGGAGCGTTCGTCGCGCGGCCGGGTACCGGCCCCGTCGTCATCGTCGACGACGTCATGACCACGGGGGCCACCCTGCGCGCGGCGCAGAACGCGCTCGGCGGTGCCGGTCTGCGGGTCGTCGGTGCCATCGTCCTGGCCGACACGCCGCTTCGGGTGGCCGCTGAAGATATTCCCGGCGGTTCATGAGTGACAACGCGCCCTCGCCGCACTAGCGTGGGGGAGACCAAGGCGAACGAAGGTCCGCCCTTGAACCGGGCGGACCGGAGCAAGGAGGTCAGGATGGAAACCAGCATCGTCGGCGTGGGAGTCGGGATCACGGATCGCTTCCGCACGGTGGCTGAAGAGAAGTCCAGTCGCATCGAGACGCTCGCACCTCGTGCGCAGCGCCTCGACATCAAGGTCACTCATCACGCGTACCGCAACGGGCGCATGGATGACGAAACCGTCGAACTGACCCTCACCGGAAAAGGACCGATCGTCCGGGCCGAGGCCACGGACGGCGACAAGTTCGTCGCGCTCGACCTCGCGGTCGACAAGCTCGTCGAGCAGGTGCGCCGCGCGAAGGACAAGCGCGTCGACGCGCGCAACCACCCGCGGGGAGCCAAGCTCGACAAGGGCACGGGTGCTCTCGAGGGCATCGACGTGGAGCCCGCATCGGTCGAGGTCCTTCGAGCTGTCGCGACCGGCGAGGTCCCCGTCATCGGAGACTCCGCCGAAGAAGACGACTACACGCCCGTCGTCATCCGCACCAAGGAATTCGGTGCTGAATGGATGACCGTCGAAGAGGCCGTCGACCGGATGGAGCTGGTCGGGCACGACTTCTTCCTGTTCATCAACGCCCGCACCGACCACCCGAGCGTGGTGTACCGCCGAAAGGGGTGGGATTACGGCGTCATCTCGCTGACCGCCGCAGCTCCGCCCGAGGCCGAGCTGGCGTCCTGACCTGAGGACGACGACGGGGCGGGTGCCATCGCGGCATCCGCCCCCGTCGTATGTCGCCCGAAGCCGCCGGTGCTCGGTCCCGCCGGCGTTCAGTCGAACATGCCGTCGAGCATGCTGCCGATCACGAGACCGCCCAGGATGCCGCCGACCATGTTGCCGCCGTTGCCGCGGCCGCCCCAGCCGCCGCCGTAGCCGCCCGGGCCGCCCCAACCGTCGTTGGGGCGCGAGCCGTCGATGTCGCGCTGGGCCAGGTGGAGGGCTTCACCCGCGAGAGCGGCGCATCGCCGAGCATCGGCGAGGGCTTTCTCGCGGTCGTCCTCGGCGATGGGGCCGACAGGTGCGAGGCCGAGGCGCAGACTCTCGGCCTCGGCGAGCCGGGTGCGCGCGTCCGCGCCGATCCAGCCGCGGTGACCGGCGATGACGCTTCGCGCGACCGAGAGCTGCCGGTCGGCGTCGTCGATGGCATGCCGCACGTGGCTCTCGGGCGGCACCGGTCGGGCGGCGCGCTCTCGAGCGGTGTCCACGGCGACATCGAGGGCGGCGTTCTTCTTGCGGAGCATCGAGAGCTCGGCGAACGGATCGCCCTTCGATCCGGCGGGGCTGATGCGGGTCAGCGCCTGCTGGAGCTCTGCCATCGCGGTCGTGACCGCGGGGGTCTGCGGCGCGGTCCGTGCCGTCACGAGGTCGTCACGCGAGTCGGCCACGACATCGGCGAGCGTCGACTGGGCGCGCAGCGCTTCGACCTCGAAGTCGTCGACGGCATCGAGGAGGGTGCGGGCGCGGCGCACGGCCTCGGTCGCCGTCTCGAGCGCGATGTTCGCGGGTCCGCGCTCGCCCGCGGAACGGCGGCGCTCGGCGACATCCGCTCCGTGCTCGGCGAACTCGAGCAGCCCCGCCGCCTCGTCGGCGTTGCCGCTGATGCGGTTGAGCGCGTCGGGGTGGTAGCGCCCCGAGACGCGCTCGATGACGGCGCGTGCGGGCTCGATTCGCTCGCGCAGCGTCGTGACATCGGCCCGGATGCCGGCGAGGATCTCCGGCGCGCGCCGCGCCCGCTCGATCGCCTCCGATAATGTCGACGTGCGGTCGTCGAGCAGATCCTGCGCCCATTCGCACAGCTGCACGATGCGCGCGTTACGCGTGCGCACCTCTTCGGGGGTGTCGGGGATCTCGTCGTGATTGAGCTGCTTGAGGTGGAACGCCTCGCCCAGGTGATGACGCACGGCGGTGATCGCCTCGCGCAAGGGAGCGGTCGCTTCCTCGCCCAGCTCGGCCTCGGCGAAAACCATCTCATCGCTCGTGACGCGCAGACGCTCGTCCGCCCCGACGAGGGCGATGTCGGCCTCGCGCGCGAGGCTCGCATCCGCGTCGGAGACCTTCTGCTGTTCTTGCTTGCGTCTGCCCCAGAATCCGGCCATGTTCTGATCCTAGGTCTCGCCGGTCCGCACGGGAGGGGATGTCGTCGTCTCTCGCAGGCGACGCCAAGGTCACGGCCCGATAACATGGCTCCATATGCCCGTGCGTACGCGCGGGCGCGGCCGACGTGGCGTCGGCGCACCCGACAGATGGAGATCCGCTGTGGCCAACCCTCTCGAGAAACTGCTCCGCGCCGGTGAGGGCCGTGTGCTGCGCCGCCTGCAGCAGATCGTCAAGGCCGTGGGCGCGCTCGAAGAGGACTACGCCCGCCTCACCGACGAGGAGCTGCGGAACGAGACCGCCGAGCTCCGTGCGCGCCACGAAGCCGGCGAGACCCTCGACCGTCTGATGCCCGAGGCGTTCGCAGCCGTGCGCGAAGCTGCCAAGCGCACGCTCGGTCAGCGTCCCTACGACGTTCAGGTCATGGGTGGCGCGGCGCTCCACCTGGGCAACATCGCCGAGATGAAGACCGGTGAGGGAAAGACGCTGACGGCGACCTTCGCGGCTTACCTGAACGCGATCGCTGGCCAGGGCGTGCACGTCATCACGGTCAACGACTACCTCGCCTCGTACCAGTCCGAGCTCATGGGGCGCGTGTACCGGGCGCTGGGCATGACGACCGGCACGATCGTCTCCGGGCAGACCCCCGACGTCCGCCGCGAGCAGTACGCGGCCGACATCACGTACGGCACCAACAACGAGTTCGGCTTCGACTACCTGCGCGACAACATGGCGTGGCGCCGTGAAGACCTGGTTCAGCGCGGTCACTTCTTCGCCGTCGTCGACGAGGTCGACTCGATCCTCATCGACGAGGCACGCACCCCGCTCATCATCTCGGGCCCGTCGTCGGGCGAGGCCAACCGGTGGTTCGTGGAGTTCGCCCGCGTCGCCACGACGCTCGAGCCCGGTGTCGACTACGAGGTCGACGAGAAGAAGCGCACCGTCGGCGTTCTCGAGCCCGGTATCGAGAAGGTCGAGGACTACCTCGGCATCGACAACCTCTACGAATCGGCGAACACCCCGCTCATCTCGTTCCTCAACAACTCGATCAAGGCGCGCGCCCTGTTCAAGCGCGACACCGATTACGTCGTGATGAACGACGAGGTCATGATCGTCGACGAGCACACCGGCCGCATCCTCGTCGGGCGCCGCTACAACGAGGGCATCCACCAGGCCATCGAGGCGAAGGAGGGCGTTCCGGTCAAGGCCGAGAACCAGACCCTCGCCACCGTCACGCTTCAGAACTACTTCCGCTTGTACGACAAGCTGTCGGGTATGACCGGTACCGCCGAGACCGAGGCGGCCGAGTTCATGTCGACCTACAAGCTCGGTGTCGTGCCGATCCCCACGAACAAGCCGATGATCCGCAAGGACCAGCCCGACCTCGTCTACAAGAACGAGACGGCGAAGTTCGCGCAGGTCGTCGAGGACATCGTCGAGCGGCACGCCAGCGGTCAGCCCGTGCTCGTGGGAACGACGAGCGTCGAGAAGAGCGAGTACCTGTCGCGGCTGCTGGCCAAGAAGGGCGTCAAGCACGAGGTCCTCAACGCCAAGAACCACGCGCGTGAGGCCGAGGTCGTCGCCCGGGCCGGTCGTCTGGGGGCGGTGACGGTCGCGACGAACATGGCCGGCCGTGGCACCGACGTCATGCTCGGCGGCAACGCCGAGTTCCTCGCCGTGCAGGAGATGAAGTCGCGCGGTCTCGATCCGGTCGAGACGCCGGAGGAGTACGAGGCGGCGTGGGACGAGGTCTTCACGTCGGTGCGGGCTACCGTCGCCGAGGAGGCCGAGAAGGTCGTCGCGGCCGGCGGCCTGTACGTGCTCGGCACCGAGCGTCACGAGTCGCGCCGCATCGACAATCAGCTGCGCGGTCGTTCGGGCCGCCAGGGCGACCCCGGTGAGAGCCGCTTCTACCTGTCGCTGACCGACGACCTCATGCGCCTGTTCCAGTCGGGCGCGGCCGAGGCGATCCTCGCTCGCACGAACTTCCCCGAAGACGTCGCGATCGAGTCGTCGATGGTCTCGCGCGCGATCAAGAGCGCGCAGGCTCAGGTCGAGGCGCGCAACGCCGAGATCCGCAAGAACGTCCTCAAGTACGACGACGTGCTCAACCGCCAGCGCGAGGCGATCTACACCGACCGCCGCCAGGTGCTCCACGGCGACGACCTCTCCGAGCGTGTGCAGCACTTCATCGAAGACGCCATCAGCGCGGTGATCGACGACCACACCTCGTCCGGTCACACCGAGAGCTGGGACTTCGACGCCCTCTGGACCGAGCTGAAGACGCTCTACCCCGTGGGCGTCACGATCGACGAGGTCGTGGCGGAGGCGGGGAACAAGGGCCGCATCACGCCCGAGGTGCTCAAGCGCGAGCTGCTCTCCGACGCCAAGATCGCCTACCAGAACCGCGAGGAGGCGCTCGGTGAGCCCGCGATGCGCGAGCTCGAGCGTCGCGTGGTGCTGCAGGTGCTCGACCGCCGCTGGCGTGACCACCTCTACGAGATGGACTACCTCAAGGACGGCATCGGCCTGCGTGCGATGGCTCAGCGCGACCCGCTCATCGAGTACCAGCGCGAGGGGTACGAGATGTTCCAGTCGATGATGAGCCAGATCAAGGAGGAGTCGGTCGGCTTCCTCTACAACCTCGAGGTCGAGGTGCGCTCGGCCGAGAGCGGCGATGTCGACGCCAAGGGGCTCGCCCCGACGCCCGTCGAGACGCAGAAGCTCGAGTACTCGGCGCCGAGTGACACCGGATCGGGCGAGGTCGAGGTGCGCAACGACCGCGGCCAGGTGCAGAAGACGGCGACGGCGAAGGCGCGTCAGCACGCGGCCGAGCAGGATGCGCCCGCCGATGGCCCGCGCGGCGCGTTCGGGCAGAAGACGGCCGCGAGCGAGGATGCCGCCGATGCGGGCAACCGCGCGGCGCGCCGCGCCGCAGGCAAGAAGAAGTGATCCGGCGAGCGGGCCACGCTTCGTCGATCGGCCCGCTCGACCCCCGGATATCCTGATCGGATGAACCGCCGTACCCTCGATCAGTCATCGAAGCTCAAGGACGTCCTCTACGAGATCCGTGGCAGCGCCCTGGCCGAGGCCGACCGACTCGAGGCCGACGGGCACCGGGTGCTCAAGCTGAACACCGGCAACCCCGCGATCTTCGGGTTCGAGGCGCCCTTCCAGATCGTGCGAGACATGATCGAGTCGGTGCCCAACGCGCACGGATACAGCGACAGTCGCGGCATCCTGTCCGCGAGGCGCGCCGTCGTGTCGCGCTATGAGGAGGTTCCGGGGTTCCCTCACGTCGACCCCGATGACGTCTACCTCGGCAACGGCGTTTCCGAGTTGATCACGATGACGATGCAGGCGCTGCTCGATGAGGGCGACGAAGTGCTCATCCCCGCGCCGGACTATCCACTGTGGACGGCGATGACGAGCCTCGGGGGAGGTAAGCCCGTTCACTACCTGTGCGATGCGAGCCAGGGCTGGGAGCCCGACCTCGAGGACATCCGCTCGAAGGTGACTCCGCAGACGAAGGCCATCGTCGTCATCAACCCGAACAACCCCACCGGTGCTGTGTACAGCCGGGAGGTGCTCGAGGGCATCGTCCAGATCGCGCGCGAGCACTCGCTGCTGCTGCTCTCGGATGAGATCTACGACCGGATCCTCTACGACGAGGCGAGCCACATCCCGCTGGCGACGCTCGCTCCCGATCTGCTCTGCCTGACCTTCAATGGGCTCTCCAAGACGTACCGCGTGGCCGGATACCGGTCGGGCTGGCTCGTCATCACCGGCCCGAAGGCGCACGCGAAGGGCTTCCTCGAAGGCATCCAGTTGCTCGCCTCGACGCGTCTGTGCCCGAACGTGCCGGCACAGTTCGCGGTGCAGGCGGCGCTGTCGGGTGTGCAGTCGATCGAGGCGCTCATCGCACCGACGGGGAGGTTGCACGAGCAGCGGGATGCCGCGTGGCAGGGCCTGGAGAGCATTCCGGGCGTCACGTGCCACAAGCCCGAGGGAGCGCTGTACGCCTTCCCCCGCCTTGACCCCGAGGTGTATGACATCCACGACGACGGCAAGCTCGTCTACGACTTCCTCGTCGCGGAGCATGTGCTGCTCGTGCAGGGCACCGGCTTCAACTGGCCGGACCCCGATCACCTGCGCATCGTCACGCTGCCCGAGGCGCGGGTCCTGACCGAGGCGATCGAGCGGCTGGGCAACTTCCTCTCGTCCTACAAGCAGTGATGCGGGGAGGGCACGCGGGCGCCGATCACAGCAGGGCGAGCGACGTCGCACGCCACCGGCCGTCGAGCCCCTCGAGTCGGAGTGCGACGGCGCGCGTCCGGTGCGGGGTGGTGACGACCACCGTGCCCTCGACGACCCCGTCCGCCGGCTCGCACGTCCGCACCGAGACGATCGAGTAGACCGGCCGCGCCGGCGTCACCTGCCGTGCGCTGCGCGCCCGCGCCGCGAGGTTCGCGCGCGTCACGAGCACGCGGAAGGCGTCCTCGCTCAGCCACCGCGCGAGCTGCTCGACCTCGCGTACTCCGGCGAGCACCTCGAGCACACCCCGGGTCAGGTTGCGTGCCAACGGCTCGGGATCGGGGAGATCCGACGTCGGCGTCGGCTGCGCCGCGAAGAACTCGGCGATGTCGAGCGACGACCCGATACGCGGGTATCGACGCGGCTCGTCGGCGTTCACGGACGTCATCGTGCGCACCTCCCTCCCTCGGCTCTGCCAACGCCGACGAGTACAACACACCGCCGAATCTGGCCGGATGAGAATCCTCCAACCTGTGGACAACTCACCCCGGCCCGCTATGCCGCCGATAGCCTCGTCGCGTGCGATGGCAGCGCTTCTTCGAGGATCTCGAACACCAGCTGGACTCCGAATGGGAGGCCGAGCGGGCGGCGCTCGACACCGAGGCCGAGCGGTTGCGCCTCTCTCGGCTCACGCTGCGTGAACGCGTCGCCGAGCTGGTCGGCACCGAGGTCGCGATCGATGTCGTCGCCGCCGATGCTGTGCGCGGACGTGTGACGGGAGCCGGTGCCGACTGGCTCGGCATCGAGAGCGCCGCCGGGCTGCGCGCCGCAGTCGTGCCGCTCGCGGCAGTGGCCTCGGTCGCCGCTGCGGAATCCGACCTGCTCCGCAGCGCCCGTCCGTCCGGACGCCGCCCGGCGCTCGCGGAACGCATGACACTCGGGTTCGTCCTGCGCGACCTCGCGCGTCGTCGCGTCGGCGTCCGCATCGCGGTTGCGGGGAACGCGACCTGGACGGGCACCATCGACCGCGCCGGCGCGGACCACCTCGATCTCGCGCTCCACGGTGCGGGGGAGCACCGGCGGACGAGCGCCGTCACGGGTCATCGCATGATCGCCTATCCGGCGCTGCAGACCGTGCATCTCGACGGCGGAAACGGGTGAGGGATCAATCGCTTCGGCGCCGCCGACCCCACAGCTCGGGAAAGCTCGCGATCTGCGATTGCTGCCACAGCGCCGCTCTACGAGCATCTTCGACCTGGGCGTCGAGGTAGTCTTCGACGCTCTCCGACTCGATCCGCCACCGAGACGGAGTTCCCACCTTCGCTCCGACCAGCCGGCCCTCGTGGACGAGCGCGATCACCTCGTCGACCTCGATCTGCAGCATCTCTGCGACCTGGGACGGGGTGAGGAAGCGCGCACTGTCGGGCGTGGCGGGCATGCGTCCATTATCGGCACGCTCACGCCGCCGCGTCGTGCCCTTGACACCCCTGTGGAGAACCGAGAACGTCCGCGCGTCGGTTCGCCCACGATGGTGGCATGGTCGTACGCACGTCACTCCGCAGACGCCTCCGCCGCGCCGACGCACGCGTCATCGTCGGCATCGTGCTGGTGCTGATCTCCATCGCCGGCGTGTGGTCGGTCGTGTCGGCTGCCCGCCAGACCTCGACCGTTCTCAGCGCAGCACGCACGATCGTCGTCGGCGAGCCCATCGAGGCGGCCGATCTGCGCGTCGTGGAGGTGGCACTCGGGGCGGCCGACGAGATCTACGCGGCTCCGGGCACGCTCGCGCCCGGAGCCGTCGCCGCCCGGACGATACCCGCGGGCGAGCTGGTGCCGCGCGGCGCTGTGGCGTCGCCCGATCAGCTGGCTGCGACGACGATCGTCGTGCAGACGACGAACGCCGTGCCGGGCTCGGTCTCGGCGGGAACCCGGGTGGAGGTGTGGAGCGCAGCTGAGCGCGAGCGCGGTGTGTTCGCCGACCCCCGCATCCTCGTCGCGGACGCGACGGTGCGAGCCCTGCAGAGCAGTGACGGCCTCGTCGCGCAGCAGCGCTCCGCCGCCGTCGAGTTGGTCGTGCCCCGGGCGGATGTCGGCGCCCTGCTTGCCGCGATCGGCGCGGGAGACGCCCTCTCCGTGATTCCCGCTGCGGGCGGGGACCGCTGATGCGCGTCGTGGTCGCGATCCCGGATGCCGGGCCTTTCGTCGAACGACTGCGTGCCGGCGGCCATACGGAGGTCGCGGTGCTCGCCCCCGACGTGATGGTCGGCGTAGCGCTCGAGGGCTCAGGTGCGACCGAGGCCCTGGCCGAGGCGGATGTCGTGGTGCTCGCTGCATCCCGGGCCTGGCTCACCCGCGAGGTCGTCGAGCTGTGCGATCGCGCGGCGACGCGGATCGTCGCCTGGGCTCGGGATCCTTCCGAGCGCCGGTTCGCGGAGGTCCTCGGTGTCGCGGTCGTCGATGCCGACGTGGATGCCCTGGATGCCGTGACCGCCCTCCCGTCTCCGCGACCGCGCGGCCGATCGCGAGGCCGGGTGATCGTCGTGTGGGGCGCGGCCGGTGCGCCGGGGCGCACGACGCTCGCGATCGAGCTCGCCCGGGAGACGGCTCGGGATGGGCGCCGCGTCGCGCTCGCCGACGCGGACACCCATGCTCCGTCGGTTGCCATCGCACTGGGCATCGCCGATGAGGGGCCAGGGCTCGCGGCGGCCTGCCGACGGGTATCTCGGGGCGAGCTGACCCCGGCCGAGCTGACCCGTATCGCCGAGCCGGCCGGTGCCGTCGAGGTCCTGACGGGGATCAATCGCACGACACGCTGGCCGGAGCTCGCGCTCGACCGCGTCATGCGCGCCCTCGACACCTGTCGTGATTGGGTCGACGATGTGTTCGTCGATGTCTCGGCCTCTCTCGAACGCGACGAAGAGATCGTCAGTGATCTCGATGGCCCGCGACGCAACGGGGCGACGCTCGCGGCGCTCGAATCGGCCGATCTGGTCGTCGCCGTCGCGGCTGCCGACCCCGTCGGACTCTCCCGGTTCCTGCGCACGTATCCCGACCTGCGGGCGACGGTCGGGGCCGTACCGGTGCATGTCGTGGTCAACAAACTGCGCGGCGGGCCACTCGGGATCGATCCACGAGGTCAGATCCGCCGCAGCTTCGAGCGATACGCGGGCATCGAGCGATGCTGGTTCGTTCCCTGGGACCCGCGTGCCGCGGACGCCGCACTCCTCGCGGCGCGCCCCATCGGAGAGGGCAACGGGCGGGGGCCGCTCCCCGCGGCAGTTCGCCGGTTCGTCGGCGAGGCGATCGCCCCGCCGACGCCGTCCACCCCCGCCCAGCTCCGGCGGCAGCGTGTGACGGGGCGGGCGGCGCCAGTGAGGTCGGCCCCCTAGTCTGGAATGGTGTCGACCCTCAGCGATCTCGTCCATGCTCAAGGACTCTCCACCGACGCCGACGTCGAGTGGCTCCACCGCCTCGCGGGCGACGGGCAGCTGTTGGCCGACCTCGCGTTCGCCGACATCGTCATCTGGGTGCCCACGGCCGACGACTCGTTCATCGCCGTGGCGCACACGCGGCCCGGGGGAGCGGCGACGTTGTTCTATCGAGACATCGTCGGCGACCGGGTGCGGCCGCAGTGGCGCACGCAGGTGAAGGATGCCTTCACCCAGGCGCGCATCGTCGATTCCGCGTCGCCCGACTGGTTCGAGGAGACCCCCACGCGCGTGCGCGCGGTCCCCATCGTGCGGGAGCGGGCCGCGGAGGGGCGACCGGCGCACGTCGTCGGAGTGCTCACGCGGCACACGAATCTCGGTGAGGCGCGCACACCGTCGCGCCAGCAGATCACTTTCAACGACTGCGCGGACGACCTGTTCGGGATGGTCGCGTCGTCGGACTTCCCCGACCTCAACGCCCCGACCGCCCCGCGGCGCGGCGCGCCGCGCGCATCGGACGGACTCATCCGGCTCGACGTCGATGGCATGACGACCTTCGCTAGCCCGAACGCGCTGTCGGCCTTCAATCGGCTGGGCTTCGAGGATGAGCTCGAGGGTGAGCCACTCATCGAGGTCGCGACCGCGATCCTCCCCAGCAAGCGCGAGTTCGACGAGTCGCTGCCTATCGTGATGGCCGGGCGTGCCCCGTGGCGGGCCGACATCGAGGCACGCGGGGTGACGGTGTCGCTGCGGACCATTCCGCTGCGCGACCACGGTACGCGCATCGGTGCCATCGTGCTGTGCCGCGACGTCAGCGAGATCCGGCACCAGGAGCAGGAGCTCATCACCAAGGATGCGACGATCCGCGAGATCCACCACCGCGTGAAGAACAACCTGCAGACGGTCGCGTCGCTGCTGCGGATCCAGGCGCGTCGCACGCATTCCGAGGAAGCCCGCGACGCTCTCACCCAGGCGATGCGGCGTGTGTCGGCCATCGCCGTCGTCCACGACACCCTCTCGGAGGGGCTCGCGCAGAACGTCGATTTCGACGAGGTCTTCGCGCGCGTCCTCAAGCTCGTCGCCGAGGTGGCGGCGGCGCCCAACACGCGCGCCCGGACGCGATCGACCGGCCGTTTCGGAACGCTGCCGAGCGAGTACGCCACGCCACTCGCGCTCGCTCTCACCGAGCTCGTGACGAACGCGGTCGAGCACGGTCTCGCCGGCACGGAGGGTGACGTCGAGATCGTCGCCGAGCGTTCGGCGGAGCGCCTCGAGGTCAAGGTCCGCGATTCGGGCAGCGGGTTGCCGGAGGGTCAGGTCGGGCGCGGCCTCGGAACGCAGATCGTCCGGACGCTCATCCAGGGCGAACTCAGCGGGACGATCGACTGGCACACGCTCGTCGGGAGCGGCACCGAGGTGACCATCGACATCCCGCTGCGTTACATCGAGCGCGACGCGGGCTGAGTGCGACGAGCGCGTCCGGCGGTCAGGAGGGCTGCGGCGCGGCTCAGGAGGCGCGACGTGCGCGCGCAGCGCGGCGCTTCAGCGCACGGCGCTCATCCTCGGAGAGGCCTCCCCAGACGCCCGAGTCCTGGCCGGTCTCGAGGGCGTACTGCAGGCAGATCTCCGTGACGGTGCAACGGGCGCAGACCGCCTTCGCCTTCTCGATCTGGTCGACGGCGGGGCCGGTGTTGCCCACGGGGAAGAAGAGTTCGGGGTCGACGGTCAGGCAGGCAGACTTGTCGCGCCAATCCATGTGGTGCTCCTTGGGGTGGTGATTCTGTCGGGCCGGACTCGGGTAGTCCGTTACCCTGGATAAGTGTGCGAGCGGATGCTCGCCCCACTTCGCTGTGGGAGCACACGGCTTGATCTATCGTCCCATAGCCCGGACAGATGAATCAAGGGTGAACTGTGGATTTGCTCGCCGCCGGGCCGTGAATACCGGCATTGCGCGGCCTGGATCGAAGGTCGGATGCCATGGCTTCCTCTGCTGTCGAACGCCTCGCGGGAGCCGTGCTCGCGGCCGAGGCCCTGGCGCTCCTCGCGGTCGTCGGGTGGGAGATCGTCGCTCTCGTGAGCGGCGACACGATCGACGTGCCGAGCTCCGTGGCGCTGATCGTGCTGACGGCGGTCGGGGCGGTGGCGCTCGCCGCATTCGCGGTCTCGGTGTGGCGACGGATCTCCTGGGGCCGCTCGGGAGGCATCGTCGCGCAGCTGCTGATCCTGGCCGTCGCGCTCGGTGCGGCCACGGGCCAGTACGCCGACCCGGGAACGGCGGTGCTCATCGCGGTGCCGGGCATCGTCGGTTTCGTGATGCTCGTGGCCGCTACGCGGCGCGCAGCGCGCGATCGCGGCGAATCCTGACACCGAGTCCTGCCACCGCGAGTCCTGCCACCGCGACGGGCGACGAGAGCGCTTCAGTCCAGACCGAGCAGGGCGCGCACGCGCGCGACGTGGCCGGTGGCCTTGACGTTGTAGAGCGCGTGCTCGATGCGACCGTCCGCGTCGATGACGAAGGTCGATCGGATGACGCCCTCGACGGTCTTGCCGTAGTTCTTCTTCTCGCCCCACGCGCCGTACGCCTCGTGCACGGCGTGGTCGGGATCGCTCAGCAGCGGGTAGGTCAGCTGCTCCTGCTCACGGAAGCGGCGGAGCTTGGCCTCGTCGTCGCGCGAGATCCCGATCACCTCGATCCCTGCGGCGCGCAAGGAGTCGACGCTGTCGCGGAAGTCGCATGCCTCGCGCGTGCACCCGGGGGTCATGGCGGCGGGATAGAAGAAGACGACCGTGCGCCGTCCGCGCAGGTCCGACAGCGAGAGCGTCGAGCCGTCCTGGTCGTCGAGGGTGAATTCGGGGGCGGGATCGCCCGGTTCCAGACGCGTCATGATTCCAGCCTAGAACGCCGCACGGCCGGGTCGACGCCGGCAGAGAACGTGCCGAGCAGGCGCTGCAGCGAGTCGAGACGTGCCGGTCCGCGTTCGCCGAGTCGGCCCGCCGCGACAGCCTCGATGATCGCGCAGTCGGGTGCGTCGGGAAGATGCGTGCATCCACGCGGGCATTCTTCGGCGACGGCGGCGAGGTCGGTGAAAGCGGCGAGGATGTTGGCGGGATCGACGTGCCCGAGTCCGAACGACCGCACGCCGGGCGTGTCGATGACCCAACCGCGGCCCTCAGGTCCGCGGTAGCGCAGCGAGACGGTGGAGCTCGATGTGTGGCGACCGCGTCCGGTGACCTCGTTGACGTGCCCGGTCGCCCGGGCAGCCGTCGGCACCAGCGCGTTCACGAGGGTGGACTTGCCGACACCCGAGTGGCCGACGAACACCGTCGCATGACCCACGAGCTTCGCGCCGAGTTCGTCGACCGGCATCCGTCCGCGTCCGCTCGTGAGGACTTCGAGGCCGTCGACCCCCTCGAAGTGAGCGAGGAACGTCGAGGGGTCGGCGAGGTCGGTCTTGGTGACGACGAGCATCGGATGGATGCCGGCGTCGAGGGCCGCGATGAGGTAGCGGTCGACCAGCCGCGGGCGCGGCTCGGGGTCGGCCGCCGCCACGACGATGACCATCTGGTCGGCGTTCGCCACGACGATCCGTTCGACCTGATCGGTGTCGTCGGCGCTGCGGCGCAGCAGCGTCGTGCGCGGTTCGATGCCGACGATGCGTCCGAGAGTGCCCTCGTCGCCCGACACGTCTCCGACCACGCGTGCTCGGTCACCGCTGACGATCGGCTGCTTCCGCAGCTCCCGAGCCCGCACCGCCAGGGTCGTGTGCTCGTCGTCGCCGTCCTCGTCGATGAGCACCGTGTACCGACCGCGGTCGACACCCACGACGCGCGCCACCTGCGCATCGCTGTGCGCGGGGCGGCGCTTCGTGCGGGGCCGATTCGCTTTGGGGTTCGGACGCATCCGGATGTCGGACTCGTCGTACTCCTCGTCGAGGTCGTCGTCGCCGCCGAGCCAGCTCACCCGTCGACCCGCGCATTGTCTGCGAGCATCTCGGCCCACAGCTCGGGGAACTCCGGCATCGTCTTGGCGGTGGTGCCGATGTCGTCGACCTCGACCCCCGGCACGCGAAGACCGATGATCGCGCCCGCGGTCGCCATGCGGTGGTCGTGGTGGGCTCGCCAGAGCCCGCCACGCAGCGGCGCGGGTGTGATCCGGATGCCGTCCTCGAGCTCCTCCGCCGAACCTCCGAGTGCTCGCAGGTTGCCGACCAGAGCAGCGATCCGGTCGGTCTCATGCCCACGGATGTGGCCGATCCCGTGCAGCGTGCTCGGCGAGTCAGCGAAGGCCGCGAGCGCGAAGAGCGACGGTGTCAGCTCGCTCGCGGCAGAGAGGTCGAGGTCGACTCCGCGGATCTCACCGGTTCCGGTGACGGCGAGGACGCCGCTGCGGCGCGTCACCCGAGCGCCCATCTCCGTCAGGATGTCGACGAGCAGGGCACCGGGCTGAGTCGAGTGCACGGGCCAGTGGGGCACGGTCACACGGCCGCCGGTGAGGACGGCCGCGGCGAGGAACGGGGCCGCGTTGGAGAGGTCGGGCTCGATCGTGAGCTCCTTGCCGCGCAGCGGACCGGCCGGCACGAGCCACTCGCGTTCGTTCGGGCGTTCGACGACGACGCCGCGGTGGCCGAGTGACTCGACCGTCATGTCGATGTGGGGCAGGCTCGGCAGGCGGTGGCCGTCGTGCACGAGTCGGAGGCCCACATCGAAGCGAGGCGCGGCCAGCAGCAGGCCCGAGACGAACTGGCTGGACCCGCTCGCATCGATCGTGACCTCGCCGCCGCGCACGTGCCCATGCCCGTGCACGAGGAACGGCAGGGTCCAACGGCCGCCGTCGTCGATGTCGACACCGAGCTCGCGGAGGCTACGGATCATCTCCGCCATGGGCCGGTGCAGGGCGCTCTCGTGCGCCGTCACGGTGACCTCCCCGCGGGCGAGGCCCGCCAGGGGCGTGACGAAGCGCATCACGGTGCCTGCCTGGCCGCAGTCGACGACGGCGTCGACGGGGCTTTCGCCGAACGGGGTCACGATGAGGTCGGGACCGAACCGTCCGTCGCCGGGGACCGCTTCGATGTGAGCACCGAGCGCGCGCAGCGCATCGATCATGCGCGCGGAGTCGTCGGAATGGAGGGGCGCGATGAGCCGCGAAGGTGTTTCGGCGAGGGCAGACAGCACCAGCTCACGATTGGTGATCGACTTCGATCCGGGGACGGCGACCTCGGCTCGGACAGGGGCATCGGCGACGGGAGCGCGCCACGGCGCGCCGATGTCGGCGGGACGGGGGGAATACGCGGCTGTGCTCATGGGTTTCCACAGTATCGAACGCCCTCGTTCTGTCGAGGTCGTTGGTCCTACCGAGGGAAGGGAGTCCATGATCGCACTCGCCGATCCCACCGTCGTGCCGTGGGACGCCCACGTAGACTGGCCGCTGATGGAAGAGCAAGCGGTCACCGATCCGAGCGTGCAGTTCGAGGAGCAGGCGCTCCCGTTCATGGACCAGCTTTACGCCGCGGCCATGCGGATGACGCGCAATCCCGCCGACGCGGCGGATCTCGTGCAGGAGACGTTCGTCAAGGCGTTCGCCTCGTGGTCGTCGTTCACGCAGGGCACGAACCTCAAAGCGTGGCTGTACCGGATCCTGACGAACACGTACATCAACACCTACCGCAAGAAGCAGCGGGAGCCCTACCAGGGCACCATCGACGACCTCGAGGACTGGCAGCTGGGCGGAGCGGAATCGACCACCGCATCCAGCAGCCGCTCGGCCGAGGCCGAAGCGATCGACCACATGCCGGCATCCGCGGTGAAGGATGCCCTGCAGTCGATCCCCGAGGATTTCCGGCTGGCGGTGTACCTCGCCGACGTCGAGGGATTCGCCTACCAGGAGATCGCCGACATCATGAAAACCCCCATCGGCACGGTCATGAGTCGTCTGCACCGTGGCAGACGACTGCTGCGTGACCTGCTGGCCGACTACGCGAAAGAGCGGGGCATCGCGACGCCCCCCACGAGGAGCAAGAAATGAGTGACTGCGGCTGCGAGAAGGCGCGACGCGATCTGGAAGAGTACCTGCGCAACGAGGTCTGCAAGACCGAGCATTCCGACATCCGCGAGCACCTGGAATCGTGCCCGGCATGTCGTGACGAGGCCCTGGTCTCGCGCACGCTCACCGAGGTGGTGGCCCGCGCCTGCCGGGAGTCTGCTCCCGAGGAGCTCCGCGACCAGGTGCTGGCGCGGCTGCGGCAGGCCCAGGAGGCCGCGCACGCCTGAGTCCGCCCGTGTGGCTCTACCGCTGACCGGCTGAGACGGCACGAGAGCACGGGGCGAAAAGCTGGAAGGGGCAGACGTCCGTCACGTCTGCCCCTTCTGCGCTGTCACCGTCTCAGAGCGTGAGCGCCTGCTCGATGAGCTTCGCCTGCTCGACCGCATGCACCTTCGGTGAGCCGGTGGCCGTCGATGCGGCGGCGGGTCGGGTGATGCCGCGAACGGCGCGTCCGTCGAGCTTGGCGGAGGCCTCGAGCGCGATGAACGGCCACGCACCCTGGTTCTCGGGCTCGTCCTGGACCCAGACGACCTCGGCGTTCGGGTAGCCCGCGAGGACAGCCTTGAGCTCGTCGACCGGCGCGGGATAGAACTGCTCGAGACGCACGAGCGCGATGGCCGGGTTCGGCTTCTTGTCGAGCTCGGACTTCAGATCCCAGTGGATCTTGCCCGAGTGCAACAGCACCCGCTTGACGGCGCTCTTGTCGGTGATCGCGATGTCGTCGATGACGGGCTCGAACTTGCCGTTCTGGAAGTCCTCGACCGGGCTCGTCGCGCCGCGCAGGCGCAGCATCGCCTTCGGGGTGAACACGACGAGCGGACGGCGCGGGCGTGCGTACGCCTGGCGACGGAGCAGGTGGAAGTACGACGCGGGCGTCGACGGGCGAGCGACCGTCATGTTGTCCTGGGCGCACATCTGCAGGTAGCGCTCGATGCGGGCCGACGAGTGGTCCGGCCCCTGGCCCTCGTAGCCGTGGGGGAGCAGCAGGACGACACCCGACTGCTGCGCCCACTTCTGCTCGGCCGACGAGATGAACTCGTCGATGACCGACTGGGCGCCGTTGGCGAAGTCGCCGAACTGCGCCTCCCACAGCACGAGCGAATCGGCACGCTCGACCGAGTATCCGTACTCGAAGGCCATCGCCGCGTACTCGCTCAGCAGCGAGTCGTAGACGTAGAAGCGGCCCTGGTTCTCGGAGAGATTCGCGAGCGGCAGCCACTCCTGGCCATTCGAGCGGTCGTGGAGGACCGCGTGGCGCTGCACGAACGTGCCGCGACGGGCGTCCTGGCCGGCGAGGCGGACGTTCGTGCCCTCCATCAGCAGCGACCCGAAGGCGAAGAGCTCACCCATCGCCCAGTCGATGTTGCCGTTGCGGCTCATGTCGTGGCGCTTGTCGAGCAGCTGCTTGAGCTTGCCGTGCACCGTGAAGCCTTCCGGGGCGTTGACGAACGCGTCGCCGATCTGGCGGATGACGTCTTCGCCGACACCCGTCGTCTCGGGCGCGCCGACGGCCTGATCGACCGGCCCCGACAGACCCACCGGGCCGGAGGCGCCGGTCTCGGCGGCGTGCGTCTCGGCGAACGCGACCTCGAGGCGGTCCTGGAAGTCGCGCTTGGCCTGCTCGTACTCTTCCTCGGTGATGTCGCCGCGTCCGACCAGCGACTCGGTGTAGAGCCGGCGGACCGAGCGCTTCGCCTCGATGAGGTTCGTCATGAGGGGCTGGGTCATCGAGGGGTCATCGCCCTCGTTGTGGCCGCGGCGGCGGTAGCAGACGAGGTCGATGACGACGTCGCGCTTGAACTCCTGGCGGTAGCGGAAGGCGAGCTGCGCGACGTGCACGACGGCCTCGGGGTCGTCGCCGTTGACGTGGAAGATCGGCGCCTGGATGGTCTTGGCGACGTCGGTCGCGTACACCGAGCTGCGGGCGTCGAGCGGGAGCGTGGTGAATCCCACCTGGTTGTTCACCACGACGTGGACGGTGCCGCCCGTGCGGTATCCGCGCAACTGCGACATCTGCAGGGTCTCGACCACGACGCCCTGGCCGGCGAAGGCCGCATCGCCGTGCACGAGGATCGGGAGCCACGAGAACGACGCGATCGGGCCGCGGTCCTGCTTGGCGCGGACGATGCCCTCGAGCACGCCGTCGACGGTCTCGAGGTGCGAGGGGTTGGCCGCGAGGTAGACCGGAAGCTCATCGCCCTCGTCACCGACGAAGGTGCCCTCGGTGCCGAGGTGGTACTTCACGTCGCCCGAGCCGCTCTTCGAGCCGATGGCGACGGAACCCTCGAACTCGCGGAAGACCTGGCCGTACGTCTTGCCGGCGATGTTCGTCAGCACGTTGAGGCGGCCGCGGTGAGCCATGCCGATCGCGGCACCCTCGAGCCCGGTGCGAGCGGCACCCTGGAGGATCTCGTCGAGCAGCGGGATCAGCGACTCGCCGCCCTCGAGGCTGAAGCGCTTCTGACCCACGAACTTCGTCTGCAGGAAGGTCTCGAACGCCTCGGCCTGGTTCAGCTTGCCGAGGATGCGCAGCTGCTCGGCGTGGCCGGGCTTCTGGTACTTCACCTCGACGTTGTCCTGGAACCACTTGCGCTGATCGGGGTCCTGGATGTGCATGTACTCGATGCCGATCGTGCGGCAGTACGAGTCGCGCAGGACGCCGAGGATCTCACGCAGCTTCATGACCCGCTTGCTGCCGAAACCTCCGGTGACGAACTCGCGATCGAGGTCCCAGAACGTCAGGCCGTGCTGCTCGATCTCGAGGTCGGGGTGCGTGCGCTGGCGGTACTCGAGCGGGTCGATGTCGGCCATGAGATGGCCGCGCACCCGGTAGGAGTTGATGAGCTCCTGAACACGGGCGGTCTTGTCGACGCGCTCGGCGAGGTCGACGTTGATGTCGGTCGACCACTGGATGGGCGCGTAGGGGATGCGCAGTGCGGCGAAGATCTCGTCGTAGAAGCCGTTCTTGCCGATCAGCAGCTCGTGCACCGTCTTCAGGAACTCGCCCGAGCCGGCACCCTGGATGACGCGGTGGTCGTACGTGCTCGTCAACGTGATGGTCTTGCCGATGCCGAGGTTGACCAGCGTCTTCTCGCTCGAGCCCTGGAACTCGGCCGGGTAGTCGAGGGCGCCGGCGCCGATGATGCTGCCCTGGCCGCGCATGAGGCGCGGGACGGAGTGCACCGTTCCGATGCCGCCGGGGTTCGTCAGCGAGATCGTCGTGCCCTGGAAGTCCGCTGCCGTCAGCTTGTTCTTGCGAGCGCGGGTGACCAGGTCCTCATAGGCCGAGAGGTACTCGGTGAAACTGAGCGACTCGGCGCGCTTGATGCTCGGCACCATGAGCGCGCGGGTGCCGTCGGGCTTGGGGAGGTCGATCGCGATGCCGAGACCGACGTGCGCGTGCGCGATGACCGAGGGCTTGCCGTCGACCTCGGCGTACGAGACGTTCTGGCTCGGGAAGGCCTTGAGAGCCTGGATGAGCGCCCAGCCGATGAGGTGGGTGAAGCTGATCTTGCCGCCGCGCGTACGCGACATGTGGTTGTTGATGACGATGCGGTTGTCGATCATCAGCTTCGCGGGGATCGTGCGCACGCTCGTCGCGGTGGGCACCGTGAGCGAGTCGTCCATGTTCGCCGCGAGGGTCTTGGGCATCCCGCGAAGCGGGGTCACGACGTCTTCACGTTGCTCGACCTCGGCGGCGGGCGTCGTCGGGGCCTGCGCGGGCACGGGCTGAGCGGCCGCGGGCCGCGCCGTCGTGCGGGCGACCGGCTGCGAGCCGACAGTAGGCACGGGCGCCGTCACCGGGTGGGATGTCGTGGCGGGCTGAGCGGCCGCGGGCTGCGACGGAGCGGATGCGGCGGGCTTCGCGCTGGCGCCGCTCACGTGAGCGGCGTAGGCCTCGAGCGTCGGCCACCACTCCTTGTCCACCGAGTTCTTGTCTTCGCGGAACTGTTCGTACAGTTCCGCGACGAGCCATTCGTTCGCCCCGAACTCGCCGTCGTTCGAGGTTCCGATTCCGGTCGCCTGGCTGGACACGGCAGATCGCCTGCTTTCATCGGTGAAGATCAGTTCTCACGGCGGTGGTCCGCCGCCGCGCACAGTCTCCTAGGGTAGCCCAGATCAACGGACCGGATGCCGCCACAGCATCCGTGGTATCGCATCGTGATCGAGGCGCTCCGGCCGCCTGTCGGGTCGGCGGCGTAGCGTATGGGCCATGCGTTTCTCCGGTGCAGATCCCACGGTCGACTTGACGTACTCCGATGTCTTCCTCGTGCCGCGCCGATCGGCCATCACGAGCCGGCTCGACGTCGATCTCGCCCCCGGCGACGGCACCGCTGCCACACTGCCGATCGTCTCGGCCAACATGAACTCCGTCACCGGTCCGCGCCTCGCCGCCACCCTGGCGCGGCGCGGCGGTCTGGGCGTCCTGCCGCAGGACATGCCTCTCCAGGATCTCGACGCCGCCATCCGATGGGTCAAGGACCAGCCGGTCGCGTGGGACACCCCGATCGTGCTCTCACCGGATGCCACGGTGGCCGAGGCATCCCGCATCCTCCCCGCGCTCGACGGGCACGGCATCGTCGTCGCCGACCCGGCGGCACCGACGCGGCGCATCGAGGACATCGCCGGAATCGTCCCCGCCGCCCGCCTCGCGACCGCGTTGCCCGACGCGCGTCTGGGCGACCTCGTCCGAGACCGAGCGACCGCGATCGACGCCGACGATGTGGCCGATCCTCGGGCCGCCTTCGACCTCATCGACGCGGCCGACGTGCCGGTCGTCGCGATGCTCCACCAGGGGGTGCTCGTCGGCACCCTCTCGCGCCGCAGCGCGCTGCGCACCGCGATCTACCGCCCCGCCGTCGACGGCGACGGCCGGCTCATCGTCGCGGCCGCGATCGGGATCAACGGTGACGCGGCGGCCAAGGCGCAGGCGCTCGCCGCCGCGGGCGTCGACGTGCTCGTCGTCGACACCGCCCACGGGCACCAGGAGGGCATGCTCCGCGCACTGCACGAGGTCGCCGCGCTCGATCTCGGTCTGCCGATCGTCGCGGGCAACGTCGTCACGGCCGAGGGCGTGACCGACCTCGTCGATGCGGGAGCCACGATCCTCAAGGTCGGCGTCGGCCCCGGCGCGATGTGCACGACCCGCATGATGACAGCCGTCGGGCGCCCGCAGTTCTCCGCGGTGCTCGAGACCGCGCAGGCCGCGGCGGAACGCGGCGCGCACGTATGGGCTGACGGTGGAGTCCGCTACCCCCGGGATGTCGCCCTCGCGCTGGCCGCGGGCGCGGCATCCGTCATGATCGGCTCGTGGTTCGCCGGCACGATCGAGTCGCCCGGCGAGGTCCAGCTCGACGACGAGGGACGTGCGTTCAAGGAGTCGTGGGGAATGGCCTCGACGAAGGCCGTCGTCGGCCGGTTCGGGCGTCTCGATGCCTATGAACGAGCGCGCAAGGAGCTGTTCGCCGAGGGCATCTCGTCGTCGCGCATCTACCTCGACCCGCTGCGTCCGGGCGTCGAGGATCTGCTCGACATGATCACCTCGGGCGTGCGTTCGTCGTTCACCTACGCGGGCGCGGCCACGGTCGCGGAGTTCCACGACCGCGCGACAGTGGGTCTGCAGTCGGCGGCCGGCTACGAAGAGGGCAAGGCGCTTCCCGTCAGCTGGTAGCTCAGCGCGCCGTGCTTCGCTCGCAGTTCGCGGGATGGGGCGCGCTTCGTACTGCGGCCGACGACCGAAAGTGCGCCCGATGACTGCGCCGCTCTCGGCTCACCGCCCGGGGCGCGGGCGGGCCGAGGGGAGGCCGTCGGCCCGCAGGATGTCGTACAGCAGCCGGGGGCTCCGCAGGTGCGGGGTGCGCCATCGTGAGAGCGCGCGAACCTGACGCCGTAGTGCGTCGCCCCGATCCTTCTCGGCGATGAGCACCTGCTCGGGTGTGCGTCCCTGCCGCATCGCCGGGTCGAGGTACTTGCCGGTGCCGTCGAACTCGCCGATGTGGTCGTGATCGGGCCACCAGAAGTCGGCGAACGCGTCGCGGCCGTCCGGCAGGGTGAAGCGCTGTTGCAGCGTCGGTGCGGGGAAGCCGAGCCGGTCGATCAGGACTCTGCTCTGGGATTCGCGGACGCTGTCGGAGAAGCCGGTGGCGAACGCGGTCACGGCGGCGACTCGGGCGTGGGCGCGGCCGGTGTAGCGGGATGCCGCTTCTTCGAGCTCCTGCCGCGTGCACAGTGCGCCGCCGGAACGTCGGTGCCACAGGGCCTGGTCGGCGGCGACGACCCCGCTGACCGCGGGCAGGAGCGACACAAGGTCGACGGCCGTACGCGCGGGCACGGTGAGGAGATGCGCGCCCCAGGGCATCACCTCGTCGGCATCCAGCGGCCGGTGATGGCGGCGGATGGCGCCCGATGAGCCCGCGGACGTGGCCGTGGTGACGTCGATCGTTCGCGGCCACGAGCCGAGCAGATCGATGCCGAGCACGGCGGCGGCCGCGTGATGCGAGAAGACGGTGCCCGGGCGTAGGCGGGCCGCAGCCTCCCACACGCGCTGCGCGTGCGCGTCGCGCGGATTCAGCGCCGCCCAGGCCTCGGACGCGGCGTACGACCCGCGCGCGATCGGAGTCGCAGCCCCGGTTCTGCGCGCCCGATCGAGGAGCCGCGCGGTGGTCTCGTCGGCCTCGCGCCGCCGGACGACGACGTCCAGCGGCGGTCGGGTCATCCAGTTCATGCCGGAAGCCTGCCCGAGCGCGGGGCTCACCGGGCCCGCGGCATCCGTCACCGCGGAATCCGCCGTCCCACACGCTCCGGGGGAGGAATCGACGTGGCCCGCACTTCGCGGGATGGAGCGCAGTTCGACCTGCGCTCGACGCGCGAAGGTGCGCCCGACCCCAGGGCAACGCAAGCGAACCGGATGCCGCCCTCCGGGCCGCCCTCGACAGGCGTAAGATCGGGCGCACGATGGACGACCCTCCTAGTTGCCGACCCTCGCCCCGCCGACCCCGACCGATCGGGGGTGACGCCTGATGGATTTCGTCATGCTGGGCGTGGGGCTCCTGCTGACCGTCGGCACCGGTCTGTTCGTCGCGAGTGAGTTCGCGCTCGTCAACCTCGACCGCGCAGATCTCGAAGCGCGCCAGGCGGCGGGTGAATCCCGACTGTCGATGACGATCGCGGCGCTGCGGATCACCTCGACGCATCTGTCGAGCGCGCAGCTCGGGATCACCCTGACCACGCTGCTGACCGGTTACACGATGGAGCCGGCGATCTCGAACCTGCTCTCGCCCGTCTTCGAGGCGTGGGGCTGGCCCGAGACCGTGTCGCGCCCGGTCGCCGCCATCGTGGGCGTGTCGATCGCGACGATCTTCTCGATGATCCTGGGCGAGCTCGTCCCGAAGAACTTCGCGCTGGCGATCCCGCGTCAGACGGCGAAGCTCGTCATCCCGTTCCAGACCCTGTTCACGACCGTGTTCCGGCCCGCCGTCACGGTGCTCAACGGCAGCGCGAACGGGGTGCTCCGCTCGATGGGCGTCGAGCCCAAGGAGGAGCTCTCGGGCGCCCGCTCCGCGGAGGAGCTGTCGAGCCTCGTGCGCCGGTCCGCGAGTGCGGGCGTGCTCGAAAAGGACACCGCGTCGCTGCTCGACCGATCGCTCACGTTCGCCCGGCTCACCACAGCCGACGTCATGACGCCGCGGCCGAGCCTGCACGCCGTGGCGGCCGGTGACAGCGTCGAGGACGTCATCCAGCTCGCGCGGCGCACCGGTCACAGCCGGTTCCCCGTCTTCGGCGACTCGATGGACGACATCACCGGCATCGTCCACGTCAAGCAGGCGGTCAGCGTTCCGCGCGAGCGCCGCGCCGATGTGCCCGCCGCCGCGATCGCGGAGGAGCCGCTGCGGGTGCCCGAAGCGGTGCACCTCGACGCCGTGCTGGGCGAACTGCGCGCTCGGGGCTATCAGATGGCGATCGTCGTCGACGAGTACGGCGGCACCGCCGGTGTCGTGACCCTCGAGGATCTCGTGGAAGAGATCGTGGGCGAGGTGCTCGACGAGCACGACCGCAACCGGGCCGGAGTGCTTCGGGTCGCGGGCGGCATCGTGTTCCCCGCCGATCTTCGTCCCGACGAGGTGCTCGACCGCACCGGCGTCCGCGTCCCCGAGGGCGACGTCTACGACACCGTCGGCGGATTCGTGATGAGCGTGCTCGAACGTATTCCCGTCGTCGGCGACACGGTCGAGATCGAGGACGGCACGCTCACGGTTCAGCGCATGGACGGCAGGCGCGTCGACCGCGTGCTGTTCGAGCCCACCCCGGTCGCCGATACGGCGACGACCGCATCGGCGGTCGAGCCGATGCGACGCGCGCCGCGTCGCGAGGACGGTGATCGTCGATGAACGATTGGGCAGGACTGGCCTGGCTCGTCGTGCTGCTGGCCTTCAACGCGTTCTTCGTCGCGAGCGAGTTCGCCGTCATCTCCGCGCGCCGATCTCAGATCGAGCCGCTCGCCGACAAGGGATCGCGCTCGGCGAAGACCGCGCTGTGGGCGATGGAGCACGCGACGCTCATGCTCGCTACCTGCCAGCTGGGCATCACGATCTGCTCGCTGGTGATCCTCAACGTCTCCGAGCCGGCGATCCACCACCTGCTGGCCGTGCCGCTCGGCCTCACCGGGTGGGGTGAGGCGGTCGTCGACGTCGTCGCCTTCGCGGTGGCGCTCATCGTCGTGTCGTATCTGCACGTCGTGTTCGGCGAGATGGTTCCGAAGAACCTGGCGTTCTCGCTGCCCGACCGGGCGGTGCTGCTGCTGGCGACACCGCTGCGCTGGGTGTCTCGGCTCTTCTACCCGATCATCGTCGCCCTGAACTGGATCGCCAATCACGCGGTGCGCCTGTTCCGGGTCGAGCCGAAGGACGAGGCGACGTCGACCTACACGCTCGACGAGGTCGCCACCATCGTCGCGACCTCTCGCATCGAGGGCGTGCTCGACGATGCGTCGGGAACGGTCGCCGCGGTCGTGGAGTTCACAGACAAGAAAGCCGCCGACGTCGCCGTGCCGCTGAGCGAACTGGTGACACTGCCCGAGACGGCCACGCCAGAAGACGTCGAGCGCGCCGTGGCGCGGCACGGCTTCTCGCGCTACGTCATCGTGGACGACGCCGACCAGCCGGTCGGGTACGTGCATCTGAAGGACGTGCTGCGCGAGGCGGAGGATGCCGACGGCGCGGCCTCACGGCCGATCAAGTCGAAGCGCATCCACCTGATGGTGCCCGTCGCCGAGACGACCGATCTCGAGGATGCGCTCGCCCTGATGCGGCGGTCGAGTCGTCACCTCGCTCAGGTGCGGGATGCCGAGGGTCGGACGACCGCGGTGCTCTTCCTCGAGGACATCATCGAGGAGCTCATCGGCGAGGTGCACGACGCCACGCGCCGCGCACCTCGCTGGGCCTGAGCGAGCCCGGCCCGGAAGGGGCGAGGTGGGGACGCCGGTTCAGCGACGCCGCGCGCGGACGTACTGCGGCGGCCAGATCTCGGCGTCCTCGCCCAGCTCGTCGGCCGCGCGGAGCCCGAAATGCGGGTCGCGCAGCCACTCGCGGCCGGCCATGATCGCGTCGGCGGCGGCCGCGACGAGGATGTCCTCGGCCTGGGCACCGGTCGTGATCTCGCCGACGGCGCTGACGGGCAGGCCGGTCGTCGTGCGGATCTCGCGTGCGAAGGGCACCTGGTAGCCGGGACCGGTGGTGATGCGCTGGTGTGCGACGAGCCCGCCGCTCGAGACGTCGATGAGGTCGGCGCCGCGCTCGTGCGCCCATGTCGAGACCGTCGACGTGTCGGCGACATCCCAACCGCCCTCGGCCCAGTCCGTCGCCGAGAAGCGCACGAACAGCGGGGCGTCCGGTGCGGCGGCGCGAACCGCCTCGACGATGCGCAGCAGGAGCCGCGCGCGGTTCTCGAGCGAGCCGCCGTACTCGTCGGTGCGCTGGTTCGACAACGGCGACAGGAACTCGTGCAGCAGGTAGCCGTGCGCGGCGTGGATCTCGAGCACGTCGAAACCCGCCTCGAGTGAACGGCGCGCCCCGTCGGCGAATGCGGTCACGAGCGCGTCGATCTCGGCGAGATCGAGCTCGTCGGGCCGGGCGTAGCCGTCGAAGGCCACGGCGGAGGGGGCGAGCGTCTGCCAGCCGCCGTCGGTCGCCGGCACGGTCCCGCGCTCGGCGGCGAACGGCGAATAAGTCGATGCCTTGCGGCCCGCATGCGCGAGCTGGATCGCGGCCACCGCACCCCGGTCGTGGATCGCGGTCACGATCGGACGCCAGGCGTCGCGCTGCGCGTCGTTCCAGATGCCGGTGTCTTCGGGCGTGATGCGACCTTCCGGCACGACCGCGGTCGCCTCGGCCATGACGAGTCCGGCGCCGCCCGAGGCGAACTGCGCGAGGTGGACGTGATGCCAGTCGTTCGGGATGCCGTCCTGGGCCGTGTACTGGCACATGGGGGCGACCCAGAGGCGGTTGCGCACCTCGACGGTTCGGATGGTCAGGGGGCTGAACAGCTGGCTCACGCCGGGCTCCTTCGGGGCGCCGATAGGGTGGCGCCATGGTCGAGATCCACGAATGGGATGCGCGCGACACGGCCGCGCTCCTGCGCAAGCCAACTGCCGACGACCACAAGTATTCCCGTGGGGTCCTCGGTGTGCGAACCGGGTCGCAGGAGTATCCGGGAGCCGCCGTGCTCGGCGTCGAGGCCGCGTGGCGGACCGGCGTCGGCATGGTGCGTTACCTCGGCCCCGAGCGTCCCGCCGATCTCGTGCTGCAGCGCAGGCCCGAGACCGTCACCGCGCCCGGACGCGTGCAGGCGTGGCTGATCGGATCGGGGACGGATGCCGCGACCCGGCCCGCCGCCGAGACCGCCCGGCTGGGGGAGCTGCTGCAGGGCGACCTCCCCGTCGTCGTCGATGCGGGCGCTCTCGATCTGGTCGCCGGCGCCGCAGCACCGCTCGTGGTCACGCCGCACCAGAGCGAGCATGCACGACTGCGAGCCCTGCTCGGCCTCGACGATGCGGTACCGACGTCGCTTGCCGACCGCATCGCCGCGGCCCGCGAGACCGCCGCTGCGGCGGGGATCGCCGTGCTGCTGAAGGGCGCCGAGACCGTCGTCGCCGCGCCCGACGGCTGGAACACCGTCGTCCGTGCCGGAACCGGGTGGCTCGCCACCGCGGGCACGGGCGACGTGCTCGGCGGCATCCTGGGTGCGGTCGTGGCGGCCCGGGGTGCTCAGCACGACCTGGATGCAGCGGCCCTGGCGCCGCTGGCCGCCGCCGCGGCGTTCATCCACGGGCACGCCGGTCGCACCGCAGGGCCTGGTCCGATCACGGCGTTGGATGTCGCCGAGGCCGTGCCCGCCGTGGTCGACATGCTGCTCTCGGGCCGTGACCCGGGCGGCCGCTGACGTCCGGCGGCGCTGGAACGGGCTCACCGTAGGATGTGACGGTGTCGAGACGGGGAACGCTGTGGGTCGCGTTCGCGCTCGTCCATGTCGTCGTCGCGGCGCTCGGATTCGTCTTCCCGAACCAGCCGATGGGTGACGTCTACCTCGTCTACGAACCCTGGTCGCAGCGAGCGCTCGCCGGTGAGGGCATCGTGGGAGTCGACGAGGACTGGGTGTATCCGCAGCTCGCCCTCGTCCCGCTCGTGCTCGCCCACGGATTCGCCTGGATCGCGGGCTACACCGTCGGATGGGCTGTCTTCGTCACGGCCCTGGATGCCGTGGCATTCGCCGTCCTCGTCGGGCGTGCCCGGTCGCGCGGCCGTGTGACGGCGGCGTGGTTCTGGCTCGCCGCGATCCTGCTCCTCGGGCCCGTGGGGCTCTACCGGCTCGACGCCGTCACCGTCGCGCTCGCCGTGATGGGGTGCCTGTGGCTTCGCGGACGGCCCTGGCTCGCCGGCATCCTGCTGGCGGTCGCGACCTGGATCAAGGTGTGGCCGGCGGCGATCATCGCGGCCGCCGTCATCGCACTCCGGCGCCGATGGGCGCTGGTCGGCGCGGGCCTCGTCGTCTCTGCCGTCACGCTCGCCGTCGTCGTGGGCGCGGGGGGTCTCGATCACGCTCTCGGGTTCATCGGCGATCAGACCGGGCGCGGACTGCAGGTCGAGGCTCCCGTGAGCATGTTCTACCTCTGGGGTCAGATGCTCGGGCTCCCGGGCTTCTTCGTCTACTACTCGACGGAGATCCTCACGTTCCAGGTGACCGGCACCGAGATCGATCCCGTCATCGCGGCGATGACTCCGATCCTCATGCTCGGAGTCGGCGCCGTGGCGGTCGTCGCCGCTCTCAAGGTGCGCCGCGGTGCCGCGGTGCGGGACCTTCTGCCGGTCGCGGCGCTCGCGATCGTCGCCGTGTTCATCGTGCTCAACAAGGTCGGGTCGCCCCAGTATCTGTGCTGGCTCGTTCCGCCGGTCGTGCTCGGGCTGGTCGTCGCACGCCGCGATTGGGCGCGTCCCGCGGTCCTCGTGCTCGTGCTGTGCGCTCTCACCCAGCTCGTCTATCCGGTGTTCTACGGCGAGGTCCTGACGGCGCACCCGCTGGGCGTCGGCATCCTCACCGTTCGCAACGCCCTGCTCGTCGTCCTCGGTGTCTGGATGGTGGTCCGCCTCGTCCGGGTGCCGGTTCGGACGCCGTCATCCATCCCCGTCTGATCCGGAGGTCACCATGCTCATCGCCTTCTCCGTCGCCCCCAGCGGCACCGGCCGCGCCGACGGCTCCGTGCACGACGCCGTCGCTGCAGCGGTCGCCGTCGTGCGGGCATCCGGCCTGCCGCACCGCACCACCTCGATGTTCACCGAGGTCGAGGGGGAGTGGGACGAGGTGATGGATGTCGTCAAGCGGGCGACCGAGGCGGTGCTGCCGTTCGGCTCGCGTGTCTCGCTCGTGCTGAAGGCCGACATCCGCCCGGGATTCAGCGGCGAACTCGACGGCAAGGTCGAGCGCCTCGAGAGCGCGCTCGAATCGATTCGACATGACGGGGAGGCCGGGGCTACGCTCCCGGAGTGACGACGCCCGACCTCTCCCGCCCGACGGCCCGCCGGGCTCTGCTCTCGCTCGCGATCGGCAGCTTCGGCATCGGGATGACGGAGTTCGTCGTCATGGGCCTCCTGCCCGAGATCGCCGGCGAGCTGCTGCCCTCCGTCTACGCGAGCGATCCGGAAGCGGCGATCGCGCAGGCGGGGTGGCTCATCACCCTCTACGCCGCCGGTGTCGTCGTCGGCGCGCCGACGATCGCGGGAATCGTGGCGAAGTATCCCCGGCACCGGGTCATGGTCTTCCTCGCGCTCGCCCTGACCCTCGGCAACGCGCTGACGCTCATCCTGCCGACCTTCGAGCTCGTCGCGGCATCCCGGTTCCTCGCGGCGCTGCCGCACGGGGCCTACTTCGGCATCGGCGCCCTGGTCGCCGCCGACGTCCTGGGTCCGGGCAAGCGCGCGCAAGGTGTGGCGTTCGTGCTCACCGGCCTCACGATCGCCAACGTCGTGGGTGTTCCGCTCGGCACGTTCCTCGGTCAGCAGTTCGGATGGCGAGCGGCGTTCCTCGTCGTCGCGGCGATCTTCGCGATCGCGACGGGGGCCATCGCCCTGACGGTCCCGCACCACGCGGGGGAGCCGTCGCGAACCCTGCGCGCCGAACTGCGGGTCTTCGGCATCGGCCAGGTGTGGTTCGCCCTCGGGATCGGCGCCATCGGCTTCGGGGGATTCTTCGCGGTGTACAGCTACGTCGCGACCCTCGTCACCGAGGCGGCCGGCTCGCCGCAGTGGGCGGTGCCGATCGTGCTCGTCGTGGCCGGGGTCGGCATGACGATCGGAAACCTCGTCGGCGGCAGGCTCGCCGATCGTGACCTGCGGCGCAGCCTCCTGGGCGGCCTGCTCGCCCTCGCCGTCGTCCAGTCGCTCCTCGCGCTCACGGCGGGCTGGATCGTGGCCGTAGGCCTCTTCGTCTTCCTCGTCGGGTTCTTCTCCTCGGCGCTGAGCCCGACCATCCAGACGCGGCTGATGGATGTCGCGGGCGACAACCAGTCGATCGCGGCGGCGCTGAACCACTCGGCCCTGAACATGGGCAACGCGCTCGGCGCGGCGCTCGGAGGCGCCGTCATCGCCGCGGGACTCGGATACGTGGCACCCGTGTGGGTGGGTGTCGTCCTGGCGCTCGCCGGGCTCGGAGTCGCGTGCGCGAGCTTCGTCGTCGAGGCCCGTGCCCGGCGCCGCACGTCGCCGCAGGTCGAGCGGTCCGGCACGCCCGCGCCTCCGCGCTGAGGCGTCAGCCCTCGAGCAGTCGTCGCAGGTGAGCGCCGACGGTCGGCGTCTCGATGAGGAAGGCGTCGTGCCCGAAATCACTCGAGATCACCACCGCCGCGTCGTCGATCGTCGATCGGATGCCGCGTGCGATGCGATGCTGCCCCTCGACCGGGAACAGTCGATCGGAATCGATGCCGAGCACGAGCGTGCGCGCCGTCACGCGTGACAGAGCGTCGTCGACGCCGCCGCGGTCTCGGCCGACGTCGTGTGAGTTCATCGCCTCGACGAGGGTGATGTAGCTGTTGGCGTCGAAGCGTCGCGTGAACTTGTTGCCGTGGAAGTCGAGGTAGCTCTCCACCGCGAAGCGTCCGCCCAGGCCCAGGGGGCTCTTTCCCGACTGCCACGTGCGCTGGAAGCGCAGGTTCAGCTCGGTCGGACTGCGGTAGTTCAGCAGCGCCATCCGGCGCGCGAGCGCGAGGCCGCGGTGCGGGCCGTCGCCGTCGGCCGCGTCGTAGTACTCGCCGTCCTGGAACCGGGGGTCGATGCGGATGGCTTCGAGCTGGACCGAGTTCAGTGCGATCTGGTCGGCGGTGTTGACGGGCGGCGCGGCAAGGATCGCGAGTCGGTCCAGGCGGTCGGGGTGACCGACGCCCCACTCGAGCGCGTGCATTCCGCCCATCGATCCGCCGACGACCGCCGCCCACACCTCGATTCCGAGGGCGTCGGCCAGCCGCACCTGCGCGGCGACCTGATCGCGGATCGTGAGGTAGGGGAACCTCGCCGCCCATTCGTAGCCGTCGGACGAGATCGAGGAGGGGCCCGTCGAGCCCTGGCAGCCGCCCAGCATGTTCGGGGCGACGACGAACCAGCGATCGGTGTCGATCGCCAGGCCGGGACCGACGATGTCCTCCCACCAGCCAGCCGTCGGGTGTCCGGGACCCGCGTCGCCGCGCAGATGGCTGTCGCCGGTGAGGGCGTGGAGCACGAGCACGGCGTTGTCGCGCTCGGGAGACAGCTCGCCCCAGGTCTCGTAGGCGAGGCGGAAGCTCGGCAGCTGCTCGCCGCTCTCGGTGACGAGCGGACCGAAGGCGCCGAAGCTCCGGTGTCCGACAGGGTCGCCGTCGCGCCACGCGCCCGTGGCGGGCGGCCGTCCGCGCAACAGGCGCGCATCGGCCTCCGTGATCGGCGCGCTCGGCACCGTGTCTTCGGAGGTCTGCCAGTCCATGTCGGCCATTCTCCCGGGTGAGGGCGCGCGCTGCTCGCGTGTTACGTCACGACCGGAGCGCTGATACCTCGTAGGTCGCGCCGTGCTGGCCCGCGAGCGCGACCGGGATCCCGTCGACGGTCTGGATGAAACTCCCCGTGGCGTCGACGCCCTGCGGCATCCGCCCGTCGATCTCCGGCAGGGTGCCGGCGGTCTCGTTCGAGATCCAGACGACCCGGCGGTTCACCCTCGCCCCGAGAGTGCTCACGAGTTCGGCGAAGCGGCGACGCTCGGCAGCGTCGAGGTACAGGAGCACAGCGCTGTGGAACACCACGAGCGTCGTGTCGGGAGGGCTCTCAGCGGCGACCTCGGGGAGGCGGTCGAGGATGTCGCCGGGGACGATGCGCGGCGGGTCGGACCGAGCCACGTCGACAGCGGCGCGGAGGCGCTCGATGCGTTCGTCGTGCACGGGACCCGGCCAGATGAGGGTCTCGAGCCAGGCGACGGCGTCGGCATCGCCCACGTCGATCGGGGCGAGGTCGATGCCGGCCCGCCAGACGATGTCGGGGATGGTCTCGGGGATGGCACCGGGGTCGTCGACGCGGCAGCGCAGCATGGGGAGCGCGGCGGCATCCGGTCGCTCGGGGACGATCGTCCGAAGCGGACCTTCCTCGGCTGACGAGTACTCGTACGCGTACCGGTCGGGGTAGAGGCAGAGGCCTGCGGCGGTGCCGGTCTCGAGCAGGGCGATCGGACCCTCGATGTGCGAGAGGGGCGGTAGGAGCGTGGCGCAGCGACCGACCTCGTTCGTCTGCGTACGGCGCTCCGCGGTGATGGCCGCCACGCGATCCCACTCCGCGAGCAGCCTGTCTCGCCAGACGGCGAACGGTTCGAGCCCGCACCCGGCCCAGCGCGCCGCGGCGAAGACGAGGTTCGGCTGGCCACGACGTTCGCCGAGTCGCGAGATCCGCTCGGTCAGCTCGTCGTCGCCGGCGATCCCCTCGGCCCATTCGGCATAGGTGGGCGAGCTGCCCCGGGCCCAGTCGGCGAATGCATGGTAGCGACGAGAGGTCCCTGCGTCCATCGCTTCAGCGTAGATGCGCTGAGCGTCACCATCGTCGCGTAAGATACCGCGAAGCAAGGGGAGTACTTCCACCTGCGGCGCTCTCGTCATTACGGATCCGACGTCGGATCCCGGGACGCCGGTCCCTGCGGGGATGAAGGAGACCTGGCCGTTCGCTACTGTCGACCCCTTGGAGCCTTCGTGGACATCACTCCGCTCGTATGGATCATCACCATCGCGGTGACCATCGCCTTCTTCGTGTACGAGTTCTTCGCGCACGTGCGCACTCCGCACGAGCCGACGATCGCCGAATCGGCGCGCTGGTCGGCGTTCTACATCGGCCTCGCCCTCATCTTCGGCGTGGTCATCGGGTTCGTGCCGGGCTGGGGCTGGGTGTTCGCGGGCGAGTACTTCGCGGGCTACCTGACCGAGAAGGCGCTGTCGATCGACAACCTCTTCGTCTTCCTCATCATCATGACCGGCTTCGCCGTTCCCAAGAAGTACCAGCAGAAGGTGCTGATGATCGGCATCGTGATCGCGCTCATCATGCGCGGCGCGTTCATCGCCATCGGTGCGGCCCTCATCGACAACTTCTCGTGGATCTTCTACATCTTCGGCGCGCTGCTGCTCTTCCTCGCGTACCGTCAGGCGTTCTCCCACGGCGACTCCGACCCGGCGAACGGCAAGTTCATGCGCTTCGTCCGTCGTCACCTCCCCGTGACCGACGAGTACAACGGCGACAAGCTGACCGTCCGCAAGGACGGCAAGCGCTTCGTCACGCCGATGCTCCTGGTCATCATCGCGATCGGCTTCATCGACCTGGTCTTCGCGGTCGACTCGATCCCCGCCATCTACGGCCTGACCAACGAGGCTTACATCGTGTTCACGGCGAACGCCTTCGCTCTGATGGGTCTGCGTCAGCTGTTCTTCCTCATCGGCGGCCTGCTCGAACGTCTGGTCTACCTCGCGCAGGGCCTGGCCGTCATCCTGGCCTTCATCGGTGTGAAGCTCGTCTTCCACGCGCTCCACGTCAACGAGCTGCCCTTCATCAACGGCGGCGAGCCCCTGTTGTGGGTCCCCGAGATCCCCATCTGGTTCTCGCTGCTGTTCATCGCGGCCACCGTCGCCGTCGCCACCATCGCCAGTCTGCGCAAGACCCGCGGCGACAAGGCGAAGAACGACCGCGAGCAGGTTCAGGGCGAGCAGATCACGACGGCGTCCGACGCCGACTGACGACGCCGCAGACGACGGATGCCCCGGCCCCACCGATGACGGTGGGCCGGGGCATCCGGTCGTTCTGAGGAGGAACGATCAGGCGCGCGCTGCCTCGACGACGTCGCGCGCGGCCGCGAGGGCCTGCTCGAGGTCGGCCTTGAGGTCGTCGATGTTCTCGAGACCGACGGACAGACGGACGAGCCCAGGGGTGACACCCGTCGTGAGCTGCTGCTCCGGGGTGAGCTGCGAGTGGGTCGTCGACGCGGGGTGGATGACCAGCGAACGCACGTCGCCGATGTTCGCCAGGTGGCTGAACAGCTGCAGCGAGTCGACGAACGCGCGGCCGGCGGCCACGCCGCCCTTCAGCTCGAACGACAGCACGGCGCCGACGCCCTTGGGCGCGTAGCGGTTGGCTGCGGCATACCACGGCGAGGTCGGCAGACCGGAGTAGTTCACCGACGCGATGTCATCGTGGTTCTCGAGCCATTCGGCGATCTCCTGCGCGTTCTGCACGTGACGCTCGATGCGCAGCGAGAGCGTCTCGATGCCCTGAATGAGCAGCCAGGCGCTCTGCGGCGAGATCGCGGCGCCGAGGTCGCGCAGCAGCTGCACGCGGGCCTTGATGACATAGGCGAGGCCGTCGCCGACAGCCTGCGTGTAGACGGCGCCGTGATACGAGGGGTCGGGCGTCGTCAGTCCCGGGAAGCGCTCGGAGTGCTCGGACCAGGGGAAGCTGCCGCCGTCGACGATGACGCCGCCGATGACCGTGCCGTGGCCGCCGAGGAACTTCGTCGCGGAGTGGACCACGATGTCGGCTCCGTGCTCGAAGGGGCGGATGAGGTACGGGGTCGCGATCGTGTTGTCGACGATGAGCGGTACGCCGGCCTCGTGGGCGACGTCGGAGACACCGCGGATGTCGAGGACGTTGATCTGCGGGTTGCCGATCGTCTCGGCGAAGAAGAGCTTCGTGTTGGGCCGTACCGCGCGGCGCCACTCGTCGAGGTCGTCCTGGTTCTCGACGAACGTGACCTCGATGCCGAGCTTGGCGAGCGTGTACTTGAACAGGTTGTAGGTGCCGCCGTAGATCGAGCTCGAGGCGACGAAGTGATCTCCCGCCTCGGCGATGTTGAGGATCGCGAAGGTCTCGGCCGCCTGACCCGATGCGACCAGGAGTGCGCCGGTGCCGCCCTCGAGCGCGGCGAGGCGCTGCTCGACGACATCCTGCGTGGGGTTCTGGATGCGCGTGTAGATGTTGCCGAACTCCGCCAGAGAGAAGAGGTTCGCGGCGTGGTCGGAGTTGTCGAAGACGTACGAGGTCGTCTGGTAGATCGGCGTCGCGCGTGCCTTCGTGACCGGGTCGGGCGCGGCCCCGGTGTGGATCTGCTTCGTCTCGAAGCGCCAGTTCTCGGGTGCGGACATGCGTGGCTCCATCGGGTCGGAAAGCGGCGACGGTCGCCGGCCTGGGTCGAGCGTACGGGCGCCGGCTGTGCCCGACAACGCACGGGACACGCTGCGTAATCTGGCGGCTACGGTGGAGGGATGACGCGACGTGCAGTGGTCACCGGTGCCAGCTCGGGAATCGGCGAGGCGGTCGTCCGCGCGCTGCGCACCTCCGGTTGGGATGTGGTGGGGGTCGCGCGCCGAGCCGACCGCCTCGAGGCGCTCGATGCCGAGGTCGGCTCAGCATCGTTCGCCGCCGATCTGACGAGCGAGGCGGATGTCGCGGCGCTCACCGAGCACCTCGTAGCCTCGGGTGACCTCCACGCCCTCGTCCACGTCGCCGGTGGAGCCCGCGGCACCGACCGCGTCGAAGACGGCGCGCCCGAGGACTGGCAGTGGATGTTCGAGGCGAACGTCCTGTCGGCGCAACGGCTGACGGCTGCGCTCCTTCCTCTGCTGCGGCGAGGGGTGGCAGCCGGCGGCGGTCACGCCGACACCGTCTACGTCACCTCGACCGCAGCCCAGACCGCGTACCCCGGCGGTGCCGGTTACAACGCCGCGAAGGCGGGAGAGTCGATGCTCGTCCACGCGCTCCGACTGGAGCTGAACGGCGAGCCCATCCGCGTCGTCGAGATCGCCCCCGGCATGGTGCGTACCGAGGAGTTCACGCTGAATCGTCTCGGCGGCGATCACGAGGCGGCCGACCGCCTGTACGAGGGCGTCGAGCAGCCGCTCGTCGCCGCCGATGTGGCCGATGTCATCGCCTACGCGCTGAACGCCCCCGGGCACGTCAACCTCGACCTCGTGACGATGCGTCCCGTCGCGCAGTCCGCACAGCACCTGCTCGCGCGGGGACCCCTGCGTCCGCGATCGGCCGAGGCGTGATGTCCTGACACACGTCGCGGCGCGTCGCGCGCGGACAGGCTCACCCTCGCGGCTGAGTCACCGCCTCGCCTGACCCGTCCGCCGATCGCGCCACAGGCGACGCGTCGGCGTCGGCGAACGCGACCTTCGGCACGACGAACAACAGGACTGCGGCGACGAAGCCACCCGCGGCGCAGATGGCCCACACCGTGAGGTATCCCCCGAGCGACGCGGCCGTCTCGCTCGCCACGACGCCCGCGCCGGCGGCGAGCACGACGCCGAAGACCGCCGACGAGAACGTCCCGCCGATGGTCTTGGTCGTGTTGGTCATCGCCGAAGCCACACCGGTCTGCCCGCGTGGAGCGGCGGCAGCGGCAGCAGCAGGCATGGCGCCGACCAGCGCGCCGCAGCCCAGGCCGGCGATGCAGAGGTTCAGCAGCACCTGCCAGAGCTCGCGGTGGAACGGGATGAAGAGGGCGTAGCCGACGCCGACGAGCAGGGCGGCGACGATGAGCACGATCCGCGGGCTCGCCCGCCGCGACGTCACCGCGAACAGGACGGCACCCACGATGAGTGACACGAGGTAGACGCCGATGACGTTCGACCGGTCGGTCGCGTCGAGCCCGAGGCCGTAGCCGAGCGACGGATCGGTGCCGGCGTAGGTCGACAGCGGCCCCTGCGCCCCGAGAAGGCTGATACCGACGAGGAACGCGGTCGCTTGCACCGGCCACATCTCGGGTCGTGCGAGCATCCGGACATCGACCGCGGGGTCGGGCTGACGCAGTTCGAAGCGCCCGAAGAGCACGAAGCCCACGATCCCCGCCAGCAGGAGCGCCCACACCCACAGCGCCCCGGGACCGTTCAGACGGAGGAAGGTCAGCGCGCTGGTGACGAGCAGGAGCGCGAAGGCGAGGAGGACGAACCCGCGCGAGTCCAGACGACGCCTGCCCGGTTCCGGCGTCGACTCCGGCACCCAGAGCCAGATGACGACGGCGACGAGGGTCACGGCCACGGCGGGAACGATGAGGGTGAGCGTCATGTCACCGGCCGTCGCCGCGTAGATCCGTCCGGCAGCCAGCGCGCCCACGATGGCGCCTGCCTGCAGCCCGACCACGAGAAGCCCCGCGGCCCGGCGGGTGAGCGAGACCCCGCGGCTCTGCCGTCTGCCGCGCTCGAAGATGAGCGCGATCTCGAGGGGGAGCCACACGACGTAGAACCCCTGCAGCGCCCAGGCGATGAGGAAAGTCCAGAAGGATGCTGCGAACGCGAGCCACCAGGTCGCGCCGGCGGTCAGGATGGCGGCGATCAGCAGGATCCGCTTGTGCCCGTACATGTCGCCGAGCTTGGCGAGCACCGGGACGACGAGGGCCGACAGCAGCAGCTGGGCGGCTTCGAACCAGTTGACGTCGGAGTCGTGGATCCCGAGCTCGGTGACGATATCGCTGAAGAGCGGGACGTAGTAGCCCTGCAGGATGCCGCTGACGATCTCGACCAGGATGAACCACCCGATCAGGCCCGCGGTGACGCCCAGGGCGGAGGTTCGCAGCGTCGTCGACACGGGGCGAGCATACCGCCGCCCCCGGCCTACCCTGGGATAGTGACGCCTCGCTCCCTCACCGACCTGGCCGCCGACGGCTCGATGGCTCGCGACTGGGCTGAGGCGCTGCAGCCGGTCGCCGGCGACATCGCTGCGCTGGGCGACCGGTTACGCGCGGAGACCGCCTCGGGTCGCGGCTACCTGCCGGCGGGCGACCACGTGCTGCGCGCCTTCCGCCGGCCGATGGCTGACGTCCGCGTCCTGATCGTCGGCCAGGATCCTTATCCGACTCCCGGGCATCCGATCGGTCTCTCATTCGCGGTCGACGCGCATGTGCGTCCGCTGCCGCGCAGCCTCGGCAACATCTACCGAGAACTCGAATCCGACCTCGGCATCCCGCCCGCGTCGCACGGCGACCTGTCTGCGTGGAGCGACCAGGGCGTTCTCCTGCTGAACCGGGTGCTGACCGTCGCACCCGGCGCGCCCGCGTCGCACCGCGGCTGGGGGTGGGAACGCGTCACCGAGCACGCGATCCGCGCCCTCGTGGCCCGCGAGGAGCCGCTCGTCGCGATCCTGTGGGGGAAGGATGCCGCGACTCTGCGTCCGCTCCTCGGCGACACCGCGATCGTCGCATCGCCTCATCCCTCACCGCTCTCCGCGAGCCGCGGCTTCTTCGGCTCGCGACCGTTCTCACGCGCGAACGAGTTGCTCGTGGAGCGCGGCGGTGCACCGATCGACTGGCGCATCCCGGAGGCCTGATCCGCCGTCGTCATCGGCGTGAAACGTGCGGCCCGTAGAGTTGCTGCATGCTCGAGGAGGACTCCAATCGCGATCGCCGCCGCCTTCCGCGGCACCTGCGTCGCCCGGCTGAACCGGAACGGCCTTTCTCGTACGAGATCCGTCCGGTGCGGCCCGATGATCTTCCCGATATCCGCGAGATCTACAACTACTACGTGACCAACTCGGTCGTGACCTTCGATGAGAAGCGATGGTCGCTGGCGCAATGGCGCGAGAAGTACGACTACCTGACGAAGCTCACGCTGCCGTTCCTCGTCGCGGTGTCGCCGACCGGGCAGATCCTGGGGTACGCCCTCGCGTCGCCGTGGAATGGGAAGACCGGGTTCCGGTACACCGCCGAGACCTCGATCTACCTCGGCCAGGCGGCGACCGGCAAAGGACTGGGGCGCGCGCTGCTCGAAGCCCTCATCGAAGCGTGCCGTGAGCTGGGTCTGCGCGAGATCGTCGCCGTCGTGAGCGACAAGGGCGCCGAAGCCTCCGTCGCCCTGCACGAGCGGTTCGGGTTCGTCGAGGTCGGCCGGATGGGGCGCGTGGGTCACAAGTTCGGCCGGTGGCTCGGCACGATCTACCTGCAGAAGTCGCTCGAACAGCCCAGGAAAGGCCTGCGCGGGCTCTTCGCCCCGAAGTCCGGCTGAGCGGTCACGAGGGGCCGGGGGATTGACGGTCTTCGGGCTCGGGCGGTTGCCCCGACCGTACCGCGTCGACCAGCGACCGCCACGGCGACGTGAGGTCGTCGGCGAGGTCCGCCTGGTGCGTGGCCTCGCTGTCGGAGACGACGATGTGCCAGCGGAATCGGTCGGCTCCCGGAGCTGACGCGGAGGGTGCCGGCGGTGCCGACGCGTCCCAGGGACAGCGCCGGACCAGCTCGAGCCAGGGACCGCGTTCCGCGTCGCTCGGCTCGACCCGCCAGGTCCGTGTCAGCCCCGCGAACCCGCCGCTGCGTTCGACCACGATGCGCAGCGGGCTCGATGTGCCGCCTTCGGTGTCAGGCATCCTCCCACACGCCGACGCCGCGCCATCCGGCACGAACCGCGGCGACCTCCTCCGATCCCTCACCGTACTCGTCGGTGGCGGTGTCGACGGTGGCGCGCGCGAACGTGACGAAGTCGGCCTCGGGGGAGAGGGTGCGCGACGTCAGCGTGCGGTACCAGATGAGACCTGCTCGCTCCCAGGCATATCCGCCGAGCCGGGTCGCCACGAGGTGGAACGCCCGGTTGGGGATCCCCGAGTTGATGTGGACACCCCCGTTGTCGTTCGTCGTGTCGACGTAGTCGCGCATGTGGCCCGGCTGCGGGTCGCGTCCGAGCACGTCGTCGTCGTAGGCCGACCCCGGTGCGGCCAGTGACCGGAGGGCACGGCCTTGGACGGCATCCGTGAAGATCCCCGCGCCGATGAGCCACGAGGCCTGCTCGGCAGTCTGTCCGAGCACATGCTGCTCGGTGAGTGCGCCGAACACATCGGACAGCGACTCGTTGAGAGCGCCGGACTGACCCGCATAGGTCAGCCCTCCCGAGAACTCGGTGACGCCGTGGGCGAGCTCGTGCGCGATGACGGTCAGTGACCCGGTGAACCCGGTGAACACCTCTCCGTCGCCATCGCCGAAGACCATGCGCTCGCCGTTCCAGAACGCGTTGTCGTAGGCCTCGCCGTAGTGGACGGTGGCCGCGAGCACGCCACCTCGCCCGTCGATCGAATCACGGCCGAACGCGTCGCGGAAGAAGGTGAAGGTCGCCCCGAGTCCGTCGAAGGCCTCGTCGGCCCCGCGGTCGCCGGTCGGGGGATCGTCTTCGCGGCGGACGAGGATTCCCGGGAGCTCCTCGCGGTTCTGCGCGTCGGACACGGCACGCTCGGCAGCCGCGACGCGTTCGGCGACGAGGGTGCCGCCCGGCTCGACGGAGAGCCGCAGCTGCGAACGCCCGGCGAGATCGGACGGGCGTGCCGCGAGGGTCGTCCGTGCCGCGACCGCTGCCCGCGCGAGGTGCGGCTCGCGGGCTGAGGCGACGCGGGCCAGAAGGTAGGGGGGAATGATCGCGCGCATGGCCTCACGGTAGCGGTGACCGCCGACATCGATGACAGCACGAACGCGGACCCTCAGTCCTGCGCGCGATGCGGATCGATCACCGGCACCGAGGCGAGCAGGCGACGCGTGTACGCGGCCTGCGGCTGCAGCAGCACCTTCTCGGTCGGTCCCTCCTCGACGATGCGCCCCTCGGTCATCACGACGACCTCGTCGCAGAGGTTCTGCACGACGCCGATGTCGTGCGAGACCAGCAGCAGCGTCATCCCCTGTTCTGCTCGCAGGCGGCGCAGGACGTCGAGGATCTGCGCGCGGACGGTCACGTCGAGGGCCGACAGCGGTTCGTCGCCGACCAGGATCTCGGGGCGATGCGCGATCGCGCGCGCGAGGGCGATGCGCTGGCGCTGGCCGCCCGAGAACTCGTGCGGGTAGCGGTCCGCTGCGTCCGCATCCAACCCGACGTCCGACAGCACCTCGTGTACGCGGGCGCGTCGGTCGCCCGGGACGTCGAGCGCCCACAGCGGTTCTGCGACGATACGGCCCACGCTCATGCGGGGATCGAGCGAGGCGTACGGGTCCTGGAAGACGATGCCGGTGCGACGGCGGAGCCAGTGCAGGCTGCGTGCCGACGCACGGGCGTCGACGGCGCGGCCGTCGATCGTGACCGTGCCGGACGACGGCGTGTCGAGGCCGAGAAGAAGCCGGACGAGGGTCGACTTGCCGGACCCCGACTCGCCGATGATGCCGAACGCTGAGCCCGCTCGCACGTCGACGTCGACATCATCGAGCGCGACGGTCTCGCGACGCGGCGCCCCCGCACCGCCGTGGCGCACCCGGTAGTGCTTGCTCAGGCCGCGTGCCGAGATGAGCGACTCGCCGGTCATGCGTCTCCCTCGGGACGCCACACCGTGGCCGTGGCGTCGCGCAGCAGGCCGCGGGTGACCTCCGACTGCGGAGCGGTGAGCAGATCGGCGACCGTACCCGTCTCGACGACGCGCCCGCGTTCGAGCACGACGGCCCCCGTCGCGACCTGCGACAGCACCGCCAGGTCGTGCGTGATGAACAGCAACGACATCCCGTCGTTCTCGACCAGTTCACCCAGGAGTGACAGGATCTCGGCCTGGATCGTCACGTCGAGCGCCGTCGTCGGCTCGTCGGCGATGAGAAGGTGCGGGCGGGCCGCCAGTGCCATGGCGATCGCGACCCGCTGGCGCTGGCCCCCGGAGAGCTGATGCGGGTAGCGGCGCAGTGCGCCCTCAGGGAGCCTCACCCGATCAGCATCGGCCTGAGCCCGGGCCAGAGCCTCACGGCGGCCGGCGCGGCGGTGGATGCGCAGCGGCTCCGCGATCTGCCGCCCCACGGTACGCAGTGGATTGAGGGCGGTCTGGGGCTCCTGGAAGACGATGCCGATCTCTTCGCCGCGCAGAGCGGCGAGCTCGCGGTCGGGCAGCCCGATCAGCTCCCGCCCGTTCCACCGGATGCTGCCGTCGACCTCGGCGCCGTCGGGCAGCAGCCCGAGGACGGCGAGGGCGGTCAACGACTTTCCCGACCCCGACTCGCCGATGAGGCCGACCCGGGCGCCGTCGGCGACGGTGAAAGACACGTCGTCGACCACGCGGCGGCCGTCGAGCGCGATCGACAGGCTGGTGACCTCGAGGCTCATGCGACGACCGCCGGGGTGTGCGAGGCAGCCGGTGACCGCCGTCGGGCGAGCGTCGGGTCGGTCGCCTCACGCAGACCGTCGCCGAGGAGGTTCAGACCCAGCACGGTGACGGTGATCGCCAGGCCCGGCCACACCACGCTCAGGGGATGCGCCGTCAGATAGTTCTGCAGCTCGCTCAGGAGCAGGCCCCACGACGGCTGCGTCGGGGGAGCGCCGAACCCGAGATAGCTCAGGCCCGCCTCCGCGAGCACCGCGACGGCCATGCCCCACGACAGCTGGACGATGAAGACCGGAGCGACGTTGGGGAGCAGATGACGCACCGCGATCTGCCCGGGCGTCAGACCGTTGGCGCGCGCCGCGAGCACGAAGTCGCTGTGCAGCGTGCGGCGCAGCTCCGGCCGTGTGACGCGCGCGATGTTGACGCCGAAACCGATGCCGACGGAGATCACGACGACCCAGAGCGAGCCACCCCACACCGCCGAGATCATCATCGCGATCAACAGCACGGGGAAGGCGATCAGGATGTCGACGAGTACCGCGACGACCTCGCGGGTCCAGCGGCCCGTGAGCGCGCCGAGACAGGCGAGCGTGATACCGATGAGCGTCGCGACGACACCGGCACCGGCGGCGACGAGGACCGTCGTGCGCGCCCCCACGATCAACAGCGAGAGGATGTCGCGGCCCGAGGCGTCGGTGCCGAGCAGATGCGGCCAGCTCGGCGGGCTCCACCGCGCCGGGATGTCGACGCGCTGCGGGTCGAACGGGGTCCACACGAGCGACACCGCGGCCACGACCCCGATGGTGACGACGACGACGAGTCCGAAGCGGCCGGCGGGAAGCGACCAGAGTCGGCGCAGCCACGGCATCCGGGCGTTCATACGGCCTCCCGCTGTCTCGGATCCAGGCTGCGGTGCACGAGGTCGACGACGAACCCGACGACCAGGACGACCGCCGTGAGGGCCAGGAGCTCGCCCTGAACCTTCGGCAGATCGCGCAGTCCGACGTCAGCGACGAGCATGCGCCCGATGCCCGGCAGGGTGAACAGCTGCTCGATCACGACCGCACCCACGACGATGCCCGCGACCTGGAGGCCGAGCACGCTGATGATCGACAGCCCCACCGTCGGAAGTCCGTGCCGCAGCAGTGCCGCTCGGCGGGTGAGGCCCTTCGCGGCGGCCGTGCGGACGAAGTCCTGACCCATCGCCGACAGGGTCGCACTGCGGACGAACCGCATCAGCATCGCGCCCTCCACGACCCCGATCGTGATCGCGGGCAGGACCAGCGCGGCGAAGGCCCGCGCCGGGTCGCGCCAGCCGTCGCGCGGGAAACCCTGCGCGGGCAGCCACCCGAGCCAGATCGCGAACACCACGACGAGCATCATCCCCGCCCAGACGACCGGCACGGCGGCGAGCGCTTGTGCGCCGAAGGAGAGCGCCGTGCCGTCGACGCGCCCGCGACGGAAGGCCGCGACGACGCCGAACGGAAGCGCGATGATCAGCGCCACCACCATCGACATCACTCCGAGGGGCACGGTGACCTGAGCTTTCGCGGCGAGCTCCGCCGCGACGGGCGAGCCGGTCACCAGCGAGGCGCCGAGGTCGCCGCGCAGCAGCCCGGACACCCAGTCGAGGTACTGCGTCGGCAGCGGCACGTCGAGGCCGAGCCGCTCACGAAGCGCGGCGACCTGCTCGGGGGTGGAGTTGGTGCCGGCGATCTGCTGGGCGACGTCGCCGGGAAGTACCCGCAATGTCACGAAGATCAGCACGCTGGCGACGACCAGACCCAGCAGCAGCAGGGCCAGTCGCGTCAGCGCGTAGCGGATCACCCGTCGCTCTTGGCGATCTCGGCGAGGTTGATGCGGGCGTTCACGTTGTCGACGGGCATGCCCGAGACGTTCGTGGCGACCGCGACCACCGAAGCCCAGTTGTAGAGCCAATCGGCGGCGTGATCCTCGGACACGATCCGCGCGGCCTTCTTCAGGAGGTCGTCCGCGGACTGCTCGTCCGTTGCCAGCAGCGACTGCGCGTACAGGTCCTGCACCTCGGCGTTGTCGTAGGTGAAGTAGTAGTCGGGGTTCGCCCAGTTCTCGAAGTCGCGCGGCTCTGCGTGGTTGACGACGCTGAGCTCGTAGTCCTTGTTCGTGTAGACGTCGCTGAGCCAGGTGCCGAAGTCGACGGGGTTGACCTTCAGGTCGATCCCGACGTCATTGAAGTTCGAGACCAGGATCTGGGGGAGCGTCGTGCCGTAGGCCGACGGGATGGTCAGAGTCAGAGCGAGGTCGCTGACGCCGGCCTCGCTCAGCAGTGCCCGGGCCGCCTCGGGGTCGTACGACACGACATCCGACAGGTCTTCGTATCCGGGGTCCGCCTCCGGGATCGGACCGTACAGTGTCTGCCCTGCGCCGACGGCCTCGACGATGGCGTCGTGGTCGATCGCGGTTCGGATCGCTTCGCGCACCCGGACATCGGCCAGGGGCCCCGAGGTGGAATTCATCGCGAGCACGCTCTTGTCCGTCGCGCTGCCGGTCTCGACGACGAAGTCGCCGCCGCCCTCGACCTGGTCGGCGAGGTTCGCGTCGAAACCGACCACGACGTCGGTCTCGCCGGCCAGAGCCGCGTTGATGGCGGCCTGGTTGTCGGGGATGAAGTCGAACGTCACGTCGGCTACCTGAGCCGCGTCGCCCCAGTAGGCGTCGTTGCGCTCGAGTGTCAGGCTGGCGCCCTGACGCCAGTTCGCGAGACGGAAGGGGCCGGTGCCGTTGGCAGCGGTGTTGTAGTCGACGGTGTCGCCCTCTTTGAGGATGATGCCCGCGCGGCCCGTGAGATTCCACAGCAGTGACGAATCGGGCTGCGACAGAGTCAGGATGATCTTCTGCCCGTCAGCCGCGACCGAGGTCACGTTCGCGAGTCGTTCGCTGTCCGCCCACTCGGGAGTGCCCTGCCGCGTGGTCAATGACGAGACGACATCCTGCGGGGTCAGGGCCTGGCCGTCGTGGAAGGTGACTCCCTCGCGCAACGTGAAGGTGTAGGTCAGGCCGTCTGCCGAGATCTCGTGAGCGCTGGCGAGCGCGTCGACGATCTCGCCCTCCGCGGTGCGGGCGACGAGGCCTTGGTAGACGTTGTCGATGAGCGTCTGATCGAGCGAGATGCCCGCCGTCTGCCGGATGTCGAGGTTCGACGGTTCGAGCACGAGGCGGATGTTGACGGTCGCGTCAGGGTTCGGGGCGCCGACGCTGGTGGACGGTGCCGGATCGGTGGATCCGGTGCAGCCGGCGAGGAGAAGCGTGCCTGCGGCCAGCAGTGCGGCGGCGGTCACGGTGGTGCGGCGGAGCATGTGGAGGAGGGTTCCTTTCGCAAGGGCGGCGGCATCGTTGCTGTCCGATGCGGGATCCGCGAACTCAGTGCGGCATACAGCCTAGGGTCCGGCGCGACCGTGAGACGCATTCGCCGACCTCTAGCGTCGCACGGCGCCTTGCTATTCCATCGGGAGCGGGCCGCGCACAGGCTGCGCGGGGTCAGCAGGCAGCGGAGCCCAGCAGGAAAACGATTGAGCCTGTCGGCGGCACGGCCTCACCGGTGGACCTCGCCGCGTTAGAGCGGACCGGGCCTGTCTCCGCAGGCCGAAGGCCTCATCCCGTGACGTCGTGAGGCTGAGCTATCGTCCTGCGGTGCCTGGGCATCTGCGACGTCGACTGAGCCTGTCGGCGGCCCATCGCCCGCTACCAAGCCTTCGCGGGCGGGTCGGTGTGCGGCCCGGCCCCGCAGTGTCCCGTCGACAGGCTGAGCGGCTGTTTTCGCGCGCCGCTGCCCGGCTCACCGCGGCTCAGCCTGTTGGCGGCACGTCGCCCGGCGCGGCCCGGCCCCGGGGCTGGGCCGTGCCGGCCCGAGTGGGGTCAGGCGGTGGTGGCGTCGCGGATGATGCGGGCGAGCTCGATCGGAAGCTCCTCCTGCACGTTGTGCCCGGATTCCACGGTCACGATCCGCGCCCCGGGCACACGGTCGCCGAAGGCGGCGACGTCGGCGTCGGTGAGATATCCCCGCGTCCCGCGCACCAGGGTGATGGGTGCCGTCACCGCCGCGAAGTCGTCCCAGCCGGATGCCGCGAGCGCCGGCGCCAGGGCATCCTGCCGCTCGGATGCCGCGGCCGCGGCGCCCGGGTCGGCGGCGAGCCCGTTGGCGATGCGGGCGAAGTGGTGCTTCCACTCCACGCGACCGTCGTCGCGCACGCGCGAGTTGAGGTACACGCCGCGCTCCGCCGCCGCGCGGTCGCCCCCGAGGCCGAACGACAGCGCCCGCTCGACCATCTCCGCTCGTGAGGCCCAGCTCGTCGGTCCGGCGAAGAACCGCCGGATCTGCGACGCCGCACCGGCGGGGTCGAGCCCGGGTGCGATGTCGACGATCACGAGGGAGCGCACCAGCTCGGGATGCGTCGCGGCGAGGGCCGCAGCGGTCAGGCCGCCGAGCGACTGTCCGACGACGACCTGCGGCGTGTGCGTCCATTGCGCGACCGCGGGGGCGATGTCGGCCGCGAGGGTCCGTCCCGTGTAGTCGGCGTCGTCGCGCCAACCCGAGTCGCCGTGCCCGGGCAGGTCGAACGCCAGTGCGGGGCGCCCGAGGCTGAGGATCGTGCGATCCCAGGTGTGCGCATTCAGACCGGCGCCGTGAAGGAGCGTGAACTCGGGGTCGCCCGCGCCGAGTCGCAGCGCGCTGATGGGACGTCCATCGGGGGCGAAGGTGAACAGTCGCTCGGCCGCGGGGGTCGGCACACCCGCTTCGGCGGCTTGAACGGGCAGGAACGAGAACTCGTCGAACGTGTCGTCGTGCACGGTGATCCTTCGCATCGGGGACGGGTCCATTCTCGCGCGGCGCCGGAGGTCGGTGGGTAGGGTTGACGCATGACCCCCGAGCGGCGCATCCACCTCGCCAAGGCGGCTCGTCCGGCTTACGACGCGCTCGACGCTTTCGCGCGCACGGTGGGAACCATCGCCCAGGATGCCGGCATCGGCGAGCGCCTGAAGGAGCTTGCTCTGGTGCACAGCTCGCAGCTCAACGGCTGTGCATACTGCGTCCGTGTGCACGTCGGGCGAGCGGTCGCCGCCGGCGTGACGGCCGACGAGGTCGCCCAGCTCGCCACCTGGCGCGAGTCGGGGGTCTTCGACGAGCGGGAGCGCACGGCGCTCGAGCTCGCCGAGGCCTACGTGAACATCGCCGATGACGGAGTCTCGGACGAGCTCTACGACCGCGTCGGCGGGGTGTTCTCCGAGGCGGAGTACGTCGCGCTGAGCTGGCTGTTCATCTCGATCAACGCGTTCAATCGCCTGACGATCGCGGGGCGGTACCCGGTGCCGCCGCTCCCGCGTGCCGGCCGATGAGCGGCGCGGCCTCGCTGTCGGTGCCGGGCGCCCTGAACTTCCGCGACACCGGCGGCCTGCGGGCGGGCAGCACCTCGACACGGTCGGGCGTCCTCTACCGGTCGGGCAACCTGTTCCGCGTCGACGACGACGGTCGGCGTGCTCTCGGCGAGCTCGGGCTGCGGCGCATCATCGACCTGCGCGACGACGACGAGGTGCGCTCCGAGCCCACGGTCCTGGGAGACCTGCCTATTCGGACGCAGCGTGTTCCGCTGTTCCTGGGATCGGTCGCCTCGCTGTTCCGCGCCGACATGTCGCTCGAGTCGATGTACCGATCGCTGGTCGACGAGTCGGCGCCGCGGGTGCTCGAGGTGGTGCGCGGTGTCATCGCCGATCAGCCGGTGCTCGTCCACTGCACGATCGGCAAGGACCGCACGGGCGTGACGATCGCGATGATCCTCGCGGCGGCGGGAGTGGACGAGGATGCCGTCGTCGACGACTACGCGCGGACGGAGACGTTGCTCCCGGCCGAGCGGAATGCGCCGGTCCTCGCGTACCTCCGCGCGCACCACCCCGACGCCCCGCAGCTGGTCGATCTGGCCACGCGCTCGCCAGCCCCCGTCATGCGCGCGCTGCTGGCGGATCTGCGCGAGCGATTCGGTTCACCGGCCGAGTACCTTCGGTCGCACGGACTCGGCGACGACGAGCTGGATGAGCTGCGCCGCATCATCCTGCTGTGAGAACTCCGGGGAGTCGTCCGGATTCGGCTAGGTAGGTAAGGCATGCCTACACCGCGGGTATAGTGGACTCATCATGTCCGAGCTCCACAGCGCCGCCGCCTGTCGTGCGTCGAAGCACGTCCGGGTGCAGCACCTGGTCACGGCCGACGAGCACTCGCTCGCCGAGCTCGAGGCGCTGCTGGCGACGCTGCCGCTGTGTTCGACCGGACGGGTCTTCATCGAGGTCCCCGACGCCGCATGGATCGGCACCGTCTCGGCGCCGGCCCGCATGGTGGTGACGTGGCTCGACCGTTCCCGCCGCACCGGCGCGCCGGGCTCGGGGCGCGGCTGTGCGCCGGGTGAGGCGCTATCGCGCGCCGTCACGGCCTGGGCCGACGAGATGCTCTGCACCGATGCCGCGCGGGCGACGCGCGTGCACCTGCTGGGCGGGTTCCTCGGCACCGTCGACATCGTCGATCACCTGACCTCGCGCTGCGGCATGGCCGCCGAGTCGATCCACACACCCGAACGCTTCGGCCTCGCGACCGCCCGCTGAAGCAGGTCAGTGGCGCTCGGCGCGGCGCGGGATGTAGTTGCCGTCCGCGAGCCCCGCGTCGATCTCGAACCGGTTCCGCAGGGGATTGCGGCCCGCGATCAGGTACAGCAGGGGCATGAGCAGCCCGTAACGCCGCCACTGCCGAGCGTGTACGGCCTCATGCGTGAGGATCCGCTCGCTCGGCTCGCGGTCGCCGGTCAGGAAGCATGACCCCACGCAGACGCCGCCGCGGCCGAAGGTCCAGGCCGGCATGCCGCGGAAGATCCACAGCCCGTGACGGCGCTCGATGCGGCCGGTCGACCATAGCGCGCCCCACGCGAATCCGAAGGCGGTGCCGGCGCGGGCTCCGAGCTCGCTGATGGGGGAGTCGAGCAGCACGCGGGGGATGACGCGGTCGAGCGCGGCCCCGCGAGCGACCGCCTCGTCGGCGCGCTGACGCCATCCGGCGGGCGGCGTGCGCACCGCGCTCACGCGAGGGCCCCGACGACCCGCAGCACGGAACCCATGTCTTCTACGACCGCCTCGGGGTGCGGTGGAGCGAACCCGGAGACGGATGCTCCCGCGAGCGGGAACCGCCCGCGCAGGATGCCGATGGCGTTCGTGAGCGTCGGGAGGTCGAGTCCGAACGGGACGGCTGCGCTCACACCGGTGATCGCTGCGGGGTCGAGGACATCGAGATCGACGTGGAGGTACACCGAGCCCGCGCCGGTGGCGGCGACCGCATCGGCCAGGCGCGCGGGATCCGCGAGATCGTCGACGCCCAGATGCGTGAGCCCCGAGGCCCGCACCACATCGATCTCGGGATCGTCGAACTCCCGGGCTCCCGCCAAAACGACCCGCTCGGCGGGCACCGCAGCATCCGGTGACAGCGGGCTCGCCTCGAACACGGCGCGCAGTGCCATGCCTGCGAACGCGCCGGACGGTGACGACTCGGGGGAGTGCAGATCGGCGTGGGCGTCGAACCAGACCACGGCCATATCGGGATGCAGCGCGGCCGCGTGTGCGATCGCGGGCACAGCCACTCCGCAGTCGCCGCCCACGACCACCGTGTGCCCGGTCGGTCCGGTGCCGCTCGTGCCGTCCGCAGGGCTGTCGGCGTCGCCGAGTGCCGCCATCACCAGGTCTCGTGTGCGCTGAAGCGAGCTGAACCGCCGGATGCCGCTGCCGAGGGCCTCACCGGCCTCGACGGGGACCTCGACCCGCACCGTCGCGCTGCGCGGCAGGTCGCCGGCGATCGCCTCGGCGCCGTCGATGAGGGTCATCGATCGAGCCGACGGCGAGCCCTGCCACTGCGGGACCACGATGAATCGGGTCATGACGTCATCCTCTGTTCGGGGTGCGGGAATCGATTGTCGACGCCCGGGCGGTGGCGCCGGCCCGGGCGTCGACATCGGGCATCAGCGCTCGATGGCGCCGGCGGCCCCGCCCGTCTTCAGCGCGGCGAGCCGAGCTTCGACCTCGGTGAGCTGGCCCACGTCTTCGAGGCTCTCGAACTGTGCGTCGAGGCTCGACGCGGCGAGCTCCTGCTTGCCGGCGGCGAGTGCCTCCTGGCGGCGGACCTTGTCTTCGAAGCGCCCGAGCTCGCTGGTGGGGTCGAGCACGTCGATCGACTTGACGGCGTCGTGGACGCGGTTCTGCGCCTCCGCCGTCTTGGCGCGCGCGAGCAGCTCGGAGCGCTTCGCGCGGAGCTGGTCGAGCTTGACCTTCATGCCGTTCAGGCCGTCCTTCAGCTTCTCGACCACCTCGGTCTGAGTCGCGATGGTCGGCGCGATCGTGCGGGCCTCGTTCTCCTCGCTGATCTGACGCTGCAGCGCGACCTTGGCGAGGTTGTCGAACTTGTCGGCGTCGGCGGTGTTGCCCACCGCGCGCAGCTCGTCGGCCTTGCGGCTGGCCGCGAGGGCCTTGTTGCCCCACTCGGCGGCCGCCTGGACGTCCTCCTGGTGGTCGCGCTCGAGCAGACGCAGGTTGCCGATCGTCTCGGCGATCGCCGACTCCGCGTCGGCGATCGAGTTGGTGTAATCCCGCACGAGCTGGTCGAGCATCTTCTGCGGGTCCTCGGCCTGGTCGAGAAGGGCGTTGATGTTCGCCTTCATGAGCGTCGAGATGCGACCGAAGATGGACTGCTTTGCCATCGGGGTTCCTTTCGTGGTTGGTACGGAAGAGGGAGAAATCGTCAGAAGCGGCCGCCGCCGCGGCGGGAGCGACCGCCGCCGCCGAATCCACCACCGCCGGTGCGGCCGCGGGATCCGCCGCCGAATCCGCCGCGCGATCCGCCGAGACCGCCGCCGAAGCCGCTGCCGCCGAATCCCGACGAGCGTCGGCCGGATGAGCCGCCGCCGAGGAGCGAGTTCAGCACCATGCCGCCGATCATGGCACCCATCATGCCGCTGGAGTTCGATCCGGCGGAGGCCGACGTGAAGCCGCCGACGTCGGTGCGCGCCGCATCGATCGCGAGCCCGCTCAGCTGTGTCGCGCGCGTCGCGTCGGCCAGGGCGCGTTCGGGCTCGATCTGCGATGTCGCCTCGGCGCGATCGAGCGACGCCCGCGCTTCCGCGACCCGCGTGCGGGCCGTCGCGCCGACGGCGCCGCGCCGCGTGCCGATGTAGTCCTCCGCGGCAGAGACCTGTGCGCGCGCCTGCTGCAACTGCTGGTCGAGCGTCTGCCGTGCGCGGGCCGCGCGCTGTGCGGCGTCGCGCGCACCGGCGAGGGCGGCATCGATCGCCGAGTTCGCGCCCAGGAGCGTCGACAGCGCAGCCTGCGGGCGGCGGTGCTCGCCCGTCAGCTGAGCGCGGGCGGCGTCGATCTGCTGGCGCGTGGCGGACGCGACCGCGCCGAGCGAGCCGTCGGGATCAGGGACGCCGACGGCGGCGGCGACATCCTGCTCCAGCTCGGTCACGAGGGCGGCGGCGTCGCGTTCGGCGGTCGCGAGGTCGGCGGCCACCTTCTCGACGGAGGCTTCGAGCTGGGCGGCCTGTGTCACGGCCCCCTCCGCTGCGCGCAGGGCGATGGCCGCGCTGGCGCCGTCGCCGGCCGCGATCGCGCGCTGGGCCGCGTCGAGCTGCTCGTCGGCGTAGGTCAGGCGACTGCGCGCCTGATCGGGGTTGTCGCCGATGGTCGCGAGCTCCTCGGGCGCGTACGCCGATCGGAGCCGTTCGAGCGACGCGATCGCGCCGTCGAGCCCGGTTCCGGCCGCCGCGCGGTCCTGCTGGATGCGCACCAGCGCCTCGGGTGCGTTCTGCTCGAGATCGCGCAGGCGGTCGAACTCGTCGGCACGCGCATCGAGCTCGGAGTCGGCGTGCGCGCACAGCTCGAGGATCCGCGTGTGGATGGCGCGGACGTCGGCCTCGGTGTCGGGCTGGTCGTCGTCGAGGCGCTGCTGCAGCGAGAACGCCTCGTCGAGGTCGCGCCGCGCCTGCGCCAGCGTCTGCGCGAAAGCGGCGGCCGCGTCGTCGCCGAACTGCGCCGTCGCGAAGCCGAGCTCCTGCTCGCTCGTCCGGATGGCGTCGTCGGCTGCGACCAGCGCGCTGGCGGAGCGGCGCGCGAGAGACTCGATCGGTTCCGCGGCTGCACCGCGAGCGGATCCGCCGGCGCCGCTTCGGCGACGGCGCACGAGGACGACGACGACCGCGATCACGGCTCCGACCGCGAGGATGCCGAGGACGATCGTCAGAACCGGGATGCCGGAGCCCTGCGCGGCGCCTCCGGAGCCTTCGGTCGTGCCGCCGGAACCGCCGACCGCAGCCGAGAGCCCTCCGGCTGCGGCGAAGGCTGCTCCGCCCCAATCCTCGGAGCGGAGCTCGGGCAGGATGTCGCGCGTCTCGATCGTGCCCAGCGTGTCGCCGTCGACGGGACCGTTGGTGTCGCCCGAGAGGTAGAAGTTGCGCTGCTCGGTGGCGATGGCCAGCACGTACTGGTTGATACCCAGGCCGCCCCGGTCGGCGACCGCGTTGGCCCAGCCTTCGGCGTCGGACGGGCTGCTGAAGGCGTCGACGTAGACCACCCACAGGTCGATACCCGCCTCGGAGCTCAGTGCTGTCAGCCTCTCGTCGACGGCACGCTCTTCACCCGACGACAACGCATCGGCCTGATCCACGACGCGCCCCGCACCGAGGTCGACCGGGTCGGTCGCCCAGGCCGCGGCGGAGCCGCCGACGACGAGCATCAGGCTCGCCACTATCGAGAGCGTCGCTGCTCGGAGCACGCGCATCCGTTCCCCTTCCGAGGTCGGAGGACCGGCCTCGCTTCCACTCTATTGAGGGCCCGGGGTCCGAGCCTATGCCGCGACTGTGAATCAGCGGGCAGCGGAATCGCGGCGCGGATACCGCGGGACGGGAAGGGCCGCGGTTACGCTGACCGGCGGCCGGAGAGGCTCGAGGTGGAGGAAGCATGGACGACAGGTACGGCTCGGATGTTCTCGCAGCGGGCTGGCGGGACGCCGGACGCAAAGTCGTTCCCGACGTCCCCGCCGATCCCGATCTCGTCGTCGAGGTTGCGGCAGACGGCTACTGCGGAGCCGTCGTCGCCGTCCGTGGCGGCAACGTCGAACTCGAGGACCGCCTCGGAAAGGTGCGCCTGTTCCCGCTCGGTGGAGGTTTCCTCGTCGATGGCGAACCGGTCAAGCTCGTGGCGCCGAAGGCCACGCAACCCACGGGACGGATGCGGACCGCCTCCGGTTCTTTCGTGGCGCCTCAGCAGCGGGCGCGCGTTGCGCGGGCATCGCGCATCCTCGTCGAAGGACGTCACGATGCCGAGCTCGTCGAGAAGGTGTGGGGTGCCGACCTCCGCGTCGAGGGCGTCGTGGTCGAGTACCTGCAGGGCATCGACCTGCTCGACGACCTCCTCCGAGACGAGCCTCCGTCCGCCGACCGCCGCTACGGAGTGCTCGTGGACCACCTCGTCGCCGGCTCGAAGGAGACCCGTATCGCGGAGCAGATCCTGCGCGGACCGCACGGCGCGCACCTGAAGATCGTCGGACACCCCCATATCGACGTCTGGCAGTGCGTCCGCCCCGAGGCCGTCGGCATCCGCGCGTGGCCGCAGGTGCCGCGCGGAGTCGATTGGAAGACCGGCGTCTGCCGGGCGCTCGGCTGGCCCGCCGAGGATCAAGCCGACATCGCGCATGCGTGGCAGCGCATCCTGGGATCGGTCCGTACGTATCGCGACCTCGACCCTGCCCTGCTCGGCCGGGTCGAAGAGCTCATCGACTTCGTCACCACCTGACCAGGCACCTCGGCTCGGCGCCGACCCGGCTGCTCGATACCCTGGACTCATGCCGCAGACCGACGCGCCCGACACCGGTGACGAACCCCGCTACCGCGAGCGGCCCGTGTCGTTCGCGCGCCGCAGCGGTCGCATGAGCGACGGCCAGGAGCGCGCCTGGAACCAGCTCGGCGACTTCTACAACATCCCCGTCGAGCGCGATCAGGCCCTCCTCAGCGTCAGGCCGGGTTCGCACGTGGATCCCGCGTCGCTGTTCGGGCGCGAGGCTCCGCTCGTGGTCGAGATCGGCTCGGGCCAGGGGCACGCGATCGTCGCGGCCGCACAAGCCGCGCCCGAGACCGACTTCCTCGCGGTCGAGGTGTTCCGCGCCGGCCTTGCGCGCACCATGCTCGACGCCGATCGTGCGGGCGTGCGCAACCTGCGCCTCGTCGAGGCGAATGCGCCCGAGGTGCTCGAACACCTGCTGCCCGCGGCATCCGTCGACGAGCTGTGGATCTTCTTCTCCGATCCGTGGCACAAGACTCGGCACACCAAGCGGCGCCTCATCTCTCCCGACTTCACGCCGCTGGCCGCGCGGGTGCTGAAACCCGGCGGCGTGCTGCGTCTGGCGACCGATTGGGAGGACTACGCCCGTCAGATGCGAGAGGTGATGGGGGATGCCGCTGGCTTCGCGCCCGACTTCGACGGCGACTGGGCGCCGCGTTTCGAGGGACGGGTGATGACGGCCTTCGAGCGTAAGGGCATCGCCAAGGGGCGCGACATCCGCGATCTCGCCTACCGCCGCGTCGACGCGGCCTGACGGGATGCGGTCGCTGTGAAGACGCATCCGGGCCTGGCCGCCCGCCCCTACGTCTCGGCGAGCACGCTGCCGGCCCTGCTGGTATGCCTGGCCGCACCGGCGTTCTTCGTGCTCCTGCAGCCCTGGCTCGGCTGGGCGCTCCTCATCGTCGGTCTCGTCGCTGCGCTCGGCGTCGACCGCTGGCGCGTCAGCGAGGCGGGACGGCCCTCGCTGGCCCGCGACCTCTCGCTCATCGCCCTCGGTCTCGTCGTCGTGAGCCTCATCGACCTGAAAGCCGAGCTCGACAACCTCGCGATGGTGCGATTCACCCTTGCGCTCGGCGGCGCTGTGCTTCTGCCCTATCTCGTGTCGCGCTTCGTCTACCGCGACCACGCGATCCGCTTCCCCTGGCGCGGCGGGGGACGCTGGACCACCTTCCAATGGGTGTGGCTCGCCGCCGTCCTCGTGCTCGGATGGCTCATCCTGCCCTTCTACTTCATCACCTCGGGCGTGTACACGAACTGGCCGGTCGTCGATACTCCCGACCTGATCGCGAGGCTCTTCGTCGGAGTCGGCGCCGTGGGCATCTGGGACGAGCTGTTCTTCATCTGCACCTGCTTCGCGCTGCTGCGACGGCACTTCGCCGACGCGTCGGCGAACGTCCTCCAGATGATCGTCTTCGTATCTTTCCTGTGGGAGCTGGGCTATCGAGCCTGGGGGCCGCTGCTGACGATCCCGTTCGCGCTGCTGCAGGGCTACATCTTCCTGCGCACGCGCTCGCTCGCCTACGTCGTGACGGTGCACCTGCTCTTCGACGCCGTCGTCTTCGGCGTGCTCGTCCATGCGCACAATCCGGGGCTCCTCGACGCCCTCTTCCTCGTCCCGGCGCCCTGAGGGCCGGGGTACCCTGGGTCGCGGGGCCCCGACCGCGGGTCCGCGGACGAGGGAGCAGTACCCGCACCAGACAAGACTGACTCGGACAGGTCTGTCATGTCATGGGTGATCCTGATCGCATCCGGCGTCCTCGAGGCGGTATGGGCGGCCGCGCTCGCGGCATCCGAGGGGTTCCGCCGCAAGCGGCCCGCTCTGCTCTTCGCCGTCGCGCTCGTGGGCAGCATTGCGGGTCTCGCCATCGCGATGACCGAGCTGCCCACCGGCACGGCCTACGCCGTCTGGGTCGGCGTCGGCGCGACCCTCACGGTGGTGTGGGCGATGGTGACTCAGCGCGAGCGCGCCTCGGTGGCGCGTGTCCTCCTGCTCGTGCTGCTGGTGGCCTGCGTCATCGGCCTCAAGGTGGTGAGCTGACATGGCGCGGGCATGGGTCGTCCTCCTCGCCAGTGCCGTCTGCGAGGCCGTCTGGGCCACGGCGCTCGGGCAGTCCGACGGGTTCCGCGAGCCCGTGGCGACCCTCGTGTTCGTCGCCGGACTGCTCGTGAGCATGATCGGACTCGGACAAGCCATGAAGCGGATCCCGATCGGCACGGCGTACGCGGTCTGGGTCGGCGTGGGGGCGGCGCTCACGGTCGCCTGGTCGATGGCAACCGGCGCCGAGGCGTTCTCGCCGGGCAAGATCGTCTTCATCGCGGGCATCGTCATCGCCGTCATCGGGCTGAAGCTCGTGCCTGCCTCGGCCCCGATCAGGCGATCACAGGCGGGCGAGGAGCGCCGGGCCGAAGACGAGGGCCGCCGCGATCGGAACCACGAGCGCCGCTAGAGCGATGATGCCCAGGATGGCGATGTTGCCCAGGATCGACCCCACCAGGGCGCGGCCCCGGCCTGCGGCGAGGTGGATGCGGTCGAGAGGCGAAAGAGGTGCGGCGGTCACATTCCGACGTTACGAAGCGGAGAGGTGTCTGCGCGTCGGTCGATCGGCTGAGAGGCATCCGACTGGGGGATGATCCGGGCCCGACGCGTGTCAATCCCCTCGGACCGCGCGGATGCGGCGCGTACCGTCGCGGGCAGCAATCGACGAAAGGACGATCCGATGAGCGACTCCGATCCGCAGCGCGGCGAGCACGACGGGCCCGAGCAGGGCACGACCACGGGCGGGGCATCGGCCTTCCCCGGCGCCCCCAGCGCGGCACCCGACGAGCCCGCGCCTGATGATGGCGACGTCGACACGACCACCGATGAAGGCGGACAGCCGCTCGAGAACCCGTCGGGCGGTTGACGGCGTCACCGCCGGGCATCTGCACCGCCTGTCAAGAGCACGACGCGCCGCGATGAGCGGTGTCAGCCTGTACCCACCAACGCCGGACCCGCCCCACTGAAGGAGACACGATGAGCGACAACGAAGACCCCCGGACGATTCTCGCCGAGCTGCTGCCGGACTTCCGGTTCGCCATGGTCACCACGATCGACGACGCGGGAAAGCTCACCGCGCGCCCGTTGACCGTTCAGGAAGCGGAATTCGACGGCGACCTGTGGTTCGTCGTCGACCGGGGCTCGTCCGTCGCCTCGCATGTGACTGTCCGTCCCACCGTCGGGGTGGCGCTCAGCAAGGATGACGCGTGGGTCTCCCTCGCCGGTGAAGCTGCGATCGTCGATGACCGAGCCCGGCTCGAGCACTACTGGTCGAGCACCCTCGAGGCGTGGTTCCCCGACGGACCGGACGACCCGAGGATCACGCTGCTGCGTGTCGATGCGATCTCGGGCGAGTACTGGAGCAGTGCGGGCGGGCGCATCGCGACGGCCATCGGTCTGATCAAGTCTAAGCTCACGGGCGAGACCTACGAGGGGCGCAACGAGAAGCTCGAGCTCTGAGCTCTGAGCTCTCGGGCTCCCATACGACGAAGGGCCGTCCCGCGATGCGGAACGGCCCTTCGTCGCCGTGCGGGTGGCTCCTACTTCGCGAGGAAGGCGAGGAGCGCGTCGTTGAACGCGCGCGCGTGGCTCACGTTCAAGCCGTGCGGGGCATCGTGGATCAGAGCCAGTTCGCTCCCCGCAAGCTGCTCGTGGGTGCGCTTTCCCGAACCCTCGAAAGGCACGGTGCCGTCGCCGTCGCCGTGGATGATGAGTGCGGGAACGGTCACGGCATCCAGGTCGCGGCGGAAGTCGGTCGTGGCCCACGCCTCCATCGACTTCAGTGCCGCGTGATGGTCCGCCTGGCGTGTGAGCGCGAGCGCCTCCTGCCGCTGCTCCTCGGTGACCTTGAGCTCGCCGTCGACGGAGAAGAAGGCCGTCGTGAAGGTGTCGTAGAACGCCGCCTCATCCGACTTCAGGCCGTTCTCCATCTCGTCTGCGGCTTCCTGCGTCAGCGGACCTTCGGGGTTGTCGGGCGTCTGCGCCAGGTACGGCGGCACCGCGGCGGCGAACACCACGCTGCGGAGCCGCTCCTGACCGTGGTTCGCGACGTAGCGGGCGACTTCACCGCCGCCCATCGAGAAGCCGACGAGGGTCGCGTCACGCAGGTCGAGGGTGTCGAGCACGGATGCCAGATCCTGCGCGAAGGTGTTGTAGTCGTAGCCCGATCGTGGCTTGTCGCTGTGCCCGAAGCCCCGGCGGTCGTACGACACGACGCGGTATCCGGCCGCAGTGAGCGCGGGGATCTGCTCGGACCATGACTCAGCCGACAGCGGCCACCCGTGGATCAGGACGACGGGGCGGCCCGACCCGCCGGTGTCGTCGACGTGCAGCTCGATGTCGTTGAAGAGGCCCTTGTGCGCGGTGATCTCAGTCATGACGCCATCGTCATCCCCTTCGCGAGGATTTTCGAGCAGTTGACGCATGACCGCCCCGAGGCTAGGTGAGGCGGCAGACTGGAGGGATGAGGTTGACGTGACTCTCAGAGGCGTCTGTGCCGGAGGGTGACAGCGTCTTCCGGCTCGCCGCCCGACTGCGTCCGCACGTCTCCGGTCGAAGTATCGTCTCTGGCGAGCTGCGCTCTGGGGCGGCCGCCGGGACGTCTCTCGCCGGCTGGATGATCGCCGGGCTCGAGACCCATGGCAAGCACCTCATCACCTGGCTCGAACCCGGATTCGCACTTCACACTCACCTGCTGATGCAGGGATCGTGGACGGTGACGCGCGCCGGCCGCTCCGTGCCGACGCGAGTGAACCGGGCGGTCCGCGTGCGCGCGGAACTCGACGGCGGTGCCACGCTCTGGGGCATTGACATGCCGGTCGTCGAGATGCTGCGAGCCGGGGACGTCGCTAGGGTGCTCGGACACCTGGGCCCGGACCCGTTGCGGACGGACTGGGAAGCGGCCGAGGCGGTCCGGCGCCTCGATGTGCGGCCCGACTGCTCGTTCGTCGCCGCCCTCCTCGATCAACGCAACATCGCTGGTCTGGGCAACCTGTGGGTGAACGAGCTGGCATTCCTCTCGGGGGTGCATCCGTTCGACCCCGTCGGCACGGCCGACCTCGCGGTCCTCGTCGACCGTGCCGCGCGGGCTCTGCGGCTCTCGGCCTCGGTGCCCGGCATGTACCAGGTCACGACGGGCTCAGCCCGGCGCGGAAGTGCGCACTGGGTGACCGGTCGTGCCGGGAAGCCGTGTCTGAGGTGCGGAACTCCGATCGTCGTGCGCGCCGAGGGTCCGGGTGATCCCGGGCGCAGACGCACCTGGTGGTGTCCGTCCTGTCAGCCCCGGAAGAGCTGATCGTTCAGACGGCGGATGCGCTGCCGCGTTCGCGTCGCAGCGTGGGGGCAGGCTCGACCGAGTCGACGGCGTCCTGCATACGGGAGAGGAAATCGATCACGGCCGCCGTGGCCTCGGGGGAGGTCTCGTCGGCGACCTGGTGCATGCGGTCGTGCATCGCCGAGAGGGTCGCACGCACCTCTTCGTCGGCTCGTTCCGTCGGTTCCAGGTAGACACTGCGTCGGTCGCTGGGGTGCGGCACTCGTCGCAGATACCCCGCCGATTCGAGGCGGTCGAGGAGGCTCGTCGTGCTCGCGGTCGAGATTCCGAGGTACTTGGCGACGTCTCCCGGCTTCACCTGCAGGTTGCGCGATTGTGCCCGGAGCAACTGTCGGATGACCAGCAGCTCGTTCTCGCCCATCGACATCGACTCGCGCGTGCGCCGCCGCATGGCGGCCTCGGCTGCCTGGTAGAGCCGCAGGGCTTCGAGCGCGCTGGTCGCACGCCGACGTTCGTTGTCATAGAAGAAGCCGGTCATCTGCACACCTCCGCGTCATTGGCTTGCGAGCTTTACCTTAGCAGATATCTAACTTGACGAGATACTTGCCCAACTAGTAGCGTTCCCAACAAGTCATCCAGCATCTGTGAGGAGCCACCATGGGCCAGCTGTTCTACGGGAACACGTCCGAATCGATCGAGATCCCGGACCGTCTGCTCGCGCACCTCAAGGTGCTCACGGCGACGAAGCTCCGCCGCTCGGAGAGCTTCACCCTCACCTGGCGGCATGGTGCCGACACAGCGGCAGGGCGGCAGACGATCTGGCTGCAGCCGTCCATCCCGCTCCGCTTCGTCTTCACCGGCATCGAGGCGGAGAAGCTCGACTCGGCGCTGCTCACCGAGATGGCCCGCGCGGCCACGTCGTCGACCGGCCTCGTCGTCGACTTCGCAGACTTCGAGGTTGCTCCCGCGGCCCCGATCGCGTCGGCACTGCCCGGCGGCGACGTCGTCCCTGCTTCGCGTGAGCTGGCGACCGCAGCATGAGCATGCTCGAGCGGCCCGCCGCGACGCCTCGCGTTCTCAGTGCCCGCAACATCACCTGGTCGACGGTCGCACCCGGCTTCTACGTCGCCTCGACCGACGGGGAGTTCGTCGGTTCGATCGACACCTCACCCGACGGTCACTACATCGCCCTCGACGGTCACGCGACCCCGATCGGGCGCTACGCCACGCTGAAAGACGCGCAGCGATCGCTCCTGACGACGGAAGCCCCGGGCAACCGAGCTCGCAGGTCGCGTGCACGTCGCCACCTGCGCATGACCGCCACGGCTTCGGGTGCCGTGGCCGGGGCGCTCGCCCTGACGGCGGGAGCGCTCGCCCCGTTCATCTGAGACCGGACGGCAGCAGCCGTCCACGAAGAGAAGGAGAACGACATGAGCAATGACGACACCCGTCGCGAGACGGACGAGAACGCCTACGAGGGTCCGGACGTCGAGGTCTCGACGGCCCAGACCGACAGCGACGGTACGCAAGAGCCGGGCGGACTCGGAAAGGACGGGACGATCCCGAGCCACCCGGACGGGGTCGCTGCGGGCCACACCGGGACTGCGTCGACCTTCGAACCCGAAGAGGACGAGAAGTCCTGAAGCTCTGCCCGAGATGCCCGGAGATTCTCTCGCCGGGCATCTTCGTGTTCTCGCGGGAGAACGGGCGCGGCCGGCGAGGCCGTCTACGGGGTCACATGCCCTCAGGCGGCTCCGTGGCTGTCGACCACTGATCGAAGTCATCCACCTCCGGGGCGATCCGGCCCCAGCTCGCATCGACGCTCAGGTCGGCGGCCAGCAAGCACGCGTACTCGAGTCGCGCGTCGACGGTGGGGTCCACGATGGGCACGACGACGTACCAGAGCGCGTCGGGCCGCAGGGCGGACCGGGCGTTCTCGCGTCGGATGGTCGACCGATCGAGTTGCTCCGATGCTGGCGCGTTATCGTCCCTGACGGAGACGAGGCATGCGTCGACCAGCTCGGATGTCGTCCACATGGTGTCTGACTCGCCGGTGGGAGGCGTTGTCGGCTCAGGCGTCGCGGATGACTCGGGTTGCGCCGTCGGGGAGGACGACGGAGTCTCGTCCTCAGTCGGCGAGGGGGGAAGGGTCGAGCCCGCGGCTCCGCCGACGCCGACGGTCGCGCAGCCTGTGGCCAGCAGCGCGAACAGGGCGAGGGTCGGTAGGCCGATCCGACGCCGAAGATTGATGCTGCTCATGGGCTCTCCTCGGTCTCAGTTTTCGACGCTCGCGCTGGGAACTCGGAAGCTGTCTCCCTCGTACTGCCAGATATCGGGCCACCGCGCGATCACGCCGTCGCGTTCCTGCGCGCTGGCCGTGTAGAAGTGGTGTCGCGCGGACGGACTCCAGAACCGGGCGACGGTGACCGTATCGGGTGCAGACGAGTCGGCGGGGTACACGAAGAATGCGGTGCCCTCGTACGACCAGACGTCTGGCCAGCGAGCCATGACCGAGTCACGTTCGCCGGCGCTCGTCGTGTAGAAGTGGCCGTTGTACTGGGCGCTCCAGAATCGGAAGAGCGGTACGGTGCCGACGACCTCAGTTGTGAAGGCGCGGTACGCGGTTCCCTCGTACGACCAGATGTCGGGCCAGCGGGCCGCGATGCCGTCGCGCTCGGCGGCGCTCGCCGTGTAGAAGTGCCCCTGATAGCGGGCGCTCCAAAAGCGATAGACCGGGGTCGCGGCGGTAGGCGACGTGACCGGAAGCGGAGCTCCTTCGATGAGCCAGGCCGGGTTCCACACCGTTCCGGTGCGGTGCGGGCCCGAGAATATCGCCAAGTGAAGGTGAGCGTTGGCTTCGGTGCGCGGGCGGACATCTCCGGTGTTCCCTGTTCGCCCCAGGGGAGTCCACCGGAAGACGCGCTGGCCCACGCTCACCAGGGGGCTGCCACGTTCCATGTGCAGGTATTCGGACCGTACGCCCGCCGCATGTTGGACGATCACGAACACACCCCTGCTGACGTCGCCGTCGTCGCCGACAGCGGTCACGGTGCCGTCGGCGACCGCGAGGATCGTGGTGCCGACGCGTGGGTTCACGTAGTAGTCGGCGCCGATGTGACCGCTGTACGTCTGCCCGGGATACCCGTCCACGCCCGAACCGCGCGTCGCGCGGCTCGCGAAGGGGTAACCCCAGACGATCGGGAGTGCCGCATGCTCCGCGGGGGTCTTCACCGTGTACGTCAAGGCTCGAGCGGGTGCCGCCGAGGCGAGCACGAGAGAGCCTGCGGCAACGGATCCGAGCAGCACTGTGCGGCGGCTGAGCGCTCGCGGGGTCTTGCTCTCGTCCGTCGACACGAGAAGAACCTAACAGGATGCTGAGATTCCGCCGAGGTTCGCGTGATCCGCGCACCCCGCACCGCGCTGATTCTCCCCGTGACGAGCGCCGTCGATAGGGTCGGAAGGTGCTCCGTCTGATCTTCTTCGCAGCTATCGGCGCGCTCTTGGGTGGCGCGGTCGTCGAGTATGTCGGACCGCCGGATGCCGGCTGGGGGATCATGAGCATCGCGCTTCCGGTCGCCATCATCAGCGGGACGTTCATCCTCATCGGTCGATCGATGGCCGGGGGAGTGGCCGCGTCGAACGACGACATCCGTCGTGCGATCGACTCTCGACGGCTCGGCCTCGCCCGCGTCGACGCGATTCGACAGACCGGAACGCAGATCAACGATCAGCCGTTGTGCGAGATCGATCTGACGGTGCGCCCGCTCCGGGGCGACTCGTATGCGACGACTCTGCGCACGGTCGTCGCGCTGACCGAGCTTCCCGCCTTCCAGCCCGGACTTCTGCGCCAGGTCGTCATCCTCCTCGACGGGGGCCCCGAGGTCGCCTTCGTCGACGGCGAACTCTCGCCCGCCGAGGTCGCCCACCTCGCGGTCCCGGATCGTTCGGCGGTGCGTTTCGTTCCGATGCAGAGCCACACGCGGATCTCTGGCGGGCGACGCAAGGGCCCGCTGATCGGCGTCGGGCGGCGCGGTCGTCCGCTTCGCCTTCTCGTCTTCGCGATCGTCGCCGTCGCGGTGGCGGTGGCCGTCGTCATGCCCTATCGAGAAGCCGTGGCGCAGACCGTCGCGGCGGTTCTCGACGGTCGCGCGCACGTCGACCTGCGCCAGCCCGAGCCGCTGGCGCAGGCCGAGGCTGCGCTCCGGCGCGAGATCGGCCACGACCGCGTGATGTCGATCTACGTCACTCCCGACTTCGTCATCGTCGAGGCTCCGGTGAGCCCGGGCACCACGCACACCGACCGCTGGATGTACCGCGGCGGGCAGGTCTCGCACTCCGGGCCGGTATCGGTGCAGCCCAAGACTCCCGAGGAGGCCTTCTCCTGGGACGACGTGGACCTCAGCGCCGTCCTTCCGGGCATGGACGAGGCGGCGTCTCAGAGCGGGCTCCCGGTCGGTGACGCCGGGGCGACGGTCATGCGTACCTCGGGTGCCCCCGACACCGATTCGTTCGGCCAGATGGTGGGGCCGGTCGCGATCAGGTTCTCGCTCGACGGCGACTACGAGAGCGCATCATTTCGGATGTCGGCCGATGGCAGCGGGCTCACCCGGGACTGAGCCCGGGGCCGTCGCCATGGTCGTCGTTCCTGCCGAATCCCAGGCGGGCCAGCGCGGACCGGAGGCTGCTCGCGGCCAGCGCATCGTCGGGCAGCGCGTGCGGCGGCACGAACATCCGCGTGATGAGGGGTCCCATCAGGAGGTCGTAGATCTGATCGGCATCCGTGTCGGGCCGTTCGATCTCCCCGCGCGCGACAGCGGCGTCAATGGCATGTTTCACGCGCTCACGGCGCGGTCGGATGAAGTCGGCGTCGAGCAGTCCCGCGAGGTCGTCGTCCGTGCGCGCGACTCCGATGAGGTCGACCACGCTGTTGCGGGCGACCGGGGCTGAGAGGACAGCGATCTCCTCGCGTTGCACCGCATGCAGATCACCGTCGAGGGATCCGGTCTCGGGGGCCGGACCGGGTGCGAAGCGTCGCGCGAGAACAGCGACGGCGAGGTGGGCCGCGCTCCGAAACCGCCGATAGAAGGTGGGTCGTGTCGACCCGACGCGACTCACGAGACCGTCGACGGTGAGAGCCGAAAAGCCCTGTTCGGCGATGATCTCTTCGCCCGCGCGAATGAAGTCATCGGTGGTGTCCTGCGCGCGCGGACGACCGGCTCGTCTTCCCGACATGGAGTCACCTTAGTCGTGGCCATCTGGAGAACGTCCCGGATGCTTCGCCGAGCGGACCACTGCCGCGGTTTCCGGTCATTGCAGCCCCGCGGAGCCGCCGGCCCGCGCGGTCCCGTCGCCCGTTATCCTGTGAGAGCCCACCCGTGCCCTATCGAGAAAGAACACCCGTGAGCAATCGCCATTCCTCCACCGACCAGGAGGGTCGATCTTCGTACCCCCTCGCTGAGAGAGGGGGTGAATCCGAATGATCGAAGCAGTTCTGACACTGCTGCTCGGCATCCTGCTGACATTGGCGATCATCGCCGCCTGCGGCTTCTTCGTCGCCCAGGAGTTCGCGTACATGTCTGTCGACCGGTCGCGCATGGCCGCGCGCGCCGAGAAGGGCGATGCGCAGGCTGCACGCGTGCTGGCGATCACCAAGCGCACGTCCTTCATGCTTTCCGGCGCGCAGCTCGGCATCACGGTGACCGGTCTGTTGATCGGTTACGTCGCCGAGCCCCTGATCGGCGAGTCGATCGGCACGCTGCTGGGCGGGGTCGGCATCGACCCGGCCGTCTCGGTGCTGATCGGCACGGTGGGTGCGCTGCTGCTGGCGACCATCGTCACGATGATCTTCGGCGAGCTGTATCCGAAGAACCTCGCCATCGCGAGCCCCGAGCCGCTGGCCCGCGCCCTCGCGATGCCGACCCGCATCTACCTGATGCTCTTCGGCTGGCTCATCACCGTGTTCGATGTCGCCGCGAATGCGCTGCTGCGTCTGCTGCGCATCGAGCCGCTAGAGGATGTCGACGAGAGCGCGACCGCCCGCGACCTCGAGGCGATCATCGAGGAGTCCCGCGCGAGCGGCGATCTACCCGACGACCTGTCGATGATCATCGACCGCATCCTCGACTTCCCGCAGCGCGACGTCGAGCACGCGATGGTCCCTCGCTCACGCATCGACTCGATCTCGCCCGACACGACCGTGGGCGAGGTGCGTGCGCTCATGGCGACCGGCCACACCCGCTACCCGGTCATCGGCGCCGAGGACGACCCCGTCGGCGTCGTCGAGCTCATCGACCTGCTGCGCGGGCACTACGCCGACGACGCTCCCGTTTCGACGATGATGCGCGAGGCCGTGGTGCTGCCGACGACGATGCGGCTGCCGGTCGCCCTCGATCGCATGCGGCAGACGCGTAACGAGCTCGCCTGCGTCGTCGACGAGTACGGCAACTTCGACGGCATCCTCACGATCGAGGATCTGACCGAAGAGGTCATCGGCGAGATCTCCGACGAGCACGACCTCGACATCCATGAGATCGTGAACGTCGGCGCCGACCATTGGCGTCTGCCCGGTGACATCCACCTCGACGAGGTCGAGCGCCTCATCGGCTACGACCTGCCGAGGGACGACGCCGAGACCATCGCCGGACTCATCATCAGCGAGCACGGCGACCTGCTGCCCGAGGGTGCGGTCGTGCGCATCGACCTGCCCGAACGGGCGTCCGAGACCGTGCAGGGGCTGCGGATGCAGCGCTGGCTCGACGTCGAGGTCGCCGAGGTCGCCCGACTCGTCCCCTCGGAACTCGTCGTGCGCCTGTACGAGGTGGATCTGGATGCCGCTGAGGCGGGTCCCGTGGGCGGCGGCGATGCCGTCGTCGCTGCTGGCGCGAGCGATGAGGAGGTCATCCGATGAGCTGGTGGGTCGTCACGATCATCACGATCGCACTCATCCTCGCGAGCGCGTTCTTCGTCATCGTCGAGTTCGCGCTCCTCGCTGCCCGTCGCCACCGCCTGGAAGAGGAGGCCGACCGCAGCGCGTCGGCGCGGGCGGCGCTCCGCGGCGTCAATGAGCTGACCGTCATGCTCGCGTTCGCCCAGCTGGGCATCACGGCGTGCACCTTCCTGCTCGGTGCGATCACCAAGCCGGCGATCGACTACGCCCTCGCGCCCGTGTTCGAGCAGTGGGGTCTGCCATACGTCCTCGCCGACATCATCGCGTTCATGCTCGCCCTCATCGTGGTGACGTTCCTGCACCTCGTCATCGGTGAGATGGCGCCGAAGTCGTGGGCGATCGCCCACCCCGAGGTCGCGGCGAAGGCGACGGGTATCACCGCCCGTGCGCTGACCTGGCCGTTGCGCCCGTTCCTGCTGTGGATCAACCACATCGCGAACCGGCTCGTGAAGGCCTCGGGCGTCGAGCCCGTCGAGAAGGCCGCCGCGGGCGGGCAGGACGCCGACACCATCCGCGAGCTCGTGGCGCATTCGCGTGCGGCGGGAACCCTCGAGGAGCAGTACTCCGAGCCGATCGCACGTGCCATCGCGCTCGGATCGCTGACGGTCGGCGACATCGTCCGCACCGACCGGGTGCCCACCGCGGTGCCGGCGACGGCGACCGCCGCCGATGTGCAGGCGGTCGCGGCATCCTCCGCCCATCTGCGCATCCTGGTGGGGGAGGGCGCGTCGAGCCGTGTCGCGCATGTTCGCGACACGCTCGCCGTCGTGCCTGAGACGCCCGCGCTCGACATCGCGCGTGAGGCGCTCGTGCTCGCGCCTGATGCCTCGGCGTACGACGCGCTCGCCCGTATGCGCCGGGGACACGTGCAGCTCGCGACGGTCGTCGACGGTGACCGGCTGCTCGGGGTCGTCACGCTCGACGACCTGCTGCGCGAGGTCCTGCCCGGCGCCGCCGAGGCGGAGCTGGCGGCGCCGGCGAGCTGATCCCGGTTCGCGACGGTCGCTCGGTTGTCAGTTCCCGCCGCCTCCCGTTGGTGTTGGCGGCGGGAACTGCCAAGTCAACGCCCATCCGGCCACCAACCCCGCTAAGCTACTGTTGGTAACTTAGCGGGGAGGCGTCATGAGCGACGACGGGTGGCGACGGCGGATGCCGCGGGGCGAGCGGCGCGCGCAACTGCTGGCGGTCGCGCGCGAGCTGATCCGAGAGCGAGGGACCGACGAGTTCACGCTCGGCCGCCTCGCGGAGCGCGCGGGGGTGACCAAACCCGTCGTGTACGACCACTTCCGCGATCGTGCGGGCGCACTCGCCGAGCTCTACCGCGAGTTCGAGGAGCAGCAGCGGGCGACGCTGACCGCGGCGCTCGCCGAAGCGTCGCTCACGCTCGATGCGGTATGCCGCGCCGTCGCGGGGGCCTACATCGACTGCTCGCTCGCCGAGGGGCGCGAGCTGGCGGACGTTGTCTCGGCGCTCGATGGATCCGCGACGCTCGTCGAAGTACGGCGCGAAGCGGAGGGGGCCTACCTCGCGCTGTGCGACGACGTGCTCGTCTCGTGCGGCGTCCGTCTCGATGACGCGGGCGCTCGGGCCCTCATCGGTGCCGGCGACGCCCTCACGCGGGCGGCACTTGACGAACGCGTGAGCCCCGCGGCGGCGCGCTCCACCCTCACGCGCGTCCTGCACGCCCTCGTCACCCCAGCCACCCCACCGGAGGAATCATGACCATCTCGCACGAGCCCACGCCAGGCACCGCCCACTGGGTGCTGGCGCATCCGCGACCGACCTCGTTCAATGCCCGGCTCTTCCGCGACGGTGTGGCGGAGCTGTCACGAACGCGGAGCGTGGCGACATCCGATCTGTACGCACAGGGGTTCGATCCCGTTTTCCCCGACAGCGAGCTCGACGTGACGCTTGGCCGCGCGTCTGGCCCCGCCGGTGGCGAGTACGGCCGCGCCCCCTTCCCGGATGACGTCATCGAGGAGCAGCGCAAGCTCGCCGCCGCCGAACTGCTCGTGCTGCAGTTCCCGCTGTGGTGGTACGGGCCGCCCGCGATCCTCAAGGGGTGGATCGACCGGGTGTTCACGAACGGGTTCGCCTACGGAGACATGGACCCCGAGCTCGGCGTGCCGAGGCGCTACGGCGACGGTGGGCTCACCGGCCGCCGTGCACTCGTCGTGGTGACCGTGGGCGAGGATGAGCGCTCGATCGGCGAACGCGGGATCAGCGGCGACCTCGACTCACTCCTGTTCCCCCTCACCCACGGTGCGCTCTGGTATGTGGGGATCGAAACCCTCGACCTCCATGTCGTCCACGACGCCGATGGCCTGGATGCCGCGGGCGTCGACCGCGAGGCCGAACGTCTGCGTGCCCGCATCGCCGGGCTCGACAGCGAGACGCCGCGCCGATACCGGGCGCTCCGCGACGGCGACTACCGCGGCACCCGGTCGCTGCGGAGCGACATCCACCCGGGGCGAACCGACTTCGGGATCCACTTCGCCGACGGACCGCGATCGCAGGCACATGCGGGCGGTGCGGGAGGTGGCTGACAGCAAGGTCAGAAGTGCATTCCGGGGTCGACATCGGCAGGCAGACGGAAGCACTCCGAGCGGGACATGATGAAGAACTCCGCTTGCCCGCTGGCTCTCACGCCCGTCGGGGTCGTGCCGGCTCTGTAGAACTCACCGTTTTGATTCAGTATCTCGATCGCGAGCCGGGAAGTTGCTGCGGAAGTGCCGACGACGTAACCGTCCTCAGCTATCGCGCCGAGGTCCCCAGCGATCCGCTTGGTGAGTGCGTCGCCGGCGGCGGCATCGAACTCGCCGACAAGATGTACCCGGGTCACCCCGGTCCAGGCGTAGAGGCGCTCAGTCGTGTCGCAGACGGTCAGCACACCGAACTCGTTCTGCTCAACCCGATCCACCAGCTCCTTCGGGACACCGTCGGCGATCCGCAGCTCCATCGCCTGCGTCCTCGCTTTCACGTCCTCCACCGTCAACGACTCATCCACCGGCCACTCCTCCCCGGACTGACACCCACTCACCGCGACGGCCAGGACAACGAGGGCCGTCAGCCCGACCCAACGGGCCCTCAACTTGGTCACAGCACCAACTTCTGCGTACGACGTCAGTATTCGTCGACTCCGGACATGCCTTCCGGCAACGTGAAGCACGGCGAGAACGAGAGAATCTCGATGACATTGTCGTCGACTCCAGGGCTGAGGAGGTAGCCTGCGCCGTACCTACCGATGATGTGAACTCCCGGATCACCAAGCGAAGTGACATCTCGCTTGACCTCGAACCCTTCGCGATCGGAATACTCTTCTACGATTCGATCTACCGTGGCCTCGATATCGAAGTCAGGTGTCACGACCACTTCGGTGTGGCCCGTCCATTGCACGACCTGCTCTTCGCCGCACCGAAAAAAACCGCCCACCTGCAACTGGTCGACGGAAACCACACGGTCGGGATCGAGGTGGCTGACGAGGTCCCGCTCCATCGACATCGCTGTCTGCTTAGCCTCATCTACGGTGAGATCCGATATGGAGTTCTCCACTGTTGCTCCTTGTCCACATGACACCAGCATCGCCCCAAGGGTAAGCACGCTCAAAGAGGTGAAGATGATGCGCTTCATCGCTTCCCTTCTTCCTCGGTCGCGAGATACATGTTCCGTAGCGCGGTTTGTTTGTCATCCTGCTGGGATGAGAGCAAATAGTGATTGCCCATAGGATCCGTCATTGCCGGAATGGACGGAGGAGGATTCGGTGAGAACGCGGCGCCGTGGCCGGATAGGTAAAAGTCCGCCACAAATCACAACGGCAGTCGCTGCGCTGATCACCGGGGTCGCGGGTTAGTGGCCACGCGAGGATTCTGACAGCAGCGCTTCTGGAGGGGAGTGGGGTGCGGCGGCTCATGAGGTGTGAGCTCTGGCCCTTTACCCACGGTCGCGAATGCAACATCACTGAGAGATTCAGTCGCCCTGCCCGAGATAAGGAGCGACGCATAGGCGAAGCTTCCAGGACTGTCGCCGATTCACTGCTGAGCAGCCGAGAGTCGACCACATTGAGAGCGCGCCGTGATGTTGATGAGGGTCTCTCCCTCGAGCGTTGATGCGTTGACAGCGATGTCCACATGATCCGGCAGGTAAGTCATGGTGAAAGACACGAAGGGTAATCCGTCTCGAGGTTCGGTCGCCGTCCAGTCCTCGCCTAGCGCGTCGGGTAGCCCGAGGACGAATGCGTTCGCATCGAAGCCCTCCGGTACCACAGCTTCGCCCCGCTCGGTGAAGAACGCCGTCCCCTCGGGTACGTTCGCCAACGGCGCCTCATCACCGCCGCATCCGAAAGGTTCCAACTCGTCGCGGGAGACGTAATCGACGCCATCCGGGAACAAGGCGGTGACGGTTGACACAGCCGCTCGAGTCTGTGAACGAACCTCGTCGTACGTCGGCGTTGGCTCTGCGGCCACGGTGCATCCCCCCAATGTCGGCATCATGCTCAACACCACCGCCATAGCGGCCACCCGCCCCCGAGGCTTCACCACGAACCCCCCGAGGTGAAGGAGCTTGTCCTGAACTGTATCGAGAACCGGCGCGTTCACCGCTCTGTCAACGCTCATGAGCCAATTGTGGTGTTCCACGCTGCGCGCGACAAGCTCGCCGGCCGCGGGCCAGATGGTGATTCCAGCTGTCGAGGCAGTCAACGTGACGCCAAGACCCCACGGATCTGATTGGTGTTCCTCGCTGCAGCGTCCGCGGAAACCCGGGTGTCGATGATCTGGATTCCGGCGAACTGTTCAGAGCCGATTCCGTAGGCGTACTCATGCGGCGAGGAACTACGTTCGGGGTTCGGTGAAGATCATTACTCAACGCTGCCACACGGTGAAGTTGCAGTGATGCCAATGATCATCTGATCCGGTCCGGCAATTGCATCCACACTCACATTCACCCCTGTAGCGATGTGTGTCAGGGACACCGTGGTGAAGGGAACGCTACCGGCGGGATCTTTCTCGCGCCAGTTCTCCCCGAGGGCGGCCGGCAATCCGGTGACGAAAGAGTCCACGTCCGACCGTTCGGGCATCGTCGCCTCGCCGCGGCGGGTGTAGAAGGCGGTTCCCTTTGGCCCTTCCTGAAGTGGGAGGATATCGCCGCCGCAACTGTACGGCTGTTGTTCGTCACCAGGCGCGTACTGAGCGCCATCAGGAAGCAGGTCGACTATTTGACGAATGGCTTGCTCGGTCTGTGCGCGCACCTCATCGTAGCTGGGACTGTCGTTCACAGCGCACCCTCCTAACAGCGCGACCATTGCAACGGCCCCGATGGCCGCTACGGTCTTCGTCGCTCGCTTCACTGTACGCCCCCGATGCCGGCCAGCTGCTGGCGGACATGATCGAGGACAGGCCCGTTTAGGGACACATTCGCGCTGAAAACGTAGTTATGGTGGGTCACGCTGTCGGAGATGAGATTCGCGGTCGCGAAGGCCGCCGTGGGCCAAGCTCCAGGGAGCGCAAGGCCGAAACTGATGTCCCTCAGGTTGTCGGTGGCACCTTGAGTCGGCACTCCAGTGTCGACGATCTCGACCCCGGCAAACTCCTCAGGACCGACGCCGTAACCGACGTCGCCGACCTGTATTCCGGCGTAATAGCGGTTGATGTCGTCCGGTGCTTGCGCGGCGAAGTACTTCGTGTCGGCGCTGGTCTGGAAGCCATCCGTGGCACCCACTCCTGCAGCTAGGTACCTGATGTCAAAACGAGCGTTGTCCTGCTCGGCGGCGCTACCTACCTGGGACCCTGCGCTGTGCTCGTAGCTCATGGTCGGGAGCGACGGCATGGACGCGTCAATCTCTTTCACGAATCGAGCGTAGTTGGCACCCGCCGCGGTCGCGATGGTGTTGTTCTGTGGTCCCTCGAAGATGTTGGCTGACAGCTGCGGCATCGCACCGGCGAGAACGGTGAATGCAAGCACCGGGGCGTGCTCGTATGCGTTCTCCACTTGCCAGGTCGCGAAATCGGTCACATCACCTGCGCCCATGAAGCTCTGCATTGTGGTGTTGGTACCGGGGACGACAAAGAGGACGCTCTTGGCTGTCGCGGGATCTCCGGTCATCTCGATGAGCGCACCCTGTTCGGGGTCGTAGAGGTAGAGCTGGATATCGCCTCTCACGGCTCGCTCCAGATACTCCCTCTCTTGAGCAAGGGTGGACGCGTTCGCCAAGGCACCCGGCATGGAGTATCTTCCGCCGCGTTCTGCTGCAAGAGCGGCTGTACTCGCTTGTTCAGCGTCGATGGCTTGGATGCGGTGGTATGCGTTCACGAGGTTCGCCGCGACTCTACTCGCGGGGGTGATGCCGCCGAGGGATCCGATGAGTGCGGGCGCTCCGAGTACGAACGCGGCTTGTTGGTCGGTGGTGAGGGTTCTCCACCATGCGGCGACGTCTGCTGGTTGCGATTCGGACTGCAGTTGGCGGGCCAAGCCTGGTTGGAGTGCGAAGAGGATGGCGAGCTCGACCTCGCTGAGTTCCGCGAGCTGTTCCAGGGACGGGGTGTGGCCGCTGGCCGCGGCGGAGCCGGGGAGACCGACGGTGTTGGCGAGGATGCCGGAGATATCCCCTCGAGCTTCGGGGCTGGTGAGCGCCATGATGGCGGTGTTGTCGGCAGCTGCGCGGCGATCCGCGAGGATCCGCAAGCGGGCGTTGAGGCCGGCGATGTCGGCTTCGAGGGTGTCGATTCGGGAGGCGAGTCGGGCCTTCTCATCGACCACGCTGCCTTCGACGAACATCGCTATCGCGTCGTGCTCACGGTGCGCGCGGGCGAAGATGTGGGCGGTTTGTTGGTGGGACGATGCGAGGATGGCGTGTTCGGCCTTGATGGCTTCGACTTCCGCGGCGTATCGCCGCAGGATGCCGGCATGGGTCGCGGCGTGGTCGCTGAGTATGCGAAGTTCGGCGGATAGCTGAGCGGTCCTACCGGTTAGCGCGGATGCGGCCTTACCCTGCCATCCGCTGGTCGGGGCGGCGCTGGTCGTGTTGCCGGCCGCGCTCCGGGCGAGGGTGCTCATGGTGTCTCGGCGGCCGGTTTCTGCGCGGATGTCTGCGGGAACCCCGGCGCCGGGGTTATCGAGCGTCCACTGGACGCTCACGAGGCGGCCTGCGCGGTGGCGGCGTCTGCTGCGATGAGGTCTGTGACCGCTTGCCGCACTCCCTGGGATTGGAGTGCGAGTACTTCGGTGACAGCGTTCACCCGCGCGCGGTGAAGGGCCGTGGTCTGTTCGAGGGCGCTGTGGACGCTCCCCGATCCGAGTGCGCCTGGCGTGTTGAGGAACGCGGCGCCGAGCGTCACCAGGCTCGAGGCGAGCGCGAGCTGTGCGGCGCTGTGTTCGATGGCACCGTAATCGGCGACGAGTTGTTCAGCCACGATGACGACCGAGGCCGGGCTGGTCAGCGCCCGATGCGGGAGGCGATCTGGGTGTCGACGTCCTGCAGGGTCTGTGCGGTGGTGCGGAGGAAAGCGGCGAGGTCGTTCAGGCCGCCGATGGTGTTCGTCGCTCCGGCGTTGAACCGGTTGTACGCCTCTTGGTATGCGCCCGATGAGCGATCCGTCACGAAACCCTGAGAAACCAGTGCGTTGATCTGCGACTGCAGGCGCTGCAGGGTGGTGTTGATCTCGTCGCGACCGGCGATGAGCTGGTCGGCGCGGGAGGTCATTTCGCCATATGTGACATTCATGTTCGCCATATTTAGATCCCCTTCTACGTAGGCTTTTCCACCCTACATTGTTCGCCGATAACCCCCGTGTCCACCTTTCGGGGGACAATCGGTCAATGATGGCGCTTTTTGGTGTCACCGAGGAGGAAGCGCGACGTGAACGCGGCGGACTCTCCCGGAAGTGCCATCGCATCACCGTCCTCGGTCGTGGGGGTGTGCCGGGGTCAAGCGATGTGCTGCGAGTGGTCGTCGTCAGCCGCGGGTTTGTTCTTTACGTAGCTCGCTCACGTTGCCGGGAACACAGAGGGATGTTCCGGCGATGTAATAGTCGCCGGGTGGCGCAGTGACGAATTTCATCCCCTGAACCGGCCCGCCGGTCGAGAAGACGACGGGGTCGCCTTCGGGGTTTAGGACGGTGCGGACGGTCATGCCTAATGAGGTCCAGTAGTCGGCGATCGTTTTAGCGTCGGCGTGGCGGTCTCGAGGAGGGTCTGGTTGGGGTGCGCCGTACCCGTAGCCGTACTTCGCACTCGTGCCGTCGGGACCGCAACTTTGGACGCCTGCGGCGTGGTCGCGGTTCCACCCGGACACGTCCAGCAGGGCAGCGCTCTCCTCGATCGTGGAGATGAGGGTGTCGCGTGCTTCGTGCGGGGTCATTGTGTCGTGCTGATTCGTTGTGCAGCCGGTCAGGAGGAGCCCGGCGGCGATGACGGATGCGATTGCCCGGGTATGTCGATGGTTGTGTTGGTCAGCGCGATACGTCATCGTCACCGTCGGGCTTCTTCCTTCCGTAAGTCGTCCGCGTCGCCGGGGACGCACAGCGACGAGCCGGCGATGTAGTAGTCGCCGGGTGCGGCAGTGACGAACCTTAGACCGGAGACCGGACCGCCGGTCGAGAAGACGACAGGATCACCCTCGGGATTGATGATGACGCGCACGGTCATGCCCAGCGTCCTCCAGTGATCCGCGACTTTCTTGGCGTCGGCGTGACGGTCCCGGGGTGGGTCCGGTTGAGGCGCGCCGTATCCGTAGCCGTACTTCGCGCTGGTGCCATCCGGGCCGCACTTTTGGACGCCGGGCGCGCCGTCACTGTTCCACCCCGGCACGTGCAGTAGGGCGGCGCTCTCTTCGATCGTTGCGATCAGCAGGTCACGTGCTTCCTGGGGGGTCATTGGGTCTCCCTGACTCGCGGTGCAGCTCGAAGACATCGACGCCAGCGCCGCTGCCACGGCCGCCGCGACCATCGTTCGCATCCACCGTCGTTTAGCGTCCATGTACGATCCCGGAGATGAGCGCTTTCTCGAACGGTGTTCGGTCTGGCGGAGCATAAGCGCTGACCCGCCCACCCGAGCCCCAGAACGGTCAATGCTGGCGCTTTTCGGTGTCACCGAGGAGGAAGTGTGACGTGAACGCGGCGGACTCTCCCGGAAGTGCCATCGCATCACCGTCCTCGGTCGTGGGGGTGTGCCGGGGTCAAGCGATGTGCTGCGAGTGGTCGTCGTCAGCCGCGGGTTTGTTCTTTGCGTAGTTCGCTGACGTCGCCGGGAACACAGAGTGATGTTCCGGAGATGTAGTAGTCGCCGGGGGCCGGGGAGAAGCTCAGTGCGGCGATCGGGCCACCGTTTGCGAAGACGGCTGGCGTGCCATTGGTCTCCACGGTGCGGACGGTCATGCCTAATGAGGTCCAGTAGTCGGCGATCGTTTTAGCGTCGGCGTGGCGGTCTCGAGGAGGGTCTGGTTGGGGTGCGCCGTACCCGTAGCCGTACTTCGCACTCTGACCGTCGGGGCCGCAACTCTGTACGTTGGCGGCGTGGTCGCGGTTCCACCCGGACACGTCCAGCAGGGCAGCGCTCTCCTCGATCGTGGAGATGAGGGTGTCGCGTGCTTCGTGTGGGGTCATTGACGCTTCCTTAATCGGGGTGCAGCTCGAAGACAGGGCGCCACAGACCACAACGGCAGTCGCTGCGCTGATCACGTGGGTCCAGCGTCGGTTAGTGGCCACGCGCGAGTCCTGACAGCAGCGCTTCTTGGAAGGGGGTGAGGTGGGGCGGCTCATAAGGCGTGACCTCTGACCCTCTGCCCACCGTCGCGAATGCAACATTACGGAGAGATTCCGTTCCTGGGTCGAGGTATCCGTTGCCCTCGGACGTGCTGACGGCGTGGTCGGTGACGGGGCTCATGCCGTTGGTTCCTGCCACGCTGAATCCCTTCGCTCCGAAACTGGGGTCGATGGGGTTCACGGGGTGCTCTTCCGACAGCCTGCCCACCCAAGCCCATTGGTCGCCGCCGGCAGGGTCGATGCTCATGACATCTTGGGCTTGTCCGGCGAATATCTGATCGGCATGCAGATCGGAGGCGGAGTCGATGGTGGCGGGCAGACCCGCGGACCCGACTATGGCAAGACTATCCACATGAACCCCGGGTCGGGACAGCGCCGCGGCCGCGGTGGTGCTTCCGTAGGAGTGCGCGACGACATTCAGTTGCGCATCGGTCCGCAGCGCCGCGAACCCCTCGAGCGCGGTGACCAGTTTCGTCGCCCCGGCATGTGCGAGCTCCACCCCGAAAACATCGAGGCTGGCTGGCGGGGTTTCAGGGGCCTTGTATCCGACCCACGCCACCACCGCATGAGACCGGGTCGCATCCGCGCGAGTCTGCGCGTCAGAGATGTTCTGTGCGGATTCCGCCCAGTCATACATTCCGGCGGTGGTGGTCCCCATCCCGGGAACCGCGTAGGTGACATTGTCAGCAGAGTCCAGGTCGCCGATCGATACCGCTGCGAGCGGCGGGCTATCGGCCGTGAGAGAGACGAGAAAGCGTGGCCCGCCCCCGGCAGGCGACTCCAGCGAGTCTCGGATGTTGCGGAGTGCTATGAGGTCTCCGGATACGACCACCACGTCCGGCGCGGTCGGGGTGAATCCTCCCGGCGGTGCGATGAGTCGCTTCTGCCTGGCTTCCTCCTCGGCGATGCGTCGGTCGAGGACGATACGGTTTGCGACGTCTCGGGCACGGTACGTCACGCCTTCGAGGTTGCCGATGAGAGCGGGTGCACCCAGAACGAGGTTCTGTCTCTGAATGGCTGACAGCGCGGCCCACCACGCAGCGACTTCGTGAGCGCTTCCGGCGTTCTGCTGCACCTGAGTCGCGAGTTCGGGGTGAAGATGAAACAGCGTTGCCAGGTCGAGTTCGCTCATGCCCGCGAGGTCCGATAGCCCGATTCCGCTGACGGATCCCGATGTCACTGCGGGGTGCGCAGCCAAGCCTCCCCGTGATGACGAGCTCGTCAGCGCCATGATCGCTGCGCCGTCGGCCGCCGAACGCTGTTGCGCGAGCGCTGCGAACTGGGCGTCGAGCACTGCGATCTGATCGCGCAGCCCGGTCATCTGCCGCTCGAGAATCCGGCGGGCGGGATCATCGGGCAGGACGGGCTGCACCGGATCCTGGTGCTGCGCGGCGCGCAGCTGGCTCTCGAGTCGTCCGCGCCGAGCTGCGAGGGTGTTCTGCTGATGCTTGATGGTCTCCACCTCATCCGCGTAACGACGCAGCGCTCCAGCATCCGATTCGGCTTGGCCCGCGAGCGCGTTCATCTCTGCCGCGAGGGCCGCGGTCCGCGCGCTCAGCGCCCCGGCCGCCGCGCCCTGCCACCCGTCGCCCGCGACAGCGCCGGCAAGTGACACGTTGTGCTGGGCGTCACGGGTGCGAGCGGCTTCGCTCTGCCTACGGCCCGCGCTCGCACGGATGTCGGCCGGGCTTCCCGCCCCCGGATCCGATGTCGTCCATTGCGCCATCAGCCACCCACCGCCTGAGCGGCAGAGGAGTCTGCCGACGTCAGCTGCGCGACGGCGTCCTGGACGCCCGCCGCGGTCACGGAGAGCTGATCGGCCAGCGCTTGCGCCCGAGCCATTCGGAGCCGGGTCGATTCCATGAGGGCCGAACCGACGGCCGAGGAACCGAGCCACGACGAGTCGCCCTCTACGGAGAATGTTCGCAGCCCATTCGGGCCGCTTGCCAGGCGCTCTCCAGCGGTTCGGATCCGACCGTAGTCAGCGAACAGAGCCGAGGTCATGCGAATGTTCGTCTTGCTCAGCGGCCGATGCGGGAGGCGATCTGGGTGTCGACGTCCTGCAGGGTCTGGGCGGTGGTGCGGAGGAACGCGGCGAGGTCGTTCAGGCCGCCGATGGTGTTGGTTGCTCCGGCGTTGAACCGGTTGTATGCCTCTTGGTATGCGCCCGAAGACCGGTCGGTGACGAAGCCCTGGGTGACGAGCGCGTTGATCTGCGATTGCAGGCGCTGCAGGGTGGTGTTGATTTCGTCGCGACCGGCGATGAGCTGGTCGGCGCGGGAGGTCATTTCGCCATATGTGACATTCATGTTCGCCATTGTGAGATCCCCTTCTACGTAGGCTTTTCCACCATACATTGTTCGCCGATAACCCCCGTGTCCACCTTTTGGGGGACAGAACGGTCAATGCTGGCGCTTTTCGGTGTCACCGAGGAGGAAGTGCGACGTGAACGCGGCGGACTCTCCCGGAAGTGACGAGGAACCCGCGGCCGACGGGGAACTCGGCGCGCGTCGATCGGGGAAATGGCACTCGGAAGATTCCCGCGCCGTCGGTCTCCTCGGGCTGCAGCACGATGCCGCCCCGGGCGGTCTTCAGCTCGGTGAAGATCTGCCATGCCGCCCCCGCGGTGACGGTATCCGTTTCGACGACGACGCGGATGCCGGGCGCGCGGCGCGCCGTTTTCAGCAGACGAGCGATCGAGCCTTCCGCCGCGGTCGCCTCGAACTCGGGGCTGCTCTCGATGACGATCAGCGCTTCGGGCACGGCGCCGGATTGCAGATCCATCGCGAGTCGGTTCGCGAGGTCGTCGGCGTCGTCGACATCCGTCCCCGCTGCGGTCCATGCGGTCGCGTGTGCGAGGTCGCCCGGGCGTGCACTGAGGAGGTAGGCGGGCAGTGGCGGGCTCGTCGCGGTGACGGCATGGATGATGGTTCGCATCGCCGTGGTGCGACCCGACTGGAACGGACCCGAGACGACGAACAGGCCGTCGGTGATGCCGACCGGCTCGAGGGTGTCATCCGCGACTCCGAGAGTGGGGCTCCCGTCCACCGTTGCCGGAAGGCTCGCCCAGGGGATGGTCTCATCGAGTCGGCGGACCGGCGTGGCTGTCGTGGTGATCTCTCGCGCCAGGTCGGTCAGCGCCTGCGTGTGCGCGGCGAGGTCGGCCGTTCCGCCGGGTGTGGCGATCTGAACCTCCCGCCCGCGCGCGTATCCGCGCCCCGCCGGGGCGTCGGTGAGAGCGTCGCGGGGCACCCCCATCAGGTCGTATTCGACATCGGCGGCCAGACGGAGCACGATGCGCTCCTGCAGCGAGGCGAGGATCGACTGCGGGATGGCCGCTTGGCGGTCTGCGGTGAGGACGAAATGGATGCCGACCTGCCGTCCGTTCGTGAGGAGTCCGGTGAAGCCGTCGAACAGCCGCCCGGCGTCGCGGAACTCGTACTCCGAACGGAATGCGGCCATTCCGTCGATGAGCACGATGATGCGGGGGAGCGGATTCGCCGCGGTGCGGTTGTACGCCGAGAGGGTGGCCGCATTCGCCGTGGCGAACAGGCGGGACCGCTCGTTCACCCACTCCTGGAGCTGGGTCAACAGTCGGGTGACGCGTTCGGCGTCGGAGAGTGCGATCACCGCACCCACATTGGGCAGCGCCGACAGGCTCGACAGTGCGCCGCCGACGGAGTCGATCGCGTAGACCCACGCCGGGGCGCGTCCCACGCTCGCGGCGATGGTGAGGGTGCGCAGCAACGTCGTCTTGCCGACGCCGCCGGTGCCGAACACCACGAGGTTGCCGACGGCATCCAGGTCGACGACGAACGGCGTCTGGGTCTGATGCTCGGGCTCGTCCTGCATCCCGATGGCGAGCCCGTCGCCCGACGCGCGGAGGTCGGCGAGGTCGACGGCGTCGGGAAGCGCGTCCAGCCAGGGACGGCGTGGAGCCGCGATCGCGAGCTGGGCGGATGCGGCGCCGATCGATGCCGCGAGCCGCTCGATGTCGCGTTCCCCGGATGTCGGTGCCGCGGCTGCCGCCGGTCGTGGCCAGGCGGCCGCGGGGGCGAAGGGAAGATCACGGATCTCCACCTCTGCGGCATCCCGGTGGTCGGCGCGTCCCCCGACGTACGCGGTCTGGAAGTCGATGACCCGTCCGGCGCCGAGCTTCGCCGCGGCGCGTCCGGGGGTGCCGGGGTCGAAGTGCGCGGCGCGGTCGATGCCGAGCACGTCCTGCGAATCGGCTTCGTCCGCCACGCGCAGGGCGACACGGAGATTCGTGTTGGCGCGCAGTGACTCTTTGATGACGCCGGCCGGTCGTTGGGTAGCCATCACGAGGTGAAGACCGAGCGAGCGTCCTCGCTGTGCGATGTCGATCACCCCGTCGACGAATTCCGGCACCTCCGTCACCAGTGCGGCGAATTCGTCGATGACGATCACGAGGGATGGAGGTGCGTCGTGGTCGCCGCGCTCCTCCAGCGTGACGAGGTCTTTCGCTCCCTTGGCCGCCAGGATCTCCTCGCGGCGCTTCAACTCGGAGCGCAGGCTGATCAACGCGCGTTTGACCAGGTGAGGCGTCAGGTCGGTGACCAGTCCGACCGTATGCGGAAGGGTGACGCAGTCGCCGAATGCCGAACCCCCCTTGTAATCGACGAGGAGGAAGGTCAGGCGATCCGGCGAATGCTCGACGGCCATCCCCAGGATCCACGTCTGCAAGAACTCGGACTTTCCCGAGCCGGTCGTGCCACCCACGAGAGCATGGGGACCATCGCGACGCAGGTCGATACGCAGCGGCGCGGTCGCACCCTGGCCGACGAGCGCTCCCAGCCCGCCGGCTTCCCTCGGGACGCCAGGAATCCAGCGAGCCATGAGCGAGTCGTTCTTGTCCCACCGCCCCGCGACGGCGTGGGGATCGCCCGCGATGTCGTCGTCGAAGAGCTCTACGAGCGACACGGCGGAGGGGAGATCGGATTCGTCCAGCACCGGCGCGCCGTCATCCTCGAGCGGTGCGAGAGCGCGAGCCACCCGTTCCGCCTGCGGCGGGTCGACCAGCTCGATATGCGTCAGGGCGACCTCCGCGCCGTGACGCACGAACGACACCGTGGCCTGCGCAGCGCGCGCAGCGATGTAGGTGCGGCACACCACCGGCAGATGGCTCACGTCGCCGGCCAGCCACACCGTATAGACGCCGACATCCGGTCCGTCGTGCGCGACCTGCACGAGCCGCCCCCGGTCGACCGCCGGGTCGCCGGCGATGAAGACCACCACCGCGGGTGTCAGCGGTTCGCGCTCCGCCGGCTCCCACAACCCCGGTGCGCCCGGGGTCTCCGCCGAGATGTGCGAGCGCACCTGCGCGGCTCCGCCTCGGGCGAGCGTCCGCTGTTGGATCAGCTCTTCGAGGTCGGAGAGCAGTCGCGTGCTGGCGGGGAGGTCCGCGGCGAGCGGAGTGGGAAGGGGATTGTGCGGGCCATCGGTATGGGGGAGCCACTTCACCCACGACCACTCCGCGGCGGCGTCTCCCGCGGCGAACGCGCACACCGCGACATCCGCGGGGGAGTGAAGGCCGGCGATCTGCAGCAGGAGCGCCCGCGCGGCATCACCGGCGAACTGGTCGGGGCCGGCCACGCCGATGGCTCCCGCATCCCGGAATCGCTCGGCCACCGGCACACCCTCGAGATTCCCGAAGCGGTCGACCATGCGCTTGAGCTCGTGCCACTCGTCGGTCGCGCCGAGGTCGCGCGAGGGCATCGTGACCGACACCCGCGACGGCAGGGTTCCGCGCCCGAATCGTACGGAGAGGAAGGCGCCGTGCTCGGGGACGCGCGTCCAGACGAGCGGCGACCGGGTCGAGACCGCCTCGGCGATGTCACTCACCGACGGCGACTCCGCCAATCGTGCGGCGTGCTCCGCTGCCGCATGCTCGCTCAGATCGGTTTCCAGAGACGCGAGACCGGTACGGAACCGGGCGCTCTGCTCCTTCTTCTGCTTCCGGCGTCGGAACACCTGATCCACCCACATGCCGAGCATGAGGATCGGAGACAGAGCGATGAACAGCAGCATCAGCGGATTCTGAGTGATGGCGAACAAGGCGGCGCCCGCGATGATCGGTGCCGCGATGCCGATCCACGGCAACGGGGGACGCTCGCCGACCGACGGCAGCGTGGGAGCTTCGAACTCGGGTGCTCGCCAGGGCTCCACGACACGGGGAGATCGCGAGAACTCTCGCGTCGCTTCGGCGCCGCTCGCCGTGGATACCGGGTCGACGCGGAACCTCGTCGACCCGATGCGCACCTGAGACCGGTGCAGCAGGACGGCGCGGTCGACGCGTTCGCCGTCGACCTCCACGCCGTTGGCGGAGTTCAGATCCGAGACGACGACGGACCTCCCCGACACGGTCACGCTCGCGTGCCGTCGCGACACGAGTGGATCGCGCAGTCGCACGTGAGCGGCGCGATCACGGCCGACGAAGCTCACGCCCGAGCCGAGGCGAACCGTCAGGCCGGCGTCTGGCCCGTCGGTGACGGCGAGCGTGGCCCGCGCGTCGGCTTCGGACGGCGGCGCGGTCCGCGGCTCGACGAGCGCAACGCTCGTTCCGGAACGCAGCCCCGAATCGTGCAGCGACAACAGCGGGTTCAGCGTCTGAGCGTCCGGGGCGCCGGGTGCATGGGCCCAAAGCGTCAGCGGCTGAGACCGACGCTGGCCATCCGCCTGGCCCGCGAGGGCGGCTGCGACATCTCCCACCGTCGCCGTCGCGTCGCACGTGACGACGACGTCACGGTCCCCCTGCTGATCACGGACAATCAACTTCAGTCGCACGGTACCCCTCCGCTTTTGCCCCGAGCGTAATGCCCATCGATAAGACGCGAGGAAGGTCGGTGATTTACCGACTCCCGGCGATGTGATTTTCGATGCGCCGCACTATCGGAACGAATCTCACAGAGGGAGCGCCGTTGTTTTCTCGATCACGAGCTATTTCGTCTGCGCGGACGTGCCGACGGCGCGGAGGTTCGATCCCGCCGAGCGACCCGGCGACGTCATCCCCGGGGCCGGCTCCATCGGGCACCCGTCTGGGTACACGGAAGGGCAGCCGAATCCTCGACTGCCCTTCTGTCACTGGTGCCCCCGACAGGAATCGAACCTGCGACCTTTGGTACCGGAAACCAACGCTCTATCCCCTGAGCTACGGAGGCGTGCCGATCGAGACTATCACCGCAGAGGCGACCGGAACGACCGGGGGAGAAGTGGCGACGAGCGCTTTACAAGTGTTAAAGTCGTTGCATGACGCAAAACAACTTCGCATACGATGACGCCGCCCGCATGGTCGCCGTCGGGACGAAGGCCGAGAGGGATGCGCGTCGCGCGACGCGTTGGTTCCGGATCTTCGTCGTGCTGCAGGCGGCCTACGCGCTCGCCTTCACGCTGTCGGTCGATGTCGCCGGGGCGGACTATTGGAAGGCCTTCCTGCCGTTCGTCCTCGCGTCGGTCTGCATCTGGATGATCGCGCTCCGATCCGAGCGATCGGCGCCGCGCAACGGGATGCGCAACATGGGTATCGCGGTCGCGACGTGGTTCGCGCTCTACACGCTGATGCTCGATCCGGCCCTGCAGCTGCTGCAGCTCTCGTCGCCGTGGTGGTGGGTGCTCGCGGGAGTCGTGTCGATCTCTCCGATCCTCGCCTGCCTCTTCCCGAGCTCACGCCGATGAGTCATCCCCGGAAGGACATCGATGCGCTCATCCACTCACCCGTGCGCTTCTCTCTGCTCGCGGCCCTCCGCAATCTCGAAGACGTCGACTTCCGCTTCCTCGCCGATCTGCTCGAGGTGAGCGACTCGACGTTGTCGCAGACGCTCACCGTGCTCGCCGACGCGGGTCTGGTCGAGGTGCGGAAGGAAGCGGTCGGCCGGCGCACGCGCACGTGGGTCGGCATCACCGATGCCGGTCGCGAGGCGTTCGCCCGCCACCTGGAGACGCTGCAGGCGATCGTCGAATCCGGCTCCGTGAACCCACCGGCAGCGGCACCCGAACCGGCCCCCGAACACAAGGACACCCCCGCATGACATCTCACCTCCGACTCGCCGCCGAGAACGAACTGGATGCCGCCGCCGACGCGCTCGCGGCGGCGTTCGAGAACTACCCGTGGACGCGTCACGTCATCCCCGACGATGACTACGCGTGGCGGCTCCGTGAGCTGCAGCTCGTCTACCTGCGGCACGCGCACGCCCACGGCTTCGTCGGGATCACGGGCCCGGCCGACGGCGTGATCGCCGTCTTGCCGCCCGATGCGCCCGAGCCGGAGCCCGCCGCCGTCGACCGCATCGTCCAGCTGCACGGCGACCGGCTCGGGCGGCTCGGCGACTCCGAGGGCGCGTCGCCCGAGCCCGGGTCATGGCGCATCGAGACTGTCGGCGTGCTGCCGGCACGCCAGGGGCGCGGCCTCGCGTCCGAGCTCATCCGATTCGCGCTCGCCGAGGGTGCGCGGCGGGGAGCCGGCCGATTCGCCCTCGACACGTCCGACGAGCGCAACGTGCGGCTGTACGAACGACACGGCTTCACGGTCGTCTCACGGGTCGACCCGCCGGACGGGCCGCCGGTGTGGGGGATGAGAGCCGTCGTCGCCGACGCCGCTCCGGCGAACGGGAGGACCCGGGCGTGACGGCATCCGAGACTCTCGCGCGCTACATCGCCGCGACGAACACGCACGACTTCGACGAGGTGCAGCAGCTGCTCGACGCGAGCGCCGTCTACTACTTCGGCGATGCCACCTGCGCCGGGCTCGCGGCCGTGCGCGCCTACTTCGAGCGGACCTGGGCACTGATCCCCGACGAGGAGTACGGCGCGGAGGACATCACGTGGGTCGTGGATGCCGCCGACGCAGCGGTGGCCGTCTACACGTACCGCTGGAGCGGACACATCGACGGACAGACCCGCAGCGGTTCCGGTCGGGCGACCAACGTCTTCCACCGGACCGACTCGGGTTGGCGCCTGGTGCACGAGCACCTGAGCGCGGGCCCCGCGGAGGCCGCTGGCGCAGGCAGCGACGGCGATGACATATGTCACTCCGATCGATGACAGTCGCCTCTCCCGTGGAACTCGGCGCCCTGGTCGACTGAGGGAACACGCCGGGCGCACTCGCCCGGCGGTCCCGTCATCGAGGAAGTCCCGTGAAGAGATCGACCAAGCTCGCCATCATCCTCCCGCCCGTGCTGCTCGTCGCCGCTCTCGCCGGGGCCCTCGCGACGACCGCGACGGTCAACGCCGTCGCCACGCGAGACGAGGCCGGCCGGATCGAGCCGTACGGGCAGCGTGTGCTGGTCGGCGGGCGTGAGCTGAACGTCGTCGTGAGCGGCGACCACGGGCAGACGATCGTGCTCCTCCCCGGGCTCGGAACGGCGGCACCCGGCCTCGACTTCGCCCCGCTCATCGATGAGCTCGACGACACCTACCGCGTCGTCGCGGTCGAGCCGTTCGGGACGGGACTGAGCGATCAGACCGACGTGCCGCGCACCGCTGAGAACATCGCCGCCGAGGTGCACGAGGCGCTGCAGCAGCTGGGCATCGAGCGGTACGTGCTGGCGGGGCACTCGATCTCGGGTGTGTACGCCCTGTCGTACGTCGAGGACTACCGCGACGAGGTGGTCGCCTTCGTCGGGATCGACAGCAGCGTTCCCGGCCAGCCAGGCGCCGATGAGCCCATCGCGACCGACGCCGTCGTGCTGCTGCGAGACCTCGGGATCAGCCGACTTCTGCGGGGCCTCGCTGACGATCCCTACGACGTCGAGGCCTACGACGACACGACGCGGGAGCAGATCCGCATGCTCGAAGCTCGGAACACCGCGGCCCCCACGATGATCGACGAGATGGGACGCGCGGCGGACAACTTCGCCGCGGCGACCGGACGGACCTTCCCGGCGGACCTCCCGGTGCTCCTGTTCGTCGTGGCCGATGATTCCGACGTCGAGGGCTGGGTTGAGCTGCACGAGGCGCAGGCGGCTTCGGTATCGCGGGGTGTGGTGGTCCGGATGGCCGGGGAGCACTACCTGCACCGGACTCTGTCGGCGGAACTCGCCGACGGCATCCGGGCATTCCTCGCAGGGGAGAGCGTGCCGGGCGCCGCGGAGCGACAGCCGCCGTCAGGGAACGAGTGGCTCGGGGGCGGGCTCGGCGGCGACCGCCGGTGCTTCGGTGATCGCCGCAACGTCGGCCGCGAGGCGATCGGCGAGATACGCATGCCCCGCCGTCGAGGGATGGTCGCGGCCCGTGGCGCTGGTGTCGATGACGTCGCCGTAGTTGGCGTCGGTGATCCAGTCCTCCGCAATGGGGGAGAGATACCACCAGCCCCGGGCACCGGCGAGCTCGGCGAGATCCCGGTCGATGCGGGCCGTCTCGGCCTCCACCGGCAGCACCTGCGGCGCGGGCCCGAGCACGATGATGCGCGCGTCGGGATAGATCGCCGCGAGGTCATCCCATGCCGCGTTCACAGCGTCGCGGTATCCGGCCGCGCCTTGCTTGCGATCGTTGATCGATCCTTGGACGATCACGAGGTCGGGGTCGAGCGCGGGGTCGAGAGCGGCGATGCGGTCGCCGAACGAGGGGCCGTCGATACCGGGCTTGAGATACCCGCTGCCCCGAACGCCGTCGACGATCGTCGTCCAGCCGGTTCGCTGTGCGACGACGTACGCGTAGCCGAGCGCCGGATCGGATGCCGCGGAGCCGTAGGTCCACGAGTCGCCGAAGATCAGGACGCGCGCCCCCGACGCAAGCGAGAGGGGCGGCGCCTCGACGCTGGCGACCGGTCCGTCCGCAGCCGCCACCGGAGCGGCTGTCGGAGCCGACCAGGGGCGCAGGACGGCCGTGAGCGCCAGCGCGACGACCGCAGCCGTGATCGCCGAGACAGCCCACACGGTCCTGCGGCGGGGGCGGGCGCTTCGGGTCTGCACACGCTGAGGGTACGTCATCGGATCGGGTGTGCGGGACGTCCGCGTGGTGACGCGATCCGGTCCCGACGCGCCGGCTCAGTCGCGGACGGCGGCGACCGCTTCGATCTCGACGAGCTGGTCGTCGTACCCCAGCACCGTCACGCCCAGCAGCGTGCTCGGCACGTCATGGTCTCCGAAGGCACCGCGCACGACCTCCCAGGCCGTCACGAGGTCGGCCTGCGAGCTCGAGGCGACGAGCACGCGGGTGCTGATGACGTCCTCGATGCTCGCTCCGGCCGCGCTCAGCGCCACCGTCATGTTCTCGATGCAGGATGCCGCCTGCGCGGCGTAGTCGCCGACGCCGACCGTCGATCCGTCCGCGGCGAGCGGGCAGGACCCGGCGAGGAAGATGAGGCGTGCATCCGCGGGGGCGGTGGCGGCGTACGCGTATTCGGCGGCATCCGAGAGGGACGACGCGCGGATGAGGGTGACGGTCTTCGACATGAGGGCTCCTCGTTTCGTGGCCGCGCACCAGCCTGCCATCGCGTCCGATCCGATCACCTCCGTGAGCGGCCCGTCGCCGCTTCGCCGCGTGCGAGGATTACCCGGTGCAGCGCATCCTGACGGCCGAACTCGACCTCCAGCTGACCGGTCCCGTCGATGTCATCCTGCAGATCGCCGCGTCGCGGGCGGCATCCTTTCGCGACGAAGAACTGAGCGTCACGCTCGCCGGCCGCGCGCTCTCCGTCTCCGAGATCGTCGACCCTCCGGCGTCTCCCGCGGGCACCCGCATCCACCGCGTCGCGGGCGACGCGGGGACGATCGCGATCCGTTACCGCGCTGTCGTCGAGGGTGTCGCCACCCCGTCGCCGACGAGCGAGCTCGAGACCATCGCCTACCTGCGGCCGAGTCGCTACGCGCAGTCCGACGAGGTGTTCGCGCACGCGCGCCGACAGTTCCGGGGCCTGCAGGGCCGCGAGCTGGTCTCGGCCGTCAGCGACTTCGTCGCCACCAGCACGACGTATGCGCCGGGACTCAGCCTCGGCACCGACTCGGCGGTCACGACCCTCGCGAGCGGTCAGGGTGTGTGCCGCGACTACGCGCACCTCGTCATCGCGCTGCTGCGCGCGATGGACGTCCCCGCGCGCTACGCCGCCTGCTACGCGCCGGGCCTTCGTCCCATGGATTTCCACGCCGTCGCCGAGGCGTACGTCGACGGCGCATGGCACGTCATCGACGCGACCCGGCTGTCGAACCGGCGCGGTCTCGTCCGTATCGCGACCGGTCGGGATGCCGCCGACTGCGCATTCCTGAGCTACTACGGCGGCAACGTCGCGCTCACGCATCTGCGAGTCGACGCGGAGGTCGACGGGGGAGCCCCCGCCGTCGACGACCCCGCCAGCGACGACCACGAGGCCTGGGTCGTCCTCGCCTGACGCCGGCGGGAGGCGTTCAGCATCGGCGCTGCGGCGCCCGCCTAGAATCGGAGGGCTATGAATCCCGATGCTCTCGCCGAAGCCCTCCTGTCCGTCGTCGCCCCGCTCGCCGAGGCGCGACGCCCCGGGTCGAGCGACGGACTCACCGCCGCCGACTTCGTGTTCGAGCGCCCCAAGAACCGTGACCACGGCGACTGGGCGTCCAACGCGGCGATGAAGCTGGCCAAGCGCGTCGGCGCGAACCCGCGTGAGTTCGCCGCCGAGATCGCGGCAGCGCTCGCCGAGGCGCCCGGTGTGGCGTCCGTCGAGGTCGCCGGCCCCGGGTTCATCAACATCCGTCTGGATGCCGCGGCCGCCGGCGCCCTCGCCCGCGAGATCGTCGAGGCGGGCGCTGCCTTCGGCCGCAACGACAGCCAGGCGGGCAACTCGATCAACCTCGAGTTCGTCAGCGCGAACCCCACCGGGCCGATGCACATCGGCCACACGCGGTGGGCGGCCCTCGGCGACGCGATCGCCCGGCTGCTGCTCGCGAGCGGCGCAGAGCTCGTCCGCGAGTTCTACATCAACGACGCCGGCGCGCAGATGCAGCGGTTCGGTCGCTCGGTGCTCGCCAGCGCCAAGGGCGAGCCCACGCCCGAAGACGGCTACCCGGGCGCGTACATCGATGACCTCGCCCAGCGCGTGCTGGCGGCGCGCCCCGACCTGCTGGCCCTCGCCCCCGACGAGCAGGAGCAGGTCGCGCTCGACCTCGGCTACGAGCTTCAGATGGCGGATCTGAAGGACTCGCTCGAGAAGTTCAACGTGCACTTCGACGTCTTCTTCAGCGAGCGGCTGCTGCACGCGACCCCCGCCGACGGTGGGCCGAGCCTCGTCGACCAGGCGGTCGACCGGCTGCGCGCGCAGGGGCACGTCTTCGATCAGGACGATGCCGTCTGGGTGCGGACGACGGATTTCGGCGACGACAAAGACCGGGTCATCCGCCGTTCCAACGGCGAGTACACCTACTTCGCCGCCGATGCCGCCTACTACCTGAACAAGGGCGACCGCGGTTTCGCGCACAAGATCTATCTGCTGGGAGCCGATCACCACGGCTACGTCCACCGTCTGAAGGCCCTCGCGGGCGCAGCCGGCGACGATCCCGAGAAGGACATCGAAGTGCTGATCGGACAGCTCGTCTCGATCAACGGCGCTCGCCTGTCCAAGCGCGCGGGCAACATCATCGAGCTCGACGACCTGCGCGACTGGCTCGGCACCGACGCGCTCCGATACTCGCTCGCGCGTTACCCCGCCGACTCGCCGCTGACCCTCGACCCCGAGATCCTGCAGAAGCGCACGAACGACAACCCCGTGTTCTACGTGCAGTACGCGCACGCCCGCACGCACAACGTCGCGCGCAACGCCGCGGACTCGGGCGTCACCCGCGACGCATTCGCCCCCGAGCTGCTCGACCACGAGACCGAATCGGCTCTCCTCGGCGCACTCCAGGAGTTCCCGCGGATCGTGGCGTTCGCCGCCGAACTGCGCGAGCCGCACCGCGTCGCCCGGTACCTCGAAGAGCTCGCGAGCCTCTACCACCGCTGGTACGACACGTGCCGGGTCACGCCGCTCGGCGACGAGGAGGTCACCGACCTTCACCGCACGCGCCTCTGGCTCAACGACGCCACGGGACAGGTGCTGCGCAACGGGCTCGACCTCCTGGGTGTCAGCGCCCCCGAACGGATGTGACCGACGTGAGCGGTGCCACGCAGCCCACCCTCCCGCTCTTCGAGGCGACCGCGGTCCCGCCGAAGCGGCGACGTCGGGCGCTGCCGTGGATCATCGCTCTCGTGGTGGTCGTCGGTCTCGCGGTCGCCGCCTGGTTCGTCGCCGAGAGCATCACGCGCAGCATCCTCACGAACACCGTGCGCGAGCAGGTCATCACCCGGCTCGCGCTGCCCGAGGACCAGCAGATCGACGTCGGATTCGACGAGCCGGTGCTGCCCCAGGTCATCGGCGGGCGGCTCGACCGTCTCGACGTCGCGAGCGACGGCATCCCGCTCGGCGACGTCCTGGCCGATGTGTCCGTGCGCGCGACGGATGTTCCCATTCGCGCCGACGGGGGTGACATCGGATCGGCGGAGGCGACGGTGGTCTTCGCGGAGGACCAGCTCGAGACCCTGCTCTCGCAGGTTTCGGGCGTCTCGGGCGCCGGCGTGCAGCTGGATCCGCCGAACGTGACGGTCGAGGTCGAGATGCCGCTGTTCGCGCTGTCGGTGCCGCTCGGACTGGATCTGACTCCGAGCGCCGTAGACGGCGACATCGTCCTGACGCCCACGGCCGTGCGGCTCGGGGGTGCGGCGCTGACCGGAGACGACCTCCGGCAGCGGTTCGGCTCCGCCGCCGACGGCGTGCTGCGGGACTACTCGATCTGCATCCGCGACCGGTTGCCTGCCGGGCTGACGCTGCGCGAGGTGCGCGTCGAACGCGGTGCGCTGGTGGCCGAGGTCGACGTCGACGGGGCGATCGTCCGCGATCCGGCGCTTCAGGCCGACGGCACCTGCGCCTGAACCCGCCCGCCCGGGGCTCAGTGGCCGTGGGCGAGGAGCAGCGCAACGGCGACCACGGCGACCAGCCCGAGCAGCAGTGCCGATGCAACGAGACGCTGCAACGCGGTCAAGCCCGTGCGCGCGCTGGCGAGAAGCACGACGCCCACCAGCACGGCGGCGTCGGCGATGATCCCGATGATCAGCGCCGTATCGAGGTCGATGAGGTCGAACAGGGCGACAACGAGCGCGAGCAGGGGGAGAGACGCGGTTCCGAGGGCGACCGTGGCCGTCCGCGCCATCACGGCCAGCTCCCGTCCGCTCGGGAACTGACGATGACCGATCTGATGCGCGATGACCTCGGCGACGAAGCCGGCGGCAGCGATCGCGAAGATGCCGACCGCGAGCGCGAAGATCGACTCACCGACCGTGACGTGCTCGGCGGTGAAGAGCCCCGCGAGGATCGCGAGTCCGGTCACCGTCGCGTAGATGCGTTCTTTCAGCGCTCCGATGCGTTCGTCGAGTCCTGCCGACTCGTGCGTGACATTGCCCATGATCGCCTCCTGCGCCAGGCTACAAGCGTGGAGTGCTCATGACTGCCGGCGATGAAGGTCCGGCTCTTCTCGTGGTCGCCGACGCCGTCGCCTGGCGGGCCTGGCTCGATTCGCACGAATCCGACTCCGACGGTGTGAGGTTGGTGCTCGCGAAGAAGAACGTCACCGAGCCGACATCGCTCACCTACGCCCAAGCACTCGATGAGGCGCTGTGCAGCGGCTGGATCGACGGTCGGCGGAACTCGCGGGACGAGACCACGTTCGTGCAGCTGTTCACGCCACGACGAGCGCGCTCGATCTGGTCACAGCGCAACGTGGGGATCATCGAACGGCTGACGGGCGAAGGCCGCATGCGCGAGAGGGGCTGGATCGAAGTCGAGCGTGCGCGCGCGGACGGGCGCTGGGAACGAGCCTATGCCGGACAAGCGGGAGCTGCGGTCCCGGCCGATCTCGAGGCAGCGTTCTCGGCCTCACCCGCGGCAGCCCGCCGATTCGCAGCTCTGCGTGCCGCCGAGCGGTACTCCGTCCTGCACCCGGTGCTCAGCGCTCCCTCGGAGGCCGCACGGGCAGCGCGTATCCGCCGCGTCGTGGCGCGTCTCGAGGGCGATGACGAGGTCTCGTCGTCTCCGTGAGGAGGGTGACGGTGCGGGCCGTCGCCCGCGGTCACACGGGCGGGGCGCGCGCGGCTGGTGTCCTAGACTGGCGGCACCGTCGCGGCCCCGTCTGCCTGACGGTCAGCGTCTCTCCCGATTGGTGTTCCCGTGTCCGCGTCCGACGTCCGCCCCGCCGTGCCGGAATGGCTGCTCCCTCCCGCTGACGTCAACGCGCTGGTCGAAGCCGTCTGGCCGCCCCGCGCCGAGCGCGACGACGACGGCGCGGTGTCGATCGGCGGCATCGCGGCCACCGACCTGGCCGCGCAGTTCGGCACGCCCCTGTACGTCCTCGACCAGGATGCCGTCGTGGCACAGGCGCGACGGGTTCGCGAGGCGTTCGACGGCGCCGCGGCGCGCCACGGCACGACGGCGCGCGTGTACTACGCCTCGAAAGCGTTCTTGAGCACGGAGATCGTGCGCTGGGTGACGGCGGAAGGTCTCGCGATCGACGTCGCAACCGGCGGCGAGCTCGCGGTCGCCCTGGCTGCGGGGGCGGATCCGGCTCGCATCGGGTTGCACGGCAACAACAAGTCGCCGCTCGAGCTGGCGCGCGCCGTCGAGCTGGGGGTGGGGTCCGTCATCGTCGACAGTCTCATCGAGATCGACCGACTCGCCGAGATCGCGGCTGCGCGCGGGGCCGTTCAGCCCGTGCTCGTGCGGGTGAACAGCGGCGTGCACGCCGAGACCCATGACTTCCTGGCCACCGCCCACGAGGACCAGAAGTTCGGATTCGCGCTGACGGATGCCGAAGCCGTGGTCGCTCGGGTCCGCGAGCTGCCGTCACTGCGTTTCGTCGGGCTGCACTGCCACATCGGCTCCCAGATCTTCGGCACCGCGGGCTTCGCCGAGTCGGCGTCGCGGCTCGTCGCCGTCCACGCGCGCCTGCTCGACGACGGCGACGTGCCGGTGCTCAACCTCGGGGGCGGTTTCGGCATCGCTTACACGAGTGTCGACGACCCGACCCCGATCGAGGAGCTGGCCGACGGCATCGTCGCCGCTGTCGCGCGCGAGTGCGCCGCGCACGGCGTCCCGGTCCCGACCCTGGCCTTCGAGCCCGGTCGGGCCATCGTCGGCCGCGCCGGCGTCACCCTGTACGAGATCGGCACCACCAAGCCCGTCCGCGTCAGCGACGAGCTCGAGCGCCTCTATGTGAGCGTCGACGGGGGCATGAGCGACAACGCCCGCCCAGCCCTCTACGGCGCGGCCTATTCGGCGCGGGTGGCCAACCGTCGCAGCGACGCTCCCGCCGCGCTCGCCCGCGTCGTCGGGCGACACTGCGAATCAGGTGACGTCGTCGTCGACGCCGAGTACCTGCCGGCCGACGTCGCGCCGGGCGACCTGCTGGCCGTTGCCGCGACGGGCGCCTACTGCTTCTCGCTCGCCAGCAACTACAACTACGTCCCGCGTCCGCCCGTCGTCGCCGTCTCGAACGGCCTGGCCCGGGTGATCGTTCGCGGAGAGACGATCGACGACCTGCTCGCCCGTGATGCGGGCATCCCCACAGAAGGAGCCGAATGACGGACTACCGCCGCCTGCGTGTGGCCCTGCTCGGAGCCGGCGCCGTCGGCTCGCAGGTCGCCGCCCTGTTGCTCAAGCACGGAGACGAACTGGCCGATCGGGCCGGCGCCGCCCTCGACCTCGTCGGCATCTCGGTGCGCGACATCGATGCGCCGCGTGACGTCGAGCTTCCGCGCGAGCTGCTGACGACCGACCCCGAGCCGCTCCTCGTCGGCTCCGACATCGTCATCGAGCTCATGGGCGGGATCGAGCCGGCCCGGACGAGCATCCTGAAGGCGATCGGTGCCGGTGCCGACATCGTGACAGCGAACAAGGCGTTGCTGGCGACGCACGGCCCCGAGCTGTTCGAGGCGGCCGACCAGGTCGGTGCCTCGATCTATTACGAGGCCGCCGCCGCCGGCGCCATCCCGATCATCCGCCCGTTGCGCGACTCGCTCGCCGGCGACCGGGTGCAGCGCATCATGGGCATCGTCAACGGCACGACGAACTACATCCTCGACCGCATGGACCGCGAGGGATCCGACTTCGCCGACGTGCTGGCCGACGCGCAGGCGCTCGGCTACGCCGAGGCCGACCCGACAGCCGACATCGAGGGATACGACGCGGCGCAGAAGGCAGCGATCCTCGCCTCTCTCGCGTTCCACACCGCCGTGCCGCTGAACGCCGTCCACCGCGAGGGCATCACGCAGATCGACGCCGACATGATGGATGCCGCCCGCAAGGCCGGCTTCGTCATCAAGCTCCTCGCCGTGTGCGAGCGTCTCGCCGACGCCGAGGTGTCGCCCTCCGGCGAGACGATCTCGGTGCGCGTGTACCCCGCCCTCGTTCCTCGCGAGCATCCGCTCGCGAGCGTGCACGGAGCGAACAACGCCGTCTTCGTCCAGGCGGAGGCTGCGGGCGACCTCATGTTCTACGGTGCGGGCGCGGGCGGTGTGCAGACCGCCTCGGCCGTCCTGGGCGATGTCGTCTCGGCGGCCCGCCGCCACATCGCCGGCGGCGTCGGGGTGGGCGAGTCGACGCGCGCGAATCTGCCGGTCGTCCCGATCGGCCATGTGACGACGCGGTATCAGATCACCCTTGAGGTCGACGACCGCTCCGGCGTCCTCGCCGCGGTGGCGGGGCTGCTCAGCGACGGCAAGGTCTCGGTGGCGACGCTCGAGCAGACGATCGTCGCCGACGGCGACGTCCAGACCGCCCGCCTGGTCATCGGCACCCACACCGCGCGCGAGCAGGACCTCAGCGACGCGGTCGCGTCGCTCGGCGAGAGCGGCGTCGTCAAGCGCGTCGTCTCGGTGCTGCGGGTGGAGGGGGACTGACATGGCACACGTGTGGCAGGGAGTGCTCCGCGAGTTCGCCGACCGCCTCGACGTCACCGACTCCTCGACGGTGGTCACCCTGGGCGAGGGCGGCACGCCGCTCGTCCCCGCTCGCGAGCTCTCGCACCGCACGGGCGCCGACGTCTGGGTGAAGTTCGAAGGAATGAACCCGACGGGTTCGTTCAAGGACCGCGGCATGACGGTCGCTCTCTCGCGTGCCGTCGAGCACGGCGCGAAGGCCGTCATCTGCGCCTCGACGGGCAACACGTCGGCGTCCGCGGCGGCCTACGCCGCGCACGCCGGCATCACCGCCGCCGTTCTCGTCCCCGAAGGCAAGATCGCGATGGGCAAGCTGAGCCAGGCCGTCGCCCACGGCGGTCGCCTCATCCAGATCCGGGGCAACTTCGACGACTGCCTCGAGATCGCGCGGGAACTGGCCGACCACTATCCGGTGCACCTGGTCAACTCGGTCAATCCCGATCGCATCGACGGTCAGAAGACCGCGGCGTACGAGATCGTCTCGCAGCTGGGCGACGCCCCGGACTTCCACTTCGTTCCCGTCGGCAACGCCGGCAACTACACGGCGCATGCGCGCGGGTACCGCGAGGAAGCGGCCCGTGGGGCTGCGACGCGGGTCCCGCGGATGTTCGGCTTCCAGGCCGCCGGGTCGGCGCCGCTGGTCCGCGGTGAGGTCGTGAAGGATCCCGACACGATCGCGACGGCGATCCGCATCGGCAACCCGGCGTCGTGGCACCTCGCTCTCGAGGCGCGCGACGCGACCCGGGGCTGGTTCGGCGCCATCGACGACGACCGTATCCTCGCGGCGCAGAAGCTCCTCGCGAGCACGGCGGGCGTGTTCGTCGAGCCGGCATCCGCGATCACCGTCGCCGGTCTGCTCGATCGCGCCGAGGCGGGCGTCATCCCCGCGGGCTCGAGAGTCGTCCTGACCGTCACCGGTCACGGGCTCAAGGACCCGCAGTGGGCCCTCCGCAACGCGGACGGCACACAGGCAGAACCGGTCGTCGTCGACGCTTCGACCGCCGAGGTGGCATCCGTGCTCGACCTCGCGCCGGAGGCGACGGCATGACCCGCTCGGTCCAGGTGCGCGTCCCCGCGACCAGCGCCAATCTCGGTCCCGGCTTCGACACCCTGGGGCTCGCGCTCAGCGTCTACGACGAGCTGATCGTCACCGAGCTGCCCGGCCCCGGCCTCGAGATCACCGTCTCGGGCGAGGGGGCCGCCGACGTCCCGACCGACGCGTCGCACCTCGTGGTGCGGGCGATGGCCTACGCCTACGAGGCGTTCGGGCGGACCATGCCCGGCGTTCGTCTCGAGGCGGTCAACGCGATTCCGCACGGGCGCGGGATGGGATCGTCGGGCGCCGCGGTCGTGTCCGGATTGCTGGCGGCGAAGGGGCTCCTCGCGGGCGACGTGGAGATCGGCGCCGACGCGCTGCTCCGACTCGCCACCGAGCTCGAGGGCCACCCCGACAACGTCGCGCCCGCTCTGTTCGGCGGCCTCACCATCGCGTGGGTCGACGAGCACGGGCCGCAGCACAAGAAGCTGCTCGTCCACCGCGGTGTCGCGCCGCTGGTGTTCGTACCCGACTTCACGATGTCGACGTCGGTCGCGCGCGGGTTCGACCCGTTGCAGGTCACGCGCGAGGACGCGATCTTCAATCTCTCGCGGTCGGCGCTGCTGGTCGCGGCCCTCACGCAGAGCCCCGACCTGCTGCTGGCCGCCACCGAAGACAAACTCCATCAGTCGTACCGCGCCCAGGCGATGGTCGAGACCGACAAACTCGTCCGTGCCCTGCGCGCCGAAGGCTTCGCGGCGGTCGTGTCGGGCGCCGGCCCCAGCGTGCTCGTGCTCGCAGACGGTCCGGGCCAGCGTCTGGCAGCCGTCGAGGTCGCCGCGCGTACCACAGACACCCCGTGGGATGCACGGATGCTGGCGGTCGATGTACGCGGTGGTATGGTGAGGGACCATACGGAGGGTTCCACACCCTTGTGATCTGAGCCTCCGTCGCAATTCTGCGAATCACCGCGAACACCCCTGATCCATACCCCGTGCCGTCGGCCGGACGCGTGTGGCAGGTGGATGGCGCCCGCCGTGGACGGCGCTGGACGCGGTTCTGTCATATCCACCGTTTAAGAGGAGCACTCGTGGAGTCCAACTCCGAGAACCTGACGATCGACGAGACCGTCGACGCACCGAACGAAGAGACGCCTGCGCAGCCGGATGCCGTCGTCGAGACCCCCGCCGAGGACGTGCCCGCCGAGGAGGCCTCGCCCGAGGTCGCCCCCGCTGCGGAGGAGGCTGCCGCGCCTGCCGTCGTGGCCGAGCCCGAGGAGAAGCCCGCGAAGGCTCCGCGCAAGCGTGCGCCCCGCCGGGCCAAGAGCACGGATGTCGCGCCCGCCGCCGCCGACGAGACCCCGGCTGTCGCCGAGGCTCCTGCCGAGACGCCGGTCACCGATGCGTCGACGAGCACGGATGCGGGCGCCGAGCCTGCTGCTGAGGCGGTTTCGGCCGACGTCGCGGCTGCTGCTGACGAGAGCGCACCCGCTGCCGCCGACGCGGCTGTTGATGAGCCCGCCGATGCCGAGCCCGCCGAGGCACCGAAGAAGCCGGCCCGCGGCCGTGGGCGCGGCCGCAACGCGAAGAAGGATGCCGAGGCCGAGGCCACCCCGAGCCCCGACGCCGCGGCCGAGCCCGGCGACGCTCCGGCGGCCGACAGCGCCGCCGAGACTCCGGCAGAGCAGGCGCCGGAGACGGACGCCTCGTCCGACGAGTCGTCGAAGTCCGACTCCGGTGAGGGCGACGGCGAGTCGTCCGGTCGCTCGCGGAGCCGTTCACGCAACCGCAACCGCAACCGCAACAAGGACAACGCCCAGGGCAACCCGGGCCAGGCCGGCCAGAACCAGGGCGGCAACCAGAACCAGGGTGGCAACCAGAACCAGGCCGGCAACAACGGCCCCGACGACGATGACGCCGCGGGCCAGAACGGCCGTGGCCGCCAGCGCAACAAGCGCCGCGGTCAGGGCGGCGGTGGCGACGAGTTCGAGACCGAGATCAACGAGGACGACATCCTCATCCCGATCGCCGGTGTGCTCGATGTCCTCGACAACTACGCGTTCGTCCGCACGACCGGCTACCTGCCGGGTACTCAGGACGTCTACGTCTCGCTCGGACAGGTCAAGAAGTACAACCTGCGCAAGGGCGACGCCGTCGTCGGCGCGATCAAGCAGCCGCGTGAGGGCGAGCAGTCGAGCCGCCAGAAGTACAACGCGCTCGTCAAGGTCGACTCCATCAACGGCCTGTCGGTCGAGGACGCCGCCGACCGCGTCGAGTTCGGCAAGCTCACGCCGCTGTACCCGCAGGAGCGTCTGCGCCTCGAGACCGGCCCCGAGAAGCTGACCCAGCGGATCATCGATCTCGTGGCTCCGATCGGAAAGGGACAGCGCGGTCTCATCGTCGCGCCGCCCAAGGCCGGCAAGACGATCGTGCTGCAGCAGATCGCGGGCGCGATCGCGCAGAACAACCCCGAGGTCCACCTCATGGTCGTGCTCGTCGACGAGCGGCCCGAAGAGGTCACCGACATGCAGCGCACCGTCAAGGGCGAGGTCATCGCCTCGACCTTCGACCGTCCCGCAGAGGACCACACGACGGTCGCCGAGCTCGCGATCGAGCGTGCCAAGCGTCTGGTCGAGCTCGGCCGCGACGTCGTCGTGCTGCTCGACTCGATCACGCGCCTCGGCCGCGCGTACAACCTGTCGGCCCCGACGTCGGGCCGTGTCCTCACCGGTGGCGTCGACGCGTCGGCGCTGTACCCGCCGAAGCGCTTCTTCGGTGCGGCACGCAACATCGAGAACGGCGGCTCGCTGACGATCCTCGCCACGGCGCTGGTCGAGACCGGTTCCAAGATGGACGAGGTCATCTTCGAGGAGTTCAAGGGCACGGGCAACAGCGAGCTGCGCCTGTCGCGTCAGCTGGCCGACAAGCGCATCTTCCCCGCCGTCGATGTCAACGCTTCCTCGACGCGTCGTGAAGAGATGCTGCTCTCCTCCGACGAGGTCAAGATCACGTGGAAGCTGCGTCGCGCCCTCGCCGGCCTCGACCAGCAGCACGCGCTCGGCGTCATCCTCGACAAGCTCAAGGAGACGCAGTCCAACGTCGAGTTCCTCGTTCAGATGCAGAAGTCGATCCCGGCGCCGACCACGCACTCCGGCGGGCACGACAACAGCATCCGCTGATCGTGTTCGAGTCGGTCCGAGGGCTGCTCGACGAGCACCGCGCGGTTCAGGAGGAGCTCTCCGACCCCGCGGTGCACGCCGACGCCGCGCGCGCCAAGCGCGTGAACCGGCGCTACGCCGAACTGTCGCGGATCGTCGCGGCCCACGATGCGTGGGTCGCGGCATCCGACGACCTCGCTGCGGCGCGTGAACTCGCCCGCGAGGACGACGCGTTCGCGGCGGAGGTCCCGGCTCTCGAGGAGGGGCTGCGTGAGGCGCAGGAGCGGCTCCGGCGCCTGCTCATCCCGCGTGACCCCGACGACGCCCGCGACGTCATCATGGAGATCAAGCAGGGCGAGGGGGGAGCGGAGTCCGCTCTCTTCGCCGCCGATCTGCTGCGGATGTACATGCAGTACGCCGCGTCGCGCGGGTGGAAGACCGAGCTGCTCGAACGCAACGAGTCCGACCTCGGCGGCTACAAAGACGTGCAGGTCGCGATCAAGGGATCGTCGACCGACCCTTCACAGGGCGTGTGGGCGCACCTCAAGTACGAGGGCGGGGTGCACCGCGTGCAGCGCGTGCCCGCGACCGAGTCGCAGGGCCGCATCCACACCTCCACGACGGGCGTGCTCGTGTTCCCCGAGGTCGACGAGCCCGAAGAGATCACGATCGATCCGAACGACCTGAAGATCGACGTCTTCCGTTCGTCCGGGCCGGGTGGACAGTCGGTCAACACGACCGACTCCGCCGTGCGGATCACGCATGTGCCGACGGGCATCGTCGTCTCGATGCAGAACGAGAAGAGCCAGCTGCAGAACCGTGAGGCCGGCATGCGCGTGCTTCGGGCCCGCCTGCTCGCGAAGCAGCAGGAGGAGCGGGATGCCGCGGCATCCGACGCCCGCCGTTCGCAGATCCGGGGCATGGACCGCTCCGAGCGCATCCGCACGTACAACTTCCCCGAGAACCGCATCGCCGACCATCGGACGGGCTACAAGGCATACAACCTCGATCAGGTGATGGACGGCGCCCTCGCGCCGGTCATCGAGAGCTGTATCGCCGCCGACGAAGAGGCGCGCCTAGCCGCTCTGGCCGACGACTGACCCAGCCCCTTCTCGCTTCGGTCCGTCGACTCGCCAAGATCTGCGGGTCCGGCGGGCCTGGCACCCGCCGTTCCTGGCGAGTCGACGGGGGCGTCGGGGGAGTAGTCAGATGTGGTACTCGGGAGCGGTGAGCACCGCGCGGGTGTCCTCGCCCTCGCGGCGGGCACGCGGCCGGGCGGGGACACCGACCAGCACCGAGTCGGCGGGCGCATCCTTGGTGACCACGGCGTTGGCGCCGACGACGCTGCCGGCGCCGATCGTGATCGGACCCAGGATCTTCGCGCCGGCGCCGACCGCGACCCCGTCTTCGAGAGTGGGATGCCGCTTGCCGGCGTGACGGGTGCGGCCGCCGAGCGTCACGCCGTGGTACAGCATGACGTCGTCGCCGATGACGGCGGTCTCGCCGATCACGACGCCCATGCCGTGGTCGATGAAGAACCGCCGGCCGATCCGCGCTCCCGGGTGGATCTCGATGCCCGTGAGCCAGCGGGTCAGCTGCGACCCGGCGCGCGCGAGGAACCGCGCACGCCGGAGCCACAGCCGGTGCATGATGCGGTACGACCAGACCGCGTGCAGCCCCGGGTACAGCAACGCGATCTCCAGGCCGCTGCGAGCCGCGGGGTCGCGGAGCTTCGCGGCGGCCAGATCCTCGCGGATGCGTGCGCGGAGCGTTCCCATCAGTCTTCGCGCAGGTCCTCGAACAGCGGGGTCGACAGGTAGCGCTCTCCGAACGAAGGGATGATCACGACGATGTTCTTGCCCTCGGATTCGGGGCGTGCCGCCACCTGGAGTGCGGCCCAGACGGCCGCTCCCGACGAGATCCCGACGAGGATGCCCTCCTTCTGCGCCACCTCGCGCGCGACGCGGATCGCGTCGTCGAACGTGACGTCCTGCACCTCGTCGATGACTCCCTGATCGAGGATCGGCGGAATGAAGTTCGGCCCGATGCCCTGGATCTTGTGGGGTCCGGGCTTGCCCTCGGTCAGCAGGGGGGAGTCCTTCGGCTCGACCGCGACGACCTTCACATCGGCGACGCGTTCCTTCAGCACCTGACCGACCCCCGTGATCGTGCCGCCCGTGCCGATGCCGGCGACGAAGTAGCCGACCTGGCCATCGGTGTCGCGGAGGATCTCCTCGGCGGTCGTGCGACGGTGGATGTCGGGGTTGGCTTCGTTGGCGAACTGCTTCGCCAGAACGGCGCCGGGAGTCTCGGCGGCGATCTTCTCCGCCTCGGACACGGCGCCCTTCATGCCCAGCGAGGGGTCGGTCAGCACGAGCTCGGCGCCGTATGCCTTGAGCAGCAGGCGGCGCTCCATCGACATCGACGAGGGCATGGTGAGGATGACGCGGTATCCGCGCGCAGCACCGACCATCGCCAGAGCGATCCCGGTGTTGCCGCTGGTGCCTTCGACGATCGTGCCGCCGGGCTGGAGGGCGCCGGCCTTCTCGGCGGCGTCGACGATGGCGATGCCGAGACGGTCCTTCACGGACGACGCGGGGTTGTAGAACTCGAGCTTGGCGAGCACGGTGCCCGGCAGACCCTCGCTGACGCGGTTCAATCGCACGAGAGGCGTGTTGCCGTACGCGGTGGTGATGTCGGGATGGATGCCGTGGGTGACCGGGTCGGACATGTCTGCCTTTCAGGGTTTTCGAGCGGATGCCGCGTCGCGGCGGGATCGTCGCCCCAGCCTATTGTCGTGCTCCGATGAGAGAGCCGAATGTGACGAATCCGCGAGCGTGATTAGGCTTGTCGGCGCCATGAGCACCGCGTCCCTCCCTGCACCGCCCCTGACCGAGGTCCTGCGTGCCGCGACCGCCGAGCTCGAGGCCGCCTTCGTGCCGACTCCACAGGTCGATGCCGAGCTCCTCGCCGCGCACGTGCTGGGCATCGGGCGCGGCGAGCTGTCGGCCGCGGTCTTCCGCGGCGATGCGATCGGCTCCGAGGATGCCGCGCGACTGGCCGAACTGGTCGCGCGTCGCGCGGCCCGCGAGCCCCTGCAGCATCTCACCGGGGTCGCGCCCTTCCGTCACCTCGAACTCCGCGTCGGTCCCGGTGTCTTCGTGCCGCGTCCCGAGACGGAGTCGGTCGCCCAGATCGCGATCGACCTGCTGCGCGCGGCCGCCGGCCCCGAGCCCGTCGCGGTCGACCTCGGCACGGGCTCGGGAGCGATCGCCCTGGCGCTGGCGACGGAGGTGCCGCACGCACGGGTGCACGCGGCGGAGAACTCGGTCGACGCCTTCATCTGGACGAAGGAGAACTTCGCCCTCGTGGGTGCGCCGAACGCGCGCCTCGCCTTCATCGACCTCGAGCACGCGTTCCCGGAGCTCGACGGCACCGTGTCGGTGCTCGTCTCCAACCCGCCCTACGTGCCCGATGACGCCATTCCACGCGACCCCGAGGTGCGACTGTGGGACCCGCCGGCGGCGCTGTACGGCGGCCCCGACGGGTTGGACGTCGTCCGCACCCTCTCGCGCGTCGGGCTCCGCCTGGTGCACCCGGGGGGCAGCATCGTCATCGAGCACGGCGAGCTGCAGGGGGCCGCCATCCGCGGCATCCTCGCCGCCGACGGATGGTCTGCGACCGCCACGCATCCCGACCTCACGATGCGCGACCGCACCACGACGGCCGTCCGCTCCTGAGAGCGGACGGCCTCCGCCGTACACTGGAGCGGTCATGTCTCCCGTTTTCGACTGCCGCGACGAGACCCAGGTCCTCCCCGGCATGCGCCAGGCGCGCCAGGCCATCGGTCGCGGCGATCTCATCGTCCTGCCCACCGACACCGTCTACGGTGTCGCCGCCGACGCCTTCAGCGCCGCGGCCGTCACCAAGCTGCTCGCCGCGAAGGGGCGGGGTCGCCAGTCGCCGCCCCCGGTGCTGGTCGCCGGCATCGCGACGATGCGCGCGCTCGTGGCCGAGGTGCCCGAGCCCGTCGAGCGGCTCGTCGAAGCGTTCTGGCCGGGAGGTCTGACGATCGTCCTGCCCGCGCAACCTTCACTGTCGTGGGACCTGGGCGAGACCCGGGGAACCGTCGCGGTGCGCATGCCCGCCGACAGGTTCGCCCTCGAGCTCTTGGAGGAGTGCGGGCCCCTGGCGGTCTCGAGCGCCAATCTCACGAAGATGAACGCTGCCGTCACGATCGACGACGCGATACGGATGCTGGGCGACAGTGTCTCGGTCTACCTCGACGGCGGCCCTGCCGCGACCGGTGTGGCCTCGACGATCGTCGACGCGACGACCTTGGTGGGCTCAGACCCGGCCCCGGTGCGCGTACTCCGCGAGGGTGCCGTCAGCCGCGAGGCACTGCGCGACGTGCTCGGCGACCTGCTCGAACCCGACCCCGAGCCCGAGCACGCCGAGGCGGCGAACCGCACCCCCATGGAGCCCGGCTCCGGGGGCGGCACCGGCGAGACCGCCGGCGGCAGCGTCGCGTGAGGCTCTACCTGGCCACCTTCGTGGTCACGGCCCTCGTCACGTTCGGGTTGACGTGGCTCGTCCTCAAGGTGAGTCTGCGGTACAAGCTCTACCCCGAGATCCGCGACCGCGACGTCCACCGGACGCCGACGCCGAGACTCGGCGGCGTCGGGATGTTCCTCGGTGCCACCGCGGTCATCCTGGCCTCGTCGCAGATCCCGTTCTTCGCGATCTTCTGGGCCAAGCCCGAACCGATCTGGGCCATCCTCGCGGCGACCGCGCTCATCGTCGTCGTCGGCGTCGCTGACGATCTGTGGGACCTCGACTGGCTCATCAAGCTCGGTGCGCAGTTCGCCGCCGCGGCCATCGTCGTGGGTTTCGGGGGAGTGCAGATGTACACGATCCCGCTCGGGGGCCAGACGGTGGTCTCGAGCGCCGCGAGCTTCACGATCACGGTGTTCTCGATCGTCGTGGTGATGAACGCCGTCAACTTCATCGACGGCCTCGACGGCCTCGTGGCGGGGGTGGCCCTGATCGCGAACGGCGTGTTCTTCACGTACACCTATCTGCTCGGGCGCGACTTCGGCGCGAGCAGCTACGCGAACCTGGCATCCTTCCTGGCCGTCGTCCTCCTCGGGGTCTGCGCCGGCTTCCTGCCGCTGAACTGGAACCCCGCGAAGCTGTTCATGGGCGACTCGGGAGCCCTCATGATCGGGCTGCTCATGAGCTGCTCGGCGATCCTCGTGACCGGCACCCTCGTCCCGGCCACGGGAGACAACGACGTGTTCGGCCGCTCGCAGCTGCTGGGTGCGTTCATCCCGATCCTGCTGCCGGTCGTCGTCGTCCTCCTGCCGCTGCTCGACTTCGGCATGGCGGTGATCCGCCGCATGTCCCGCGGTAAGTCGCCGTTCTCGCCCGACCGCAAGCACCTGCACCACCGCATGCTCGACATGGGCCACAGCGATCGCGACGCCGTCCTCGTCTTCTATGCCTGGACGACGGTCGTGAGCCTCTCGGTGCTGCTGATGTACATCGGCACGACCGCGGCCTGGCCCGGCGACTACCTCTTCGGACTCGGCTTCCTCGTGCTCGGCGTCGCCGCGTGCCTCGTCGTGACCTTCATCCCCGCGCGCCCTCAGCGCCCGACCACCCTCGTGAAAGAGCCCTCCTCGTGACTGCGAACACCCCCGATCCCACCGCTCGCCGCCGCATCTCCAGCACACCCGTCCTGCGTGCCGCGCTCACGTGGGGGCTGCTCGTCGGCGTCGTCGTCGCGGCAGTCCTCGCGCTCGTCGGCGGGCTCGTCGCGGGGGCGGACGGCGCCTGGAGCGGCGTGCTGGGCGCGCTGGTCGGCATCGTCTTCCCCGCGTTCACCGCCCTCAGCATCCTGATCGGCAACCATTGGTACGGTCACCCGCAGTGGCTCCAGATCTTCTTCGCCGTCGTGCTGGGCGGCTGGCTGCTGAAGTTCGTCCTCGTGATCGTCGCGCTGCTTCTGCTGTTCCAGGTGGAGTGGCTCGAGCGCGGGATCTTCGCCCTCGCTGTCATCGTCGCGGCGGTCGCGTCGCTGGTGGTCGACCTGATCGTCCTGAGCCGGATGCGGCTCTCCGGTGCATCGGATGTCGAACTTCCGACGTCCGACACGATCCAGGATTAGGTCGAGCCGTAACCTTTGGTAGTGTGGGACTACACTCTGCGGCCGGTGTGCAGTGGCGACACTGAGGCCCCGCTGGAGTCGTTCCCCTTCTAAACCCTCACCGAGCTAGTCCTGGCTGGCCCGAGAAGCTGGAGCCAATACGTTGACTCAAGCGACGACGATTGTCGCAGCGGCGGCATCGGACAACGAGTTCCACCCGCCGTCCATCTCCGACTTCTTCCCGCCGGCTCTGCTGTTCGAAGGCACGCCCTTCGAATTCACCCGGATCAGCATGGTCCAGGTCATCGCGACCGTGGCGCTGGTGATCTTCCTGGTGGTCGGCACGCGCCGCCTCTCAGTGGTCCCCGGCCGGTTCCAGAGCGTGGTCGAGTTCGGCTTCGGCTTCGTCCGCGACCAGGTCGTGTACCAGGTCCTGGGCGAGAAGGACGGCCGCCGCTTCCTCCCGCTGCTGACCGCGATGTTCTTCACGATCCTGTTCATGAACCTGACGGGCGTCATCCCCGGCATGAACATCGCAGGAACCTCGGTGGCCGGTGCGCCGCTGGTGTTCGCGCTCGTGGCGTACGTCATGTTCATCTACGCGGGCATCCGCAAGCACGGGGTCGGACACTTCCTCAAGAACTCGCTCGTCCCCAGCGGCGTGCCGGTCTACCTGCTGCCGATCATCGCGCTCGTCGAGCTCATCTCGACCTTCATCGCGCGCCCGGTGTCGCTGTTCCTGCGACTTCTCCTGAACATGATGGTCGGCCACCTCATGCTCGTGCTGTTCTTCGCGGCGACCCAGTTCTTCCTGCTGGGCCTCAACGCCTTCACGCCGCTCGCGGCGGGCACGCTCGCGATGGGCTTCGCCTTCACCCTCTTCGAGATCTTCGTCTCGATCCTCCAGGCCTACGTCTTCACGATCCTCACCGCGGTCTACATCCAGCTCGCGGTCGCGGAAGAGCACTGACGAGCAGCTGACCGGCTGCTCGCCCTACGAAAGGAAAACACCAGTGGACGCAACGACGGTTCTCGCCCAGGTCACCGGCAACATCGCGACCGTGGGTTACGGCCTCGCGGCCATCGGCCCGGCCATCGGCCTCGGCATCATGATCGGCAAGACCATCGAGTCGACCGCCCGTCAGCCCGAGCTCGCCGGCCGCCTGCAGAGCACCATGTTCATCGGTGTCGCGTTCATCGAGATCCTCGCGCTGATCGGCATCGTCACGCCGTTCATCTTCAACGCGCTCTGATCCCGACGCGACCCACAGATAAGGAGACAGGATGCTGAACGCTCTTGTCACGCTTGCGGCCGAGGAGGGATCCAACCAGGTCCCCATCCTCCCGGCGGTCTACGACATCATCTGGTCGGCTGTCTGCTTCCTCGTCATCATCTTCGTGGTGGTGCGCTACGCGATGCCGCGCCTGAACACGGTGCTCGACGCGCGCAGCGCGGCCATCGAGGGCAACATCGCCAAGGCCGATGAAGCCCAGCGCAAGGCCGAGGCGGCGCTCGAGGAGTACACCGCTCAGCTGGCCGAGGCCCGCAAGGAAGCCGGCGAGATCCGCGACGCCGCTCGCGAGGACGGTCGCAAGATCGTCAGCGAGGCGAAGCAGAACGCTTCGGCCGAGGCCGAACGCCTCACCGCAGCCGCGCACACGCAGATCGAGGCCGAGCGCCAGGCGGCCGCCGTATCGCTGCGCAGCGAGGTCGGCACGCTGGCTCTCGACCTCGCCGGCGGCGTCATCGGCGAGACCCTGTCCGACGACCAGAAGGCTCAGGCTGTCGTCGACCGCTTCCTCAGCGAGCTCGAGGCCTCAGAGAAGGCGTCGAACTGATGGGCAGCGCGACCACTCAGGCACTCGTCGCGACGACGTCGGCCATCGCCGAGACCCCCGGGCTCACGCTCGAGGTGTCCGGTGAGCTGTTCGCCGCCGCGCGGGCTCTGGCGGACTCGCCGCAGCTGAGCGGCGCGCTGACGGACAACGCGGCTTCGTCGCAGATTCGCGACAAGGTCGTCGGCGACGTGTTCGGTCCGGCGTTCGCGCCGCAGACCGTGTCGTTGCTGCGCACGGCCGTCGCGCAGCGCTGGTCCTCTGTCGACGACTTCGTCGACGCCGTCGAGGAGCTGGCGATCCGCGCCGCCGCCGTCGCCGATCAGGGCGATCTCGAGAACGAGCTGTTCGGTGTGCTGCACACCGTGTCAGCGAACCCCGAGCTCGAACTCGCTCTCGGCAGCCGGCTGGGGGAGGCCTCGGCCAAGGGGGCTCTCATCGAGCGCCTTCTCGACGGACGCTTCGGCGCCGGTACGCGCCTCATCGCGTCGTCGATCGTGCAGCGTCCGCGTGAACGTCGCGTGCGTCAGCTGCTCGAGCGAGCCATCCGCATCGTCTCGAACCAGCGTGGTCGCGTGGTCGCGAGCGTCCGCACGGCGACCCCGCTCAACGATCAGCAGCGTGCCCGTCTCGCCGAGACCCTCTCGAACCGATACCGCACCGCCGTCGCGCTCAACCTCGTCGTCGACCCCGGGGTCGTCGGGGGTCTGCGCATCGAGATCGGCGACGACGTGATCGACGCCACCGTCGCCTCCCGCCTCTCCGATCTCCGCCAGCGACTGGCGGGCTGACCCACCTCACCGCCCGCAGGGGCGCACCGGCCGGATGCATCCGGACCCTCAGACTCAGGACCGAAGGAACACCATGGCAGAACTGTCCATCAGCCCGGATGTCATCCGTGACGCGCTGAAAGACTTCGTCGCCGCGTACGAGCCCACCGGGGCCGCCGCGACCGAGGTCGGCACCGTCGTCGACGCGGCCGACGGCATCGCCCACGTCGAGGGTCTGCCCGGCGTCATGGCGAACGAGCTCGTCCGTTTCGAGAACGGCATCGAGGGCCTCGCGCAGAACCTCGACGAGCACGAGATCGGTGTCGTCGTCCTCGGCGACTTCGCCGGGATCCAGGCGGGCCAGAAGGTCACGCGAACCGGCGAGGTGCTCTCGGTCGGTGTCGGCGAGGGTTACCTCGGCCGCGTCGTCGACCCGCTCGGCAACCCGATCGACGGCCTCGGCGAGATCGCCACGACCGGCCGACGCGCCCTCGAGCTGCAGGCGCCCGGCGTCATGCAGCGCAAGTCGGTCCACGAGCCGATGCAGACCGGTATCAAGGCCATCGACGCCATGATCCCCGTCGGCCGCGGTCAGCGTCAGCTGATCATCGGCGACCGCCAGACCGGTAAGACGGCCATCGCGATCGACACGATCATCAACCAGAAGGCCAACTGGGAGTCGGGCGACGTCAACAAGCAGGTTCGCTGCATCTACGTCGCCATCGGCCAGAAGGGCTCGACCATCGCTTCGGTGAAGGGCGCGCTCGAGGACGCCGGTGCCATGGAGTACACGACGATCGTCGCGGCTCCGGCATCCGACCCCGCCGGCTTCAAGTACCTCGCCCCCTACACGGGCTCGGCCATCGGCCAGCACTGGATGTACGAGGGCAAGCACGTCCTGATCATCTTCGACGACCTGTCGAAGCAGGCCGAGGCCTACCGTGCCGTGTCGCTGCTGCTGCGTCGTCCGCCGGGCCGCGAGGCATACCCCGGTGACGTCTTCTACCTGCACTCGCGCCTGCTCGAGCGTTGCGCGAAGCTCTCCGACGAGCTGGGCGCGGGCTCGATGACGGGTCTGCCGATCATCGAGACCAAGGCCAACGACGTCTCGGCCTACATCCCGACCAACGTGATCTCGATCACCGACGGCCAGATCTTCCTGCAGTCCGACCTGTTCAACGCCAACCAGCGTCCCGCGGTCGACGTGGGTATCTCGGTGTCGCGTGTCGGTGGTGACGCTCAGGTGAAGTCGATCAAGAAGGTCTCGGGAACGCTGAAGCTCGAGCTCGCGCAGTACCGCTCGCTCGAGGCGTTCGCGATGTTCGCGTCCGACCTCGACGCCGCGTCGCGCCGTCAGCTGGCGCGTGGTGCGCGTCTGACCGAGCTGCTCAAGCAGCCGCAGTACTCGCCGTACCCGGTCGAGGAGCAGGTCGTCTCGATCTGGGCGGGGACCAACGGCAAGCTCGACACGATCGAGGTCGAGGACGTCCTCACCTTCGAGCGCGAGCTGCTCGACTACCTCAAGCGCAACACGTCGATCCTCGACACGCTGCGCGAGACCAACGTGCTGGGCGACGACACCGTCGCCGAGCTCGAGAAGGTCGTCGACGAGTTCGTGCTCGAGTTCCAGGGCGGAAAGGGCCAGGCCATCAACAAGCCGGGCCACGAGGAGACCGCTGCCGCCGAGGCCGATGACGTGAACCAGGAGCAGATCGTCAAGGGCCGCCGCGGCTGACGCGGAGGACGACACACTATGGGCGCACAACTCCGGGTCTACAAGCAGAAGATCAGTTCTGCTCAGACGACCAAGAAGATCACGAAGGCGATGGAGCTCATCGCGGCTTCGCGCATTCAGAAGGCGATGGGGCGCGTCCGCGCATCCTCTCCCTTCGCGCGGGCCGTGACGCGTGCCGTCTCCGCGGTGGCGACCCACTCCGACGTCGAGCACCCGCTGACGACCGAGCGCGAGACCATCCGTCGCTCGGCGGTCGTCATCTTCGCCTCCGACCGCGGCCTCGCCGGCGCGTTCAACTCGCAGATCCTCCGCGAGGGTCTCGAGCTGGCCGAGCTGCTGCGGTCGCAGGGCAAGGAAGTGGACTACTACCTCATCGGCCGCAAGGCCGTCGGGTACTTCCAGTTCCGTCGGATGCGGGCTGCGGGCGAGTGGACGGGCGACACCGACACACCGCACTTCAGCACCGCTGAGCAGGTCGCCGGGGCCCTCCTCGACGCCTACGCTCAGGGCGGCGAAGACGGCGGAGTCGACGAGATCCACCTCGTGTACAACCGCTTCGTCAGCATGATGACGCAGACGCCTGAAGCAGTGCGTCTGCTGCCGCTCGAGGTCGTCGAGGCCGACGCTGCGACAGCGGACCAGGCTCCGGTCTACCCGCTGTACGAGTTCGAGCCCGATCCCGAGACGGTGCTCGATGCGCTGCTTCCGGTCTACGTCCAGAGCCGCGTGTTCAACGCGCTGCTCCAGTCGTCCGCCGCGAAGCACGCCGCGACGCAGAAGGCGATGAAGTCGGCGAGCGACAACGCCGACAAGCTCATCACCGATTACACCCGCCTGCGCAACAACGCTCGCCAGGCCGAGATCACTCAGCAGATCGCCGAGATCGTCGGCGGCGCCGACGCTCTGGCGTCGGGCAAGTAAGACCAACCGAAAGAGACAGACATGACCACCGTCACTGCCGAAGCCACGTCGGTCGTCGGCCGCGTTGCGCGCGTCACCGGCCCCGTCGTCGACATCGAGTTCCCGCACGACTCGATCCCCGACATCTACAACGCGCTCAAGACCACCATCACGATCGATGGCGAGTCGACCGAGATCACCCTCGAGGTCGCTCAGCACCTCGGCGACGACCTCGTCCGAGCGATCTCGCTGAAGCCGACCGACGGCATGGTCCGCGGCCAGGAAGTGCGCGACACCGGCGGCCCCATCACGGTGCCCGTGGGCGACGTCACCAAGGGCAAGGTCTTCAACGTCACGGGCGACGTTCTCAACGCCGCCGAGGGCGAGACCATCGAGGTCACCGAGCGCTGGGGCATCCACCGTCAGGCCCCGAGCTTCGACCAGCTCGAGTCGAAGACCCAGATGTTCGAGACCGGCATCAAGGTCATCGACCTGCTCACCCCCTACGTTCAGGGTGGAAAGATCGGCCTCTTCGGTGGTGCCGGCGTCGGCAAGACCGTCCTCATCCAGGAGATGATCCAGCGCGTCGCGCAGGACCACGGCGGTGTGTCGGTGTTCGCCGGTGTCGGTGAGCGCACCCGTGAGGGCAACGACCTCATCCACGAGATGGAGGAGGCGGGCGTCTTCGACAAGACCGCCCTCGTCTTCGGCCAGATGGACGAGCCGCCGGGAACGCGTCTGCGCGTCGCCCTGTCGGCCCTGACCATGGCCGAGTACTTCCGCGACGTGCAGAAGCAGGACGTGCTGTTGTTCATCGACAACATCTTCCGCTTCACGCAGGCCGGCTCCGAGGTCTCGACGCTGCTCGGCCGTATGCCGTCCGCGGTGGGCTACCAGCCCAACCTGGCCGATGAGATGGGTGTGCTCCAGGAGCGCATCACCTCGACCCGTGGCCACTCGATCACCTCGCTTCAGGCGATCTACGTCCCCGCCGACGACTACACCGACCCGGCTCCGGCGACGACCTTCGCGCACCTCGACGCGACGACCGAGCTCTCGCGCGAGATCGCGTCGAAGGGTCTCTACCCGGCCGTCGACCCGCTGAGCTCGACGAGCCGCATCCTCGACCCGCGCTACATCGGCGAGGACCACTACCGCGTCGCGACCGCCGTGAAGCAGATCCTCCAGAAGAATAAGGAACTGCAGGAGATCATCGCGATTCTCGGTGTCGACGAGCTCTCCGAAGAGGACAAGATCGTCGTGTCGCGCGCGCGCCGCATCCAGCAGTTCCTCTCGCAGAACACCTACATGGCGAAGAAGTTCACCGGTGTCGAGGGCTCCACGGTCCCGATCAAGGAGACGATCGAGTCGTTCGACGCGATCGTCAAGGGTGACTTCGACCACGTGGCCGAGCAGGCCTTCTTCAACGTCGGCGGTATCGGCGACGTCGAAGAGAAGTGGGCGAAGATCCAGAAGGAGAACAGCTGACATGGCTCTGACGGTCACGCTCGTCTCCGCCGAGGCGGAGGTCTGGTCGGGTGAGGCATCCCTCGTCGTGGCCAAGACCGTCGAGGGCGAGATCGGCTTCATGGCGGGTCACGAGCCGGTGCTCGCGATCCTCGCCGAGGGCCAGGTGCGCATCACGCAGCCTGGCGGCGAGAAGATCGTCGCCAACGCGCAGGACGGCTTCCTGTCGATGGAGGGCGACGAGCTCACCATCGTGGCCGGGAACGCCGCTCTGGCCTGACCTGTACCGCGTCTACGAGAGACCGCACCCTCCGGGGTGCGGTCTCTCGCGTGTGAAGGGAGACTCCGGATGCTGGTGCTGCTACCGCCCTCCGAGACCAAGCGTGCCGGCGGCACAGGCGGGCCGCTCGTCATGGACGAGCTCGCGCTTCCGCAGCTCGCACCCCAGCGGCGCGCAGCGGTCGACGCGCTGGTCGAGCTGTCGCGCGATCCGGATGCCGCGGCGCGGGTGCTGAAGCTCGGTGCCCGCCAGCTGGGCGAGATCGCCGTGAACGCCGGGCTGAAGACCGCTCCGACGATGCCTGCGGTCGACCGCTACAGCGGCGTGCTGTTCGACGCCCTGGACTCGGCGAGCCTCGGCCCCGCGGCGCGCGCCTGGCTCGGCGAGCATGTGCTCATTCAATCGGCGCCGTTCGGGCCGGTCGCCGCGCTCGACCCGATTCCGGCCTATCGTCTCGCGGCCGGAACAGCGCTTCCCGGCATCCCGCCGCTCCGCCGTCACTGGGCTGCGGCCGGCTCCGCAGCCCTGGGCGAGCTGAACGCGTCGTTCGTGCTCGATCTGCGCTCGGAGGCCTACGTCGCGCTCGCCCCCGTGCCCGCGGAGGTGCCGTCGGCCTTCGTTCGCGTCGTCTCGGCGGGTGCCGACGGTACTGTGCGCGCCCTGAACCATTTCAACAAGCACGCCAAAGGCGAGTTCACTCGCGCTCTCGCGTTGTCGTCCGCTGTGGTGGGGTCACAGGCCGATCTCATCGCCTGGGCGGACGCGAACGGATGGGCGCTGCGAGAGGCGGCAGGATCCGCCGAGCTCGAACTCGTCGTCTGATCGGTATCGTGCCCCCGTCAAAGACCACGCGGGGGCGCGTGTTTCGCTAGCATGAGCGGCGACCGATGACGCGAGCGCGTCGTCCAGGTCACGACTGAGGAGGTCGTTCATGCCGGGTTACTACGACGACGGTGCGGGGGCGGGGGCTCTCTTCGCGCTCGTCCTGCTGCTCCTTCCCATCTTCCTGATCCTTCTGCTCGCGGGCTACATCATCAGCTCGTTCTTCTACATGAAGATCTTCGAAAAGGCCGGCGTGCAGGGCAAATGGCGCGCTTGGGTGCCGTTCTACCGCGAGATGGTCTTCGCGAAGCTCGGCGACCTCTCGCCCTGGGTCATGCTGGGCGCGATCATCGCGACAGGCGTGCTGAGCAACATCCCGGCCATCGGCTTCATCTTCGGATACCTCGCCCTCGTCGCCCTGGCTCTCGCGAGCGTCCGCGTCGGGCAGAAGGTCGGCAAGGACTGGCCGCTCGTCCTGCTCTACATCATCCCCGGCCTCGGCTCGCTGATCTGGCTGGGCATCGCAGCCTTCTCGAGCTCGCCCTGGAACCCGAACATCCAGCCGTCGCCGTGGCGTACCTCGTTCCTGCGCGACACGACGGTCTGGCAGGGCATCCCCGTGCAGCCCGACGGGGGAGCCGCGCCCGCTGCGGGCGCCTACGGAGCCGCAGGAGCCGGTTACGCTCCTCCCGCTGCGTCCAGCGCCCCGCCGGCCGGTTCCTACCCGCCTCCCGCAGCGCCGCCGGCGCCCCCGGCAGGTGCCTACCCGCCCCCGGCCGCGCAGCCGCCGGTCACGCCGCCGACGACCGAGCCCCCCGCTCCGGACGCGCCGCGGCAGTGAGCACCCGAGGAGCCCTCGTCGAAAGACGGGGGCTCCTCGTCGTCTCGCGCGCCGAGATCGCGCACGGGGGGTCTAGCGTGGAGGGATGGACGACGCAGTGCAGACCCGCCGACTCGGATCCTCCGGCCTCCTCGTCTCGGCCGTCGGGCTGGGATGCAACAACTTCGGTCGACGCGGGACGCCCACGCAGACGTTGGACGGAACAGTCGAGGTGCTCGACGCGGCCCTCGACGCCGGCATCACCTTCTTCGACACCGCCGACATCTACGGCGGCGAGCCCGGTCTCTCCGAGACGCTGATGGGCGAGGCCCTGCGGGGGCGTCGGGACCGCGTCGTCGTGGCGACGAAGTTCGGCCACAGCGCCGTCGACCTGGGGCTGCCTGGCGCCAAGGGATCGCGCGTGTACGTCCGCCGTGCGGTGGAGGCGTCGCTCGAACGCCTCCAGACGGACTGGATCGACCTCTATCAGTTGCACACCCCCGACCCCGAGACGCCGATCGAAGAGACGCTCGATGCGCTGTCGGAGCTCGTCCGCGAGGGCAAGGTCCGCTACATCGGGCACTCCAATTTCGCGGGGTGGCAGGTCGCCGAGGCCGAGGCCGTCGCGCGCGCCCGCGGAGATGTGCCCTTCATCTCGGCCCAGAACCACTACAGCCTGCTCGCCCGCGCCGCCGAGCGCGAAGTGCTCCCGGCCGTTCGGCACTTCGGGCGCGGCTTTCTGCCGTACTTCCCGCTGCACAACGGTCTGCTGACCGGAAAGTTCACGCGCGACCACATCCCGGCCGACTCACGGGTCGCGCGGGAGCGGCGTCACCTGTGGGAGAACGCACCGTGGGATGCGATCGACGCCTACCGGTCGTTCTGCGACGAACGGGGGATCACGATGGTGCAGGCGACGTTCGGCTGGCTTCTGGCGCAGCCGGCGCTGAGCAGCGTGATCGCCGGGGCGACCTCGGCCGAGCAGGTACGCTCGAACGCTGCGGCGGCCTCGGCGTGGCATCCCAGCGTCGATGAGCTGGCCACCATCGACGCGCTCTTCCCGCTGCCGTCGGATCCCGCCGCCGGCTGACCAAATCCCGCTCCACGGGTGCGTCCACTAGAGTGTGACACGCCCATCCGTCGACGAAAGAAGAGTGACAGCGTGCCCGACCCCACGACCCAATCCCGGATCGTGGACGTCCCGTCCGGTGCGATCGAACTCCGGTGGGCCGCCGCGACCGACACCGGACGTCGTCGCGACAGCAACCAGGATGCCGTTCTCGCGCAGTATCCGCTGTTCATCGTCGCCGACGGCATGGGTGGGCATATCGGCGGTGAGATCGCCAGTGCGAGCGCCGTCGAACGCCTGCGCGGCGTCGCCGACCGCGGTGTGGTCACCCCCGAAGACATCGAAGAGGCGCTCGAACGCGCGGTCGGCGACATCGCCGATCACCCCGAGACGACCGACGATGGAACCGGCACGACCGTCACGGGCGTCTACCTCGACATCGTCGACGGCGAACCGCAGTGGACGACGCTCAACATCGGCGATTCCAGGGTTTATCTGCTGCGCGACCAGGCCATCGCCCAGGTCACGACCGACCACTCGGTGGTTCAGGAGCTCGTCGCGGCCGGACGCCTCAGCCCCGAAGAGGCGGAGCAGCACCCGTACGGCAACGTCATCACCCGTGCGGTCGGGCCGAGCGACGGTGTGACGCCCGACTATGTGCGCCTCGACGTCGTGGACGGCGACCGCTTCGTGATCTGCAGCGACGGGCTGACGAAAGAGCTCACCGACTACGGCATCCTGCATTTCCTGCTCGAGAACGACGACCCCGCTGCGGCGGTGTCCGCCATGATGACCGCCGCCCTCGAGAACGGCGGTCGCGACAACGTGACGATCATCGTGCTCGACGCGCACGTCGTGGGCGCCTCGGACGATTCGTCCGACGACTCCTCCGACGGCTCCTCCCCGAGCGCGGGCTGAGTCCGGCCTTCCCGCATTCGCGGTGATCGGCCGCGCGCAGGGTGCGGGTGTCGCTTGACTCGCATACGTGCATCCGACGGTCTCGCTCGACGCCCCCATCCGGTTCCCTTCACTGCGGCCTGATCCGCAGCGGCCTCCGTTCCCCGTGTGGGCGCTCGTCGTTCCGGCTGCGGGTGCCGTCATCCTCTGGCAGATCACCGGGTCGCCTACCGTGCTCTGGTTCGCCGCGTTGGGGCCCCTCGTCGCGGTCGCGACGCTCCTCGACGGGGCGCGGGTGGCCCGTCGAGAGAGGCGCCGGTCCGCGGCTCGCGCCGAGGCGGACCTCCGAGCGGCGCACGCGGAGCTCGACGAACGGCATGCGGTCGAGCGAGCGGATCGGTGGCGTGCGACGCCCGGTCTCGCCGGCCTTCTGGTCGCGCCGGATGACCTCTGGCGGCCGAGGCCGGGGCGCGAGGTGCTGGTCGTGGGATCGGGTGATGCGCCGTCGCACACGGGTGTCGAGGGTGACGCGCCGCCGGCCTTCCGACGGGCCGCCGCGACGGTTCGGCAGGCCCCGGTCACCGTGCCGCTCGAGGCTGGAGTCGCCGTCGTCGGGTCCGTCGCTCCCGCGGCATCGATCGCGCGCGCTCTGGTGCTGCAGATCTGCCTCGTCCACGCGCCCGGCGAGGTCTCGGTCGTCGCCGCGCCGGAGGACTGGGCCCGTGACCTCCCGCACACCTCGACGCCCGGGGGATTGCGGCTCTGGTGGGGGACGGGTGCTCCGCCTCCCGACGCCGACATCGTGATCGTGTGCGCAGATTCCGCTGCTCCGCCGCCCCGGTGCGGGGCCGTCGTGCGGGTGACCGGCGTCGACGACGCAGTGCTCGGGTACGGTGGCTCGTCCACGACCATCCGCCCCGAATCGATCGGGCGCGAGCAGGCGGCGGGGACCGTCGCGCTGCTTCGGGAGCGCGCTGCGGCGGTGGCTGCGGATCACACGGCGAGTCTGACCTTCGATGAGCTGCCGACGCCGCGCGGTGCGGGACTCACCGCCGTCCTCGGCGCGGGCCGTGGCGAGCCGGTCGAGATCGACCTCGTCGAGGACGGGCCGCATGCGGTCGTGGTGGGGGTCACCGGCAGTGGGAAGAGCGAGCTGCTCGTGACCTGGATCGCGGCGCTGGCGCGACGCCTTCCACCGGCACAGGTGAACTTCCTCCTCATCGACTTCAAGGGCGGCCGTGCGTTCGACGCTCTCTCGTGTCTGCCGCATGTGGCCGGTGTCGTGACCGACCTCGACGAACGCAACGCGGTGCGCGCGATCGAGAGCCTCCGCGCCGAGGTCCGGCATCGCGAGCGGGTTCTCGCCGAGCTCGGGGCACGCGACATCGCCGAGACGGACGACGCGCTGCCGCGGCTGGTGGTCGTCGTCGACGAGTACGCCGCGCTGACGGCGGCCCATCCGGCGATGCACGACGTGTTCGCCGATATCGCCGCCCGGGGGCGTGCGCTCGGGATGCACCTCGTGCTGGCGACGCAGCGCGCGGCGGGGTTCCGCGAAGCGGTGCTCGCCAATGCGCCGCTGCGGATCGCGCTGCGCGTGTCGGATGTCGCCGAATCCCGCGCGGTGCTCGGCTCGGCCGAGGCCGCCGCGTTGCCCGGCGGACGCGATGACCGTGGGGCAGCTCTGGTGAGGCGGCCGGCCGACGCGCAACCGCTCCTGGTCCGCGTGAGTCGGTGCCCGCGGGCGGCGATCGAGGACATCGCCCGTGCGGCGGCCGGAGCGCACCCCGCCCGTCGCCCCTGGCTGCCGCCGCTGCCCGACCGTATCGAGCTCGCCGGGCTGAGGCAGGAGGATGCGGTGGTCCTCGGCCTGGCAGACGAGCCCGCCGAGCAGCGCCGGCGCGCCGTGGTGCTCGATCGGCGTGCGCCGGGGGCCGCCGTCCTCGGCCGCGCGGGCTCGGGGCGGACGACGCTGCTGCGGACCATCGCCGCGCAGGTGTCACCCGGGCAGGTGTGCTGGGTGCCGGCCGACCTCGAGAGCGCGTGGGACGTCATCGCCGTTCTCGACGATGTTCCGGAAGGGTGGGTCATCGTCGTCGACGACCTCGACCGCCTGCTCGGCTCACTGCCCGACGACTACAGCGCTGCCGCTGCCACGATGCTGGAACGTGTCGCACGTGATGCGCGTTCTCGCGGTATCCAGTTCGTGTGCGCGGCACAGCGCGTCACCGGGGCCGTCGGCAGGATCGTCGACCACCTGCCCGATCGTGCCGTACTCACCGCGGTGTCGCGCTCGGAGCACGTCGCCTTCGGCGGCGACGCGTCGCACCACGACCCCTCGGCACCCGCGGGGCGGGGGAGGTGGAGCGGGGCTCTCGTCCAGTTCGCGGATCCCGGCGAATCCCGCCCGCTCCGCCATGACGCTGGGGGACCCGGTGTTTTCGAGCCGCGTTGCGCCACGGCGTTCGTCGCACCCCCGACGGGCGCCACGCATGCCCTGCTCGATCACTGGCGCGAGCAGGGGGTCGAGATCTCCACCGTCGACCAGACGACCTCCCTACGGCCAGGCAGAGTGGTGTGGGGCACTCCGGAGGCATGGATGGGCCGTTGGCGCGCGGCCGCGGCCGGCGCGCAGGGACGCTGTCAGCTCGTCGTCGACGCCGCGAGCGCAGGCGACTTCCGCCTCGTCACCGGCAACCGAGAGCTGCCGCCGTACGCTGCTCCCGGTCGCCGACGTGGCTGGATGATCGATACCCGGACCGATCGCGTCCGACGGGTCGTGCTGCCGCTCAGTGCTGCCGCTCAGCCCAGTGCGTCGGCCGACGAGTCCGCCGTGATGCCGTGAGCCGCTGCCACGCCGGCGTTGACGACCCGTCCAGCGGTGGTGTTGAGTCCGGCCGCGAGCGCGCCGTCGGCTCGCAGCGCCTGCCGCCAGCCGTGGCGGGCGATCTGCCGAACGTAGGGGAGCGTGGCGTTCGTCAGCGCCGAGGTCGAGGTGTTGGGCACGGCGCCGGGCATGTTGGCCACGCAGTAGAACACCGTGTCGTGCACGCGGAAGGTGGGGTCTGCGTGCGTCGTCGGCCGGGTGTCCTCGAAGCAGCCGCCCTGGTCGACGGCGATGTCGACCAGCACCGAGCCCGGCCGCATGCGTGCGACGGTCTCGTTGCGCACGAGCTTGGGCGCCTTCGCACCGGGGATCAGTACCGAGCCGATCACGAGATCGGAAGCCACGACCGACCGTTCGAGATCGAGCGGGTTGGAGGCGGCGGTCTTGACACGACCCTGGAAGTGATCGTCGAGGAAACGGAGACGCTGGATGTTGGTGTCGAAGATCGTGACATCCGAGCCGAGCCCTGCGGCGATGTACGCGGCGTTCGCCCCCGCCACCCCACCGCCGATGACGGTGACCGTGGCGGGTCGGGTTCCGGGCACCCCGGACATCAGCAGACCGAGACCCCCGGCGGAGCGCAGCAACGTGGAGGCTCCCACCATCGGGGCCAGGCGGCCGGCGACCTCGCTCATCGGCGCGAGAAGCGGCAGGCTCCCGCCGGGGAGCTGCACGGTCTCGTAGGCGATCGCCGTCATGCCGCTCTCGATCAGGCGGTCGGTGAGCGGTCGGTCGGCCGCGAGGTGAAGGTAGGTGAACAGCACCAGATCATCGCGGAAGCGGTGGTACTCGCTCGCGATCGGCTCTTTGACCTTGAGCAGCAGCTCAGCACGGGCCCAGACCTCGTCGGCGTCGTCGAGCAGCACCGCACCCGCGTCTGCGTACTCCGCGTCGGGCAGCGACGAACCCTCGCCGGCGCCACGCTGGACGAACACGTCGTGACCGTTGACGACGAGGTCGTGGACACCCGCCGGGGTGAGTGCGACGCGATACTCGTTGTTCTTGACCTCACTCGGAACGCTGATGCGCATGGCAGTCCTTTCTGCGCTCCCTCGTGAGGAGCCGCTACACCGTCGGCCGGATGATGCCGACGTTCTGTCCGCCGCCGAGCACGGTCAGCGGGAGATGAGAGATCACACGGGCCACGGGAGCGGCTTCGAGCGCCCCGGCCCGCACGAGCAGAGTGAGGGCGATCGCCGACGCCGCGCGGCCGTTGCCGTCGAGCACCTTCAGCGCAGCCGTCGTGCCGTCGGGAGCGACCATCACGAGCACGCCCTCCGCCCCGGTCTTCGCGAAGACGCCGAGTCGTTCGATCGCGACGGTGTCGGGCCGACCGGGACCGTCGATGGTCCACGGGTTCTCACGAACCGCCCGCACGAGAGCGCCGGCCATGCGGTGCAGGGCGAACGGCGATCGTTCGCTCGCGGTGCCGATGCGTTGGATCGCGCGCCCGAGCGCGATGAGGCTCATCGCGTACACCGGGGCGCCGCATCCATCGATCGCCATTGCCGACGCCTTGGTGCCGGTCAGCCGCTCGATCACCTCGCGGGTGTGCACCTGGAGGGGGTGGTCGGGGTCGAGGTACGTCCTGGTGTCCCAACCGCTCGCGACGCATGCGGCGAGCATCGCGGCGTGCTTGCCGGAGCAGTTCATCCGGATGCGGGTGGGGGCACCGAGCTCGCGCACGATCTCATCGCGCGTCGCGGTGTCGCCCGGCCAGGCGGGAGGGCATCCGAGGTCGTCCTCGCCCAGGCCGGCTTCGTTCAGGATGTCGCGCACCACGGAGACGTGCCGGTCGGTTCCCGAATGGCTGGCTGTCGCGAGGCCGAGTCGTTCGCCTTCGAGGGTGGCTCCCGCGGTCATGCTGGCGAGCGCTTGCAAGGGCTTCAGGGTCGAGCGGGGGAGGATCGGGGCGTCGACGTCGCCGAGGGTTCGGATCGGGGTGCCGTCCGCACCGAGGACGACCGCTGCGCCGGCGTGGCGCGACTCGATGAAACCGCTGCGCTCGACGACCGCGAGTTCGACGGCGGCGGGAACGGCGAAGGTCTGCGGCACCCCGACAGCCTACCGTCGCGGGCCCCGCCATGCGCCGTGTCAGACTGTCCGCATGTTGGGCGAGCATCGATACTCCGTGCGGGCCGAATGGACCGGGAATCGTGGCACCGGAACCAGCGGTTACCGAGACTATGACCGCGCCGTCACGCTGAGCATCGACGGCAAGCCGGCTCTCGCCGCGTCGAGCGACAAGCCGTTCCGAGGCGACCCGACCCGGTGGAATCCCGAGGACCTCCTCCTCTCTGCGCTCTCCGAGTGCCATCTGCTGTCGTATCTGCACGCCTGCGTGACGGCCGGCGTGGTCGTGGTCGCTTATACGGATGACGCGACGGGGACGATGCGCGAAGACGGGCGTGGCGGTGGGGCGTTCGCGGAGGTCGTGCTGCGGCCCCGGGTCGTCGTCGCCGAAGCGTCGATGCGCGAAGCCGCGTTCGAGGCTCACGCGCAGGCGAACGCGTGGTGCTTCATCGCGAACTCGGTGAACTTCCCGGTGCGACACGAACCGACGATCGTCGTCTCGGGCGCGGAGTGATCGGCCGGGTCAGCGGCGTTCGTGCGGCAGGGCCTGTTTGATCCGCTCGACGGTGTTCTGCGGCGGGGCCTCGTTGTACGCGCCTGCCAGTTCCTGACCCGACAGGGCGTGGATCGCGGCCATGATCTCATCGGTGGCGTTGCGACGAGCGCGACCGGAGTCAGCCGAGCCGTGGTGGCTCAGGTCGAGCGGCGCGCCGAATCGGACGGTCACGCGCGGGCGCAGCCGCGGGAACTTCGCTCCGACGGGCATGATCTCGCTCGTTCCGACGAGTCCGACGGGGATGACGGGCGCACCGGTCTGCAGCGCGAGGAACGCGACACCGGTGCGGCCCTTGTAGAGGCGGCCGTCGAGCGAACGCGTGCCCTCGGGGTAGAGCGCGGTCGACCATCCCGCGTCGAGCATCTTCTTCTGCTGATCCAGGGCATCGAGCGCGGCCTGTCCAGCACCGCGACGGACCGGGAACGCGCCCGCGGCGTAGAAGAACTCTCGCGACAGCCAGCCGCGGAAGCCGGTGCCGTCGAAGTAGCTCGACTTCGCGAGGAACCGCACGGGACGCGGTGAGGCCATCGGGATGATGAAGGAGTCGATGAACGACAGGTGGTTGCTCGCCAGGATGACAGCGCCCTTGCGGGGGAAGTTCTCGCGGCCCTCGATGCGCGGCCGGTAGATCATGCGCGCCAGGGGCGCGAGCACCCACCGTCCGATCACATAGGTGAGTCCGATTCCCGGGACTGCTTCGACGGCGGCTGCGGCTTCGTCGTGCTCGCCGGGCTCGCCGGACTGCGGCTCGGTTGCGTCAGCGTTCACCAGACGAGGCTACTGCGGAACGCATGACTCCGTGGACATGTTGTGCACGCGCGCTCCGCCCCCGGTCCGCGCACCACGTCTGTGCTGCAGCGGCGCCGATGAACGACGACCCGACGCGAGTGGTCGTGTCGGCATCGGCTGAGGCGCCACTCGCGTCGGCTCGCGCGTTCTCAGCGCACACCGATGCTCGTGCGAGAGGATGAGGACTCCGTCTCCCCGATCGAAGAGGTTCTCCGTGCGTCTGCGCCCGTTCGCCGCTCTGTCCGTCGTCGCCGTCTCGGCGCTTGCGCTCGCCGGCTGCGCGAGTGGCGACTCTGCCACCGAGTCGCCCAGCCCGAACGCTTCCGGCGCATCGGAGCAATGCCTCGTGAACGCCCAGCCGGGGGAGGCCTCCGACAGCATCGAGGTGTCGGGTTCGGCGCCCGAGCTGACCGCGAAGGTCGACCCGGGCCTTGAGCCGACGGAGATCGAGCGCACGCTCACGACCCGCGGCGACGGCGACGACCTCGTCTCCGGCGACCTCGTCTCGGGCTCCTACGCGATCTACGACGGTGCGACCGGTGAGCTGCTCGAGCAGTCGCGCGACACCTCGCCCGACGACTCGGGCCTGGTGCCGGTGCTGCTCGACCCCCAGCAGTATTCGGTGTTCGTCGCGGCCCTCGAATGCGCTCCGCTCGGATCGACCGCGGCGCTCGCGATCCCCGGCTCGGCCTTCGGCGAGGGACGCACAGCCGTCGTCGTCGTGGCGGAGGGCGTCGAGAAGCTTCCGACGCGCGCGACCGGAACCGACCAGGCGCCGGTCGACGGGATGCCGACGGTCGAGCTGGCCGAGAACGGCGCCCCCACCATCACCCTGCCCGGCACCGACGCTCCGCCCGAGGTGCAGCTGGCCGACCTCAAGACCGGCGACGGTGCCACCGTTCAGCCGGGTGACACCGCCTTCGTGCAGTACACCGGTGTGAAGTGGTCGGACGGGTCGGTCTTCGACTCCAGCTGGGACCGCGGCCAGCCCGCGGCCTTCCCGACGACCGGTGTGGTCGCCGGATTCCAGCAGGCGCTCGAGGGGCAGCAGGTCGGTTCGCAGGTGCTCGTCGTCATCCCGCCCGCTGCGGGTTACGGTGCGCAGGAGGGCAGCGAGCTCCAGAACGAGACACTCGTCTTCGTCGTCGACATCCTGGGCGTCCAGCGCACCCCCGTTCCCGCCGCAGGCTGACGGCCCCCGTCAGCACGGCCGCAGCACCTAGGCTGACGGCATGCGTCGCGTCCTCATCCTCGGCTCCACCGGATCGATCGGGACGCAAGCGCTCGATGTCATCGACTCCCGTCGTGACCGGTTCGAGGTCGTCGGGCTCGCCGCCGGCTCGAACGCTCGGATGCTCGAAGAGCAGGCGGCGCGATTCGGTGTGACCCGAACCGCCCTCGGCGCGGCCGATGCGGAACGTCTCGTCCGTGATGTCGAGGCCGACGTCGTGCTCAACGGCATCACGGGCTCGGTCGGGCTGGGGCCGACCCTGGCTGCGCTCGAGTCGGGTCGCACGCTGGCGCTGGCGAACAAGGAGTCGCTGATCGTCGGGGGCGAGCTCGTCACGTCGCTCGCCGCGCCCGGTCAGATCGTCCCGGTCGACTCGGAGCACTCCGCGATCGCACAGGCGCTGCGATCAGGCACGCCCGACGAGGTGCGACGGCTCGTGCTCACGGCATCCGGCGGGCCGTTCCGCGGCCGGCGTCGCGACGAGCTGGCCACCGTCACCCCTGCCCAGGCCCTCGCCCACCCGACCTGGGACATGGGACGCGTCGTGACCACCAACTCGGCGACCCTCGTCAACAAAGGGCTCGAGGTCATCGAGGCGCACCTGCTGTTCGGTGTGGATTACGACCGCATCGACGTCGTGGTGCACCCTCAGTCGGTCGTCCACTCGATGGTCGAGTTCATCGACGGGTCCACCATCGCCCAGGCCTCGCCGCCCGACATGCGTCTCCCGATCTCGCTCGGCCTCGACTGGCCGCGCCGGGTCGCGGGAGTGGGGTCTCCGCTGGACTGGACCCGCGCGAGCGAGTGGACCTTCGAGTCGCTCGACGACTCCGCGTTCCCGGCGGTCGCGCTCGCGAAACGGGTAGGGCGCGCGGGCGGAACTTACCCGGCGGTGTTCAACGCCGCGAACGAGCAGGCCGTCGAGGCGTTCCACGCGGGCGCCCTGGGCTTCCTCGGCATCGTGGAGACCGTCGAACGCGTGGTCGACGCGCACCGTCCGCCGGGCGAGCTCACCCGGGAGTCGCTCGCGGAGGCGGAGGCGTGGGCGCGGAGCGCCGCAGACCGAGCGATCAGCGTGGTCGAGTGACGCTCACCGTCAGTACACGGTGAGACCGCGATCGGCGAACTGGCCGCGGACCCGCGCGAGCAGTTCCGCATCCGGCGTCGGGCGACCGGCGAGCGGATAGGGGATTCCCAGACGCTCCCACTTCGACGTGCCCATCTGATGGAACGGCAGGACCTCGACCCGCTGCACGTTCTGCCACCGGGCGACGATGTTGGCGACGGCGTCGACGTTCGGGACGGCATCCGTGAGGCCGGGGACGAGCACGAACCTCACCCACACCGGAGTGCCGCGGGCCGCGAGGCGGTCGCCGAACTCGATCGTCGGCTGCAGGTCGCGGCCGGTGACCTCGCGGTAGGTGTCGGGCAGCCCGGACTTCACGTCGAGCAGGACGAGCGAGACGTCGTCGAGCAGCGCATCGGATGCGGCGCGGCCGAGGTTGCCCGATGTGTCGATGGCGACGTGGACACCGAGCTCGGTGGCGGCCCGGGCCAGACGCGTGACGAAGGCCGCCTGTTGCAGCGGCTCGCCTCCGGAGATCGTCAGCCCCCCTCCTGTCGCCCGGAAGACCGGCAGGTACCGGCGCAGACGGGCGACGATGTCGTCGAGGGAGGTGAGCTCGCCGTCGCGCTGACGCCAGGTGTCGGGGTTGTGGCAGTACTGGCACCGCAGCGGACATCCCGCGAGGAAGAGAGTCATCCTGGTGCCGGGGCCGTCCACGGAAGTGACGAGCTCCCAGGAGTGCACACTCGCGACGTGCCCGGACCGTCGTGCGGCGAGACGGTCATGACGGGGATCGCTCAGATCGGCGGTGCAGGCTTCACCCGGCACCAGGATGGCGGACACGGGAGTCAGACCCCCGTGTGGAAGGTGCGGCTGAGCACGTCGAGCTGCTGCTCACGGGTCAGTCGCACGAAGTTGACCGCGTAGCCGGACACTCGGATGGTCAGCTGCGGGTACTTGTCGGGGTTGACCATCGCATCCTCGAGGGTCTCGCGCGTCAGGACGTTGACGTTGAGGTGGTAGCCGTCCGAGGCCATCTGCGCATCGAGCAGACCCACGAGGTTGCGTACCCGTTCGTCGGGCGTACGCCCCAGTCCGCCCGGCGTCACCGTCGTGGTCAGCGAGATGCCGTCCTGCGCCTGGTCGAACGGCAGCTTCGCGACCGACAGCGCGGCCGCCAGCATCCCGTGCGTGTCTCGTCCGTTCATGGGGTTCGCGCCCGGGGCGAAGGGCTGACCGGCACGGCGACCGTCGGGGGTGTTGCCCGTGGCCTTGCCGTACACGACGTTCGACGTGATCGTCAGCACCGACTGGGTGTGCACCGCGTCGCGGTACGTCTGGTGCTTGCGGATCATGGACATGAAGTCCGAAACGAGTTCGCGGGCGATCTCGTCGACGCGGTCGTCGTCGTTGCCGAAGGTGGGGAAGTCGCCGTGGACGAGGTAGTCGACGATGAGCCCCGACGCATCGCGCACCGGCTCGACGGTCGCGTACTTGATGGCCGAGAGCGAGTCGGCGGCGACGGAGAGCCCGGCGATGCCGCATGCCATGGTCCGGAGGACGTTGCCGTCGTGCAGAGCCATCTCGAGGCGTTCGTATGCGTACTTGTCGTGCATGAAGTGGATGCAGTTGAGCGCGTCGACGTAGGTCTCGGCGAGCCACTCCATCATGACCCGGAAGCGCTCGCGCACGTCGTCGTACCCGAGCACGTCTCCCGAGACCGGGGCGGCGGCCGGCGCGATCTGCTTGCCGCTCACCTCGTCGCGTCCGCCGTTGATGGCGTACAGGAGGGTCTTGGCGAGGTTGACCCGAGCCCCGAAGAACTGCATCTGCTTGCCGACCGTCATCGGCGACACGCAGCACGCGATCGCCGCATCGTCGCCGCACAGCGCGCGGATGTGGTCGTCGGACTCGTACTGGATCGACGAGGTGTCGATCGAGACCCGCGCACAGAACTCCTTGAACCCGTCGGGAAGGGCGTCGGTCCACAGCACCGTCAGGTTCGGCTCGGGGGCGGGGCCGAGGTTGTAGAGCGTCTGCAGGAAGCGGAATGCCGTCTTGGTCACGAGGGTGCGTCCGTCTTCGCCGACGCCGCCGATCGACTCGGTCACCCAGGTGGGGTCGCCCGAGAACAGCGCGTCGTACTCGGGCGTGCGGAGGAACCGCACGATACGCAGCTTGATGACGAGGTCGTCGACGAGCTCCTGCGCCTCCACCTCGGTGAGGATGCCGCGCGCCATGTCGCGCTGGATGTACGCGTCGAGGAACGCGGTGTTGCGACCGAAGCTCATCGCTGCGCCGTTCTGCTCCTTCACCGCTCCGAGGTAGGCGAAGTACAGCCACTGGATCGCCTCGCGGGCGGTGGCGGCGGGCCGGGTGATGTCGAACCCGTACGAGGCGGCCATCTCGGCGAGCTCGTGCAGGGCGCGGATCTGCTCGGCGTTCTCCTCGCGCGAGCGCAGGATGTTCTCCGTCGAGGGGTGCATGTCGAGCTCGGCCCGCTCGACGTTCTTCGCGGCCACGAGCGCGTCGGTGCCGTACAGGGCGACGCGTCGGTAGTCGCCGATGATCCGGCCGCGGCCGTAGGCATCGGGGAGGCCCGTGATGATGTGGCTGCTGCGGGCGCGGCGGACGGCCGGCGGGTAGACGTCGAAGACGCCGTCGTTGTGCGTCTTGCGGTAGCGCGTGAAGATCGTCTCGAGCGTGGGGTCGACGGGGTAGCCGTAGGTCTCGAGGGCTCCCTTGACCATGCGCCACCCGCCGTTGGGCATGATCGCGCGGCGCAGGGGCGCATCGGTCTGGAGGCCGACGATCAGCTCGTCCTCCTGGCGGATGTAGCCCGGAGCATGCGATGTGATGGTCGAGGGGGTGAGAGCGTCGACGTCGTACACGCCGCGCTCGCGCTCGGCGGGGAACATCTCGCTGAGCGTCTCCCAGAGCCCCGTCGTGCGCGCGGTCGGCCCCATGAGGAACGACGCGTCGCCGGTGTAGGGCTCGTAGTTGCGCTGGATGAAGTCACGGACGTCGATGTCGTCCTGCCACGGGCCCGGGGCGAAGCCCGCCCACGCGGTGGGGACCGCGTCGTCGTCGTGTGCTGTCGTGGTCGGGATGACTGTGCTCATCGTGGGTCCTTCGTCCTGTCGGAAGGCCCGCCGGGGAGCGGGGAAGGCGCTGGTCGTGCCTGCCGCGGCGTGCCTGTGGCCGACGCTACGCCGCACCCGCAGGGGGTGGAGGAATCGTGCACGGGAGCGACAGCACGGCGAGAGACCCACGATTTTTCACAGTGGTCCGACCACAAACACGCTCAGTCGGCGTATGGCACGTCCCAGCTGGGTTCGGGCACCGGCCAGCCGGCGTCCCGCAGTGCTCGACGTGCGAGCTCTCGAGCGGAGTACGGGGTGCGGACGCCGCGGATGTCGCGGTAGTCCTGGTGCCCGGGACCGGCCCACAGGATCGCGTCACCGTCGCCGACGAGCGACACGGCTTCGACGATCGCCTTCTCCGGCGGTGACGATTCGCGGATGTCGGCATCCGGGCGCGCTCGCCGAGCACCCTCGAGCAGGGTCGCGCGGATCGCGTCGGGATCCTCGAATCGCGGGTGGTGATCGGTCACGATCAGGATGTCGCTGCCGAGGACGGCCGTCGCGCCCATGTCGTGGCGCTTCGTCTTGTCACGGTCGCCGTCGGCCCCGAAGACCATGACGACGGTTCCGGGGGTGACGCGTCGCACGGCCGCGAGGGTCTTCTCGAAAGCGTCGGGGGAGTGGCCGAAGTCGACGTAGACGGCCGGTCCGCGATCGCCCGACACGCGCTGAGTCCGCCCGGGGAGGTGCGCCTCGATGCGCCGCCCGTCGAGTGCGCCGACGAGCGTCTCCCACGCGTAGCCGCCTTCGAGCAGCATGACGATCGCGAGGCCGGCGTTGGCCGCCATGTGCCGCCCGATGACCGGCACCGTCGTGGTCAGTCGCCGGCCGTCGGCGCCGATGAGCCGGAACTCCGTGCCGTTCTGCCGTTCCTCGACGATCTCGACCGTCCAGTCCGCCGGTGACGAGGGCGTCTCGGCGATCGCGGGCGTGATGATCGTCGTCACCGGGATCTCGGCGCGCGCGACGATCTGCACGCCGGCGTCGGAGTCGAGGCACACCACGCCGCGCCGTGCCCGGTCTGCGCGGAAGAGGGGGAGCTTCGCCTCGAAGTACTCCGCCATGTCGCGGTAGTCGTCGAGGTGATCGTGCGTGAGGTTGGTGAAGCCGGCGACGTCGAAGACGACGCCGTCGACACGGTGCCGGGTCAGCGCCTGTGCGCTCACCTCGACCGCGACCGCTTCGACGCCGCGCTCGCGCATGAGAGCGAGCAACGCGTGGAACTCCGAGGCCTCGGGGGTCGTGAGCCGCGACACGATCACCTCGCCCGCGATGTGTCGCTCGGCTGTCGAGGAGAGCCCCGTCACCGCGCCGAGCTGTCCGAGGATGCCTTCGATCAGGTGCGACACGCTCGTCTTGCCGTTCGTGCCGGTCGTCGCGAGCAGCAGCGGCAGCCGGTCCTCGCGGCCGGTGCCGTAGACCCAGGCCGACAGGTCGCCCAAGCGCGCCCGGGGATCGTCGACCACGACGATCGGCAGGCCGGCATCGGCGGCGAGCTCGGCGCCTCGGTCGTCGGTGACGATCGCCGTGGCGCCCGTCTCGGCCGCCTGCTTCGCGAACTCGGCCCCGTGTCGCACGGCGCCGCGGATCGCGACGAACGCTTCCCCCGGGCGCAGGTCCGCCGTTGCGAGCGTGATGCCCGTGACGGATACGTCGGAAGCATCGCCGACGATCCTGCCGCCGACGTGGGCCGCGAGCTCGGTCAGGGAGCGGCGCGGCGGACTCTCGGGGCGGAGGACGGGAGGGAGGTTCGGGGCGTCGGTAGGCATTGCCACCATTGTCTCACCCCGGTTCCGGGGCGGCGGCGTCGATTGACGCGCCGCCCCGGGTGTGCCTCAGGCGCGTCGGCGGGTGATCGTCAGGACGAGCGCGGCGGCGGCGACGACGAGGGCACCGGCGGAGAGCCAGATCGGCAGCGGGTCGGCTGCGGCAGGGGATGCTGCGGCGGCCTCGCCGTCAGCGGCACCGTCGGCCGACGAGTGGCCGCCGTCACCGTGGCCGCCGTGGGAATCGGCCGCAGCCGCGCCGACCACGACGACCGGAGCCGGGTACTCGAGGTCGTCCGGATCCTGGCCGTCCTCGGCGACCTGCACCCAGGCGGCCTCGCCCGTCTCGCACTGCTGCGTGACGGGGAAGGCGAAGCTCTCGCCCTCGGCCGAGCCGGGGAAGATCACGTTCATACCGGCCGAGGCCGCATACGCGTCGGGGATGGGGGCGACCGCCGTGTAGGTGATGCGGGTGGGGATGCCGTCCTCGCCCGCCTCGGTGGTGATGGTCCATGCACCGTCGACGACGGGCGTCGCACCCTGCGCCTCGGCGGGGACGTCGACGACGAGCGCGGTCGTGGGCGACCCGTCGCAGCCGTGGCTGAACGAGAAGTCGATGCGGGTGGATCCGTTCGCCGCGACCTCTTCCGGCGTCACGTGGACGTGTGCGGATGCGGCGAGCGGGAGGGCGAGGGCGAGGGCTGCGCCGGCGGTCACGCCGACGGCCAAGCGGGCGCGGCTGCGCGCGGTGATGTTGCGGGTCATTGTCGTCTCTCAGAACATGCGGATGGCACGGTGCCGTCCGCGACGGGAAGGGGGGCTCACACGGTGGTGACCGGTGGACCCCGCAGCGAGAGAGAGGAACGCAGGCGGCGTGCCGGGAGGATGCGCTCGCGGCCGGCAGCGGGGCGCAGCAGAGGAGTCCGTGTGCGCATCGACGGCGACATCAGTCGCGCGAACCGGCGGATGCCGCGGTGGATGAGGCGTACGAGACGCTCGCCGGCGACGAGCGTCGCGACGGTGACCGCCGCCGCGAGAACGTGCGTGGCGGTCATGTTCGTGCCGACGGCGTGCGCATGTGAGAGCGGGGCGGCGGCGGGGAAGGCGCCGCCGTGGACATGCGGCACGGGCGCCGTCGGGTCGGCTGCGCCGGCGATGGAGAAGAAGGTGTGGAACAGCCCCTGGCTCGCCAGGACGACGAGTCCGGTCCGCCACGCCGACGGGGCGCGGCCCACGAGCCAGACCGCGGCGGGAGTGGTGAGCAACGTCGCCGCGACGATGAGCCAGAGCGGCGCGAGCCCGCCCGAGATGGTGTGGGCGGTGGCGGCGAAGACGGTGGCGACGGCGGCGGAGGCGGTTCCCCGCACGGCGCGCGCACGCCGCACCGTCGCACTCCGCGCCCGCTCCATGGTTGGAGTTTACGGCCTGGGCCGATTCAAAGACTCGACGGGTACTCTGAGCGGTCGTGACCGTCCTCGCTTTCGTCATCGGCGTCGTGCTGCTCGTCGTCGGGCTCGCCGTCTCGATCGCGTTGCACGAGGTCGGGCACCTCGTCCCCGCGAAGCTGTTCGGCGTGCGCGTCGGCCGGTACATGATCGGCCTCGGTCCGACCCTCTGGTCGCGGCGCTTCGGTGAGACCGAGTACGGCGTGAAGGCACTGCCCGTCGGCGGCTACATCTCGATGTCCGGCATGTACCCGCCGGCTCCCGACGAGCCCGACGCAGCGACCCGACGCAGCGGCCGATTCTTCGGGGCGATGGTGCAGGATGCCCGCCTCGCCAACGCCGAGACGCTCGTCGAGAACGACACGCGCCCGGCGTTCTACCAGCTGTCGGTGTGGAAGCGCATCGTCATCATGGTCGGCGGTCCGTTCATGAACCTCGTGCTCGCCATGGTCCTCTTCGCGATCGCACTCAGCGCGATCGGCATCCCGAGCGTCTCGCCCACCATCGCCGCGGTCAACGAGTGCGTCATCCCGGCGGGCGCCGACCGCACGACGTGCGAGGCCGGTGATCCGGTGTCTCCCGCGGCAGCCGGGGGCATCCGTCCGGGAGACGTCATCGTCGCCGTCGACGGCACCGATGTCTCGGGTTACGCCGAGGCGACCGCGATCATCCAGGCGGCACCGGGGCGCACGATCCCGATCGTGGTCGAGCGTGGCAGCGACCGCGTGACGCTCGAGGTCACCCCGGTCGCCGCCGAACGTCCCGTGATGAACGACGACGGCACGAGCGAGGTCAAAGAGGTCGGGTTCGTCGGCATGACGGGTACCCGGGTCAACGTCCCGCAGCCGATCTGGACCGGACCGCAGGCTGCGGTCGACCGGCTCGGCGCCGTCGCGAGCGTCATCTGGCAGCTCCCGGTCAAGGTGTACCAGACGGGGGTGGCCCTCGTCACCGGCGGCGAGCGCGACCCGAACGGGCCCCTGTCCGTCGTCGGAGCGGGCCGCATCGCGGGCGAGGTCGCCGCGACGGAGGCGCCGATTCAGGATCGCGTCGTCGACCTGCTGAGCCTGCTGGGGTCGCTCAACATCGCGCTGTTCATCTTCAACCTGCTGCCCCTGCTCCCGCTCGACGGCGGACACGTCGTCGTCGCCCTGTGGGACGGCATCAAGCGCGCGTGGGCGAAGCTGTTCCGCCGCCCGTCGCCGCGGCCGGTCGACGCCACGAAGCTCGTGCCCGTCACCTTCGTCGTCGTGATCGGACTCATCGTCATGGGCGGGACGCTCATCCTCGCCGACGTCTTCAACCCGATCTCGATCCTCGGCTGACGTTCGCCGCCGGGGCGGCGCGAGTCAGGCCGCGACGGGTCCCAGCGCGAATCCGATGAGCCGCTCGAGCGTCGGCAGACCGTCGCGCGACAGGATCGACTCGAGGTGTCCCTGCACGGATGCGTACCCGGGACCGCGCAGCGCATAGACGTCACCTGACGAGGGGTCGGCTGCGATCTCGGTGTCGCCGAGCCGGGTGGTGCCCGGGGCGACGCGCGCGGTGAAGGTGTTGTAGAACCCGATGGATGCCGGTTCGCCGAACACGTCGACGCTCTTCTGCAGACCCTGGTGCGGAGATGCGAGGGGAGCCAGACCGATCCCGAGCCGATCGGCGAGGATCTGGTGGCTCAGGCACACCGCGAGGAGCGGCCGCCCCGCCTCGGCCCGGCGGGCGACGAGTTCGCGCATGCGTGCGATGCGAGGGCTCGCGTCGTCTCGCGGATCGCCGGGGCCGGGCCCGAAGACGACGAGCCCCGCGTCGTCGACCGCGGCATCCGTGACCTCGTTCCACGGAGCGATGCGCACGGAGAACCCGAGGTGGCGCAGCTGATGGCCGAGCATGGTGGTGAACCGGTCCTCGGCGTCGACGACCAGCACCTCGCGGCCCGCGTAAGGACCGCCGTGCGCCGCCTGCGGGTCGAGCCAGAACTGCGCGAGCCGCGCGTTGCGCGAGGAGAGGAGGGCGGCGATCGTCGGGTCGTCGCCGAGTCGCGGACGATGCGCCGCGGGCGCGTCTTCGTCGACGGCCGCGGTGTCGGCGATCGAGGCGGGCGCCTCGTCACGGTCGACGGCGCCGATCGCCCCCAGGACACCAGCCGCCTTGCCGTGGGTCTCGCCGACCTCGCCCGCGGGGTCGGAGTGCCGCACGAGCGTCGCGCCCACCGGCACGCGCAACCGGCCGTCGACGAGGTAGGCGGTGCGGATCAGGATCGGCGCGTCGAGATCGTGGCCCCCACCCGGTGCGGGGGTGAACAGGGCGGCGACACCGGAGTAGTAGCCGCGCGGCGTGCGCTCGTGTCGCGCGATGACGGTGCACGCGTTCTGCATGGGCGATCCCGTGACGGTGGGGGCGAACATCGTCTCGCGGAGGATGTCGCGGGGATCCATCGTGCTCGACCCGCGCAGCATGTACTCGGTGTGGGTCAGGCGTGACATCTCCTTCAGATGAGGCCCGGTGATGCGGCCGCCGTCGGAGCAGACCGCCGACATCATCTTCAGCTCCTCGTCGACCACCATGAACAGCTCCTCGGTCTCCTTCGTCGAGGAGAGGAACTCCGTCAGGGTCTCGGCCGTCGCGCCGCCGCGGGGGTGGCGGAACGTGCCGGAGATCGGGTTCATCGTGACGATGCTGGTGCCCGGCTCGGCGGGCGCGCCGCTGCGGGCGCTGACATGGGCCTCCGGGCTGGCGCCGACCGCGACGTGGCCGTCGGTCACGACGAGGAACGTCCAGTACGCGCCGCGCTCGTGCTGCAGCAACGCCCGGAACCACGTGAGGCCGGCGGTGACGGCATCCGTGTCGACGCTGGCGGTGAAGTCGCGGCGGATGACGAAGTTGGCCCCCTCACCCCGGCCGATCTCATCGGCGATCACGCGTCGGACGATGTCGGCGTAGTCGTCGTCCGAGATGTCGAACCCGGCGTCCTCGAGGGGGACGCGCTCGGACGGCAGCTGGCGGAGCGCCTCGGCCAGCGGCAGCGCGGCGTGGTCGGAGACGCGCAGACAGCGAAGCGGCGCCCGGTCGTCGTGGCAGACGAAGCCACGTTCGACGACCTGTCGGAACGGGACGAGGGCGAGCACCTCGCGCGGGGTCCCGTCCGGGTCGTCCAGCGGGATGTCGGCGAGCAGGTCGACGTCGACGACGTCACCGCGCAGCACCTCGACGCTCGCCCCGTCGCGCGCGATGAGCGCGAACGGCTCACCGCTCGCGGCGAGATCGGTCAGGGTCGGGAGAGAACCGGTCATCGTCGTCTTTCTTCGTCGGAACGCCCGCCCCACGAAGAAGACCGCCGGGCCTTCAACGCCGGGCGGTCTGAAACGTGTGCACGTCGAACACACCGCCTAGGCGGTGTGCCACCAGGAGAGGCGCGTGCGCATGGGCCGAAATTATCACACCCGAGTGGGGGATGCGGCGCTGCGCGGCTCCCAGCCCGTCTGCGGCGGTGCCGCGTAGGCTGTGCCCGTGCCAGCTGTCAATCTCGGGATGCCCCAGGTTCCGGACGTCCTCGCTCCCCGCCGCAAGAGTCGGCAGATCCGTGTCGGAAAGGTGCTCGTGGGGGGTGGAGCACCGGTCAGCGTGCAGTCGATGACGACCACTCCGACCACCGACATCAACGCGACGCTGCAGCAGATCGCCGAGCTCACGGCATCCGGGTGCGAGATCGTCCGCGTGGCCGTGCCCTCGCAGGACGACGCGGACGTGCTGCACATCATCGCGAAGAAGAGCCAGATCCCCGTCATCGCCGACATCCATTTCCAGCCGAAGTACGTCTTCCAGGCGATCGACGCCGGATGCGCGGCTGTGCGCGTGAACCCGGGCAACATCCGGAAGTTCGACGACCAGGTCGGTGCGATCGCGAACGCGGCGAAGGCCGCCGGGGTGTCGCTGCGCATCGGCGTCAACGCCGGCTCGCTCGATCGCCGCCTGCTCGAGAAGTACGGCAAGGCGACCCCGGAAGCCCTCGTCGAGAGCGCGGTGTGGGAGGCCTCGCTCTTCGAGGAGCACGACTTCCACGATTTCAAGATCTCGGTCAAGCACAACGACCCGATCGTCATGGTCAAGGCCTACCGGCAGCTCGCCGAGCGCGGCGACTGGCCGCTGCACCTCGGCGTGACCGAGGCCGGTCCCGCCTTCCAGGGGACGATCAAGAGCGCCACCGCGTTCGGCATCCTGCTCGGCGAGGGGATCGGCGACACTATCCGTGTCTCGCTGTCGGCGCCGCCGGCCGAAGAGGTGAAGGTCGGACACCAGATCCTGCAGTCGCTCAACCTGCGCGAGCGCAAGCTCGAGATCGTCTCATGCCCCTCGTGCGGGCGCGCGCAGGTCGATGTGTACACGCTCGCCGATGACGTCACCGCTGGTCTGAAGGATGTCACCGTGCCCCTGCGCGTCGCCGTCATGGGCTGCGTCGTCAATGGTCCCGGAGAGGCGCGCGAAGCCGATCTCGGCGTCGCATCGGGCAACGGCAAGGGACAGATCTTCGTCAAGGGCGAGGTCATCAAGACGGTGCCCGAGTCGGAGATCGTCGCGACCCTCATCGAAGAGGCCCGCCGCATCGCCGACGAGCTCGGCCCCGATGCGCCGCTCGGCACAGCGCAGGTCGTCACCGCCTGAGATCGGTTCCATAACGCTTCGACCGCGGATGCCGCGGGGCCCAGGTGGCACCTGCCAGGCTGGCTGCGTGCTTCGCCGTCCTGCCGTGCTCCTGTCCCTCGCGCTCGCCGCAGCTCTCGCGGTGGGGTGCGCTCCCGTCGAACGAGCGGCGGAGACGCCGACACCGGCGAGCCCCTCTTCGGACGCGCCTTCCCCGACAGCCACGCCGACGCCGAACCTCGAGCCGGTCCGGGCGTTCGACGGCGACTGCGACCAGATGCTCACGGTCGAGCAGCGCGACGAGCTCCTCGGTGCGGGGTCGATCACCGCCGCCGAGCAGATCGCCCTCTGGGACCCGGAGCGCCCCGTTCCCGTGGGGGCCGACCCCGTCGGCACCGTGGGGGGCCTTGCCTGCACCTGGTACGCGGCGGAAGGCGTCGAGCCCGCCGCGGGCGTCAGAAACCTCACCACGATGGTGCTGCCCGCCGCCGCGGTGACGAACGAGATCTCCGCCGCGTACTCGGTCGCGTTCTGCGAACCGAACTACGACTCGAGCGCATGTCGTTTCGGCGTGCGAGTGGGAGACAACTGGGTCAGTGCAACAGCCGGCTCAGAGGTCTATGAAGCGCCGGAAGAACTTCTGGCCGCATCCGTCGAGGCAGTGTCGCGAAACCTCGCGTCCGCGACGAAGCCACGCGCCGTCGACCGCACCGAACAGACGTGGTCCATCCCCGACTGCGTCGAGCTCGGGGAAGCCATCGGTCTTGAGGACATCATCGGCCCCTACCTCCACGGGTACTGGGAGGGGTCGCAGCAGCCCGAGGAAGTCCTGTTCGCCTCGGCCGGTATCGCGCGGAGCTGCCCGATGTTCTCCGACAGTGAACGGCTCGACTACGACACGCACGAATTCCGCATCCTCACGCCACTCGTGACCCCCGGTCTCGGCTGGCAGTGGAATCAACTCCGCACCGGCGCGGCGGAGACGGCGGTCGCCGTCGACGTCGCCGGCGCCGCGGACTCGTTCGGTGTCGATCGGGGCTACGGCTCGATGCTTGTCTTCGCGACAGACGGCACGAACGTTGTGAGCATGTCCTCGCAGGACGTCGAAGTCGCGGCTCAGATCCTGTCCCGGATGATCACCGCACTCTCCAGCTGAAGCCAGCCCGTGTCAGGCGATCGTGCCCGCCGCGTAGGACGCATCGACGTCGGTGTCGAGTGCGGTGCGCAGCGCGATGCGCAGAGCACGCACGATGTCGGCGAGTGGAAGCGACGGCTGACCGGCGGGGGTGTCCTCGCTCGTGTACGGCACGTGGATGAAACCTGCACGGCGGTGCTCCGAGTCAGCGACGTCGAGCACGGTGAACATCGCGTGGTTGCAGACGAACGTGCCGGCTGAGTGCGAGACGGTGGCGGGGATGCCGGCATCCGTGATCGCAGCGGTGATCGCCTTGACGGGCAGGGTCGCGAAGTGGGCGGCGGGCCCACCGGGGGACGACGGGACGTCGACCGGCTGGTCGCCGGCGTTGTCGGGGATGCGCGCGTCGAGGAGATTGACGGCGACACGCTCGATCGTGATGCCGGTACGTCCGCCGGCCAGCCCCGTTGCGATGACGACGTCGGGCTCGTGCGTCGCGATGAGCTCGAGGAGGATGCGGCGCGCGCGGTCGAACTCGACCGGGAGCACCGCGGTGACGAGTTGTTCCGGTTCGTCCCACTGATCGGCGACCATGCGGACGGCGTCGCCCGACGGGTTCGTCGCGTCTCCGGCGAACGGCTCGAACCCGGTCAGCAGCACGGTCGTCATCTGCTCAGATTAGTTCGCGTGTCCGCGAACCTTCGCCTCGGTGCCGGACACTACAAGGTGTGGGAGATGATGAGGCCGCTGCATGGCAGCGACTGCGAGCGGGCGACGAGTCCGCACTGGGTGACCTGTTCGATAGATACGAGTCGCGGCTGTTCCGGCAGGCGAGCCGTCTGCTGACCGATCGCGAAGACGCGAAGGATGCTGTCGCCGTCGCGTTCTTCGAGCTGTGGCGAAAGCGCGCGAGCGTGCGCCTCGTCGACGGTTCGCCGCTGCCGTGGCTGCTGACGACCGTTGCGAACGCGGCTCGCAACCTCGAGCGATCGGGGCGACGATATCGGGCGCTGTTGGCGAAGACGCCGGCCGCGGCGGCTTCCGGGGCACCGTCTGCTCACGACGAGAGCGGTGTGCTCGCCGCACTCAAGCAGTTGCCGGTGGGAGAGCAGAGCGTCGTCGTCCTCAGCGTGCTCGAGGGATATCCCGAACGCGATGTCGCACAGACTCTGGGGATTCCGGTGGGAACGGTGAAGTCGCGCCTGTCGAGGGCGAAGAGCCGGCTACGCGACGAGATGACGGCGATGGAGGCATCGTGGACCTGAACGATCAGCTCACCCCGAACGAGCGCGGCGATCTGCGTGATCGCGTCGTCGGCGGTGCCAAGCGGATGCGGGCCGCCCGCGCGCGCCGGTCGCGGATCGTCGCGGGCGCCGCAGCGTCGGTGCTCGTCGCCGTCGTCGTCGCCGGTGTCACCTTCGCGGCCCTCCGTCCCGATGACCGCGTCGCGACCCCGGTCGAGACGTCGACGTCGACGCCGACACCTACCGCGACGCCGACGCCGACTCCGACGCCGGACCCCACGTCGAGCGTTGCGGAGGAGCCGGAGGCGTTCGTTCCACGACGATGTGGAGAACTGATCACGATGGACGACTGGGATGAACTCCTCGGCGAGGGCAGCCTGAGCGTCGAAGAGCAGACGCTCGCATGGGGTGGCACGGTGTTCGACGCGTCCGAATTCGACCCCTCCGAAGCTCTCGGTGGCGTGCGATGCATACGCTTCGCGGCGTCGCAGGATCCGCGCGGACGTGCCGCGACGTCGATGGAGGTCTCCGTCTACCCGGCCGCGTCGATTTCGGCTGACGATGTGGACTACTACCGCGACAAGATCTGCGATGTGAATTACGGGACGACCACCTGCGTGATGGCACGGGTCGTCGGCGACTGGTGGGTGTTCGCCGGTGCCTCTCTGGAACCGGAGATCGATCACTCCACGGAGCCGTCGACGGAGATACTGACGGCGGCCATCGACCTCGTGTCGGTCCGTGTCGTAGGAGAGCCGGCACGCAACGCCCCCCGTGACATCGTCGACGGTCCCGGCATCGGCGACTGCGACAGCTTCAGTGCGCGCATCGGGCTTTCCGAGTTCGCCGGCGAGTATGTGATCGGCTACTTGGGCGGTGGTCTGCTTCCCGACGAGCTCGTCTTCGAGCGGCTCGGTACGCGTTGGATCTGTCCGATCCGCTCGTCCGCAGACGACTCGCGTCTGGGAACCATTTACCTGTATCCCGGCGCGCACCGGCAGTGGGATGACCGCACTGCCGGGCTGGAACGGGTCGACCTGGGAGAGGGCTTGTCGGCGGCGGTCGTTCCCGCTCAGCAGAATCGCGCCTCCACGCTGCTTGCCACGGTTGGGTCGAACGTCGTCGCCGTCGCGGTTCAAGAAGGAGAAACCGACCGAGAACTCGCTCGACGTGCCCTCGCCGCGCTCCGCGGCGCCTGGTGAGCGCACGTCGCGGCCCCGCGGCATCCGTAGACTCGACTCGTGGTCACCCGTATGTCGCACCTGTTCCTCCGCACCCTTCGTGAAGACCCCGCGGGCGCCGAGGTCGCCAGTCACAAGCTGCTGATCCGCGCCGGCTACATCCGACCGCAAGCAGCAGGCATCTTCGCCTGGCTGCCGCTCGGCCTGCGCGTCAAGGCGAAGATCGAGCGCGTCGTGCGCGAGGAGATGGCCGCCGCCGGTGCGCAGGAGGTGCACTTCCCGGCCCTGATGCCGCGTGAGGCGTACGAGGCGACGGGACGCTGGGAGGAGTACGGCGATCTGCTGTTCCGCCTGCACGACCGCAAGGGCGGCGACTACCTGCTCGCGCCCACGCACGAAGAGGCGTTCACGCTGCTCGTGAAGGATCTCTACTCGTCGTACAAAGACCTGCCGCTGACGATCTACCAGATCCAGGACAAGTACCGCGACGAAGCGCGTCCCCGTGCGGGCCTGCTGCGCGGACGCGAGTTCACGATGAAGGACGCCTACTCGTTCGACGCGAACGACGCCGGTCTCGAGGTGAGCTACCAGGCGCAGCGCGACGCGTACGAGCGCATCTTCCAGCGCCTCGGTCTCGAGTACGTCATCGTCCAGGCGGATGCCGGGGCCATGGGCGGATCGCGTTCGGAGGAGTTCCTGCACCCGACGCCCGTCGGCGAGGACTCGTTCGTGCGTTCCGCGGGCGGATATGCGGCGAACGTCGAGGCGTTCACGACGGTCGTCCCGGAGGCCAAGCCGATCGACGGCCTCCCGGAACCGGTCATCTTCGACTCGCCCGACACCCCCACGATCGAGACGCTCGTGGCACACGTCAACGCGAACCTCGAGGGCGAGTTCACCGCGGCCCACACGCTCAAGAACGTCGTGCTCGCCCTCACGCACCTCGACGGCACGCGCGAGCTCGTCGTCGTCGGCCTGCCCGGCGACCGCGACGTCGACGACAAGCGCGTCGAGGTCGCTTTCGCACCGGCCGAGGTCGAGCCGGCGACGGCCGAGGACTTCGCGAAGAACCCGCTGCTCGTGAAGGGTTACATCGGCCCATGGTCGCCCGAGGGGCCGGTGCTCGGCGAGGAGTCGGCGACCGGCATCCGTTACGTCCTCGACCCCCGCGTCGTCGACGGCACCTCGTGGATCACCGGCGCGAACATCGACCAGAAGCACGTGCACTCGCTCGTCGCGGGCCGCGACTTCACGGCCGACGCGTTCGTCGAGGTCGCCACCGTTCGCGAGGGCGACCCGGCCCCCGACGGTTCAGGCCCCGTCTCGATCGCGCGCGGCATGGAGATCGGCCACGTCTTCCAGCTCGGCCGGAAGTACGCCGAGGCGCTGGGGCTGAAGGTCCTCGACGAGAACGGCAAGCTCGTGACGGTCACCATGGGCTCGTACGGCATCGGCGTCACCCGCATCCTCGCGATCATCGCCGAGCTCAACAACGACGAGCGCGGGCTCATCTGGCCCGCATCGGTGGCTCCGTTCGACGTGCACGTCGTGGCGACGGGCCGGGATGCCGCGGCCTTCGAGCTGGCCGAACAGCTCTCGAGCGATCTCGAGGCGGCAGGGCTCGAGGTCGTCTACGACGACCGCCCGAAGGTGTCGCCCGGCGTGAAGTTCGGCGACGCCGAGCTGGTGGGTGTGCCGCGCATCGTCATCGTCGGTCGCGGTGCCGCCGACGGCCAGGTCGAGCTGTGGGACCGCCGCACCGGAGAGCGCGAGACCATCCCGGTCGCCGACGCCGTCGCTCGACTCACCGCCCGCTGAGCTTCGTCTCTCGTCGCCGGATGCCGCGCAGGTTGCGGCATCCGGCGCACTTTTTTGTGCGCTCGAAGGGCCGAAGCGCGCCCGAAAGCGGCGAGCGGTCGAACGGCCGGGGCTCAGAGGGCGGCGTAGCGCGCGCGGAAGACGGTGAACACACCGTAGGCGATGAGCCCGGCGCCGACGACGACCACGATCTCGCGACCGAACGAGAGATCGAGCAACGCCCGGATCGCGGCATCCAGACTGCCCGCCTCATCGGCGCGTGAGCGCACGGCCGCGACGACGAGCACTCCGCCCAGCGATCCGAGGGCGACGCCCTTCGCGATGAACCCGGCGACCCCGAGGCCCTCGACGACACGGCCGACGGCACCGTCGGGGATCGTCATCTTCGAACGGAACGAACGACGCACGCCCATCACGACGAAGACCACTCCGGCGATCGCGACACCGACGCCGACGAACACGATCGCGAACACGCCGCCGGGAAGCGCGAGGATGCCGCGGCTCGCGTCGCGCGCGGTCTCGTCGGCCTGCGGGCGGGCGCCGAGTGCCACGGCGGCCGAGAGCCCGCCGAAGAACAGGAACACGATCGCCTGCCCCCACTCCGAGACGCGCAGTCCCCAGACGGACGCCCCGCGTCGGCGCCGCGAGGCGAGCATGCCCTCGGCCAGGTGCCAGACACCCAGAGCGGCCAAGAGCGTGGCCGCCGCCCAGAGCGCGATGAAACCGAGGGGAAGCTCGGCGACCGCGCGGAACGCCCCCGTCTGGTCGGCGTCGCGCTCGCCACCGAAGGCCACCGCGACGATGAGCGAGCCGATCAGCAGGTGCACGAAACCGTTCGCGACGTAACCGCCCCGAGCCAGCACACGTGCCGCGGGATGCCGTTCGACGGCGCTCGCCGCGTCGTGCACCCCGTGTTCGGCCATCCCGCGAGCCTACGGCGTCGCGCGGCCGTCACAACGAAGCGGGTCGGAGCACGCCGCGATGTGCTGCGCACTCCGACCCGCTCGGCGCATCGGGTTCAGTCCATGACGAGGACGGCCTTCACCGCCTTGCCCGACTGCGTGTCGGCGATGGCCTGCTCGATCTCGGAGAACGGGTACCTGGTGATGAGCTGGTCGAAGGGGAAGCGGCCGGCCTCGTGCAGCGCGAGCATCTCGGGGATGAACTTCTGCGGCACCGCGTCGCCCTCGATCGCGCCGACGAACGTCTTGCCCGAGCCGGAGATCGATGCGAGTGCGATCTCGGTTCCGGGCTTGGGCACGCCGACCAGGGCGATCTTGGCACCGAACGCGGTGGCGGCGACGATCGTGTCGACGACGGCGGGAACGGCGGTGGTGTCGACGGCGTAGTCCGCGCCGACGCCGCCGGTGATCTCGAGGATGCGGGCGACGGCATCCTCGTCCTTGCTGTTGACGGTGTGCGTCGCGCCGAGCTTGGCGGCGAACTCGAGCCGCTCCGGGAGGATGTCGACCGCGATGATCGTCGTGGCGCCGGCTACCTTCGCGCCCATGATCGAGGAGAGCCCCACGGCTCCCGTGCCGGTCACGATGACCGATGCCCCGGCGGGGACGTCGAGCGAGTTGAGTACGGTGCCGGCGCCGGTCTGCACACCGCAGCCCAGGGGTCCGGCGATCTCGACATCGGCGTTCTCAGGCAGCTTCACCGCGTTGCGGGCCTCGACGATGACGTGGCTGGCGAAGGAGGACTGGCCGAAGAACGACCCGTGCACGGCCGACCCGTCGGCGGCGGTCATGGTGGCCGACCCGTCTTCGCGTGCTCCGCCGAAGTTGAGCGCCATGAAGTTACGGCAATACGCCTCGCGCCCCGTGAGGCAGTTGGTGCAGTGGCCGCACGACGCGAACGACACCGCGACCTTGTCGCCGACGGCGTAGCCGACGACGGCATCGCCGACCTGCTCGACGGTGCCGGCTCCCTCGTGGCCGAGCACGAACGGGAATGCGGCGGGGATGTGGCCGTGCTGCACGGCCAGGTCGGTGTGGCACAGCCCGGTCGCGGCGACCTTCACGAGCAGCTCGTTCGGGCGGATGTCGTCGAGGGTGATCTCCTCGAACGTGAACGGGGCGTCCTGGCCGTGCAGGACGGCGGCGTGCGCGGTGGTGGTCATGTGAGGTTCCTTTCGCGTTGCGGTCACGGCGGCAATGCCGTCGTCGCGACCGATGTCACGATCGGGCGTCGTCTCCCGCACCGCGGGCCGCCCGGTCCTCAAACAGTATGCGCCTGAATCGATACAGGGGAGGCTGTCCGGAACCACGCGGGCCCCAGTGGCAGGATGCTGCGGCCGAGCGTGCGGGCGTAGAACTTCTCGAGCAGCATGTACGCCGCGAGCGCGGAGGCCAGCAGCAGGGCGACCGAACCCGCCGCTCCGACGGTGGCCGGGCCGCCGAATGCGGTGACGGTCTGCAGACCGAGACCGGCCGCGACCGCGAGCAGGGTCACGGGCAGCACGGTGTTCCGCGAAGCGGCGGAGAGCGCGAACACCAGCGCGAGGATGGCGAACATCAGCGTGAAGACGCCCCGCGCCGGCCCTTCCACCTCGAAGAACCCGAGCTCGCCGCCGAGCAGGAAGCCCGGCATGCAGATCCAGTACCAGCCGAAGGCGTTGTAGACGATGAAGTGGAAGTCGTCGCCCGCAAAGTACGAGAGCATCCCCGCCGTGACCTGCACCACACCGCCGAACACGGCGCCGACCCAGAAGACCGGGCTCTCGTTCTGGAGCCCGAGATGCTCCAGCTGGGCCGTGAGCGTGGCGATCACGAAACCGAGCAATCCGATCAGTCCGGGGTCGGCGAGGCGGGGAGTGCGTTCGGTCATGCTCCCCAGTATCCCGAGATCGCCCGATCGACAGTTCCTCCCCAGCACCGGGCAAACACGTTCCCAGCCCCATCGGGTAACGTTGGATGGATGCCGGGAGCGCGAAACGCACCCGGACAAGAGCTGAATATGGAGGGCCCCCATGGATATCGATCTCTCACTGCTGCGCACCGTCGAGCGAGAGAAGGAGATCCCCTTCGACGAACTCGTCCGCATCATCGAGCAGGCGGTCCTCACGGCGTACGCCAAGCACACCTCGCCCGACGGCGAACTGCCCGAGGGGGCTCGTGCGGAGCTCGACCGCAAGACCGGACACGTCGCCATCTACGTGCCGATGCGCGACGACGAGGGCGTCGTCATCGGTGAGGAGGAGTCGACTCCCGACGACTTCGGCCGTATCGCCGCCTTCGCTGCGAAGCAGGTCATCAGCCAGCGTCTGCGCGACATCGCCGACGACGCCGTGCTGGGGGAGTTCCGCGGCAAGGAGGGCGACATCGTCGCGGGTGTCATCCAGCAGGGGCCCAACCCCCGCATGGTGCACGTCGACCTCGGCACGATCGAGGCCATCCTCCCGCCGGAGGAGCAGGTCGCGGGCGAGGAGTACCGTCACGGTTCGCGTCTGCGCGTGTACGTGACGTCGGTGTCGAAGGGCACCAAGGGGCCGTCGATCACCGTGTCGCGCACGCACCCCGGCCTCGTTCGCAAGCTCTTCGCCATGGAGGTTCCCGAGATCGCCAACGGTCTCGTCGAGATCACCTCGCTGGCTCGCGAGGCCGGCCACCGCACGAAGATCGCCGTCAAGGCCAACGACCCGTCCATCAACGCCAAGGGTGCCTGCATCGGCGAGCTGGGTCGCCGCGTCCGCGCCGTGACCGAGGAGCTCGGCGGCGAGAAGATCGACATCATCGACTACAACGCCGACCTGCCGGCGTTCGTGGCGAACGCGCTGTCTCCGGCGAAGGTCACCTCGAGCTTCGTCCTCGATGCGGCGACGAAGGCCGTCCGGGCGCTCGTCCCCGACTACCAGCTGTCGCTCGCGATCGGCAAGGAAGGGCAGAACGCCCGCCTCGCCGCCAAGCTCACCGGCGCAAAGATCGACATCCAGCCCGACTCGATCCTGGAGTCCTGACGAAACCGGGATGCCGGTCGAGGGGGTAGAATGGAACCTGTTCGAACGTGCGTGGGCTGCCGCGTGCGTGCCTCCCGGTCCTCGCTCCTCCGAGTCGTGGCCCGCGACGGCGTCTTGATCGCAGATCGAGCCGCCTCGCTTCCGGGCAGGGGCGCGTGGGTGCACGAGACGCACGAATGCATGGATGCCGCCCTGCGGCGCCGCGCGTTCGGACGAGCCCTGCGGGTGTCTGGCCCACTGGACACGCAGGATTTCCCGATTGATCACCAGCGCAAAGGCTGAACGGCTATGGACACGAAGTGAACGGCTCGAAATGAGACCCGTCCGCGCTTAAGCGGTCCGCCCTGTCCGAGGGTGGGCCTTCAGACAGGAGAATTGTGGCAAAACCACGCGTACACGAGATCGCTTCCGAACTCGGCGTCGACAGCAAAGTCGCGCTCGCGAAGCTGAAGGAGCTCGGCGAGTTCGTCAAGAGCCCCTCGTCCACCATCGAGCCCCCCGTGGCTCGCAAGCTGCGGGCTGCGCTCGAGGCTGAGGGCGGCTCTGCCGCCGCGGCCCCCGCCCCCGCGGCATCGAACGGCGCCAAGCCCGGTGCCGCCCGTCCGGGCGCAGGCAAGCCCGGTCCCGCCGGCGCGAAGCCCGGCCCGGCTGCCAAGCCCGGTCCGGCCAAGCCCGCCGCACCCGCAGCCCCGGAGGCTCCTGCGGCATCCGCCCCGGCTGCTCCCGCGACCCCCGCTGCACAGCCTGCGGCACCCGCGGCGGCGTCCACGCCGTCTGCTCCGGCAGCCGGCGCAGGCAAGCCCGGTCCGGCCAAGCCCGCGGGCCCGACGCCCGGTGGCTCGCAGCCCCCGCGTCCCGGTGGCGCGCGCCCCGGCAACAACCCCTTCGCCCCCTCGCAGGGCATGGGTCAGCGTCCCGCCGGCCCTCGCCCCGGTAACAACCCGTTCGCGTCGGCGCAGGGCATGGGTCAGCGACCCACGCCCGGCAACATCCCGCGTCCGCAGGCTCCGCGCCCCGGCGCTCCCCGTCCCGGCGCCCCGCGTCCCGGTGGTGCCGGTCGTCCCGGTGGCGGCGGTCGTCCCGGAGCCCCCTTCCAGCAGCGTCCCGGCGGTCCCGGTCGTCCCGGCGGTGCCGGCGGCTTCCAGCGTCCGGGTGCTCCCGGCGGCGGTTTCGCCGGTCGTCCCGGTGGCGGCGGTGGTCGCGGTCGCGGCCCCGGCGGCGGTACCGCAGGTGCCTTCGGCAAGGGCGGCGGCAAGTCCAAGCAGCGCAAGTCGCGTCGGGCGAAGCGGCAAGAGTTCGAGATGCGGTCGGCGCCGGTCGTCGGCGGCGTCAACGTCCAGAAGGGTAACGGCGAGATCATCCGCCTGCGCCGCGGTGCGTCGATCGCCGACTTCGCCGACAAGCTCGAGGCGCTGCGCGGCTACACCGTGCAGCCCGGAACGCTCGTGACGATCCTGTTCAACCTGGGCGAGATGGCCACGGCCACCGAGTCGCTCGACGAGGCCACCTTCGAGGTGCTCGGCGAAGAGCTCGGCTACAAGATCCAGATGGTCTCGCCCGAGGACGAGGACAAAGAGCTCCTCGAGGGCTTCGGTCTCGACCTCGACGCCGAGCTGGAGGCCGAGAGCGAGGACGACCTCGAGATCCGTCCTCCGGTGGTCACCGTCATGGGCCACGTCGACCACGGTAAGACGCGACTGCTCGATGCGATCCGTCAGACCAACGTGGTCGCGGGTGAGGCCGGCGGCATCACGCAGCACATCGGTGCCTACCAGGTCTGGACCGAGCACGACGGCATCGAGCGCGCCATCACCTTCATCGACACCCCGGGTCACGAGGCGTTCACCGCCATGCGTGCCCGTGGTGCGCAGGTGACCGACATCGCGATCCTCGTGGTCGCGGCCGACGACGGCATCATGCCGCAGACGGTCGAGGCGCTCAACCACGCCCAGGCGGCCGGTGTGCCGATCGTGGTCGCGGTGAACAAGGTCGACAAGCCCGAGGCCAACCCGGCCAAGGTCCGTCAGCAGCTCACCGAGTACGGCCTGGTCGCCGAGGAGTACGGCGGCGACGTCATGTTCGTCGACGTGTCGGCTCGGCAGGGCACCAACATCCAGGAGCTCCTGGACGCCGTCCTGCTGACCGCCGACGCCGGGCTCGACCTCACGGCGAACCCGAACAAGGCGGCCCGCGGTGTCGCGATCGAAGCGAAGCTCGACAAGGGCCGCGGTTCGGTGGCCACGGTGCTCATCCAGTCCGGAACGCTGCGCGTCGGCGACGCGATCGTCGCGGGAACGGCTTACGGCCGCGTCCGCGCCATGATCGACGAGAACGGCGACCCGGTGGAGGAGGCCTGGCCTTCGCGTCCGGTGCAGGTGCAGGGTCTGAACTCGGTGCCCCGAGCCGGCGACGTGTTCATCGTCACCGAAGAAGACCGTCTGGCCCGCCAGATCGCCGAGAAGCGCGAGGCCGCCGAGCGCAACGCCCAGCTGGCCAAGGCCCGCAAGCGCATCTCGCTCGAGGACTTCACCCGCGCTCTCGAAGAGGGCAAGGTCGAGTCGCTCAACCTCATCATCAAGGGTGACGTCTCGGGTGCCGTCGAGGCCCTCGAGGAGTCGCTGCTCAAGATCGAGGTCGACGATTCCGTGCAGCTGCGGATCATCCACCGCGGCGTCGGCGCCATCACCGAGTCGGACATCAACCTGGCGACGATCGACAACGCGATCGTCATCGGCTTCAACGTCCGTCCCGACACGAAGGCGCGCGAGCGCGCTGCCCGCGAGGGCGTGGATGTCCGGTTCTACTCGGTCATCTACAACGCGATCGACGACGTCGAGCAGTCGCTCAAGGGCATGCTCAAGCCGGAGTACGAAGAGGTCCAGTCGGGTGTGGCCGAGATCCGCGAGGTGTTCCGCTCCTCGAAGTTCGGCAACATCGCGGGTGTCATCGTCCGCTCGGGCACGATCACGCGCAACGCCAAGGCCCGTGTCATCCGCGACGGTGTCGTGCTCGCCGATGGCCTGGCCATCGAGTCGCTGCGCCGCTTCAAGGACGATGTCACCGAGGTGCGCACGGATTTCGAAGCCGGTATCGGCCTCGGCAAGTACAACGACATCCAGATCGGCGACGAGATCGAGACCACCGAGATGGTGGAGAAGCCGCGCGGCTGACACTCGTCAGGCGCACCGGCGTTGGACGTCGCCCGGTGACGGATCCTTCGGGATCTCCGTCGCCGGGCGGACGTCCAACGCCGTCGCTGTCTCTGCCCGCCGCTGCGCGGGCCGGAAGAAGGAGAAGAAGGTATGTCCAGCGAACGTCAGTCGCGCCTGGCCGACCGTATCCGCGTGCTCGTCGCGGAGCGGCTCGAGAAGGGGCTGCGCGACCCGCGCCTCGGATTCGTGACCATCACCGACGTGCGCGTCACGGGTGACCTGCAGCACGCGTCGGTGTTCTACACCGTGTACGGATCCGACCAGGAGCGGGCCGACTCCGCCGACGCCCTGCGGGCGGCGACAGGCATGCTCCGCAGCGAGGTCGGCCGGAAGCTCGGTGTCCGGGTCACGCCGACTCTCGAGTTCATCCTCGATGCCATTCCCGAGAACGCGGGACACATCGAGCACCTGCTCCGCGAGGCGCGCGAGCGGGATGCCGCCACGGCGGCCACCGCGACGGGCGCGAGCTACGCGGGAGAAGCCGACCCCTACGTCAAGCCTCGCGAGGCCGACGAAGACGAGGACTGAGAAGAGGGATGCCGCGGCACAGCGGCATCCCTCTTCTGTTTCGTCAGCGGGGGAGGCGCAGCCGGCCGTCGACGGCTTCGACCAAGCCGTCGGAGACGAGCGAGTCGATCGCACGGTTGCGCTGAACCGTGTCGGGCCAGTCGCCGATGACGTCGTCCACAGCCACGTCGTGTGTCTGGGCTGACCGCAGAACCTTGAGGATCGCGCCTCGCGTCTGCCGGTCGCTCCCTTCGTAGCGCGCTTGCTTCACGCGGGTGTCGCCGGTGTCGGGGTAGCCGGCGGCACGCCAGGCGCAGCGGTCCGCCAGCGGGCAGAGGTCGCACCGTGGCACCCGGGCCGTGCACACGAGCGCCCCGAGCTCCATCGCCGCGGCGTTCACGACCGTCGAATCGGTGACGTCGTCGGGCAGGATCTCGGCCATGTCGGCGAGGTCGCGCTTGGCTGCCGGCCCGGGCTGTGATCGACCCTGAACGGCTCTGGCCAGGACTCGACGGGTGTTGGTATCGACGACGGGGTGCCGATCGCCATACGCGAAGACGGCGACGGCACGCGCGGTGTAGTCGCCGATACCGGTCAACGCGAGCAGATCGTCGACGTCGCGGGGCACGACGCCCGTGTGGCGGTCGCGGATCTCGACGGCGGCACGGTGCAGCCAGAGCGCGCGCCGCGGGTATCCGAGGTTGGCCCACTGCCGCACGGCGTCGGCCGGGGCGGCTGCGGCGAGGGCCGCCGGCGTCGGCCATCGCTCGAGCCACGCCTCGAGCAGGGGGATCACCCGTGCCACCGGGGTCTGCTGCAGCATGAACTCGCTCACGAGGATGCCCCAGGCGCCGAATCCCGGGCGTCGCCACGGGAGATCGCGCGCGTTGTCGCGGTACCACGCGATGAGCGGCGAGGCGAGGTCGGGCACCCGTTCAGCCTACGATGTCGCGACCGTGCGCCTCCGCCGTCGTGTCGCTCCGCCGCATCCGCAGGGTGACGGCGCCATCGCCCAGAGCGATGACCCGCCGGGTACCGTCCGCTTGGCCGTGCTCGTCCTCCCACGTGAACCCGGATCCGGTGCGCACGGCCGTCGTGCCGGTGGGGCGGAGCCACGAGGCTGCGGGCAGCCGGCGCAGCTGGGCCGTCGCCCCGCGCTCGTCCCACGACAGCTGATCGATCACGATTCCGCCGCGCGCCCGGAGCCCGGTGATCCTCCCGCTCGGCCATCGTGGCGGCAGCGCCGGCAGCAGCTCCAGCGAGTCCAGCGTCGATCGGCACAGCATCGTGGCGACGACGGCGGGCAGTGCGCCGCTGGCGTCGAGGTTGAAGATGTTGCCGGCGTCGTGAGTGGTCGTCAGCGATGGGCGCCAATGCAGAAGAGCGAGCCACTCGACGCACCGCACCGCCGCTTCCGCATCGCCGAGGGCTGCGGCCGCCTGACCGAGCTGCCCGAGACCGAAGGCCATCTCCATCCGTCCCGGCGGGGGAGCGGGATCGTGTGCTCGCCACGCGATCTTGTCGGCGATCGTGCGCCGGGCGGCCTGCCGCAGCGCGGCGGCCGACGGACCGTCACCCGTGAACGCCTCGTCGGACTCGTACCAGAGCGGGTACAGCTGCGAGGCGTGCCGGTGAGCGATGTTCTCCGGCGTCGCCGGGTCGAGCCACTCGGCCAGCGTCCCGTCGGGTGCCACGGCGAGGTCGGGGAGGCTGTTCGCCAGCGCCTCCCACCGTTCGTCGAGCGAATCGTCGCCCCGAGCGCGCCCGAGCAGACGGGCCGCGCGGGCGGCGTCGCGGTATGCCGCGATGTCGATGGCGGCATCGATCGCGAGTGGCGTCGCCGATCCGGCGGGGGTGTTCTCGGGCGAGTAGCTCGGCGAGAAATGGCGGACGCCGCCCTCGACGACTGTCGCGGTCTCGCCGAAGGCGAGTACACCGGTGACGAGTTCCCAGAGCCGGTCGTCGACGATCGAGCGATCGCCCGTGAGCGCCACGATGTCCGCCGCTATGCGGAGGACCCACGGGCCGGCGCCTGCCCAGAAGACGTGCGGGTACGCGCGGTCGACGTGGTTCGCGAGGCCGTGTGTCGACGTGCGAGAGGGAAGCAGCATCCCGGTGGCGCCGTAGATCCGGCGCGCGTTCTCGCGGTAGTCGTCGAGGTGAGGGAGGACCAGTTCGAGGAGCGAGCGGGCGAGTTCGGGGCTTCCCGTCAGGCCGATGCCGGCGAGAGCGCCGTTCTGCACGTTGCCGTTCATGGTGTAGTCCGCCGACCACGCCGGCCTCCAGGTGCCCTGCCAGACGCCCTGCAGGGTCGGGGGCAGCTCTCCGGTGGCGGCGATGATGTTCGACCGCCCCGACACGTAGGCGATCTCGATCGCGTGCCGGACGGCGTCGGCGTTCCCCGACCGCGCTTCGCGCCAGAGCTCACCGGTCGTCGCAGCATCCGCACCGGGTACGCCATGGAGGTCGAGGAGCGAGGAGGTGACGAGTGAGCCGTGGTCGCGTTCCTGCGAGCGGAGACGCTCGTCCCAGTCGGCACCGGGTGCGGGAGCGGGCGATCGTCCGGTGACGGACAGATCGAACCGCACCGTGCGACGGTCGCCGCTCGGGACGTGGATCCGCGCTTCCAGCGCGTCTTCCGCTGCCCGCCAGGCGACGTGGTGGCCGGGGGTCGTGGCGGCGACGGCGGCGACGATCCGAGCTGCCCTGTCGACGATCTCGAGGTGCCCGACCTCGCCCGCGCGCGTCCGTCCCGTGACGGTCCCCGTGTAGTCGGGTGCGAACGACGTGGCAGGCGAGTCGTCGGTCGGTGCGAGTCTCAGGCGGATCCGCATCTCGGTGTCGGTGTCTGATTCGAGTGCGAGCTCGACCGTGTCGGTGCCGCGCGCGGCGACGACGCGGACCCGGTGCGTCGCGCCGGAGTCGTCGCGCCAGGTCACGCTCGCCATCCCACGCGCGAGGTCGATCTCGCGCGTCGTCGACGCGCATCCGCCCGGGGTCGTCACCGTCAGCGAGCCGCAGAGCGCGAGCGGATCGGTCCAGACGAGGTCGGCGAACCCGGCCTCCGCCAGAGCGGAGTCGAAGATGTCGCCGGCCAGGCGGGAGTCACCGCGAGCGAGAGCGGCCCGCAGCCGTGGCACGGCCTCGCGAAGCAGCGGTGCCGGCGGTCGCGGGTTGGCGGGCAGGAAGAACCTCTCGTGCGCCATCGAGATGCGCAGGTCGTCGCCGGTTCCGTGCATGACGGCGCCGACGCGGCCGCTTCCGACGATGAGGCCGTGCTCCCACGAGTCGGCCGATTCGGTGCTTCGGAACACCAGACGCGGGTGCGCGCTCACTCCGCCGCCGCGGTCACAGCGATTCCCGGTGGACGAGCGAGGTGGGCAGCACCTGCACGCGCTCGACGGTTTCACCGCGGATGGCGCCGAGCAGCGTGTCGGCGGCGGCGCGACCCATCTCCTCGAGCGGCTGGCGCACGGTCGTCAGCGGGGGATCGTTCGTCGCCGCGAGGAGGACGTCGTCGAAGCCGACGAGTGAGACGTCGGTCGGCACACGCCTTCCGGCGGCCTGCAGCACGCGCATGGCACCGGCGGCCATGAGATCGGAGCACGCGAACACCCCGTCGAGGGTCGGGACGCGCTGCAGCAGCCGGGCCATCGCCGCCGTCCCGCTGTCGAGGGTGAAGTCGCCGTGGACGATGGGTCCCGGCTCGATGCCGTGGCGCGCGAGCTCGTCGGTCCAGCCGCGGGTGCGTTCGCGGGCCTGTTCCATGTCGAGCGGCCCCGTGATGATGCCGATGTTGCGGCGTCCGTGTTCGACGAGCGCTCGCGCGGCGAGGACCCCGCCCCCGTAGTTGTCGGAGTCGATCACGATCGGGTCGGGGCCGATCTCGCCACGCGGCCGGCCCACCCACGCGATCGGCACGGGCGAGTCGGCGAGCCTGTCGACGAGGTGGGTGATCTCGTGCTGGAGCACCACGATCGCGCCGTCGATCGCGCCGGATCGCAAGAACCGCGGGATGCGATCGAGGTCTTCGTGATCGGCGGGCAGCAGCACGGGCTGCACCTCGCCGGCGGATAGGCCCTTGGCCGCGCCCTTCATGACCGCCGTGAAGAACGTGCCGCTCAGTCCGCCCAGCTCGTCGAACGCGATGACGAGTCCGATCGCGCCGGCTCGTCCGCCGCGCAGCACCCGCGCTGCGAAGTTCGTCTCATAACCCAGGCGCGCGGCCTCGCGGCCGACGGCTGCCGCCATGGCCGGGTCGACGTTCGTCGCTCCGGCCAGCACGCGCGCGGCCGTGGCGCGTGAGACGCCGGCGGCGCGGGCGACGTCGACGATGGTCGGTCGAGACATGGCTTCCTCTTCCTCGATTCCGGATCGGAGCGCGAAAGATCGTTCTCCGACGCGATGATCTTTGCACGACGGTAGCCGCCGTGCGCAACTTTGCGACGGTGACGGGGGTCTCTCCATGCGTGTCACGAAACAGAAGGATGCTGCGGCTTGCCAGGCATTCGAACACGGGATACTGTGTCCCGGCATGAGAGAACGATCTCTCAGTGGGGTATCTGATCGCCCCGCGCACATCACATGTCCCCAAAGAAGAGGAGCAGTTGTGAATCGTCGCAGACTGGCCCTGCCCATCGCAGCTCTCGGCGTCGTCGCGATCGCGATGACCGCGTGCACATCCGGTGGATCCGGCGGCGGGTCGGATGACCCGAACGCCGAGTTCGAGTTCTGGTCGTTCACGGGTATCGGGCAGCAGGACTCCGTCAACCAATATCTCGAGCAGAACCCGGACGCCAAGGTGAAGCTGTCGGAGGTGGGCAGCACCGCCGAGACCGCCACAGCGCTCACCGCGGCCCTCGCCGGCGGACGCGTTCCCGACCTCGTCATGATCCAGAACGACGAGCTGCCGAAGTTCATCGCGAACCCGAGCAACTTCATCGATCTGCGTACCCTCGGGGGTGATGACCTCGGCGAGGGGTATCTCGACTGGGCCATCGCCGAGGCGACCGGCGAGGACGGATCGATCGTCGGCATCCCGACGGATATCGGCGGACTGGGGTTCGCCTACCGTGCCGACCTCTTCGAGGCGGCGGGGCTTCCGACCGACCCGGATGAGGTCGCCGAGATGTGGTCGACGTGGGACGGCTTCATCGAGATGGGCAAGAAGTACACGGCCGCGACCGGAGAGCCCTTCGTCGACAACGTCGAGACGAGCGTCTTCTTCTCGACCGTGAACCAGGTCACCGAGAAGTACTACACCCCCGACGGCGAGCTCATCTTCGACACCAACCCGCAGGTCGAGGAGGCGTTCGACGTCGCGGTGCGCACCTACGAGGCGGGCATCAGTGCCGGTATCGCCGCGTGGTCGTCCGGCTGGGCGCCGGGCAAGGCGAACGGCGCCTTCGCCGTGAGCACGGCACCGTCGTGGATGCTGTCGGGCTACAAGAACGACGCACCCGACACCGAGGGTCTCTGGCGAGTGGCCTCGATCCCGGGCGTCGGCGGCAACTGGGGCGGCAGCGTCATCGCGATCCCGGCCCGCGCGAAGAACCCGCAGGCGGCATGGAAGTACATCGAGACGATGCTCTCGCCCGAAGGCCAGACGGCTCACTTCGCCCGCACCGGCACCTTCCCGGCAGCCAAGAGCGCTCTCGAGAGCACCGAGGTCACCAGCTACATCGACCCGTTCTTCGGGGACTCCCGGATCGGTGAGGTCATCAGCAACTCGGTGCTGCAGTTCCAGTCGTTCCACAACGGACCCGACACGAGCGCGATCGGGGCGGCACTGCTCAACGCACTCGTCGACATGGAGGCGGGTAACGTCGCGCCGCGCGAAGCGTGGCAGACCGGCGTCGACAGCGCCCGGGCCGCGATCGGCGGTTGACCTTACCCGTTCGGTGGTGGTCCGCCCCTGGGCGGACCACCACCCTCATCGAGGACGCACCATGACTGCGACAGCCACCGCCACCTCCATCACCATCGACAAGAGAACCGCTCGGCGCGAACGCCCGCCCAGACGCGCCATCCGACAGCCGCTCGCCGAGCGCATCGCGCCCTACATCTACATCGCCCCGTTCTTCGTCATCTTCTTGATCTTCGGGCTGTTCCCCCTGCTGTTCACGTTCTACGTGGCCCTGTTCGACTGGAACCCGATCGGCGAGCAGACGTTCGTGGGCCTGGCGAACTTCGAGCGGCTCGTCCAGGACACGCGCTTCTGGAACGCGTTCGTGAACACCTTCGGGATCTTCCTCATCTCCACGATCCCGCAGCTGCTCCTGGCTCTCGGGCTCGCGCACCTGCTGAACCACGCGACCCTGAAGATGGCGAACTTCTTCCGCATGGCGCTGCTGGTTCCCTACATCACATCGGTCGCCGCGACAGCCCTCGTCTTCGCGCAGATCTTCGACAAGAACTTCGGGCTCATCAACTGGGTGCTCGACCTCTTCGGCATCCCGGCGGTGAACTTCCTGTCGTCGCAGGTCGGCTCGTGGATCGTCATCTCGTCGATGGTGATGTGGCGCTGGTTCGGATACAACACGCTGCTCTACCTCGCCGGGCTCCAGGCGCTCCCGCGCGAGATGTACGAAGCGGCCTCGGTCGACGGCGCATCGGGATGGCAGCAGTTCATCCACCTCACCATCCCGTCGCTGCGCCCCATCATCATCTTCACGGTCATCATGTCGACCATCGGCGGTCTGCAGATCTTCACGGAGCCGCTGCTGGTGGCCCCGGAGTCGGGGCTGACCTGCGGCGGCGGGCGCCAGTGCCAGACCCTCGCGCTGTTCCTCTACGAGCAGGGCTTCGGCCAGTTCGAGTTCGGCTACGGCTCGGCGATCGGCGTCGCCCTCTTCGTCGTGGTCGTCGTCGTGTCGGCGATCAACTTCTTCCTGACCACCCGCACCCGAAAGGCCCGATGATGTCCGACGCCGTCGACACAGCTGTGCCGCACCCCCTCGCCCCGGCCGCCCTGAGCGCGCCCCGCAAGCGTCCTCGGCGCGGCGGCGGTCGCGTCGGACGCGTGCCGTGGCCGGTCTACGTCCTGCTCGGGATCGCGGTCGTGATCAGCGTCTTCCCGCTCTACTACATGTTCGTGATCGCCTCGGTGGGGGCCTCCGCCGTCACCTCGATCCCGCCGCGCTTCTACCCCGGACTGAACTTCTTCGACATCGCGACGAAGGTGTTCGACACCGTGCCCTTCTTCCAGTCGCTGCTCAACAGCGCGATCGTCTCGCTCTCGATCGCGGTCATCGCGTCGCTGCTGTGCGCGCTGGCCGGGTTCGCCTTCGCGAAGCTGCAGTTCCGGGGCCGTAACGCCCTGTTCGTCATCGTGCTGCTCACCATGACGGTGCCCGCTCAGCTGAGCGTCATCCCGCAGTACCTGATCATCTCGTGGCTGGACTGGGTCGACACCCTGCAGGCGATCATCGTGCCCGGGCTCGCCAGCGCGTTCGGCATCTTCTGGATGCGGCAGCACATGGCGACCACCCTCAACGACGAGCTCATGCATGCGGCCCGCATCGACGGTGCGAACAGCTGGCAGATCTTCTGGCGTATCGGATTCCCGGTGGTGCGGCCGGCGGCATTCGTGCTCGGTCTCATCACGTTCACGTCGGTGTGGAACGACTTCATGTGGCCCTTCATCGTGCTGAAGTCGCCCGAGCTGTTCACGGTGCAGATCGCGCTCAAGCAGCTGCAGGCGAACCGCTCGATCGACCTCGCGCTGACGATGGGCGGATCGTTCCTGGCGACACTGCCGCTGCTCATCGTCTTCTTCGTCGTCGGGCGGCGTATGGTGGCGGGCATCATGGACGGGGCGTTCAAGGGGTGACGAGCACAGCGGCCGCCCCCATCCGCGTGCTGGTGTGGGGCGAGAACCATCACGAGAAGCACCACGACATCCCGCGCGCCCTCTATCCCGACACGATGCACGGGACCATCGCCGCCGGGCTTCGGCGACTGCTCGGCGACGATGCCGTCGTCGAGACGGCGACACTCGACGATCCCGAGCACGGTCTGAGCGAGGAGCGGCTCGCGCAGACCGACGTGCTGTTCTGGTGGGGACACCTCCTGCACCACGAGGTCGACGACGTCGTCATCGAGCGGGTGCACCGCCACGTGCTCGGCGGGCTCGGGTTCGTGGCGCTGCATTCGGCGCATTTCTCGAAGGTCTTCGTCCGTCTCATGGGGACGACCTGCGCGCTGCGCTGGCGCCAGGCGCAGGACCGCGAACTCGTGTGGACGGTCTCGCCCACGCATCCGATCGCGGCGGGTGTGCCGCAACCGATCGTCATCCCCGAACAGGAGATGTACGGCGAGTTCTTCGACGTGCCGCAGCCGGACGAGCTCGTGTTCGTCTCCAACTTCTCGGGCGGCGAGGTGTTCCGCTCGGGGATGACGTTCTTCCGCGGCCACGGGCGGGTGTTCTACTTCTCGCCGGGCGACCAGGACTATCCCGTCTACCATCAGCCCGAGATCCAGCTCGTTCTCGCCAACGCGGCACGATGGGCTCGGAACGATCGCCCCCGCGGCACCGCCCGGCTGGCGATGCATCGGACGGGGGAGTGGGACACTCCGCGCGAGTGGAACGGCGAGGAGCAGTCGTGAACGGAGACGCCCGTCGTGTCGTCGTGGTCGGGGCCGGAGCGATGGGGAAGGCGTGGATCGACACGGTCGCCCGCCGTCCCGATCTCGAGATCGTCGGGCTCGTCGATGTCGTCGTCGACGCCGCACGGACCGCTGCGCTCGAGCGGGGCCTCGTCGTGGCGAGCTTCGGCTCGGTCGACGACGCGCTCGCCGCACTCGGCGTTGACCTGGTCGTCAATGTCACGATCCCGCAGGCGCATCTCGAGGTGAGCGCGGCAGCGCTGCGGGCGGGTGTTCCCGTCCTCAGCGAGAAGCCGGTGACGCCGACCGTGGCGGAAGCGCTGCTGCTGTCCGCCATCAGCGCATCGACGGGAACCCTGATGGCGACGAGCCAGTCGCGTCGGCATTCCCGGGGGATCCGGGCCTTCCGTGATGCTCTCGTCGCCCTCGGCGGGGCCGAGCAGCTGGACGTCCGCTTCTTCCAGAACCCGCGGTTCGGGGGCTTCCGCGACGAGATGCCCTCGCCTCTGCTCGTGGACATGGCCATCCACCAGTTCGATCAGGCGCGATACCTGCTCTCGGGCGAACCCGTGTCGGTCTACTGCGAGGAGTTCTCGCCGAGCTGGAGCTGGTACCGCGGTGACGCTGCGGCAGAGGCGGTCTTCCGTTTCGCGGACGGGCGCCGTTTCTCGTACTCCGGCAGCTGGTGCGCCGACGGGCTGACGACGTCATGGAATGGCGACTGGCGGGGGAGCGCCGCCGGCGGATCCGCTGCCTGGGACGGTGAGACAGAGGTCGTGGTCCAGCCCCGAGAGGGCAGCGCGCAGGCCTGCGCGCTGGCGGACGGGGCCGAGGGACTGGATGCCGCGCTCGCCGAGTTCGTCGCGGCCCTCGACAGCGGTCCGGTGCCGTCCGGCGAGATCACGCGGAACATCGGCAGCCTCGCGATGGTCGAGGCGGCCGTGGCGTCCGCGGCCACCGGCGCCCCGGTCAGGTTCGACGACCTGTTCGAGCGGGCATCGGCGCGCGCCGAGGAGCTCGCTCGCGTCGGGGGCTTCGATGACGCGGCCGGCGTGCTCGGGAGCGACCCGCGCCGCGCGTCCTGACGGTCAGCCCGACGCCGGCCCAACGCCAGCCCGACGCCAGCCCGACGCCGGCCCGACGCCGGCCCGACGCCGGCCCGACGCCAGCCCGACGCCGGCCCGACGGAATGGTCGTGTCAGCGGCGAGTTGGCAGCCGTTTGCGTCGGCTCGCGTGCCGGAGGGGAGCGCGGGTCGTCGATGGTCGCCGACCCGACGTGAATGGTCGTGTCGGCGGGGGATTGGCAGCCGTTTGCGTCGGCTCGCCGTCGGGCGGGGCCGCGCCGCCCGACGGTCAGTCGAAGACGAGCAGGCGCGTGCCGTGACCGGGCACCGTCAGCATGACGCGTCCTTCGGCGATTTCGACGGGGTCGCCGCTCCACACGTCCGTGCACGAACCCGTCCCCGCGGCGCCGACCCCGAGATCGGCGAGGTGGACGACGAGATCCTGAGTGTCGTCGCCGAGCCAGAAGACCGCGCGGTAGGCGCGTGCGCCCACCCGCGCGCTCCAGATGACGAGGTCGCCGTCGCGCACGATCTCGCGCGACTCTTCGCCGTCACGCAGCGCGAGGACCCCGGCGTTGCGCAGGAGGTCGAGCGTCTCGGGCGGGGTGTCGGGGAGGTGGCCGCCCATCATCAACGGAGAGCGCATCATGCTCCACAACGTCATGACGGTGCGCTGCTCCTCGACCGTGAGGCGGCTCAGACGATCCTCGCCGACGTGCCCGCGCACGCCGATGCGGCCGAAGGGGAGCATGTCGGCATCCGCCCATGCCCCGCGCTGCTGGAACGGGGCCCAGCGGGCCGCGCGCTGGAACTGTTCGACCACCTGGGGCCAGTCGTCCCAGAAGTCGTCGGAGATCCGCCACATCTGACCGTGATCCCGGAGGGTGTCGAGGTGCGCGAGCGACAGTCGCTTGCCAGGCGACAGGCTCAGGACCATCGCCCGTCCCGACCGATCGATCGCGCGTGAGATCGCGGCGATCTCGGCCGTCTCGACGGGCGGGTAGAGCACGTCATCGAGCTTGACGAAGTCGACGCCCCAGGCCGCCAGCTGCGCCATGACCGAGTCGTAGTATTCCTGGGCTCCGGGCGCGGTCATGTCGACGCCGTAGTTGTCGGGGTTCCACACGCAGGCATTCGAGCGGTCGGCGATCGCGTCGCACGTCGCGTCGGGGTGACCCGAGACGGGCAGGGCCGCGTCTGCTGCGGCGCGCGGGACGCCCCGCATGAGATGAACGCCGAAGCGCAGGCCGAGCTCGTGGATGCGGTCGGCGAGGGGGCGGAAGCTCCCGTCCGCCGCGGAAGGGAAGCGTTCGGGCGCGGGCAGCGGCCGGCCCCATGCGTCGAGCAGCGGCCGTGAGACCTCTCGATAGTCGTGCGCGCCCGGATCGGGTTCGTACCACTGGATGTCGACGACGATCGTGTCCCACCCGAAGCTGAGCAGATGCTCGGCGGCATATTCCGCGTTCGCCAGGACCTCGGCCTCCGTCACGGACGACCCGAAGCAGTCCCAGCTGTTCCACCCCATCGGGGGTCGGGATGCCGCGGCCCGGCGCTCGGCGATCACGATGGCGTCACCGCCGCGAGGTGCACGACGGCCGCGCGATCGGGGTGGAAGGTCGGGAACTCCAGCCCGACCCGCGAGAGCACGGCACCCGCGATGACCGGGCCGGTTCCGGTCCCGCCACCACCGAGCGGCGGGCTCTCTCGGAGCCAGGCGGGAACCTGCCAGGGCGGTCCGAACGACTCGGAGCCGCTCACCGACACGCGGTAGCTCCGATCGATCGACAGACCGGGGAACCGGACGCGCGCGATCGTGTCGGGCGAGGTCGTCGGAGTGACGATCGTGAACAGCGCCTCGGACCGGTCGGGCGCGACGACCCCGCGCACCTGCGGAGCCGCGGTGTCGAGCTCGCCCGACCCGACGGTTCGCCCCGACGCGATGAGGTCGCGGTGCCGGCGGTACCGCGCGATCCAGTCGCCGAGGACGCGCCGGTCGTGCTCGTCGAGATCGCGGATGTCCCATTCGATGCCGAAGTGGCCGAGGAAAGCCACGGCGCACCGGAACTGCAGGTCGTGGGTGCGTCCCGTGACGCTCGACACGGGGGAGGCGACGTGCGATCCCATCATCTCCGGGGGCACCAGCAGGCCCGTCCACCGCAGGATGCCGAAACGGTCGTGCGGGTCATGGCTGTCGGACGGATGGATCCGGTCGGTCCGCTCGAGGATGCCCAGGTCGACCCGTCCGCCGCCCGAGGCGCAGCTCTCGATCTCGAGGTCGGGGTGACGACGGCGGAGTTCATCGATGAGTCGGTACACCGCAAGGGTCTGCTCGTGGACCGCGGGGGCGCCCGAGGCGGGGTGCCCTGCGGCGATGAGGTCGCGGTTGTGATCCCACTTGAGGTAGCTCACACCGACGTCCTCGATGAGCCCGTCGAGCACTCCCAGGACGTGGTCGAACGCGGCGGGCTGTGTGAGGTCGAGCACCTGCTGGAACCGGTAGCGCGGGGGAAGCTCGGGCCCAGCCCGCAGGATCCATTCGGGGTGCGCGCGGGCGAGGTCGGAGTCCTCGTTGATCATCTCGGGCTCCACCCAGAGCCCGAACTCCATGCCGAGCGCACGGACCTCGTCGGCCAGCGGACGGAGGCCGTCGGGCCAGGCGACGGGGTCGGGTGACCAGTCGCCGAGCCCGGCGCGGTCGTCGTTGCGCCCGCGGAACCAGCCGTCGTCGAGAACGTAGCGTTCGACGCCGAGCTCCGCCGCGCGGCCCGCCAGGTCGACGAGCACACGGTGGTCGTGATCGAAGTACACCGCCTCCCAGACGTTCATCGTGACGGGACGGGGGCGGCGTGAGGAACGCGAGAGTGCGCGCAGGTGAGCGTGGAAGCGAGCTGCAGCGTCGTCGAGACCGTATCCGTAGCTGCCGAACACCCAGGGTCCGGCGTACTCCTCGCCGGGCGCCAACCGGATCTCGCCGGGGAGGAGCGACTCGCCGCCCCGGAAGTGCAGGCGCCCGTCGGTGCGCTCGACGGTGTGCTCGTGGTTCCCGCTGAATCCGACGTGTCCGATCCACACCTCGCCGGCGTCCGCGGAGAAGCCGGGCGTGCCGACGGCCTGCACGAGCGTCGCGTCGAGGCCGGTTCGTCCGCGCCGGGAGGTGCGCGTGTGGTCGCCGCGGACGACCGGATGCCGCTGCGGGATGCGTTCGTGCCCCCACCGACCGGTGAAGTCGAGGACCTCCTGCGCCCATGTCGGCACCGGAAGGGCGACGGCGAGTGCCTGGACCTCGAGAGGCGCGGGGGTCGTCGCGGCGATCGCGGTGTTTCGGACTCGCGCGCGGGTGCGGAGGAGGCCATCGCGCGTGAGATCGATCTCTAGCGTGAGCTCGATCTCGGTGTCGTCATCGTCAAGAACCGCGCGGACCTGCCCTGCCCCCGCCGAGGTCACGCCTGGTCCGGCTTCGGTGCCATCGACGGCGAGCGAGCGCAGTGCGAAGCGCGGCGCCCATCCCGAGCCTCCTCGATGTGCCGAGAGCCCCGGCGCCCCGAACCACCCGCGGCTGTGCTCCGGGAGCACACTCGCGCGGTACGGAACGTCGGAATCGCCGTCGATCCCGCTCCTCCTCTCAGCTGCGACGAACGTGAGGAGGTCGGGCTCCGACGATGTCAGGGCCGCGCCCCAATGGACGATCTCCGGCATCCCATCATCGGTCGTCGCGATGACGACGGAGACGTCCTCGGCACTGAGGTGGATCACGCGCATGGAATCCATGCTCCTATTCTGCTGACATCGCTCGGGCGGTACAGTCAGAGATCGATCTCAGCACATCGAAGGAGATGGCACAACCATGACCACATCCGCTCTCGCGCCGGACAGCGTCCGGCTGCTGCCGGGTACCTACGATCGCCGTCGTCGCGTCAATCGCGACTATCTCGTATCGCTCGACGAACGCGCTCTCGTGCAGAACCACCGCATCGAGGCGGGCATCGGCGATCAGGCCTGGCACCTGAAGCCCTCGGTCACCCCGGGAGTCGAGAGCGGCTGGGGACGCCACTGGGGGTGGGAGACGCCCGGTGCCCTCTTGCGGGGACACTTCGTCGGCCACTGGATGTCGGCTGCCGCGCGCGAGGTCGCCGTCACCGGCGACCCGGTGCTGCGCGGCAAGCTGTCAGTGGTGCTCGACGAGCTCGAGGCCTGTCAGGACGCGGGCGAGGGATGGGTGTTCGGTATCCCGCGGACGTTCCTGCGCCGGCTCGCCGAAGGTCGCGAGGTGTGGGCGCCGCAGTACAACATCCACAAGACCTTCATGGGTCTGGTCGACGTCCACCGAGACCTCGGCGACGAGCGCGCCCTGCGTATCGCCCACCGTGCTGCCGGGGTGCTCGCGGAATGGGTTCGGGCGTTCGGGCGCGAGGAGTTCCAGGCCCTCCTCGAAGTCGAGACGGGCGGCATGCTCGAAGTCTGGGCCGACCTGCTCGAAGCCACCGGCGATGACGACCTCTACCGCGACCTGCTCGATCGATACGACCACCGGTCGCTCTTCGACGGTCTGCTGGCGGGCGAGGACATGTTGACCAACATGCACGCCAACACGACGATCCCCGAGGTGCTCGGCGCCGCACGGGCGTTCGAGGTCACCGGCGAGGAGCGCTGGCGCCGCATCGTCGAGGCGTACTGGGACTGGGCCGTCGCCCGCCGCGGGACCTTCTGCACCGGGGGACAGACCTCGGGCGAGATCTGGACGCCGCCGTTCTCCTTCGCTGCACGGCGAGGCGCGAAGACGCAGGAGCACTGCGCGGTCTACAACATGATCCGGCTCGCGGACGTGCTCTACCGATGGACCGGTGATGCGTCGTACCTCGATTACATCGAGGCGAATCTGGTCAACGGCATCCTCGCGCAGCAGCATCCCGGCACCGGCATGGTGAGCTACTTCCTGCCGCTGCAGAGCGGAGCACGCAAGGAGTGGGGATCGCCCACGGAGGATTTCTGGTGCTGCCACGGCACGCTCGTGCAGGCGCACACGCGCCACGCGTCGCTGGCGGTGTACGCCGACGCCGAAGCCGTCACGATCGCTCAGTACATCCCCGTCCGCGCCGACATCGACACGCCATCCGGCGAACTCGCGGTCGAGGTGCGCACCCTCGACGACGCGCTGTACGTCGGTCCCGATGCAAACGCGGGCCCCGGCGGATCGACGCATCGGCCGCACGCGCTGCGGGTCTCGGTCGTGATCGAATCAGCGCCGACGGTGAGCGGTCGCGTGCGGATGCGCGTGCCCGCCTGGACCGTGGGTGACGTGGATGTCCGGTCGGAAGCGGCCGCGGTGCACCGTGATCGCTTCATCGAGATCGATCATCCCGGCGGGCGAACCGAGGTCGAGCTGGGTTTCGGATTCGAGCTGCGGACGGTGCCGCTTCCCGACGAGCCCGCCACCGTCGCCTTCGTCGAGGGTGGCGTGGTCCTCGCGGGGCTCGTCGACCGGGAGACGCCGCTCGTCGGCGACGTCTGCGACCCGACGACGCTGCTCGCGGCGGACGACGAACGCCAATGGTCGCAGTGGCTCACGCGGTACCGCAGTGTCGGGCGCTCGGCCGGCATCCGTTTCGTGCCGCTGAACGAGGTCGTCGACGAGCGTTTCGCGGTCTACTTCCCGGTCGTCACGCCCGCGTGAGCCGCCTCGGCGGCACGGCCGGTCAGCGCGGGCGGCCGGTCGAGCCGCGGGCTACGAGGACCGTCGGCAGCTCGACCACTTCGTCGGCGAGCTGTGCACCGCCGGCCATCTGCGCCAGGAGCGTGACGGCCGCGGCCGCCATCTCGCGGATGGGCTGGCGGATGGTGGTGAGCGGGGGGTGCAGCCACCGCGCCCCGCGTACGTCGTCGTACCCCACGACGAGGACGTGGCGCCCCACGGCGAGTCCCGCTTCGGCGATGGCCCGGTAGGCGCCGGCGGCCATCTCGTCGGAGCAGGCGAACAGCCCGATGGGACCGTCGCCGCCGAGGTCGTCGAGCGCTGCGGCGCATGCCCGCCGCGCGTCCGCCGCGCCCCAGTCAGCCGTCGTCAGAACGCGAGGCGCCCCCGGCGCCGCCTCGTCGAGCGCCGAGAGGAAGCCCTCGATCCGCGCGCGGCCGTACCGGTACGACGGTGCCCCGCCGATCACGATGAAGCGGCGGGCGCCCTGTGCGAGGAGATGCTCGGCCGCCGCCGAGCCGCCCGCGTGATCGGTGTTCCGCACGCTCGGCACATGCTGGGTGGTACCCGACGGCGGCTCGAGCAGCACGACGGGGATGCCGGCGCCGTGCATGATCTCCAGCTGCGCCGTCGTGGGAAGGATGAGACCGAGCACGACCCCCGCCGACCCTCGGGAGCGGATGCGGGCCGGCCAGTCGTCATCGGGATCGTCGCGCTCGGCGGTGAGGACGAGATCGTAGTTCAGGCGCGAGGCCGCGGTGTGCGCGCCCGCGACGACCTCGTCGGTGTAGGGGTCGTGGAAATGGCCGAGAACCAGATCGAAGATGCGAGACGTCCCGCCGCGGGGTCGGCCCCGCGGGGTGCCGTTGCGCGCGTAGCCGAGCTGCTCGGCGGCTGCGAGCACGCGTGTACGGGTCTCGGGCGACAGCTCGCCGCGACCGCGCAGCGCCCGCGAGACGGTCGCCACGCTGACCCCGGCTGCTGCGGCGACGTCGGTGAGGCTCGGGCGGGTAGCGGGCATATTCCCTATTTTGCGCAAACCGCGCCGTCCGCGTCGAGAGGCTGTGACATCGTGGTCCGCGATCACACGCACCGGTGCGGAGGGAGACGAGGATGTCGAGACGATTGCGCATCGCGATCATCGGAACCGGGTTCATGGGACGGATGCACGCGCACGCCTGGCGCACCGCTCCGCGCTTCTTCGACCTTTCGATCGAGCCGGAGGTCGTCGTGCTCGCGGGAAGCGACGCGCAGCGCGCCGCCGACGCCGCGTCACGCTTCGGTATCGCCGAGTCGAGCGACGACTGGCGCAGCGTCATCGCACGCGACGACATCGACGCCGTCGACATCTGCACCCCCGGCGACACCCATGCCGAGATCGCGCTCGCCGCGCTCGACGCCGGTCTGCACGTGCTGTGCGAGAAGCCGCTGGCCAACGACGTCGCCGACGCCGATCGGATGACGGATGCCGCCGCTGCTGCGGCCTCGCGCGGAGTCGTCGCCATGTGCGGCTTCAGCTACCGCCGAACGCCCGCCCTCGCTCTGGCGCGACGCTTGATCGAAGAAGGACGCATCGGCCGGATCCGGCACGTGCGCGCGCAGTACCTGCAGGACTGGCTCACCGATCCGGACGCGCCGTTCACCTGGCGCCTCGATCGCGAACGCGCGGGATCGGGCGCGCTCGGCGACATCGGCGCGCACAGCATCGACACCGCCCAGTGGCTCACGGGAGCGCGCATCACGAGCGTCTCGGGCGTCCTGCGCACCTTCGTCGACGAGCGCCCCGTCCTCGACGAACGCGTCGGGCTCGGCGGTCGTGCGGGTGCCGGTGCCGCGACCGAGCACGTGACCGTCGACGACGCCGCGGCGTTCACGGCATCCTTCTCCGATGGTGCGCTCGGCGTCTTCGAGGCGACGCGCATGGCCACGGGACACCGCAACGCCAACCGCATCGAGATCAGCGGTGACCGCGGAGCGGTCGCCTTCGACTTCTCACACCTGAACGACCTGCTCTTCGCCGACGCGACACTGCCCGCCGGTGAGCAGGGTTTCCGGCGCATCGACGCTACCGAGCCCGAGCATCCCTACGCAGGAGCCTGGTGGCCGGCGGGACACGGGCTCGGATACGAGCACCTGTTCACGCATCAGAGCGTCGACTTCGTCCGTGCCGTCGCGGGCGAGGTCGAGGCGCATCCGTCGTTCGCCGAAGCGGCGCAGGTGCAGCGCGTCCTCGCGGCGGTCGAGGAGAGCGCGTCAACCGACAGCAGAAGCATCCGAGTGGAAGGGGTCAGCTCATGACCGCGAGACAGGCGCTCATCGTCCGAGGCGGATGGGAAGGGCACAAGCCCGTCGAGGCCACGAACCTCTTCGTCCCGTTCCTCGAGGAGAACGGCTTCGAGGTCCGCATCGAAGAGGACAACGAGGTCTACACCGACCGCGCGACGATGGAGCGCACCGACCTGATCGTGCAGTCCGTCACAATGTCGAAGATCTCGCGCGAGGCCTTCGCGGGCCTGCGCGACGCGGTCGAGCGGGGAACCGGACTGGCGGGCTGGCACGGCGGCATCGCCGACTCGTACCGCGACAACTCCGACTACCTCCAGCTCATCGGCGGACAGTTCGCGACGCACCCCGCGAAGCACCCCGACGCCCGCGTCGGCGACGAGACCGACAACTACCTCTGCTACACCGTCGACCTCACCGAGGCGGGTCGCCGCTCGGAGATCATGGCCGGTCTCGAAGACTTCACGCTGCGCACGGAGCAGTACTGGGTGCTCTCCGACGACCTCAACGACGTGCTCGCGACGACGACGCATCCCGTGCAGCCCTACCACCCGTGGCACCGCCCCATCACCTCGCCCGCCGTCTGGACGCGCGAGTGGGGACAGGGCCGCATCTTCGTCGCGACGCCGGGGCACAGCCTCGTCGTGCTGCGCGACGTCAACGTCCGCACCATCATCGAAAGGGGGATGCTGTGGGCGAGCCGCACGGCATCGGTGTAGTCGGCCTCGGGGTCATCTCGGGCCAGTATCTCGAGACGCTGGGCGATCACCCCGCCGTCCGTATCGCGGCGGCGGCAGACCTCGACGCCGACCGCGCCCAGGCGGTCGCCGAGAGGTTCCCCGGTGCCCGTGCCCTGTCGGTGGCCGAGCTCGTCGCTGACCCAGCCGTGCAGACCGTGCTGAACCTGACGATTCCCGCGGCGCACGGCGAAGTGGCGCGTGCCGCGCTCGCCGCCGGCAAGAACGTCTACGGCGAGAAGCCGCTGGCCGCCACGTTCGACGAAGCGCTCGGCGTCATGGCCGGCGCGAACGGCGCGTGGGTCGGTGGCGCCCCCGACACCGTGCTCGGGTCCGGTGTGCAGACCGCGCGAGCGGTCGTGGATGCCGGTGAGATCGGCCGACCGGTCGCAGCCGTCGCGACGTGGCTGTCGTCGGGCCATGAGGCCTGGCACCCGCATCCCGACTTCTACTACCGCGAGGGCGGCGGGCCGCTCTACGACATGGGGCCGTATTACCTCACCGCGCTGTTCCACGTGCTGGGGCCCGTCGTCAGCGTGTCGGGTGCGTCGTCGCGATCGCGCGATGAGCGCACGATCGGCTCGGGCCCGCGAGCGGGGGAGCGCATCCCCGTCGAGATCGACACGCATGTCACCGGTGTGCTGGAGCACGCCGGCGGTGCGGTGTCGACGGTCACCTTCAGCTTCGACGCCGCCGCGACGCACGCCGCGCCGATCGAGGTGCACGGTGAGAGCGCGTCGCTGACCCTGCCCGACCCCAACTTCTTCGACGGCGACGTGACCCTGCGTCGACCGCGTGCCGGGGAGTGGACGGCGATCGCACCGCGCGCGGGATACCGCGGCGCGGGTCGCGGTATCGGGGTTTTCGACTTCGTGCGCGGGGGCCCGGGCGCCGGACGTGCGAGCGGCGAGGTCGCCCTGCACGTCCTCGAGATCATGAGCGCCCTCACCCGATCGGCCCGAGACGGCCGCCGCATCACCCTGACCACGACCGCGGAGCGTCCTCCGCTGGTCCCGCTCACCGAGCACGAGCACTGGAGAACCACATGACCTCGTCCGCCCGTGCGGTCATCGACCTCGACGTCGTCGGCGATCGCATCAGCCGCCACATCTACGGGCACTTCGCCGAGCACCTCGGCCGCTGCATCTACGACGGATTCTGGGTCGGCGAGGATTCGGCGATCCCCAACATCCGCGGCATCCGGACCGACATCGTCGAAGCGCTCCGCGCGCTCGACATCCCGAATCTGCGCTGGCCGGGCGGATGCTTCGCCGACACGTACCACTGGCGCGACGGCATCGGTCCGCGCGAGCAGCGGCCGAAGATCGCCAACACGAACTGGGGCGACGTCGTCGAGAGCAACCACTTCGGAACCCATGAGTTCATGGACCTGTGCGACTTGCTCGGCACCGAGGCCTACGTCAACGGCAACGTCGGCAGCGGCACGGTGCAGGAGATGTCGGAGTGGGTCGAATACCTCACGCGCGACGACGACAGCCCCATGGCGCGTCTGCGCCGCGAGAACGGACGTGACGAGCCCTGGCGCGTGCCGTTCTGGGGCATCGGCAACGAGCCCTGGGGGTGCGGGGGCAATCTGTCACCGGAGTTCTATGCGGAAGAGGCGCGGCGCTACGCGACCTACTGCCACGACCACGGCGAGAACACGTTGACGCTGATTGCCGCCGGTGCCAACGAGGACGACTTCGAGTGGACGCGCGTGCTGGTGAAGTCGCTCGTCGAATCGCACGCCGCGAACCTGTACGACAAGCACCCGTACCAGGCGATCTCGTTCCACTACTACACGCACACCGGATCGGGCATCAACCGCGAGGACGCGACGACCTTCACCGACGCGCAGTTCTACGACACGATGGCCTACGCGCTCGACTTCGAGCGGGTCGTGCGCGGGCACGTCGCGGTCATGGACTCGTACGACCCCGACAACCGGGTGAGCCTCGTCTGCGACGAGTGGGGCACGTGGTGGAACGCCGAGAAGGGGACGAACCCGGGCTTCCTGTTCCAGCAGAATACGATCCGCGACGCGCTCGTGGCCGGCATCCACTTCGACATCTTCCACCGCTATGCGCGGCGCATCTCGATGGCCAACATCGCCCAGACCGTCAACGTGCTGCAGGCGATGATCCTCACCGACGGCGACAAGCTCGTCCTCACCCCGACCTACCACGTGTTCGAGATGAACAAGGGGCACCAGGACGCCCGAGCGCTCGGCGCTCACATGCTCGACGCCCCGACCACGGCGGCGCGAGGCGGGGAGCTGCCGTTGGTGTCGATGTCGGCCTCGACGAAGGAGGGGTCGGCGCTCATCTCGCTCACCCATCTGTCGGCGGATGAGGAGTGCGAGGTGCGCATCGACCTGCGCGGCCGCGGTGCCCGCGTGACGCGAGCCCGTGTACTGGGAGCCGACAGCGCCACGACGTTCAACGATGCCGACGTCCCCGACCGTGTCGAGCCGCGGCCCCTCGCGACCGCCCTCGACGACGGTGAGCTGGTCGTGACGATGCCGCCGCACTCGTTCGCGACCGTCGAGCTGGCGCTGGACTGATCGCGCGGGACCGGCGCGCGTGGGGTGAGGCGCAGTTCCGAGCTTCGGGCGCAGATGAAACCGCGCCCGGTGCGACGAACTGCGCCCGAAGCGTCGGCGGTGGGCGCCGGGCCGGGGCGCGCGGGGCGTCGCCGTAGGCTGGAGGCATGCCCGAAACCGCGCCCCGCGGCATCCTGCTCGTCGACAAGTCGGGCGGGATGACCAGTCACGACGTCGTCTCCCGAGCCCGCCGAGCCCTCGGCACCCGCAAGATCGGCCACGCCGGCACGCTCGACCCGATGGCGACGGGGCTGCTGGTGCTCGGCGTGGGAGCGGCGACCCGCCTGCTGACCTACATCGTCGGCCTCGACAAGACCTACGAGGCGACGATCCGCCTCGGCGTCTCGACGGACTCCGACGATGCCGACGGCGCGGTGACCAGGCACGCGACGGATGCCGCGCTGGCCGCCGTCGACCGTGCGGGCATCGATCGCGGCATCGCGGCGCTCACCGGCGCGATAGATCAGGTGCCGAGTCGGGTGTCGGCGATCAAGGTCGGCGGGAAGCGGGCGTACGACCTGGCGCGCGCGGGGCAAGAGGTCGAGCTGAAGGCGCGACGGGTCACCGTCTCACGCTTCGATGTGCGGGAGGTCCGCGAGGTCGCGCTCGACGTCACTCCCGCCCGCGAAGGCGGGCCATCCCGAGCGATCGACGTCGACGTCGTCGTCGACTGCACGAGCGGCACCTACATTCGCGCCCTGGCCCGCGATCTCGGCGCCGCCCTCGACGTGGGCGGTCACCTCACGGCGCTCCGGCGCACCCGCATCGGACCCTTCGACGTGTCGGATGCCGTGACCGAGATCGTCCCGGACCTCGAACTCCTGCGCGATGCGGATGTCGCCGCGACCGTGCTCGGCGCCTTCGACGTGAGCGCCGACGAGGCCCGCGACCTGCGTCACGGCAAGCGACTCGTCGGAGCAGCCGCGCGCCTGTCGGCGCCGCATCCCGCTGCGATCGATCCCGACGGCCGGCTCGTGGGGATCGTCGAGCGTCGCGGCGATGACGTCAAGAGCCTCATGAACATGGCGGAGGACGCATGATCACGGTCTTCACCATCGTTCAGGTCGCCGTGGCGGTCGCCGCGGGCCTGCTCTGCACGGTGCTCGGTCTCGCGAACCGCCGCCCGAGCGACCTCTCGGTCGGAGCGCTCGCCCTCGTCGAAGTGCTTCTGATCGCCCAGGTCGTCGTCGCGATCATCGCCCCGCTGGCGGGCAATGCGCCGTCGGGCAGCCTGCTGGAGTTCTGGGTGTATCTCGTCTCGGCCGTGCTGCTGCCGCCGGCCGCTGTGTTCTGGGCCCTCATCGAACGCAGCCGCTGGAGCACCGTCATCCTCGGTGTCGCCGCCCTGTCCGTGGCGATCATGGTGTGGCGGATGCAGGTGATCTGGACGGTTCAGGTCGTCTGAAGCCGCCCGCGCGCCGCCTATCATTGGTGAGGTCATGGATCATCCCCGCCCTCGAATGACCGGCATCGGCCGCGTCCTGGTGGTCGTGTACGCCGTCATGGCGCTCGCCGCGACGGGACGCTCATTCGTGCAGATCGTCGAGGACTTCGCCAACGCCCCGCTGGCGTACTCGCTGTCGGCGGCAGCCGCGCTCGTGTACGTGCTGGCGACGGTGGCGCTCGTGAAATCGAGCTCGCGCGCCTGGTATGCCGTCGCGTGGGTCGCGATCTGCTTCGAACTGGTGGGAGTCCTCGTCGTCGGTACGCTCAGCCTCGTGCTGCCCGAACTGTTCTCGCACGACGCCACGGTGTGGTCGGGCTACGGCTTCGGGTACTTCTGGGTTCCACTCGCCCTGCCCTTCGTGGGCATCTGGTGGCTCGTGTCGCATCGCGACGGCGCAGCGGACCGCGACGAGCGTCCGGCCGTCCTGGAGGGATCGTCATGGTGACCGTGTATCGAGACCCCGCCGAGGTGCCCGCGGACTTCGGTCCGAGCGTCGTGGCCATCGGCAAATTCGACGGCGTGCACTCCGGACACCGCGCCGTCATCGACCGGGCCCGGGTCGACGCCGCGGCCCGCGGTGCGCGCGTGGTCGCGGTTACCTTCGACCGCAATCCGCTCAGCCTGCTGCGTCCGGAGCTCTGCCCCGAGCCGCTCGTCGCGCTCGATCAGAAGATCGGTCTTCTCGCTGCGGCGGGTGTCGACGCCGTCCTCGTGCTGCGATTCGACGCCGAGCTCGCCGCGCTCTCGGCACGCGACTTCGTCGAGGGCATCCTCGTGCGCGCTCTCGGCGCCGTCGGAGTGCTCATCGGCGACGACTTCCGGTTCGGACGCGGCGGCGAAGGGGATCCCGACGTGCTCACCGCTCTCGGGCGTGAGCACGGATTCGACGTCGACGTCGTCACAGACGTCCGCGCACGCGACGCCGGTCGTCGCGTGTCGTCGACCTGGGTGCGCGACCTGCTCGCGGCGGGCGACGTCGCGGGTGCCGCTCGCCTCCTGGGCAGACCCCACGCGGTCGAAGCGGAGGTCGTGCACGGGCTGAAGCGGGGCCGCGAGCTCGGGTATCCGACCGCGAACCTGGCGACCGACGCCGCGGGCTTCATCCCGGCGGACGGTGTGTACGCGGGCTGGCTGGTCGATCTCGGAATGCCCGGAGCCGACGGGATGCTGCCCGCGAGCGTCATCCGCTATCCGGCGGCGATCTCCGTGGGCACCAACCCCACGTTCGACGACGTGCCGCAGCGCCAGGTCGAGGCGTACGTGCTCGACGAGACCGATCTCGACCTCTACGGTCACCGCGTCGAGGTGCGCTTCACAGCCCGTATCCGCGGGATGGTCGCTTTCGCGGGCATTCCCGCGCTGATCGAGCAGATGGCCGACGATGTCGTCCGGGTGCGCGAGGCGCTCGCCTGAGGACAGCGCCTCGCGCACCGGAGCGGGCCGGAGCCCGCGAGGGTCAGTACGACGATTCGTCGACTGCGCCGGTGGCCTCGCCACCGGCTTCGAGTCGGCGCGCTTCGCCGAGGATCGTCGCGCTGCCGCTCGTACCGAGGCGCGTCGCGCCCGCATCGAGCATCGCGACGGCATCGGCGAAGCTGCGCACGCCGCCGGACGCCTTGACCTGCACGGCTTCGCCGACGTTCTCGCGCATCAGCCGGACGTGGGCGACCGTCGCGCCGCCGCCGGCGAACCCGGTCGAGGTCTTGACGAAGTCGGCGCCGCCGGCCTCGGTCAGACGGCTGCCGCGTGCGATCTGCTCGTCGTCGAGGAGGCTGGTCTCGAGGATGACCTTGACGATCTTGCCCTCGGCGGCCTCGACCACGGCTCGGATGTCGTCGACGACGACGTCGTCGAAGCCCGACCGCAGCGCGGCGATGTTGACGACCATGTCGAACTCCGAGGCGCCGTCGGCGGCGGCCTGGCGGACCTCGGCGACCTTCGCCGCGGTGGAGGTGGTGCCGTGGGGGAAGCCGATGACGGTTCCGACGGCGACGCCGGTGCCCTCGAGGCGTGCGACGGCATGAGGGATGTCGGAGGGTCGCACGCAGACGGAGAAGACCTGCCACTCGGCGGCGATGTCGAGCTCGGCGTCGACCTGCTCGCGGGTCAGTTCGGGCTTGAGGATGGCGTGGTCGAGGGTCGCGGCGAGCTCGCGCTCGGAGATCGTGGACATGGTTTCAGCGTACGCCGTCCCGATGTCCGAGCATCGACGGGAATACCCCAGGGGGGTATCCTGTTGAGGTCGCTGAACGAAAGAGGATCATCATGACGACTCAGACCTACTCCGTCGAGGGCATGACCTGCGGCCACTGCGCCGCAGCGGTGACCCGCGAACTCGGACTCGTCCCGGGCGTCTCCGACGTCGCCGTCGACGTCGATGCCGGAACCGTCGCGGTCACGGCCGTGCAGCCGCCCGACGACGACGTCGTCTCGGCTGCGGTGGCCGAGGCCGGCTACACGGTGACCGGACGCCGCTGATGTCCGCTGACACCGCCGGGCCGGAGAGCAGCCACGCTGTCCTCGACATCGAGGGGATGACGTGCGCGAGCTGTGTCGCCCGGGTCGAGAAGCGTCTGCAACGCCTGGACGGTGTCCGCGCGACGGTGAACCTCGCGACCGAGACGGCGCGCGTGGAGCATCCTGCGGCCGTGTCGGTCGACGAACTCGTCGAGGCAGTGGGCGAGGCCGGGTACACCGCCCGCGTCCGCGCCCCGCAGCGTCGGCAGCAGCCGCACCCCGCCGGGGAGCACGACCAGCACGCGGACCACGACGCCGACGGCGGCCACCAGCACGACGTCGAGGACGTGCCGGGGCGGACGACCCTGCGCACCCGCCTGATTTGGGGCATCGTGCTGGCGACGCCCGTCGTGGTGCTCGGCATGGTGCCCGCGTGGCAGTTCCCCGGATGGCAATGGGTGTCGCTCGTCCTCACCGCGCCGGTGGTGTTCTGGGCGGGCTGGCCGTTCCATCGCGCGACGTTCGCGAATGCGCGCCATGGCGCGCTGACGATGGACACCCTCGTCACCCTCGGCACCTTCGCCGCGTTCGCCTGGAGCCTGTGGGCGGTGCTGTTCGGCTCCGCCGGGCGTATCGGCATTCGTCACGACGTCGTCCTCTTCGGGCCCGTGCACGACCCGACATCGCTCGTGTACTTCGAGGTCGCCGCAGCCGTCACGGTGCTCATCCTGCTCGGACGGTACATCGAGCAGCGGTCGCGGCGGCGCGCGGGAGCCGCCCTGCGCGCACTGCTCGAGCTCGGGGCGACCGACGTCGAGCTGCCGGACGGTCGACGCGTCGGGATCGAGACCCTTCGGGAAGGCGACGAGTTCGTCGTGCGACCCGGTGGGAAGGTCGCGACGGATGGCGTCGTGGTCGACGGCGCAGCAGCGGTCGACGAGAGCATGCTCACAGGCGAATCGGTGCCGGTCGACGTCGGACCCGGCTCCGAGGTGACCGGGGGCACGATCGCGTCGGGTGGACGTCTCCGGGTTCGCGCCACCTCGGTCGGCGACGAGACCCGTCTCGCGCACCTGGCTCGTCTGGTCGACGAGGCACAATCGGGTAAGAGCCGCGTGCAGCGCCTTGCCGACCGCGTCTCGGCGGTGTTCGTCCCCGTCGTCATCGTCGTCGCCGCGCTCACCCTCGTCGGCTGGATCGTCGCAGGCGCGCCCGTGGCGGCGGGGTTCACCGCCGCCGTGGCGGTGCTCATCATCGCCTGCCCGTGCGCCCTCGGGCTCGCGACGCCCATCGCCGTCCTCGTCGGCACCGGGCGTGGCGCCGAGCTCGGCATCCTGATCACCGGTCCCGAGGCCCTGGAAGCCGCCGAGCGCATCGACGTCGTCCTCATGGACAAGACCGGCACCCTGACCGAAGGGCGGATGTCGGTCGCGTCGGTGGCCACGGCGGCCGGGGTCGACCGCCACGAGGCGCTGCGGGCGGCCGGCGCCGTCGAATCGGCTTCGGAGCACCCGATCGCACGTGCGATCGTCGCCGCCGCCGGCGCGGTGCCTGCGGTGACCGAGTTCACGGGGGTCTCGGGAGGCGGTGTCCGCGGCTCGGTCGATGGGCGCGATGTCACCGCGGGAAGCATGGCTTTCGTCACCGAACGCCTGGGAGCCCCGGGCCCCGAGCTCGACGCGGCCGCGCGCGACGCCGCGGAATCCGGCGCGTCCGTCGTCGCCGTCGGGTGGGACGGCACCGTCCGTGCGGTCATCGCGGTCGCGGATCGTGTCCGCGATGACGCTCGCGAAGCCGTGGCGCGACTGCACCGCACCGGTGCATCCGTCGTCCTGGTCACGGGTGACAACGCTGGTGCAGCCGCGGCGGTGGCTCGCGAGCTGGGCATCGACGAGGTCGTCGCCGACGTGCGGCCGGAGGGCAAGCTCGACGAGGTGCGACGGCGCCAGGCGGCGGGGGAGCGGGTCGCGATGGTCGGCGACGGCGTCAATGACGCCGCCGCCCTGGCCGCCGCCGACCTCGGTATCGCGATGGGCGGCGGGACGGATGCGGCCAAGCACGCCAGCGACATCACGCTGACCGCAGGCAGCCCCCGGGCGGTGGCCGAGGCCATCGAACTCAGCCGCCGCACCCTCGGGATCATCCGCGGAAACCTGTTCTGGGCGTTCGCGTACAACGTCGCCGCGGTGCCGCTGGCGGTCGCCGGACTGCTCAACCCGATGGTCGCGGCGGCCGCGATGGCGTTCTCGAGCGTCTTCGTCGTGCTCAACAGCCTGAGGCTGCGATCGGCACTGCGGCCCGCGCGCCGGGGCGCGTAGCCGACCGGTCTCGCCGGCGCGCCCCGCGCCCACCTCGCGGGGCGCGCCGGTCGTGGCATAGAATGGTCGGCGGGGACATCGTCGGGTTCGACGCCGCAGCTCGCTGAAGCGAGTGCCCGCGGCCGGCCGGCGCGATCGCCCTTCGCTCGCATGACGCTTCGGTGTCCGTCCGAGCGGCACCCGTACGTTCCGTCACGACGGAATCCCGGCACTCAGGCTCAGGAGGAGCATGCCGACCATGGCCACCGCCGCAGCGACCGCCAACCGCCGACGAAAGTCCTCGTCCGCCCGACGCGACGACGACGCGCCGTTGATCCCGATCCTCGCGCGCAAAGTGCGCGAGGTCGAGGCCAAGGCGCAGCGCGGCAAGCTCGGACCGACCAATCGCGTGAAGTTCCAGGTCATCGCGTTCCTGGTGCGCGAGGAGCGCGCGCGGGTGAAGGCCGACGAGAACATCTCGACCGCTGCCCGAGCAGAGCTGCTCAAGCGACTCGACGGTGTCGCGACCATCCTCGCCAAGACCGCCGCGCGAGACACGTCTCTCATCCAGCTGCTCGAGGTCGACCAGGCGACCTCACCGGTCGCCAAGCGCATGCGGCGCGACTGGCTGCTCGAGTCGGGAGCCGAACTGCCCGAGGACGAGCTGATCATCACCGACATCGTGCCGGTGCAGGCGCCCGTCGTGCCGGCGGCGCTCGCCGAGCGTCAGGTCACGCCGCCGCAGGTGCTCGCACGTCGCGAGTCGAACCCCTTCCTCGCTCCCGACCCCGAGCTGCACAAGCCGCACGACACGCCGCGTCGCCGCCTCGACGGCTGGGAGCTGATGGGCCCGCTCTACAAGGCGTTCGAGACCGGCGCCGGCGGGGCGGCGGCCTCGATGGACCTGCCCCCCGTGCCCGAGTTCGATCGTCTGTCGCCCAAGGGCCTCGAGATCATGCCGCACCAGTCGCGGTTCCTCGAGGCGGTGCGCGCCGGTCACCGCTCGTTCCTCCTCGCCGACGAGCCGGGCCTCGGCAAGACGGCGCAGTCGGTGCTCGCGGCATCCGTCGCCGGCGCTTACCCGCTGCTGGCCGTCGTGCCGAATGTGGTGAAGATGAACTGGGCCCGCGAGGTCGAGCGCTGGACGCCGCAGCGCCGCGCGACGGTGATCTCGGGCGACGGCGATCAGATCGATGCCTTCGCCGACGTCTTCATCGTCAACTACGAGGTGCTCGACCGTCACCTCTCGTGGCTCGGATCCATCGGTCTACGCGGCATGGTCGTCGACGAGGCGCACTTCATCAAGAACCTCGGCTCGCAGCGTTCGCAGAACGTCCTCGCCCTCGCGGGCCGCATCCGCGAGCAGGTCCGCGACCCGCTCATGCTCGCCCTCACCGGAACCCCGCTGATCAACGACGTCGAGGACTTCGACGCGATCTGGCGCTTCCTCGGGTGGACCAACGGCGAGAAGCCCGGGCCCGTCCTCATGGAGCGGCTCGACGAGACCGGTCTCACGCCGGCCGACAAGGCGTTCTACCCGGCTGCCCGCGACGCCGTCATCTCGATGGGCATCGTGCGCCGCAAGAAGAAGGACGTCGCCGCGGATCTTCCCGACAAGCTCGTCGCAGACCTGCCCGTGCAGCTCGACGACGAGTACGGTCGGTCGATCCGCCAGGCCGAGCACGAGCTCGGCGAGCGTCTGGCCGCTCGGTACCGCCGCATCATCGAGGCGCGCGGCGACCGTGTGCTCATCGGTGAGGCCGACTCCGACATCGTGCGCCTCGTCGCGACGCAGGAGCTCGAGGAGTCGAAGGCCGCCGGCACCGGTGCCGAGAACGTCTTCACGATGGTCCGCCGCATCGGTCAGGCCAAGGCCGTGCTCGCCGCCGACTACGCAGCGCAGCTGCAGCGCTCGGTCGGCAAGGTCGTGTTCTTCGCCAAGCACATCGACGTCATGGATGCCGCCGAGGCCCACTTCGCGGCCGCCGGGCTGCGGACCGTGTCGCTGCGCGGCGATCAGAGCGCGACCGCACGCCAGGACGCGATCGACGCGTTCAACAACGATCCCGATGTCGCCATCGCGGTGTGCTCGCTGACTGCCGCGGGTGTCGGCGTGAACATGCAGGCAGCCTCGAACGTCGTCCTCGCCGAGCTGTCGTGGACCGCGGCCGAGCAGACGCAGGCGATCGACCGTGTGCACCGCATCGGTCAGGAGGAGCCCGTCACCGCGTGGCGGATCATCGCCGCCCACACCATCGACACCAAGATCGCCGAGCTCATCGACTCGAAGCAGGGGCTCGCGGCCCGCGCTCTCGACGGTGAGGCCGTCGATCCCACCTCGAGCGACTCCGTGCAGCTGTCGGCCCTCATGCACCTGCTCCGCCAGGCGCTGGGTGCGGACTGATCCGCATCCGCCGACGACGGCCCAGACTCGTCCGACGGCTGGATGAGGCGGTAGTCGAAGGTCGAGTCGTCGACGAACGCGAACCGCGCCACGACGGCGCCGCTCTGGGCGCGTCTGCCGGTGTCGGTGATGGATGCGACGTCCGCCCGCCCCGCGGCAGCGAGTTCTTCCGGTGGGCTTCGCCTGGCAGCACTCGCGTCGCGACGATAGTCTCGACCTGAGGCAGCGTCGCCACACTCCACCCTGAGCAACAACGAAGGATCTCCCCATGAAGATCGGCATCCTCACCAGCGGCGGCGACTGCCCCGGACTCAACGCTGTCATCCGAGGCGTCGTGCTCAAGGGCACCACCTCGTACAACATCGAGTTCGTCGGCATCCGCGACGGCTGGCGCGGTGTCGTCGATGGCGACTTCTTCCCCCTCACCCGTCACGAGGTGAAGGGTCTGTCCAAGGTCGGCGGCACGATCCTCGGCACGAGCCGCACCAACCCGTACGAAGGCCCCCGCGGCGGCGCCGAGAACATCGCGGCGACCCTCGACAAGCACCGCATCGACGGCATCATCGCCATCGGCGGCGAAGGCACGCTCGCCGCTGCCAACCGTCTCGCGAACGACGGCATCAACGTCCTCGGTGTGCCCAAGACGATCGACAACGACCTGAAGGCGACCGACTACTCGTTCGGCTTCGACACCGCCGTCAACATCGCCACCGACGCGATGGACCGACTGCGCACCACCGGTGACTCGCACCAGCGCTGCATGGTCGCCGAGGTCATGGGTCGCCACGTGGGCTGGATCGCGCTGCACGCCGGCATCGCCGCCGGTGCCCACGTCATCTGCATCCCCGAGGTGCCGATGTCGATCGAGGAGATCACCGCCCAGGTCACCAAGGCCTTCGACCGGGGCCGGGCCCCGCTCGTGGTCGTATCGGAGGGCTTCAAGCTGACGGGCCAGGACGAGGCATACAGCGACAAGGGCCTCGACGCGTTCAACCGTCCGCGTCTCGGCGGTATCAGTGAAGTGCTGGCCCCCGAGATCGAGCGCCTGACCGGCATCGAGACCCGCGCCACCGTGCTCGGCCACATCCAGCGCGGTGGCTCGCCCTCGGCGTTCGACCGCGTGTTGGCCACGCGCCTCGGACTCGCGGCCGCCGATGCGCTCGTCGACGGCGCGTGGGGTCAGATGGTCTCGCTCAAGGGAACCGATATCGTCCGCGTCTCGTTCGACGAGGCCCTCGGCGAGCTCAACACGGTTCCGCTGTACCGCTACGAGGAGGCCGCCGCTCTGTTCGGCTGATCCGCCACGTCGAAACGGCCGCGTCTGCGGCGGGCCCCGCGCCCGCTCGCGACGCGGCCGTTCCGCGTCTCGCGGCTGCTCAGCGCACCCGCGCTCGCGCTCGGATGACCGATCCGAGCGACGCGCGGAGCGGCTGACCGAGGTAGATGCCGAGCGATGCGCCCACCGCGAGCGCGATGCCCACGGTCGCGGCTGCCGCGAGGGTGCTGAACCCGGTCAGCAGGGTCGCGGGACTGTCGCCCGATTCGACGACGCCGAGGAGCCCGCGGAACACCGCGGCTCCGGGCACCATCGGCAGGATCGCGGCTGTCGTGATCGCGACGGACGGCACATGCAGACGATAGGCGGCGAGGATGCCGACGAGGCTGCCGACGAACGCGCCGACACCGCTCGCCGCCGCCGTCTCGAAGCCGAGCGAGGCCGCAGCCACGTAACCCAGCCAGGCCACGACGCTGAGGGCGACGCTGACGACGATGATGCGCAGCCCGGCTCCGTTGATCACGGCGACCGCGAGGGCGATCAGGCCCGCGCCGAGGAACTGCAGCGGCACGGGTCCGAGCGGTAGCGCCTCCGTCGGCGCCTCGAGGCCCAGCCCGATGACGCGGGCCGTCTCGATCCCCGCGAGGATGCCGAGCACGACGCCGAGCGTCTGCGTCACTAGCTCGAGGATGCGGCCCATGGCCGTGAGCGCGAACCCGTCGATGGCGTCCTGAGCCGCGCCGACGACGGTCAGTCCCGCGAGCATCAGCACGATGCCGGACGCGACGATGACCGACGGGCGCATGGTCATCGCGGCTTCCCACCCTGTCGCGCGGAGGAGGGGGGAAGCCGCTGCCACGATCGTGAGCACGAACGCTCCGGCGATCTGGCTGAAGAAGAACGGCACGCGCGCCCGGCCGAGCAGGAACTGCGTGATCGCCGCGGATCCGGCGGCGAGGAACGACAGCACGATGACGAGCCAGTTCGCCCCGAACATCACCGCGACACCGACCGCCAGCAGCGCCTGCGCGGCGACGGCAACGGGCTGGTGGTATCGGAAGGGCGTCCGACGGATGCCGCGGAAGCGCAGTGCCGCGGCATCCAGGGGGAGTCCCGCGCGGATCTCGGCCACGAGCGCCTGAAGCCGCTGCAGTCGGGAATGGTCGGGCGCGGCGCCGCGGACGACCCGCATGAGCGTGATCGGCCGGTCCTCGCCGCTGCGGTGATGGGCGACCGTGATCGAGTTGTAGGTCACGTCGACGTGCACCGGGTCGAGACCGTAGACGCCCGCGACCCGCACGATCGTCAGGGTCACCTCGCTCGCGGGCGAGCCCGCCACGAGCATCGTCTCGCCGAGCCGGATCGCCAGATCGAGCACCCGCACGGCGAACGCGTCGTCGATCACGGGCAGCATCTCGGTCGCCGGTCCGGCGGCCGGATCGGGGGTGTGGACGAGCGCATTCAGCGCCGTGAAGAGCGAGCGGCGTCCCATGTGTTCCAGCCTAGGTCCGGGTGCCCGCGGTGCCGCGCGTGAGCGGTCGTCACATGGCGCCCGGTGCATGGGACGCTCCGTAAGATGGTGCGGTGGGCGCGGCATCCGGGCGCCCGTAGCAATCGCGCCGGCACCGGCATCCGGGAGTCCCACATGGCATTGATCGTGCAGAAGTACGGCGGGTCGTCCGTCGCCGACGCGGAGAGCATCAAGCGGGTCGCGAAGCGCATCGTCGACACCCGCCGCGCCGGTCACGACGTCGTCGTCGCGGTGAGCGCGATGGGCGACACGACCGACGAGCTGCTCGATCTCGCGAACGAGGTCGCCCCGATCCCGGCCCCGCGTGAGCTCGACATGCTCCTCAGCTCGGGCGAGCGGATCTCGATGGCGCTCCTGGCGATGGCCATCCACTCGATGGGCTTCGAGGCGCGCTCGTTCACCGGCAGCCAGGCGGGCATGATCACGGATGCGACGCACGGTGCCGCGCGCATCGTCGACGTCACGCCCGTGCGGCTGCGCGAAGCCCTCGACGAGGGGGCGATCGTCATCGTCGCGGGGTTCCAAGGGTTCAACCGCGACACCCGCGACATCACGACGCTCGGCCGCGGCGGATCCGACACGACCGCCGTCGCACTCGCCGCGGCGCTCTCAGCCGACGTCTGCGAGATCTACAGCGACGTCGACGGCATCTACACCGCCGACCCGCGCGTCGTGCCCAAGGCCCGCAAGCTCGGAGTGGTCTCGGCGGAGGAGATGCTCGAACTCGCCGCGAACGGCGCCAAGGTCCTCTACATCCGTGCGGTGGAGTACGCCCGCCGTCACGGCGTCATGATCAACGCCCGGTCGACGTTCAGCTCCGGATCCGGCACGTTCGTGCTCGGTCCGGGGATGTCGCCGCCCGAAGGCCGAAAGGAAGAAGAGATGGAAGAGCCGATCGTCGCGGGCGTCGCCACCGACCTCAGCCAGGCCAAGATCACCGTCATCGGCGTGCCCGACGTTCCGGGCAAGGCCGCCGAGATCTTCAAGATCGTGGCGAAGTCGGGCGCGAACGTCGACATGATCGTCCAGAACGTCTCGGCCGCGGCGACGGGGCGCACCGACATCTCGTTCACGCTGCCGAAGACCGATGCGACGATGGCGCTCCGTGCCCTCGCGGGCGAGCAGAACGAGGTCGGCTTCGAGAGCCTCGTGCACGACGACCAGATCGGAAAGCTGTCGGTCGTCGGCGCGGGAATGCGAACGCATTCGGGCGTCTCGGCCACGCTCTTCGAAGCGCTGTCGAACGCCGGCGTCAACCTCGAGATGATCTCGACCTCCGAGATCCGCATCTCCGTCGTCGTCCGCGGCGACGAGCTGGCCGAGGCCGCCCGCGTCGTGCACACCGCGTACGGACTCGACGGCGACACCGAAGCCGTCGTCTACGCCGGCACCGGCCGCTGACGTCCGTCCGGTCGTCGACAGCCGCGTCGTCGCCGGGCAAGCGAACCACCTGCGAGAATCGAAAGCCGTCCCCGACCCGTCCCGAGGAGCCCGCGTGCTGTACATCTCGACCCGAGGCGGCGCTGAGCCGCTGCCGTACTGCGACGCGCTCCTCGAGGGGCTCGCGACCGACGGCGGCCTCGCCGTGCCGCAAGAGATGCCCCGTGTCTCGTCCGAGACGCTCGAGCGCTGGCGCGCGCTGACCTACCCGCAGCTGGCCACCGAGGTGCTCGCTCTCTTCGCCACCGACATCGAGCGCGACGACCTCGCCCGCATGACCGAGGCCGCGTATGCGCCCTTCCCCGACGCCGTCGTTCCGCTGCGCCGCATCGGCGGCGGGATGACGCTGGTCGGGCTCTCGGAAGGGCCGACGCTGGCCTTCAAGGACCTCGCGATGCAGTTCCTCGGTCAGGTCGTCGAGCACGCCCTCGCGCGTACCGGCTCGGTTCTCAACGTGCTGGGTGCCACATCGGGTGACACCGGCTCGGCGGCCGAGTACGCGCTGCGCGGCAAGGAGCACATCGCCGTCTTCATGCTGTCGCCGCAGGGCCGCATGAGCCCGTTCCAGCGTGCGCAGATGTTCTCACTCGACGAGCCCAACATCCACAACATCGCCATCGAGGGTGTCTTCGACGACTGTCAGAACCTCGTCAAAGAGCTCGCGGGCGACCTCGGGGTCAAGCGCGAGCTTCACCTCGGCGCCGTGAACTCGATCAACCTCGCGCGCATCACGGCGCAGGTCGTCTACTACTTCTGGGCATGGCTGCGAGCCACCGACGTGGACGGCCACGCCGAGGTCTCGATCACGGTGCCCTCCGGCAACTTCGGCAACATCCTCTCCGGGTTCTATGCGCGCGAGATGGGCCTTCCGATCCGCCGGCTCGTGCTGGCCGCGAACGAGAACAACGTGCTCGACGAGTTCTTCCGCACCGGCATCTATCGCCCCCGCTCCGCGGCGGAGACGCTGCAGACCTCGAGCCCGTCGATGGACATCTCCAAGGCGTCGAACCTCGAGCGCTTCATCTTCGAGCTCGTCGGTCGCGACCCCGAGCGGGTCGTGGCGGCGTGGCGCGAGCTCGAGTCGCAGGGCTTCGCCGACTTCTCCGCCGACCTCGCTCGCTTCACCGCCGAGTTCGGCATCGTCAGCGGAACCTCGACGCACGCCGATCGCCTCGCGACCATCCGCGAGGTGCACGACGAAACGGGCGAGATCATCGACCCGCACACCGCGGACGGCGTCACGGTGGCCCGCGAGTACGTCGAGCCCGGTGAGATCATGCTCGTCCTCGAGACGGCCAAGCCCGAGAAGTTCGCCGAGACGATCCGCGAGGCCATCGGGGTCGAGCTGAGCTACTCCGACGAGCTGCAGGCCATGCTCGATGCGCCGCAGCACGTCATCGACCTGCCCGACGACGCCGCGGCGCTCACCGCGTTCATCCGCGAGCGCGCGCTCCGCTGACGTCCCGACCGGCGGTGATACATCCGTCGGACCGGTGGTGCTGGTGATGCCCGTACGGCGCCGCGAGTGCTCATGAGCACCGCGTGTCCGACGGATGCATCGCGCTCGGTCCGCTGACGTGCTCAGCCCGCGGCGCGGGCGGCGACGATCGCGTCCCACACCGCACGAGCGACGGTGCTCTTCGGCCCTGAGGCCTCGGCGACGACCGCCCCACCGTCTCCGATGACGGCGACGGTGTTCTCGCCCGCACCGAAGCCGGCATCCCACCCGACCTCGTTCACGACGAGCAGGTCGACGCCCTTGCGTTCGCGCTTGCGTCGGGCGCGTGCGAGCAGGTCCTCGTCGGCGGTCTCGGCAGCGAACCCGACGATGACCTGACCGCCGCGGCGGGAGGCGGCGAGCCCGGCGAGGATGTCGTCGTTGGGAACGAGGTCGATCGTCGCCAGCGGCCCGTCTTCCTTTCGCAGCTTGTGTTCCGACACCCGCGCAGCGCGGTAGTCGGCGACGGCCGCGATCATGATTACGACATCCGCGGTGGCGGCGGCATCCGTCATCGCCTTGCCGAGCTGAGCCGCGGTCTCGACGTGCCGGGTCGTGACGCGCGGATGAGCCGCGACGATGTCGAGGACCCCCGCGTCGACGGATGCCGCGACGAGGGTCACCGTCGCACCGCGTCGGGCGGCCTCCGCGGCGATCTCGGCACCCTGTCGGCCGCTGGATCGGTTGCCGAGGAACCGCACCGGGTCGAGCGGCTCGCGGGTGCCCCCGGTCGAGACCGCGACGTGCACGCCGTCGAGGTCGGCGGTCTCGGGGGAGGCGAACGAGAGCGCGGCCGCCACGATGTCATCCGGCTCCGACATGCGCCCCTGTCCGCTGTCGCCGCCAGTCAGCGGGCCGTCCGCCGGGCCGACGATCAGCACGCCGCGCTCGCGCAGCGTGGCGATGTTCGCCCTCGTCGCCGGATGCCGCCACATCTCGGTGTGCATCGCGGGAGCGACTGCGACAGGGGCCGTCGTGGCGAGGAGCGTCGTGCCGAGCAGATCGGATGCCAGACCCGCGGCCATTGCGGCGATCGTGTTGGCCGTCGCGGGGGCGACGATGACGAGGTCGGCACTCTGTCCCAGGGCCACGTGCCGCACGCGGGCGACGTCGTCGTGCACCGAGGTCGTGACGGGGTTGCGGCTGATGGCCTCCCACGTCGTGAGGCCGATGAAGCGCAGCGAGTCGTCGGTGGGAATGACGTGGACGTCGTGCCCCTCTTGCACCAGCAGACGCACGAGATGGACGCTCTTGTAGGCGGCGATGCCCCCGGTGACCCCGACTACGATGAACATGCCCCCGATCCTCCCACGGCCCCGGACGGGGTGCGCGGAGCGACCGTCGGGCGCCGAGAGCGAGTGATCACATGTGCACCGTCGTCATCCAGGTGCCCGCCGATCCGACCCGTCCGGTTCGGCTGCTGGCCATCCGAGACGAGGATCCGGCGCGTGCATGGGATCCGGTCGGTCCGTGGTGGCCGGAAGCGTTCCCGGGGGTCGTCGGCGTGCGCGATCGTCGCGCCGGGGGCGCCTGGCTGGCAGCAGACCCCGCAGCCCGCCGTCTCGCGGTCATCCTCAACCGAGCCGATGTCCTGCCGGACGATGCGCCCGCGCTCTCGCGCGGCGGCATCGTGCTGGATGCCGTCGCCGGTCGCCCTCCCGTGGGCGCTCCGTCCACGCACGGCTTCAATCTCGTCGACGTCTCCGCCGCCGGGGTCCGGGTGTCGATGTGGGATGCCGCGACCCTGCGGACGGTCGAGCTGGGTCCCGGGACCCACATGATCGCCCACGACGACGTCGACGATCCGCGTACGGCCCGCATCCGTCGCTGGCTCGGCGAGTTCGCCGCCGCCGCTCCCGATCTCGACCGCGCGGACGGTCTGCAGCCGTGGCTCGACGTGCTCCAGGACACCGCGGCCACCCCGGCGACCGATGACGCCGCGATCATCCGCGACAATCGCCCCTACGGCGTGCCGACGCTGTCGCTGCTCGTCTGCACGGCGTCGGTCGGAACCGACGGCGTCGAGCTCGCTTACGGTGCGCTCGACGTGCCGGGGGAGTGGAACCGCCCCGAGATGGCGTGAATCGCGCGGTCATCGACCGTCACGTGGCCGGGAGCCGCATCGGCGCGCCGATAGAATCACCGGAACCCGATCCCGCTTCACGCAAGGAACAGCTATGACCCGCATCTCCGATTCCGGACTCTCCGTCGCCGTCGTCGGCGCCACCGGCCAGGTCGGAAAGGTGATGCGCGAGATCCTCGTCGAGCGGAACTTCCCGATCGGCGAGCTGCGCCTGTTCGCCACCGCTCGCTCCGCGGGGACCTCGATCGAGTTCGCCGGTCACGCCGTCATCGTCGAGGACATCGCCACCGCCGACCCCGCCGGCATCGACATCGCCCTCTTCTCCGCCGGTGCGACCGGTTCGCGCGCGCACGCCCCGCGGTTCGCCGAGGCGGGCGCCGTCGTCATCGACAACTCCAGCGCTTGGCGCATGGATCCCGAGGTTCCCCTCGTCGTCAGCGAGGTCAACCCCCACGCCACGGTCAACCCGCCCAAGGGCATCATCGCGAACCCCAACTGCACCACGATGGCCGCGATGCCCGTGCTGAAGGTGCTCGACACCGAGGCCGGCCTCGAGCGCCTCATCGTCTCGACCTATCAGGCGGTCTCGGGCTCGGGCCTCGCGGGGGCCGAGGAACTGCTCGGCCAGGTCGAGGGAGTCCTCGCGCAGGGCCGCACGCTCGATCTCGTGCATGACGGCTCCGCGGTCGACTTCCCCCAGCCCGAGAAGTACATCGCGCCGATCGCGTTCGACGTCATCCCGTTCGCGGGCAGTCTCGTCGACGACGGCGACAACGAGACCGACGAGGAGAAAAAGCTCCGCAACGAGAGCCGCAAGATCCTCGAGCTGCCCGACCTGCGGGTCGCCGGTACCTGCGTGCGCGTCCCGGTCTTCACGGGCCACTCGCTGTCGATCCACGCCGAGTTCGCGCGCGACATCACGCCGGAGCGGGCACGAGAGATCCTGTCGGCGGCGCCCGGCGTCGTGCTCGAAGAGGTGCCCACCCCCCTGCAGGCCGCCGGCAACGACCCGAGCTACGTGGGCCGCATCCGCGCCGACCAGTCCGCCCCGGCAGGCAAGGGTCTCGTTCTCTTCATCAGCAACGACAACCTCCGCAAGGGCGCCGCGTTGAACGCGGTGCAGATCGCGGAGATCGTGGCCGAGCGCCTCTGACGCGAAGGCGGGGCCGCGGTGCGGCGGGATGACGCCCGCCGCACCGGGATAGACTGGTGCATCGTGAGTGAAAAGGTCGACGTCGTCCTGATCGGCGGGGGCATCATGAGTGCCACGCTCGGTGTGCTGCTGAAGCAGCTCCAGCCCGATTGGAAGATCGAGGTGCACGAGCGCCTGTCGGATCTGGCGCAGGAGAGCTCGAACCCGTGGAACAACGCGGGCACGGGCCACGCTGCGCTGTGCGAGCTGAACTACACGCCCGAGGCGTCGGACGGCTCCGTCGATCCCGGCAAGGCGATCACGATCAACGAGCAGTTCCAGCAGAGCCGTCAGCTGTGGGCGTCGCTCATCGAGCGCGGCATCCTCGACGAGCCCTCCACGTTCATCAATGCGACGCCTCACATGACCTTCGTCCGCGGTGAGAAGGACGTCGCCTTCCTCAAGCGGCGCTACGAGGCGCTGAAGGACCAGCCGTTGTTCGCGGGCATCGAGTACTCCGAGGACTCGCGCGTCATCAACCAGTGGGCGCCGTTGCTGATGCAGGAGCGGCGCAAGGGCGAGCCGTTCGCCGCGACGCGCGTTCCGGCGGGCACGGATGTCGACTTCGGGTCGCTGACCCGTCAGCTGTTCTCCCACCTGCAGGAGCAGGGCGTCGAGGTCATCACCGACCGCGAGGTGCGGACGATGACCCGGCAGAAGGACGGGTCGTGGCGAGTCTTCTGGCGCAATCGCCTGGGCAGGACCCCCGGCCACACCGACGCGCGATTCGTGTTCGTCGGCGCGGGCGGCTGGGCGCTGAAACTGCTGCAGAAGTCGGGGATCCCCGAGATCAAGGGGTACGGCGTCTTCCCGATCGGCGGACAGTTCCTCAAGACCACGAACCCCGCCGTCGTGTCGCAGCACAAGGCGAAGGTGTACTCGCAGGCCTCCGTCGGCGCTCCGCCGATGTCGGTTCCCCACCTCGACACGCGCGTGGTCGACGGTGAAGCCTCGCTGCTGTTCGGACCGTTCGCGACGTTCAGCCCGAAGTTCCTCAAGAACGGTCGCATCACCGACATCGTCGCCCAGGTGCGTCCGCACAACCTGTTGCCGATGCTGAAGGTCGCCGTCGACAATCCGAGCCTGATCTCGTACCTCGTGGGCGAGCTGCTGAAGAACCACCGCAAGAAGGTCGACTCGCTTCGGGTGTTCATGCCGACCGCGAAGGACGAGGACTGGGAGCTGATCCAGGCCGGCCAGCGCGCTCAGGTCATGAAGAAGGACCCCAAGAAGGGCGGCGTGCTGCAGTTCGGCACCGAGGTCGTGACCTCGGCCGATGGCTCGATCGCGGGCCTGCTGGGCGCCTCGCCGGGCGCTTCGACCGCGGCATCCATCATGCTCGGACTGCTGAAGACCTGCTTCCCCGATCGCATCGCTGGCTGGGAGCCCGAGCTGAAGAAGCTCATCCCGAGCTACGGCCAGCCGCTCAACCCGCGCGCCGATGCGGCCCGCGCGTCGATCGCGGCGACGGCCGAAGCGCTCTCGATCAACCCCTGACGGGCATGGCCAAGCTCTACTTCCGTTACGGGGCGATGAACTCCGGCAAGTCGACGGCTCTGCTGCAGGCGGCTTACAACTACGAGGAGCGCGGCCAGCACGTCCTCCTCGCGAAGCCCGAGATCGACACCAAGGGTGCCGGGCAGATCGCCAGCCGGCTGGGTGTCGAGCGCGACGTCGACTTCCTCGTCGGCGGCGACGACGACCTCCGAGCCGTGTTCGGCGTCCATCGCGAGCGTGTGCGGGCGGAGACGGGGGCGGATGTCGCGTGCCTCCTCATCGACGAAGCGCAGTTCCTGACGTCGGAGCAGGTCGACGATCTGCTCCGGACCGTGGTCGAGGAGAACGTGCCGGTGCTCGCCTACGGCATCCGCACCGATTTCCAGACCCGGGCCTTTCCCGGATCCGCTCGTTTGATGGAGCTCGCGCACAGCCTCGAAGAGCTCAAGACGATCTGTCGCTGCGGGCGGAAGGCGCTGTTCAACGCCCGTCTGGTCGGCGGCCGCTTCGTGTTCGAGGGCGACCAGGTGGCGATCGACGAGCTCGCCCGCGACCGCGTCACCTACGAGTCGATGTGCGCCGAGTGCTACCTCCGCGAGTCGGGCGGTCGTCTCGCCTGACGAGTCGGGCCTCTGATACGTTTCACGACGCGGCCGTCTCGGGCTTTGCGCGGTCAGACCACAAGATGTATCGTGGTCCGGCCACCAACGAGAGGGGCGTCATGGCTGACGGAACCCCGGCGCGCGCCTGGCGCGTCGTACTGGAGAAGATCGAGTCCGATCTTCTCGCCGGCAAGCTCGGTCCCGGCGACCGGCTGCCGTCCGAACGCGACCTCGTCGCACAGCTCGGCGTCGGGCGTTCGAGCGTCCGAGAGGCGTTGCGCGTGCTCGAAGTCATGGGCCTCATCCGCACCGCGACCGGTTCGGGCCCCAGCGCCGGCGCGATCGTGGTCGCGCGGCCGACCGGCGGCATGCAGGCTCTGCTCCGCCTGCAGGTGGCCGCGCAGGGCTTCGCGATCTCGGATGTCGTCGACACTCGTCTGCTGCTCGAGGAGTGGGTCGCGGGGGAGCTCGCCAGCTCGTCCGACGTCGATCTCGATCGGGCGCGCGAGGCGTTGCATGCGATGGATGCCCCCGGCCTCAGCCCCGCCGACTTCCTCGCGCTCGATGCGCAGTTCCACGTCGCCCTGGCCGAGGCATCGGGCAACGAGGTCGTCGCGGCGATGATGGCAGGCCTCCGCTCGTCGATCGAGGACTACGTGCTCGAAGGCGCCGCGCGCATCCCTGATTGGAACAGCGCGGTCGACCGGCTGCGCGACGAGCACAACGCGATCGTGGCCGCGATCGACGAGCAGCGCGTCGCGGATGCCCGCATCGCTGTGCGCGATCACATCACCGGGTACTACGCGTCCGCGAACCCCGTCCGGCCCGAATCCGCCTGAACCATCCGGCCCGACCCCTTCGGCCATCTGCCGGAACAGAGGAGAAACATGGTCACCCGCCAGCTGCCCAAGATCCCCGAGCTGCTCGAACTCATGCAGTTCAAAGCTCCTGACCTCAACGGTCGTCGTCGCCGGCTCTCAGCGGCCCTGACGATCGACGACCTGCGGACGATCGCGAAGCGTCGCACGCCCAAGGCCGCATTCGACTACACCGACGGTGCCGCGGAGGGCGAGATCTCGCTCGCGCGAGCGCGCCAGGCGTTCCAGGACATCGAGTTCCACCCCGACATCCTGCGTCCGGCCGAGTCGGTCGACATGTCGACGGAGATCCTCGGCGGACGTTCGGCGCTGCCCTTCGGCATCGCCCCGACGGGGTTCACCCGCCTCATGCAGACCGAGGGCGAGAGCGCCGGGGCATCTGCGGCGGGAGCCGCCGGCATCCCGTTCACCCTCTCGACGCTCGGGACGACCTCGATCGAGGGTGTGCGCGCCGCCAACCCGCATGGGCGCAACTGGTTCCAGCTCTACGTCATGCGCGATCGCGAGATCTCGTACGGTCTGGTGCAGCGGGCCGCGGAGGCGGGCTTCGACACGCTCATGTTCACCGTCGACACCCCGGTCGCCGGCGCGCGACTGCGTGACAAGCGCAACGGGTTCTCGATCCCGCCCGCCCTGACCGTCGGCACGATCGTCAACGCGATCCCGCGGCCCTGGTGGTGGATCGACTTCCTCACCACACCCAAGCTCGAGTTCGCGTCGCTGACGACGACCGGCGGCACCGTCGGCGAGCTCCTCAACGCCGCGATGGACCCGACGATCAGTTACGACGACCTCGAGGTCATCCGCGGCATGTGGCCTGGAAAGATCGTCGTGAAGGGCGTGCAGAACGTCGAGGACTCCAAGCGTCTCATCGACCTCGGCGTCGACGGCATCGTGCTCTCGAACCACGGTGGTCGCCAGCTCGACCGTGCACCCGTGCCGTTCCACCTTCTGCCCCAGGTCGTGCGTGAAGTCGGCAAGGATGCGACGGTCATGGTCGACACCGGCATCATGAACGGCGCCGACATCGTCGCCTCGGTCGCGCAGGGCGCGAAGTTCACGCTCATCGGGCGCGCGTACCTCTACGGCCTGATGGCGGGCGGTCGCCAGGGCGTCGACCGGACGATCGCGATCCTCCGCAGCGAGATCGAGCGCACGATGCAGCTGCTCGGTGTCTCGAGCCTCGACGAGCTCGAGCCGCGTCACGTCACGCAACTGCAGCGGCTCGTGCCGATCGCAGGCTCAGCGCCGCGCCGCACCGCCGCGCGCGCCAAGACCGCGTCTCGAGCCTGACGGCGGGACGCGCGGCGGGTAGCAAAGCAACGGGCCCCGGAGCCGGCAGTCGGTCGACTGCGGGCTCCGGGGCCCGGATGCGTTCCGCGATGTCGTCCGCGTCAGCGGGTCATCGCAGGGGGAGCGTGGGGATGAGCTGGTCGAGGAAGTCGGCGGTGTCCTCCCAGCCCTCGACCGCGTGGCACGCCACGCCCATCGCGAGCACGGGGTAGTCGTTGCCGTTCTCGTCGAGGCGGTCTCCGACGAACAGGATGTCGTCCTGGGGGATGCCGGACTGCTCGATGAGACGCGTCATGCCGTAGGCCTTGTCGATGCCGCGCTCGGTGATGTCGACGGACGTCGACCCGCCCGCGCGCACCTCGAGGTCGGGGATGCGGTCTGCCACCGCCGCGCGGAGTGCGTTCTTCTTCTCGCCGGTCGGATCCCACGCCATCTTGGCGTCGACGGGAGCCTGCTGACCCAGTGCGGAGAAGGTGATCTGCGATCCGCGGTCCTCGAGAATCGGGCCCCAGGTCTCGCTCTCCCACAGGTCGAGGCGGCGCGCTTCCTCCTCGACCGCGGCGAGGGCGCGCGACTTCTGGTCGTCGGTCAGCGACCGAGCGTAGATCATCTCGATGCCGGCGGGGGAGAGGCGGTAATACTGCGTGCCGCACGTCGGCAGCAGGTGGAAGTGCGACAGCAGCTCGGCATCCGTCTCCGGCAGCTGGTCGACGACCTGCGCCGTGAACTGCGCGAGCTGTCCGCCCGAGATGATCGCGACCTCGACGCGGGCCGCGAGATCCAGGAGCTGGCGTCCGATGCGGGGATCGATGGCGCTCTTCGAAGGGGCGAGGGTGTCGTCGAGGTCGAAGGCGACCAGGCGGGGGATGGGCATCCGTGCTCCGTTCTCCGGTGGCATGAAAGAGGCCCCGCCTCGCGGCGGAGCCTCTTCGCTGTCGGGGTGACAGGATTTGAACCTGCGGCCTCGTCGTCCCGAACGACGCGCGCTACCAAGCTGCGCCACACCCCGTGGCAACCCTCCAAGCTTACCCCGATCTCGTCCGGAAGACGAATCGGCTCACGCTCGCGCGCGCAGGGTGAGGACGGATGCCTCGGGGCGGCAGCCGAACCGTACGGGGGCGTAGATCGAGTGGCCGAGGCCGGCGCTGACGTTGAGCGGCACGTCGTCGGGTCCCCACGTGCTGAGCCCCCGCGCCTGGTCGAGCGGGATGTCGCAGTTGGCGACGAGAGCGCGCGACGAGAAGGGGATGCGGACCTGCCCGCCGTGCGTGTGGCCGCCGAAGATCATGTCGGTTCCCATGTCGACGAAACGGTCGAGCACGCGACGATACGGGGCGTGGGTGACGCCGAGCGTCAGGTCAGCGCGCTTGCGACCTTCCAGAGCCGCCAGGGCGCCGGGGAGGGCGTCGAGGTCGTCCCAGTCGCGGTGCGCGTCGTCGACACCGACACCATTGATCCGCAGCCCGGAGACGCGCACCGCAGCGGCTGCGTTGTCGAGCTCGGACCAGCCGAGGTCGTCGATGAAGAAGGCATCCATCGCCTCGGTGTCGAGCTTCGCGGCGGTCTGGGGGTACTTCGAGGGCCCGGTGAAGTAGCGCACGGGGTTTCGCCCGCTCGGCTCGTATACGTCATTCGACCCGTGAACGAAGAACCCGGGCACTCCTCGCAGGGGAGAGAAGGCGCGACGGATGCCGTCGAGACCGCGGGTGTGCCCGAGGTTGTCACCCGTGTTGATCACCAGGTCGGGCTGCGTCTGCTCGGCGAGCTCGGCGATCCACCGCTGCTTGCGCTTCTGCCAGGGCGCCATGTGGGCATCGGAGAGGTGCAGGACGGTGATACTCGGGCTGCCCGGTGGCAGCACGTGGAGCTCGTGGCGCCGCGCGGTGAACAGGTAGCGCTCGATGCCGACTCCCCAGACGATCGCACCGCCGGCGCCCAGGGCGCCGGCGGTGGCGATCGTGGAGAGCGTCCTGTGGACGCCTGCCATCAGCAGTTCTTCGCGGTGTACTCGATGGTGATCTGCGTGCCGCGGCCGACCGCCTCGCCGGCTGCCGGGCTCGTGCCCGTCACCGTCGGCTGCGGTGGGTCGTCCTTCTCGGTACACGCCGTCGTCACGCTCGTGAAGCCCGCGGCTCGCAGTTGGCGTTCCGCCTCCTGCGGGTTGCCCGTGACCGGCGGTACCGTCGCGCCCTGACCGTTGCTCGGGGCGATGGTCACCGTCGTGCCGCCCGGGGCGCGGCCCGCACCCGGGTCCTGCGACACGATCCGGCCCTCGGGCTCGGTCGAGTCGGTGGGCTCGGCGACGTTCACCGTGAAGCCGGCCGCCTCGAGGGTGCCGCGTGCCTCGTCCACGGTCTGCCCCACGACGTTCGGCAGATCCGTCAGGACGTTCTTCGTGAGGTTCGTGTCCGGGGTCGGGAAGCGATCGCCACCGAACTTGGCGTTCGCCGCTCCCTGCATCTTCGGCCAGATCGCGTTTCGGATCTGATCGAGACGCCAGCCGTTGACGCGGTATTCGTTGAGCTTTGCGAAGCCGTCGACGTTGCCGACCCAGACCACGGTGGCGACCTTGGTGCTCGCGCCGTCCATCCACGTGTGCTCGTACTCGTGGATACCGGTCTTGCCGAACACCGGCACGCCGTCGAAGATGCGCGCGCCCTGACCCGTTGCATTCATGACGCCCTCGAGCGCGAAGGCGGCGGTGGCGGCGACGTTGGCCGAGATGGCCTGGTCGCAGCTGGTCTGCGGCGTGATGTCGGTGCCGTCGGACTTCACCGCCCGATCGATGACCTTGGGCTCGCAGCGCATGCCGCCGCCGGCGACTGCGGCGTACGCCTCCGCCATGTCGATGGGCGCGACCGCGGCGGAGCCGAGTACGTCGTAGGGGTTGTTGTTGACGTCCAGCGGGTCGCCGTTGGACTGCATGACACCCATCTTCATCGCGACCTGGTTGGTCGAGCACACCGAGATGCGCTCGGCCATCGCGAGGAAGCCGGAGTTGAGGGAGTCTTCGGTGAACTTCTTGATGGTGCCCGAGTAGCCGTTGCTGCTCTGGAAGTTGCCGATCTCGTTCTGACGGCCGCTGTTGCCGGTGCGGACGTTCTGGGTGGCGCCGTCGCAGCTGGTCAGCACGCGCTTGTTCCCGACACGGCCGTTGATCACTTCGTTGATGGAGTGACCCTGCTCGAGCCAGTTGATGAGGCTGAACACCTTGTAGGTCGAGCCCGCGGAGTGACCACCGCCGCCGTCCTGGTTGCGCACGTTGTAGTTGACGGGCGTGGTGGAGTTGTCCGACGCGACGGGCGCGAACGGACGGTTCTGCACCATCGAGAGCACACGTCCGGTGCCGACCTCGACCTGGACACCCGAGGCGCCGAGGTTCAGGCGGTCATCGGTGGCGGGAACGACCGACATCGCGTCGAGCGCGGCATCCTGCAGCTGCGGGTCGAGCGTCGTGTAGATCTTCATGCCGCCGCGGCGCAGGTTCTGCTGGCGCTCTTCGAGCGACTCGCCGAAGGCCGGGTCGTCGAGGACGATGTTGCGGACGTACTCGCAGAAGAACTCCGCGCCGGCGGCGAGCTGGCAGCCCTGCGGGCGCTCCTGGATGTTGGGGGTGATGGGCTCCGCGACGGCGGCATCCCGCTCTTCCTGCGTGATCTTCCCGTCGGAGAGCATGCGGTTCAGCACGTAGACCTGGCGGTCCTTCGTCAGCTCGTAGCCGTTCGCGGCGCCGTTCGACTCACTGTCGGGGCGGTCGAGACGGTACGTGTTCGGCTCCTGCACCATGCCGGCGATCGCCGCGGCCTGGCCGATCGTGAGCTGCGAGGCCGGCACGCCGAAGTAGTACTGCGCGGCTGCGCCGATGCCGTAGACGGTGCCGCCGAAGTGCGCGATGTTGAGGTAGCCGAGCAGGATCTCGTTCTTCGGATACCGCTTCTCGAGCTGAATCGCGTACCGCATCTCCTGCAGCTTGCGCTCGATGCCGTCGGTGCCGGAGGAGACGGTGGTCGAGCGGAAGCACGCCTCGACCTCGTCCTGCGACTTGGCCTCCTTCTCGCACGCCTGCTGCAGCACGTTCTTGACGTACTGCTGGGTGATCGACGAGCCACCGCGGGTGTCGCCGCCGCGCAGGTTGCCGAACACGGCGCTGGCGGTGCCGAGCAGGTCGACGCCGCCGTGGGTGTAGTAGTTCTTGTCCTCACTCGAGGTGATCGCGTCGAACATGACCGGCGCGACCTCGTCCCACGTGACCGGGATGCGGTTCTGGTCGTAGAACTGCGTCATGAGGACGTCGTTGCCGTCGGCGTCCTTGCGGTAGAACTCGGTCGGCAGCATGAGCTCGTCGACTTCGAGATAGCTCGGCATGTTGTCGAAGACGTCGATCGCGCTGGTCGCGGCGTAACCCGACACGGCGATGGCGGGGGTCACGGTGGCGGTGACGAGGATCCCGGCCACAGCGCTCAGGCCGACCAGGCCGGCGAGACCGCCGAGCACACCGGTGGCCGTGCGTTTCTTGTGAGGCATAGGGTGATCGTAAGCGAGATACCTGGGCATCCGCCTCAGGACCACCCCTTGCGCGCGTGCCTCCGCGCATGTCGGCGCGCGAGCGACAGCCACAGAACGGAGCCCCGATGACGACGTGGGAGTACCTCACGACGCCCCTGCTGATCCACAACACGGCGGCGATCCTGAACAACTGGGGCAAGCAGGGCTGGGAGCTCGTGCAGGTCGTTCCCGGCCCCGAGGGCGGGCTCGTGGCGTACTTCAAGCGGCCCGTCGGTGGGGGAGCGGCCAACGCCGGTCTCGGTGCCGCCCATCAAGCGGCCCAGCAGTTCGAGGGGACGGGCGCATGAGCGTCTCGGCACGCCTGGCCGAACTCGGCATCCAGCTTCCTCCGGTCGTCCCGCCGGTCGCGGCCTACATCCCGGCGACCGAGCACGACGGACTCGTCTACACCTCGGGGCAGCTGCCCATGATCGACGGTTCGCTTCCCGCGACCGGCAAGGTGGGCGTGAGCGAGGGGCTCGTCACGGCCGACACCGCCAAGCAGCTCGCTCGTCAGTGCGCGCTCAACGCCATCGCCGCCGCGGCGGACGTGGCTGGCGGTGTCGACAACCTCGCTCGGGTCGTCAAGGTGACCGGCTTCGTGGCATCCGTTCCGGAGTTCACGGGACAGCCCGGCGTCATCAACGGCGCGAGCGAAGCGCTCGGCGAGATCTTCGGCGACGCCGGACGTCACGCGCGGTCGGCGGTCGGCGTTCCCGTGCTGCCGCTTGATTCTCCCGTCGAGGTCGAGGTCGTCTTCGCCCTCGTCTGATCCTCGGACGCTCCGCCCATCGCGAACCGAGGGTGAAACACCGCCCGTGAGGTGGTCCACGGCCCTACGCTCTGGTGTGGACCACGCGGAAAGGCGGTAGGGATGCAGGGACTCGAGGTCACGGTTCTGCTGGGCATCGCCCTTCTGGTCGGAACCGTTCTGGCTCCGCGGTTGCGCGTGGCCACTCCGCTGGTGCTGCTCGTGATCGGGCTGCTGCTCGGCTTCGTGCCCGAGCTGCGGACGATCGAACTGCCTCCCGAGACGGTGCTGCTGCTCTTCCTCCCGGTGCTGCTGTTCCGCGAGGCCTGGACGACGTCGCTGCGCTCGGTGCGCCGGTCGCTCCGGTACATCGTGCCGATGAGCACTCTGCTCGTCGTCGCCTCGGCGTTCGCCGTCGCGGCGGTCGCGACGTGGCTGGGCGTGCCGTGGGAGGCCGCGCTCGTGCTCGGCGCCGCGGTCGCCCCGCCTGATGCCACCGCTGTGGCCGCCCTCGGACGACTGCTCCCGCCCCGCACGTTCATGAAGCTCAAGGCCGAGAGCCTGACCAACGACGGCACGGCTCTCGTGCTGTACGCCATCGCCGTCTCGCTTCTGCTCGGCGACCAGGTCAGTGCCCTCTCCATCACGGGGATGGTGCTGCTGTCGTACCTCGGCGGGGCAGCGGCGGGCATCGCCGTCGCCGCTCTCGCGTTCCTCGCGCTGCGACGGATGCAGTCGACCCTGACGATCAACCTGACGCTGCTGCTCGTCCCCTTCGTCGCTTTCCTCGTCGCCGAGCTGATCGAGGCATCGGGCGTCCTCGCCGTCGTCTTCGCGGGGCTCATCGTCGCCTGGGTGTCGCCGCGCATCACGACCGCCATGTCGCGCCGCGCAGCCGATGCCACGTGGCCGTTCGGGGTGTACCTGCTCAACGGCGCGCTGTTCGTGCTGATCGGGCTCGAGGTGCAGCTGGTGCTGCATGAGATCTCGCCGTCGGAGATCGGCATCCTGCTCCTCGTCACCGTTGCGGCGTGGATCGCCCTGTTCGTCGTCCGCTACCTCTTCCAGTGGCTGTTCTCGCCCTTCTCGCGGCCGGCGGCCGGGTCGAGCCGATCGCTCCGTCATCGCTCACGGGTCGTGAGCACCGTGTCGGGGTTCCGCGGCGCGGTGTCACTCGCGATCGCCCTCTCGGTGCCGATCACGACGGCATCGGGTGAACCGGTCGAAGGGCGCGACTCGATCGTGTTCGTCACCGCGGGGGTCATCGTGCTCACCCTGCTCGTGCAGGGGCCGCTGCTTCCCGCCGTCATCCGCTGGGCGAAGCTGCCCGCCGACGACGCGGCGATCGAGGAGTACGAGCTCGCCCAGCGGGCGATCTCCGGTGCCGCCCTGGCGGCCCTCGACGATCTCGCCGCCGAGCACGGGGTCAGCGACCGCGTGCGCGACCGTGCGCGCCATGAGGGGTACGAGCGCCTCGAGCTGGCGAACGCGCGGGCCGTCGCGCGGCTGCGAGCCGCCGAGGAACGCGACGCCGATGCCGATGTCGACGGCGAGCCGGATGACGAGGATGCCTCGCGCATGGGCCCCGTGCCGCCCGGGCCGGTCGATGGCGACGGGCACCGGCCCGCGCCGCAGCTCGAGATGCTCGCCGTCAGCGACGACATCGACCTCACGCAGCGCTCGCCGCTCATCCGGCACAAGGAGGCGACGCGGCTCCGGCTGGCGATGCTCGATCGCAAGCGCGAGGTGCTGCTGCGCCTGCGGCGCGACGGCACGATCGACGATCTGGTGGCACGCCGCATCCTCGCCGACCTCGACATCGAGGAGATCCGGGCTCGCGGCCTCGATCGCGACGCCGAGTGACGCGCCTCGCGCCGCCGTGGGGCGGCGCGAGGCTGCGGGCTACTTCAGCTGAGCGCTGATGACCGACATGACCGCGGTGTCGGCGAGTGTCGTCGTGTCGCCGACCTCGCGACCCTCGGCGACATCCCGCAGCAGGCGTCGCATGATCTTGCCCGATCGGGTCTTCGGCAGCTCGCCGACGATGTAGACGTCGCGGGGGCGTGCGATGGGGCCGATCTGCTCGCCGACCCACTGCCGGAGCGAGGTCGCGAGGCCGTCGGGGGAGTGCGCGTCGAGGTAGCTCTGCTTGATGATGACGAACGCCACGACGGCCTGTCCCGTGGTCTCGTCGGAGGCGCCGACCACGGCCGCCTCGGCGGTCGACTCGTGCGCGACGAGCGCGGACTCGATCTCGGTCGTCGACAGGCGATGGCCCGAGACGTTCATGACGTCGTCGACGCGTCCCATGAGCCAGATGTCGCCGTCGTCGTCGAGCCGCGCGCCGTCGCCGGCGAAGTAGTAGCCCTGCTTCTGGAACTTCTCCCAGTAGGTCTCGACGAACCGGTCGGGGTCGCCCCAGATGCCGCGCAGCATGCTCGGCCACGGCTCGGTGATGACCAAAAGTCCGCCGTTGCCCTCGCCGACCCGGTTGCCCTCTTCGTCGACGACGTCGATCGAGATGCCGGGGAGCGCGACCTGGGCCGATCCGGGCTTGGTCTCGGTGACGCCCGGCAGCGCCGAGATCATGATCGCGCCGGTCTCGGTCTGCCACCACGTGTCGACGATCGGTGCCTTCTTGCCGCCGATGACCTTGCGGTACCACATCCACGCCTCGGGGTTGATGGGCTCGCCCACCGATCCGAGCAGGCGGATGCTCGACAGGTCGTACTGCGCCGGGACCTGACGGCCGACCTTCATGAACGAGCGGATCGCGGTGGGGGCGGTGTAGTAGATCGTCACCCCGTACTTCTGGATGATCTCCCACGAGCGTCCGGAGTGAGGGGTGTCGGGGGTTCCCTCGTACAGCACCTGGGTCGCGCCGTTCGCGAGCGGGCCGTACGTGACGTAGCTGTGCCCGGTGACCCACCCGATGTCGGCGGTGCACCAGTAGACGTCGGTCTCGGCGTGCAGGTCGTGGACGACGCGGTTGGTGAACGCGGCCTGCGTCAGGTAGCCGCCGGAGGTGTGCAGGATGCCCTTCGGCTTACCCGTCGTGCCCGACGTGTACAGGATGAACAGCGGGTTCTCGGCGGGGAACGCCTGCGCCTCGTGATCGGGGGATGCCGCGGGCACGACGTCGTGCCACCACAGGTCGCGCCCGTCGTTCCACTCGATGTCGTTGCCGCCGCGGCGCACCACGATGACGTGCTCGACGGTGAGCTGCGGACCGGCGCCCCGGTCGGACAGCGCCTGGTCGACGGCCGGCTTGAGCGGCGAGACCTTGCCTTTGCGGTAGCCGCCGTCGGCGGTGATGACGAGCTTGGCCCCGGCGTCGTCGATGCGGGTGCGGAGGCTGTCGGCGGAGAACCCGCCGAACACGACCGAGTGCACCGCGCCGACCCGGGCGACGGCGAGCATCGCGGCGACGGCCTCGGGGATCATCGGCATGTAGATGGCGACGCGGTCGCCCTGTTCGATTCCGAGCTCGGTGAGGACGTTGGCCAGGCGCTTGACCTCGTCGGTGAGCTCGCCGTAGGTCACGGCGCGGTCATCGCCCGGCTCGCCCTCCCACAGCAGCGCGACGCGGTCGCCGAGGCCCGCCTCGACGTGACGGTCGAGGCAGTTGTACGCGACGTTCAGCTCACCGTCGGCGAACCACTCGGCGAACGGGGGATTCGACCAGTCGAGCACCTGGGTGAAGGGCTTGTGCCAGTGCAGCTGCCGCGCCTGGTCGGCCCAGAATCCCTCGCGGTCCGCTGCCGCGCGCTCATACAGCTCGGCGGTGCCGACCGCGGATGCGGCGAACTCCGGCGACGGCGCGAAACGCCGGGTCTCGGTCAGCAGGTGGTCGATCTGGCTGCTCATACGGCACGCTCCTTCGCGGTCGATGGCGCCGCGCATGGGCGGCGTGCGGTCAATCTAGACCGCGGCGAGATCAGGAGACTACCGCCGATAGTGGGTGGTCGTGTCACGCCATGCATGGCGTCGCCTGATTGGGTCGCATCGGGTTCGGGAGATAAGCTGATCGACGGCTGCGACATCGATCGCGCCCGTGACGGCCCGACCTACCCCCCAAGCGGCGGGACGTTGCGTGGACGGCACCCCTATCCCCCAATGTGGGGTGCCGTCCTTCTTCTTTTCCTCGGGGGAGCGACTCACTCGCACGGAAGGCGACGGGTTCCTCGTCGAGACTTCTCCCCAGCGCGGCACCGATCTGAGCTGTCCCCTGTTCGGGCACGTGGGTCGGCTGACGGTTCTGACCGTTCCTAATGTCGGGGCATGGCATCAGCATTCGTCGTCGCACCGCGCTCGGGCTCCGTTGTCGCCGCACGGCGCGAACCGACATCGCCAGCGAAACCACGGCGCCAGCTTCCCGCCGACGCGGCGCTCGATCCGTTGCGTGAGCATCTGCTCGACCCGGATGCGACGGATGTCTTCGTCAACGGCGAACGCGGTGTCTTCGTCGACCGTGGTGGCGGCGCCGAGGCCGTTGAAGGGTGGCGCCCGAACGAGGCGGAGGTGCGTGCGCTCGCCGTGGCGTTGATCGCCCTCGGCGGACGTCATCTCGACGATGCGACTCCCTGTGCCGACGTGCGGTGGGCCGGCGGTATCCGAGTGCACGCGGTGCTGGCGCCGGTGGCCTGCGAAGGCTCCGCGATCTCGATTCGGCTTCCAGCGGTCGAGCAACTGAGCCTGGCCGAACTCGAGCAACGCGGGATGTTCGACGCCACGGTCGCCGAGGACCTCCGCCGACTCGTCGCGGATCGGACCAATCTCCTCGTCACGGGGGCGACGGGCGCCGGGAAGACGACGCTTCTCGCGGCGTTGCTGTCAGCCGCGAGGCCGACCGAACGGATCGTGACGATCGAGGATGTCGCCGAGCTGCGGCTCGACCATCCGCACCATGTCCGGCTCGAGGCGCGCCAACCCAATCTCGAGGGCGCCGGGGCCGTGCCGCTCGCTCGGCTGGTGCGGGAGGCGCTCCGCATGCGACCCGATCGGCTCGTGGTGGGCGAGTGCCGCGGTGAAGAGGTCCGCGAGTTGCTGACCGCCCTCAACACGGGCCATCACGGCGGAGCGGGGACGGTGCACGCGAGCGGTCTCGCTGACGTCCCGGCCCGGCTCGAGGCGCTCGGTGCGCTGGCGGGGCTCGACGATCACGGCGTCGCCCGACAGGTGGTGAGCGCGATTGGCGCGATCATCCATGTCGGTCATGTCGACGGCGCGCGACGCGTCACGGGGATCGCCCGGCCGGTCCTTCGAGGCGGAAGACTCGGGATCGAGGAGCGGGCGTGAAGCGGCGGTGGCGGCGGGCCCATTCCGCGGCTGAAGCGGATGCCGCGGCGGTGGCCGGTGTTGCCCCGGCCCTGCACCGTCTCGCTGTGCTGCTCGAAGCCGGTATCGCGCCCGACAGGGCTTGGGAACATCTGGCGGCGTCGGGCGACTCGGCACCTCGCCGCGTGGACGAGCGACGTCGGGCGGGTGAACCGCTCACCGGTGCCATTGCTGCCGAACCCGGAGCCTGGCGAGAGGTCGCCACTGCCTGGCATGTCGCGACGACCGTGGGAGCGCCGCTTGCGCGCACGCTGCGAGGGATGGCCGAGGCGCTGCGCGACGCCGAGCAGGCCCGTGATGACATTCGCGTCGCGCTCGCCGAGCCCACAGCCACGGCGCGCCTCGTGGGATGGTTGCCGCTCGTCGCTGTCGGGCTCGCCCTCCTGCTCGGCTTCGACGTCGTCGCCACGGTGCGCCATCCCGTCGGCGCGACGTGCCTCGTCGTCGGCGCGCTGCTGATGGCGACAGCGCACCTGTGGACCCGTCGCCTCGTCGCCCGAGCCCGACCCGTGGGCGGTGTCCCCGGGATGTCCGCCGAACTGCTAGCGATTGCGCTGTCGAGCGGTGTGTCGACCCGCCGGGCAGAGGAAGTCCTGGCGTCCGTCGACGTCGCGCTTGCGCCAGCGGACCGGGAGGTCCTCGGACTCTCGACCGCGGCCGGGGTGCCCGCGGTCGACCTGCTGCGCGCGACCGCAGACCTGGAGCGTCACCGTGCCCGCATCGAGGGCCGGATGAGGGCGGCGCAGCTGACATCACGGCTCTTGCTGCCGCTCGGAGTGTGCACGCTGCCCGCGTTCCTCCTCATCGGCGTGGCACCGATGCTCCTCAGCGCGATGAGCAGCACCTCGGTGCCGCTGTGATGTCGCGACATCCGCGCGGGTTCGACCGCGCCAGACCAGACCGTGCCCACCGTGCCCATGACGAACACCTGACAACCGAACGGAGCAGACATGACCCCATCCCTTCCCCGACTGACGCGCACGCGCGCCGCACAGCTGTTCGCCGACGAATCCGGCGCCGCGACCGCCGAGTACGCCATCGCGACGATGGCCGCCGTCGCCTTTGCCGGCTTGCTGGTGATCATCATGCGCAGCGACGAGGTGCGCGGCATCCTCACCGACCTCGTGCGGCGGGCGTTGACCGTCGAATGAGACTCCGCCGAGACGATCGCGGCTCGGTCGCCGCCGAGTTCGCGGTCGTCGTCCCGGCGGCGATGCTTCTGGTGCTGCTCGCCGTCGCCGCGTTGGCGGCGGCGGGCACGCAGATCCGCCTCGAGCACGCGGCGGCGCAGGCGGCGCGGCTCATCGCGCGGGGCGAGGATGCCGGGCGGGCGGCGGCCGCCGTTCAGACAGCGGTCGGGGGCGCGGCGCTCGACGTCCGATCCGACGGGGACCTCACGTGCGCGACAGCGACCGCGGGCCACGGCATCCCTCTGCCCCTGCCGCCGCTGCGCGCGGAAGCGTGCGCGCTGTCGGGCGGGCTCTGATGGCCGGGGTTGCCACCGCCGTCGGCGTTCTGGCGGTGACGGCGACGGTCGCGGCGGGCTGCGCCCTCGCCGGGGCCGCCGCGATCCAGTCGGCGCGGGTGTCAGCCGTCGCCGACACGGCGGCGCTCGCCGCAGCCGACACCGCGCTCGGGTTCGCCGGGGGAGTGCCGTGCGACCGAGCCGCGCAGGTCGTCGCTCGGTCGGGGCACGCGCTCGCCGCATGCGAGATGGATGGCGTGGTCGCGACCGTCCTGGTCGAGTCGACGGCCGGAGTGTTCGCCATTCAGGCGCGCTCTCGAGCGGGCCCGCCGGAATGATCCCATCGATGTCGCGATCGCCATCGCGCACCTTCCATCCGGGAGAGCGGCCCGGTCGCTTTAGCCACCGGGCCTGGCCGAGTGGGACTGATCAGGAACCGCCGGCGTGCTGCGATCGTATGGGTGTCGCGCATTCGATGCTCAGCCGTCATCCGCAATGCGTGGTTCCGTATGCCGGCGCCCCCGTGCAGCCGGCGGTCGCATACGGCCCACCCGAGGGTGTATTCCGCGGGCACGCGCGCGCCCGCGCGGCCCTCGCTCGCCGACATGCCGACAGAAGGATATGGCGCGCCGCTCCCAGCGTCTTCCACCGTGTGGCGCGTGTATGGTGTGCGCTGGAGAAAGGAAGACTCGTGGCAGGCGGCAAGAAACTCGTCATCGTCGAGTCCCCGACCAAGATGAAGTCGATCCAGGGCTACCTGGGCGACGAGTACGAAGTGCTCAGCTCGGTCGGGCACATCCGGGACCTCGCTAAGAAAGAGGACATCCCGGCCGACAAGAAGCAGGCGTACGGCAAGTACTCCATCGACGTCGACAACGGCTTCGATGCGTATTACGTGGTCAGCGATCGCAAGACCAAGACCGTTGCCGAGCTCAAGCGCGCCCTGAAGGACGCCGACGAAGTCCTGCTCGCCACCGATGAAGACCGCGAGGGCGAGGCGATCGCCTGGCACCTGCTCGAGGTGCTCAAGCCCAAAGTTCCCGTCAAGCGCATGGTCTTCCACGAGATCACCAAGGACGCCATCCGCGCGGCCGCCGACAACACGCGCGAGCTCGACCTCGCGCTCGTCAACGCCCAGGAGACCCGCCGCGTTCTCGACCGCCTCTACGGCTGGGACGTCTCACCCGTGCTGTGGCGCAAGATCGGCTCCGGCCGCGACGGTCAGGCACTGAGCGCCGGCCGCGTGCAGTCCGCCGCCACACGCATGGTCGTCGAGCGCGAGCGCGAGCGGATGTCGTTCGTCTCCGCCTCGTACTGGGACATCGAGGCCCATGCCGCGAAGGACGGCGGCTCGTTCTCGACCCGCCTCGCTCGGCTCGACGGTGCCCCGCTGGCCCGCGGCACCGACTTCGACGACACCGGTTCACTCAAGAAGGCGGTCGTCGTCCTCAACGAGAAGGACGCCCGCGAGCTCGCCGCCGCGATCGAGAAGGCTGCCACCGCAGCCGTCACCGCGGTCGAGGCCAAGCCCGGAACCCGCAGCCCCAAGCCGCCGTTCACGACCTCCACGATGCAGCAGGAGGCCGGCCGCAAGCTCTCGATGAGCGCCAAGCACGCGATGAGCGTCGCCCAGCGTCTCTACGAGAAGGGCTACATCACCTATATGCGTACCGACTCGACCGCGCTCTCGGCGCAGGCCGTGACGGCGGCGCGTACGCAGGCGGTCGCGCTCTACGGCGATCGCGCGGTTCCCGCGGGCCCGCGCTCGTACCGCAACAACTCCAAGAACGCCCAGGAGGCGCACGAGGCGATCCGCCCGTCGGGCGAGGAGTTCCGCACGCCCGCATCCGTCGCCTCCGGTCTCGACCGCGACGAGCAGCGCCTGTACGACCTCATCTGGAAGCGCACCGTCGCCAGCCAGATGTCCGACGCGAAGTACGAGACCACGACCGTCACGCTCGAGGTCGACGCAGCCGGCAAGCGGGCCGCGTTCACGGCATCCGGTACCGTCTACACCTTCAAGGGCTTCCTCGAGGCGTACGAAGAGGGCAACGACGAGAAGCGCGGTGACAATGACCGCTCCGCCGACCAGTCGCTGCCGCCCGTCGCCGTGGGCGACGAGCTCGCGCTGTCGGATGTCGAGCCCAAGGGCCACGCGACGAGCCCCAAGCCCCGCTACACCGAGGCGAGCCTCGTCAAGGCGCTCGAGGAGAAGGGCATCGGGCGTCCGTCGACCTTCGCGAGCATCATCGACGTCATCCTCGAACGCGGCTACGTCACCAAGCGCGGCCAGGCGCTCGTGCCCAGCTGGCTCTCGTTCAGCGTCGTGCGGCTGCTCGAGCAGCACTTCTCCGACCTCGTCGACTACGACTTCACGGCCGCCCTCGAAGACGACCTCGACGCCATCGCCCGTGGCGAGCAGGCGCGTGAGGCCTGGCTGCAGGAGTTCTACTTCGGCTCGGACAACCACGTGGGTCTGCGCAACATCGTCGAGAACCTCGGCGACATCGATGCGCGCGAGCTCAACGCGACGCCCATCGGCGACGTGGCGACCCTGCGCTTCGGCAAGTACGGTCCGTACCTCGACGTCCCGGTCGGCGACGGCGAGACGCGCATCGTCAACGTGCCCGACGACCTCGCGCCCGACGAGTTGACGCCCGAGAAGGCGCAGGAGCTCATCGACGCTCCCGTCGCCGGTGACCGGGTGCTCGGTGAGAACCCCGAGAACGGCAAGCTCATCGTGGTCAAGGACGGGCGCTTCGGCCCGTACGTGCAGGAGCTCGAGCCCGAGCCCGACGAGACCGTCGACGAGTCGACCGGCGAGGTCGCGCCCGCCAAGAAGAAGACGACGAAGAAGAAGGAAGCGGCCCCCAAACCGCGGACGGCGTCGCTCTTCAAGTCGATGAGCGTCGACACGGTCGACCTCGACCAGGCGCTCAAGCTGCTTTCGCTCCCACGCGTCGTCGGCGTCGACCCCGAGTCGGGCAACGAGATCACCGCGCAGAACGGCCGCTACGGCCCGTACCTGAAGAAGGGCACCGACTCGCGCACGCTCGCCAGTGAGCAGCAGCTGTTCGACATCACGCTCGAAGAAGCTCTCGCCGTCTACGCGCAGCCCAAGTACGGCGCCCGCGCCGCATCCAGCGCGCTCAAGGAGTTCGAGGCCGACCCCACCAGCGGCAAGCCGATCAAGCTCAAGGACGGCCGGTTCGGTCCCTACGTCACCGACGGTGAGACCAACGCGACCATCCCGCGCGGTGAGAACGCCGAAGAGGTCACCTTCGAACGCGCCGTCCAGCTGCTCGCCGACAAGCGCGCCAAGGGCCCCGCGCCCAAGCGCAAGACGGCCGCGCGCAAGACCACCACGACGCGCAAGCCCGCGGCAAAGAAGAAGTGACCGGCTCCGCCGACCGCGGACTCTGGATCACCCTCGAGGGCGGCGACGGGTCGGGTAAGACGACTCAGGCGACCGCTCTCGAGGCCTGGCTCCGCGAGAGCGGTCGCGAGGTCGTGCGCACGCGAGAGCCGGGCGGCAGCGACGTGGGCGTGCTCATCCGCGACATCGTCCTGCATCACCGGGGCGACATCGCGCCGCGCGCCGAAGCCCTGCTGTACGCCGCCGACCGGGCACACCATGTCGCGACCGTCGTCCGTCCGGCCCTCGACCGCGGCGCCGTCGTCGTGCAGGACCGGTACCTCGACTCGTCGGTGGCCTACCAGGGGGCCGGACGCGTCCTGGATGCCGGCGAGGTGCGTGACTTGTCGCTGTGGGCCACCGACGGCGCGCTGCCCGACATCACGGTGCTGCTCGACCTCGATCCCGCGGCCGCGCGGGCCCGTCTCGACGCCGACGACAAGCCGTTCGACCGGCTCGAAGCCGAGAAGGCCGACTTCCACGAGCGTGTGCGCACCGCCTTCCTCGGGCTCGCCGCAGCGGAACCCGAGCGGTTCCTCGTGCTCGACGCGACTCGCCCGCCGGTCGACCTCGCCGTCGAGATCCGGGCTCGCGTCGAACGCTCGCTGCGCGGTTGAGTCGGCGCCGACGAGAGAGCCGTCGCCCGCCCGATGCGGGGTCACCGAGGTCGGAGGCTCCCCGTAGGCTGGACCCATGACCGTCTCCGCTCCGCTCGCACCGCCGTGGGGCGAGGTCTGGGGCCAAGACTCCGCCGTGGCGGCGCTGCAGGCCGCGGCATCCGATCCCGCGCAGCTCGCGCACGCCTGGCTCATCACCGGCCCGCCCGGATCGGGGCGCTCGACGCTCGCGCATGCCTTCGCGGCCGCGCTGATCGCCGAGCCGGGCGACGAGACCGCGATGCGACAGGTTCTCGGGGGCACGCATCCCGATCTCACGGCGCTACGCACCGAGGGCGTCGTCATCTCGATCCGCGACGCCCGGGCCCTCGTCGAACGGTCGTACTTCTCGCCGTCGCTCGGCCGATACCGCGTCATCGTCGTCGAAGACGCCGACCGGATGGTCGAGCGCACGAGCAACGTGCTGCTCAAGGCTCTCGAAGAGCCGCCGGAGCAGACGGTCTGGGTGCTGTGCGCGCCGAGCGATGCCGACCTGCTGCCGACGATCCGCTCGCGCGTACGCACGCTGCGGCTTCGTGAGCCCGACGTGGCTGATGTCGCGCGGCTCATCTCTGCGCGCACGGGGGTCGACGACGCGGTGGCCGAGCAATCCGCTCGCCTTGCCCAGCGACACATCGGCATGGCCCAGCGTCTGGCGACGGATGCCGCCTCTCGGGAGCGCCGCGATGCGACGCTGCGCGCGGTGCTGGCGGTGCGCGGGGTGTCCGACGCCGTCGAGACGGCCGGCCGGATCGTGAGCGCGGCGACCGAGGACGCGAAAGCCCTGACGGCGGAACGCGACGAGTCCGAGCGTGAGGCGTTGCGGCGCACGCTCGGGGTCGCACCGGGCGCGCCCGTCCCGCCTGCGGTGCGTGGTCAGCTGAGCGCGCTCGAAGACGACCAGAAGCGCCGCGCCACCCGCAGCCTGCGCGACGGTATCGATCGCGTCCTCACCGATCTCGAATCGATGTATCGCGACACGCTGATGCTCCAGTTCGGCCGCGAGGGCGACTTGATCAATCGGGAGCTGACGAGCGAGCTCGCCGCTCTCGCGTCGGCATGGACCCCCGACCGCACACTCGTCGTCCTCGATCGCATCTCGGCCACCCGCAGCGCCCTCGAAGGCAACGCGGCGCCCCTGCTCGCTCTCGAGAGCATGCTCATCACCGTCGCCAGCGGAAGGACACCGTGAAAGCTCCCCGTCGTCTGGTCACCGTCGTCGCCATCGCCGCGGCCACGGTGACGGTCCTCACCGGATGCGTCTTCAAGGGAAGCCCCGATCAGGCTTCGCCCGCGCCGAGCCGCACCCCTGTCACCGAGGGCGTGTCGGAAGATCTGATGCCGTTCTACGGACAGGAGCTCGATTGGGCTTCCTGCTCGGGCGCCGACTCGGGAACGTATGACTGCACGACGGTGCGCGCCCCGCGCGATTGGAACGACCCGGGTGCCGGCGAGATCGAGCTCGCCGTCGTTCGGCGTGCCGCGGGATCAGGCGACGCGCTCGGCTCGCTCCTGGTCAACCCCGGCGGCCCCGGCGCGAGCGGGTACGACCTGATCGCCGACAGCGCCCAGTTCGCCGTCGGCTCGGTGCTGGCCGACGCCTACGACGTCATCGGGTTCGACCCGCGCGGAGTGGGGCGCTCCAGCGCGGTCGCCTGCTTCGACGCCGCAGGCACTGATGCCTACTTCTTCGACATCCCGGCGGCGCCCCGCGGCACGCCCGAATGGGAAGCGGAGCTGACTGCCCGCAACGAGCAGTTCGCCGCCGCCTGCGATGAGAACAGCGACGGCATCCTTCCCTTCATCACGACCGAGTTCGCCGCGCGCGACATGGATCTGCTGCGTGCGGTGCTCGGCGACGAGAAGCTCAACTACCTCGGCTACTCGTACGGGACCTTCCTCGGTGCGACGTACGCCAAGCTGTACCCCGAGAACGTCGGGCGCCTTGTGCTCGATGGGGCGATCGACCCGAGCGTGTCGTCCCTCGATGTCAGCGCGACCCAGGCGGTCGGCTTCGAGTCGGCGCTGCGTGCGTTCATGGCGGCCTGCCTCGAGGAGGAGGACTGCCCCTTCCGCGGCTCTGTCGACGACGCGATGACCGACCTCGGCACGCTGCTCGCGAGCGTCGATGCCTCGCCGCTGCCGGCATCCGATGGTCGGCGGCTCGGCGCTGACTCGCTGATGACCGCGATCATCGCGGCTCTGTACTCGCAGGACAACTGGCCCATCCTGCGCCAGGCTCTTGCGCAGACGCTCACCGGTGACCCGGCGACGGCGTTCCTGCTCGCCGACTTCTACTACGCGCGCACGGCCGACGGGCGCTACGAGGACAACTCGTCCGAGGCGTTCCGCGCCTACAACTGCATGGACTACCCGGTCGAGAACGACCCCGAGGCGGAAGCCGCCTCGAAGGCACGCCTCGCGGTAGAAGCCCCGACAGTCGCGCCGTACTGGGAGGGTGTCGACGCCTGCGCGGTCTGGCCTTACCCGCCGACGGGCACGCGGGGCGAGATCACGGCCGACGGTGCCGCACCGATCGTCGTCGTGGGCACGACCAACGATCCCGCCACCCCGTACGAATGGTCGGAGTCGCTGGCCGATCAGCTCGCCTCAGGCGTGCTCATCACGCGCGAGGGCGAAGGACACACCGGGTTCCAGAAGGGAAACTCGTGCGTCGACGACGCGGTCGAGGCCTTCTTCATCGACGACACGGTTCCCGAAGACGGACTCGTCTGCCGCTAGGCCTCTGCCCCTCGCCTCCCTCGCCTCCTCGACCCCTCGCCCCCTCGCGAGGTCCCACTACGGCCGGGAATGGGGCTGCCAAACCCGGCCCCAATGGGACCTCGGTGAGGCGTGCCCGCCGAGGTGGCGCCGTGCTTGCCGCGAGGTCCCAGTTGAGCCGGGAATGACGTCGCCGTTCCCGGCCGAAGTGGGACCTCGGGGCATGAGGACGGGCGAGGCAGGGCTGAGACGGCGGCGCGGTCGATAGTCCGCCCATCGACGTAGACGCCGAGGTCGACGTCCGAGTCGGGGGCATGTGTTCCGCGCGCCCGACTGCCCCCGAGTGCCACCGCGACCACTCCGGGAGTTGCTGCAAGATCGTGCGCGATCCGAACCAGATCGGTATCCGAGAGCATCGTGCCAGGCTAGCGAGCACGCCGAGGTCCCAGTTGGGCCGGGAATGGTGTCGCCATATCCGGCCCAACTGGGACCTCGGGTGGGGTTACCTCGGCCTGACCGAGGCGGTGCGCGGCCGACAGGCGGCAGGGCGTCAGCGGCGAAGGATGCGGCGGGCGAGGGCGTTGCCGAGGAACTGCACGCCCTGCACGAGCAGGATGATGATGATCACGGCCGCCCAGGTCACCCACGGGTTGAACTGGCGGAAGCCGTTCACCAGGGCGAACTGACCGAGCCCGCCCGCGGCGATGGCACCGGCGACCGCAGTCATGTCGACGAGCGCGACCACGATGAAGGTGTAGCCGAGCACGAGCGGGCCGAGCGACTCGCGGGGGACCAGCCGGAAGAGGATGCGCGAGCGACTCGCACCGGCGGCGCGGGCGGCCTCGATCACCCCGGGCCGTACCGTCAGCAGGTTCTGCTCGACGATGCGTCCGATGGCGAACATCGATGCGATCGAGATCGCGAAGACCGCGAACTCGATGCCGATGCCGCGAATGCTGAACGCGCGCGCGAGAGGCTGCACCGCGGCCATGAAGATGATGAACGGGATCGGTCGGAAGGTGTTCACGATCACGTTGACGATGCCGAACACCACACGATTGGGGAACAGGCTGCCGGCCCGTGTCGCGTAGAGCGCGAGGCCGATGAGGAATCCCGCGATACCGCCGAACACCAGGCTCAGCGTGATCATGTAGAGCGTCTCGGCCGTCGCCGGCCAGAGGTCGGGCAGCAGGTCGATGAGCCTATCCACGGGAGTCCTCCTCGATGAGCGGTGCGTGGGCGGATGCCGCGGCCACGGCACGGTCGACGGCATCCGTCTCTCCCGCCAGGGCGAGCGTCAGGTGCCCGAAGACCCGCCCGCGGATGTCGTTGATGCCGCCGTGGATCAGCTCGAACCGCACACCGTGCGACGACAGTGCCGCGAACACGTCCGCCTGCGGCGACTCGCCCTCGCGGATCGTGAAGGTGACGATGCGACCGGGATGCCGCGCGCGCAGCGCGGCGAGCTTCTCGCCCGTGGGGGCCTCGTCGATGATGCTCGCCACGAAACGGCGCGTGGCGTCATGCGACGGTGCCGAGAGCACATCGAAGACGTCTCCGCTCTCGATGACGCGACCGTGCTCCATCACGACGACGCGGTCGGCGATCGCGCGAACGACCTCCATTTCGTGGGTGATGACCAGGATCGTCACCCCGAGCTCGGCGTTGATGCGCTTCAGGAGGGCGAGCACCTCCTGTGTCGTGTCGGGGTCGAGCGCGCTCGTCGCCTCGTCGGCGAGCAGGATGCGGGGACTCGTGGCGAGAGCCCGAGCGATGCCGACCCGTTGCCGCTGACCACCCGAGAGCTGCTCGGGGTAGTTCTTGGCCTTGCCCGACAGCCCGACGAACTCGAGCAGCTCCGCCACGCGTTGCTTCACCTCGGCGCGCGGGTGCCCGGCGACCTCCAGCGGGTACGCGACGTTGCCCGCGACGGTGCGAGAGTCGAACAGGTTGAACTGCTGGAAGATCATGCCGATGTCGCCGCGCAGGGCGCGCAGCTCGCGCTCACGAAGCCCCGTGATGTCGCGGCCGTCGATCTCGACGCTCCCGCTCGTCGGCGTTTCGAGGGCGTTGACCAAGCGCAGCACGGTGCTCTTCCCGGCGCCGGAGTAGCCGACGATGCCGCACACGGTTCCGGCTTCGATCTCGAGGTCGACGCCATCGACGGCGACGACCGGGTCGCCGCCCTTCGTGGACGGTGGGAAGCGCTTTGTCACGCCGGACAGGCGGATCAGGGTCATGCGGGGGCTCCTCGAACGGGACATGCGTGTGCGGCCCGTCCTGTGGAGCGGGCCGCACACGCATGATGTCACTGGTTGGCGCGGACGTCGTCCTCGACCTGCTTCAGGGCGGAGGCGAGCTCGTCCTTGGGGGTCTTCACGAGCACGGCGGATCCACCCGAAGCCTCCTGGAGGCCGTCGGTCACGGCCTTCGTGTTCTGGAAGATCTCGACGAGCTTCTCGTACGTCGGGTTGTCGGCGTCCTCGGCCTTGGCAGCGAAGATGTTGATGTAGGGCTGTGCGCTCGGGTCGCTGGGGTCGTCGGTAGCGAGCGCGTCGTCGAACGTCAGCCCGGCATCCTCGACGAAGTCGTTGTTGATGATCGCTGCGGCGACATCGGGAAGCGAGGTCGCGGTCAGAGCTGCGTCGAGAGCCTCGACCTTGACCTTCGATCCCGGCTCGACGTCTGCCGTGGTGGAGAAGACCGAGCCACCGTCCTTGAGCTCGATGAGGCCCTGCGCCTGCAGCACGAGCAGGCCCCGGGCCTGGTTGCTCTCGTCGTTCGGGACGGCGACCGTCGCGCCCTCGGGGATGCCGTCGACCGAGTCGTACTGCGTCGAGTACAGACCCAGCGGGTAGGTCGCCGTCGAGCCGATGGCCACGAGGTCGTCGTCGGCGTTCACGTTGTAGGTCGCGAGGTAGATGATGTGCTGGAACTGGTTCAGGTCGAGCTCGTCCGCCGACAGTGCCGGGTTCGGCTGCGTGTACTCGGTGAAGTCGACGATGTCGACCTCGATGCCCTCGTCGGCGGCCGCTTCCTTGTACGTCTCCCAGTAGGGGTCGCCCGCGCCCACGACACCGATGCGGACGGGGCCGTCCTGTGCGGCATCGTCGGCGTCGCCGGAGCCCGCGTCCGACGCGCACGCGCCCAGCAGAAGGGTCAGGGGGAGGGCCAGGGCGGCCGCGGTCAGAAGTCGCTTGGACATGAGTGGTGCTCCTCGGATCGGGCACCGCGGGGCGGTGGCCCGCCCATGCGCGACCGGGGTCGCGCTCGCCTCATCGCGGTGCGCTACGACGGTAAGCGCCACCGGCGGACGGCGAGTAATCGTCGCGTAACACGGCGTCTCCCGGTATAAGGCCGCAGGCCTCGCCGCCGGTTCGCGGCGGGGTCGGAGACCATGTAACATTGCTGATCGTGCATCGCACAGCGACGCGCGCCGCCTTAGCTCAGACGGCAGAGCGATTCACTCGTAATGAATAGGTCAAGGGTTCGATTCCCTTAGGCGGCTCCACAACGAAAGGCCCGGACTCCGAAGAGTCCGGGCCTTTCGCATTACCCGCTCGGCGGGTCGCCGTGGGCGTTACAGCGTCGCGGCGAAGGGGTCGAAGTCGACGGGCACGGTGGGCACGGGCGCCACGGTGCTCGCGACCTTCACGAATTCGCCCGAGGCAGCCGATTCCTGCGCCGAGAGCATGACGTCGAGCACGTGGTACCCGAGCTCGCCGGTGGCGACGTGAGGCCGGTTCTCGGCGATCGCGCGAACCATGTCGAGCAGACCCAGGCCGCGGCCGGTGAGCTTGCCCTCCTGCTCGATCTCGATCCACTCCTGCTCGCCCCAGTTGCCGTCCGAGATCGACGTGCGCGCCTTGACGTACGCGATGCGTCCCTCGAACTGGTTGGGGTCGGGCAGGACGATGGAGCCCTCGGTGCCGTGAACCTCGAAGACGCCGTGGCGTTCGAGGGCCGAGTCGAAGCTCAGCAGGCCCGCCGCCTGCTGGCCCGCTTCGAAGGCCGTGACGACCTGCATCGTGGTGGGCACCTCGACGGGGAAGACGGTGCCCGCGTTGGGGCCCGCCTGGATCGTGCGCTCCTCGAGCTTCTTGCGCCCGACGGCAGCCACTCGGTCGACAGAACCGAAGAGGCTGACGAGACCGCTGAAGTAGTACGGTCCCATGTCGAGCAGCGGGCCGGCCCCCTGGGCGAAGAGGAACGCGGGGCTCGGGTGCCACAGGTCGGGACCGACGGTCTGGAAAGCCGTCGAGGCGAACATGGGCTCGCCGATCACACCGCTCTGGATCGCGCGCTTCGCGGTCTGGAAGCCAGGGCCGAGAAGCGTGTCGGGCGCCGAACCGATGCGCAGGCCCGCGGCATCCGCCTGGCGCAGGAGCTCCGCGGTGCTCTCGCGATCGAGGCCGAGCGGCTTCTCGGTCCAGACGTGCTTGCCCGCGGCGATCGCTCGCGAGGAGATCTCGACGTGGACGGCGGGGATCGTCAGGTTGACGATGACGTCGACGTCGGGGTGGGCGAGGACATCATCGGTCGTGCCCCATTCCGCGACGCCGTGCTTCTCGGCCTGGGCCTTGGCGCGGTCGACGTCGAGGTCGCCGAGGATGACGACGCGGACATCGGGGAACGAGCCCAGGTTCTCGAGGTAGGTGTCGCTGATGACACCGACGCCGACGAACCCGACTCCGACGGGCCCGGTCATGCGCTGACGCCGTTCTCACGCAGGAACGCCAGGCTGGCGGCGACGTCGGCGAAGACGTCTCCGGGGGCCTTGTCGTACTCGACGACCGCGTACTTCAGTGCGGTCGCGGCACGCAGCGACTCGGCGAGCGGCACATCGCCCGTGCCGGCGTGGCGCTGGTCGAGGCTGTCCGAGCCGAACTGCTCGGCGCCGGGGGCCCAGGGGTTGGATGCCGGCACGACACCGTCCTTGACGTGCACGGCGATGAGGCGGTCGCCGAGGCTCTTCACCAGGGCAGGCACGTCCTGGCCGCCGGTCAGCGCCCAGAACAGGTCGAGCTCGAGGGTGACGCGCTCGTCGAGGAGCGAGACGAAGCGCTCGTAGGCGCTCTGACCGTCGAACGACGCGACGAACTCCTGCGCGTGGTTGTGGTAGCCGACGCTCAGGCCGAACCCTGCAGCGATCTCAGCCTGCGCGTTGAGGCGCTCGGCGATGTCAGCGACGCCTTCTTCGGTGAGCCAGCGGTCGGGGGCGACGAACGGGTCGATGACCGTCTTCATGCCGATGGTGGCGGCGGCCTCGTAGACGACCTCGGGCGCGGGCGTGGGGATGGAGCCGTCGGGCGTCCAGAGCTCGTCGGTCAGCAGGGGAGCGTGACCGGTCGGCGAGGTGAGACCGGCGGCATCCAGGGCCGCGCGGATCTCGGTCGGGCGCGAGACGAAGTCGAACGCCTCGACGTGTGCGAATCCGATCTCGGCGAGCTTCGCCAGCGAGCCGGACATGTCGGCGGAGAACTCCTTCGCAAGCGAATAGAGCTGGACGGATGCCTGGACCTGAGTCACAGTCGACCTTCTTTCGTACGTCATCGTGCGGGGTGCCTGTGGTGGCACGACGTCACGCTAACACGTAATACATCCAGGTGGAGGTTTTGTTGTTACAGTCGCCCTGTGAGCAACGACGATCGCGCGAGGATGGGGCGCCCGGGCGCCTACGCCAAGGGCGTCGCGCGGCGCCAGGAGATCCTCGACCGCGCGATCGAGGTCTTCCAGGAGCGCGGCCTGCAGGGCACGTCGCTGCGGCGCATCGCCGAGGCCATCGGGGTCTCGCACGCTGCGCTGCTGCACTACTTCGAATCGCGCGAGCAGCTGCTCGTCGCCGTCTACGAGCACGCCGAGACACAGCGTGGTCGGCGCAACCCCGTTCCGCCCGAGACCGCGGTCGGCGTCATGACGCGTGCCGCCGTCGACAACCTCGAGGTGCCCGGCCTGGTCGAGCTGTACTCGATCCTCGTCGCCGGGGCGCTCGAGGCGGGGAGCGAGCACGGCAAGCGATTCTTCACCGAGCGATTCGAGCGCATCCGTGGTGAGCTGACCGCGAGGCTTCGCGCCGAGCAGCGAGCCGGAACCGTTCGCGACGATGTGCCCGCGGAGCAGCTCGCGGCGCTGCTCATCGCGGCGTCGGACGGCCTGCAGATCCAGTGGCTGCTCGAGCCCTCCATCGAGCTCGAGCGCACGCTCGCCTCTCTCTCGGTGCTGCTGCGTCCCGCGTGAACCTGCGCCGCGCGTGAACCATACTGAGTGCATGGCGCGAGCGACCTGTTTCCCGAGTCGGCGGTGCGCGTGACGAGCACCATCGACGCGGTCCTGGAGATCCTCAGCTGGGCGGGTTTCGGCGGTGCCGCCGTGTTCGGGATCGCGTTCCTCGCGCTGTGGGCGATGGACGGCACCTGGCTGGCGGCCGAAGCTCTCGTCGATCATGAGGCCGATGGCACGTGGGTCCGGTGGTTCGACGATGAGGGTGAAGCCAACAGTGCGCGGGTCGACGAGCACGCGGCGACGCTTCTGGCCGGCCGCGATCGGGCCGACATCTGGTATCGGCGCGGGTGGCGGGGGAGGATGCGGCTGACCCGGCGCCCGCCCGCCCATCACCTGCTCGTCGGTCTGTCCTCGGGGTTCCTCGCGGTGGGCGTCGTCTCCCTCGTCGCATCCTGGATCGTCCTCTTCGCGCGCGGCTGAGTCTGCGCGGCGATCGGCCGTGAGGTGGCGCGTCTCGAAATAGCTAGATAAGCTACCTACGTGAAGAGCGAACGAATTGTGCCGCGCTGGCTGCGCATCGGCATCCCCGCCCTGCTCGTGCTCGTCTGGATCGTGGGCGGTTCCGTGGGCGGGCCGTACTTCGGGCGGGTCAGCGAAGTGGCCACGAACGATCAGTCGTCGTTCTTGCCGGCCAGCGCCGATGCGACGCAGGTCAGCGAACGCCTGACCGACTTCACGGGCGGCGAAGAGATCCCGGCAGTCGTCGTCGCCGCCGCATCCGACCCGCTCGACGAGGCCCAGCTGACAGCACTCACCGAGCTCACCGCCGCCATCGGCGAGCTCGAGGGAGTCGGTGAGGTCTCGCCGCCCATCCCGTCCGAGGACGGTCTCGCGGTTCAGGTCTTCGTTCCCGTCGATGCCTCGGGTGAGGTGCGCGACGTCGTCGAAGAGATCCGCGCCCTCGTCCAGAAGGACCTTCCCGCAGGCGTGGAGGCGTGGGTCACCGGACCAGCCGGCTTCACGGCCGATCTCGCCGAGGGCTTCCTCGGCATCGACGGACTTCTTCTCCTCGTCGCGCTCGCCGCGGTGTTCGTCATCCTCGTCATCGTCTATCGGTCGCCGCTGCTGCCGATCCTCGTCCTCCTCACATCGGTGTTCGCGCTCTGCGTCGCGCTGCTGACGGTCTGGTGGCTCGCGAAGGCCGGCATCGTCGTCCTCAACGGACAGGTGCAGGGCATCCTGTTCATCCTGGTCATCGGCGCCGCGACCGACTACGCCCTGCTGTACACGGCTCGCTACCGAGAGGCGATCGGGGCCGGTGCGTCACGCTGGGATGCGACGCTGCGCGCCTGGAAGGGCGCCGTCGAGCCGATCCTCGCCTCGGGGGGAACCGTGATCGCGGGCCTGCTCTGCCTGCTGCTGAGCGATCTCGCCAGCAACAAGGCGCTGGGCCCCATCGCCTCGATCGGCATCGCCTTCTCGATGCTCTCGGCGCTGACCTTCCTGCCGGCCCTCCTGGCGCTGTGCGGTCGAGCCGCGTTCTGGCCGTTCATTCCGCGCACGGGTGCGATCGATCTCCCCGACGACCCGAGTCAGCCCGTTCGCGGGCTGTGGCCCCGTCAGGCGCGCTTCGTCGCGCGCCGCGCCCGGACGGTCTGGATCGCCAGCACGGTCGTGCTTCTCGTCGGCGCCGCGGGCGTCCTGCAGCTCAACGCGAACGGTGTGCCCTCGAGCGATCTCGTGCTCGGAGCCTCGGAGGCCCGCGACGGGCAGGCCGCTCTCGCCGAGCACTTCCCCGCGGGGTCGGGCAGCCCGGCATACGTCATCGTTCCCGAGGGCGGTCTGGCTGACGCGCTCGTCATCCTCGACGAGAACCCCGGCATCTCCTCGGTCGCCGCCATCGCGGCCGACTCACCGACCGGTCAGGTCTCCGTGGCTCTCGAGGGCGGCGAGCCCGTCTTCACCGCGGCGGGCCCGCCGGGCGCACCGGTGCCCGAGCCGACGGTGTCGGAGGGCGACATCCTGCTCTCGGTGACGCTCACCGATCCCGCCGACTCGCTCGAGGCCGAGCAGACCGTGCGCGACCTGCGCGCGACCTTCGCCGAAGAGGTGCCCGGGGTGCTCGTGGGCGGGACGACCGCGACCGACGTCGACACCAACGACACCTCGATCCGTGACCGCACCGTCATCATCCCGGTCATCCTGGTGGTGATCCTGCTCATCCTGATGCTGCTGCTGCGCTCGATCCTGGCGCCGGTGCTGCTCATCCTGAGCACGATCCTGTCGTTCGGCACGGCGCTGGGCGTGAGCGCTCTCGTGTTCAATCACGTGTTCGACTTCCCCGGAGGCGACCCCGCCGTGCCGCTGTACGGCTTCGTGTTCCTCGTGGCGCTCGGAGTCGACTACAACATCTTCCTCATGTCGAGGGTGCGCGAAGAGACGCTCGAGCACGGAACCCGTCGGGGCATCGCGCGGGGCCTCGTGGCGACGGGCGGGGTCATCACCTCGGCGGGGCTCGTGCTCGCAGCGACGTTCGCGGCCCTCGGCGTCATCCCGATCCTCTTCCTCGCGCAGATAGCGTTCATCGTGGCGTTCGGGGTGCTGCTCGACACGTTCGTCGTCCGCTCGCTCCTCGTTCCCGCGCTCGCCCACGACATCGGCGCCGCCATCTGGTGGCCGTCGAAGCTGTGGCGTCGTGAACGGGCCGTGCGCCGCGCGGACGCGGAGCGTAGCCTCGACGCATGACCCGTGCCCTGTTCATCGTCGATGTCCAGAACGACTTCACCGAAGGCGGAGCGCTCGGTGTGACCGGAGGTGACGCGGTCGCCGCCGCGATCACGCGTCACCTCCGGGATCACGCCGACGACTACGAGATCATCGTGGCCTCGCGCGATTGGCATCACGCTGATCATGACAACGGCGGACATTTCGCCGACGGTGAGCCCGACTACGTCGAGACCTGGCCGGTGCACTGCGTCGCCGATACGGCGGGAGCCGAGTACGACCCCGAGCTCGACGTCTCCGCCGTCACCCATCACGTGAAGAAGGGCCAGGGGGTGCCCGCCTACTCGCTCTTCGAGGGCACGACCGAAGCGGGGGATGCCGTCGCCGACCTGCTGACCCGGCACGGGGTCGTCGACGTCGACATCGTCGGCATCGCGACCGACTACTGCGTGCGCGCGTCAGCACTCGACGCGATCGCGCACGGTCGTCGCGTGCGCATCCTGACCGACCTCGTCGCGGGTGTCGCCGAGGAGTCGAGCGCCGCCGCGCTCGCCGAGCTGGCCCACGCGGGAGCACTGCTCACCTCCGCCGACGGACGCTGAGGGCTCAGCCGCCGGGCTTGTCCGGTTTACCGGGCCCCGTCGAGCCCGGTCCCTTGCCGCTGTTCGAGCCGGGGCCGTTTCCGTTCCCGTTGCCGCTGTTCGAGCCGGGGCCGTTTCCGTTCCCGTTGCCGCTGTTCGAGCCGGGGGCCAACCCGTTGTTCTGCGCCGGCGCGGCGGGGGTGTCGACGGTCGTCGCCCCGGCGGGGACCGCCCCGGCCGGCGTGTCATCTCCGGCGTCGCGCGTCCCCGGCGTGACGACCGTCTCGGTCGCCGCCGGGGTCTCGTCCGTCGGCGCCTCGACGTCGGCGACGCCGTTGCCCGTCGAGATGTCTGCCGGAGTCTCCACGACGGCGGGTACGGTCACATTCGTCGTCGGCGAGGCCGGGGGCGGCATCAGCAGCAGGTGAGCGGTGAGCGCTACTCCGATCGCGCCGACGGATGCGGCGCCGACGGTGATCGCCGTTCGCCTCCGGCGCCGCGTGGTCGTTCCGCGAGCCGCCGTCGAGGCACCGGTGGCGCGGAGGGGTGGCGACCCGAACAGCGGCTCGATGCCCGGTTCTGCTGTCGTGCCGCGTGCCCACAGGGCGGCGGTCGCGGCTACCGGGGCATCGGATGCCGTCGTGGTCTCGAGATCCCGAGCCTCGGTGACGGGCCACGCCGCGGTCGCGACATCCGCCTGAGCGGTGCGAGATGCGTTCTCATCGTCGCCTCCCCTCGCGGCAGGCGCAGCCGGTGCGGCTGGCGCGGCGCCACCCGAGGCGCCAGAGCCACGACGACTCAGCCGCGACATCACCTCGAGCGCCGTGGGACGGTCGTCGGGACGCCGCGAGGTCATCGCGCAGAGGAGGTCGCGCCACGGGTGGTCCAGCATCGGAGGCATGTCGGGGTCACGCGACAGGCGCGCCAGCAGCTGACCGCGATTGCCCTCCGACCCGGAGAATGCGCGCTCGCCGGTCGCTGCTTCGAGCAGGACCAGACCGAGCGCGTAGATGTCCGACGGCGGGGCGGGATCAGCGCCGTGCAGCAGTTCGGGCGCGATGTATGCGGCGGTGCCGATCAGCAGGCTGGGGGAGGTGACACGGTCGCTGTCGAGAAGGTGGGCGATGCCGAAATCGGCGAGCTTGGCGCGCAGCGGCACGCCGGGCACCGTCGACCGGGCGAGGAGGATGTTCGACGGCTTCACGTCGCGGTGCACGATTCCCGCGTCGTGCACCACGTGGAGTGCGTCGGCGAGCTGAGAGCCGAGCGCGGTCAGCTCCCCGTCGTCGAGGACACCCGTTGCGATGCGCTGCGACAGCGTCATCCCCACCACGTGCTCCATGACGAGGAAGCGCGGCTCGTCGCTCAGATGCGCGTCGAACAGGGTCACCAGGCCGGGGTGATTCAGTGACGCGAGCAGCCGCGTCTCGATCGCGGCGCGGTCCGACGCGGTGCTGTCGGTCAGCTCGGACCGCAGCACCTTGACAGCTACCGGACGCCCGAGCGCTTCGTCGCGCGCGAGGAACACGCGGGCCATGCCGCCCGAGCCGATCGCCTCGACAACGCGGTACCGACCCGCGAGGAGCACGCCAGGGAGGACGGAATCATCGCTCGCGACACTGTCGATCATCCCGCGTCCTCGTCCTCGGCCGTCCCACCGCGAGCAACGGTAGACCTCGACGACTCGAGGCGAGGAGGACTGGCGCTCGGGCGCCGTTCGCGCTATGGGCGGGATCAGGCGTTGCCGCGCAGCGCCACGACCGGTTCGATGCGCGATGCGCGCCGGGCCGGGATGCCGCCGGCTGCGAGCCCGATGATCGCTCCGAGCACGGTTCCGCCGAGAGCCACCCAGGGATCGAGGACGGGCGACCACTGCTGCACGATCGATACGCCGATCACGGCGAACACGCCGAGGGCCGACCCGATCAGGCCGCCCAGCAGTCCGATGACGATGGACTCGACGACGAACTGTCCGGCGATCTGCCTTCCGGTCGACCCGAGCGCGCGTCGCAGCCCGATCTCGCCGGTGCGTTCGAGCACCGACAGGGTCGTGACGTTCGCGATCCCGAGGCCTCCCGCCAGCAGCACGATGACGCCGAGGATGAGGAAGACGACGTTGACGTCTCCCTGCACGTCGCGGGCGAGATCGGAACGGCCCTGCGGCGCGCTCACCTCGAGCGTGTCGACCGCGTCGGGCGCGAGGGCCAGAGGTGCCTGCTGACGCAGCTGCGGTCCGGTGCCGACCACGATGCGCGCGATGGCGTCACCGGGGGAGGCGAGCTGGAAGTCCTGTCGCGCGGCACCGGTGGGGATCACGACGGCGTCGACGACCTCGGCGCGGCGGTCGAGCTCGTCGAAGATCCCGACGACGGCGTAAGCCACGCCGCCGATGAACACCGAGGGCTGCGTGTCGACGCGATTGATCGCGAGGCGTTCGGCGGCGCGGGAGCCGAGCATCGCGACGCGATCGCCGCGGGCATCGTGTCCAGCGTCGAACGACCGACCCGTGACGATGCGCCCGCCGAGGGTGTCGAGGAACTCGCCCGAGGCCGCGAAGAGCGCCGGGGGAGCGGCAGCCGCGATCGAGGGATCGTTGATCGGCACGGCGGTGATCGTGTTCTCGCGCAGCGTGACCGGTGCCAGCACGGCGGCCGACTCGACGCCGGCGAGGTTCTCGAGGCGCGCCGGCGCATCCCACGGCAGCGAGGCGGTCGCGACCCGCTGGCCGCCGCGTGCCTGCGCCTCGCTCGGACCGATGCTCAGATGGGTCGCGGCAGCGGCATCGAACTGCCGAGCGATCTGCCCGGCGGCGGTCTGTGCGAAGCCGATGGTCGCCACGAGCGCGCCGATGCCGAGCACGGTGCCCATGACGGTCATCACCAGACGGCCCGGGCGCGAGCCGATGTCGGTCGTCGCCTCGAGGACGAGGTCGCCGAACCCGAAGCGATCGGCGCGTGCCACCTGGCGGGCTTCGGCAACCGCGGTCGTCGTCGCCGAAGCGTCGGTCGAGCGGTCGGACCGCCGGCTGCGGAGCTTCTTCCAGAGCGCGGCCATCAGCTCAGCTCGCTCATCCGGCCGTCCGCGATGCGGATGCGCCGAGCCGCACGATCAGCCACGCCCTGATCGTGCGTGATGACGACGAAGGTCAGCCCGCCCGCGTTGAGCTCTTCGAACAACGCCATGATGTCGGCGGTGGTGGCCTGGTCGAGGTTGCCGGTCGGCTCGTCGGCGAGGATGACGCGGGGTTGTGTGACGACGGCACGCGCCACCGCCACCCGCTGTCGCTCACCGCCCGAGAGCAGCCCGGGACGGAAGTCGACGCGGTGACCGAGGCCGACCCGGTCGAGGGCGGCTCGTGCGCGCTCCGCGCGCTCGCCGCGTGGCGTGCCGCTGTAGAGCATCGGCAGCATGACGTTCTCGAGCACGGTTCGCCGCGGCATCAGGTGGAACGCCTGGAAGACGAAGCCGAGACGTCGTGCACGCACCGCTGCCCGCTCGTCTTCGGTATAGCCGCCGGTCAGCTCGCCCGCGAGGCGGTACTCGCCCACGGTCGGCCGATCGAGGAGTCCGAGGATGTTGAGCATCGTCGACTTGCCCGATCCACTCGGCCCGACGATCGAGACGTACTCACCGTCGGAGACCGTCAGGTTGATGCCCTTGAGTGCTTGCACCTCCGGTGGGCCGGGGAACGAACGGGTGACATCGCGCAGCTCGATTACCGGTGGATTTTCATCCGATCGGATGACGTCGACGAACTCGTCCGGGGCGGCGGGGCGATCGGAGGTGACGATGGCGGCGTCGGTCATCGCCCGACCACGACGAGATCGTCTTCCGCGAGCTCACCGTCGGTAGCTCGCACCTCGACGGCGCCGCCGGCGGAGAGACCGGTCTCGACGACGACGAGGCGGGTGCGGGCGTCGGGGTCGCGCGGGTCGCCCTCGACGACCTCGACTCTCGTCTCGCCGCCTGGGCCTGCCGTCAGCGCCGCCGCGGGAACGCTGAGCACATCGCCCGCCGTCGCGCCGACGGCGATCGTGACGCGCACGTTCGTGCCCTGCAGCTGCGAGATCTGCTCGGGGGTCAGCGCGGCCGGCTCGAGGCTGACCTTCCACCGGCTCTCCCCGCCCGTTCCGGGGTCGACCGCGGTGACGGTCGCAGCGTGCTCGGTCCCGTCGGGCAGCGCGAAGCTGGCGGTCGAGCCGACCGTCAGGAGCTTGGCGTCGGCTTCCGCAGCTGATCCGGTCAGAGCCACGGTCGCGCCCGACACGGTCATCGCCGCACCGGAGAGGATGCTGCCGCGTTCAGCCGACACCGCGTCCACACGGCGCGGCAGCTCGGTGAGATAGAGCACCTCTCCCGCCGGAAGTGCGGGCAGGGCTTGCTGACGGGCGCGCACGAGGTCGTCCTGCGCCTGCGAGAGCTGGCTGGCCGCGGCGTCGACCGCCGCGCGCTCGCTGCTCGTGTCGGGCGCGGCGTTCAGCTGCTCGCGCGCGAGCTCGGCGGTGGCCACCTGGTTCTGGGCCGCGACGATCTCGTCCCACGAGGCACCGTTGTCGCGGGCGCCCTGCAGCAGCGCGCGCGCATTCGCGACCTCGAGGTCGGCACGTGCGATGGCATTGCCGTCTCGCCCGGCCGCGTTCAGGGCTCCGCGCGCGGCGGCGAGGGCCTGCTCGGCGGACCGGACGTTGTCCTGGGCCGACCGGACGCTGCTCGTGCCGTCCTCCTCGGACTCGGGGCCGGTGTAGCCGACTGCCGCGTACAGCGCGGTGACCGCATTCGCGGCCTGCTCGTCGAAAACGTCGTTACCGGGGTCGCCCGCATCGATGCCGACGGCACGCATCGCCTCTTTGAACTGCACGACGTCGGGGCCGGCGACCCCGAATCGCAGGGTGCGGTAGGCGGGCAGTTCGCCCGGCAGCGTGATCACGGGACGCCCGGCCACCTCGAGCGCGACGGAGAGCTGCGTCAGCTCGGCTCCGAGTGCCGGAACTTGTCCGGTGACCACTGCCGGACCCGAGATCGCGGACGTGTCGATCTTCACCTCGACGGGGTCGGCGAACCCGACCTCGCCGCGGATCGTGACGTCATTGCTGAGCGGACCGAACTCCACCGGCACCGTCACGAGACCGGGAGCGGGGGCGTCGTCGGCCGCGGCCGAGGCGGGCGCCATGACGAACCGCCCGACGAGGAGCCCGCCGACGAGCGCGACCACGGCGACCGCCGCGGAGACCCACAGCACGCGGTTGCGGGCGGCCACCGACCGCCAGACGGCGAACCGGCCGCCGCTCGACAGTGTCGTGGAGGCCGCGGCATCCGGGCCGTCGACGGCGGTTTCGGCCGGGCTCAGGGGATCTGCGACGAGGTCGTCGAACGAGTCATCGGGCTCTGGTGCGTCGTTCACGGGGCGGTCGCTCACGGACGAGCCTGCTCAGCCGCCGCCTTCATCGCCTCGAGCTCCGTCTTGTGATCGGCGATGAACTGCTCTTCGGCCTCGTACTGCGCCTTCTGGTACTTGGCGCGGTAGTCGGTCTCCTTGCGGCAGTCGAGGTCGGCGAGGGCCAGTTCGACCTCTCGCTCGTGGATCTCGTCCATCGTCGCCTCGTCCGGGCCGGTCTCCGTCATGTTCTCGTACACGGCGTTGAGCTCGTCGTAGATGGAGTTCTGGGCATCGGTCTGCGCGGCGAATCCGGGGTACCCCGCGGCGTCCATGCACGCGGCCCACTCACGGTCGATGTCGGCGATGGCGGGGAGCGAGGCGGTGCTCTCGTAGAACTTCGTGATGGCGTCCATGACGTCGGCGAACTCGTCGGACTGCAGCGGGTCGTCGCCGCTGATCTCGTGGCTCGCCCAGCCATGACAGCCCGAGGTCTCCCAGTTGTACTCGTAGGAGCCGTCCTCGGACATCTCCTCCTCGCTCGGGGTGGGGCCGTACAGCGCCTCGTAGTACGCAGCCTGCTCCGACTCGGAGAGGGCCGTGACGTAGTCCGAGTTGGGATCGGTGGTCTGCTGCTCGGGCGCAGGCTCCGCGTCGGCGTCAGGATACTTCACGGCGCCGTAGCCCCACTGGGAGACGAACTCGCGGTCTTCGGGCTTCCATTCCGTGCCCGAACTGAACGAGGCGTTGGTGGGCGCGGGGATGTACTCGAAACCCTCGTCCTGCATGCACTGCGCGACGAGCTCCTCGCGCTGCTTGTTCTCCTTCTCGAACCGGGCCTGCTGCTCCTCCTCGCTCATATCGCCGCCGTAGAAGGCGGAGAAATACTCGTTCAGCGGCGAGTCCTCGGTGTCGTTCGCGGACCCGTCCGCGGCCGTACAACCGGCCAGCACGAAGACGAGACCGACCGCGGCCGGCGCGGCCCATCGGAGTGTTTTGCGGTGCACGTGCAACCCCCTTGTTTCAAGATCGCCTCAAGACTAGGGGTTCGCTGAGAGCCCCGAATCATCCGCGAGTATGACGTTTGCGTGACGATGGACGTGACGACGGAGGGAATGAGATGGCGCGACGCGACCCGAGTGACGACGACGTCGCGGACCTCGACGGCCTCTTCGCGGCGTCTGCTCCCGAGACGGTGAAGACCGCGTCGGAAGTGGCGGCGTCCCGTCGCCGACGCCGACGCAGCGGGTGGATCGCCGCCGGTGTCACCGCGGCGATCGTGCTCGGTGCGCCCGGCGGGTATGCCGCGTGGGCGCTGACCGCCCCGCTGAAGCCGGCCACGGGCGAGGTGTCGATCCCGCGAGCCCCGGTTCCGGCGGCAGCGGTCGACATCGCCTTCACGGCCGACGGGGCCGCGGCACTGTCCGTCGCCGGCGCGGAACCGTACCTGGGGCCCGAGGCGCCCGGCGCGTGGATGACTCACGGCGGCGACGACCCTCGCCCCATCGCCAGCATCACCAAGCTCGTCACCGCGCTCGTGGTCCTGGACGCTTATCCGATCGCGGACGGCGACCGGGGGCCGACGCTCACCTTCGACCGCGACGATCACGCGCTCTACGACGCCTACTTCGTGCGCGACGCGACGATCGCCCCGATGCCGATCGGCAGTTCGCTGTCGCTGCGCGACGCGCTGGCGACGATGCTCATCCCCTCGGCGAGCAACTACGCCGAAGCCATCGCCGTCTGGGCATTCGGGTCGGTGTCGGGCTTCCGTGCTGCGGCCGACCGATGGCTGGTGGCCAACGGGCTGGAGAGGACGAACATCGTCGAGCCCTCGGGCCTCGATCCACGCAACACCAGCACTCCGAGCGACCTCATCGCGCTCGGGCGCATCGCGGCGGCGGACCCGACGGTGGCGGCTATCGCCGCGACGCCGTCTCTGAACCTGCCGGGGCCGGGACGCCTGGCCAACACCAACGGACTGCTCGGCCAGAGCGGGATAACGGGGCTCAAGACCGGAACGCTCGATGACAGCGGCGCGAACCTCCTCTACACGGCATCCGTCGACGTCGGCCTTCCCGAGCCGTTGAGCGTCGTGGGGGTGGCCCTCGGCGGGTCATCGAAGGGCGGCGTGGCGGACAGCGTTCTGGGTGTCCTGCGGCGCCTGGCCGATGGCTTCCATGACACCTCGGTCGCACAGCACGGGCAGGAGATCGGCGTGTACACGACGGCGTGGGGCAGCTCGGTACGAGTCGTGCTGGAAAAGGGGGCGTCGCTGCGGACGTGGTCCGACACGCCCATCACGGTCGACGGTGACGTGCGCGTGCCCCGGGATTGGATAGACGGAGAGGTGCTGGGACAGATCACGTGGACGGCCGGCCCCGAGTCGGTCACCGTGCCCGTCGTGCTCGACGGCGACATCGAACCGCCCACGGAGTGGTGGCGTCTCACTCATCCGGGTGAAATCGGCTGACGGATTTCTGCGCTCTGCGCGACCGGCGCGTGCGATCCCGCCGTCTGCAGGTCGACCCGTCGCGTCCCGCATCCGTCGCACCGCACGTAGCGCACGATCCCGTCCGACGTCCGGTGCGCCGACTCGGTCGTCCAGCCGTGCTCGTGGATGCGAGCAGGGAGCTGTGCGGTGGGCGATTCGGATGGCGATGCGGATGGCGACGGGGTCATGACTCGATCGTGATGTAATGCCGTTATGCAACTCAACCCTTACGGGGAGTATGCGGTTCTCCTCGCCGCCTCGCTCGCGAACGATTGGCCGCGCGATCGCGACGGCATCGTCGCGCGCACCTACGAGTTCGGGATGACCGCGATCTACGCTCCGGCGGCTCCATCCGACCTCGCGTCGACCCGGGCGGTCATCGACTCCTGGCTCGAGGTCGTCGACGCCGAGACGCCGGCGCTCCGTGCCACGCTGCTGAACCGGCTCATGGCGGAGGCGACCGCGTACCCTCGCTTGACCGACCACGACGGCGAGTGGCACCTGCACTACCGCGACGACGATCAACGTCTGCCACAGGTGCTGGGAGCGGTCGTCGCCGTCGGTACGGCGCTCCACGTGACGACGCGGGGGATGGGGCGTCTGTCGCGCTGCGCGGCCGGACGCGCCCCCGGCGATCCGTGCCGCAACGTCGTGGTCGACGTCACCCGCAACGGCCGGCAGCGTTACTGCTCGGTGAGGTGCGCCAACCGCGACGGCGTGCGACGGCATCGGGCGAGGTCTGCCGTAGCGCATTCCCGGGCCTGACGGCAAACGGCGCCGTCTCGCGGCGCGAACGGACACAGTGGTGGGATGCCTCACACCCCTGTCCCGTTCCGAGGTGCAGACCTCCCCGAGGGCTTCGGGCTCGTCGTCGGCAATTGCCAGGCGGAGTCGATGCGGATCGTCCTCGACGCCGCCGACCGTCCAACGCTCCGGGTGCCTCCCGTCCATGAGATGGATGCCGCAGACGTCGAGCGGCTGCACGAGCTGCTTCCGCGGGCATCGTTCCTCGTCGCGCAGCCCGTGCGCGACGACTACCACGGCCTGCGTCTCGGCACCCGCCAGCTGGCCGCATCGCTCTCCTCATCCGCGCGCCTCGTCACCTTCCCGGTCGTGCGCTACGCGGGGCTGCATCCGTTCCAGGCGGCGTTGCACGTCGACGGGATCGACGAGGTGCCGCCGATCGTGGCTTACCACGACATCCGCACACTCGCCGCTGCCGCGGGGCTCCCGACGGTGTCGCGACCCGATCGCCGCACGGTGCGGCGGATCGAGAGCGACTCGCTGGCCGAGCTGCGTCGGCGCGAGGCGTCGATCGATGTGGCCGCATCGGATCTGCTGCGGCCGTCATCGGCCGAACTGATGCGCACCGTCAACCACCCCGGCAACGGCGTGTGGCTGCCCCTCGCCGAGCGCGTGCTCGCGGCCCTCGGTTTACCGGGCGAGCCGACGGATCCGGGGCGGCCGCTGCTGAACGCGGTCCGGGCGCCCCTCGAGGACTGGGTGGTCGATGCCTGGGGGCTCCCCGAATCACCGCGGCGCTCGTGGATCGTGGACGGCGTCGAGGTCGATCCCTCGCTCGTCGCGGAGGCGCACGCCGAGTGGTATCGGGCACACCCGGGCTTCGTCGCCGCGGCGACCGTCCGACTCCGCGACATGATCGGCCACTGGCGAGAATGACCTCGTCCGGCCCTCGCCCATCGGGGGCATGCTAGCGTTGGGACGTCCCTTCGGGGCTCGTGTGTCGTTCGTCTGGCTCACTGTCGAGCAGATCGTCTGACGCGATCACTGGTTCATCCAGCCCTCATCTTTCCCTGCGCACCGTGCTGTGCGCGCTTCTTCTCAGGACATCGTGCTTTCTACACTCTCTACTTCCGCGCCTTCGCTCGTCTGGCGACAGGCTGATGCCGACTTCTTCGTCGCGACCCTCGACGGCCAGTACGCCGGCTTCGTGACCACCGGTCCGGTGCCGACGACATTCGACGCCGAGAGCGGCCACGGCGCCGACCTCGGCACCCACGAGTCGCTTGAGGCGGCGGCTGCGGCCGTCGCCGGTGCCGCGCGACCGGCGACCCCGCGCCGCGGTGCGCGCTCGCAACGGAGACGCGCCCGCGGCGCGGTCCCGCCTCAGCGCGTGCGCAGCTGAGGGTCCTGACGCCCTTCCCGCAGTTCCAGCCATAGGGCGGCCCACTGCCGTGGTGTGAGGTCGCGCGGCAGCGCGTCGGGAGCGACCCCGGCACCACGGCCTGCTTCGCGGGCGGTTGCGGCGCTCGCTCCGCACGACCGGCGGAGGATGCCCGCCACGCCGTGACCGCGCCCCGTGAACATCGTGCGCACGAACGACTCGTACCCGCGTCGTTCTGCTTCGGGAAGCAGCGGTGAGTCCCGCCTCGTGATGGCGAGGATGCCGCCGTCGACCGACGGGCGGGGCTCGAAGCCCCAGCTCGGCACGCGCCCGTGGAGGGCGAAGTCGAACCAGGGAGCGGTCTGGGCCGTCATCATGGTTCGGCCGCCCACCCCGGCTCGTTTGCGCGCGACCTCCCATTGGGTCACGAGGACCCCGTACCGCCAGTGCGGCTCGGCCAGGAGGCGGCGCAGGATCGGTGTCGTCAGATGGAACGGGATGTTGCCGACGATGACCGGCGCGTCGAGCCGGTGTCGTAACGCGTCGGCGGTCACAACCGTGACATGCGCCTGGGGGAGTGAGCGCGCCAATCGACGCGCTCGGTGCTCGTCGATCTCGATGGCCGTCAACCGTCGGCCAGATGACGCGAGGATGCGGGTGAGTGCACCGTCGCCAGCGCCGAGCTCGAGGATCGGGCCGTCGGTCGCGGCGACGAGTGCGGAGATGGTGTCGAGGGTGGGGCGGTGGGTCAGGAAGTTCTGACCGAGTTCGTGACGTCCGCCATGGCGGGAACGAGGCATGGGTGTGCTCCGATGTTCGAGGGGAGCACCCCGGATGCGGGGAGGCAAGCGAAAGCGCCCGTCCGAGGTGCAGAAGACATCTCGAAGGACGGCGCGGTCAGACCGGCGATGCCGAACGCGCCGTCAGGCGCGGCGGTCGCGGAACGTGAAGGTGCGCGCCGTCACGGGCGCTGCGATTATCGAACCCACGTGCCCAGGCTAGCAGCCGGGCGCCGGTCAGTCGTGGTGGGGCGGGTCGGTCTCGAGGTCGCGGGCCACCGTCGCGACGCCTCGCCGCATCTCGAGGTAGATCTGGCGCACACTCGCGCGCTCGCTGAGCTCGGCACGGCGAACCCACTCGTCGATCGTGAGCCGGAGGACGAGCGCCATTGTCGACACGGCGGCGCGAGCGGCGAGCACATCGGCATCCGCGCCCGCCGCGTCGACGGCTGCGTCGGTGAGCTGCTCGACTTCTTCCGCCTCGTTGCGCAGCGCCACCGCCAGAAGCGAGGGTTCCGCTCCGACGAGGCGGCGGATGCGCAGGGCGCGGACGTGCTCATCGGGATGGGCGTCGAAACGATCGAGGAGTTTCAGCCAGCTGCGTTCGATGCCCTCGACGACCGAGGCTCCCGCTCGCACGGCGTCGATGGCGTCGCCGACGACGCGCGCCGAATCGTCGGCGCTGGCGAAGACGGCGGCCTCCTTCGTGGCGAAGTAACGGAAGAACGTGCGCTGTGATGTCCCGGCGCGGCGGGCGATGTCGTCCACCGTCGTGCCGTGGACGCCGTGCTGCTCGAAAAGATCGAGTGCGGCATCCGACAGCTCGCGCTGGGTCTCCTGCCGTCGTCGCTCGCGCAGGCCCGCAGGATGGTCCTCGATGACCGGGATGTCCTGATCGCTGTCGCGGTGCATGGCACCAGTGTCGCACAACGCCAATGTGGCAGAGACTGCCATATGATCAGTGAGTGACACTTGAGCAGCAGCACCCCGAAACCTCCGCTATTCCGACCTCGGCCGCATCTCGAGCGACGTCCGTGCGCACCGGACCCGTCATCGCACTGCTCGTCGCGTCGGCGTTCGTGGTCATCCTCAACGAGACGATCATGGGCGTGGCCCTGCCGCGGCTCATGGTCGACCTCCAGATCTCCGCGGCGACCGCGCAGTGGCTCACCACCGGGTTCCTCCTGACGATGGCCGTCGTCATCCCGCTGACGGGTTACGTGCTGGCGCGATTCCCGATCCGAGGTGTCTTCTTCACCGCGATGTCGTTGTTCGCGGCGGGAACGCTGATCGCCGCTCTCGCGCCGGGCTTCGGCATGCTGCTCGCCGGGCGCGTCGTGCAGGCCTCGGGTACGGCCATCATGATGCCGCTGCTGATGACGACCGTGCTGAACGTGGTCGAGCCGGCGCGCCGCGGACGGATGATGGGCGTGATCAGCATCGTGATCGCCGTCGCTCCGGCGATCGGCCCCACCGTCTCGGGTCTGATCCTGTCGGTTCTCGACTGGCGCTGGATGTTCTGGCTCGTCCTCCCGATCGCCCTGCTCGCGATCGCTCTCGGTGCGATCTGGGTGCAGAACGTCACCGAGACGCGCGAGGCGCGTTTCGACGTCGGGTCCGTCGTGCTCTCGGCCCTCGGTTTCGGCGGCCTGATCTTCGGGCTGAGCTCGATCGGCGAGTCGGCGGCCGGGCACGCACCTGTGCCGGTGTGGATCCCGCTCGTCGTCGGCGCTCTCTCGCTCGCCGCCTTCGTCATGCGTCAGCTGAAGCTGCAGCGCAGCGACGCGGCCCTGCTCGACCTGCGGACCTTCCAGTCCCGGTCGTTCAGCCTTGCGGTCGTGCTGGTCGTGGTCGTGATGTCGGCGCTGTTCGGCTCGCTCATCCTGCTGCCGCTCTACCTGCAACAGGTGCTCGGTCTCGACACCCTGACCGTGGGTCTGATGCTGCTGCCGGGCGGTGTGCTCATGGGACTCATCGCGCCGGTCGTCGGAGCCCTGTTCGACCGTTTCGGCCCGACCCCGCTCGTGATCCCGGGCATGATCGTCGCGGCTTCGGCGCTCTGGGGGATGACGACGTTCGGGGTCGCAACCCCGATCGCCTGGATCATCGCCGTGCACATGGGTCTCAACCTGGGCCTCGGATGCGTGTTCACACCCCTGCTGACCTCGGCGCTGGGATCGCTGCCGGTGCGGCTGTACTCGCACGGCAGTGCGACGGTGAGCACGCTGCAGCAGGTCGCCGGTGCCGCCGGGACGGCGCTGTTCGTCACTCTCATGTCGGTCGGCGCCGCATCCGCGGCCGCCGACGGGATGGATGCCGTCGCCGCGACCGCGACCGGAGTCCACACGGCGTTCGTCACCGGCGCGTGCATCGCCTCCGCCGCTGTGGTGCTGACCTTCTTCGTCCGCCGCCCGGCGCCGGTCCCACGGCAGCACTGACGGCGTCGAGCCGACGCGAAAGGCGGTGACGCGCGAAGCGTCACCGCCTTTCCGGTCGGGTCGGGGGAGCGGGAGGGGTCAGGCCTGCGAGGTGCGCACCAGCATCTTGCCGGTGTTCGCACCGCGCATCATCGCCAGGAAGGCTTCGACGGTGTTCTCGATGCCGTCGACGATGGTCTCGTCGTAGGCGATCTTCCCCTCGGCGAACCAGCCGGTCATCTTCTCGGTGAACTCCGGCGCCAGGTGCAGGTAGGCGGCGAGCGTGAAGCCGGTCGCGGTGAGTCCCCGGGTGATCATGTTGGCCATGTTGTCGGGTCCGGGGGTCTTCTCGGTGGTGTTGTAGCCCGTGATGGCGCCGCAGAGCGCCAGGCGCCCGCCGGTGTTCATGACGTCGAGCGCTGCCTCGAGGTGGTCGCCGCCGACGTTGTCGAAGAACACGTCGACGCCGTCCGGCGCGTGGGCGGCGAGCTGCTCGCGGACCGGGGCGTCCTTGTAGTTGAACGCCGCGTCGTAGCCGTACTTCTCGGTGAGCAGCGCGACCTTCTCGGCTGAGCCCGCCGAGCCGATGACGCGACCCGCGCCCAGCAGCTTGGCGATCTGGCCGACCGCGGTGCCGACCGCACCGGCCGCGCCGGAGACGAACACGGTGTCACCCGGCTTCATGTGAGCGATCGCGGTGAGTCCGATGTAGGCGGTCAGACCCGTCATGCCGAGGATGTGCAGCCGCACCGAGAGGGGGAGGCCGGCGATCTCGGGGACGGCGCGGAACGTCGAGGCGTCAGCCTGCACGACATCCGACCATCCGTGCTGGTGCAGGACGACCGTGCTCACGGGGAGGTCGTCAGAGGCGCTCGCGACCACGCGGCCGATCGCGCCGCCGGCGATCACGTCGCCGAGGGCGTAGGGCGGCACGTAGCTTCGGACGTCGTTCATGCGTCCGCGCATGTAGGGATCGACCGAGACGAACTCGTTGGCCACCCGCACCTCGCCGGGGGCGGGGTCGCTCAGCTCGACGCGTTCGATCGAGAAGTCCTCGGGTGTCGGCCATCCCTGCGGGCGGCGTGCGAGACGGATCTGCGTGCTGGTTCCGTGGGTCATTTCTCTCCTTCGTGAGGGGTCGGTGACGGATGCCGCGGGACTCGGTCGGAGTCGCGGACGAGGGGTGGCGCGGTGCGCCGGGTCAGAGTGCGAGGCCGAGCGCGAGCGCCACGACGCCGAGGGCGGGGATCACGCCCTGCTTGAGCGCGGCGGACGCCTTCGAGGTATCGGAGAGGATCAGCACGAGGCTGGCCGCGACCATGGAGCCGGCGCCGGTGAACACGAGCGCCGCGCCGACCGGGAGTGCCCCGGCGATGACGAAGGCGATGCCGACGAACACCGTGATCGCGAGGAACAGGTTGTAGAAGCCCTGGTTGAAGGCGAGCGCCTTCTGGGTCTCGGCCTGGGCGACGGTCCCGGTTCCGAACGTCTCGCGCGCCCGCTTGCTCGTCCAGGCGATGGACTCGAGGTAGAAGATGAAGACGTGGATGAGCGCTGCGAGGCCCGCGAGCGCAAGACCGACGATGATCATGAGCTGTTCCCTTCCGGCGGTGGACACCGCAGTTGTGTATCGCTTGGTTCAATATATACTGAACTGACCGATACACAAAAGGGGGTGCGGCGCATGGGTCGAACGCAGAGCTACGATCGCGACGATGTCGTCCGCGCGGCGCGGAGCGTCTTCTGGCAGCAGGGATACGAAGGTGCGCCGCTGCCCGAGCTCGAGCGTGTGACGGGCCTGAACCGATCGAGCATCTATCATGCGTTCGGCTCGAAGCGCGGCCTGTTCGACGCCGCCGTCGACAGCTACCTCGACGAGATCATCCGACCGCGGCTGTCGCCCCTGACGGCAGACGAGGTGGGCCCGGGCGCACTGGAGGCGTATCTCGAGGGGTTGCGCGACGCGCTCCGGCAGCCGAGTTCGCTTCCTGCGTCGAGCGGATGTCTGCTCGTGAACACGGCGGCCGCGCCCATCGCCCGTGACGAAGCCGTCGCGCAGGTGATCGCGGGGTACCGCGCCGAACTGCGCACAGCCTTCGGCCGGGGGGTCGCCGCGCGTCGACCCGATCTCGAGGGCGCTCAGCACGCCATCCTCGCCGACGCATGCACGGGACTCGTCGTCTCGGCGTTCGCCCTCGCGCGCGTCGACGCCGTCGGTGCTGCGGATGCCGTCGGCACAGCCATCGCCCTGGTCACCGGGGCGCCGTAGTCCTGACGCGGCCGACGGGGGCCCAGCGCGCCCCGTGGTCATCCGCTTTACGCCCCTCGCTTGACTTTTGGCAAGCGTTCGCGCCGAGATGAGGCCGAGACCTACCGTGAGGCCGTGGAGCAGAGCGATCAATACACCTTCGACAACCCGGTGACCCGATACGACCGGGTCGAGCCGCCGGTCCAGCACCAGCCCGAGCCCGGCATCCAAGCCGACATGCAGCCCGTGCCCGACCTCGGCGAGCAGACCTACCGCGGCTCCGGGCGCCTGTTCGGACGCAAGGCTCTCATCACCGGAGGCGACTCGGGCATCGGCGGTGCGACCGCGATCGCGTTCGCGCGAGAAGGCGCCGACGTCGTGATCGTCCACCTGCCCGCTGAGCAGCGTGATGCCGAGCGCATCCTCGGCCTCATCGCCGATGCGGGAGTGCGCGGACACGCGATCGCCGCCGACATCTCCACCGCCGACGCGTGCCGTTCGCTCGTGGCCGAGGCCGTCGAGTTCCTCGGGGGCATCGACATCGTCGTGAACAACGCGGGGAAGCAGGTCGCCGTCGAGCGGCTGGAGGATCTGTCGGACGAGCAGTTCGCCGCCACCTTCCACACCAACGTCTTCGCCAACTTCTGGATCACGAAAGCCGCGCTGCCCCACCTACCGGCGGGCGCATCGATCATCAACACCGCCTCGCTCGAGGCATACAAGCCGGCGCCCGACCGTGTCGACTACGCCGCGACGAAGGCCGCGATCAACAACTTCTCGAAGGGGCTCGCTCAGCAGCTGGCGCCCCGCGGCATCCGGGTCAACGTCGTCGCCCCCGGCCCGACGTGGTCGGCGCTCCAGGTGAGCGACGGAGTCTCGGACGAGCAGATGCGCGCGTTCGACGACGAGAGCACCTACCAGCGCGCGGGTCAGCCCGCCGAGATCGCGCCCGCGTTCGTCTTCCTCGCCTCGGCCGAGTCGAGCTACGTCTCGGGTGAGACGCTCAACGTCAATGGCGGCATGGTCACCCCGTGACCGGATCGGATTTCGCGGTCGTCTCCCTGCGCGGCGACGTACCGCAGCTCGACGATGCGTCCGATGACGCCGTCGGCCCGTTCCGGCAGCTCGTCCTCGACCCGGCGCAGGGTTCCGAGGCGCTGATCGAGGCCATCGCCGACGCAGAGATCGCCACGCCGTGGATCCTCGTCGGTGGGTTCGACCATCATGAGGTCGCGGCACACCTCGTCGCCCGGGTCCTCGAGGGTGCGATCGGCGTGTTCGGCCTCGCCGGAGTCGTGCTCGAGGGCACGCAGATTCCCGACGGCATCCGCGAGCACGAGGTTCCCGCCGCGGTCACGACGGACGACGTCGCAGCATCGGTGCGAAGCCTCGCAGCAGACATCGCCGCGTGGGGGCCACGCGTCCCCGAGTCGTGGGCACGGGTGATCGCCTCGTCACGGACGGATGTCGCGGTGCGCGCCACCCTCGCTCGCCGTGCGCTCGCCGACGACCCGGCGTACCGTCCGCGTGCGCTGACTCCCGAGCAGCTCGCCCTCCTGCGCGACGTCGCGCGGCGCATCGTGCCGCAGGGCGAGGGAGCGACGATCGACCTCGCTGCCCGCCTCGACCGCATGATCGAGGCGGGGGAGAGCGACGGCTGGCGCCCGACCGGCATGTCGACCGACGTCGAGGCCTACCGGGCCGGTCTCGACGCGCTGGCCGCGATCTGGATGCGCGGCGCGGCTGCTCAGGATGCCGTCATCCGACGGGTCATCGACGGCGACGCGCCCTCGGGAGCGGTCCTCACGGCCGACCAGCTGAGCCTCTGGTTCGAAGACGCCCGCAACGACCTCGCGCGCCTCTGGCTGTCGCATCCTGCCTCCCTCGCGCGCGTCGGCTACTCGGGATTCGCGACCGGGGGCACCGGACCGGAGCCCGCCGGCTACCTCGTCCTCGCCGCCGGCGAACGCGAGGAATGGGAACCCGAAGAGCTCGGACGCCTCGGCGCCGCGAAAGGACGCACCGCATGAACCTCTACGGAATGCGCCGGTACGACCTCGACGAGATCGTCGACGTCGTCGTCGTGGGCACGGGGGCCGGTGGCGGTCCGCTGCTCAGCAGGCTCGCCGAGCGCGGTCTGCGCGTCGTCGCCCTCGAGGCCGGACCGAACCTCGAGATGGACGAGTTCACCCCCGACGAGCGCGAGGCGACACGCATCAACTGGATGTCCGAGCGGTTCAGCGGCGGCGACACCCCCACTGCCTTCGGTCCGAACAACAGCGGCTGGGGAATCGGCGGCGGCACGCTGCACTGGGGGGCGTTCACGCCGCGACCCGACCGTCGCGACCTCTCGTTGCGCAGCGAGACAGGCCTCGGTCGCGACTGGCCGATCGACTACGACGAGCTCATCCGCTACATCGTCGAGGTCGAGAGAGTCATCGGCGTCAGCGGTCCCACCCCCTACCCGTGGGATCCGCAGCGCGAGTATCTCGACGAGCCGACGCGCCGCAACGCCCCGGCAGACCTCGTGCTGCAAGGGTGCGAACGTCTGGGCATCACGGCGACCGATGCCCCGGCCGCGATCATCACGCGTGACCGGGAACAACCCCATTACGGACGGCGCAAGGCGAGCATCGACGTCGGCGGCATCCACCAGGGAGACCGCTTCGGCTACAAGGCGACGACGGCGATCACCTACCTCCCCGTCGCCGTCGCGCACGGGGCCGAGATCCGGGCCGACTCGATGGTGCACCGCATCGAGCAGGATGCCGCGGGCCGGGTGACCGGGGTCGTCTATCTGCACGAGGGAGCCGAGTACCGGCAGCGCTGCGCGGCCCTCGTTCTCGCCGGCGGCGGCATCGAGACCCCGCGGCTGCTGCTGAACACGGGGCTCGCCAATTCGAGCGGGCAGGTGGGACGCAACTTCCTCGCACACGGCGCGGTGCAGGTGTGGGGTCGGTTCGACGAGAGTATCCGCGGATACCGCGGCTACCCGTCCGCGGCCATCACCGAGGATTTCGTGCGTCCCGCGGGCGTCGACTTCGCCGGCGGATACCTCATTCAGAGCCTCGGGGTCATGCCCCTCACGTACGCCACCTCGCTCGTCCGCGGCGGTGCGCTGTGGGGTCAGGACCTCATGGATGCGCTCGACGTCTGGCAGTTCTCGGCGGGCATCGGGATCAACGGCGAGTGCCTCCCCTCCGACGGCAACCGGCTGGTCTTGTCGGCGGAGACCGACGAATGGGGCATCCCGCGCGCGGAGATCAGCTTCTCGCCGGGACCGAACGAGAAGGCGATCGACGAGCACTCCGTCGGAGTCATGACACGCATCCTCGAGGCGGCGGGCGCGCGCGAGACACGTGTGCTCGCGCGGACGGCCCACACGATCGGCACGTGCCGCATGAGCTCCGATCCCGACGACGGGGTGGTCGATCCGGACGGGCGATCGCACGACATCCCGAACATGTGGATCTGCGACAACTCGACGTTCCCGAGCGCGCTGTCGGCGAACCCGGGCCTGACCCAGATGGCGCTGTCGCTGCGCACCGCGGATCGGCTGCTCGCCTCTGCCTGATCGGTCCTTCCTTCCCTACCGTGTTCAGGCGTTCGTGAGCTGCTTCTCGCGCTTGCGGGCGACGATGCGGCCCCGCACCGAGAAGATCAGGACGAGCGCGAGGAGCGCGTAGAGCACGATCGTGATCGGGCTCTGGACGAGCACGGAGAAGTCGCCGTTCGAGCTCATCGCGGCATCGCGCAGGCTCGTCTCGGCGAGCGGCCCGAGGACCATGCCGATGATGAGCGGTGCGAGCGGGAAGTCGAGGGCGCGCATGAGGAACCCGAGCAGCCCGATGCCGAGCAGCATCAGCAGATCGAACGTTGACCCCGAGGTCGCGTAGATGCCCAGGCCGCAGAACACGGTGATGCCGGCGTAGAGGTAGGGGCGAGGGATCAGCAGGAGCTTGGCCCACAGCATCGCGAAGGGCAGGTTCAGGATCAGCAGCACCACCATGGCGATGAAGAAGCTCGCCAGCAGCGACCAGACGAGGTCGGGCGCCCGATCGAACAGCAGCGGGCCGGGCTGCAGCCCGTACTGGCGGAATGCGGCGAGCATGATCGCCGCGGTGGCAGAGATCGGCAGCCCGAGTGCGAGCAGGGCGCCCATCGCCATGCCGGTGGTGGAGTTGCCCGCGGCCTCCGGGGCGGCGAGGCCGCGAATCGCGCCCTTGCCGAACTGCGGGTCCTTCCGCCGCGCGTCGAGCCGCTTCTCGACGCCGTAGGCCAGGAACGTCGGGATCTCCGATCCGCCGGCGGGAACGACGCCGAAGGGGAGGCCGATCGCGGTGCCGCGTGCCCAGGCCGGGGCCGCCTCCTTCAGCTCGCGACGGGAGAGCCACGGGCGACCCGTCGGCTTGATGAGCGCCTTGTTCGAGGTGTGCCGCTCGAGGCAGGCGACGTAGATCACCTCACCGAGGGCGAGGATCGCCACCGTCACCGTGACGAGGGAGACGCCGTCGAACAGGTTGGGGGAGTCCATCGTGAAGCGCGGCGCGCCCGAGACGCCGTCGATGCCGATGACGGCGATGCCGAGGCCGATGAACAGGGCGGTGAGGCCCTTGACGACGTTGTCGGTGACGACCGACGAGGTCGCCGCGAACGCGAAGACCGCGAGCGCGAAGAACTCGGCCGGGCCGAACCTGCTCGAGAAGTCCGCCAGCGCCGGCGCGACGAACACGACGACGATCGAGGCGACGAAGCCGCCGATGAACGCGCCGATGGCTGCGGTCGCGAGCGCCTGCGCCGCGCGTCCGTTCAGCGCCATCTTGTGGCCTTCGAACGTCGACGCGATCGCCGAGGCCTGGCCGGGCGTGTTCATGAGGATGCCCATGGTCGAGTCGCCGAACAGTCCGCCGAAGTACACACCCGCGAACATGATGAACGCGGCCGTCGGGTCGAGCGAGAACGTGATCGGCAGCAGGAGGGCGACGGCCATCGAGGAGCCGAGACCGGGGAGCACGCCGACGGCCGTGCCGAGCAGGCAGCCCACGAGCACCCAGAGCAGGTTGGCGGGGGTCAGGGCACCGGCGAAGCCCTCGCCGAGAAGCTGGAGCACATCCATGTCAGAACCCTCCGAGGATGCCGGAGGGAAGCGGCATCCCGAGCACCATGTCGAAACCGATGTAGGCGATCGAGCTCACGGTGAGCCCGACGATGAGACCGCCGAGGTGCTTCGTCGAGCCGAACGCGCGGGCGACGCACCAGAACAGCAGCCCCGCTGCGATGATCCAGCCCAGGATGTCGAGGAGGAACGCGAAGCCGAGGAAGGAGAGGACGACCCACAGCAGCGAGCGCACGTCCACCCGTACCGGCCGCGCCGGAGCGGCATCATCCGACTCGGCATCCAGCTCGTCGCCTCCGATGGCGTCCGCAGTGACCGCAGCGATGTCGGGTCGTGCCGCACTCGTCTCGCGCATCTCTCTGAGGGCCGAGACGACGAGGGCCACCGCGAAGATGTAGAGCCCTCCCGCGATGATCGCGGGGAAGAACTGGGGGCCGGGGAACACGGCGTTCGCGGGCACCTTCATGGTGAAGATCCCCACCACCAGGTACGTGGCGAAGGCGGTGATGATCGCCGGCATCGTCAGGCCTTTGAGCAGCGCCGCGATCCCGGGGCCCGAGACGAGCCTCAGACGGTCGCCGACGACGGCCGAGGTCGCGGTCGGATTCGGGGGGAACGTCATAGCCCCATCTCCTCGTACAGGTTCTTGATGCGTTCTTCCTCGTCGTCGAGGAACGCCGTGAGCTCGTCGCCGGTGATGATGCGCTCGGTCCAGCGGTAGCGCTCGATCGCGTCCTGCCACTCCGGGGTCGCGACCGAATCGAGCACGAGCTCGGTCAGCGCGGTCACATCGGCGTCGTCGAGCCCCGAGGGCGCCGCGAGCATGCGCCAGTTCGACAGCGAGATGTCGTACCCCTGCTCCGCGGCCGTCGGGATGTCGATACCGTCGATCGGCTCCTGCGAGACGAGCGCGAGTGCGCGCAACCGGCCCGCCTCGATCTGGTCGATGTTGTCGGGGTATCCGCCGGCGGCAGCTTTGGCGGTGCCGTTGAGGAGCGCCTGGATGGCCTCGCCGCCGCCGTCGGACGAGATGTACGTCGTTTCGACGGGGTCGATTCCCGCCGCGAGCGCCAGGTCGGTGACCACGAGCTGGTCGAACGATCCGCCGCCCGTCCAGGGGATCGACTTCGGGTTCTCACGCCACGCGTTCACCAGGTCGTCGAGGGTCTCGTAGGGCGAGTCGGCCGGCACGACGATGACGTCGTACTCCTCCACGACCACCGCGAGCGGGGTCACGTCGCTCAGCTTCGCGGCGGAGTCGAACTGGATGGTCGCCGCGAGAAGCCCGGTCCCACCGACGAGCATGTTGCTCGGCTGACCGTCGAGCACCGAGACGTTGCCGAGCGCGATCGTCCCGCCGGCGCCCGGCATGTTCACCACCTGCACGTTGTTGACGAGGCCGTTGGCCTTCTGCGCCTGCTGCAGCTCGCGGGCCACACCGTCCCATCCGCCGCCGGCGGCCGCGGGGGCGATGATCGTCATCGAGGCGCTGATCTCCTGACCGGTGGCGGCCGAGGTGACCGAGCCGACGGCGGCCGTCGCGATCGCCGCCGCGGCGACGGCGCCCCCGATGATGCGGGCGGCGAGAGTGCGGCCGCGGTGGGCCGGGCGCGCGCCGGCATCTGTCGCGCTATGCGTCATGATCACTCCATTCGCGCGGACATCGTCGTCGCCGCGAGATCGAATTAGGATGGCACTTCGCCGAGCCGCCCCCGAGGGTGGCGGGATTTGTTCTCATAAATACTCACGGGCACCGCCCGACAACGTCCGATCGCACGAGGAAGTGGACAGGATGCCGTTCACGGTGAGAGCGTCTGCTGCCCGCCTCGTGCTGCTCGTGCTCCCCTCGGTGGTCACGCTCGCGGCGCTATCGGCCACCGTGGCCATCGCCCTCGCGGCGCAGGAGCGGACCATCCGAGAGGCGACCGGCGAACGGGTGCTCGACGTCGCGGAGAGCCTCGCCGACCTGCCAGAGGTGCGTGAGGCCGTGGCGGGGGCGATGAGCGCGGGGTCGCCGACCATGCTCGCCGATGCGGCCGACCTGGCTCCGGCGACCGCGATCCTCCAGCCGATCGCCGATCTCGTGGGCGAAGCGGCCGGCGTCTACTACGTCGTCATCACCGACGACGAGGGCGTCCGCATCACCCACCCGCTCGCGTCCGAACGCGGCGTGCAGGTCGAGACCGCCAACGCGTCAGTGCTCGCCGGCGACACGTTCGTCGGCACCGAGGTCGGGGCCTCGGGGCCGTCGCTGCGTGCGAAGGTGCCGGTGCGCGATCCCGGCGGCACCCCGATCGGGATGGTGGCGGTCGGGGTGCTCGAGTCGCAGATCGCGGGGGAGCTCGACGACGCCGTCGGCGCCCTGTTGCCCTGGGCGATCGGCGCGCTCGTCGTCGCGACGCTCGCGAGCTCGGTCCTCACCGCCGCGGTCGAGCGCCGGTTCCGTCGGTTGGACGTCATCGCGGCGGAGCACGCGCAGATGCGCCGCACGGCGACGGCACTCCGCGAGCAATCGCACGAGTTCAGCACGCGGCTGCACGTCATCCACGGCCTGCTCTCGCGGGGTGACGCCGACGAGGCCCGCGGGTACATCGAAGAGATCGCGAGCGTGCGTCGCCCCGTCGACATCGGTGACGACGAGGCGCGCGCGGACCAGCCCGTGCTCGCCGCGATGATCCCGACCGTGCGTGCCGAACTGCACGAGCACGGATCCCGGCTCCGCTTCGACCTCGCCCTCGACCACGACATCGACGAGGGCATCGTGTCGGTGGTGTCGAACCTGTGCCGCAACGCCGCGGAGGCGGGGGCGGCGAACGTGATCTGCGAGCTGCGGCACCGGGGTTCGCGCATCGCGGGCGCGGTCGACGACGACGGCCCCGGCGTCGACCAGCGCATCGCCCGCCGCATCTTCACCGCGGGCTATTCCTCGAAGGGCGACACGACGGGCCTCGGGCGCGGCCTGGGACTGGATGTCGTCCGCCGCATCGTCACCGCACGATCGGGCACCGTCGAGGTCGGGCGCTCACCCCTCGGGGGAGCGCGATTCGCCTTCGAGCTGGAGAGCGGCCGATGACCGGCCCGATCCGGTTGCTCGTCGTCGACGATGACCGTGGCGCGCGCGCCCTGCATGCCGGATTCGTCGCCGACATTCCCGGTTTCGTCGTCGTGGCGACGGCGGGCACGGGCGAGGCGGCTCTCGAGCACAGCCGCTCCGGGGTCGATCTGATCCTGCTCGACATGCGGTTGCCCGGCATCAGCGGCATCGAGGTGCTCCACCGTCTGCGTACGCTCGGCGACGACGGACCCGACGTGCTCGTCATCAGCTCGTCGCAGGATCAGACCACGGTGCGCCAGGCTCTCGCGGCGCGCGTCGTCGGCTACCTCGTCAAACCCTTTACGCAGGCCGCGCTGAGCGAGCGACTGGAACGCTACGCGGCCGATCGCGAGCGCATCGTCGCCGGTGGGCGTGAAGCGATACTCGCGCAGGGTGAGATCGACCGGCTGTTGTCCACCGGCACCATCCGCACCGCATCGGCGGCGGCGTCCGGGTCTCGCCGGGGGGCGGGCGGGATGACGGGCGGCGGCTATCCGTCCGGGCTGCCGAAGGGCCTCGCTGCTCCGACCCTGACGCAGGTCGTCGCCGCCCTCGACCCGGTCGTCGCCCTCACGACAGCCGAGGTCGCGACAGCCTGCGGCATCTCGCGCGCGACCGCGAACCGGTATCTGACGCACCTCGTCGATACCGGCGTCATCCATCTGTCGCACCGATACGGCAAGCGTGGCCGGCCCGAGGTGCTGTACCGGCTAGCGCCCTCGCCCGAGCGCTGAGCGCGTTTGTCACGCCGCCTGCCCCGGTGACGAGAGCGACCGATGCGCGTAGCGTGCGGTGCATGGCCACCGTGACCGCGTGGGCGGCGGAACTCCGGCGACTCGGCGCAGATGCCTGGGTCGACTACCTCGTCGAGCATTCGGGTCTGCCCGGGCCGCGGGCGAACACGACGCTGGCCGCGGCAGCGGCAGAGGTCGCCGATGCCCGCGTCATCGACGAGCTCGTCCGCGACGGTGGTGAGTTCCCCATGATGTGCGCCGCGGCGGCGGTCGCCCGGCGTGCGGCTCCGGGCCGTGACGCTGAGGCCCTGCGGTTCGCGGCCGATGATCGGTGGCGGGTTCGTGAGGGAGTCGCGCTCGGCCTGCAGCTGCTCGGCGATGCCGATCCGCACACCCTGGCGGCGACCGTGCGGGCATGGGCAGACGAAGACGACCCCCTCGTGGTGCGCGCCGCCGTCGCGGCGATCTGCGAGCCGCGACTGCTGCGGTCGCCCGAGATGGCGGCGATCGCCGTCGAGGTGTGCGCTCGCGCGACCGCTCACCTGGTGGCACGTCCGCAACCGCAGCGGCACGACAGCGCAGCTCGCACGTTGCGTCAGACACTCGGCTACGCGTGGAGCGTCGCTGTCGCGGCCGATCCCGGTCCCGGCCTGCGCGCGTTCGAAGCGCTCGACACGACCGACCCGGACATCGCCTGGATCGTCCATGAGAACGCGAGCAAGAAGCGGCTCTCGCGCCTGCTGTGATCTCCCGACGCCCCGCTCAGGCGTCGCGGAGGACCCGATGGGGGATCCAGCCCTCGCGGCCGGATTCGGCACGGCACCACGACCAGCCGCTCTCGGCGTCGTCCACGACCACCTCGACGACGCTCCCTTCGGCCTGGGAGAGCTCGGTGGTGTCATACCCCGTCACGACCGTGCCGACCGATCCCTCGATGTGGATGTGTCTTCCGGGCACCCAGCCCGAGCCGTCGGACGCGGTGACGAAGACGAAGGCCGGCCATTCGGTATCCCAGGCGCCGACGGAGACGACGTCGCCGGGCTCGACCTGCAGCGGGGGCCGTTGAGGTGCTTCATGGTCAGAGATGAGAACACGTCGCATCGTTCCATCATGGCGCCGGCGTCGGACACCGCGGAGGCGGGCGTAGCCTGAGCTGATGAGCACGCCCGAGGTCCTGCGATACACCGCGTTCAGCACCCGATCCGAAGGCGGCAATCCCGCCGGCGTCGTCCTCGATGCGGGCGCGCTCGACGCCCGGGCCATGCAGCGGATCGCGGCCGACGTCGACTATGCCGAGACGGCCTTCGTCACCGGGACGACCGCTGATGGGGCCCGCTCGGTCCGTTACTTCTCGCCCATCGCCGAAGTCCCCTTCTGCGGGCACGCCACCGTCGCCACCGCAGTGGCGCTCGCCGAGCGGGGCCAGGTCGCCCCCGACGGCGCGGTCCGGTTCGACACCCCCGTCGGCGACGTGTCGATCGCGGTCTCGCGCGACGATGACGGCATCCGGGCGTCCTTCACCAGCGTCGAGCCGTCCGTCCGCGAACTCGATGACGTCGATCTCGACGCGATCCTCGCTCTGCTCGGTCTCTCGCGAGCGGACCTCGATCCCGAACTGCCGCCGCGACTCGCGAACACGGGCAACGCGCATCCGGTCGTCGCGCTCGCGGATCAGAAGACCTTCGACGGTTTCTCCTTCGAGCCCGACGCGGTTCGCGCGCTGCTCGATGATCGAGGATGGCCGGCCACCATCACTGTGGCGTTCCGGTCTGCATCCGATCGGTTCCAGGCGCGCAACCTGTTTCCGGTGGGGCGTATCACGGAGGACCCGGCGACGGGATCGGCTGCGGCGTCGTTCGGCGCCTATCTGCGCTCGCTCGGCGCGGTCGATGCTCCCGCGGTCATCGTGATCGAGCAGGGCCGACACGTCGGCCGGCCAGGGGAGCTGACCGTCGACATCCCCGCCGAGGGAGGCATCACCGTGACGGGCCACGCCGTCGCCATCTCGTGATGTCGTGATGCCGGCCGCGTCGGGTCACACGCGGTCGGTGCGGATGCGGGCGTTGCGGCCGCCGAGCCACCAGACGAGCGGACCGGCGATCGGGAAGACGAAGATCCCGATGATCCACAGCAGCTTGCCGCCGCCGGTGTAGCGCGACGAGGCGAGGATCGAGATCAGGCTCGAGACGAACAGGATCGCTGCTACCGCCGCGACCACCGTGAACACCACGAAGACGGATGCCGTCACCCCCGGCATCCAGTCGCGAGGCAGCCAATCGTCGGAGACGACGAGGATTCGTGCGGTTTCGATCATGCTTCCAGCCTCGTGGGGAATGAGCCTGGTGTCGTGAGCCTGCCGACGGATCTCGCGTAGCCCGGCAGGATGAACTTCAGAATTTCAATCCGCGAGGAGCAGCACCAGGTTCATCGCCACGAACGAGACGAGAGGCACCATCAGCACTCCGAGGGCGATGCCGTTGAGCACACGGTGGTCGCGAAGCACGGCGAGATACTCGCGCAGCAACGCGCTCGGCCGGTAGTAGCGGGCGGTGCGGGCTCCGATCGCGTTGCCCGGCATGCCGAGCGTCCGCAGCAGCGTGGCGGCCCGGAAGGCGTGGTAATCGCTCGTCACGGCGAGCACCGGGCCCGTGATGCCCCGCTCGGCGAGGATCGCGCGGGTCAACGTGAGGTTCTCTTCGGTGGTGCGGGACGAGTCCTCCATCACCAGGCGCTCGGGCGGGGCGCCCAGCCCGGCGGCGTGCTCCGCCATACCCGCCGCCTCGCTTCGGGGCTCGTCGGCGCCCTGGCCGCCCGAGAGCACGAGTACCGCGTCGGGGAAGCGCTGCAACGTGTCGACGCCGAGCGCGACGCGCTGGGCGAGCAACGGTGGAACGCTGCCGTCGCGGCGCAGACCCGAGCCGAGCGTGACGATCGCCGCCGGGGCCGGGCCCCGACGTGCGATGCGGGCGTAAACGGCCGACCAGCACAGGTAGGCCACGAAGCCCATGCCGACATAGCCGATCGGTCCGGCGAGGAGCAGGAGGATGACGGCGAGCTCGAACCAACCGGCGAGGACGGCGACGACCCCGAGCGCGAGGATCGCCAAGACTCCGGCTCCAGCCAGAAGCGAAAGGCGATTGGCGAGCGAGCGTCCTTCACGCTTGATCATCACGATGCCGTTGCCGACCAGTGCGATGCCGAGTCCGACGCCCGCGAGCAGGGGAACGATGAAGACCAGGAGGACTGCTGCCATGCTGCCGCCGGTGCCGGTCAGCGAAACCAGGAGGACACCGCCGATGCCGAGGACGAAGACCGCGACCGCGGCGACGAGCGATGTCGCCGCGAGCGTCAGCAAGACGCCGGGCAGCAGGCGGCGAGGGTCGCGGGCCGCGAGGGCGATGCCGAGGGCCGCGAAGAGGAGCGTGAAGAATCCGGGCACGCGCCCAGCCTAGAGACCGGGGTTAAGACCGCAGCGATCCGGCCATCGCGCGGAGAGCCCGGAACGTCGTCATCCGGTCGGCGTCATCGAGGCCGGACAGCATCCGCACTTCCACTCCGCGCACCGCGGCGGTGGCGGCGGCCAGGCGTTCGCGCCCGCGTTCGGTGAGCTCGGTCGGCAGCGCCTTGCCGGCCGCCGGGGTGGCCGCCCGGACCACCTCGCCGTCGCGTTCGAGGGCCTGCAGCAGCACGTTCATGCTCTGGCGCGTGACGAACGTGCCGCGGGCGAGCTCGGAGTTGGACAGTCCCGGGCGCTGGGCGAGCAGTTCCAAGCACGAGTAGTGCGTGATGTTCATGCCGAGCGGGCGCAGCACGTCTTCCATCGCCGATCGCAGGGCGCTCGAGACCTCCTTGACGAGGTAGCCCATCGAGGTCTCCAAATCGATGCCGGCACCGTCTTGACTCATGTCAGTATTCTGACATACGGTGGGGTGTCAGAAAACTGACACGAAAGGACTCTCCTCATGCCTGCCACCGGACCCGACTTCATCTCTATCCAAACCCGCGACCTCGCGGTCGCCCAGGCCTTCTACGAGCGATTCCTCGGCCTCGAGCGATCGCCGCAGGGACCGCCTCACGCCGTGGTGTTCTCGACGTCACCGATCGCATTCGCCCTGCGGAATCCGATGCCCGGCGTTGATCTCGACGCGCTCGAGCAGCCGGGCCGGGGTGTCGCGCTGTGGCTCCACGCGACCGGTGTGCAGGCTATCCACGATGAACTGGTTGCCGCCGGCCACCGAATCGTGTCTGAGCCTGTCGACGGGCCGTTCGGGCTGACGTTCACCTTCGCCGACCCCGACGGATACCACGTGACGCTTCACAACCGGGCCTGATCGACTGTTAGGTTCGCTGGGTGCAAAGTCTGTGGCAACGAATCGGAACGGCCTCCGCCGCGACCCCGTTCGGTGTCATCGTCATGCAGACGATCGTCTGGGTGGGGATGTCGGCGATCTGGATTCCGTGGGCGATCAACGGCGGCGACGTCATCCGCATCGTGCTCGCCGTCATCTCACCGCTCCTGGCCCTCTACTGGGTGGTGGCGCTGGTCTACGGTATCCGTCGGCGGCGCGCTCTCCGGGCCTCTCGCGACGACTGATCTCTTCATCGCTGGCCGTCGACGCATCCGTGTGATTGCATCGAATAGATGGATCTCTCGTGGATGTGGTTGTTACTCGTCGCGGCCGGAGCAGCGATGCAGGTCGTCTCGGTCGTCTGGCTCGTGCGCTTGCGCCCGGATGAGCCGTATCCGATGTGGACGTATGTGCCGAAGGAACCCGGTCGGGTGCGTACGGTGCGCATCGGTGGGGCCAGTCTCATCCTCTTCGGCGCGATCATGTTCTCGTCGTCCCTGGGCCCGCTGTGGTTCCTGACCCCCGTCGCCGTCGCGCTCGCATTCGTACCCATGTTCATCGCGATCTACGCCGTGAACGGGAGCTTCGAGCGGCGCGCGGCGAGCGCTGCGGGGCCGACGGAGTGACGCCCCGGGGCGAGCGTGCCTGGCGGCGCGCTCAGTCGGCGCCATCCGCGTCATCCGACTGATCGCGTCTACGGGCGTCGGCCGCGACGCCCAGCACGATCCCGAGGGAAAGGCCGATCGCGCCGCCGAGCGCGATGTTGTCGAATACCAGCATTCCGATGGCGCTGCCGAGCGGGAGGCCGAGAGCGATCCCGATCGCAACCCCGTTCGCGCCGCTGCTCGCGGGATCGCTCGTGCCGGGTGTTTCTCCGTTCATGGCGCACTCCGTCGATCTCGAGGAACGAGAAATGGCTCAGGCCTGGAGGCGCCTGAGCCATTTCTGCGATGGGGTGGTGTCAGTTCGCGGCGCGGTAAGCGTCGATCACGGCTGCCGGAACACGGCCGCGCTCGTTGACCGTGTGCCCGTTCGCGCGCGCCCATTCGCGCACCGCACCCAGGTCGAGGTCGCTCTTGTTCGCACGTGACGAGCGCGAGCGCGAGGTGTTGTTGACACGGATCGAGCGAGCGACGTCCACGAAGGGTGCGAGCGCTTTGTAGAACTTCTCGGCGTTGTCGTCGGAGAGGTCGATCTCGTACGCGCGTCCCTCGATCGAGAACGTGATCTGCTTTCCCTCACCGCTCTCCAGAACAGTGCCGTCGAGGTCGTCGATGAGTTGAGTGATTTGTTTGCGGGCCATGGCAGACATGTTAGCGGTTTGTCGGCGTTTCGCATCACCACTCGACGACACTATTTCGTGTCATGTAACCCGAACGCCTCACACCCTCTGTGCGCGAGCATTGGGAACGCAATGAGTCATCTGGAGATCTGCTACATCACGAGGGCCGTTGTTTCCCAGATTTCGCAGGCGTTCGAGCTCGTCGACGCTGAGCGTCTGGGACTGGAGAGGGGGGAGGCTGGCGATGTCGTTCAGCGTGATTCCCAGGCCTTCGCCGACACGACGGCCCAAGTCGTCCTCCACCATGTAGAAGTGCCAGAGCATCCGCTCCTGCACGGGACGGGCGGCTTGTCCGATCAGCTCGACGAAGTTCGCCACGAGGTCATCGCGCTCCCAGTCCTCCATCAGCAGATAGCGCTGACCGGCCTGGGTGTAGTCGTTGGTCCGAGGAATCCGCTTGCGGGTGAGTCGCCCGACGATCTCCGGCCCCTGCTCGTCGTGAGTGGGGTATTGCGCCTCGCGGAGGCCACCGGTGATGGACGGCTCGTAGTTGACGTGGGGATTCTCGCCGCCGTTGTCGACGTGGTACGCCATCTGGCCGTCGCGGAGGTTCGTGGCCACCGACGCGTTCTTCGGTGAATTGACCGGCAGCTGCAGGTAATTCGGGCCGACGCGGTAGCGCTGGGTGTCGGAGTACGAGAACGTGCGTCCTACGAGCATCTTGTCATCGGAGAAGTCGAGCCCGTCGACGAGGACGCCGGTGCCGAAAGAGATCTGCTCGTTCTCGGCGAAGAAGTTCGAGACGTTCCGATTGAGCACCATCGTGCCGACGGCGCGCGGCGGGAACTCGTTCTCCGGCCACACCTTCGTGTCGTCGAGCGGGTCGAAGTCGAGCTCGGGGTGGTCGTGGTCGTCCATCATCTGCACCCGCAACTCCCATTCGGGGTATTCGCCGCGTTCGATGGCCTCGTACATGTCGCGCGACGCGTGACCGAGATCGCCGGCCTGGACGGCGGCGGCGTCGGCTTCGGTCATCGAGCTGACGCCGACCGAGGGGATCCAGTGGTACTTCACGAGCTTCGTCTCGCCCTGTTCGTTGACCCACTTATAGGTGTTCACCCCGAAGCCCTGTTGGGTGCGATAGTTCGCCGGGATGCCGCGGGGGCTGAACAGATTGACGAGCATGTGCATCGACTCGGGTGTCTGAGACATGAAGTCGAAGATGCGCGCCGGTTCCTGCCGGAAGGTGACCGGGTCGGGTTTGAGCGAGTGGATGACGTCGGGGAACTTGATCGCGTCGCGGATGAAGAAGACGCCGAGGTTGTTGCCGACGAGGTCCCAGTTGCCGTCCTCGGTGTAGAACTTCACCGCGAACCCGCGCGGGTCGCGCGCCGCCTCGGACGAATCGCGTCCGCCGATCACCGTGGAGAAGCGGACCGCGACGTCGGTGCGCTTGCCCGGCTGCTGGAAGAGCTTCGCGCGCGTGAACTGCGCGATGGGCTCGTCGCCCCACATGCCGGTGGCCTCGAAGTGGCCGAAGGCGACGAAGCCTCGCGCGTGCACGACGCGCTCCGGGATGCGTTCCCGATCGAAGTGGCTGATCTTCTCGAGGAAGTGGTAGTTCTCGAGCGTCGCCGGACCGCGGGGTCCGACCGTCCGCTGGTTCTGGTTGTCGTAGACCGGGTGTCCCTGCCGGTCGGTCAGCTCGGTGCGGTCGTCGCCCGCAGCGGGGCCCTGGCTCGATACATCGGTCATCGCGTCCTCCGTGTGGTTCGCCTGTCGTGGGGATGCGGGCGACGCTACGGGTGAGCGGGTGGCGCTCGGAAGGGGGTTGCGGGCTCCGAGGCGGTCGCAGATCACCCGGCGCGGGGTGCGGCCCGATCGTCGAGTCGCCACGAATTGCGGATTCTGGGTCTCCGGCATGCGTAGGTCCTGGCGAATCGACCGGGCGGATGGTTCCCGCACGGAGGCGTCGGCACGCGAGGAATAGACCGATTTAGTGCTCTTCCAAGCGGTCTGATTGACTCTTGACAGGCCTTTGACCAAACCGGTTTACTAGAGGCGCAGCATCCACCGTCACGACGAACGCGACCCGCACGCGTGAATCACGGCAGGACGCGGCTCTCAACTCGTTCCGACGTGTCGAGGTCGTCGTCGGTGAACGCACCAGGAGCCGCACCACATGAAGTTTCGCCGCTGACGCGGGCAGCGCCACACGAAGGAGTTAGCGCGCAATGAAGCGTTCCGTTGTCGCGGCCGCCGCACTCGTCGCCGTCGCCCTGCCGCTCACCGCATGTGCCGGTGGGAGCACTGCACCCGGCGCAGGTTCCGAGCTGACCGAAGGCCCGATCAAGATCTGGTACTCGACCAACGAGCAGGAGATCGCGTGGGCTGAGGCGGTCGTCGATGCCTGGAATGCGGACAACCCCGACGCGCAGGTGACCGCCGAGGCGATCCCGTCGGGTAAGTCTTCCGAGGATGCGATTGCGGCCGCCATCACCGCGGGCAACACCCCGTGCCTCGTCTACAACACGGCACCGGCCGCGGTGCCCGCGTTCCAGAAGCAGGGCGGTCTGGTCAACATCTCGAAGACGTTCGATGATGGCGAGTCGTTCATCACCGAACGCTCGGGGGATGCTGCCGACGGATTCCGCTCGCCCGACGGCGACCTGTACCAGGTGCCCTGGAAGGCGAATCCGTTCATGCTCTACTACAACAAGGCGGCGTTCGCCGAAGCCGGACTGGATGCCGCGAACCCGAGCCTGTCCACGTACGACGACGTGCTGGCCGCCGCGGCGGCGATCAAGACCGCAGGCTCGGCGGACTTCGCGCTGTACCCGCCGGCATCCGGTGACTACACGAACGCCCTGTTCGACTTCTACCCGTTCTTCCTGGCCAACTCGGGCGGTGAGCAGCTGGTCGTCGACGGCGCCGCGACGTTCACGAGCCCGGAGGGGCTCGAGACGCTCGAGTTCTGGAAGACGCTCTACGCCGAGGGGTACTCGTCGGCCGAGGCATACTCCGGCGACGCCTGGGCAGGCCCCTTCGCCGATGGCGTTGCGGCGATGGGCATCGCCGGGCCCTGGGGCGCTGCGCAGTTCGAGGGCAAGGTCGACTTCGGCGTGGTGCCGCTGCCCACGGCCGACGGCATCCCGCTGGAAGAGACGTACACGTTCGGCGACTCGAAGAATGTCGGCATCTACTCATCGTGTGAGAACAAGCAGACCGCGTGGGACTTTGCCCAGTTCTCGATGAACGCCGACAACGACCTGGCGCTGCTCGAGACGACGGGGCAGTTCCCGATCCGTACCGACCTGACCGAGGTCGCCGGCGACTACCTCGCCGGCGACCCGCTCCTCGCCACGTTCGCTGAGGAGGTGCCGCTGACGGTCGACGTGCCCAACATCGCGAACGCTTCGGAGATCTGGCAGACATTCCGCGATGCCTGGGGCGCCTCGGTGCAGACCGGCAACTCTGATCTCGACGAGGCCATGCAGAGCGCGGCCGACACGATCGACCAGCTCGCCTCTCAGGGCTGATCCCCGGGCCGGGCGGAGGACATCCTCCGCCCGGCCCTCCCGTTTCATCGACGGTCTCCGCGCCGTCCTGCATCACCCCGTCTCCGCAGCGTTGCGTACCGATGCTCCGCTGCGCCCGTCAGGCCGAAGGAGCCGTCTTGAGATTCCTTACCGCGCTCGCCGCGACCATCACCGCCCTGGTGCTCGGCGCCGGCGCCCTCATCGCACCGCCCGCGGCGGCTGCCACACCCGACGACGACGTCGACACGATCGTCAGCCGTCTGCAGGACTACTACCTGGCGCAGGGCGACGACATCATCATCGCCAACGGCATCTACCTCGCTCGCACGTCGGAGGCCCAGGAGTACGCAGCCTCACAGAACGAGGACGGCTCATGGTCGGACGTCAACTACGCCGACCGCACGAGCTCCGCGAACGGCTCGACGTGGTCGGCCTACATCGCGCTGTACCGCATGCTCGCGATGGCGCAGGCCTACCGGGCGCCCGATGCCCCCGGCTTCGAGGACCCCACCCTGATCGCCGCCCTCGACCGTGCGCTCGTGCACTGGGACCGCGTCGACCCCGGCAATCAGAACTGGTGGGAGACCGAGATCGGCGAGTCGATGGCCATGGGCCGCATCGCGATCTTCGTGGGCGGTGAGCTGTCGGACGAGGCGTTCGACGCGGCGCAGGAGCACAACACCGGCAAGCTCGACCCGGTCGGTGCGAACGGGGCTTGGCGGACGACGAACTACCTCTTCGAGGCGGTGTCGACCCGCAACTTCGAGGACATCACCACCGGGTTCGCCACGATGGTCGAGACGGTCGAGGTCGACGAGTCCGGCGACGTCAACGAGGCCGTGCAGCCCGATGCGAGCTTCTGGGCCCATGAGGCCCAGCTGTACAGCGAGGGCTACGGCATGGCGCTGTTCACCAACGTCGCGATCTGGGCGGACGCGGCTCGTGGCACGAGCCTCGGCTTCACCCGCGAGCAACTCGACACGATCGCGTTCTACATCATCAACGGCACACGCTGGATGATCCGCGGCGAGGTCGGGATGCTGTACCTCGGCTACCGTCCGCCCAAGACGGTCGACGGCGTCACCGGCTACGCGGCCGAGTTCCTCGAGCCGCTCGACCAGATGGTCCGCACCGATGCCCTATACGCCACCGCGTACCGCGATCTCGCGGCCAACATCCGGGGACAGGCGCCCGGCAACGGGGTCACCGGCAACAAGTACTTCTGGCGTTCGGAGTTCTCGTCGCAGCTGCGCGACGACTACGGCATCTTCACCCGTCTGAACTCCAGCCGCACGGTCGGCGCCGAGTACCGGTCGACGTTCCGTGCCGCCGTCGGCAACGAGGTGTACTGGAACTCCGCCGGCGCGACCGCGATCCAGGTGACCGGTCGCGAGTACCTCGAGCTCGGGCCCGCCTTCGACTGGTTCCACTACCCGGGAGTGACTGCTCCCTATGTCAAGGAACAGACACGCGGCACGAACGGGCGCGTCGGCAACGGCGGCAGCTTCACCGGCGGCGTCTCCGACGGCACGTACGGTGCGAGCGTGTACACGCTCGACCGTTCGTCGTCGAAGGCGAGCAAGAGCTACTTCTACTTCGACGACGAGATGGTGGCGCTCGGCACCGGCATCCGGTCGACTTCGGACGGCGCCGTGCACACGGTCGTCAACCAGGCGGCTGCGAAGCCGAACGCCTCGGTGGGCGGCGAGGCGCTCGACGTCGGCACCGCGGACCAGGCGCTCGACGGCGCACGCTGGGCGTACAACGACCAGGTCGGCTACGTCGTGCCGGACGACGGCTCGCTGCGAGTTTCGCGTCAGCTGCAGAGCGGAAGCTGGGTGGGCGAAGACGTCGTCGAGCGCGACGCTTTCACGCTGTACTTCGATCACGGCGTGCGGCCGACGGACGCGAGCTACGAGTACACGGTGCTGCCGGCGGCGGAGCCCGGCGAGGTCGCGGCGTATGCCGCCGCGCCCGCGGTAGAGACGCTGCGCAACGACGCGTCGGTGCAGGCGGTGCGCCACGCGGGACTCGAGCGCACGATGGCCACTTTCTACGAGTCGGGAGACCTCGATCTCGGCGACGGGCGCGTGCTGCGCGTCGACCAGCCTGCGATCGTCATCCTCGACGAATCGGGCGACACGCCCGTCGTTAGCGTCGCCAACCCCGACAAGCCGGCGCTCCTGGTGCGCGTAGACCTCATCGGCGCCGACACGATGCAGCGCGGTACGTTCGCGCTCGGTTCGGGTGCTTACCTGGGGCAGACGGTGACCGTCCCGCTGACCGACTCCGATGGCGGCGTCGCGTCGCCGTTCAGCGCCAGCAGCACCGCGGTCGGGTCCGACGCCGCGTTCGCGGGCGACGGTGACGCCGGCACGGCGTGGCGATCGAGCGAGGCGGGGGTGCAGTGGCTCACCGCCGATGTCGGCGTCGGGTCTTTCGTCACGGGCGCCACGATCGTCTGGGAGGATGCCGCGGCCGAGCGCTACCTGCTGCAGACATCTCTCGACGGCCGCACCTGGGCCGATCAACGGGTCGTGCAAGGGGGCAACGGCGGCACCGACACGCTGGAGTTCGCACCGCAGGCGGCGACCTACGTGCGGCTGCTCATGCTCGAGAGCGTCGGAGACGCGCCGTACGGTGTCGCGGGGTTCGAGGTCAGCTCGACGCGCAACATCGCCCTCGGTCGATCGGTGGCCGCGTCGGGAGGCAGCGCGACCGGCGCCATCACTGACGGCAACATGGCCACCCGGTGGAGCTCGAACCTGTCGGACACCGCGTGGACGCAGGTCGACCTGGGATCGGTGCAGTCCATCGGCGCGGTGCGGCTCTGGTGGGAGGCGTCGTACGCGACCCGCTACCGCATCCAGGTCTCGGATGACGCTGCATCGTGGCGCGACGTCTACGCCACCCCGGAAACCGGCAGCGACGGAGGAGTCGACGCGCTCGGGATCGACGCCCGCGCCCGGTACGTCCGGATGCAGGCGTCGGCACGGAGTGCTTCGCAGTACGGCGTCTCGTTGTGGGAGTTCGAGGTGTTTCCCGACGACCTGATCGTCTCGGCGAACGCAGCGCCCGCGGGCCGCGAGAATCTCGCCCTCGGCAAAGACACGACAGCCGATTCGCAGTTCAGCGACGCGCTCGCCGCTCGGTACGCCACGGACGGCAACACGACGACCCGGTGGGCGTCGCAGCGGCAGAACGCGCCCTACACCACTCCACGCTGGCTCCAGGTCGACCTAGGCGTCGACCGCACGATCAACCAGGCGGTCATCACGTGGGAGACGGCGACGTCGAACGACTTCCGGGTGCAGGGCTCGATCGACGGCACGACGTGGAGCGAGCTCGCGCGGGTGCAGAAGACGTCGGCCGAGCTGCGCAACGTCGTCGATTTCGCCGACGCCGAAGTGCGCTACGTGCGCGTCGAGGGGCTGCCGGTCACGCGCTATGGCATGTCGGTCTTCGAGCTCGAGCTGTATGGCGGCTACAACTTCGTGCCGCTGACCGAGTCGGTGACCGCCGATGCGGACAGCACCGCGGTGGTCGCGGCATCCATTACCCCGCTCGACGATGACGATACGTTCTCGGCCTACCCGCTCGACGCCTCCGTCGTGGCCGTCGACGGTGACGCTCAGGTCGCGGCCGACGGCCGGATCGAGTTCGACCTCACGACGGGTCGCTCGGGAACGACGCCTGTGCTGCTGCTGCATGCAAACGGCGACGAGTCGGTCTGGTCGACCGTGAGCATCGCCGTCTCGACCGCCGAGCTGCAGACGCTGGTCGACCGGGCGAACGCGCTCGACAGCACGGAGTACACCGCCGAGAGCTGGCAGCCGTTGCTGCCGGCCCTCGAGGCGGCGAAGGTGGTACTGGGGGCGCCCGCAGGCATCTCACAGGAGACGGCCGATGCTCGAGCCGCGGCACTCCGGACGGCGATCGACGGGCTCGTCGTCGACGAAGCACCCGCGCCCCCGGTGCTGTCGGCGCCGGGCGAGGTGCGGGCCGGCTCGCTGATCAGTGTCCTCGGTACCGGGTTCGCGAGCGGCGGCGAGTACGTGGTGCAGCTGCGTTCGACGCCTGTGGACCTCGGTATCGTCGTCGCGGACGCCGGTGGGGAGTTCCGGCTGACGGCGACCGTTCCCGCAGATGTCGCACCGGGGGAGCACACGCTCGTCGCGATGCAGGGTGAGGCGGATGTCGCGACGCTGGCGATCACGGTCACCGCCGCGCCTCCGGATGGCGGCACGGGCGGCGGCTCGGATGACGGCGCCGCCGGCCCGCCGGCAGTCGGAGGTGGGGACCGCGACGGTGAACTGTCGGCCACGGGCGGGCACATCGCGGGCGTCATGTGGGCGATCGGCATCGCCGCGGCGCTGCTGGTGGCGGGAGCCGCCGCGGTGCACGGCGCTCGACGAGGCCGCGTCTGACGTCGGAGCAACCGTGCGGCCGGACCCCTGCGGGGTCCGGCCGCATCCGTCTGGCCGTCCGCGTCGCCCCAAGCGCACGCGCAACGAAACCCCCTCCGTGTGGGAGGGGGCTCCGTTGCGCGTCGGTGCGTGCTGCGGATCAGTCCACGATGCGTCGCAGCTCTGCGACGCCGATCGACGAGTCAGCCATGCCGTAGAACACGAAATCGCGCCCGCCGATGGTCTCGATCGCCGTCGGGAAGACGACGTTGCCGAGCGTTCCCGACACCTCTTCGGCGACTTCGGGGGCGAGCAACGGCTCGGATGAACGCGCGATGACCCGGCGGGGATCGGTGGCGTCGAGGATGATGGCGCCCGCGGCGTACTTCGATCCGTGTGCCAGCTCGAACCCCTTCGGCTTCGCGCCCGAGACGCCGTGGTGCAGCAGCAGCCAGCCTTCGGGAACGCGGAGCGGGGAGGGGCCGGCGCCGATCTTGGCACTCTCGTACCAGGCCTCCGGCGCGACGATCATCTCGGACTTCTCGATGTAGGTGAGTGCCGAGAGGTCGCGCGTCGCCGCTTCGAGATCGATGTACCCGATCCAGATCGACGGGCGGTCGTCATCGATCCCCGCCGGGGTGCGCGCGCCTTCACCGTCACGCAGCCAGTCCAGGTCCCACATCGGGCGGTGCAGCACCGCGAGGCTCGGGCGGCCGTCGGGGCCGGGAACGGCCTCGGGGAAGAACACGATGTCCTTGTTGGGGAACAGGTTCAGGTCTGAGTCGAGCTCCGGCTGGTAAGCGAACCGCACGGGGCCGAGTCGACGCCAGGTGACGGTATCGGTCGACACGGCCATAGCCGACTTCGGGCCGAGTGGACCGTAGGCGACGTAGGTCATCACATGCAGGCCGAGCGGCTCGACGAACGTGATGCGCGGGTCTTCGACACCGGCGTTGCTCGCGCCGTACTCCCATCCCTCGTCGGGCGAGAGTGCGACGCCGAGGCGTTCGACCGCGACCGGTTCGCCGTTCTCGACCACGACGCGTGCGCGTGCGATGCGCGACACGTTGCCCTCGGCGACGATACGCGGATAGAGATACAGCTCTCCGTCCGGGCCCCAGGCGGTGCCGGGGTTGAGTACGCCTTCGGCCTCGAACGGGTCGTTCGAGTCGGCGGTCATGATCGTGCCGATCCGGCGAAGCGCGTACGGCACGTCGGTCGTCGATTCCACGGGGGAATGAGTGGTCATCGTGTGTCTTTCATTCGAGGGACGGGCTGCGTCAGCCCTTGACGGCGGAGCCGAGGTTCGCCGAGGTGAAGTGGCGCTGGAAGACCAGGAACAGAACGACGACCGGCACCGCCAGCACGCAAGCGCCCGCGAGCACGGCGCCCATCGGGTTGGCGAGGAAGGTGCCGTTGGACTGCGAGAAGTTGGCCAGGCTCACGGCGAGGGTCTGTAGGTCGGCGTTCTTGGTGACCAGGAAGGGCCAGAGGAACTCGTTCCATGGCCCGATGAAGGTCACGAGCATGGCCGTCAGCACAGCGGGCCGCACGAGGGGGACCGCGATCGAGCGCAGGATCCGCATCTCGCTCGCCCCGTCGATGCGGGCGGCGTCGAAGATCTCCTTCGGGATCTGCAAGAAGTACTGGCGAAAGATCAGCACCGCGACCGAGTTGATCGCGAACGGCAGGATCATGCCGATGTAGTTGTCGGCGAGGTTGAAGTAGCGCACGACCATGACGTAAAGCGGGATCATGAGCAGCTGGAAAGGGATCGCCTGCACCAGCAGGACGAGGGCGAACACCAGACCCTGACCGCGGAACTGCAGGATCGACAGCGCGTAGCCGACGAGCAGGCCGAACACGAGCGTGCAGCCGACGACGCCGGCGGTCATGATCAGCGAGTTGCCGAGTGAGCGCAACAGATTGATCGACTCGTTGACCTCGGTGAAGTTGTCGAGCGTCAGGTTGCCGGGCAACGGCAGGAGTCCCCACAAGCTCGTGTCACGTTTGCGCTGCAGCGCCCCGATGACCATGTAGTAGAAGGGCACGAGCGCAGCGAGAGCGCCGAGGGTGAGGGCGCCGAAGCGCAGGGCGGAAAGGACGCGCGACCCGCCGGCCTTGCGGGCGCGAGTCGTGCGGGCATCGACGGGGAGGGGGGTCTCGGTGGTCATCAGTTCTTCCTCTCCGTCAGGCGGCGCGACACGAGCGACACGGTCATCACGGCCACGACGAGGATCATCCCGATGGCAGCGGCGATGTCGGGCTGACCCTGCTGGATGCCCTTCTGGTACATGAGCAGTGCGGGTGTCAGCGACGCGCCGTTCGGTCCACCGCCGGTGAGCAGGTAGGGCTCGGTGAAGATCTGACCGGTCGTGATGATCGTCAACAGGATGACCAGCGAGGTCACCGGCGCCACTCCCGGCAGGGTGACCGAGCGGAAGCGCTGCCAGCGGCCGGCACCGTCGAGCTGCGCGGCCTCGTACTGCTCTTCGGGCACGTTCTGCAATGCCGCCAGGTAGAGCAGGATGTAGAAGCCGAGGTTCTTCCACGTCACGTACACCGCGATCAGCGGCATGATGATCGCCGGATTGGCCAGCCATGTCGGGTCGGGGGCGAGACTGCCCAGCAGCGAGTTCACGACGCCGTTGCCGTTGAACAGGAAGATCCACACGGCGATCGTCGCGACCGACGCCGTGACGTACGGGATGTAATAGGCGACGCGGAAGAAGCCCTTCCAGTGCACGACCGCGTTCAGCCCGCTCGAGAGCAGCAGACCGAGCACGACGGTCAGTGGCACGTTGATGACGAGGAAGATCAGCAGGTTCACGAACGCTTGCCGCACCTGCCTGTCGCCGAGCACCGTGGCGAAGTTGTCGAACCCGACGAAGGGATGCGGCACAGCGACGCCGGGGGCGGTGAAGAAGAACTCGTGGAACGACATCCAGATGCCGAAGCAGAACGGCACGAGGAAGACGACGACGACGAAGGCGACATAGGGGCTGCTCAAGAGCAGGCCGATCGGATTCTCTCCCAGCCAGCGATGCACTCGTCGCTTCCGTCGCGGCGCGGCGGCCGCTTGGGGCGAGAGGACGCCGGTCGAACCGGAGGCCCTGTCTGCTACGCGCGTCATCGCGACACTCCTCATTCTCGAGTCGCATGCGCCGTCGGTCTTGGGTGAGCGGCGGGCATCCCGACGATGGTAGTAAACCGGTTTGTCTCCCGCAGGTCAACTCCTGGAGTCGGACGCGCCACAGCCCTGTTACGACGCGGTTCGATGCCGAGTCATCTCTACTAAAAAGAGCTAAATCCCGCGCTATGATGGCAAAATGACAACACCTCGACCCGACCCGACGGCTTCGCAGGGCCCCGAGGGTCGGCCCCGCTCCTCTCGCGGCGAGCAGCGGGAGCGAAAGGTGACCATCGGCGATGTCGCCGCGCGCGCGGGTGTCTCCAAGAGCGCCGTGTCTTTCGTGTTCAACGGACGTGGCGGCGTGGGGGACACCGCGCGTCAGCGCATCCTGCAGGCCGCGGCCGATCTCGACTGGCGCCCCGATTCGCGCGCGCGAGCCCTCTCTCGTAGCCGCGCACAGGCTCTGGGCTACGTCGTGCGTCGTGAGCCCGAGCTGTTCAGTACCGACCCCTTCTTCCCGCAATTCATCGCGGGTGTCGAGAGCGGCTTGTCGGGCATCGGCTACGCGCTCATGCTCCAGGTGGTCGAGAGCGAGGAGGCCGAGCATGCAGCGTATGTCAGCTTCGCGCGCGAATCACGGGTGGACGGCGTCTTTCTCGGCGACCTGCGCATGGACGACACCCGGCCCGACGAATTGACGCGCCTCGGCATGCCGTTCGTCATGGTCGGGCCGGCAGGTCCGGCGGACGGTGCGATAGCGCCGATCGGCTTGGACGACGCCGCGGGCGTGCGGCGCGCGGTGCGCCACCTGAGTGCCCTGGGACACAGACGCATCGGCCACGTCGGCGGACCCGACCGCTACATCCACTCCCACGTGCGCCGTAGCGCCTGGGAGCAGGAGATGGCGCAGCTGGGCTTGCCGCCGGGGCCGGCCGTCAGCGCCGACTTCACGGGTGCGGCGGGGGCCTCGGCCACTCACGAGTTGCTCGACCTGTCGGATCCGCCGACGGCGATCGTCTACGCCAACGACCTGATGGCCATCGCCGGAATGTCGGCCGCCATCGACCGCGGGATGAGCGTGCCTGGTGATGTGTCGATCGTCGGGTTCGACGACATCCCGCTCGCGCCGTACATGGTGCCGCCGCTCACGACGGTGCGTCAGGACGTGATCGCCTGGGGCAGAGCCTGCGCGCATGCGCTTGTCGCGTTGGTCGAGGGCAACGAGCCTGAGGTGGTCCAGCTGCCTTCGGTCGAGTTCGTGGTGCGGGGAAGCACTGCTCGAGTGCCGCGCTGACGGCGTTCTGACCGCCGTCGCGTCCTCCGGGTGGGTGGGCCCCGTGGGGCTCGAACCCACGACCCGCGGATTAAAAGTCCGATGCTCTACCGACTGAGCTAGAGGCCCTGAGCTTCCCAGCTTAGTAGCCGCGGGGGAGGGCTCGAACCGCCGACATCCGACCCGCCGGCATCCGTCCGGGCACGACAAAGCCGCCGGTGTGCTCGCACCGGCGGCTTCGCCTCGGCCACGGAGATACCGAGGCCGTGCCGCGGGAACCCCTCACCGCGGCTGTTCGGGTCACATCGGGGGCATCAGCACCGTGTCGATGAGGTAGACCGTTGCGTTGGCCGTCGTGACGCCACCGCAGATGACCGCGGCGCTGTCGTTGACCATGATGTTGTCGCCCGAGCCGGTGACGGTCAGGTCGGCACCGTTGACGGTGGTGTGGGTGCCGTCGATCTCGTCGGGCGCGATCTGGCCGGGCACGACGTGGTAGGTGAGGATCGACGTCAGCGTCGCCGAGTCGGTCTTCAGCGACTCGATGGTGGCGGGGTCGATCTTGGCGAACGCGTCGTCGACGGGAGCGAAGACGGTGAACTCGTCACCGTTCAGCGTGTCGACGAGGTTGACGTCAGGGTTGAGCTGTCCGCTGACTGCGGCGACGAGGGTGGTGAGCAGCGGGTTGTTCGACGCCGCGGTGGCCACCGGGTCCTGCGCCATGCCGGCAACCGAACCCGAGCCGTCCGGAACGGCGGCGGCGTAGTCGGCGCAGCCGGGGCCGACGAGGTTGGCGGCCGGGTCCATCGAGGCGTCGGGCGAAGCCGACTCCATCGGGGCGGCCGACGACGAGGGGGCCTCGGTCTCCTCGGTCATGTTGTCGCCCGAGCCCGACGAGCAGGCCGAAAGGGCGAGGGCTCCGGCGAAGCCGAGGGCCAGGGCAGCAGTGAACTTCTTCTTGGTGCTGAGCATGATTGCCTCCGTGTGTTCTCCGCCGTAGGTCCGTCCCCGGCGTCGAGGGTTCTTCGGAGACCCTCGGGGATCGGATCGGAAAAAGTTCGAGAAACTTTGAAACCGAGTTTTCAGGCATCCGAAGCACCCCTCTTATAGGAAGCGAGCTGAGACGGATGCTCTCGGCCGCGCGGCGCGCCAGGTAGAGAACGCATAACAGGTCGGCGCTGCATCCGGGAACGGGCCGGGAATGCGGCATGCTGGTAGCGATGGTCATAGATGGAATGGACGTGCCCGACGACGGGCCGTCGACGGATCACGTCGCGGAGCTGATCCAGCGCTGCGCCGACGGTGACCACAGCGCATTCGCCAGCCTGTACGACACGCTGTCGGGGAGGGTCTTCGGGCTCATCCTCCGTGTTCTCGTCGACCGCGCGCAGAGCGAGGAAGTGCTCCAGGAAGTGTTCCTCGAAGTGTGGCAATCCGCTTCGACGTTCGCTCCGAAGAGGGGGCAAGGAAGGTCGTGGGTTCTCACGATCGCCCACCGCCGCGCGGTAGACCGGGTTCGGTCGTCGCAGGCGAGCAGCGATCGCGACGTCCGTGCGGGCTACCGAGAGATGGCGACACAGCCCGAAGGTGTCGCCGAACAGGTTGAGCTGCGCATCGAAGGACGGCGCGTCGCTCGGGCTCTCAGCTCTCTACCCGAGGCGCAACGAGAGGCCATCACCCTCGCCTACTACGGGGGTTACAGTCAGAGCGAGATCGCAGCGCTGGTGGGAGCGCCGCTCGGAACTATCAAGACACGGATGCGTGATGGATTGACCAAGCTCCGTAGTGCAATGGGGGTGACATCGTGAACGAACAGACATTCGCCGAACTCTCGGCAGGGTACGCGCTCGGAGCGCTGTCGCCTGAAGACGAGCTCGCCTACCGCGAAGCCCTCGAGGCGCACCCCGAGTGGATGCCGCTCGTCGAAGCGGATGCCGCGGCTGCGGCGCTGCTTTCCGAAGGCGTCGCCGATGTGGCTCCTCCGCCCGCCCTGCGGGCCAGCCTGCTCGCCCAGATCGGCGCGCCGGTCGCGGAGCCAGTCGCGGAGCAGCCGTCGTCTCGCGAGGACGACGTCGCGGACCCCGCCGACGAGCTGCACGACGACGACCCGCGTGCCGCGGCATCCGGCTACTCCGTCGGCTCTCCGGCGACAGAAGAACTTCAGACCGTGCAGCGTCGCAACTGGACGCGCAGCCTTTTCGCGCTGACGGCGTCGATCGCGCTCCTCGTGGGCATCGGTTGGGGCGTCGGCGCGCTGACCCAGGACATGCGGGCGCCGTCCGCCGAAAGCGTGCTCGCACAGATCGAGCGCTCCGACGACGCGCAGTCGAGCACCGCGCAGCTCGGCGACGGCGGTGAGGCCACGGTCCACTGGTCGCCGAGTGTCGACGGTGTCGTGCTCGTCGCCGATGGCCTGCCCGAGATCGCCGACGACCAGTCATACGAGGCGTGGTTCGTCCGCGGCAGCGCGCCGATCCCGGCCGGGGCGTTCGAATCGAGCGATGGCTCGGCCGCAATGCTGCTCGAGGGCGACATGCAGCCCGAAGACGTCATCGCGCTCACCATCGAGCAGAGCGGCGGGTCGCCGAGCGGCCTGCCTACCACCGACCCGATCGTCGCGATCCCGACGAGCGCCTGACTGCCCGACCCCGTTATCCGGCAGCGAAACGGCCGGCCCTCTTCGGGCCGGCCGTTTCGTCGTCCTCCGGCTTGTGTGGAACAGCGCCGGAGGGATGCCGCTCTCGCTTAGCCTGGAATGATGACGGACGGATCCCGGGACTACCACAAGCCCGTTCGGCGACCCGCCGACGAGTTCGACCGGCACTTCGCCGGTGAAGATCCGGCGGAGGTCTCGCGCGTCGCCCACGCGACCGCGGGAGCCCTGCTGTCGCGCGTGCGCGAAGACCCGAGTGACGCCGTCGTCGACCGCCTCGTGGGCTTCACGGCCGAACACGGGATCGATACCGTCGCCGAGCTGTGGTCGCGCTCACCTGCGAAGTCGCTGCCCGGAGCACTTTGGCGGCTCTACCTGCTGCAACTGATGATCCACCGCGACCCGCGCACCGCTGCGCTTCTCTACGAACGCGGACGGGTTGTGCTGCGTTCGGCCGACGAGGTGATCGCGGGAGCCCCGACGCCCGCCGGGCCGGACGAGCTGGTGGCGCTCATCGACACGATCATGCGGGGCGTGTTCCGCGGCGACTTCGCGGTGGCGCTCGAACGCGCCGCATCGTTCTGCCGGGTGCAGGCGGCGGGGGCGACCTCGATGGCCGACGACCATGATGTCAGTGAGCCCGATCGGTCCTCGGCGCTCACCGCGCGAGCGCTGCGCCTGAGTACGTACGCCGACGACCTCGGATCGTGCGCCGGGCTGTGGCGGCGTGAAGCGCTGAGCTGAGGCCGCGCGGACGAAGTCTCGTGCCGTGGGGGGCGCGGGGTGGGGCCGAAGCGGGCGCGGAGCGGGGGCGAACCGGCTTCGAGGCGGTCTCTCACGTCGCGCGCGTTCGGTGTGCGCCGCGATTCCCGGTCCTCGGCGGCTGCTACTCGAGCGCGAGAAGACCCCGGAAAAGCGAAGTGCCGGGCCGCAGAACGCCTCTCGGCGCGTGGCCGCTCGCAGCGGCTGAAGATGGAGCCCGGGGTTACTGCGGCCCGGCACTTACAGTCTAACGGAGCCTCGGCCGGGGGCATTCCCGGGGTGGACATGTTCGGCGCCCGACCGGTAAGGGGCGGGGGTCGCCGCGGCGGGTCGGGTGGGCCGCGATGCAAGGGATGGTGGGCGACGCGCCGGGGGAGCGGCATCCGTATCGGGGTGTCGGGCCGGATGTCGTGCATCCCGGCACCGGGCGCGTCGTAGGCTCGGCGCATGGCACTGCGTTTCGCGCTGATGATCGACCCGCTCGCGGCGGATGAGACCCGGTCGGACTTCGCGTCGACCTTCACCTCGGTCGACCCCGCGGCCCCGGCGTTGACGGTGGGGGAGCTCAGCACCCAGCGCGGCGACGGGATTTTCGAGTCGATCGGGGTCGTGGGCGGTCACCCCCAGGAAGTCGAGGCGCATCTGGAGCGACTCGCGCACTCCGCCGAGCTCTGCGACCTGCCGGCGCCGAACCTCGCCCAGTGGCGGGAGGCCGTGGCGATCGCGGCATCCGAATGCGGCCCGGGCGAAGGCGTCGTCAAGCTGATCCTGAGCCGCGGAATCGAGCACGGACCGACCCCGACGGCGTGGGCGACCGCAGCGGCGGCCGCGGACTTCACGGCGGCGCGCACCGACGGCATCCGCGTCGTGACCCTCGACCGCGGCTACGCCATCGACGCCCCGGCACGCGCTCCGTGGCTGTTGCTGGGAGCGAAGACCCTGTCTTACGCGGTGAACATGGCCGCCCTGCGCGAGGCGCACCGGCGCGGCGCCGACGACGCGATCTTCTTCAGCTCCGACGGGTACGTGCTCGAAGCCCCGACGGCATCGCTCATCCTGCGACGTGGCGACACATTCATCACGCCGGCACCCAACGGCGGCATCCTGCACGGCACCACGCAGCTGAGCCTGTTCGACCACCTTGCCGAGCGTGGTTTCGAGACGGCGTACGAGACGATCCCGGTCGATGAGCTGCGGCGAGCGGATGCCGCGTGGTTGGTGTCGAGCGTGCGGCTCGCGGCCCCCATCATCGAACTCGACGGCGCGGCGCTGGCGGTGGACGCCGAGGTCACGGCATCCCTCAACTCCTACCTGCTCTCACCCCGCGACTGAGGCGCCGCGGGTGGCGGTGCCTTAGCGGTGGCCCGCGAGGCAAGGGATCGTGCGCGGCGCGCCGGAGAATGGCAGGCGTCGTCGGGGTGTCGGCGACGAACCATTGCATCCGGGTGCGGCGAGCAAGCATGGACAGGTGGCCCGGTCGCGGGTCAAACGGATGCTGCAAGCTGCAGGCTCGGGTGTGAGCGCAGGGCTCCGAGGATGGCTGACTCGACGAGCTCCCAGTCGTGGATGACCAGCGCGTAGTCGAAGCGCAGCGTCACGTATCCCCATGTCGCCGCATTCGCATCGCGCATGAGGTCTTTGTGGCGCTTCGCCCCGCTGTGGTGATTCTCGCGGCCGTCGAGCTCCACGATGAGCCGGTCGCCGATGAGGGCGTCGACGACTCCGACCCCGAAGATCGACACCTGGGTTCGCACCCGTAGTCCGAGTGTGCGCAGACGCCACCGCAGGAGCGATTCGAGCCCGCTGTCGGCATCCGCCCGGGCGAGCTGAAGCGCCTCTCGGCCGCGGGCATTGGTGTGCATGCGGAGCCACCGCAGGTCGGCCGTCGTGAGACGGCGCTGTCGCAGGGCCGACTCGAGCGTGACGAAGAAATGCTCGGGGCCGCGGCATCCGAGGATCTGGCGCAGCACCTGTCGGAGCGGAAGAGCACCGGATGCCGTGGGGCGCAGGTCACGGTCCCAATGCTCGACGCACCCGCACGACGAGCCGTGATGCGCGCGCTGGCCGGTCTTGAGCCATACGTGCGGCTCGTCGTCGTCGGCGAGCGTCCAGAGCCCGTGGTGGCGCGCAGCCGTGACGCATGCCATCGAGCCGCCGTGCGCCGCGATCGCTCGGGCCGAAGGGCAGGCACCCGGAGAGGCGTACACGCCGATTCGGATGCGGCTGAGCCTGCCGGTGTCGAGTGCAGCCGCCATCTCGCGACGGCTCAGGCCGTCGGCGCGGAGGTCCCGGGTGGTGAAGATCGATCGCGACTCGCACATCTCTTCACCGTGACCCCGCCGCGGCCGGCCAACGGGAGAGAACACACTATTCGTGCACTGCTCTTTCGTCCTCCGAGATGTGGAGAAGCGGGCGGTCGGGTGCGGCCGCGTCTGCGATGCAACAGGTCTGGGACGACACCCCGCGACAGCGGCATCCTCACCGGGGTGTCGGCTTCGATCCCTTGCATCCGCGTACTGCCACCGCCGGAGCGGCGTCCGGCCGGGTGGGCCGTTCGGTCTATTGGTGGGGTGGGTGGGGCTGGGCGATGCGTGTTCCGCGATGCAAGAGATGCCGTGCGACACCCCGCAGGGGCGGCATCCTCATCGGGGTGTCGGCCTCGATCCCTTGCATCCCGGCACGGAGGGCAGCGAGCTCGGCAGAGTCCGAGCCGGCCTTCGCCCCCGGTCGGCCCGACCGGCCCAACAGGCCCGACCCCCCGGTTCCCCCGGGCCGGCCCGCCTAGCTGGCCCACCTACCCGAGCCACCGGGCCACCGCCAGCCCCACGCGCGCCGGGATGCAAGGCCGAAACGGCGACGCGCCGGGCGAGGAGCCCTCGCACCGGCGCGTCGCGCACGATTCCTTGCATCCCGGCCCACAGCGAGCCGGGCGCGGCTCACCCGAAGCGGCCGGAGACGTAGTCCTCGGTGGCCTGAACGGACGGGGTGGTGAAGATCGAGGTCGTGTCGTCGTACTCGATGAGCTTGCCGGGCTTGCCCGTTCCGGCGATGTTGAAGAACGCGGTCTTGTCGCTGACGCGCGAGGCCTGCTGCATGTTGTGCGTGACGATGACGACCGTGTAGTCGCTCTTGAGCTCCTGGATGAGCTCCTCGATCGCGAACGTCGAGATCGGATCGAGGGCCGAGCAGGGCTCGTCCATGAGAAGCACATCGGGTGAGACGGCGATGGCCCGCGCGATGCACAGACGCTGCTGCTGTCCGCCCGAGAGTCCCGAGCCGGGCTTGTCGAGACGGTCCTTGACCTCGTTCCAGAGGTTGGCGCCGCGCAGCGACTTCTCGACGAGGGCATCGGCGTCCGACTTCGAGATGCGACGGTTGTTGAGCTTGACGCCTGCCAGCACGTTCTCGCGGATCGACATCGTGGGGAAGGGGTTCGGCCGCTGGAACACCATGCCGACCTGGCGCCGCACGAGCACCGGGTCGACGCCCGGTCCGTAGAGGTCGTCGCCGTCGAGCAGCACGCTGCCCTCGACGCGCGCGCCGGGGATCACCTCGTGCATGCGGTTCAGGGTGCGGAGGAACGTCGACTTGCCGCAGCCCGAGGGGCCGATGAAGGCGGTGACGCTGCGGGGTTCGATGTCGAGGGAGACGCCCTCGACGGCGAGGAAGTCGCCGTAGTAGACGTTGAGGTCGTTGACTTCGATGCTCTTGGACACGGAGATTCTTCTTTCGGGTCAGCGGCCGGTCTTGGGTGCGAAGAACTTGGCGATCAGGCGCGCCACGAGGTTCAACAGCATCACGATGACGATGAGGGTCAGGGCGGACGCCCACGCGCGGCCGACGAAGGCCTCGGCGGGAATGCCCTGGTTCATGTACTGGGTGTAGGTGAAGACCGGCAGGGTCTGCATACGACCGTTGAAGAGGTCGTAGTTCATGGATGCCGTGAAGCCGGCGGTGATCAGCAGCGGGGCGGTCTCGCCGATGACGCGCGAGATCGAGAGCATGACGCCGGTCGTGATGCCCGCGATGGCGGTAGGCAGCACCACCTTGGCGATCGTGAGCCACTTGGGCACGCCGAGTGCGAACGAAGCCTCGCGCAGCTCGTTGGGGACGAGGCGCAGCATCTCTTCGGTCGAGCGCACGACCACGGGGATCATCAGCACCGCGAGCGCCACCGACCCCATGATGCCGAGGCGGATGCCGGGGCCGAGGAACAGCGCGAACAGGGCGTAGGCGAAGAGGCCGGCCACGATGGAGGGGATGCCCGTCATCACGTCGACGAGGAACGTGATGCCCTGCGCGAGACGCTTCCCCTGCCCGTACTCGATGAGGTAGATCGCGGTGAAGATGCCGATCGGGATCGAGATGACCGCGGCGGCGAGCGTGATCAGGACCGTGCCCATGATGGCGTGGAGCGCACCGCCACCCTCGCCGACGACGTTGCGCATCGACGAGCTGAAGAACTCGCCGCTCCAGCTGGGGGCGCCCAGCGTGATGACGGTGAACGCGACGGAGACCAGCGGCACCATGGCGATGAGGAACGCCACCGTGACGACGCCGGTCACGAGGCGGTCGACCGACTTGCGGCGGCCCTCGACGGCGGCGGAGACCGCCGTGATGAGCACGAGGTAGGCCACCGCCGACAGGATGAGCCAGCCGGGCACATTGAGAGCGTCGCCCGAGGCGGCAGCGATCACGCCGAAGAAGACGCCCACGACGACCAGGGAGGCTCCGAGGATCGCCCAGGGCGCCCACCTCGGCAGGTGGCCGGTCGTGAGGCCTGTCGAAGCGCTGCGCGCCGACGTGCTCGGGGGAGTCAGAGTCGCGGTCATGTCAGTTGGCCCCCGAGAATTCCTTGCGGCGGCTCACGATGTAGCGCGCGACCGCGTTCACCGCGAAGGTGACGACGAAGAGGATGAGGCCCGTGGCGATGAGGACGTTGACGTTCGTCCCGTAGGCCTCGGGGAAGGTGAGTGCGATGTTCGCCGCGATCGTCGAGGGATTGCCCGAGGTGAAGAGCGCGAACGTGACGCCGCCCGACACCGAGAGCACCATGGCGACGGCCATGGTCTCGCCGAGCGCACGGCCGAGGCCGAGCATGGCGGCCGAGACGATGCCGCTGCGGGCGAAGGGGAAGACGGCCATCCGGATCATCTCCCAGCGCGTCGACCCGAGGGCCAGGGCGGCCTCCTCGTGCAGGGTCGGCGTCTGCAGGAAGATCTCACGGCAAATCGCGGTGATGATCGGGGTGACCATGACGGCGAGGACGACGGATGCCGTGAAAATCGTGCGGCCCGTGCTGGAGACGGGGCCGTTGAAGAGCGGGAACCAGCCCACGTTGTCGACGAACCAGCTGTAGACGGGCTGCACGGCCGGTGCCAGGACGCCGATGCCCCAGAGGCCGAAGACCACGGAGGGGACGGCCGCGAGCAGGTCGACGACGTAGCCGAGAGCCTGAGCGAGCTTGCGCGGGGCGTAGTGCGAGATGAAGAGCGCGACGCCGAGCGACAGCGGCACGGCCATGAGCAGCGCCAGCGCTGCTGCCCAGACGGTGCCGAAGACGAGCGGCCCGACGTACGACCAGAAGTTGTCGGGCAGGATCGAGGCGTCTTCGTTGGTGGCGACGAAAGCGGGCAGCGACTGGATGACCAGGAAGATCGCGACCGCAGCGAGGGTCACGAGGATCATCGAGCCGGCGAAGAGCGCCGTGCCGGAGAACCAGCGGTCGCCCGCTCGGGTCTTGGCCCTCGGGGCTCCGGTGCGGGTGACCTCGGGTGTGGTGGTCATGGCTTCGATTCTGTGCGACGGACGGGAACCGCGCGAGGTGCCCGGTCCGGCGAAACCGGACCGGGCACCCGGAGCGTCTTACTTGATGGCCTCGATGGCCTCGGTGACCTGCGTGCGCAGGGTCTCCGAGATGGGGGCCGAGCCGGCAGCGGATGCCGCGGCGTCCTGACCCTCGGCGCTCGCGGCGTAGCTGAAGAAGCCCTTGACCATCTCAGCGGTCGCGGCGTCCTTGTACTCGGCGCAGCCGATGAGGTAGCTCACGAGGACGATGGGGTAGACACCGGCCTCGGTGCTCGTGCGGTCGAGCTTGATCGCGATGTCGGTCGCAGCGCGGCCCTCTTCCTCGGGCGATGCGTCGACGATCGCCGCCGCGGCCTCGGGGGAGTACTCGACGAACTCGTCGCCGACCTTGATCGCGACGGTGCCGAGGTTCCCGGCGCGCGAGGCGTCGGCGTAGCCGATGGTGCCCTGGCCGCCCTCGACGGCCGAGATGACGCCCGACGTTCCCTGAGCGGCCTCGCCGCCGAGGGCCGGCCACTCCTCGACCGAACCGGCGGTCCAGACATCCGGCGCGGTCTTGCCGAGGTAGTCGGTGAAGTTGCCCGTGGTGCCCGACTTGTCGGAGCGGTGCACCGGCGTGATCGCCGTCGCCGGCAGCTCGACGCCCTCGTTCAGGGCCGCGATCGCCGGGTCGTTCCACGTCGTGATCTGGCCGGCGAAGATCTTCGCGAGCGTGTCGGCATCGAGGTTCAGCGAGTCGACACCGTCGATGTTGAAGACGACGGCGATCGGCGAGATGTAGGTCGGGAGCTCGACGAGGTCGGAGTCGGCCGCGCATGCCTCGAACGGGCCGGCAGTGATCTCGTCGGTCTTGAACGCACGGTCCGAGCCGGCGAACTGCACGGCGCCGGCCTGGAACGACTCGCGTCCCGTGCCCGAGCCGGAGGGGTCGTAGTCGATCGTGAGACCGGGGTTCGCGGTCTGCAGGCCCTGGGTCCAGGCCTGGACGGCGACTTCCTGCGACGAGGCGCCGCCGCCGACGAGGTTGCCCTCGAGGGAGGGGGCCGAGGAGTCGCTCGAGCCGGCGCCGGGCGCAGCGCTTTCGTTTGCAGCGCAGCCGGCGAGGGCAAGAGAGGCCACGGCGGCCACGGCGCCCAGCTGGGCGAGTCGGGAGAGCTTCACTGTGTGAATCCTTCGCATGTTGATGACGAGAACCCGGTGCAGGTTCGTCCCGAACGGTAGACACCGTCCCTTACGAGAGTGCGCTCTGGGGGTGAACAGAAGGTGAACGACGCTCGTGAACCGCGGAACGACGGGCCTCTCAGTGTGGTGTCGCGTGCGAGATCACAGCTTCGGCATGTGCGTTTCGATCGCGACGATCCCCGAACCCGGGTTCTCGCGCGGCAGGTGCACGACCGAGAACGCACCGGTCTCGAGCGCCGAGGCACTGCCGAGGTAGGACCCGCGCAGGGTTCCGGTGGCCAGCGCCATCTCGTTCAGCAGGTCGGGCAGCACGGGGCCATGGGAGCAGAGCACGACGGGCTTCCTGGCACGCACACGGTCGCCGATGACCGACCGGACATCGGCCCGGCCGTTCTCCCATGCGTCCTGCGAGAGGTGGTGCGAGGTGTCGATGCGTCGGCTGATCGCCGCCGCCAGCGGCGTCACGGTCCGCACGCAGCGGCGCGCATCGGAGGAGACGATGCGGCGGACGCCGAAGGCGAGGAGCGGGCCGACGATGGCGTGCGCCTGCTTCTTGCCGCGGGTCGACAACGGCCGCGCCGCATCCTCGCGGTCCCAGTCCTCGCGGGGCACGGCCTTCGCGTGGCGCAGAGCGATGAGGGGGAACGTGTCGATGGCGCGCTCGTCGACCAGCCGCACGAACTCGTCGAGAATCTCGACGTCGACGGGGTAGCTCAGCGCCTTGCGGGCCTTCTTGAGGCCCATCCACTCCAGCGCCGCGATCTCCTTGTTCGGCACGAACGTCGACATCCGGATGGCCAGGTCGGTCGCTTCCGCCGCCCAGTAGTGCACGATCTTCTGCTTCTTGCTCGGCAGGTGGTACCTCGACACACCGACGGGCGGCCCGAGCCGGACCGAGATGCCGGTCTCTTCCCGGATCTCGCGCACGGCGGTCTCGGCGAGCATCTCACCGGGGTCGACCTTTCCCTTCGGAAGCGTCAGGTCGCGGTACTTGGTGCGGTGGATGATCAGCACCTTGACCTTGCCGTCGACCCACCGCCAGACCACGCCACCGGCCGCGTACACCGCGGTGTCGGTCATCGCACCGCGCGCGCCCGGCGACGCCGCTGCACATGCGCCATCGTGCGGTCCTGCAGGTCGGCGAGCGGCTTGCCATCGTCGTCGAACGCATGGCGCGTCCAGACGCCGCCCTCGCCGAGATGCCACGAGCTGGTCGCGTCGCTCATCGCGAGGTCGAACAGCGTCGTCAGCTCTTTAACGTGCGCCGGCGCGACGACCCGGACGAGCGCCTCGACACGGCGGTCGAGGTTGCGGTGCATCATGTCAGCGCTGCCGATGTAGGCGATGGTGTCGCCGGCGTTGTGGAACGTGAAGATGCGCGAGTGCTCGAGGTAGCGTCCCAGGATCGAGCGCACCGTGATGTTGTCGGTCACGCCCGGAAGATCGGTGCGGAGCGAGCAGATACCGCGCACCCAGACGTCCACCCGCACCCCGGCCTGGCTCGCCCGGTAGAGGGCGTCGATGATCTGCTCGTCGACCATCGAGTTGACCTTGATGCGGATGTGGGCGGGCTTGCCCTCGAGCGCGTTGCGTCGCTCGGCGTCGATGTGGCGCAGCAGGCCCTTGCGCAGATGGAGGGGGGCCACCAGCAGGCGCTTGAACTTCTTCTCGATCGCGTAGCCGCTGAGCTCGTTGAACAGTCGCGTCAGGTCTCGTCCGACCTGCTCGTCGCTCGTGAACAGTCCGAAGTCCTCGTAGAGGCGGCTCGTCTTGGGGTTGTAGTTGCCCGTGCCGATGTGACTGTAGCTGCGCAGGGCGCCGTCTTCTTCGCGGATGACGTGCAGCAGCTTGCAGTGCGTCTTCAGCCCGACGAGGCCGTAGACGACGTGGACACCGGCCTTCTCGAGCTTGCGGGCCCAGACGATGTTCGCGGCTTCGTCGAAACGGGCCTTCACCTCGACGAGAGCGAGCACCTGCTTGCCGCGCTCGGCGGCGTCGATCAGCGCCTGCACGATGGGGCTGTCGCCCGACGTGCGGTAGAGCGTCTGCTTGATGGCGAGCACGTGAGGATCACGCGCCGCCTGCTCGAGGAACGCGACGACGCTCGTCGTGAACGACTCGTACGGGTGGTGCACGAGCACGTCGCCGGCGCGGATGGCGCCGAAGAAGTCGGTGCGCCCGTTCTGCTCGGCGGGCTGGAACGCGGTCGCCGTCGTGGGAACGTGCGGCTTGTACCGCAGCTCGGGACGGTCGATGCGGGCGAGGTCGAAGAGGCCGCGCAGGTCGAGCAGCCCCGGCAGGCGGTACACCTCCTGATCGGTGATGTCGAGCTCGCCGAGCAGGAGGTCGAGCGTGACGTCGTCCATATCCTCGGTCACTTCGAGCCGGATCGGCGGGCCGAAGCGACGCCGGAGCAGCTCGGCCTCGAGCGCCTGGATCAGGTTCTCGGTCTCGTCCTCCTCGATCACGACGTCTTCGTTGCGCGTGAGTCGGAAGGTGTGATGCTCGAGGATCTCCATGCCGGGGAAGAGGTCTTCGAGGTTGTTGGCGATCAGGTCCTCGAGCGGAAGGTAGCGCTTGACCGAGGTGCCGGTGTTGAGCTCCACGAACCGGGGGAGCATCGGCGGCACCTTGAGGCGTGCGAATTCCTGTCGTCCGGTCTTGGCGTTGCGGATCCGGATAGCGAGGTTCAGCGACAGGCCCGAGATGTAGGGGAAGGGGTGCGCCGGGTCGACGGCCAGGGGCATGAGGACGGGGAACACCTGCGCCTGGAAGTAGTCGTACAGGCGTCCGCGCTCGGACTCGTCGAGGTCGTCCCATCCGACGATCTCGATGCCGGCATCCCGGAGCGCCGGCTGGATCATGTCTCCCCACGCGCTCGCGTGACGTAGCTGCAGCGCGTGCGCATCGGCGGAGATGTCGGAGAGCACCTCCTGCGGAGCTCGCCCGACGTTGGTGGGGACGGCGAGACCCGTCACGATGCGCCGCTTGAGCCCGGCGACGCGCACCATGAAGAACTCGTCGAGGTTGCTGGCGAAGATCGCGAGGAAGTTGGCTCGCTCGAGCACCGGCAGAGTCGGGTCTTCGGCGAGCTCGAGCACGCGCTGGTTGAACGCGAGCCAGCTGATCTCACGGTCGGTGTAGCGGTGGTCGGGCAGCTGTGCGTCGACGTCTTCGACGGCCGGGTCGAAGTCGTCGTCGTCGGCGTCGCCCAGACCGGAGTCCAGAGCCTCGGTGTCGATCATCCCCTCATCATGGCAGTCCTGCGTGTCCTGCCGGTGAACGAGACGGAGAGTCAGCTCTGCGCGGAGTCGCCGCCGGAGGGAACCGGCTCGTCCTCATAGACGTTGAAGCGGTAGCCCACGTTGCGCACGGTGCCGATCAGCTGTTCGAGATCGCCGAGTTTCGCGCGCAGACGCCGCACGTGAACGTCGACCGTGCGGGTGCCGCCGAAGTAGTCGTAGCCCCACACCTCGCTCAGCAGCTGCTCACGCGTGAAGACCCGTGAGGGGTGCGTCGCGAAGAAGTGCAGCAGCTGGAACTCCTTGTACGTCAGGTCGAGGGGCCGCCCGTGCACCTTGGCCGAGTACGACGACTCGTCGATCGTGATGCCGGAGGTCTGGATGCGGCTCGACACCGCTTCTTTGCTCACGCGTCCGATCGCGAGGCGGATGCGGGCGTCGATCTCGGCGGGGCCGGCTGTGACGAGGATGACGTCGTCGATGCCCCAGTCGGTGGACACGGCGGTGAGGCCGCCCTCGGTGACGATGAGCACGAGAGGTGCATCGATACCCGTGCTGCCCAGGATCTTGCACAGCGACTTCGCGCCGACGAGGTCGTGACGCGCGTCGACGAAGACCACCTCGGCGCTGGGGGCGTTGACGAGCTGGGCGGGTTCGGCGGGGATCTGCCGGACCCGGTGGCTGAGCAGCTCGAGCGCCGGGAGCGCGAGACCACCGCCGTGCGTGGAACTCAGAACGAGAAGCTGTGCCAACGGGGATTCCTCCGGGAGCGGCCGGGACGTGCACTCATCTTAGGCGTTCGCTGGGCGCGGGCTGTGCGCAGCGTCGCGCAGGGCGACACCGTGGGCCACAATGGGACGGTGACCACGCCCGATCTCGCACCGCCGCGCACCGTCGCCGGAGTCGTCGCCGTCTGGATCGCCGCCGCTGTCGCGGCCATCCTGGTGGGGGTTCTCGCGCCGGTCGACGAGCGTGCGATGTGGATGCCGGTGGCCCTGGGCGGCTGCCTCGTCCTGGCGTTCGTGATCCAGCTGGTGCTCGGGCGCGTGCGGGGATTCATCGAGCGCGTGGCGGTCAGCGTGCTCGGTGCGCTGTTCGTCATGGGGTTCATCGGCATCGGATTCGGGCTGTCGTCACTCGTCGGCGCGTGAACGCGGCGGGGCACGACGGCCCCCTTCTACGGGCGCGGACGGCCCGTGCGGGCATAGAGTAGAGGCATGGATCTCCTCGCGCTTGAAATCTTCTACGTGGGCCTGCTCGGACTGGCGTCGCTCGCCATCGTCTTCGTGTCGGGCGTTGTCGTGAAGAACCTCTACCGCGGCCAGCGCTGACACCGTGCTCGAGCTGCCCACCGACCTGCCGGCGGACCTCGTTCCGCTGTCGTGGCTGCTCGGAGTCTGGGAGGGCTCGGGCGTCATCGACTACGAGACGGCCGACGGCCATCTCACCGGCGAGTTCGCGCACCAGGTGAGCTTCAGTCACGACGGCGGCGACTATCTGAACTACTCCGCCAACGCCTGGCTGATCGACGACAGTGGTGCGCGTATCCGTCCGCTCGTGGCCGAGACCGGATATTGGCGAGTCGCGCGACCGGCCGCGGCCGAGCACGCCGGACCGGGCCTGTTGCCGGCATCCGCTCCCGCGCGCGAGCGGACCGTCGACGATGTCGAGGCGCTCCGCAACGACGAAGGCGGTTTCGACCTCGAGGTCGCGCTCGTCCACTCCGACGGCGTGAGCGAGCTGTACCTCGGGCAGGTCCGCGGTCCGCGCATCGACCTCGCCACCGACGCGGTCGTGCGCACCGCGGGGGCGAAGGAGTACACCGCAGCCACGCGCATGTACGGCCTCGTCGACGGGCATCTCCTGTGGGCCTGGGACATCGCCGCACTCGGGGGCGAGCTCGCCTCACACGCGTCGGCCCGCTTGGCCAAGGCCGAGTGATGTCGGGCGACGGCGCGACCTTCGCCGACGTCGACGGGGCCGTGTGCGACGAACTCGGACTCCTGCACATCGGCAACCCGATGCGTGAGCAGCAGCTTCTCGACAGCGGCAGTGCCGTCGCGCCGCTGGGCGATCGCGCGGTGGTGACCGTCGCGGGCCCCGACCGTCTCAGCTGGCTCGACTCGCTGACCTCGCAGGCGCTGACGCGGCTTCTCCCGGGCGAGAGCACCGAGCTGCTCGTGCTCGACCCGCAGGGTCACGTGGAGCACGCGGCATCCGTCGTCGACGACGGCGAGACGACCTGGCTCATCACCGATGCCGAGCGTCTCGACGGGCTCGTCACCTGGCTCACGCGCATGCGGTTCCGCTTGCGCGTCGAGGTGACCGATCGTTCCGGCGACACCGCCGTCGTCGGCGGAACGGCGGCCGCGGTCGCCGACCTGACGTCATCCGTCGTGTGGCGCGATCCGTGGCCGGAAGTCTCCATCGGTGGATGGGGATACGCGGCGGACGAGGGTCATCCCGCGGCCGGACGTGACTGGGCCGAGGCGGTCCTCGACCGCGACGAACTCCGCCGGCTCGCCGATGACGCCGTCGCGGGACGCCGCCGCGTCGCCGGACGATGGGCGGCCGACGCTCTGCGCATCGCCGCCTGGCGGCCGCGTGCGACCACCGAGGCCGACGGCATGACGCTTCCGCACGAGGTCGATTGGCTCCGCACCGCCGTCCATCTGTCGAAGGGCTGCTACCGCGGCCAGGAGACGGTGGCGAAGGTGCACAACCTGGGGCATCCTCCCCGTCGCCTCGTGGCGTTGCAGCTCGACGGCAGCGACGCGGTGATTCCCGAACCCGGCGCGATCGTGCGCCGCGACGGCGACGAGGTGGGGCGGGTCACCTCGGCCGCGCGGCACTTCGAGCAGGGGCCTATCGCCCTCGCCATCGTGAAGCGTTCGGTGCCGGTCGACGCCGACCTCATCGTCGATGCCGGTGACGACACGGTCGCGGCGGTCCAGGAAGTCGTCGTTCCGCCCGATGCCGGCCGCACCGCCGCACCGCCGCGGCTGCCTCGCCTGAGCCGCCGCACCTGACGTGGCGCCCGAGCGTGCCGATGAGCCGCCCGCCGTCACCGCGCCCATCGCGACCGGCTGGCGGGCTCGCGTACGCCCACGGCGGGGTTTCGAACGCGCCCGCGACTCGGCTCCGGCCATCGTGCAGATCGTCGTCGCGGCATCCGCGGCCTATGCGTTCGCGCACCTCGTCCTGGGGCACCCATCACCCCTGCTCGCCGCGACCGTGACCATCTCGAGCCTCGGGCTCGTCCGCGACGCCCGGCCGCGGCGCGTGCTCGAGACGGTGATCGGGATGCTGGTCGGTGTGCTGGTGTCGGAGCTCATCGTGCTCGCCGTCGGTTCGGGCACCTGGCAGCTCGCCCTGGCCCTCGCTGCGACGCTGCTCACCGCGAGGCTGCTCTCGGCACAGCCGAGCTTCGCGATCTCGGCCGCGATCCAGTCGGTGATCGTCATCGCGATTCCGGGGAGCATGCCGTTCCTCCGTCTCGTCGACGGCTCGGTGGGCGCGGTCGCCGCCCTGCTCGCGACGGCCCTGTTGCCGCGCCGACCGCTGCGTGAGGTCTCGCGCGCGGGCCGGGCCCTGTTCTCCGGGTTCGAGGGCGCTGCCGCGGCCGTCATCCAAGCACTGCGCCGCGGCGACCGGGTCCGAGCCGACCGGGGGCTCGAGAAGGCGCGGGCGCTACAGCCGCTCGTCGACGATTGGACGACATCGCTCGACTCCGGCCTCGCCGTGGCCCGCATCTCGCCGTTCCTCCGGCGCCAGCGCGAGGAGTTGCAACGTCAGGACCGCATGCGGTCCTCACTCGACCTGGCCACGCGCAACCTCCGGGTCATCGCCCGGCGTGTCGTCTACACCCTCGAAGACCGCCAACCGCGCCCGATCGCCGCCGACCTGCTCGCCCAGATCTCCCGTGCGGCCGACCTGCTGGGAAGGTCGATCGACGACATCGCGCTCGAACCCGCCGCCCGCGAGTCGCTGCTCGCGGTCGCGACCCGCCTCGACCCGACGACTCTGGCGCCCGGTTCCTCGCTCGGAGACCAGAACGTCATCACCGCCCTGCGTCCGCTCGTGGTCGATCTGCTGACCGCCGCGGGGATGCCGCAGGCCGAGGCCCGCGCGACGATGCCGCGCATCTGAGCCCGTATCGCTCGCACGTGAGGCGCTGCCTCACGGCCGCCACGGCTCGCCGCTCAGCGCCGAGGACGGTGCCGTCGGCAGGCTGTACTTGCGCCGTGCTTGCCGAACCGTGCACCGGGCCGCATTCAGCCTGTCGCCGGAACGGGCTCGCGACCGAATGGAGCGGACGTGCGACCGGTCGCTGTCGCCCGCGCGGGACGTGAGCACCGAAGCATGGAGCCGCAGGCTTGTGCGCCGCGAACAGGCTGCGCTCGTGCGTCGGTCGCTGCAACCGGCCCATCGTCGCGGCCAGCCTGATTGCGGCGCCGACGAAGCCACGCACGGTCCCACCTGGGACGGCGTTGTGAAATCGACGCGCACGGAGCCCGCGGGCCGGCGAGCGTGTTCGATGGAGGGGGAGGAATGTGACATGACCAGCGAGAACACGCCGACTGCCGCCGACCTGCTGCGCCGCGCACTGGGATCAGCCGACGGGTCCGAGCGGGTCCGCAGTGCGATGGCTGCCGGAACGTATCCCCGCCCCGAATACGTTCCGGTTCTCGTGGAGCAGTGCGCCCACGAGCCCGACTTCACCGTGCGCGAGACCCTCACCTGGGCGCTGACCCGACAAGACCGCGACACGACCCTCGAGACGGTGCTGCCCGAGCTCGGATCGGCGTCGCCGCAGGCGCGTGCCCAGGCGCTCCACACGCTCTCGAAGATCCGCGACCCGCGGGCCTGGCCCGCGATCACGCGGGAGCTCCTGCACGACGACGACACCGCTGTCGCACGGACCGCGTGGCGCACGGCGGCGGGGCTCGCCCCCGAGGCCGAGCGTGCCGCCCTCGCATCGGAGCTGGCCGCCCACTTCGGAGTCGGCCCGGACGACCTCCAGCAGAGCCTCAGCCGGGCGTTCGTGATGCTCGGTGAATCGGGCCGTGAAGCGATCGACGCTGCAGCGGCGTCGGCGCAATGGAATGTCCGTCTTCACGCGCTCGCGACCGATCACCTCGTCTCCTACCCCGAGGACGGCTACGAGGCCGCCGTCGCCGTGGCCCGCCGCGCTGCCGCTCGGCGCGACGCGGCCGACTGGCACGAAGGCTGACATCGCGGCGCTCGGCGCCCGGGCTCAGCGCGGCGCGACCGCACTCCAGGGAACCGTGAACTCGCCCAAACGCCACCGTGAGCGGTCGCCAAGGTCGAATCCGCGGTCGGCCATCGCGCCCAGAGCGGAACGCCACCGCTGGACGGGACCGAAAGCGGATGCCGGCGCGGCCCGGCGCCACTCGTCGTCGAGCAGGGCCAGCAGATCGTGCACGCGCTCGCCCACGACGTTGCGGTGGATGAGGGCTTTCGGCAGACGTTCGGCCGCGATGGCGGGCGAGTCCAGTCCAGACAGGCGCAGTGAGACGGTGAGGCTGCGGGGCGCGGCATCCGGTCCCACCTCGATCCAGGTGCTGACGCGGCCGATCTCGTCGCACGTGCCCTCGACGAGCATCCCGTCGGGCGCGAGGCGCGACGTCATCCGCGTCCACGCGTCGGCGACATCCGCCTCGTCGTACTGGCGCAACACGTTGAAGGCGCGGATGATCGCGGGGCGGCGCCCACCCGGCGCGGGCACCTCGAATCCACCTCGTTCGAACCCGACGCGGGCATCCGGTGCGAAGGGCGTGCGCCCGGCGCGGACCTCCTCGAGCTGCTCGCGCGCACGGGCGACGCGCTCGGGATCGATCTCGAGTCCGACGACCTCGACGTCGGCTCGTGCGAGGCGCAGACGTGCCTCGAGCTCGAACGCCGTCACGCCGCTCGCCCCGTACCCGAGGTCGATCACGAGGGGATCGGCGCACCGGCGCAGCACGGGATGCCGCGCGATCCAGCGATCGACGCGACGCAGGCGATTCGTGTTGGTGGTTCCACGGGTGGCCTGCCCGATATGTCCCGGGGCCATGCCCCCATGATCGCAGGCCCCGGCTCGATAGACTCGGAGTATGAGTGCGCCGTACACGCTGATCCTCCTCCGCCACGGGCAGAGCGAGTGGAACAAGTCCAACCAGTTCACCGGCTGGGTCGATGTCCGACTGACCGACCAGGGCAAGGCCGAGGCCCAGCGCGGCGGTGAGCTGCTCGCCGAGGCCGGCCTGCTGCCCGACGTCCTCTACACGTCCGTCCTCAGCCGCGCCATCCAGACCGCTCAGATCGCGCTCGACGCCGCCGATCGCCTGTGGATCCCGGTCAAGCGGTCGTGGCGCCTGAACGAGCGTCACTACGGAGCGCTGCAGGGCAAGGACAAGGCGCAGACGCTCGCCGAGTTCGGCAACGAGCAGTTCATGCTGTGGCGCCGCTCGTTCGACGTTCCGCCGCCGCCCCTCGCCGACGACGACCAGTACAGCCAGGTCAACGACCCGCGCTACGTCGGCATCGACGGCGAGGTGCCCCGCACCGAATCGCTCAAGCTCGTCATCGACCGTCTGCTGCCGTACTGGGAGTCCGACATCGCCGCCGACCTGCGCGACGGCAAGACCGTGCTCGTCACCGCTCACGGCAACTCGCTCCGCGCTCTCGTCAAGCAGCTCGAGGGCATCAGCGACGACGACATCGCCGAGCTGAACATCCCGACCGGCATCCCGCTGGTCTACAAGCTCGACGAGCACCTGAAGCCGCTCGGGCCGGGCGAGTACCTCGACCCCGAGGCCGCCGCCGCCGGCGCCGCAGCCGTGGCCAATCAGGGCAAGGCGTAAGCACGACACGTACGAGGGGGCGGTGCCGATCGGCACCGCCCCCTCGTCGTCGATCGGATGTCGGTCAGAGACCGTTCTCGTTCACGATGACGTTGATCGTTTCGGTGTCGGGACGCCATTCGCCCGTGGCGAGGTAGGCCACGCGCTTGCCCACCGTCACTGCGTGATCGGCGAAGCGCTCGTGGTAGCGGCTGGCGAGCGTTGCATCGACGGTCGCCGCCGCCTCGCCCTGCCAGTTCTCGCTGAGGACCTTCTCGAAGACGCTCAGGTGGAGGTCGTCGAGCCGGTCGTCGAGACCACGCAGCGTCTCGACGAGCGCGAGGTCCTCGGAGCGCAGCAGCTCGGTCAGCGTACGCGCGACCTCGACGTCGATCTCGCCCATCTTGGTGAAGGTGCCCTTCAAGCCCTTCGGGATCGCGCGCTCGGGAAAGCGCATGCGCGTCAGCTGCGCGATGTGCTCGGCGATGTCGCCCATGCGCTCCAGCGACGCGCTCGTGCGCAGCGCTGAGACGACGATGCGCAGGTCGCGGGCGACCGGCTGCTGACGCGCGAGGATCTCGATGGCGAGCTCGTCGATCGCGATGGCCTTGTCGTCGATGACGGCATCCGCGTCGATGACCTCTTCGGCGAGGGTGATGTCGCTCGTGCCGAATGCACGCGTGGCCTTCTCGATCGCGACGGTCACCAGCTCGGAGATCTCGACCAGGCGGGTCTGGACGTCCTCGAGGGACTGGTGGAAGACTTCGCGCATCGGAGCACCTTTCCTTCTTGCGGAGACAGCACGACGCCGTACTCACGGCGACGCGATTGTCGCTCGACAAGGTTAACGAACGGTGCCGAGGCGATGAACATCAGTCCGAGTCGGGGTAGGAACGGCCCGGACGCGATGGGAGGGCGGCGTGCCACGTCTTAATCTGAAGGAATGAATCCGACGCAGCTCGCGCTGGTCGCCCTTCTCGCGGGCGCGTTCGTCGGCCTTCTCATCAGCGCTGTGGCCTTCCTCGCCTGGCGTGCGCGCGCCCAAGCGCAGGAGCAGGCCGACGGCGATCTCCCGGCGGGCGCGCGCGACGTGCTCGCGGCACTCGATGAAGCCGCGCTGATCGTCGACGCGTCGTTCACCATCGTGGCCACGTCTCCCTCCGCCGAGCTGTTCGGGCTCTTCGAGGGCGAGACGGTCCCCGGCGACGAGTTGCGCGAGCTGCTGCGGTCCTCCCGCGGCGTGCCGCACTCCGAGACGGGCACGCTCAAGCTGCGTCGCGGGGTGGCTCCCGCGGAGCCGCGGCTGATCGTCGCGCGCGCGAGCAGCATCACCCCCCGGTTCACGCTGGTGCTCGTGCGCGACATCACCGAGCGGGAGCGGCTCGCGGAGATGCGACGCGACTTCGTGGCGAACACGAGCCACGAGCTGAAGACGCCGGTCGGAGCCGTCACCCTGCTCGCCGAGGCGATCGAGTCGGCGGCCGACGACCCCGAGCAGGTGCGCTCGTTCGCCAGCCGGCTCAGTGCCGAGGCGATGCGGCTCGGGAACCTCACCTCGCGCATCATGAGCCTGTCGCGGCTGCAGTCGTCCGACGAGCTGACCGAACTGCGGGATGTCGCCATCGACGAGGTCGTGACGTCGGCGATCGAGACGCACGCGATCGCTGCCGAGTCGGCGGGCGTTGCGCTCGTGCGGGGCGGCGATCGCGGCCTGTACGTGCGCGGCGACGTGCAGGTGCTGAGCGAAGCGGTCGGCAACCTCATCGCGAACGCCATCGTGTACTCGCCGCCCGCCAGTCAGGTCGGCGTGGGCATCCGGGGCACGGACGACACGGTCGAGATCGCGGTGACCGATCGCGGCATCGGCATCCCCGAGAGCGAGCAGCAGCGTGTCTTCGAGCGCTTCTACCGCGCCGACTATGCCCGCTCGCGGCGCACGGGCGGCACCGGGCTCGGGCTCGCGATCGTCAAGCACGCCGTGCAGCGCCACGGCGGCGAGGTCCAGCTGTGGTCGCGCCCCGGTCGTGGCTCGACGTTCACGATCCGCCTGCCCGCGATCGCCGCCCCCGACGGTGCGGCGACGGCCCCGCGCAAGACCAGAAAGAAGATCGGCCGGGCGCTGCCCGCCCGACCCAAGGGAGACCCATCATGACCCGTGTCCTGCTCGTGGAGGATGAGCCCGACCTCGCTGACCCCCTGGCGTATCTGCTGCGGCGGGAGGGTTTCGAGGTAGAGATCGCCGAGGACGGGCCCGCCGCGCTCGAGGCGTTCCAGTCGCGCGGAGCCGACATCGTGCTGCTCGACCTCATGCTGCCCGGGATGCCGGGAACCGAGGTCTGCCGCATCATCCGGACCACCTCGAAGACGCCCATCATCATGCTCACCGCCAAGGACTCCGAGGTGGACATCGTGGTGGGGCTCGAGCTCGGTGCCGACGACTACGTCACGAAGCCCTACTCGTCGCGCGAGCTGCTCGCACGGATGCGCGCTGTGCTGCGCCGGGCCGCGACGGCCGATGTCGACGTGGATGAGCGTGTCCTCGTGGGCGGCCGGGTCACGATCGACCTCGACCGCCACACGGTGGCCGTCGACGGCGGCGAGATCAATATGCCGTTGAAGGAGTTCGAGCTGCTCGAGGTGCTCATGCGCAACGCGGGCCGTGTGATGACCCGTGGCCAGCTGATCGACCGCGTGTGGGGGAGCGACTACTTCGGCGACACGAAGACGCTCGACGTGCACATCAAGCGCATCCGCTCGCGCATCGAGACCGATCCGGGGCGACCGTCGATGCTGCTCACCGTACGCGGACTCGGCTACCGCTTCGAGGGCTGACGACGCACGAACTTCGGAGGGTGACGCGGCTCTCGGAGGAATCTGCGCAAACGGTCCGAGGTCCGCGACGTACTCCGAAGTTCGTGCGCCCCGCAGCAGGCGGGAAGCGGGAAGTCAGAGGCGCCGAGTCGTCACGGGGTCGGCGTGGCCGACGGCGTGGGAGTGGCCGACGGGGTCGGCGCCTCGCGCGGGACGTACTCGGTGTAGTACGGGAGCGTGCCGTCGAGGACCGGGACGTCGATGAGAACGCCCTCGGCGTCGCCCGACTGGAACGCCATCGGCAGCGTCGCGCCGGGCTGGGTGTCGATGCCGTCGAGCAGGATCGGCTCGTTGCCGTCGACACCGAGGCTGATGCTGTCGCGGGCCGGAACCTCGAGGGTCGTGGTGACGCCGCCGAACCCGAAGATGAGTGTGTGGTCGTCATCGGTGGGGTTGACGATGGCGGCGAGGAAGTTGCCCGAGGTGCCGGACTCGTCGGCGATGACCATCGCGTTGCGCACGTCGAGCGGGCCCGACGGCGGGATGTTCACGCCGTCGGAGGCGGAGAAGTCGATGGTCGTCGCCTGCGGCGAGATCATGCTGCAGCCGGTGGCTCCCAGGGTCAGGGCGGCGCCCACGGCAATCGAGGCGACGATTCGCAGTTTCACGGATCCTCCAGGCAGGCAGACAGCGACCTCAGCAGTCTAAACGGTGACGGGGGTCGCGCGCCGACACCGCCGGGATGCCGCCGGGCACAAGCGGCGGCAAACCTTACTGTATGCCCCCTGTGTTATCCTGGATGTTGCCGAAGGGATATAACTCCATGCTTTTTGAGGTTGGCGAAACCGTCGTCTACCCCCACCACGGGGCAGCCACGATCATCGAGGTCAAGGACCGGATCATCAAGGGCGAGACGAAGAAATACCTGAAGCTCAACGTCACCCAGGGAGACCTCATCATCGAGGTCCCGGCTGACAACGTCGATCTGGTCGGCGTTCGCGACGTCATCGGCAAGGACGGGCTCGAGCGTGTGTTCGACGTCCTGCGTGCTCCTTTCACCGAAGAGCCGACCAACTGGTCGCGCCGGTACAAGGCCAACCTCGAGAAGCTCGCCTCGGGCGATGTCATCAAGGTGAGCGAGGTCGTCCGCGACCTGTGGCGTCGCGACCAGGATCGTGGTCTGTCCGCAGGTGAGAAGCGCATGCTCGCGAAGGCGCGTCAGATCCTCGTGTCAGAGATCGCGCTCGCGCTCAAGGCCGACGAGGAGCACGCTTCGGGCGTCCTCGACGAGGTCCTCGCTTCCTGAGGCCGAGTCGGCATCCGCTGCCGTGGGCATCATCCCCGTTCCGCGCGTCGCGGTCATCGTGGTCGCCGCCGGCTCCGGAACGCGACTCGCTGCCGGAGCGCCGAAGGCGTTCGTCGGCATCGACGAGCACTCGATCCTGAGGCACGCTCTCGAGGGGGTGGTCGCCACGCCGACTGCCCAGGTCGTGATCGTCGCGCCGCACGGGCGTGAGGGCGACGCGCAGACCGAAGCCGAGGCGGTTTTCGGCGAACGCGCCGACCTCGTCTCAGTCGTCGTCGGTGGTCAGACACGTCAGCAGTCGGTCGCCGCGGGGCTGGACGCGCTGTGGGCCGACGTCGAGGTCGTGCTCGTCCACGACGCTGCTCGTGCCCTGACCCCGCCGGAGGTCTTCGAACGGGTGATCGCCGAGGTCGAGAGGACCGGTGCCGGCGTAGTGCCCGTCCGCCCCGTCGTCGACACGCTCAAACGCGTGACCGGCCGGGTGGTCGATGAAGCCGTCGATCGCGCCCCGCTCGTCGCGGCACAGACGCCGCAGGGCTTTCCGCGTGCGCTCCTCGAAGCGGTGTATGCCGGGGCGACCGAGGAACACACCGACGACACCGCACTGTTCGCCGCCGTCGGTCACTCTGTGCACACCGTGGCCGGTGACGACCTGTCGTTCAAGATCACCACGCCGGCCGACCTCGACCGGGCGCGTCATCTTCTCGGGCCCGCCGCGAACGCGGCATCCGTCCTGCCCCTCGTCGGCATCGGTACCGATGTCCACGCGTTCGGCGGCGACGGAGCGCTGCGTCTGGCGGGATTGGAATGGCCCGGCGAACCGGGGCTGCGTGGGCACTCCGACGGCGACGCCGTCGCTCATGCCATCGTCGACGCGGTGCTGGCCGCCGCAGGTCTCGGAGACATCGGCACGAATTTCGGGGTCGATCGTCCCGAATACGCGGGTGCCTCGGGGGTCGTGTTCCTCCGTCGCGTGCGCGAGCTCGTCGCCGAGGCCGGCTTCGCGATCGGAAACGTCTCGGTGCAGGTGCAGGCCAATCGGCCGCGGTTCGCCTCGCGCCGTGCCGAGGCCGAGGCGCTGCTGACGCAAGCACTCGGGGCGCCGGTCTCCGTCGCCGCGACGACGACTGACGGCCTCGGGTTCACCGGCGCCGGCGAAGGCGTCTCGGCCACCGCGGTCGCGCTCGTGCACCGCATCCGCTGACGTCTCAGCCGGCGGTCTCGCGCATGTCGGGCGCACTTCGCGATGTGAGGCGCGGCTCGAGCTGCGTGTGATGCGTCGAACTGCGCCCGATGCGCGCCGCGCGGCCGCTCAGAGCGCAGCCGGGTCGGTCGAGGGGGCGAGGTCGAGCCTCATGAACACCGACAGCGGGTCGGGGGAGTAGTCGCCGAAAGGCGGGCAGTACGAGAACCCGGCGCTCTCGTACAGGCCCCGTGCGGCGACGAAATCGGGGCCCGCCCCGGTCTCGAGCCAGAGCGATCGGATGCCGGCTTGCCGTGCCTCGCGTTCGAGATGCACGAGCATCGCGCGCCCCAGCCCGCGCCCCAGGAACGCATCGGCGACCCGCATCGACTTGAGCTCGGCACGATCGGAGTCGAAGGTCTTGAACGCGCCGACGGCGGCGATCTCATCGCCGATCCAGGCCGAGTACACCTGGACCGACGGATGCTGCAGCTCTCCGAGGTCGAGTGCGTGCACGCTCTCGACGGGCGTGTTGGCGAGCATCCCGGCCAGGTGCGCGGCGATGAGACCCCGTGTCGCCTCGCCGGTCAGGTCGTCGCGCACGATCGTGAGGGAATGCGTCATGTCAGGCCTCCAGAGGCGTAGGGGCGGGGTTTCGGCGAGACCGCGAGGTGACGGCGAGCAGCACCAGCCCGGCGGCCAGTACCGCAAGCCCCACCAGCGCTAACGGGGCGAGGCGTTCGCCGAGCATGAGCACGCCCAGCAGGCTCGCGGTCAGCGGCTCGGCGAGGGTGAGGGTGGCGGCGGTCGCCGCACTCAAGCCGCCCAGTCCCCACGTGAACAGGGCGTACGCGAGCGCGACCGTCGCGATGCCGAGCCAGAGGGCCATCGTCCAGCCCCGCGGGTCGGTCAGCCAGCCCATGTCGGTGAAGGGAACCATCGCGGCGCCGCAGACCGCCGCTCCGGCGCCCATCGCGCCCGAGACGGTGAACGCGTCCCAGCCTCCGGAGATCAACCGCCGTTGGGCGTTCGCGATCACGGCGAACGACGCGCCCGCCCCGACCGACCCCATCACGCCGAGGCCGTCGGCTCCTGCCGAGCCGCCTCCCGCGATGGCGAGCAGCGCCACTCCTGCGGTGGCCAGCGCCGTCGCGGTCATCCACGACGTGGTCGGCCGTCGCCGCGTGAGCGCCCATTCCAGCACGCCGGCGAGCACGGGTGCGGAGCCGAGAGCGATCACCGTTCCCACGGCGACACCGTTGCGGGCCGTGCCGAGGAAGAACAGCGGTTGATACAGCGCGAGGCACAGCCCGGTCACGATCATCAGCGCGACGGCCCGCGGACCGCCGGCCGGGCGGATGCCGTCACGCGCGAGGCGCGTGCGCTGTCGGCGCGCTCCGATCGCGAGGCCGACGACCGCGAGGGCCGTTCCTCCGACGATGAGACGAGCGGCTCCGACGCCCAGCGGCGTCGTGTCCCCGGGCCCGAGTGCCTGCGCGGTGCCGGTGGTGCCGAACAGCACCGCCGCGACGAGGACGGCGATCACAGACAGCACCCTCCAGTTCTACCGTGTCGGCGAGCGTGCGCATGCCACGGCGGCGCGGCGCCCCGCCGGTAGGCTGGTGCAGTGACCGTTCGCCTCTACGACACCCGCGCGCAGGCGCTGCGTGATTTCGCGCCCCGCGACCCGTCGAACGTCACGGTCTACGTCTGCGGTCCGACGGTGCAGTCGGGCCCGCACATCGGTCATGTGCGGGCAGCCGTCGGGTTCGACATCCTGCGCCGTTGGCTCGAGCACCGTCACGGGCGTGTGACGTTCGTGCGCAACGTGACCGACATCGACGACAAGATCCTCGCGAACGCGACGGACACGGAGCCCTGGTGGGCGCTGGCGTATCGGATCGAGCTCGAGTTCACGCGTGCTTACGCGGCTGTCGGGGTGCTGCCCCCCACGTACGAGCCGCGCGCGACGGCGTCCGTTCCGCAGATGATCGAGCTCATCGAGACTTTGATCGAACGCGGTCACGCCTACGCGGCGCCCGACGGTTCGGGCGACGTGTACTTCGACGTGCGCTCGTGGCCCGAGTACGGGGCGCTGACGCGCCAGTCGCTCGATGCGATGGAGGCCGCGACCGACGCCGATCCGCGGGGCAAGCGGGATCCTCGCGACTTCGCCCTGTGGAAGGCCGCGAAGCCCGAAGAGCCGTCGGATGCCGGCTGGAGCTCGCCCTGGGGGACGGGCCGTCCCGGATGGCACATCGAGTGCTCGGCGATGAGCCGGCGCTACCTCGGCGGCGAGTTCGACATCCACGGCGGCGGCCTCGACCTGCGCTTCCCGCACCACGAGAACGAGCTGGCGCAGTCGACCGCAGCGGGCGACGCCTTCGCCCGGTACTGGGTGCACAACGGCCTCGTGACCGTCGGCGATCAGAAGATGTCGAAGTCGCTCGGCAACTTCCTGCTCGCCGACGACGTGCTGTGTGAGCGTGACCCTCAGGTGGTGCGGTACGCCCTCGGGGCCGCTCACTACCGATCCAGCCTCGATCTGACGCCCGCGAGCTTCGACGAGGCCGAGGCTGCCCTCGGGCGCATCCAGTCGTTCCTGCAACGCGCCGACCGCGTCGTGCCCGATGCGTCGGTCGCTCCCGGCGAGCTGCCCGCCGCCTTCGCGGCGGCGATGGACGACGATCTCGCCGTGCCGCAGGCCCTGGCCGTGCTCCATGAGACCGTGCGCGCGGGAAACTCCGCTCTCGATGAGGGCGACCGCGAGGCGGCCATGGCCGCCGTCGCCGCCGTCTCGGGGATGCTGCGCGTCCTGGGGCTGGACGCCGCCGACCGAACGCACGGCGACGACGCCGGAACCATCGCCCTCGATGCGCTCGTGCGCACGATGATCGACCAGCGCGCCGAGGCGCGCGCCACCAAGGACTGGGCGACAGCCGACCGTATCCGCGACGCGATCGCGGCGGCCGGCCTCGTCCTCGAAGACGGTCCCGAGGGGACCCATTGGAGTGTGAACCGTGGCTAAGCCAGGAAACCCGTCCGCCGGACGCGGCAAGAAGAAGGGGCCCACGAAGGGCACCGGTGGGAAGAACCGCCGCTCGCTCGAGGGGCGCGGCCCGACTCCGAAGGCGGAGGATCGCGCCTGGCACCCCGCCGGCAAGCGGAAGGCCGCCCAGGAGCGCTACGTCGCCGCAGGCGGCAAGCCGCAGCAGCGCCAGGGCAGCTCGAACCGGTCGCCGAAGTCGAAGTCGGGTGACGACACCGAGACCGTCACGGGCCGCAACAGCGTGCTCGAGGCGCTCCGCGCCAAGATCCCCGCGACGGCCTTCTACATCGCGCAGCGCGTCGAGATGGACGATCGCGTCAAGGAGATGCTGTCGATCGCCACGAACCGCGGCATCCCGGTGCTCGAGGTCACCCGTCAGGAGCTCGACCGCATGGCCGGCTTCGACGGCGTGCACCAGGGCGTCGCGATCAAGGTGCCCCCGTACGAGTACGGCCACCCGCAGGATCTGCTCGAGGAGGTCATCGACTCGGGTGAGACCCCGCTGTTCGTCGCCCTCGACGGCGTCACCGACCCGCGCAACCTCGGCGCGATCATGCGTTCGGCGGCAGCCTTCGGCAGCCAGGGCGTCATCGTCCCGCAGCGCCGCTCGGCCGGCGTCAACTCCGCGGCGTGGAAGACGAGCGCCGGCGCGGCCGCGCGTATCCCGGTCGTGATCGCGCCGAACCTGACGACAACGCTCAAGGAGTTCAAGAAGCAGGGCGTCTTCGTGCTCGGCCTCGACGGCGGGGGCGACGTCGAGCTGCCCTCGCTGCAACTCGCCGACCGCCCGGTGGTCATCGTCGTGGGTTCGGAGGGCAAGGGGCTCTCGCGCCTGGTGACCGAGACGTGCGACCAGGTCGTCTCGATCCCGATCTCGTCGGCGACAGAGTCGCTGAACGCCGGGATCGCGGCATCCGTCGCGCTCTACCAGGTCGCCACGATCCGCGCGGCCCAGGAGTGATCGGCAGGTCGCGCCGGGCTGTGACCGGGCGATGACCTTCCTGTAAATTCCGCTCAGTTCATGGCCGGTGGCCCGACGCGATCGCGGTCGACCGGGTAGTTTCGAACCGTGAGCGAGAACGACAAGACCTCCGATTCCCGCACGGCCGTTGCGACGCACCCGCTGGCGCTCGCGCCGGTGGCCTCGCCTCCGGCGACGGTCGACGGCTTCGTGCGCGAGTTCCTGCTGAATCTCAACATGGAACGCGGCGTCGCGCTCTCGTCGGCCACCGAGACCGACAAGTACATGGCGCTGGCCGCGACCGTGCGCGACTACCTCGTGGCGCGGTGGCTCGAGGACCAGCGTCGTCAGCGCGAAGACCAGCGCAAGGCCGTGTGCTACCTGTCGGCGGAGTATCTCCTCGGACGCCAGCTCGACAACAACCTGCTTGCCGCCGGGCTCACCGAGATCGCCACCGAAGCGCTCGCCGCGTGCGGGATCGACATCGACACGATGCGCGGGCACGAGGTCGAGCCGGGGCTGGGCAATGGTGGCCTGGGGCGGCTCGCCGCGTGCTTCGTCGACTCGCTCGCGACCCTCAGCGTTCCGAGCATCGGCTACGGCATCCGGTACGAGTACGGCATCTTCCGCCAGGTCTTCCGCAACGGCGAGCAGATCGAGAAGCCGGACGCCTGGCTCGCGCTCGGGTCGCCCTGGGAATTCCGCCACCCGGAGGCGGCGCAGACCGTGTCGTTCGGCGGTCACACCGAGACCTACGACGACGAGGGCGTCATCCGCAGCCGCTGGGTGCCGGCCTGGAGCGTCCGCGCCGTGCCCTACAACTACATGGTGCCCGGCTACCAGAACGGGCGGGTGAACACCCTCCGCCTGTGGAGCGCGGAGGCGACGAAGGCATTCGATCTCCGCACCTTCAACAGCGGCGACTACGTCGAGGCGGTGCGCGCGCAGACCTTCGCCGAGAACATCTCGAAGGTCCTCTACCCCGAAGACTCCACGCCGCAGGGCAAGGAGCTGCGGCTCCAGCAGCAGTACTTCTTCGTCGCGGCATCCATCGCCGACTACATGACGAAGGTGCTGCCCGACGACTTCGTGATCGAGGATCTGCCCGACCGCGTGATCTTCCAGCTCAACGACACGCACCCCGTCATCGCGGTCCCCGAGATGATGCGCGTTCTCGTCGACGAGCGGAAGCTCGACTGGGATGCCGCGTGGGCGATCACCCAGAAGTGCTTCGCCTACACCTGCCACACGCTGCTGCCGGAGGCGCTCGAGGTCTGGTCGGTCGATCTGCTGGGACGGCTGCTGCCGCGGCATCTCGAGATCATCTACCGCATCAACGACGAGTTCCTGCTGCGCGTGCGCGAGCGGTTCGGCGACGACGAGCAGCGCCTGCGCGACATGTCGATCGTGTCCGAGCACCGCGCGGTGCGCATGGCCTACCTCGCCACGGTCGCCGGTGCGAAGGTCAACGGCGTCGCCGAGCTGCACTCGCAGCTGCTGCGCGAGAAGGTGCTGCATCAGTTCGACGAGATGATGCCCGAGAAGTTCACGAACGTGACGAACGGGGTGACCCCGCGCCGCTTCATGCGTCTGGCGAACCCCGAGCTGTCGGATCTCATCACCGCCGCGCTCGGCACGGGCTGGCTCACCGACCTCGAGCGGCTCCGCGAGCTCGAGTCGTACGCCGAAGACCCGGACTTCCGTGCGGCGTTCGCCGACGTCAAGGCGTCGAACAAACGCCGCCTGAACGACGTGCTGATGAAGCGCGACGGATTCCAGATCGCCGACGATCACCTGCTCGACGTCATGGTCAAGCGGCTGCACGAGTACAAGCGCCAGACCCTCAAGCTGCTCCACATCGTCACGCTCTATGAGCGGGTCGTGTCGGGCCGGGTCGCGGCATCCGATCTGCAGCCGCGCACATTCATCTTCGGGGCCAAGGCGGCCCCGGGGTACGCGATGGCCAAGCGCGTCATCCACCTCATCAACGCCGTGGGCTCGGTCGTCAACAACGACCCGCGTCTCGAGGGGCGGCTCAAGGTCGTCTTCCCGCCGAACTACAACGTCACCCTCGCCGAACGGGTGATTCCCGCGGCCGACCTGTCGGAGCAGATCTCGCTCGCCGGCAAGGAGGCCTCGGGCACGGGAAACATGAAGTTCGCCCTGAACGGGGCGCTCACCATCGGCACCGACGACGGCGCGAATGTCGAGATCCGCGAGCTCGTCGGCGACGACAACTTCTTCCTGTTCGGCATGAGCGAGCCCGAGGTCGAAGAGCTCTGGGCCGCGGGGTACCGTCCGGGGGAGTTCGCCCAGGCCGACGAGGAGCTGCGTCGCGCGCTCGACCTCATCGGCTCCGGGGCATTCTCGGACGGCGACCGCTCGACCTTCGAGCCCGTCGTGTCGAACCTGCTCTACGACGACCGCTTCATGGTGCTCGCGGACTACACGTCGTACATCGCCGCTCAGGAGCGGGTGGATGCCGCCTACGCCGACCGCGACGCCTGGACCCGATCGGCCATCCTGAACGTCGCCCGAACGGGCTTCTTCTCGTCGGACCGCTCGATCCGCGACTACATCGACCGCATCTGGCACACCCAGCCCGCTCGCTGATCGGCCGCATGCGCGGGCCCGAGCCCGCGCTCGACACCCAATGGAGGAAACAGTCATGGCACGCATCGCCGTCATCGGAGGCACCGGATACGCCGGCAGCCACATCGTCGAGGAGGCCGTCTCGCGCGGCCACACCGTCGTCTCCGTCGCCCGCAAGGTTCCCGCCGAGCGCGTCGAGGGTGCGACCTACCTGGAGGGGACGCTGCTCGACGTGCCCGCCCTCGTTTCGCAGCTGGAAGGGGTCGACGTCGTGGTCTCGGCCGTGGCACCACGCGGTGACATGCAGGGTCAGGTGCGCCCCAACACGGCGCTACTGGCCGAGAGCCTGCCCGAGAACGTGCGTCTCGGCGTCGTCGGCGGCGCGGGCGGCAGCCTGGTCGCGCCGGGCGGCCCGCGTCTGGTCGACAGCGGCTTCCCCGAAGAGTTCAAGGACGAGGCGCTCGAAGCCATCGGCATCCTCGACGACCTGCAGGCCGACGACAGTGGCCGCGATTGGTTCTTCATCCACCCCGCGGGTGGTTTCGGCTCGTTCAACCCGGGTGAGCGCACCGGACACTACCGTGACGGCGGCGACGTCCTCGTGACCGACGAGAACGGCGATTCGTTCATCTCGGGCGCCGACTTCGCCATCGCCGTCGTCGATGAGATCGAGAACCCGAAGCACGTCCGCGAGCGCTTCACCGTCGGTTACTGACCTACGTCAGACCAGGTCGCGCCAGTCGACCTCGGTGTCGTCGTCGTCGTCGACCGGGACCGCGTCGGTGATGGTCGGTACCGACATCGTCTCGGTCATCGGGCCCATCACCGTCGCTTCGTCGCGTCGGTGACGAAGCACGTTCTCGACGTAGGACGACAGCACTTCGGCGAGCGGCACCGAGCGGCCCTCGGTCTGCGACAGGTACCAGCGGTGCTCGAGCACCTGGTGGAACAGCTCCGCAGGCTCGAGCTTGGCCCTCAGATCCCACGGCACCGAGAGCACGACGGGCTCGAACACGCGGGTCAGCCATTCGTGCGCGACCATCTCCTCGTTCGATCCGAGTCGTGACACGCGTGCACTGAATTCGTCGAGGTCGTTGAGCAGACGCCGGGCCTGGTTCTCTTCGACATCCAGTCCCGTCAGCCGGAGCAGACGCCGCTGGTGGTGGCCGGCATCGACGACCTTCGGCTGGATCGACACGCGCGTGCCGTCGGCTGCGGCGTCGATCGACATCTCGCCGATGTCGAAGCCGAGCGAGTTGAGCTTCTGAACGCGCTCGGTGATGCGCCACGACTCGTTCGCCGAGAACGTCTCCTGGTCTGTGAGAGCCGCCCACAGCGAGTGGTACGACGACATGATGCCGTCGGCCACGGCGATCGCGTCGACGCCGCCTTCGAGGCGCCCGCCGGCCTCGAGGTCCATGATCTCGCCGGCGATGTTCGTACGGGCGATGTCGAGGTCGTGCATGCGCTGACCGCGCGTGAGGCCGCGTTCGTGCAGCTCACCGGTCTCGGCGTCGACGAGGTAGGCGGCGAACGCGCCGGCGTCGCGGCGGAAGAGCGTGTTCGACAGCGAGACGTCACCCCAGAAGAAGCCGACGTTGTGCAGACGCACGAGGAGGACGGCAAGGGCGTCCACGAGACGCGTCGCGGTGTCGGGGCGGAGCACCTGGGTGAACAGGGCCCGGTAGGGGAGCGAGAACTTCAGGTGCGCCGTCACGAGGGCCGCAGGCAACTCCTCGCCGTTCTTGTCACGGCGGCCGTCGATGACCGCAACGCGCTCGACGCAGGGCACGTCGAGGCGCTGCAGCGAACCCAGCATCTCGTACTCGCGCCGAGCCATCGCCGCCGTCGTCTCCTTGATCGCCACGACCCGTCCGGAGAGATTGGCGAAACGCACGAGGTGGCGCGAGATGCCCTTGGGCAGGTAGACGATGTCGGGCGTCGACCAGTCGGCGAGGGTCGTCGACCAGGGGAGGGCGAGCAGACCCGGGTCGACACTGCTGGCGGTGATCGAGAGCGAAGCGGTCACGGGGTCTCCGATCGGATGTGAGGCGCAAAGACTGCGGCGCGGGCGACCAGAGGCCACCCGCGCCGCAGCGTACGAAGATACCGGATCAGGCCGAAGCGATGGCCTTGTCGGTCAGGCGCTCGCCGGTCTCGCCGTCGAACACGTGGATGTGTCCGGTGACGGGAGCCAGCACGACCCGGTCGCCCGCGTTCGGGTGACGACGGCCGTCGACGCGCGCGACGATGTCGGTGCGCTTGCCGTTGATGTCCGTGTGGCCGTAGAGGTAACCGTCAGCACCGAGCTCCTCGACCAGGTCGACGTCGACGGTCAGACCCTGGCCGTCCTCGGGGTTGACGATGATGTCCTCGGGACGGATGCCGATCGTGACGGCCGAGCCGTGGGCCTTGCCGAGGGTGTCGGCCTCGACCGCGGCGACCTTGGTGCCGAACTGCACGCCGCCCTCGGCGAGCGACGCCGAGAACAGGTTCATGGCGGGCGAGCCGATGAAGCCGGCGACGAAGACGTTGTTCGGCTTCTCGTACAGGTCACGCGGGGTGCCGACCTGCTGCAGGACGCCGTCCTTCAGCACCGCGATGCGGTCGCCCATCGTGAGGGCCTCGGTCTGGTCGTGGGTGACGTACACCGTGGTGACGCCGAGGCTGCGCTGCAGCGAGGCGATCTGGGTGCGGGTCTGGACGCGGAGCTTGGCGTCGAGGTTCGACAGCGGCTCGTCCATGAGGAAGACCTGGGGCTTGCGGACGATGGCGCGGCCCATCGCGACACGCTGACGCTGACCACCCGAGAGGGCCTTCGGCTTGCGGGTCAGGTACTCCTCGAGGTCGAGGAGCTTGGCTGCCTCGAGAACGCGCTGGGCGCGCTCTTCCTTGCCGACACCGGCGATCTTGAGCGCGAAGCCCATGTTCTCGGCCACCGTCATGTGCGGGTACAGCGCGTAGTTCTGGAAGACCATCGCGATGTCGCGGTCCTTCGGGGGCACGTCGGTGACGTCGCGCTCACCGATGCGGATGCTGCCCGAGTTGACCTCTTCGAGGCCGGCGAGCATGCGCAGCGAGGTGGACTTTCCACAACCCGAGGGGCCGACCAGGACGAGGAACTCGCCGTCGCCCACTTCGAGGTTGAGCTTGTCGACCGCGGGGCGCGTGCCACCGGGGTACAGACGGGTTGCGTTGTCGAAAGTGACAGTCGCCATCGTTTCTTCTCCTTCACCGGCAGGTACGTGCCGGACGATCCGTTGTGAATGGAACGGGGTCGCCCCCGTACGCCCCTCATCGGGCGCGCTCTCAGTATGGCACGGGCGCGAGCGCGCGGGAGACAACGCGATCGGGCCGGTGCTCTGGGCTTTCCCAGGCTGGCTGATTACCATCGAATCACTCGTGAAGCCCGTCGCGAGCGCCGCCAACTCGGCCCTGATCCTTTCTCTGTTCCCCGAGGTTCCATGTCTTCTGACGACACCCCTGACGCACCTGAAACGCCGGCAGTCACCGACCGCCGCGAGGCGGTGCGTGAGAAGGCGCTCCAGGTTCACAGCCGGCAGTCGCGTGCGCGCATCGCACGTCGCTCGGGTCTGGGAGTGCTGGCCGTCGGGATCGTGGCGGCAGCGGCCGTCGCCGTCACCTGGACGGTCTCGAGCGCCGGCAGCAAGCCGCAGCTCGAGCCGGCGACCGCGTCGGGCGACGGCTTCGTCGTCGCCGATGTCGTCAACACCTCGGTCTCGACCGACATCGCCGCCCAGACCGACGCGTCTGCGCCGGCAGAGGCCGCCCCGGATGCCGCGGCCGCGACTCCCGCGGAAGGGCTTCCCGCCCCGACGAGCACGGCGACCCCGCCCGTGGAGATCCGCGTCTACGTCGACTACCTCTCGGCCGGCGCGCGCGAGTGGCAGGTCGCCAACGCTCAGCAGCTCACCTCCTGGGTCGACGACGGCGCCGTCACCCTCAGCTACTACCCGGTGGCGATGCTGACGGCGAAGTCGAACGGCACGAAGTACTCGCTCCGCGCGGCCAGCGCCGCCGCCTGCGTGGCGACGAACGCCCCCGACGCCTTCTTCGCGTTCAACAACGAACTCCTCACGCGTCAGCCCGAGGTCGACACCGACGGCTACTCCGACACCGAGCTCGCCAACATGGCGCAGGCCTCCGGGGTCGACTCGACCCGCGTCGTCCGCGACTGCATCGAGTCGGGCTCGTACGCCGCGTGGGCGAAGTCGGCGACCGAGCGGGCCGTGGCCGGCATCCCCGACACCAACGGGCTCTCGCTCACCGGCACGCCGATGGTGCTCGTCAACGGCAAGCAGTACATCGGCGATCTGAGCGACCCGGCAGAGTTCTCGCAGTTCGTCCTGACGACCGCGAGTGACGCGTACTACAAGTCGGCACCCATCCCCACCCCGACGCCCACCGAGGCGCCCGCGTCCTGACGCGCCCGAGCCTCGGCCGTCGGAGTTTCTGCGCGGCCCCTGTCCGTCGGTAGACTGGACACCTTGCCGACTTGGCGCAATTGGTAGCGCACCGTACTTGTAATACGGGGGTTACGGGTTCGAGTCCCGTAGTCGGCTCTGAAAGCGCAGGTCAGCCGACCCGCCGATTCGGACGGCGCTTCCCACGGGTCGCCACGAGGTCGTAGACGGTACCGGCTCCCGTCGGCCTGGTCGGCGACGACGATCGGGGGACGCGTGGGTCGCCTGCGTCAGTAGCCCTCGAGATCCGGGTCCCAATTGTCCATTTCGATCGGCGTCGCCGGTTGCGCGCGCCCGGTGGCACCCCGGTGCGGATAGTGGGGATGCATCCGGAGCAGGGTCGCGCCGGTCGAAAAGTCCGGTTCGTCCCCATGCCACGGGGCGGGCTCGGACATGATCGCGATGCCCGGGCCGAGGAGTATGTCGGCGCTGCCGTAGGCAGGATCGTCCCTAGCGACGGGAAAGGTGACCCGCTCGGTGTGGGAGAGGTTCGCGAGGGCGACGCCGAGACGGAGCAGCGCGTCGGCGACGTCGTCCGTGGTGAGGACGACGCCCCCTCCGTACATGATTCGACGCACCCGCCAATTCTCCCCGGGCGAGCAGTGTGCGCAAGGCGGGTTGTGCGAGCGGGGACCGACGCGCACCCTTCCTGCGCACGGCGCAGTCACGTGACCCCTCCCGGTGGAGGTACATTTTGGTCAGCCGCTCATGACGCTCAGAGTCAGGAGTGCTCTGGTCCCGAGGTCGGGGCCGGACCGTTGCTCGAGAGGGTGGGGACCATGGGGCATCTGATCTACGGTGTCGCACCGGCCATCAACATCGATGACTGGGCGCTGCAGCACCTGCGCGCGGTGATCGTCACCAAGCTCCGACGCGACGAGAGCTTCATGTTCACGTGGGGTAGTGAGCCCGACACGCACGGCGACGACGCGGCCGACGGTCGAGATGGCCGCCACGGAAGTGTGTGGATCTCACGCGCATCCTCGCTGTACTTCAGCTTCACGGAGGCGCCGTCTGGTGCACTCAATCGGCGGTGGTTGGTGCTTCTCAACGAGGCGGCGAACAGTTCGTCGGGGCTGCGGTTGATACCCGAGCCTGCCGCCGACTGATGTCTCAGGTCGCGCGGCCGCTCGCGAGAACCGAGTGCCGGAGATCTGTCGTCCGCTGACAAGTTCCCCCGGTAGCCACACCGACCGGAACGGGGCTCAGATGATGTCGATCGCTCCGCCGAAGTCGTCGTTCCACGACGACGGGTCCTCGACATTCGACCCCAGGTCGGACTCCGGCTGGCGCCGGGGGAAGTCGGGATGCAGCTGCAACCAGCCGACGGCATCCTCGAAGTCGGGTTCGGGGATGTCGACGGCCGCGGGCCGCGAGAGGATGTGGATGCCGCTCCCGATCACAAGGTCGACCTGCGCGGGCTCGTCCGAACCGGGCTCGATGGCGAGGATGGTGACGACCTCGCTTCCCGAGGTCGCCGCGACGCTCGCCGTCAGAGCCAGCAGGGCACGGGCGACAGCATCGCTGGTGATGAAAGTCTCGCCCCCGTACTTCACGTAACGCATCGCCCTGCACGATGCCACGGCAGCCGCCCGACGAGCACGGGGTTGCCAAGTCGAGTTCGGCGGGCTAGCGCGCGCTCTCGTCGCGTCAATGCTTGCGGATGTTGACGAGCTGCCAGCCCTCGGGCACCTTTGCGAACAGGGCTGCGCGGTCGTCTGCTTCGATGTCGCGCAGGCCATCGCGTCGCTGGTAGGTCGCGGTGGCTTTGAGCTCGGTGCTGCCCTTGATCATCTGCACCGGTGCCGACACGAGGTCGAAACCCTCGGGGGCCGCAGCCTGTGCCTGATCCCGGATCTCCTCGAGCGAGTGCCCCGCGAGTTCGACGGAGGTGTTCTCGACCCGACGAATGGTGCCCACGTACATGGGAACCAGCCTAGGCCGGGTGTCAGTCGAGACCGACCGCGTCGGCTCGGTCGGGCAGCGGCATGGGGTCCTGGCTGCTGCGGCTGCGCGGCGCGGGTTCGGGGGTGAGGTAGAGGCCGCTGCCGGAGTTCGCGACCGCGGTGAGCGCTTCGAGCCAATCGCGATTCAGCTGCGGTGAGCGATGGCCGTGGAACTTGAAGACCAGGTCGGCGTTCTGGTGGATCCACACCGACCGACGGCCGTCGCCGATGCTCACATCATCGCGCCACGTGAAGAAGAAGCACTCGTTGCGGCGCAGCTTGGATCCGATGACCTGTTGCAGGTGCGCGAGCGCGCGATCCTCGATCTCGACCTTGGTGTTGCCGTTGCCATAGATGAATCGCCCCATGATGATCCCCGTCCTCCTCATCCACGCTCCCGGTTCGCCACGACAACGTCAAGAGGGGGCACACGCAGTGCGAGGCCGCGGTTCGTGGTGTGCGGCGCTCCTGATGCACTATTGACCGAGTGACCGACCAGACTCGACCCCCGGCCCTGCCGCTCGGCGTGGCGATCGCCGCGACCGTGTTCATCGGTGTCCTCACCGCCGTGCAGGCGCGCATCAACGGCGCGCTCGGCGCCGCGCTCGGAGACGGTTTCGTCGCGGCATCCATCTCGTTCGGAACCGGACTGGTGCTGATCCTCGTCATCACCCTGTCAGTGCCCAGCGGCAGGCTGGGTCTGCGCCGGCTCGTGGCAGGTGCGGGGCGCGGCATCCCGATCTGGATGCTCCTCGGCGGGCTCGCCGGGGCCGTTACGGTCGCGACCCAGGGGCTCACGGTCGCCACGATCGGGGTGGCGCTGTTCACCGTCGGTCTCGTGGCGGGGCAGACGGCGGGAGGGCTGGTGCTCGACCGCGTCGGGTACGGCCCCGCCGGCGTCGTGGCCGTGACCGTCCCGCGCCTGGTCGGCGGACTGCTCGCCATCGTCGGCGTCGTGCTCTGCGCGCTGGGGCAACGTGGCGAGCCCGTCGCCTGGTGGATGCTGGCGCTGCCGCTCATCGCGGGAGCCGGCATCGCCTGGCAGCAGGGGACCAACGGCCGACTGCGCCAGGAGCTGGGCAGCCCCCTCTCGACGACGGTGGTCAACTTCACGGGAGGTTCCATCGCGCTCGGTATCGCCGCGGTGGTGAGCGTGACGATCAACGGGATGCCGTCGGCGCTGCCTGCCGAGCCCTGGATGTACCTCGGCGGGGCGATGGGCGTCGTGTACATCGTCATCTCGGCCGCTCTGGTGAAGCGCACCGGAGTGCTGCTCCTCGGCCTCGGATCGGTGGTCGGGTTGCTCGCCGCGTCGATCGTCCTCGACGCGATCGCACCGCCGCCGTCGGGGCCTTCGCTGCTGGCCGCGACGACCGCTGCTGCCGTCGCATTCGTCGGTGTCGTCATCGCGGTCGTGCCGTGGCGGCGACGCGTGCGCTGAGCGGAATTCAGCGACGCGCGGCGTAGTGCTCCGCGAGCCGTGACAGTCCCTCGTCGATCGAGACGGTCGGCGCCCACTGCAGATCACGACGGATCTCGGTCTGATCGAACCAGTGCGCGGTCGAGAGCTGTTCGGCGAGGAACCGGGTCATCGGCGGCTCGTCGGCGCCGGGACGGACGTCCCACACTTTCTCGACGGCGGCTCCGGCGGCACGGGCCACGGCGGCCGGCAGGCGCAGCTTCGGCTCGGGGGCGCCCGCAGCCAGGCAGATGCCCGCCATGAGGTCGCCGACGGGTCGCGGTTCGCCGTTCGTGAGGACGTAGGCGCGGCCGCCGACGGCATCCGCTCGGTGCAACGCCGCGACGATGCCCGACGCGGCGTTGTCGACGTAGGTGGTGTCGATCAGGGCGGTGCCGCCGTTGAGGAGGGGCAGTGTGCGCCGTCGGGCGCGAGCCACGATGCGCTCGATGAGCTGCGGGTCGCCCGGACCCCACACCAAGTGCGGCCGAACGGCGACGACGCGCATCGCCTCGGTGTCTCGGCCGAGGGCGATCAGTTCGGCCTCGGCCTTCGTGCGGGCGTACTCGCCGCGCGCCCGGACCGGATCGGCCGGATCGGCTGCGGCGCCGGCCAGGGCGGAGCCGGCGTGGGCGACCGAGGGGGATGAGACCTGGACGAAGCGCGACACCCCGGCTGCCGCGGCGGCATCGAGCAGGGTCGTCGTGCCGCCGACGTTGACGTTGTAGAACTCGCGTCGGTCGCCGGCGAGCGACACCTTCGCGGCGAGGTGGACGACGGCTTCCACACCGGCGACGGCCTCCGTCACGGTCGCCGCGTCGGTGACCGAGCCGCGGATGTCGCGTGCTCCCGCAATGCCCGAGGGTCGGCGCTGCAGCGTGCGCACGTCATGCCCGGCGGCGATGAGATCGGCCACGACCGCGCGGCCGAGGAATCCGGATGCCCCGGTGGCCAGGACGATCACGGTGCGCTCGGCTTCTCGCCGGCGAGCACCCGCTCGGCCCAGGCCGCCAGACGCGATCGGTCGATCTTCGAGTTGTGCCGGATGTCGGTGGGCAGCGCCGGGACGACGAGGGCGGCGGCGACGGGAGCATCGGATGCCGCGCGAATGCGTTCGGCCAGTGCCGATGGCGCGAGGCCGGGCCGGCGCGCGCCCGGCGTGGTCTCGACGACCGCGACGCATACCTGACGGCCTCGGGGTCCGACACCGACGACCGCCGCGCGGCGGACGTCGTCGAGCTTCTCGATCTGCTGCTCGGGGCCGACGGGGGTGACTGGGCCCTCGTTCGTGACGATGACGTGGGGGAGTCGTCCCTCGACCCACAACCGGCCGTCGGCGTCGAGGTGTCCGACGTCGCCGGTGCGGTGCCAGCGCCCGGGGTGAGAGGCGGTGTCGCGCACGGCGTCGCGATCGGTCGCCCACAGGCGGTGATAGCCGCGCTTGAGGTGCGGGGCCGAAACCACGATCTCGCCGGTGACGTGGGGCGCGTCCGAAAGGTCTCCGGTTGCACGACCGTCGGCGTCGAGAGCGGAGATGCGTACCGTTCCCGTGCCGATCGGCGTACCGACGCACACCCCCGCATCGGGCGACTGCTGTGCGCGCTCGAGCTCGTCGAGGGTGACGTCCGTGACGAGCAGGCACTCGGTCATGCCGTAAGGAGTATGCGCTTCCGCCTCGGGCATCAACTCCTGCGCCCGGCGCAGGAGGTCGATGCTCACCGGCGCCCCGGTCGACAGGAACGTCCGCACCTGTGCGAGTGCCGCGCGGTCGTCGGCAGTGAGGGCACCGGCGGTCGCGCAGACGTTGGCGACGGCCGCCGGCGAGAGGAACACGATGCGGGCACGCGAGGCGCGGACCGCTTCGGCGACCGCCGTCGCGGTGAGGGTACGTGGTGCGGACACATCCATGCGCGGTGTCGCCGATCGCGTGCCGAGCGCGGGACCGAGCAGGGCGAACGGGGCGAAGCCCGTCACCAGTCCGATGTCGGGGGTCACATCGAAGTGCGCACCGAGGGCGTCGCGGAGAGCGGCGAGCTGGGCGTGCGTGTATACGACGCCCTTCGCGGGTCCGGTCGAACCCGAGGTGAAGAGGATCGCCGCCTCATCGTCTGCGGACGGCGGCGCCGGCACCGCGCTGCGAGCACCGGACGCCGCGATCTCGGCGAGCGAGGCTTCGACGCCGAGCGCGCGCGCCGCGGGGGCCGGCAGGTTCGGAGCCGAGATGCGTCGGCCCGGCCAGCCGAGTGCCCGCGCCGCGGCGAGGCCGGCCCGCTCGCCGATGACGAACGCCGGTTCGGTGCCGCGGACGGCGCGCGAGAGCCCGCGGATGCCCAGTCCGCGGTCTGCGACGACCACGACAGCGCCGATGCGCAGACACGCGTAGAGCACGGCGGTCAGTGTCGGTCCGGGCTGCACCAGCAGCGAGACGCGGTCACCGCGTCGGATGCCGAACGACGCGAACCCCGCGGCGAGCTCGTCGACACGCTGCGCGAGCTCACGCCAGCTGACATCCAGCGGTTCGCCGCCGACTCGGCGCGTGAGATCGACCACGGCGGTGTCGTCGTCGTCCCGCCTGTCGGCGAGCCGCTGCCAGATCGGCACGAACGCCTGCGCGTCGCTCGCGTCGGCATCCTCGACCTCGGGAGACGCGCCGCGGTCGACGGCGCCCTCGGTTTCACCTGCGTCGGCGGACGAGAGCCCGGCGTCGTCGAGCCAGTCGAGCAGGATGTCGGCGTACGGCCGTTCCTCAGCGAGCATGTGGCCGGCACCTTCGAAACGGTGCACATCGGCGTGAGGCAGACGGCGCGCGAGGTCGTCGAGATGGTGCTCGCCGAACACCGGGTCGCGCGGTCCGCGCAGCAGCAGCGCGGGCACCGTCAGATCGACCAGACCTCCGGCCAGCTCATCGAGCGCCGGCGTGCTCGGATGTTCGGGGGTCGCCGGGATGTCTGCGACGAACGCACCGATGCCGCGCCGCAGCTCGCTCGACGCGTAGGGCGCGCGATACGCGGCTCGAACCTCGGGAGCGAGTGGCGGATCGGCCAACGCCAGGGTCGTGTCGAGGAACGCGGTCGTCTTGACCGTGGTCGTGGCCAGCAGCGACCGGGCGCCTGCGACTCGCAGAGCGGAAGGAAGCGGCATCCCCGCGGGGTGATGGACGGCGGTGTTGAGCACGGCGACGGCGTCGACACGGTCGCGGTGACGAACGGCCCACCCCAACGAGATCGGCCCGCCCCAGTCGTGGCCGAGGGTGACGAGCGTGCCGGCGATGTCCAGGTCGTCGATGAGCGCGCCGAGGTCGTCGATGCGCTGCGGCAGTCCTCGCGTCAGCGTCGTGCGCTCGGAGTAGCCCATCTCGAGCTGATCGACCGCGACGACGCGCCACGCCGGACCCCCGGCACGCGCGCGCTCCAACGAGGTCGCGACGAGGGCGCGCCACAGGTACGACCAGGTCGGATTGCCGTGCACCGCGACGATCGTCCCGACGGGAGAGATGCCCTCGCGCTCGAGAACCGACGCGGTGTCGAGCAGGTGCCACCGGCGCTGCGCGCCGGCGTCGGCTCCGACACCGGCGACGACGCGCGTCGTCGACACGCCGCTCTCGATTCCGGGGAGTCCGCGCGGCACGGTGGGGGTCACCACGCGAGCTCCAGCATGCTCGTGTTCAGACCCGAGCCGACACCCATGAGCAGCACCCGGTCGCCGTGCTGCAACGTCGCCTTCTCCGCGTCGAGTGTGATGGGGATCGAGGCCGGCCCCACGTTGCCCAGATGGGGGTAGGTCACCGGCACGCGACGGCGATCGAGGCCGACGGCCTTCACGATCGCGTTGGTGTGCACCGACGAGACCTGGTGCGTGACGTAGCGGTCGACCGTCGACCATGAGAAGGTCGACTGTGCTTCCTTCCACGCGTCGACCACGAGGGCCAGTCCGCCCTTGAGGAGGGCCTTGGCATCGGTGAACATCCCGTCGACGCTCCCGACGCACAGCTCGTGGAACTGCGTCGCGGCGCGCGTCACGCCGCCGACGATGCGATGGCCGCCGGGATTCGCGCTCGCGCGCCCCAGCACCGCGGCAGCGGCGCCGGAACCGAGCGTCAGCGAGGCGAACTCGCTCATGAAGCCTTCGCGGTCGAGACCGCCGCGGTTGAGGCGCTCGACGGTATTCACCTGGATCTCATCGGCATCCTCGCCGTTGACGATGATGGCGTAGTCGATCTGGCCCGACTGGATCATGCCCGAGGCGAGGCTCATGCCGTTGATGAAACCGAGGCAGGCGTTGGCGACGTCGAAGTTGATGGCCGAGGTCGGCAGCCCGAGCCCGTGATGCAGGCGAACGGCGACGGAGGGCTCGAGGTGCTTGCGCGACACCGAGGTGTTGATGAGCAGGCCGATCTGGTCGGGGCGCACGCCGGCCTCGTCGAGTGCCCGGCGCCCTGCCCGGATCGTCGCGTCGTCCGACGACTCGCCCGCCGCCCAGTTTCGTCGCTCGTTCACTCCCGCGACGCGGCGCAGCAGGCCGGGCTTGAGCTTGAGCTCACGCAGCACGCCCGACAATCGTTCCTCGATCGCGTCGGATGAGGTGACGCGAGAGGGGAGGACACTCGCGACCGAGAGGAGGGCGACGTCGTCGTAACGAGTGGTGGCGTTTCCGTGCAATGCGACTCCCGCGGTGTCTCCGGTGGCCAGCGGCTTCTGCCTCCGACCCGCGCTCGAGGCGCATCCGGGCATCCGTCGATTTTACGTCTCGACTCATGCGGTCGGCTGCATGCGGAACGCTGTGCTACCGCGACGCCCCCGTCGGGATGTCCGGCATGCGAAGGACGCGAGGATGCTGGAGCGTGCGTTGGAAGGCCCGGATCAGGTCGACGGTGACATCCAGTTCGAGGGCCATCGCATCCACGTGACCGTCGTGGATGCTCTCGGCGCGCGCATAGTCGTCGACCGGCACCAGCATCCGTGCCGCCCATTCGTCGGCTCTCACCTCTTGCCGTTCGGCGTGGTGCGGATCGCGGAGTGGTACGTCACCGTAGACGGCGTGGGCGCACTCGTGCGCCAGCACCGACCGGTGGAGGCGGCGGGCCATCCCCGGACGGAGCCGGACGATGCGGAGCCCGTGCTCGTACTCGCCGTCGCGGTCGGGTGGCAGATCGGTGATGCTCAGGCTGACGCCGAGAACATCGAGTGTGTCGAGAAGCTCGTCATCCGTCACCGTGATCCCCTCCGCGGTCATGCGGTGGCGCTTTGGCCACCGCCCGCTCAGTATCGCGTGAGGGTCCGACATCGATGCGAGGGATGTGGGACCGGTCGCGGGGGCGGCGGGACCGCTGGCCCGGCATGACGACGACATCGAGGAGAGGGATGCCGACGGCGCGGCAAACGGCGTCGAGCTGGTCGATCGTGAAGACCTTCTTCGCCGCGAGGACACGCGACAGCTGCGAGGCCGACATGCCCGCTTGTAGGGCGATGTCGGTCTGACGCAGCCCGCGCCGCGCGATCTCGCCGGCGAGCACATTCGCGACGTGAAGGCTGAGTGGGCCGGGTTCCGGTGTTCTTCCTGTGGGCACGTGCCCAAGTTTGGCCGAGTTGCCGCCGTTCCGCCGCCCCGTCCCCAGATCAGGCGGATGGCGACTCGGCCACCGCGCGACGGGGTCGGCTCGCAACACCCACGTCATTGCGCGAGATGTCGATGGGGCCGGGGCCGCGGCTCCGCCGCTGGCCGGGGATCACCACGACGTCTGCGATGCGGATGCCGACGGCACGGCACACCGCGTCGAGCTGGTCGATCGTGAAGACCTTCTTGGCGCCGAGGACGCGCGACAACTGTGAGACCGACATGCCCGCCTGCGCTGCGATGTCGGTCTGACGCAGTCCGCGCCGCGCGATCTCGCTGGCGAGCACCTCGGCGACATGACGACTGAGTGGGCCGGGTTCCGGTCTCTTTCCTGTGGGCACGTGCCAAGTTTGGCGGAACAATTGCCATGTAGCAAGAGTGTCAATAGTGTTGCCATATGGCAGACGGCTTGCTAAGTACCCGCGTGGCCCGCTCCATCCGCGCGGTCCTCGCGGACGAGCGGTTGACACAGGAATGGCTTGCCGAGGCGAGCGGCATTCCGATGCGCACGCTCGCTCGTCGCTTGCACGTGCGGCGCCCGTCGGCGATGTCGATCGAAGAGCTGGCGCGGATCTCGGCGGCACTCGAGGTCGATATGACGGACCTGCTCGACGACAGCCGCCTGACGACCCGCCGGGTGGGATCCCGCGCTCAGCCGCCGACCTGAAGCCCAGTCTCGGACCCGAGCCGATCAGGGCATCGGGCTGAGGAAGGCCTCGCCGTCGATCGTCTTGCGGCGGCCCGAGTCGCGATCGGCGGGCTTGCCGCCCACGTAGAGCCACCCGAGCAGTTCTTCGCGTTTGCCGAGCTTGTGGGCTTTCGCGACGGCCTTCGATCGTGTGGCACCTCCTGTGCGCCAGAAGACGCCCCAGCCGGCCTCGTCGAGCAGCAGGCTCAGGAGGTGTGCGACACCGGATGCCACGGCCTCCTGCTCCCAGCGCGGCACCTTGCTCTTCTTGCTGTAGCTCGCCACGACGGCGATGAGGAGGGGCGCTCGCATCGGTTTCGTCGAGACCCCCCGCTTGCCCTCGGCCTTGTTCAACGCGCGGCCCAGCCGGGTGCGACCGTCGCCACGGATCTCGATGAGCCGCCACGGGCGCAACGACGAATGATCGGCGACGCGCCCCGCGGCTGACACCAGCCGCACGAGCTCGTCATGGCTGGGCGCCTCGTCGGTGACCTTCGACCACGACCGGCGCGCGCCGGCGGCCTCGAAGGCTCCGGTCACTTCTCCTGCTCGGGCGTGAACGACAGCGACAGCGAGTTCATGCAGTAGCGGTCGCCGGTAGGGGTGCCGAAGCCGTCGGGGAAGACGTGGCCCAGGTGCGAACCGCAATTGGCGCAGCGCACCTCCGTGCGCACCATCCCGTGCGAGCGGTCTTCGATGAGCTCGACCGCCTCGGGGCGCACCGACTCGTAGAAGCTCGGCCAGCCGCAGTGCGAGTCGAACTTGGTTCCGCTCTGGAACAGCTCGGCGCCGCAGGCGGCGCAGGTGTACAAGCCCGCGCGGCTCTCGTCGAGCAGCTCACCTGTCCAGGCGCGCTCGGTGCCCGCCTGGCGCAGCACCGCGTACTGCTCGGGGCTGAGCTCCTCGCGCCACTGCTCGTCGGTCTTGTTCACGGAATACGTCATGTCTGCTCCTTCGCCTCGTCCTATTCAACTCGACGTTGCGGGTCGATGTTCCCGGAGAATGTCCTCATGTCCGACGAGTTAGCCGCCGTGATCGAGCGATACCGGCGTTTCGCCCGAGACGAGGCCCCCGGGCGCTCCGACCTGTACGCCGCCTGGGCGCGGCGTGTCGTCGACGACACGGCTCTCCAGGAGGTCCTCTCCCGGCTGCCGGCGAACCGTCGTCAGCCGCCGCTCGTGTTCGCGGTGTGCCGGCTGCTCGGCTCGGGTGATGTGGCCGCCGAGTCGTGGGCGGCGTGGGTGCTCGAGAACGCTGACGCTGTCGTCGCCGAGAGCCTTGCCCGCTCGGTGCAGACGAACGAGCCCTTGCGGTGCGCGGTGCTTCTTCCGACGCTGTCGCGTATCGAAGGTCCGATCGCGCTGCTGGAGGTGGGGGCGAGCGCGGGGCTGTGCCTGTATCCCGACCGCTACTCGTACCGCTACGTCGGTGCCGACGGCGAGGTGCGGCTCGATCCGGCGGCGGGAACCTCGGAGGTGGAGCTCGTCACCGAGGTCGTGGGGGAGCGGATGCCGCAGGTGCGGCATCCCGAGATCGTCTGGCGTGCCGGCATCGATCTCGCGCCGCTCGACGTGCGCGACCGCAGCGACGTCGACTGGCTCGCGCGTCTGGTCTGGCCCGGGGAGGACGGTCGTGCCGAACGCATCCGGGCCGCGGCCGCGGTCGCGGCATCCGAACCGCCGCTGATGTTCGCGGGGGACGCCCTCGATCTGCTCCCGGAGGTCGCGGCCCTCGCGCCGGCCGAGGCGACGTTGGTGGTCACGACACCCGGCGTGCTCGTGCACATCCCGCGCGAGCGCCGCGCCCCGGTGATCGAGCGCGCGCGTGGGCTCGGCCGGTGGCTCACGATCGACGACCCGGCCACCCACGAGGGGTGGTCCGCGGCCGTGCCGACCGGTTGGCCGGGCGGCTTCGCCGTCGCCCTCGACGGCGAGATCGACGCCGCGGCCGACCCGCTCGGTCGGTGGTGGGAGTGGCGTCCGGGCTCCGGGCGTCCGTCGTCGTAGCGTTGACACGTGGCCCTGTCTGATCGCGACCGTTCGCTCCTCGACTTCGAGGCACGTTGGGGAGCCCACAGCGGGGAGAAGGAAGAGGCCGTGCGCGAGGAGCTCTCGCTGAGTCCCGCACGCTACTACCAGCTGCTCGGGCGCGTCATCGACTCGCCCGACGCGGTCTCGCACGACCCGTTGCTCGTGCACCGGCTGCGGCGTATGCGGGCGGCGGCCGAGCGCTCACGCGCCGACCGCGCGGCCATGTGACGCGGAGCTTCGGCAGATAGCATTCCTCCGTGCCGACAACGACATACCCGAAAGACCGCTTCGACGAGCTCCCCGCCGACACCACCCGAGTCGGCGCCCACCGGGCGGAGAATCCCCGGCTGCGCGCCGGCGTCCTCCTGGTGTGGGCAGCGGTGGCGATCCTCGTCCTGGTCGCGGCGGGTGTCGTCGGCACCATGATCGTCACCGGACGCATCGCACTCTTCCCGGCGGAGCCGACCGCGACGGCCGTGGTCGAGGCTCCGGTCGAGGCCGACCCTGTGGTCGACACCTCGTATCCGGTGCTGATCCTCAACGCCACGTCGGAGCGGGGGCTGGCGAGCTCGTTGCGCGACACCGTCGTGGGCGCGGGATGGAGCTCGGATGTCGTCGACGCGGGCGAAGCGAGCACTCATGACTTCGCGACCACCACGATCTTCTACGTGACCGCGGCGGACGAAGGCGCCGCGCGAGGCCTCGCGCAGGTCATCGGCGGCGCGGACGTGGAGATGAGCGAGGCGTATGCCGGCCCCGACAGCGCCGACGGGGCGCCGAGCAAGCAACTCACCGTCGTCGTCGGACAGGACCGCGCGAGCGGGACATCGGACGGCGAATGAGCGGGCGTGTTTCACGCTCGTGAAATTCTCGATGCGGCCGTGTCAACAGTGACCGGAACCGCCTGATCCGGCGGAACGCCCTGCTTACGATGACGCTGTCGCACAGCATCAGGAGATTCGCATGACACAGGGCACCGTCAAGTGGTTCAACGCCGAGAAGGGTTTCGGCTTCATCACCGTGAACGAGGGACAGGATGTCTTCGTCCACTACTCCAACATCGAGATGAGCGGCTTCCGTGTGCTCGAGGAGGGGCAGGCGGTCGAGTTCACCGTGGGGACGGGGCAGAAGGGCCCGCAAGCGGAATCGGTGCGTGTCGTCGCCTGAAACCCGCCTCTCGCACAGAGCGCGCCGCCGTCGCGGCGCGCTCTGTCGTTTCCCGGCCGGTCGCCGACGACGCGGCTTGCACTCCCCATGGGCGAGTGCCAGAATGGCTTTAGCACTCACCTTCATCGAGTGCTAAAGACTGTTCTCCACCGTCCGGGAGGGACGACACACACATGGCAAAGATCATCGCTTTCGACGAGGAGGCCCGCCGAGGCCTCGAGCGCGGCCTGAACACGCTGGCCGACGCCGTCAAGGTGACGCTCGGCCCGCGCGGTCGCAACGTCGTGCTCGAAAAGAAGTGGGGTGCCCCCACCATCACGAACGATGGCGTCTCGATCGCCAAGGAGATCGAGCTCGACGACCCGTTCGAGAAGATCGGTGCGGAGCTCGTCAAGGAGGTCGCCAAGAAGACCGACGACGTCGCCGGTGACGGAACGACCACCGCGACGGTTCTCGCTCAGGCGCTCGTGCGCGAAGGTCTGCGCAACGTCGCAGCCGGCGCCGACCCCATCTCGCTCAAGAAGGGCATCGAGAAGGCCGTCAAGGCCATCACCGACCAGCTCCTCGCTGACGCCAAGGAGGTCGAGTCGAAGGAGCAGATCGCTGCCACCGCTTCGATCTCGGCCGCTGACCCCTCGATCGGCGCGCTGATCGCCGAGGCGATCGACAAGGTCGGCAAGGAAGGCGTCGTCACCGTCGAGGAGTCGAACACCTTCGGCACCGAGCTCGAGCTCACCGAGGGTATGCGCTTCGACAAGGGCTACATCAACCCGTACTTCGTCACGGACCCGGAGCGCCAGGAGGCTGTCTTCGAGGACCCGTACATCCTCATCGCGAACCAGAAGATCTCGAACATCAAGGACCTTCTGCCCATCGTCGACAAGGTGATCCAGGAGGGCAAGGAGCTCCTCATCATCGCCGAGGACGTCGAGGGCGAAGCTCTCGCGACGCTGGTGCTGAACAAGATCCGCGGCATCTTCAAGTCGGCTGCCGTCAAGGCTCCCGGCTTCGGCGACCGCCGCAAGGCGCAGCTGCAGGACATCGCGATCCTCACGGGCGGCCAGGTCATCACCGAAGAGGTGGGCCTCAAGCTCGAGAACGCGACCGTCGACCTGCTCGGCCGCGCTCGCAAGGTCATCATCACCAAGGACGAGACCACGATCGTCGAGGGTGCCGGTGACTCGGCTCAGCTCGAGGGCCGCGTGACCCAGATCCGCCGCGAGATCGACAACACCGACAGCGACTACGACCGCGAGAAGCTCCAGGAGCGCCTCGCGAAGCTCGCCGGTGGCGTCGCCGTCATCAAGGCCGGAGCTGCGACCGAGGTCGAGCTCAAGGAGCGCAAGCACCGCATCGAGGACGCCGTCCGCAACGCCAAGGCGGCTGTCGAAGAGGGTGTCGTCGCCGGTGGTGGCGTCGCGCTCATCCAGGCCGGCAAGAACGCGTTCGCCGGGCTCGAGCTCACGGGTGACGAGGCGACCGGTGCCAACATCGTTCGCGTCGCCATCGAGGCCCCGCTCAAGCAGATCGCCCTCAACGCCGGCCTCGAGCCGGGCGTCGTCGCCAACAAGGTCGCCGAGCTCGAGATCGGTCACGGCCTCAACGCCGCGACCGGCGAGTACGGCAACCTGTTCGAGCAGGGCATCATCGACCCCGCCAAGGTGACGCGCTCCGCGCTGCAGAACGCGGCGTCGATCGCGGGCCTGTTCCTCACGACCGAGGCGGTCGTGGCCGACAAGCCGGAGAAGACCCCGGCTCCCGCGGGCGACCCCACGGGTGGCATGGACTTCTGATCCATCGCATACAGAACGGCCCCTCCTTCGGGAGGGGCCGTTCTGCGTTTGGAGGTGGCGTCAGCGGAACATGCCTGCTGCCGCGGCCTCGGCCTGCAGGTACTGCTGGCCCGCCGCGTCCAACGCCGACCCGATGTCGCCCAGTGCCGCTTCGACCTCGCGCTGTGCAGCGCGCCAGCGTTCGGCGACCGCGTGGAAGGCGAGGGCGGCGCCCCCGGTCCACGAGCCCTGCAACTGCGTCAGCTGGGCCATCATGGCCCCCGTATCGGTCTCGAGGCGTGCCGAGGTGGCCCGGATGGCGGCGGTCGCGCTCGCCACGGCGTCGCTGTCGATCGAGAAGATGGCCATGTCGCTCCTTGCGTCGTGCGGTGGGTTGCCGAAACGCTATGTCGTGGGTGCCGGGCCGCGCTCGCGCGCGCGGGCGATCGGGGACAGGGGTGAGCCCGATGCGGCGGGGGAGAAACCCCGCGGAGCTCGGCTTAGCGCTCGTCGCGCAGACGCGGCAAGGGCTGCGTCTCGATCCACAGGTGCTCGGCTGCCTCGCGGCGATCTGCAAGAGGGAAGGCGACGCGGAACGTTGCCCCGCCGCCCGGCGTGCCCTGGACATCGATCGAGCCGTGCAGGGCCTCGACGATCGAGGCCACGATCGACAGGCCGAGACCTGAGCCGCCGGTCTCACGCGTGCGCGAGGTGTCGGCCCGCCAGAACCGCTGGAAGATCTTCTCGCGCAGCGGCTCGGGGATGCCTTCCCCGTGGTCGATCACCGAGATCCACCCCATGCGGGCGTCACGATCCAGGCCCACCGCGATCTCGATGGGGGTGCCCTCCGGGCTGTAGCGTCGCGCGTTGCCGATCAGGTTCGCGACGACCTGGCGGATGCGGTTCTCGTCGCCGAGCACCACGGGCACCAGGGGCGGTTCGGCCGGTTGCAGCAGCGGCTTCGTGTCGGAGGTGGTGTCGGCGGCGGTGCCCGCTGACGCGGCATCCGTCCTCCGCGACGTCGGAGCCGTGTCGCCTCCCGAACGGGTGGAACGCTCGTCTTTGGGGCGTCGCCGCAAGCGTGAGAGCGTCTGGCCGGTGCGGTTGCGGGCGCCGCCCGGACGCTTGGTCGTCGATCCGGTTCCCGTGTTCGTCGGCACCTCGACCGTGAGGGTCTCGTCGGAGAACTCGATCACCGAGACCTCGCGCTCGGGTGCTGCGGCCCGCGTGTCGAGCGCGGCATCGCGGGCGATCGGACGCAGATCGACGGGCTTGATGACGAGGTCGCGTCGTTCGTCGAGACGCGCGAGGGCCAGGAGGTCTTCGACGAGGCCGCTCATGCGAACGGCCTCCTTCTCGATGCGCTCCATCGACTGCGCGGTGTGCTCCGCATCGGTGATCGCGCCCATGCGGTAGAGCTCCGCGTAGCCGCGGACGGTCACGAGCGGAGTGCGCAGCTCGTGGCTGGCGTCGCCGATGAAGCGGCGCATCTGCTGCACGGTCGCGTCGCGCTGCGCGAGCGCGGTGTCGATACGGTCGAGCATCGCGTTGATGGCGATCTTCAGGCGCCCGACCTCGGTGCCGGGCGAGATGTCGCCCATGCGCTGACTCAGGTCGCCCGCCGCGATCGTCATCGCCGTCTCCTCGACCTGGCCGAGGCTGCGGAAGGTCAGGGTGACCAGCCACCGGGTGCCGAGCGCGCCGGCGAGGAGGATCAGCGCGGCGATCACCGTGTAGATGCTGATGAAGTTGGCGACCGTCTGCGTGACCGAGGTCAGTGGCAGGGCGACGAGCTGGGTGTAGCTCTCACGCGAACCCTCGGGCTGGAGCACGTCGACGCTCGCGTGGAAGGTGCCGTTGCCCTGGCGGGCGGGGAGCTCGAAGGGCTCCGTGCCCTTGACGACCGTCCGGTCGAGGGGGAACGAGGCGGGCAGGTCGGGGCGCACCGATTCGGGTCCGCCCGCGACCGACAGCAGCTCTCCCTCGGCGCTGTAGATCGCGACGACGAAGTTGGTCGGCGCCGGCGCCGCCTTCCCCTCGAAGAGGGCGATGCCGTCCTCGACGGTGACGTCCATGACGGTGCTCGCCAGATCGGTCGGAGCCAGCGACCGCAGGCTGCCGTCGAGGGCCGCGACCTGCGCGTTGCGGAGGAAGATCATCGTGCCCACGCCCGCGGCGATCAGCCCCATCGCGAGCAGCGTGACGATGACCCCCGTCACCTTGGTGCGCAGGCTGATGCCGCGCCACCAGCGGGTGACGCCGTCGTTCGCGGAATCGCTCAGGCGTCTGCGCTCCCGCGGATCAGGCCGACTTGTCGGCCTTGAGCATGTACCCGAAGCCGCGCTTGGTCTGGATGAGCGGCTCGGAGGAGTGCGGATCGATCTTGCGGCGCAGGTACGAGATGTAGCTCTCGACGATGCCGGCGTCGCCGTTGAAGTCGTACTCCCACACGTGGTCGAGGATCTGCGCCTTGCTGAGCACCCGGTTCGGGTTGAGCATCAGGTAGCGCAGCAGCTTGAACTCGGTGGGCGACAGATCGATCGACACGTCGCCGACCTGGACATCGTGGGTGTCCTGGTCCATCGTCAGCTCGCCGGCGCGGATGATCGACTCCTCGTCGGCCTGCATCGTGCGGCGAAGGATGGCCTGGATACGAGCGACGATCTCGTCGAGGCTGAACGGCTTCGTGACGTAGTCGTCACCCCCGGCGTTGAGGCCCTCGATCTTGTCCTCGGTCTCGTCCTTGGCGGTGAGGAAGAGGATCGGCGCGGTGTATCCCGCCCCGCGGAGCCGTTTGGTGACGCTGAAGCCGTTCATGTCGGGCAGCATCACATCGAGCACGATCAGATCGGGCTCCTCCTCGAGCACCGCCGAGATCGTCTGCGCGCCGTTGCCGACGGCGCGGACCTGGTATCCGGCGAACTTCAGCCCGGTGATCAGCAGGTCACGGATGTTCGGTTCGTCGTCCACGACGAGAATGCGCGGTGCTGTCATAGGCCCATACTGGCACCGGATCCCATCGGTTTGCTGGATATCGCGCGGCAGTGGGTCGACCTGGTAGAGGTCGGGAGAGGATGGAAGCATGCCGCGTCCGATCGATTCCGACCGTCTCGCATTCCACAGACTCGTCTTCGCGCGCCGTCGTTCCGGCTGGTGGACGCCGCTCGCGGTGGGTGCTCTCGGCATCATCCTGTTCCTGCTCATGGTGCTCGTCGTCTCGCTCGCCGCGATCCTCGTCGCGTTGTCGAACGACGACGCGGCACGGGCGCTGAACCGCGTGCTCGACGATCCCGGGGCGCTGGATGTCACGAATCCGCTGTCGCTGCTGATCGGTCTCGGCTCGGTCGCGTTGCTGCTGCCCGCCTACCTGCTCGCCTCTCTGATCGTCAACGGGCGTCGCCTCGGATTCGTCTCCGCCGTGTTCGGCCGACTGCGATGGCGCTGGCTGCTCGTGTGCTCCGGGCTCGGCGTCGCCGTCGCGCTCGTCATCACCCTCGTGACCGCGCTGCTGCCCGCCGAGGATCCCGGGGCACAGCTCACGCCCCCGACGGGCGGCGCCCTGTGGCTGAGTCTGCTCGTGGTCGTCCTCGTCGTGCCGGTCCAAGCCACCGCGGAAGAGTACGTCTTCCGCGGCTACCTGATGCAGTCGATCGGGCGGTGGCTGCGGCATCCGCTCTTCGCGATCCTGCTCCCGGTACCCCTGTTCGTCATCGGGCACCTGTACGACCCGGTCGGCCAGGCGGGCGTGGCGCTCTTCGCGATCGCGGCGGGTTGGCTCACCTGGCGCACCGGAGGATTGGAGGCGGCCATCGCGGTGCACATCGTCAACAACCTGCTGGCCTTCGTGACCGGGATCGTGGCGGGGTCCGACCCCTCGGCGACGGATGTCGGCTGGGTGAGCTTCGCGACGTCGGTCCTGCTGCTCGGGGGGTACTGTCTCGCCGTCGAGTACGTGCTTCGGCGGCGCCCGATCGCGCGCACATACGCGATGCCGCGGACGCCGATGCCGGCGCCGATCCCCATGCCCACGCCGACGGCGACCGTTCCGCTTCCCGGCGAGCCGACGCCCGAGCTCACCAAGCCCTGACGCAGCCCGCCGGCGGCGGTGCGCTCAGGCTGCCTCGAGCTTCTCGGCGTCGAGGATCGTGTAGCTGTATCCCTGTTCGGCGAGGAAGCGCTGCCGGTTCTGCGCGAAGTCCTGGTCGACGGTGTCGCGCGCGATGAGGGTGTAGAAGCTCGCCGTGTGGCCGTTCGACTTCGGTCGCAGCAGGCGTCCGAGACGCTGCGCCTCTTCTTGGCGCGAGCCGAACGAGCCCGAGACCTGGATGGCGACGGAGGCGTCGGGCAGGTCGATCGAGAAGTTCGCGACCTTCGAGACGATCAGCACGGGGACCTCGCCCGTCCGGAACGCGTCGTACAGCTCCTCGCGCTCATCGACGGGAGTCGACCCCGTGATCTTCGGTGCCCCGAGCGCCTCGGCGAGCACATCGATCTGATCGAGGTACTGCCCGATCACCAGGATCTGCTCACCCGCGTGCTTCGCGACGAGGTCTCGGACGACCCCGATCTTCGCGTGCGCGGTCGCCGCCAGACGGTACCGCTCGTCATCGGCCGAGGCGGCGTACTCGAGGCGGTCGGATGCCGGGAGGTCGACGCGCACCTCGTAGCAGACGGCGGGGGAGATGAAGCCCTGGGCCTCGATCTCCTTCCAAGGCGCGTCGAATCGCTTGGGTCCGATGAGGCTGAACACGTCGCCTTCGCGGCCGTCCTCGCGAACGAGGGTCGCGGTCAGGCCGAGGCGGCGTCGCGCCTGAAGATCGGCGGTCAGCTTGAACACGGGAGCGGGGAGCAGATGCACCTCGTCGTACACGACCAGGCCCCAGTCGAGAGCGTCGAGGAGCGCGAGGTGGGCGTACTCGCCCTTCCGCTTCGCCGTGAGGATCTGGTAGGTCGCGATCGTGACCGGCTTGACCTCCTTCGACTGACCGGAGTACTCGCCGATCTCTTCCGGGGTCAGGCTCGTGCGCTTGAGCAGCTCGTTGCGCCACTGCCGTGCGCTGACGGTGTTGGTCACGAGGATGAGCGTCGTCGTCTTGGTGTCGGCCATCGCCGCGGCGCCCACGAGCGTCTTGCCCGCGCCGCAGGGGAGCACGACGACGCCCGAACCGCCCTCGGTGAAGATGTCGACGGCTTTGCGCTGGTAGGGCCGCAGGCTCCACCCGTCTTCGTGCAGCTCGATCTCGTGGGGCGTGCCGGGGGTGAAACCGGCGAGGTCTTCGGCGGGCCATCCGATCTTCAGCAGCTCCTGCTTGATCTGACCGCGCGCCCAGGCATCGATGATGTAGGTCTCCGGGGTGGGGTGGCCCAGCAGCAGCGGCTGGATCCGCTTGTTGCGGGTGACCTCCGCCAAGACGGCCGCGTCGTGCGAGCGCAGCACGAGCGTTCCCTCGTCATCACGTTCGATCACGAGACGTCCGTAGCGCGTCACCGTCTCACGGATGTCGGTCGACACCGAGGGCGGCACCGGGAAGCGCGACCACCGGTCGAGCGTGGCGAGCATGTCTTCGGCGTCGTGCCCGGCCGCACGTGCGTTCCACAGGCCGAGCCGCGTGATGCGGTAGGTGTGGATGTGCTCGGGTGCACGCTCGAGCTCGGCGAAGATCGCGAGCTCGTGGCGTGCGTCCTCTGCGTTCGGGTGGGCGACCTCGAGCAGCACGGTGCGGTCGCTCTGGACGATCAGGGGGCCATCAGCCATAACGAGCAATCGTACCGGTGCTGAGCGGACATCGGCCTGCGCGCCGAGCGTCGGCGATGCTCAGGCCAGACGTGCCGACACGATGCTCGACACCGGGAGGGTGCGCTCCACGTCCGACGCGCGGTCGCGCCCGCGCAGGCGGCCGCCGCCGAGACCCGTCGCCTCGAGCACGAAGTCGCGCGTCGTCCCGTCGGGCAGGCGCACGCTGACCTCGATCACCGCGCGCGCCTTCACCGCCTGCTCGAGCTCGCGCCCCAGCCACGCCGCATCCGCGTCGTCGGAGGAGTGCGCGCCGCGGATGCGGTCGATCAGCGTGCGGTACGACGCGTCCTCGGAGCGGGCCGTCGCGACCTCGGACGAGTCGGTCAGACGGGCCCGGTCGAGGATCCGCACCGCTCCGTCGTCGTCGACCGCGGCGACGGGATAGCGGGCATCGCTCAGCATCCAGAAGACGGCGTCGACGGAGCTGCGGCTGATGAGCCGGTCACCATCACGCACGAGTCCGAGGGGACGGAGCGCCTGATCCACCGCGAGCGTGTCGAGTGCGCTCCGATCGGATGCGGTGACCTGCGTCCGACCGGTCGCGTCGGTCCCCACGCGCAGCCGGCCCTGGCGCTGCGCGGCGCGTTCGAGCTCGTACGCCAACGGCTGAGGCAGGCCCGTGAGCGAGATGGTCGTGAGGAACTCGGCGAGGGATGCCGCATCCTCGCCTGCGGCCAGCGCCGCTCCGATCGACTCGGCGGAGAAACGATAGGTCGAGGCCTGTGCACGTGACTCGCGGCGTGCCGCCCGGCGCAGCCGCGCGTCGATCGCCGGTTCGAGGGGGCCCGGCGCGATGGCGGTGAGGTCGTTCTGGAGGAAGATGCGGTCTACCTCGCCCGGCAGGTTCTGCTGGAGGGCAGCCCGGTCGACATCGCCGCCGTCGGCCATGGCCGTCGCCCACGCGGCCGGCCGACCCGAGGCGTCGATGATCGCCCAGAACCGCCACTGCGCAGCCAGACGCTCGGCACGTGCCGGCCACTGCGGGTCGAGCGGGTACGCGTGATGCCATTCCGTCAGCGGCTGCCAGCCGCCGCTCGTCGTGCGCAGAGCTGCGGGGAGCGCGTCACGCAGGTGTGACGCGGTCTCGACCCACCGATCGACCGATCCGCGCAGGAGCCACGCGCTGCCCTCGGTCGTCACGCGCCATTCCCGGTCGACCGGACCCAGCAGCGCTGCGTCGAGACCGATGCCGATCACGAGGTCGACCGTCGCCGCATCCGGCACCGCTCCGGCCTCGATCAGGCGGCGACGATCACCCGCGCCGAGGGTTCCCGCCCCGGTGCGTCCCAGCGGTGACGGCTGGGTCAACGACAGGACGTCGGCGAGCGACGAGAGCGCGGTGAACGCTCGCTCCGCCAGCTGCGCGTCGTCTTCGCGAGACGCGTCAGCGACGAGCGGGGCGGCGGCGTCGGGTCGAGAGAGGTCGCGCCATGCTGATGCGGCGCCGGCGTAGGGCAGCCCGTCGGGGGAGACGAGCCCGAGGTGAAGAAGTTCCTCGCGCGCCGCGCCCGGGGGCACCGGCGCGTCCGACGCCACGGCCTCGTCCATGGCAGCGACGAGCGGTCGCGACAGCAGCGGAGCGGCCTTCGCGACCGCGGCGGGATCGAGCAGGGCCTCGGCGGCGTCGAAGAAATCGGCCCAGGCGGCATCGGCCCCGACGCGACGGCGACGCAGAAGTGCCGTCAGGGCGTCGTCGTCGACCGTGGCGAGCCAGGTCGCGAGGGCACGAGCGTCGACGGGAGACACGTCACCGGCCCTTGTTGGCCCGGCTCCGTCGGATGAAGGTCATGATGAGCACCGTCAGCAGCAGGGCGAATGCGATCGGCGGAGCGATCCACACGATCGCGCTGACCGTCGGCCAGGCTCCCGAACCGAAGTCCGCCTGTTCGAGGCCGGTCGCGGTGCCGATGATGATGGCGAAGAAGCAGACGATCGCCAGGACCAGCAGCCCCAGCGACATGAACGCGAGGATGCGGTCTATACGGCGGACCGGGAGGTCGTCGCTCGGGCTGCGCGTGCTCATCCGCATCAGCGTAGCGCTTCGCGGCGGTGCCGTAGGCTGGTTACCGGGGCTCACACGGCCCCGGCATTCCGTTCTGCCCGCGAAACGCGGTCCGTGACAGCGAGGTACGCACATGCCCACCGGCAAGGTCAGGTTCTACGACGACGAGAAGGGGTTCGGCTTCATCTCCTCCGATGACGGCCAGGACGTCTTCCTGCACGCCACGGCACTCCCGGCGGGCACCGAGTCGCTCAAGCCGGGCACGCGCCTCGAGTTCGGCGTCGCCGACGGCAAACGCGGCCTGCAGGCGCTGGCCGTTCGCGTGCTCGAGGCTCCCGTGAGCCTGAGCAAGCGCAACCGCAAGCCCGCCGACGACATGGCGATCATCGTCGAGGACCTGGTGAAGCTCCTCGACGGCATCGGCGCCGATCTCCGTCGCGGCCGATACCCCAGCTCGGGTCACGGCAAGAAGATCGCCGCGGTGCTGCGCAAGGTCGCCGATGACCTCGACGCCTGAGTCTCCCGACGTCTCGACGTCGGACGAGCCCACGGCCCCCGAGGCGGTGACCGTCGACGAGCGACTGCTCGCTGCGCATGATCTGGCACGCGCGGCGCTCGCCGAGATCACCCCCGCCTCGACGATCGGCGACCCGGTCGACTACGTCATCGAGGCCGACGGCGTCGTCTCGCTGCGCTTCGCCAACCGTCTCGCCGGCTACCCCGGATGGCTCTGGACGGTCAGCGTCGCAGCGGTCGACGGCGCCGAGCCCACCGTGCTCGAGGTCGAACTGCTGCCCGCGGCGGGTGCACTGCTGGCCCCCGATTGGGTGCCATGGGCCGTGCGGCTCGCGGATTACCAGGCCGCTCAGGCAGCCGCTGATGAGGACGAGTCCGACGACCTCGACGATGACGACGCGGCCGAGCTCGACGACGCCGATGACATCGACGATGAAGACGACGACGAGGTGGACGAGGACGACTTCGCCGACGGCAGCACTGCGGTCACCCACGCGGGCGATGTCGACGGCGTCGACATCGATGCTCTCGACGACGACGCCGCTCTCGACGACGACGACCTTTCGGGCGCCGACTCCGGCGACGAAGACGCCGAAGACGACGAGGACGAGGAGTCGGATCACGACGAATCGCTCTGGGAGCGCTGACCGCTCTCACACGCCTGACGACGAAGGGATGCCGCGCGATGCGGCATCCCTTCGTCGGTTCAGTGGCGCGAGGCGATCAGAGGCGCTCGATGGTGTAGTCGATGCACTTGATGAGCTGACGCACATCGTCGGGCTCGATCGACACGAACGTCGCGATGCGCAGCTGGTTGCGGCCGAGCTTGCGGTACGGCTCGGTGTCGACGATGCCGTTGCCGCGGAGGCTCTTCGCGACGGCCGCTGCGTCGACGGTGTCGTCGAAGTCGATCGTGACCACGACGGGGGAGCGGTCGGCGGGGTCGGCCACGAACGGCGTCGCGTGCTCCGAGGCCTCGGCCCAGTCGTACAGCGCGGACGAGGACTCGGCGGTGCGGTCGGCCGCCCACTGGAGGCCGCCGTTGCTGTGGATCCACTCGAGCTGCTTGTCGAGCAGGTACAGCGTCGCGACGGCCGGAGTGTTGAGCGTCTGGTTGAGGCGGGAGTTGTCGAGCGCGTTCTTGAGGCTCAGGAACTCGGGGATGTAGCGGCCGGAGGCGGCGACGCGCTCGATCCGCTCGATCGCTGCGGGAGAGACCGCGGCGAACCAGATGCCGCCGTCGGAACCGAGGTTCTTCTGCGGAGCGAAGTAGTAGACATCGCACTGCGAGACCGAGAAATCGATGCCGCCGGCCGCGCTCGTCGCGTCGATGACGGTGAGTGCGCCGTCGTCGCCGACGACACGGCGCACCGGGGCGGCGACACCGGTCGAGGTCTCGTTGTGCGGCCAGGCGTAGACGTCGATGCCTTCGACGGGCTCCGCCGCGATGCTCGACCCGGGTTCGGCCTTGCGGATGTCGGGTGCCTGCAGCCACGGGGCTGACGCCGCCGCGCCGAACTTGCCGCCGAACTCGCCGAAGACGAGGTTCTGGCTGCGGTTCTCGATGAGGCCGAAGGCCGCGGCATCCCAGAATGCGGTCGATCCGCCGTTGCCGAGGATGATCTCGTACCCGTTGGGGAGTCGGAGCAGATCGGACAGACCCGATCGGACCTGACCGACGAGGCTCTTCACCGGCGACTGGCGGTGCGACGTGCCGAGCAGGATCGAGCCGGGGCCCGACAGGGCGGCGACCTGCTCGGGCCGGATCTTGGCGGGGCCGCAGCCGAAGCGGCCGTCGCGGGGGAGGATGTCTCGGGGCAGGGTGACGTGCGCCATGAGCCGATTCTAGGGGCGGTGCCCGGCTCCGCCGTGCCACGGGCCGGAGGTAAGGGCAGCCTCGGATGTCCTCGCCAGCGGATAGGCTGGGATCCTCTCGACCACGCGCACGACAAGGGCTGTGATGACCGATCTCATCGACACGACAGAGATGTATCTGCGTACCATCCTCGAGCTCGAGGAAGAGGCGATCGTCCCCCTGCGCGCCCGCATCTCCGAGCGCCTCGGGCACTCCGGCCCCACCGTCTCGCAGACGGTCGGCCGCATGGAGCGCGACGGCCTGGTCGTCGTCTCGGAAGACCGCTCGCTCGAGCTGACCGACAGCGGTCGCCAGAAGGCGGTCGACGTCATGCGCAAGCACCGTCTCGCCGAGCGCCTGCTCAGCGACGTCATCGGTCTCGACTGGGCCTACGTCCACGAAGAGGCGTGCCGCTGGGAGCACGTGATGAGCGAGCTCGTCGAGCGTCGCCTCATCGAGCTCCTCGGCCACCCCACCGAGTCGCCCTACGGCAACCCGATCCCCGGCCTCGACCAGCTGGGAGACGTGCCGGCGCGCACGTTCGACGACGGTGTGGTCGGCCTCGTCCGCCTGCTGAACGAGACCGGCGGTCCGATCGAAGGCACCGTGCGTCGCCTCGCCGAGCCGGCGCAGGTCGATCCCGAACTGCTTCAGCAGCTCCGGGCGGCGGGCGTCGTCCCCGGTCGCGACGGCACGTTCCAGTTCTCCGAGGGGTACGTGCTCGTGCAGATGGACGGCATCGACGAGGGGCTCGAGCTTCCGGTCGAGGTCGCGTCGCACATCTTCCTCACGCGCCGCGACTGAGGTCGCCTCCCCGCCGCCCGACCCTGAGCGTCGGGTGGGGATGGGAGTGACGGCGTGACTTATTCGTTACCTTCCGGTAGCCTCGAGAAGTCTTCAGGCGAGAAGCCCGCCCGAGACCGCTGCGTGGATTGCCTCTTCGGCTCGTCGTCTCCGCGGTGACACCCGAACGTCGCGTGGACCTACACGCAGTATCGACGAGCCAGCGCAGGTCATCGCGCAGAGGCGCCGGAGGACTGATTTGGCTGAAAACAACGATTCGTCGGTGGACGTACCCGAGGTCGACGCGACGAATCCCGACCGTTCCGGTCGCGCTCTGCGTGGCCGCCGCTTCCCGCTGGCGAAGAAGCAATCGCGGGAAGTCGCGACCGTCGAAAATCGCGCTGCCCGCCGCCGTAATCGCCGGGTGCACCCCGTGCGCAGCACCTTCACGGTCGCGGCCGTGGTGGGTCTCGTCGCCACCGTCGCCATCCCGGCTTTCGCCGCTGTACGCGGCACGTCGGCCGACGCGATGACGCTGCAGCAGGTCGCCGCCGACAACGCGCAGTCGATCGTCGTCGCGTCCGAGGTGGGCCCCGCCTCCCTCGACCGCAGTGGGTTCACCGCGACCACGCCCGAGGAGATCCAGAAGAAGAAGGACGAGGAGGCTGCCGCCAAGGCCGCCGCCGAGGCCCTCGCGAACCGCATCTCGGCGAGCAGCTCGACCGCGTCGTCCTCGTACGGCGAGCCCATTCCGCTCGTCGCTCCGGGTTCAGGCCTCGTGCGTCGTCCGCTGATGTCGTTCAACAACTTCGGCACCCCGTATGCCGGCCACCGCGGCACCGACTACATGGCCGACCGCGGCACCCCGATCTACTCGGTCGCCGACGGCACGGTCGTCGCGTCGAGCGAGAGCGGACCGGGTTGGGGCGTGTACGTGAAGGTCGCCCACAACATCAACGGCACCAACGTCACGAGCCTCTACGCCCACATGGACTGGGGCACCCGCGCGGTGCAGGTCGGCGACACCGTCTCTGCGGGTCAGCTGCTCGGCCAGGTCGGCGACACGGGGCGCGCGTTCGGCACGCACCTGCATCTCGAGATCGTGGTCGACGGCGCGTACGTCAACGCCGAGTCATGGCTCGTCGCGAACGCGGGCTGACGACACGCATCATCCGTTCATCTTCCGTCGACCTTTCCGGGGTCGAGGGTGTATTACCCTGAACGCGACGCTCGCGCACGCCGAGGGGGAGCTGATGGGACCAGTACCGGGCATTCGAACCGTGAATGCGATCGGTCGCTACGTCCTGCGGCATCGTGTGCACCACTGCGGCCTCGGCCGTGAATCAAGGCGCTGTCTTCATGACGGCGCCTTTTTTCGTGCTCGCACCCTCGCGGGACCTGCCCGCACGGCATGCGCGACGTCGGTCATCGAACATCCGCTGAAGCCGTCAGGGCAGTTCGTGAGGACAGGAAATGCGCACTCTGGTACTGAATGCCGGGTATGAGCCACTCGCTGTGGTGTCGTTCCGTCGGGCCCTCCTCCTGGTGTTGAACGACAAGGCGACGATCGTCGAGCACGTCGTCCACGACCCCGTTCTCGGGATCGACGGGACGTACGAGCGCCCGGCGGTGATCGTCCTGACCCGGTATGTCCGTATCCCGAATGCGCGCCGAGTGCCGGTGACGCGACGCGGGGTGCTCCGTCGCGATGCACACCGATGCGCCTACTGCGGAAAGGCGGCATCGACTATCGATCACGTCATGCCTCGTTCGCGCGGCGGTAGCAACTCGTGGGAGAACCTCGTCGCCTGCTGCCTGCGGTGCAACAACCTCAAGAGCGATCACACGCCGCAGGAGATGGGATGGGAGCTGCGGTGGTCGCCGAAGCCGCCGCGCGGACCGCAGTGGACGGTGCGCGGAACGGAGCGATCCGATCCGCGGTGGGAGCCCTACCTGTCGCTCGCGGCCTGATCGTCGCTGTGCGCTGCTACTCCGGTTGTCGGCCGTAGGCGCGCAGGAACGCGTCGGCGCCATCGGTCATGATCTGCCGAACCCGTTCGGTGTCGGTCCGGCGGCGAGCCGGTTCGTTGAGCACGCGGAGCGTCGTAAGTGCGTGAAAGTGCTCGGCGGCGAGTCGCGGGTCGTCGAGGTCGAGCAGGCCCGCGGTCGCGAAGTGAGCGAAGCGCTCGGCGAGGACTTCGGCGTGCGCTCGGTCCAGAGGGTGGTCCTCGAGCTCGGGCAGGAGTGACTCGTTCTCCGAGATCAGCTTGATCGCGGCAGCGTAGTTCGTCGATGTGGCGAGGAAGCCCCCGAGTTCGGCCGCGAATGCGCTCACGGCCCGGTGCAGACCGCCGTGCGCTTCGAGCGCGATGGCGTCGGGCAGGTGCTTCTCGGCCAGCTCGCGAAGGGTGCTCACGGCTGTCTCGCCCGCGTTCTCGACCACTCCGAGCAGGAGCCTCCGCTTGTCGCCGTAGTAGTCGTAGACGGTGCGCTTGGACACGCCTGCGCGTGCGGAGACCGCATCCATACTCGATCGCTCGACGCCTACCTCGACGAAAAGCTCTCGCGCCGCCGTCAGTATCGCGGAGCGTTTCTGCTCTTGGCCTTGCCGGACCGGGCTCGCATCGATCATCGCCATCCTTCTTCTCGCAAGCCCAAATCTACACCGCTCGGTGCAGTAGTACACCACACGGTGTAGTGTACCTGCCGTGCAGAAGACAACCGAGTTATCTCTCCAAGCTCACGATCTCGTCAAGCGATACGGAACCGTCACCGCTGTCGACGGTCTCTCGTTCCAGGTGCGCCCCGGGCTGGTGACGGGCTTTCTCGGACCGAACGGAGCGGGCAAGTCCACCACCCTCCGCATGTTCCTCGGCTTGGACAAACCCACGAGCGGCGCCGCGACCGTGAACGGGCGTCGCATGCACGAGTTACCCCATCCGACGCGGGTGATCGGCGCCATGCTCGATGCACGTGCCGTCCACCCGCGGCGTACGGCCGTGGATCATCTGGCGTCCGTCGCGCGCGCCGGGGGCGTGCCGCGGGGGCGGATCGGGGAGGTCTTGGAGTTGGTGGGCCTGGCCGACGCGGGCGGCCGGCCGGCCGGCGACTTCTCCCTGGGGATGAAGCAACGGCTGGGGATCGCTACCGCGTTGATCGGCGACCCCGGCATCGTCATCTTCGACGAACCCCTCAACGGCCTCGACCCCGAAGGCATCCGCTGGGCTCGATCCCTGATGCGCGAGCTTGCTGCGGAAGGCCGATTGGTGCTGTTCTCGAGCCACCTGATGGGTGAGATGCAACTCACCGCGGACCGCCTCATCGTCATCAACCGCGGTCGCCTGCTCGCAGACCAGGCCCTGGACGACTTCATCGCCTCGCACACGAACGAGCATGTTCGCGTGCGCACCCCGGATGTCGCGGTCCTGCGTGATGCGCTCATGCGAGCCGGCTTTCTGGTGCGGGCAGACGCCGATCGCACCGACGTCCTCATCGTCGCGGGGGTGACGACGGAGAGCGTCGGCCGCATCGCCGCCGCTTCCGACGCCGAGGTGTTCGAGCTCACCCTCGTTCGGGATTCGCTCGAAGATGCGTTTCTCGCCATGACCACGACCGAGCAGAAGGCCGCCTGACATGAACCTCTTCGCTTCCGAATGGATCAAAGCCCGCAGTGTCCACAGCACCTGGATTCTCGCTGCCTCGGCGGTCGTCGTGACGGTGATGGTCAGCCTGCTGGGGGTAAGCGGGCTCATGGCCGATTGGCAGGCCGCGCTCCCTTCCGATTTCGACCCCACCGGTATCAGCTTCAAGGGAATCCTGGTCGGTCAGATCCTCCTCGCGACCATCGGATCGCAGGCCATCACCAGTGAATACGGCTCGGGCCAGATCATTACGAGCCTCGCCATCGTGCCCCGGCGCGGAGCCCTCCTGGCTTCGAAGCTCGGAGTCTCGGCGCTCATCGGCGTGGTCGTGGCCGTCGCGGCGGTGGCAGGCAGCTTCGGTGCCACGCAGGCCGCGCTCGCGGCGGCCGGTCTGCCCGTGTCGGCGCTCGATGACCCTGACACCGTTCGGGCCATCGTCTGTGCGATCGTTTACCTCGTCCTGACGGCCGTCCTCGGCCTCGGGTTCGGCATCATCACCCGAAGCTCTTCCGGTGCGCTCGCGATCATCGTGACCGTCGCGCTTCTCGTGCCCGCCCTCGCCCCGGGGATGCCCGGGGTCATCGGCGAGTTCGCGGGTACTTATTGGCCCACGACGGCCGGGCAGGCCTCTTATGAGGTGTCGACGACGAGCGGGATGCCGCCGCTGGCGGGACTCGGGATCATGGCGATCTTCACCCTGTGGACGACACTCGCCGCTCTCGTCGTCCTCAGAGCGCGTGACGTGTGACGTCGGTACGGACGTCGTCCCGCTTATGCGTGCTTCGCGCGTAAGCGGGCTTTCTTCGCGTGGTTTCCGCACGTGTTCATGTCGCACCACCGCCGAGTGCGGCTCCTGCTGGCGTCGAAGAATGCCGCACGACAGGTCGGTGAGGCGCACAGAGCGAGCGCGCCGGGCCGTGCGCCGGAGATGATGTCCACCGCATCCGCGGCGATGACCCCCAGCGCGGCGTCGACCGTCGCGCGGGAACCGAGGTGCCAGCGCCGTTCGCCGGCCCCGGTCAGCACCGGGTTCGCCGTGCCTCGTGCACTGAACTCGTTGATCAGTGCCACCGCGTCGGGCGGCAACGTCGCATCCTGAGCGCGCGCTGTCGCGGCCGCATGGATCGCCTCGCGCAGGACGTATGCCCGGTCGAGGTCCGACGCCGAGCATCGCGCGACCGCCAGATCGAACTCGTCGAACCAGGCCTGCAGTCGAGCTGGTGTCGGAATGCGCTCGACTCTGGCGCCATGCCGCTCGGTCAGCGTGCCCGTGAAGCTCGTCGCCAGCACCGAGCCGATCCGGAATTCGGGAAAGTCGTCCGACATGGCACCACCATAGCTGGTTCCATTGATTCCGCGTCTCTGGTAGAACCGGCTATGGCGGTTCGCACCTGCGTGCTGCGACGAATGGAGTGAACATGACCGCTTCCCACCCGTCAGAGTCGGTATCGCCGTTCACTCCTCAGGTGACGAATGCCGAGCTCGACGACCTGCGTGCGCGGCTGGGCGCGACCCGCCTGCCCGAGCGCGAGACCACTCGCGCCGACGCCCGCGGGCAGGATCGCTGGGCCCAGGGCCCGCCACTGGCCGATGTCGCCGCCCTCGTCGAGTACTGGCGGACAGCCTACGACTGGCGCCCGTTCGAGCGGCGTCTTGCCGAGATCGGTCAGTTCCGCACGGTCGTCGATGGTCTCGGCATCCACTTCCTGCACCGACGGTCATCGCGCCCCGATGCGGTACCGCTGATCATGACGCACGGCTGGCCGGGCAGTGTCGCCGAGTTCGTCGACGTGATCGATGGCCTCGCAGAGCCGAACGATCCGACGCTGCCGGCCTTCCATGTCGTGGCGCCGTCTCTGCCGGGCTACGGCCACTCCGACAAGCCCGACGAACCCGGATGGGGCACCGAACGGATCGCCGCAGCATGGGTGCAACTCATGGCTCGCCTGGGCTACGACCGGTTCTTGGCGCACGGCGGCGACTGGGGCGGCCCCATCACGATCGCGCTCGCCGGACGGTTTCCGAGCCACGTGATCGGGATGCACACGACCACACCGCAAAGTCTGCCGGGCCTCAGCATCGATGGTCTCGACGCGACCGAGCGGCGGTGGGTCGCCGAGACGCACGCATTCGAAGAGAACCGACTCGCCTACGCGAAGGTCATGGCGACGTCGCCGCAGACCATCGGCTACGCGCTGGTCGACTCTCCGGTGGGCTTGCTCGCGTGGATACTCGAGAAGTTCTCCGAGTGGACCGACACGGTCGACACCCCTTTCGAGAGCATCACGCGCGACCGGCTGCTCGACAACGTGACGCTCTACTGGCTGACGCGCACAGGTGCGTCAGCGGCGCGCATCTACTTCGAGAGCCACCAGTCGCTCGACCCCCACCTCCGTGTCGACGTGCCGGCCGCTCTCACGACGTATCCCCACGACATCGAGAAGCACCCCCGTCCGTGGGCGGCGCAGCGCTTCCGAGACATCGTCCGGTGGCGAGAAGCGGAGCGCGGCGGGCACTTCCCGTCGCTCGAGATGCCCGGCGCCTTCGTCACCGATCTGCGGCAGGGGCTCGCCGCCGTGCTCGCGAAGGCCGGAGATGCGGTCGGCAACCTGTGAGCCTCACATCTGGGAGGCGTAACGTCCGGTCATGAGCGCATATTCACACCACGAAGCTCCTTCCACCCACAATCTCGGCCTCGATTCCGTGTTGGTGGGGTCGCTTCCCGCCGGCTTGATGACCGACGACCCGCCCGCGCGGTACACCGTGGAGGCGGTGTTCACCCGGCGTCCGGGTAAAGAGGAGGTCCGAGACGTTCTCGGCGAGTCCACGCGCGAGCTCCTGGCGCATTCCGGTTATCCCGATGTCGAGCTGACTGTCTCGGACCGGCGTCTGGAGATCCACAACACGACGCTGGAGGAGCTACGCGACGGCCTCGCGGAGCTGATCGCGTTGAGACTGGCGGAGATCAGCGAACGGATCCGAAGCGAGAAGGAGGCATCGGACGACAGCGCACGCACGTTCGCGGCACGGGAGCTGGAGCGGGCTGCGGCGGTTGCGACCCTGGCGGAGACGGTGGTTTTCACCGCGCCGAGGGTCGAGGGTGACGCGGCTCGGCAGCGTGCCGAGGCGTACCGCGCGCAGATCGAGGGGTGGTCCGCCGTCGGGGGCGGCGTCTCTCGGTGAGTCAGGATTCGGGGAGGAGCGCACCCCACGCGGCGGTGGTCTTCCATCCCGGTAAAGCAGACGTCGAACGGCTTCGCCAGATCGTTATGGCTCATGAGCGCGCGGCGGGTTGGGCACCGACACGGTGGTATCCGACCCAACCGGAGGACTCCGGGCGTGGAGCCGCTCAGGATGCCGTGGACGACAAGCCGGCCGTGGTGCTGGTCGCGGGCGGCGATGGGACGGTCCGTGCCGCGGCGGGGGTCCTGCAGGGCACCGGCGTGCCCATCGCGCTCATCCCCGCCGGGACGGGGAACCTCCTCGCCCGCGAACTGGGCGTCGCTCTCGCTGATCTCGATACGGCGGTGTCGGCGGCCTTCTCCGGGTGCGAGCGGCGCATCGATGTGGCTGTCGCCGATCTCAGCGACTCCGACGGCGAGTGGACCTCGCACGCTTTCGTCGTGATGGCGGGGATCGGGCTCGATGCGGACATGGCTGCCAACACGAATGCTCGTGCGAAGAAGCATCTCGGGTGGCTCGCGTACGTCTCGCCGATCGCGCGATCCGTCCTTGCCAACCGGCTGTTCCGCATCGACTACCGGATCGACGGGAGTCGGTCGCGCACCGCGCGGGCGCACACCGTCATCGTCGGCAATTGCGGAACGCTCGCCGGAAACATGCTGCTCATTCCGCGGGCGAGCATCGATGACGGGTTCTTGGATGTGGTGACGATGCGACCACGTGGCCGGCTCGGATGGGCCGGGATCGGTTCCCGTCTGACGCTGCAAGGAGCCGCGCGGCGATCGCGCTTCACCCGCCGTATCCTTGCTCGGGCTCCGGAGCTCCACTCGCTCGCCTATGCACGGGGTCGGGTATTCGAGGCCACGTTCGAGGTTCCGCGTGTGGTGCAGCTCGACGGTGACAGCTTCGGTCACGTCAGTGCTGCGCGCATCACCGTCCGTCCTGGCGCGCTCCTGATCCGTGTGTGCAAACGGGACCCTGAAACCGCTCCGGTGTCAGGGGCGGCGCCCCGCACGCTGTCGGATGATCCCGAACACGAGGGTCCCGATGGTCAACACGACGCCGATGATTCCTAGCCAGAGCAGCCCCTCGAACGCGAACCCCACGATCGACAGCACCACCCACACGATGATCAAGATCACGAGTACTGTCCACATGCTTGTGACCATACGCCTCGCCAGCCGCGGGGGATACGGGTAGCAGCGGCAGCAGGCCTCACACCGACGCGGAGCGGATGTCGGAAGTCGGTCGTATCTTCGATATCGACATTGATGGTCTAGAACATATGTTCTACCCTTGCTGAGTGAGGTCGATCATGCGCAATCCTGCTGCCGCCGAGGACGTGCAGCGACTGCGCGCGCAGATGGAGCGGATGCAGGGGCGCCGCCTCGACGCTCCTGTGCTGCCGACTCATCCTGCTCTGGCCGGACTGCTGCCCGGGCGGGGGCTGCGGCCCGGCGCCGCCTATTCGCTCGGCTCGTCGTCCTCGCTGCTGTTCGCGCTGCTCGCACAGCCGTCGCAGACCGGCTCGTGGTGCGGCGTGGTCGGGATGCCGGGCTTCGGCGCCGAGGCGGCGGAGCACGCCGGGGTCGATCTGTCGCGCGTGGTGCTGATCCCCGACCCGGGCGCACGCTGGCTCGCCGTCACCGCGACGATCGCCGATGTGCTGCCCGTCGTCGCCGTGCGTCCGCCCGAACGGGCGAAGGACTCCGACATCGCCAAGCTCGCCGGCCGGCTGCGCGACCGCGGAACGGTGCTGCTCGTGCAGGGGCCGTGGCCGCAGACCGAGGCGATGCTCGACGTCGCCGATCCGCGGTGGTCGGGGTTGGGCGACGGCGATGGTTACCTCAGCGACCGCGAGCTGACGGTCACCGTGTCGAGCCGGCGGTTCCCGGTGCCCCGGTCGGCGCGGATGCTGCTGCCGGCGCCCGACGGTGCGATCTCGGCCGCTCCGCAGGAGCGGGCTCTCGCAGGCGGCCCCGTGGCCGAGCCGATCCCGATGCGACGGGCGGTCTGACGTGGGGGAGCAGGAGGCTGTGACACCGTTACGCAGCCTCGTGGTGTGGGTGCCCGACTGGCCGGTCGTGGCGTTCGTGCGTGAGAGCGGCGTCGACTCGAACGCACCGATCGCGGTGTTCGAGAAGGGGATGGTCGTCGCGTGCTCGGCGTCGGCCCGCGCCGACGGCGTCGCCCCGGGGCAGCGTCGCCGCGACGCGCAGGCGCGATGTCCCGCGCTGCAGGTGGTCGACGCCGACGCGGTGCGCGATCATCGGGAGTTCGCGCCGATCGTCGCGCGCCTCGAAGAAATGGCTCCGGGCGTGCAGGTGCTCGAGGCGGGGCTCTGCGCACTGCGGGTGCGCGGTCCGGCCCGTTTCTACGGCGGCGAGACCGAGGCCGCCGGCGCGCTGCTGGCAGCGGTGGCCGAAGGCGATCTCGATGTGCGGGCCGGTGTCGCTGACGGTCCCTTCACGGCGCAGCAGGCGGCTCGGATGAGCACCCGTCCCGACCGGCCCATCCGGGTGATCGAAGCCGGGCGCTCGGCGGAGTTCCTCGCGCCGTTGACGATCGCCGTGCTCGACGACGACTCCGTCGACCTCTTCGCCCGGCTCGGCGTGCAGACCCTCGGCGACCTCGCCGCGATCGAACCCGAACGGCTGGTCGAACGTTTCGGCCCCCGCGGCGCCCGACTGCACGCCCTCGCCTCGGGTGCCGACTCGCGCCCGGTGACCCCGCGCACCCCGCCGCCCGAACTGCACCGCGAGGTCTCGTTCGAGCCTCCGCTCGACCTGGCCGATCAGGTCGCGTTCGGTATGAGGGTCGCGGCCGAGGAGTTCATCGCCGGACTCGGCGCGGTCGATCTCGTCTGCACCGAGCTGCGCGTCATCCTCACCGGCGACCGCGGCGAGACGAGCAACCGGGTCTGGCTCCACCCCGGCACCTTCGACCCCGCCGCCGTCGTCGACCGGGTGCGGTGGCAGCTGGCCGAGAGCGGCAAGCTCACCAGCGGTGTCGCGCGGGTCAAGATCGAGCCCGAAGCGGTGGATGCGGCATCCCATCACGCCGTCTCGCTGTTCGGCTCGGGTCCCGAACAGAAGGTGCATCACGCGTTGTCGCGCGTTCAGGCGATGCTCGGTCACACGGGCGTCGTGACGCCGGTCGTCGGCGGTGGACGCTGGCTCGCCGAGCGGCAGGTGCTCGTGCCGTGGGGCGACCGGCCGGTGACGAGCTCGCGCGAGCGGCCGTGGCCGGGCAGCCTGCCCGATCCGCTGCCGGCGACGGTCTTCGAACGTGCGCTGCCGCTGGCGGTCGTCGACCGCGAGGGCGACATGGTCGCCGTCGACGGACGGGGCGAGCTGACGGCGATCCCCGCGGCGCTCGTGTCATCGACCGGGTCGCGCGGCATCCGCTCATGGGCGGGGCCTTGGCCGGTGATCGAACGGGAATGGGACGCCGTGCGAGCACGCCGTGCCCACCGCTTCCAGATGGTCGATGCGACCCAGACCGCGTGGTTGCTGGTGTGCGACGGCGGCGAATGGTCGGTCGAGGGGCGGTACGACTGATGGGCTTCAACAACCCCTCGGTGCCGTGGTCCGAGATCGAACGACTGCTCAGCGGCAACCGTGCGCCGAGCGCGCCGGCGGGCGCCGACGGCGGCGACAGCCCCGCGTGGTCGCGCAAGCGCGGAAAGTACTCCGCGCCGAGAATCGAGCGTCCCGACGACGCGGTGCCGTACGCCGAGTTGCACGCGCACACGTCGTACTCGTTCCTCGACGGAGCCTCATCGCCCGAAGAGCTGGCCGAAGAGGCCGAACGGCTGGGGTTGCACGCTCTCGCCGTCACCGACCACGACGGCTTCTACGGCATCGTCCGCTTCGCCGAGGCCGCCGAGCAGCTGGCGGTGAAGACGGTGTTCGGGGCGGAGCTCTCGCTCGATCTGCCGCAGCGCGTCGGCGCGGCGCGCAACGAGGCCGACCCGCCGGGCGAGCACCTGCTCGTCCTGGCCCGCGGCGAAGAGGGATACCACCGGCTCGCCCGTGCGCTCACACAGGGACAGCTCGCGGGAGCCGAGAAGGGCAAGCCCCGGTACCGCCTCGACGATCTGGCCGACATCGCCGGAGGCCAGTGGAGCATCCTCACCGGATGCCGCAAGGGCGCCGTGCGCCGGGCGCTCATCGAACGAGGACCGGATGCCGCAGCCGCCGAGCTCGACGTCCTGGTCGACCGGTTCGGGCGAGACGCCATCGAGGTCGAGCTGATGGACCACGGCGAGCCGCTCGACTCGCGGCACAACGACATCCTGGCGGGCCTGGCGCGCGAGCGAGGTCTGTCGCTCGTCGCGACGAACAATGTGCACTACGCCGTGCCCGAGCGCGCCCATCTCGCCGCGGCGATCGCGGCGGTGCGGGCCAACCGCGGCCTCGACGAGCTCGACGGGTGGCTGCCCTCCCACGCGGGGGCGCACCTGCGATCAGGGGCCGAGATGACCCGTCGTTTCCGCCGGTACCCCGGAGCGGTGGCCCGCACCGTCGAACTCGCCGACGAGCTCGCCTTCCCGTTGCGGCGGGCCAAGCCCGCGCTGCCCAAGCTCCCCGTTCCCGAGGGGCACACGCCGATGTCGTGGCTGCGGCACCTCGTGTGGGAAGCCGTGCCGCGCAAGTACCCGAACCTGCCGGCCGAAGACCGCGACCGCATCGAGCGAGAGCTCGCCGTCATCGAGCAGAAGGACTTCCCGGGTTACTTCCTCATCGTCCACGGCATCGTGCAAGAAGCGCGGCGGCGCGGCATCCTGTGCCAGGGGCGCGGTTCCGCCGCGAACAGCGCCGTCTGCTATCTGCTCGACATCACCGCGATCGACTCGATCTACTACCGGCTGCCGTTCGAGCGCTTTCTCTCCGCGCTTCGCGAGGAAGAGCCCGACATCGACGTCGACTTCGACTCCGACCGGCGCGAGGAGATCATCCAGTGGGTCTATGCCACCTACGGGCGTGAGCGTGCGGCGCAGGTGGCGAACGTCATCCAGTATCGGCCGAAGAACGCCGTTCGCGACATGGCCAAGGCGCTCGGCCATTCCCCGGGGCAGCAGGATGCCTGGTCGAAGCAGGTCGAGCGCTGGGGCGCCACCCTCGACACCGGTCCCGACCACGACATCCCCGAACGGGTGCTCGTCTACGCCGCCGAGCTGCTCAAGGCTCCCCGGCACCTGGGTATCCACTCGGGCGGCATGGTGCTGACCGACCGGCCCGTCGGCGAGGTCGTGCCGATCGAGCACGCCCGCATGCAAGACCGCACGGTCATCCAGTGGGACAAAGACGACGCCGCCTGGATGGGGCTGGTGAAGTTCGACCTGCTCGGCCTCGGGATGCTCGCCGCGCTGCAGTACTGCTTCGACCTCATCGAGGGGGCGACGGGCGAGAAGTTCGAGCTGTCGACCCTGCCGAAAGAAGAGGCCGCCGTCTACGACATGCTGTGCCGGGCCGACTCGATCGGGGTGTTCCAGGTCGAGTCCCGCGCCCAGATGGGGCTGCTGCCGCGGCTGCAGCCGCGCCGGTTCTACGACCTCGTGATCGAGATCGCGCTCATCCGGCCCGGCCCCATCCAGGGCGGTGCGGTGCATCCGTACGTGCGGCGCAAGCTCGGGTACGAGACCACGACGTACCCGCACGAGAAGCTCAAGCCCGTGCTCGAGCGCACGCTCGGGGTGCCGGTCTTCCAAGAGCAGCTCATGCAGATGGGCATGGTCATCGGCGGACTCTCCGGCGAGGACGCCGACCTGCTGCGCCGCGCGATGGGGTCCAAGCGCGGCATCGAGCGCATCGACTCGCTCAGACAGAAGCTCTACGACGGCATGGCCGAGAACGGCCTCGTCGGAGATGCCGCCGACGACATCTACGCCAAGATCCAGGCGTTCGCGAACTTCGGCTTCGCCGAGAGCCATTCGCTCTCGTTCGGGCTGCTCGTCTACGCGAGCTCGTGGATCAAGCTGCACTACCCGGCGGCGTTCCTCGCGGGGCTGCTGCGGGCTCAGCCGATGGGCTTCTACTCACCGGCGACGCTTGCGGCCGACGCCCGCCGTCACGGGGTCGAGGTGCGACGCCCCGACCTGCAGCTCTCGGGGGCCGAAGCCGTGCTCGAACACGTGTCGGGCGCGGCGGGACGGCCGGGTCCGACGGGACTCGACAGCTGCCTGGGCGAGCAGCCGCCGGTGCCGGTTTTCGACATCAACGCTCCCGACGAGTCGGCGGCGCATCGCCGTGACGGCGGCTTCGCGGTGCGGCTCGGGCTCGCCGCGGTCACCGGTATCGGCAAGAGGTTCGCCGAGCGGATCGTCGCCGAGCGCGAGGCATCCGGCCCCTATCGCGACATGCGCGACCTGGTGCGCCGCACCGGCGCCGACACGACGCGGCTCGAAGCGCTCGCGACCGCGGGAGCGCTGGAGTGCTTCGGGCACACCCGCCGCGAGGCGATCTGGCTGGCGGGGGCAGCCGCGCAGGACCGCATCGAGTACTTGCCCGATTCGCTCATCGCCGTGCAGCCGCCGCTGTTCACCGATCAGTCGAGCTACGACGTGCTCGCCTCCGACCTCTGGGCCACCGGCATCTCACCCGACGACCATCCGATGACCCACTACCGCTCGCAGCTCGACGCCCGAGGGGTGCTGACGGCGAACGATCTGCGCGCGCACGAGACCGGACGCCGCGTCGAGATCGCCGGACTCGTCACCCACCGGCAGCGTCCGGCGACGGCATCCGGCATCACCTTCCTCAACATCGAAGACGAGCACGGGCTGATGAACGTCATCTGCTCGACGGGGATGTGGCACCGCTATCGGAGAGTCGTGCGCGACAGCCCGGCGCTCATCGTGCGCGGCATCCTCGAGCGGTCGAACGAGGGCGTCGTGAACATCCTCGCCGATGCCTTCGAAGACCTGCGGGTGGGGGTGAGGCACCAGTCACGAGACTTCCGGTGAGCCGCGCCGCGACGCGCCCCGGCCCACCGCAGCGCGCGCCGACCCGACGCGAATGGTTGCCACGCGCGGGGGAGAGCAGCCATCCGGGTCGGGGCGGGTCGGTTCGGTTCGACGCGACGCGGGTCAGGCGGGGAGAGCCGACAGCACCGCCCAGCCGCGCGAGGGGAGGGATGCCTCGCCGGCGCGCCGGTCGATGTCGCCGGACAGTGCTCCGGCGAGCAATCGCGTCGCATCGGCGACCGGCACCGTCACGGGGGCGTCGCCGATATTGAGGGCGGTGATGACGGCATCCGTTCCGGTCGCGGTCCGCAGCACCATCGCGGTGTTGTCGATGTGGATGACGTCGGTGTGCGCGCGATGCAGCCAGGGATGCTGTCGCCGCACGGCGATGAGCTGCTGATGCGTGCGGAGGATGTGCTGCGCACTCTCGGGCAGCGAATCGGGCGCGGGCGGCGTTTCTGCGAACTCGGGGCGCACCGCATCGTCGCCGCCGAGGCGTTCCTCCTTCACCGCCTCGTAGCCGTATTCGTCGCCTGCGTAGACCGACGGCACACCCGCGACGGTGAAGAGCGCAGCCAGCGCATGCGGCACCAGGTCGAGGCCGACTGCCGAGGCGATGCGTGTGACGTCGTGGTTGCCGACGAAGGTCTGCGGTGCGAACACCGGCAGCAGCTCGTTGTTGCGCTCGATCGCGTGCTTGAGCTCGAACAGGTTGCCGTCGGCGATGCTGTGCCAGATGCCCTGCCACAGCTCGTACTGCGTCAGCGAGTCGATCGTCGACTCCTCGACGATGCGGGCGGCGTCGCCGTGGATGACCTCGCCGAGGAACCACGCCTCGGGGTACCCGGCCCGAACCCGCGGCAGCACCTGAGCCCAGAAGGCGGGCGGCACGGCGTAGGCGGCATCCAGTCGCCATCCGTCGATGCCGCGGTCCAGCCAGTGGGTCATCACCTCGACGACGAGGTCGGCGACGGCGGGGGAGTCGTGGTTCAACGACACCAGGGCGTCGTGCCCCTCGAAGACGTCGGCGTCGACCGGCTCGCCCTGCTGCCATCCGTCCCATCGCACGCGGAAGAGGTCGGCGGTGGCGGCGTCGGGGCCCCGCTCCTCGAGCTCGTGGAACGCGGGGTGCTCACGACCCACGTGATTGAAGACGCCGTCGAACAGCACACGGATGCCGCGGTCGTGAGCAGCCGCGATGAGGCGGTCGAGGTCGTGCCCGTCACCGAGGCGCGCGTCGAGGCGGAAGTAGTCGGTCGTGTCGTAACCGTGCGTGCTCGAGGCGAACACCGGGCCGAGCAGCAACCCGTTGAGCCCCAGCTCGACCGCGTGATCGAGCCAGGCCTCGATGCGACCGAGCCGGTGCTCGACGGGCTGGTCCGCGCCGGCGGCATCCGCTAGAGCGTCGTGCTGGTCGGGCCGGATCGGCGCTCCCGTGAATCCCAGCGGGTACACGTGCCACCACATGACGGTCTCGGCCCAATTGCTCATCCCCGCAGTCAACACGAGCGGGCACCCCTCCGGGAACGACGTGCGAGAAGCCGCGCGGAGGCTTAGGGTGCGGCGCCGGGCGCGGGACGGCGGTCCATCAATCGCCACGATCCGCCTGTCAGCGGCGTGAGCGTCACGACGGTGTACACGACGGCGATCACCCCGAACGCGACGAAGAGTCCCACGCCGTCGGCCATGAATCCGCCGACGAGTGCACCCAGCGGAACGCCCGCCCACGTGCCGGCGTTGAGCAGGCCGAAGACCCGCCCCCGCATGCGCGCGGGCACGCGCTCGAGCTGCACGGCACCGAGGATCGGGTTGAGTGCTCCGGCCGCGAGTCCGGATATGGCGACGACGGCGATCAGCACCGCGAAGGGCGCACCGAACGCGAAGACGGCGCTCGACGGACCGCCCGCGATGAGGAAGCAGATCGCGAACGTCAGCCGCCGAGGCACCCGGTGCGCGACGAAGCCGAAAGCGATGTTGCCGACGAGCGCGCACCCGCCCATGACAGCGACGATCACCGCGAGCGCGCCGGCGCCGCCGAGCTCGGCGTTCGCGTACAGCGGCAGGAGGGTCGAGCTGCGCGCGGCGTCGAGCAGGTTCGTGATCAGCACCATGCCCACGATGAGTCGCATGAGCGGATCGCGGACCACGAACCGGAACCCGTCGCGCAGCTCGCGCCAGTACGAACGCGGGGTTTCGGCATCCGTTTCGGCATCCGCGTCGCCGTCGGCGTTGTCGTCAGCGGCGATCCGGACGGTCGTGGCGGGGACCATCAGGCGGGTGACCGCGGCCGAGACGAAGAACGCGGCGGCGTTCGTGATGAGCGCTGCCATCGGCCCGAGGAGAGCGACGAGGGCGCCGGCGACGGATGCGCCGATGAGCTTCGAGAGGCGCTCCGAGCCGTCGAGGAGTCCCACGCTCCGCTCGAGCCGGATGCGAGCGGCCTCAGTGAGCTCGGGCAGCATGACCCGGCGCGCGATCTGCCCGGGTGTATCGAGAATGCCGCTCGCGAACACGATCAGCAGCAGGGCCCAGAACGGCAATCCCACGGTGAGGGCCAGCGCGGGGATCGCCAGCACGGTCGCTCCGCTCACGACGTCGGCGATGATCGCGGTGCGGCGGCCGCCGACCCGGTCGATCACCACGCCGCCGAAGACCCCGCCGAAGATGACGGGCGCGGTCGCGGCGAACGCGGCGAGACCCACCTCGACCCCGGAGCCGCCCGTGGCCAAGACGTAGAACGGGATCGCAAAGGCCGTGATGACATTGCCGGTCTGCGAGATCGCGTGGGCCGAGAGCAGCGCGTACAGCGCTCGGGATGCCGCGCGCCGCGGAGCCTCGTCAGCGGCGCGCGCCCGGGAGTCGGTCGTCGTCATGGCCGGCGGTAGGCCTGATAGACGAGGGCGACCGGTGCGGCGGTGTCGTCGTCATCGTCGTGCCGCGCGCTCGCTTCCTCCCACCGGTGCATCAGGGATTCGAGCTCGGCGCGCATCGCGGTGAGCTCATCGAGCGTGAGGCGCAGCGTGCGGTCGCCGGTCGCACCGGCGGCGACCCATTCGGCGGGGAGCGTCGGCATCGCGTCGACGTACTCGCTGTAGCGCGCGGCATAGATCTGCGCGATCGACTTCTCCAGAGCCGACGATGCGGCAAGCTGCGACGGATCGTCGAGGTGCGCGGCCGGCTCCCACGTCGTCAGGGCGCTCGCCGCCTGCCACCAGCGCTCGCGCTGGTCGGCGCTGCGCGGCTCGGCGGGCTCGATGAGGTCGATCGAAGCGAGTTTGCTCAGGTGGTAGCTGATCGTGCCGGGCGCCTCGTCGACGACGTCGCCGAGCTGCGCGGCCGTCTGCGGTCCGTTCTCGCGCAGGATGCCGAGCAGGCGCAGTCGCGTGCGATGCGCGAGTACGCGCATCGCGGCAGCGGTCTCGAGGCGTGACGTCGATCGGTCTGCTGAAGGCATACCCGCAACGCTAGATGCACAAGAACCATTGCGCAACATCTGTTGTTCATCTGGGTGGGCGGTCGGCGGCTCCGCCTGGCCCGCGCTGGCTCAGCTCTGCGCGGCGAGCCACTCCGCGAAGGTGACGGTGCCGCGTTCGGCGTTGGCGTGTCCGCGCAGGCGCCCCGATGACATCGCGCGGCCGAATGATCCGGGCAGGCGCATCTCGAGCGTGACCCTGCGGATGCCGCGGGCATCGAGCAGCGCCCGGACCATGTCGATCAGCAGCTCGTCACGCGGTCCGGTCAGGTCGCGTGCCCGGCCGGCCGGCGCGCCTTCTGCGAGGGTGACGAGGTGCTCGGCGACCTCCTGAGCGGCGACGGGGCGGACCCGGGCCGCGGGCACCACCGTGATCGGCCCGATCTTCCCGCGGACGAGGGTCTGTTCGGCGAACTCGTGGAACTGCGCCGCGCGCAGCAGCGTGTGAGGGAGCGCCCCACGTTGCACGGCCCGCTCGTGCGCGAGCTTGCCGCCGTAGTAAGCGGCATCCACGCCGTCGATGCCGACGATCGACAAGGCGACGAGGTGCCCCACCCCGGCCTCGATTCCCGCCCGCTGCAGGTTCGCCGACACCCTCTCGAAGAACCGGCGCGATCGGTGTCGCGAGAGAGTCTGGATGCCGCTGACGTCGACGATCGTGTCGACGCCTTCCAGCACCGCGGCGGGCAGCGGGCCGTGTTCGAGGTCGTGCCCCTCGCTGCGCGCGAGCGCGACGACCTCGTGACCCCGGTCGGTCGCGATGCGATGGACGTGCCGGCCGACGGTGCCGGTGCTCCCGGCGATCGCGATTCTCACGAGGTCAGTATGACGGGGCCGGAAGCCTCGAACGAGACTCGAACGAGACTCGAGGGTGGATCTCGCACTCCTGACCGACCCCGCCCTTCGCGGATGCGCGGGTTACCGGGCGAATGCTCGACCGAGGCGAGCTCGTCTGCGTTCGCCTGTCACCTGTCGCCCCTATGCACGTCGTGAAGCGGCGTGTCGTGGCAGGTGACGTGGAGGCTCGGGCTGAGCCGCGGCCTCTCGCGGGTCGCATCGAGTTCCGCTGCATCCGGCGAGCGGCCGTCGTGGTGTGCCGCCGACAGGCTCAGCGGTCGACGCTGACCACTCCGAGCTCGTAGGCGAGGATCACAGCCTGTACACGGTTCGCGAGATCGAGCTTCACGAGGATGCGGCCGAAGTGCGCCTTCACCGTCGATTCGCTCAGGTGCAGCGCCGCGGCGATCTCCGCATTGGTCAGGCCCTGTCCGACGTGGCGGAACACGTCGCGCTCGCGCGGTGACAGCGCTGAGAGAGCCTCGGGGGATGCCGGTCGGCCTGTCGGCGAGAGATGCGGCATCGCTGCGTCGATGAGCTTCGCGGTGATCCGGGGCGACACGACGGCATCGCCCGCCGTCACGGCCCTCACCGCGGCGACGAGTTCGTCGGGGCGGGTGTTCTTCAACAGGAATCCGGCCGCGCCCGCGCGCAGCGCGCCGAACGCGAACTCGTCGAGGTCGTACGTCGTCAGCACGATGATTCGCGTGTCCGGCAGCGCCGCGGTCAGCTGTCGCGTGGCCTCGATACCGTCGAGTCCCGGCATCCGCACGTCCATCAGCACGACATCGGGCCGCAGCCGCTGCGCGGCGTGTACCGCTTCGGCGCCATCTGATGCCTCACCCACCACAACCAGGTCGGACTGAGCCTCGAGCACGAGCCGCAAGCCGTACCGGATGAGCTCCTGATCGTCGACGAGCAGCACTGCGGTACGCGCGTCGGCTGCGCCGGGCTGAGTCATCGTTCCTCCGTCGAGAGGCGGACGAGAACCCGCCAGCCACCGCCGGCGACCGGTCCCGCCTCCACCGAGCCATCGTAGAAGGCCGCACGTTCGCGGATGCCGACGAGCCCGCGCCCCGGGGTCGCCGAAGGCATAGCCGGCGACGACACGTCCTTCACCAGGATCGTCACCTCGGAGCGCTCGAACACCAGCCGCACGAGCACGTCGCGCACGTCGCGGCCATGCCGCAGGACGTTCGTCAGCGCTTCCTGCACGATCCGGTAGATCGTCAGGCTCACGGCAGCGCCCTCCGTTACCGCTCCGGTCTGTTCCAGGCGCACCGGGATGCCGGCCGACCGGAACTCCTCGACGAGCGCCGGGATCCGTTCCACCCGCGGCACATCCGTCGCCGGCGATGCGTCGCGCTCGTCGCGCACCGCGGTCAGGAGTCGCCGTACCTCGCCGAGCGTCCGCCGTCCGGTTTCGCTCACCCGGCCGATGGCGCGATGGGCCTCGTCGGGCCGCTGGTCGACCGAGGCCTGCGCGCCGTCGGCGAGCGCCACCATGACCGCGAGGCTGTGCGCGATGACGTCGTGCATCTCGCGGGCGATGCGTTCGCGCTCGGTCGCGGCCGCGATGCTCGCCTCTTGGTCGCGTTCGCGCCGCAGGTGCTCGGCCCGCTCGGCGAGCGCTGCGGCCTGTCGTCGGCCGTGCCCGGCGTTGATGCCGAGCAGCGTGGCGATGAGGAACGCGGCGACGAGCACGACGGCGACGCTCGCCCAGTCGGTCGGCCAGGCTGCGGCATCCTCCCGTTGGGCCAGACCGAGCAGCGGCACGCCGAAACGGACCCGAAACGCGAGCGCGAGCGACGCCACTATCGCACCCGCGGTGGCCCACCCGAACCAGAACCAGGCGCGGCGGGCCTCGTCGAGGCCGGCGCGGTAGAGCGCGACGACCACGAGGAGCATCTCGGCTCCGGTGCCGACGGCGAACGACATCAGCATCAGCGCGACGGCAGCGCCGAAGCTGATAGCCGCACGCCGCCGCGAGATCACGATCGCGGCCACCCCGGCGAGGCCCAGCAGCACGATCGGCCACAGGGGAGTGGTGATCGTCGATTCGACGGACAGGTACCCGAAGAACGCCGCGATGATCGAATACGAGACGAGGATGACGGCATCCGCCACGTCTCGTCGTCGTTGGGACGGGCTCACGCGTCCTTCGTCCGCAGCGCCACCGCGCCGATCACGAGCGCCCCCGCAGCCCAGACCGCCGCGATCAGCCAGCCCGCTCCGACACTCATGTGTCCGCCCCACAGGTCGAGGAACGGTCCGCCCTCGATCCCGACTCGGCCCATGGCGTCGCCGGCGTTGCCGAGCAGGCCGAGACGGATGACACGCGAGAGGAGCCCGAACGGCAGCAGCGAGCTGAGCACGGGAAGCAGCAGCGTCGCGGCGAACACGATGATCGATCCTGTGGTCGTCGAGCGGAAGAGCGTCGTCGCGCCGAGACCGAACACCGCGCAGAGCCCGAGATAGACGGCCGATCCTACGAGGGCGAGCATCACGCCCGGTGCGGTGAGGGGCGCGCCCAGGCCGAAGCCCTCGTAGATCGGGTTCGTCACCGCCCACGCACCGAACACAGTGACGAGCGACGCTGCGGTGACGGTGGTGAAGGTGACGAGCGTCTTGGCCGCCAGCATCCGCACCCTCTGCGGCACCGCCACCAGCGTCGTCTGCATGGCGCCGGAGGAGTACTCGGCGCCGATCGTCATGACGCCGAAGATACCGGCGATGATCTGCCCGAGCACGACCATCGGCACGGTGACGTCAGCGATCGTGCGCTCGATGGATGGAACCGAGGGCACGCCGGATGATTCGAGGGTCAGGCCGAGGAAGAGGCTGCCGCCGATTCCCACGGCCAGGATGCCGACCAGCGCGAGGACGGATGACGGCAGGCTCACGACCTTGATCCATTCGGAGTGCACTACCGCGGTGAACGGCGGGCGCTGGGTGCGGGCGTCGGCGCGGTGCGGCTTGGTGGTGATGGCCATTACTTGTCCTTCTCGTGGTGGCTGGGAGCCGACGGGTATTCGGTCGCCTGCGCGGTGAGGGCGAGATAGGCGTCTTCGAGCGAGCCCGACACCGAGGCCACTTCGTAGAGCACGACTCCCGCGGCACCGGCGATGCGCGCGACGTCCTCGGCGGGCAGGTCGGTGATGTCGAGTGCGCCGTCGTCGCGCGTCATGACGGTGACTCCCGGGCGCGCGACCGCCGCCACGAGCCGTTCGGTGTCATGCGTGCGTACCCGGACGACCGGCTGCGTGACTCCTGCGATGACGTCCCGCATCGGCCCGTCGGCGATGATCGCGCCGCGACCGATGACGATCAGGTGGTCGGCGGTCTGGGCCATCTCGCTCATGACGTGCGAGGAGAGCAGCACCGTGCGGCCCTCGGCGGCGAGTTCGCGCAGCAGGCGGCGGATCCACAGGATGCCGTCGGGGTCGAGGCCGTTGATGGGCTCGTCGAGGATGATCGTCTGCGGGTCGCCGAGGAGCGCTGCGGCGATGCCCAGCCGCTGGCCCATGCCGAGCGAGAAGCCGCCGACGCGCTTGTTCGCTACCGAGTCGATACCGGTGCGCTCCATGACCTCGCGCACGCGCGGCGCGCGGATTTGATGGGTCGCGGCGATCGCGAGGAGGTGCTTGTAGGCGGTGCGGCGCTTGTGCGCGGCGCGCGCGTCGAGCAGCACCCCGACCTCGCGCAGCGGTGCGGGCAGGTCGCGGTAGGCGCGGCCGTTGACCTCGGCCGTGCCGGATGTCGGCTTGTCGAGCCCCACGATCATGCGCATGGTGGTCGACTTGCCGGCGCCGTTCGGGCCGAGGAATCCCGTCACCCGGCCCGGCTCGACGGCGAAGTCGATGCCGTCGACCGCGACCTTCTGCCCGTACCGTTTCGAGAGCGATTGAACACGAATCATGTGTCACCTTTCGTCCCCATCGACGCTACGAAGGGGCGCGAGATGCCACATCGGACTGCGGTTCGGACTTACTCCGGCGACCAGTACCTGGGTCTACATGGGCGGGTCGGGTCGGGCCTCGTCTTGATGGGCGCGTGGGACCGCGATGGGATTCACCTGGCACCTGTTGCCGCTACCGGCGCCGGGACAGGGCGCGAAGTGCCAGCTGAGGCGTCGTGTCAGCTCTCAGGCCCCGAGGATCCGCTGGAACAGCCGGTGGTCCTGCCAGCGTCCGGCGATGAGCAGATACTCGGGAGCGAGCCCGAACTCGACGAAGCCGCATTTTCTGAGCACGGCCTGCGACGAGACGTTGTCGACGAGCGTGCCGGCCTGGATGCGGTGCAGCTGCAGGTCGTCCGTCGCGAGGCGCGAGATCTCGTTCACCGCGGCGGTCATGAGGCCGCGACCCGCGTAGCGCTGGTCGATCCAGTAGCCGAGGTTGCCGCTCTGGAACGCCCCACGGGTGATGCCCGAGAGGGTGATCCGCCCGATGATCCGCGATGCGTGGGCGAGGACGAGGGGGAGGGCGGTGCCCGCTTCGTGGCTCGCGATGAGCGCGGCGATTTCGGTGCGCTGACCTGCTTCAGTGCGGAAGTCGTTGGAACGGATCGGCTCGAACGGCGCGAGGTGCTCGCTGTTCACGCGGTACGCCTCGGCGAGGGCGGCGGCATCCTCTGCGCGGAGCGAACGCAAGACGACGTCGTCGTGCAGGTCGATCTCGACGGGAGATGCAGTCATCGTGCTGCCTCCGTCGCCGCTGTCGCCGCCAGAGCGGCCTTGATGCCGACGCGAGTTCCCCACATCATCACGATGACCATGAGCGCGGCGCCTACGAGCACCATGATCCCGAGCGCCGCCGGCGGCATCGGCACGAGCGAGACCACGCCGATCGCGACGGACACGTAGCCCGTGACGAGTGTCGCGCCTTTCGAGCGCACGTGAGCGGCGAGCCAGGCTGCGTCGCTGGACATGGTGCTGGGTGTGCGGATGCCGGCGAGCGAGTTCCGCTTCAGCTTTCCGGATGCCGCGGCCCGAGCCATCCAGATCAGCAGAGCACCCGAGCCGGCCATCGTGACGAACAGGACGATGCGGGGGATGATCTCGGCTTCCATCCCTTCGACCCTAACGATGGTGGTCAGGCAGCCGCGATCGAACTCCGATACTCAGCCGCGACCGGATCGAGGGTGTACTCGAGGACTTCGACGTGATGTTCGTTCAGCGCCTTGAGTACGTCTTCGGGAGTCACGCGGAAGTACTCGCGACGCAGGTTCACCTTGTTAATTCGCTGCGCAGCGAACTGCTGATGCAGCATCGTCTCGATCGCCACGGCATCGTCCGCGAAGAACAGTGCGTGAACATCGAACCGGAAAGGCACCGACGCGTCGCCGAGTTCGTTGACCCGGTCCATCGGGTCGAGTCGGCGGGTGAGTACGATCTTCACGACGTCGGGCCCGAACGCTCCAATGTTGCTGATCACATAGACGTAACCGGCGCGGATGTTCGCGGCACGGTAGTCGACGTTCTCGATGGCGTTCTCGACGTCGTTGAGCTTCTCTCGAAGGCGTTGTGCCCCTTCGAGGTCACCCTTCGCTTCCAGAGACGCGAGGGCGTTCGCGTAGTGTGAGCGCTCCTTCTGCAGTCGCTCCTTCTCTCGCGTGAGTTCCTGCTCTGCCTTCTTCTGTTCCCGCAGTTCCTCACGGCGAGCGCGCTCGAGTTCCTTCTCAGCCTGGACGGCCTGGAGGTGGCGGCTGGCGAGTTCGAGCTCGCGCAGTCGCAGGCGATGGTATTTGGGAGTGATCCGGAGGTCGATCATCTTTCCGAGGCGCTCGACCTGGTCCACGACGGTCGAGAGACGCTTGCGCGCTGCCTCGAGATTCCCAGCTCGCACCGTCTTCACACAGTTCTCGGCCTCGGCGTTATAGGCGCGAAGAAGCAGCTTAGACATGTCAGCGACGAACTTTCGGCCCTTGGCGGCGCTGTTGTTGAACGTGAAGCTCTGCGTCGCCTGAGTGGCTCTACCAGCTCTGACCTGGCTCTTGATCTCGCTGCGCACGGACTCGAGGTCTGTCGCCAGCGCTACTGAGCTTTCCGCGGGGTGCTCGAAATCGAACAGCCCGAACTCCTGCAGTTCGATCTGGTTACGAAGGTCGATGAGCTGGCTAGCCACCGTCGCCTTCTCCTGGTGGGCTGCAAAAGCACCAGAGCGCGCGCGATCGAGGTCGGCTTCTGCGCGTGCGGTCTCCGCCTGGATCCTCACCTTTGCGGCATCCAGGTCGGCGAGCTCGCGGAGGCCGTAACGAGAGATCAGTTCCTCCAGGCGTGCATTCTCGGCCTGGAGGTCCTGCGCGAACTTGCGGGCACCGAAGAAGGGTACCTTCTGCGGAGGCGTCGACCGAGCTACCAACCGCTCATGCGAAAACGGGGGCGCGGTCGGCTGGGACGCGAGGGGCGGGGAGGCGTTTGGGAGTGGTGTGCCGACCAGCTCAGTCGCAGGAGCCGTCTCGTTACGTGCATGCTCGCCGGCTACCGACTCGCGCGCTGCTCGCCGCGTCGCGGGCAGGGGTGACGCCTCGGCCGCCTTCTCGGCTGTGTCCCCGAGCTGCTCGCGTGTCTGCACGCCTTCGATCACGACGTGGTCGGTCCAGGCAGCACCGTCCCAATAACGACTCTCGAATTTCCCGCTCGGGTCGGGGTACCACGACGCGGGCGGGGGAGTTGTGAGATCGGTCACTTCTTTGGGCCTTTCAGATGAGACCTCTCTAATATGCCGGATGGTCGGCCATGGTCAAATTTGAGCCCCTCGATCGAGGAAAGTCCCGTCGCATCCTGGACCGCCTCGCACAGGTCCTCTATACAGACGAGAGCCCCGACTTCCGCACTGAGGATACGGATGCCGGGGCTCTCGAAGTCTGTCGGGGTGTCAGCCCCGGACGCCGAGCGCGAAGCTGATCGCGCCCTCGCCGTCGACCTGTGCGTCGAGCACGCGGTCATCCAGCGCAAGGGCTGCGGCCGGGTCGACGAAGATGCGGGCACCGTCGGCTTCGACGACGGCATCCTCGCTCTGCGGGGCCTCGGCGAGGGAGAGGGCGAAGCCGGTCTCGGGCGAGCCGGAGTCGCTGATACGGATACCGCCGGTCTCGGCGGGGATCTGGGCGGTGAGGTTCTTCACCGCGGTGGCGGCGTTCTCGGTGAGCGTGAGCATGAAGCTCTCCTTCCGTGGATTGCTGCGGAGCCGGCCACGATTCCGAGAATCCGAGTCGAACGCAAACGTGAGCGCCGACTCTCAGGGAATTCTGAAGGTCGGCGGGCGACTACCGCGTCAAAGGGTTTTGACGAGAACGAAGCTCACGATCAGCCCGAGGAGCAGGCAGCAGACCCACGCGGTCGCCGCCGACACGTACCAGTTCTGCCGGAGCTCGAGACCGAGGCGATCCGGGTGGTCGCGCGGGGTGCGGCGGAGGCTCCGCTGGGTGATGAGCATCGGCGGAACCATCAGCGCGAAGCACAGCAACAGACCGATCAGTTGCAGGAGCGCGCTCGATGAGCGTCCGCCGGGAGCGATGATCTGCCACGCCTCGGCCAGCGCGAGAGTGATGTTGCGCGGCCCGCACAGCGCGACGAGACCCGCGGCGCCGATGATCATGACAAGGATGCGCAGGACGCGATCCGGTGTTGTCGCGGGGGCTCTCGGCGGCGTTGCGCCGTGGTGCTGGCGAGCCCAGAACTCGCGGTGCGCTCGCCGTCCCGCGAGGGGCCACACCGCTGCCGCGATGAGTCCCGCGATCACCCAGCCGAGCCACTCGTCGCCCGTCATCGGGATGCCGAGCGCATTGAACGCGATGAGTCCGCCGATCCAAGCGGCCATCGTGGCGACGAAGAGGACGAACGCAGCGATTATCCCGAGCGCCGTTCGCAGCGGCCGGCGCGCTGGCGCGGTGGCTGGGGCGTCTCGGGTCACGTTGGTCAGCATAGGGCTGGGGCGCGCTGGGGTTGAGGAGGGACGGGATGCCGCGGCCCGCGGCCGTCTAGACTTGGGGTGCCTTGCCTCTGTAGCTCAGTGGAAGAGCCACTCCGTCCTAAGGAGCGGGTCGGGGGTTCGAATCCCTCCAGGGGCACCGTTTTCGCCGGCTGGCCTACGCGAGACCGTCACATCCGCGAGCAGGGGCAGTCTGCGGTACGGTCACACCGTGACGAGTGAGCCGGTGAAAGAAGCGTTGTCGCAGTTTGTCGAAGAGCGTGACTGGGGTCAGTTCCACACGCCGAGCAATCTCGCCAAGAGCATCTCCATAGAAGCTGCGGAGCTGCTCGAGTGCTTCCAATGGAGCGACGATGCTGACGAGACTCGGGTCCGAGAAGAGCTGGCTGATGTCGTAACCTACTGCACGCTTCTCGCGGAGCGGCTTGGTCTCGACCTCGACCAGATCGTTCTCGACAAGCTGGCTGAGACTCGCACGAAGTACCCCGTGGACAAGTCAAGGGGACGGAGCGCCAAGTATGACGCCCTCTGAGATTGAGGAGCTCGACCTCACCGTGTCGGACGTCCGGGCATGGGCATCTGAAGATGAGCGGCGGACAAATTGGCCGGTCGTGTATGTCCTTGACAGTGCCGGCGCCCCGGGCCCTCCACTCGTCTATGTCGGCGAGACCATCAACGCCGCCTCGCGGATGGAGCAGCACCTCCGGAATCCGGCCAAGGCAGCGTTGCGCCGGTCACGGGTGGTGATCGACGAAGCATTCAACAAGTCAGCTTGCCTCGATCTCGAGTCGCACCTCATCCGTTGGCTTGCAGGTGACGGGCACTTCACCGTGCTCAACGGTAACGAGGGCATCATCGATGCGCGCTACTACGAGCGGGAACGGTACCGGGAGAGCTTCCGTGAGGTCTTCGAGCAGCTGCGCGCCGAGGGAGTATTCCAGCGGAGCATCCCCGAGATCGAGAACACCGATTTGTTCAAGCTCTCGCCGTTCAAGGTCCTCACGCACGATCAAGCTGTTGCCGTCGAGCAGATCGTCGAGGCGCTTCTCCAGGATTTGGCGGCGGGCACTCGATCGACCAGCGTCATCCAGGGGCACCCAGGCACCGGCAAGACCATCGTCGCGATCTTCCTCATGAAGCTGTTGGGTGACATCCGCGACTATGACGACGCCGACGAGGTCGAACAAGACTCTCTGTTCGCGGAGTTCTTCGTCCCCGAGAACCGGGAGTTGCTGAAGGGCGTCCGTATCGGGCTCGTCGTCCCGCAGCAGTCGCTTCGCGACTCGATCAAGAAGGTCTTTCGGAAGACCCCCAAGGTCAGCGAAGACCTTGTTCTCAACCCCTTCGATGTGGGCAAATCGACGGTGCCGTTCGACCTGCTGATCGTGGACGAAACGCACCGGCTCAATCGCCGCGCGAATCAGTCCTCGGGCATCCGAAACCGGGACTTCGCTGAGATCAACGCACGGCTCTTCGGATGGGACGACACGACCAAGACTCAGCTCGACTGGATCCGTGCGCAGAGCCGTCACCAGATCTTGCTCATCGACGAGCGGCAGGGCGTACGGCCAGCAGACCTCCCGAGTGACGTGCTTGACACCGAGATCAGGGACGCGCAGCGAAACAAGCGGTGGTTCCCCCTAGCGAGACAGATGCGCGTGAGGGCGGACGCCGACTATGTCGGATTCACTCGTCAGCTGCTGCGGGGCGAGGCGCGGGCGGGAGACCGCCCTGACTTCGGCGAATACGATCTGAGGTTCTTCGACAGCGTCGCGGCCATGCAAGCTGCGATCCGCAAGCGCGACCGCGAGGTTGGGCTCGCCCGTCTCGTGGCCGGTTACGCCTGGGATTGGAGGACACGAGGGAACAAACCCGGATCCGACTTCGAGCTGGAAGGTATCCCGTTCACGTGGAATCGCACTGACAAGGACTGGATCAACTCTCCCGGGTCGCTGGACGAGGTGGGATCCATCCATACGGTTCAGGGATACGACCTCAACTACACCGGCGTGATCATCGGCAACGACTTGCGCTATGACGGACGAGTCGCTGTGGATCGCGATTCGTACCGCGATAGGAAGGGCAAGGAGAACCTCGGTCAGCTCGGTCGGCCTACGACGGATGCAGATCTCCTTGCGTTGGTCCAGAACATCTACGGTGTCCTGCTGACGCGCGGGATCTTAGGGACGTACGTGTACGTATGCGACCCCGGTCTCCGCGACTACATGAGATCAGTCGTCGATGGCGGCCCGCGAGGAGGCTGAGCCTGATCCGAGTGTGAGTGCACGTGAACGGTTCTCTAGCGGAGTCCCGGTTCGGCTCACCTCCCGCGCGCTAACTCCAACGCCAGCGACGTGCGGTCCGTGTGCCCAAACTTCCTCAGCAGCGCCGAGACCGCGTTCTTCACGGTGCCGTGGGCGAAGTGCAAACGCGCCGCGATGTCCGCGTTCTGCAGCCCGAGCGCGAGCAGGGCAGCTACGGCCTGTTCCGTAGGCGTCAGCTCGGGGGAGAGCGGGGGAGCGGCACCGCTCTCACGGTTGAGCGCGACGCGAGCGACACGCGGGTCGATGACCAAGCCGCCATCCACGACCTGCCTGATCGAGTCGAGCAGGCGGTCGGCTGAGACATCCTTCAGAAGGAAGCCCGCGACTCCCGCTTCGAGCAGCGATCGAACGAGTTCCGCGTCGTCGAACGTCGTGAGGGCGAGCACCGGCAGACCCGGATGATGCACCGCGCACTCTCGGACGAGCCCTAATCCATCGAGGACCGGCATGCGCGCATCTGCGAGGACGATGTCGGGGCGAAGGCTCGGGATGAGCGCAAGCGCCCGCGAACCGTCCTCCGCTTCGCCGACCACCTCGACGCCGCTGTCGGTCTCGAGGATCATTCGCAGGCCGCGACGGAGCAGCTCTTGATCGTCGACGACGAGCACGCGGATGGCGTTCACGCGATTCCCGCCGGCACGCTCGCATCTTCCGGGACTCCCGCAGTCTCGCCGGCCGCCCGGACGGGCAGCAGCATCGAGAGGCGGAAACCCGACGCTCCTCCCTCAACCGCCAGCGAGCCACCCAGCTCCTCGGCCCGAGCACGCAGCGAGCGCAGGCCGAAGCCTTCTGCCGGCGGTGTCCCACCCTGGGACGCAGTGCCGTCGTCGTCGAGCGTCGCCTGGATCGACGAGGGGCCGACCTCAATGCGCAGGCTGGCCGTCGCGGCATCCGCATGTCGGATGACGTTCGTCAGACCTTCCTGAACGAAGCGGAGGAGAAGCAGCGCGTGCTGCCGAGGCAGAGATCGCTCGCCGTCGATCTCGACCGTGACGGTCAGCCCCGTGCCGCGGAAGCTCTCGGCCAGCGTGCCGAACGCTTCGATGTCGCCGAGCTCTCCGAGCTCGATCGGGTGCATCGCGCGGACGAGCCGCCGCATCGCTTCCAGGCTCTCGCCGACGACCGCTCGGGCGTGGACGACCTCATCGCGAGCTGCAGCCGGATCGGCGACGCGGCTCGCGTAGTCCAGCGAGAGCCCGACCGCAGTGAGGCGATGGCCGAGGTCGTCGTGCAGTTCGCGGGCCGTGCGCTCCCGGCGAAGTGTTCGATAGCCTCCTCAACAATGAACAAGCGCGAAGGGATTCTGCTGGGCGCCGCCGGTTTAGCGGTCGTCGGTCTTTTCGCGTTGGCTATGCCGGTCATTTCATCGCTCGCCGGTTCGGTGACCACGCAAACTGCGGCGAACGGTGGGCCGACAGCCCCGCCGTCGTCGTCGGAGAGTCCACCGTCGGGTGCCGTGGCAGAGATCAGCACACCGCTGGACGGCCAGGGCGGCGTGGCCGGGTACCAGGACATCGACGGCGGAGTCAGTATCCGTGCCAAGGGGCCGGGCGACTGCCCGACGTGGGCGATGATCAATCCCTACGATGCGTGGAATTCCACGGCGCGGCTGGGTGGCACGATCACCGACCTCGGTCCGACCACCTACGCATCTGGCGAGGTCGGGCTGAACGATGAGGGCGAGATCTCGACGTACACGGTGGCGTCCGGCGACACGGCATACGGCATCGGGGATCGCCTGTGCATCGACTACATCACTGTGCTGGCCTACAACGGCAAGTTCATGCCCGCGCCGGAGATTCAGCCCGGCGACATCCTGATCCTGCGGCCGTAGCGCTCGGCTAGCATTTCGGCATGGCTGAAACTCTCCGGATCATCGACGTCTCGATCGGGAGCGACGGCATCCGCCTCGGTCAGTTCATGAAGTTCGCTGGCCTGCTCGACTCGGGCGGTGACGTGAAGGAAGCTATCATCGACGGCTTCGTCACGGTCAACGGCGAGGTCGACCGACGCCGCGGACGTCAGCTGCAGCACGACGACGTTGTCGTCTTCGATGGACGCCGGGCTCGGGTTCGTCCGTAGCGCCGAGGCTCTCAACACCGCCCTCACGAGTCGCTCTCATGGCTGGAGCGTCCCGGTAACGGTCGGGTTCGATGCCACGCACGGGCAGCGGCTGGGACGCCGTCCGCCACGAGCGCGGATCGTTCTCGAACGGGGTTCTCGCTCACGACGGCGACCTCGTCCTTTTGTGATGGACCACGTCCGGTCGCGGCATGCGCTGCCCTCTGGCCGGGCCTGCGCGCGCAGCGACGCGGCACTGCTCGCCTCCGCGGCCGAGTCGTGGGGCGGTCTACAAGCGGAGGCTGCCGCTGATAATCGCTTCAGCGACGACGCTGAGGCGAGTTTGCGTCGATCTGGCGTGGGCGCGGATGAGGCGGAAAGCGCCGTCCATGTCGAGGCCATGACTCTGCGCGATGTATCCCTTGGCCTGCTCGATGACGACGCGGCTATCCAGCGCATGTTGCAGCTTGCTCTGCGTGGTGAGCGACTCTTCGACGATGCGCTGTTGCAGGATGCTGATGGTCGCGATATCGGTGAGGGTTCGCGCGGCAGCGGCGTCAGGCTCGTTCAGGACGCCGGGGCGGTCCCGGAACAGATTCAACGAGCCGAGGATCGAGTTGCGCAATCGCATCGGGATGGCGTGCAGAGAGGCGAACCCCGATCTGCGAGCATCGTCGGCGAACTTCGGCCAACGGCCGCCGACCTCACGGAGATCCTCTACCGAGACAACTTGCCCTGTGGCCACCGCTTCGACGCAGGGCCCCTCACCGGCCTCGACCTGCATGAGCCCGACGAGTTCGCTGCGCTCGCTCGTGGAGACGATGACCTCGAGGTCGCCGGCAGGGCTGAGCAGGAGAATCCCGGCGGCGGCGGCGTCGAAGATCCTCGTGCATTCGTCTACCAGCAATTGGAGGAGGTCGACGATATCGAAATCGTCGACGAGGGAGTCAGCCAGCGTTCCCACCGTCTGCAAGAGCTGATCTTCGCGAGTGCTCATAGTTCAGTCTAGGACGCGGACGTCAGGCGTCGAAGGTGAGCCGTCGCTCGACGACGTCGGACGATACCTCGCTCAAGGTGCGGCCGCTGGAAAACGCACGACCCCGAAGAACGAGGAGCGCGTCATCAACCCCGATCGATAGCTGCGCAGCGACCATACCGGTTGCTTGATGCACTTCACGTCGGGAATGGGGGCCGTCGAGGATGCCGTCCTCGACACGGTCGAGGTTCTCGAGTGCCCGCCTCAACAGGTGTCGTGACGCGACCTCGGCGAGTACCTTCACGTCTTGGACGGTTTGCGACGGCAGTCGGCCCGGTTCCTCGTTGTACAGGTCGACGGCCCCGACATTCAGCTGACCGACGAACAGTGGAAACGCGTATAACGAGCCGATGTGAAGCGCTCGTAAGGAAGTCATCGTCGCCGGCCAACCGCTGGAGCTGCGTTGCAGATCGTTCTCGAGGATCGGTCGGCGTGTCCGCACCGCGTCCCAGCACGGCCCTTCTCCCAGGTCGATTTGAATCTCGTCGATGCGAGCAGCGATGCTGCTGCTCGCGCACACTGTCTGGCTTCCGAGCGGTTTTCCCAGGGTAGAGATCGCAGCGCCGGTCACTCCCGTCGCTGTGACGAACGGATCGCACAGGTTGTCGGCCGTGTCGGCGGTGACCAAGCGCGTGAGGGCCTCAGCGAACGCATGTCGGTCGTCGCCCGGGAGGGACGTGCCCATGGATCCCTCCTACCGTCCTTGTCGCAAAACTAGGCGCTAGGTCCTGGTGTCGTGTGCTCAACATAACAGCCGGAACGCTCATCGCCCCGCAAGGCCCTCATGCATCTCAGCGACCGGATCACAGAACGATCGAATGGGTTGCTCTTCTCGGCCGACCCTGTGTAAGCGTCTCTGAGCCGGCCTCCCAGTTGCCCCGCCCCGGCCAACACTGTCGACACGCTGCGGGGAACGGTGCTCTTCGATCCCCAAAATCGCTCCAGTCCCGTGCGTCCGCTCGTTCAGTGTCGACGGGGTCGGCCGGGGTCTGGGGCAACCTGGGATGACCGTACTCGTCGCCGCCTGCGACCACAACCCCGTGTTGAAACGAGTGCACGCGAAACAGACGGTCTCAGCTGCTTGTTCTCGGCAACTGGCGTCCAGCGAAAAGAGGGTATCGGGCGCACGGGTTTTCACGTACGGTGTGCAGATCCAGCAGACCCCGTACCGGCGGCGGTCTTGCACGGAGCGGCCCCAAAACGCCCCGGCAGGATCGCCGCCAACCCGAGCGATCGCACGTCAGCCGTGGCGGCAGGCAGCTTGGACCGCTGCGCAGTGCTCGCCGGCGCATTCCCGCCTCCGGTTAGCATTTCGGCATGGCTGAAACTCTCCGGATCATCGACGTCTCGATCGGGAGCGACGGCATCCGCCTCGGCCAGTTCATGAAGTTCGCTGGCCTGCTCGACTCGGGCGGCGATGTGAAGGAGGTCATCATCGATGGCTTCGTCACGGTCAACGGAGAGGTCGACCGACGCCGCGGACGTCAGCTGCAGCGCGACGACGTCGTCGTCTTCGACGGCCGCGGGGCTCGCGTCCGCCCGTAGCGCCAGCAATGACGGCAACGACCGCGACGGTTCCAGCGACGAAACCGGGGCTGCGGAACTCACTGGGCGCGGACATCAGTTTCGGCGGCGGTCCTTTTCGCGCCGTTTCCGATGGAGCCAGTACAGCCCACCGCTCGAAAAGGCGATGGTCGCGAAGGTGACGAAAGTCACGACGGGGGAGTCAGGAGGGAGCACGTTTCCCAGAACCGCGATCAGGGTCAGCAGAGCCAGTACGGATACCGACCATATGGTCCAGCGCTTTTTCACGAGCCCTCCACGATTGACCCCGATGCTATCGACTCGTATCCGTCTTTCGGACGGGCGCACCTGAGCCCCACCTCGCCAGCCCTCACGCCCACCTGCGCCAAACTGTCGACATGGAACAGTTCCTCGACGCCGACGTTCCCGCGGGGCGTGCGGCGGTCGCCGGCATCCCGCTTCCGCCGTTCGCGACAGCCGCCGACCACCAGCGCTACCTCGACATGCTGCAGCTGTACCTCGCGATGCTCGATCCGGGAGCCCCCGCGACGAACACGGTCATCCTCAACGAAGCTCTCGCCGCCGAGCGTCGGAGCGCGGATGCCGGACCTCTCAGCCCCCTCGCGCTGACCGCGAGCCTCTCATCGTTCTTCCCCGCGCCCTGGACTCCCGACGCCCTCGCCGAAGCACTCGCCGGCCGTAGCGGCGCGCCCGTCCGCCACCGAGACGCGTGGCGGTGGATGGGTGATCCCGACTTCTCCGCGGTTCCCCGCGAGGGCGGCGGCTGGGACATCGTCCGCCATGAGCGCGGATCGTTCTCGAACGGGGTTCTCACCCACGACGGCGACCTCGTGCTGCTGTGGATGGACCATTTCCGGTCGCGCTTCCCCCTGCCCTTCGGTCACTCGTACCAGCGCAGCGACGCGGCTCTGCTCGCGCCCGCGGTCCGTGCCGCTCGCCACGCCCACGACGTGAACACCGCCTACCCGTACCTCGTCACCTGGCGCACAGAACGCGACGCTGCGCTCGGCGAGAGCCAGACGCCCACCCGTCGCGAAGCGACACCGGGTGCTCGACAGATCCTCACCGGCCTGGAAGGGTGTCCGGATGAGAAGCACCGAGAGCAGGCGTAAGTGGGCGTGGGTCGGACTCTGGTTCGGTGTCATCTACGGCGTGATCGTCGCGCTTCTCCTCATCGCGGGTGTTCTGGCACCTGGGCTGTGGTTCACCGTCGTGGCGATGGTCCTCCTGGCCGTCTCCCAGGGCCTCGTGCTCAGGTCGATCAGCCGCGAAGAGCGGCAACCGTGAGTTGATCGCCCGCTAAAGGTCTCCGGCGCAGATGGAAGAATCGTGGGGTGACCGCAACTCTCGTCGCTCAGGGCCTCGCCGGCGGATACGGCCACCGCACACTCTTCGACGGCGTCGATCTCACCGTCAGCCCGGGTGACGTCGTCGGCGTGGTCGGGGCCAACGGCGCCGGCAAGTCGACGCTCCTCCGCATCCTCGCCGGACGCGACACCCCCCAGTCGGGCACCGTCAGCCTCGCTCCCGCCGACGCGTTCGTCGGCTGGCTGCCGCAGGAGCACGAGCGCGTCGAGGGCGAGACCGTCGCCGCGTGCATCGCCCGGCGTACCGGATGCGCGGAGGCGACGGCGGAGATGGATGCCGCGGCATCCGACCTCGGTGATCCCTCGATCTCCGGAGCCGACGACCGGTACGCCACCGCTCTCGAGCGCTGGCTCGCGAGCGGCGCGGCCGACCTCGACGAGCGCCTGCCGATCGTGCTCGCCGATCTCGGGCTCGAGCTCGACGCCGACGGCATCCACATGACCTCCCTCTCGGGCGGGCAGGCGGCACGCGTCGGACTCGCGGCCCTGCTGCTCTCGCGCTTCGACATCGTGCTGCTCGACGAACCGACGAACGACCTCGACCTCGACGGGCTCGAGCGCCTCGAAGCGTTCGTGCGCGGCCTGCGCGGGGGAGCCGTGCTGGTCAGCCACGACCGCGAGTTCCTCGCACGCAGCGTCACCCGCGTGCTCGAGCTCGACCTCGCGCAGAACTCTCACCGCATCTATGGCGGCGGCTACGACGCCTACCTCGAAGAGCGGGCGACGGTGCGGCGTCACGCGCGCGAGAAGTACGACGAGTTCGCGGGCAGGAAGGCCGACCTCGTCGCGCGTGCCCGCGTGCAGCGGGAGTGGTCGAGCCAGGGCGTCCGCAACGCGATGAAGAAGAACCCCGACAACGACAAGATCCGGCGCAAGGCCGCGACCGAGTCGAGCGAGAAGCAGGCGCAGAAGGTGCGCCAGATGGAGAGTCGCATCGCGCGGCTCGAAGAGGTCGACGAGCCCCGTAAGGAGTGGCAGCTCGAGTTCACGATCGGCGCCGCGCCGCGGTCGAGCTCCGTCGTCTCGACGCTCAACGGCGCCGTCGTCCGGCAGGGCCCGTTCACGCTCGGGCCGGTGTCGTTGCAGGTGAACGCGGGCGACCGAATCGGCATCACCGGGCCGAACGGTGCCGGCAAGTCGACGCTGCTGCGCACGATCCTCGGTCGCCAGGCTCCCGACGAGGGATCGGCCGGCCTCGGGTCGAGCGTGAGCATCGGCGAGATCGACCAGGCCCGCTCGTTGCTCGTGGGCTCGCGACCGCTGGCCGACGCCTTCGAAGCGCTCTTGCCCGAGATGGCATCCGGCGAGGTCCGCACGCTGCTCGCGAAGTTCGGTCTCAAGGCCGACCACGTGCTGCGCCCGGTCGACGAGCTGTCGCCGGGGGAGCGCACGCGCGCCGGTCTGGCGCTGCTGCAGGCGCGCGGCGTGAACGTCCTGGTGCTCGACGAGCCGACCAACCACCTCGACCTGCCCGCGATCGAACAGCTCGAACAGGCGATCGAGTCGTACGACGGCACGCTCCTGCTCGTCACCCACGACCGGCGGATGCTGGATGCCGTGAGCACCAACCGTCGCTGGCAGGTCGAGGGCGGCCGCGTCACCGAGGCCTGAGAGTACTGCGTCCGCCCGGGAGCCAAAGGCGATCGCGAAAAGCGGCACAGATAGGCCGCGAGACAAGGCATGGCTTCGGCCGGCGCGAGAACCTCAGAGCGATATATGGGCAGACTATGAGGCTCGTCGGATGCCCGGCCCTCAGACCGGAGTGACGAGGGGGCAGTGGACCTCATCGACGTGCGGCCAGCATGTCGAATCTTCGGCGCGCCCGAAGTACCGCGCTGGCCCGAGCGGGTCTGGGGATAATTCGACGCCGCGTCAACCGAATGAGTCAATTATCAGTTCGAGTATGCGGTGCTCGGTTGCCGAGGATGCGATACCGCCGATACGCATCTCGTGCCTTGGCCGCACCGCGCTCTTCGGATAGGTCACCCTGGACCTTGTTGCCGTTTTTCGATAACATCGATTAACGGCAACAAGGGTGCTCATAGTGAAGAAGTATCAGCAGGGCGCAGTGGTCGGAGCTCGTTCCCGCAGGGATGTCATGTGGATCAGATTTGCCATCGCGGTTGTGGCGGCGCTGGCGTCGCTGAAGCTCCTTATCGAGGCGGCAGTGATCGTCGCGGGGCACGCACTCATCGTCGGGCAGGGGGCCGATGGTGGCCTACCGCTCACGGTGCTGCCCGGTGTTGAGGTCGCAATCCTCGCGCCCGGACAGCAGGGTGATCTCCGGGATGCGGATCCCGTCCTTCGTGCGTTCGCGTCACTGCCGCTGTTGATCGAGGCAGCCACGATCGTCGCGGGCACCGCGATGCTCTTGGCGGTCCTCCGCCAGGTCGCTGCTGGTCGTTCGTTCGAGCAGCGAAACCTGGGTGTCTTTCGCATGATGTCTCTCACTTTCTTGTGGGGGGGAATCGCGGCTGGGCTGATGAGTTCAGCATCGAATGTCTACCTGGTGGCGAATGCAGGGCCGGTCGACAGTGACACTAGGGCAGAAATTCTGGGAGCTCGATACTCGGACCTCGTGATCGGACTGCCACAGTGGCCGCTGCCACTCGTTATCGCCGGCCTCGTAGCGATCGCCATACGCGTGGCACTCGACGCGGGAGCGCGATATTCGGAAGAGGCGGACGGTGTCATCTGACCATTCGCCCGGGGCGCCTCATCGGGTGCGCATTCTGCTGGATGACGTGCTGCAGGAGCGTGGCGTCACACTGACCGAGCTGGCTCGAAGGACTGGCATCACGATCGCGAACCTGTCGGCCCTGAAAAACAATCGCGGTAAAGCGATCCGATTCACGACGCTCACCGCGATCTGCGATGCACTCCAGGTCGAACCCGGGCGTCTTTTCGAACTCGCTGATCGTGAACAGACCCCGCGATGAGTGCGTGAAGTCAGGTCATCGGGGGTGGCCGCGTCAGTGGAGCCCGACTCCCCGACAATCCGGTCGATAGGGTGCAGGCATGCGATCGCTGATGAAATCACTGCTCCTGGCCGCACCAATCCTGTTGCTCGCCGGCTGCTCGGCAGGCGATCTGCCCGAGTTTGCGACCGAGCAGACCGACCGCGACGTCGTCGCTGACGCGCGGGCAGCCGACGGCATCGCGTCTGACACGACGCGCTTCGTCGGCGAGGTGGACGGCGTCGAGCTGTTCCTCGCGAAGAGCCAGGACGACGAGATCTGCCTCATTCAGCTCCGCGATGGCAACTTCGAGAGCACCGCATGCTCCTCCGGCGGCGGACTCGGGACGATCATCACGGGAGGGCCCGCCGTCGAGGTCGGCGACTTCCGCTACCTGCCGGATGCCGAGAACCGCCCGGGCCGTGAACAGATCAGTGACAGCGTCGTCGTCATCCGGGGTGGGCTGTAGCCCGACCCCTGCCTCAATCGGCCGGCGGCTGCTCGGTCTGAGCGCTCCACTGCGCACGCAGCACGCTGATGACATCGTCGAGCCCCGCTCCGGTGCGCAGCGCCTCGTCGGTCAGCTCGCGGATGCGCTTGAGCACGGCGTGGGGGAGCACCGCCGCCGATTCGGCGACGCGGGTTCCGGCGGCGGTGCGGCTGACGACGAGCCCCTCCTGCTCGAGCAGCTTGTAGGCCTTCGCGACGGTGCCGGGCGCGACGCCGAGGTCGGCGGCGGTCTGACGGACGGTGGGCAGGCGCTCATTCGCGGCAAGCATGCCCGACACGATGAGCCCACGCAGCTGGAGATAGATCTCGCGCGACGGCGTGCTCTCGTCGGCGCTGGAAAGCGGCCGGGTGATGGTCATCGGGCGTACCCGACATCCGTCCCCGGCGCTCCGGGCGCGGGGGCGATCGCGGCGGCGACCGAGTCGCGATCGGCGCGCGGGACGAGCGAACCGCCGACGACGAGGAGCATGCCGACGGCCACGATCTCGACGATCGGCGCGGCCGCGCCGGCGAGAGATGCAAGCTCCGCGTATCGCCATGCGACGTCGTACGAGGTGGTGGTGCCCGGGCCGTCGATCATCAGGGTCGTCGTCGAGGCCGCGTTGCCGATGAGACGCCACGCTGCCCCCAACGCGAGCAGGCACGCGCCCGTCGCCAGCCACACGATGCCGCCGGCGGTGCGGCGGCGGGCTGCGCGCTCGAGTGCGACGGTCTCGGGCCGGAGGAACGACCGCGCGGCGTTGCGGTCGAGGGCCCGCCAGACGACGATCACCAGCAGCGTCAGGCCGACGAGGGCGGGAACGCCGTAGGCCCAGCCATAGAACACGACGCGGAGGGGATCGACATCCGCTGCATTCGGGATCGGGATGACGAGCCACAGCCAATCGCCGTCATCGTTCGGCGACGAGGCGAGGCAGGCCGCGACGGTCGTCGCGACGAGCCCGAGCGCTGTGATCGTCAGAGCGACGAGGGTCATGGGCGAGCTGAACGAGACCCACGACCTCCGCACCGGCGGCGATACGGGACGCTCGGGCGCGCCCGATCCGCGCGTGCGAACGATGGCGAGCGCGGCGATGATGCCGGTCAGTGCGACGGCGAGCGGCGCCGCTACACGCCACCACGACGCCCCGGAGCCGTCCCAGACGTAGCCGCGGAAGAAGAACTCGAGGAAGAAGCCCAGAGCCACGGCGACGCCCGCGACGGCCAGGGCGACATGCTCCCCGGCGTACCGGCGCCGAAGCGCGGATCCGCGCTCTCCGATGAGCCCGGATCCGCGCTCGGCGCCACCGCTCGTGTTCGCGCGGATCGCGACGACGGTCGCCGCGGCGACGAGTCCGAGCACGAATGACACTGGCGGCCATGTCGCGATGGCGCCGGTGAGTTCGAGGGGCCCGAAGGTCGCGAGAGAAGGGATGAGCATGCGTGACGCCTTTCGCTTGTACCCCGATGGTGAAACAAAATGTATCAGGTTGATGGCACAAGGCGCCCCGCAGCTCGTGAGCAACTAAGGTTGACAAGCGCGCTCCGAGCAACCTAGGTTGCTTACATGGAATCCACTCGAATCGCCGGCGTCGCCGCAGACACGCGTGATCCGCGCGCGGGGCTGCGTGCCATCGCGTCGCTGCGTTCCCTCACGGAACGCCTCGAGCTCGCGCAGGTCGAGGCCGGCCTGCGCGCGGGCATGAGCTGGCAGGAGATCGCCGATGCGCTCGGCGTCTCGCGTCAGGCCGTGCACAAGAAGTACGCCAAACGGATCGACCCGACCATCGACATCCCGAGGAGAACCCGATGAGCAAGCTGACGGTCGCGACCGCGACGATGTACGAACTGTCACTCGCCGGTGCGGAGGAAGCCTCCCGGCTCGGCGAGCAGAGCGGCGACATCGACCACCTGCTGCTGGCGCTGACGATCAACGAGCAGGTCGCCGGGCAGGTTTTGCGCGCCCTGAGCGTCGACCTCGAACGCACACGTGCGGCGGTCGAGCAGCAGCACGCCGATCAACTCGCCTCGCTCGGGGTGCAAGCGGCGGCCCCCGGCCCCGGTCGCATCACCTACCACGAGCGCGGTGACTTCGAGTGGAACGACCGCGCCCTCGAGGTGCTGCGGCGCGCGGCCAAGGGCGGAAAGCGCGGCGACGCCGCTGCGGTGCTGCGCGAACTGCTCGCCGAGGGCAGCGGGCTGATCGCAGCGATTCTCGAGCGCCTCGAGACGACTCCCCAGCAGGTGCATGAGGTTCTCGATCAGGCGGAGCGGTACCCCGCCGTACCGAGCCGGGCCATGGATGACGGCGCGTCGATCTCGGGCGCCGGCGAAGCCCATGTCTCCGCCCCGGTCGCGGAGGTCTGGGCGCTCCTGAGCGATCCCGCACGGATGCCGGAGTGGGATCCCGGTTTCGGCCGGGTCGATGATCTGCCCGACGAGATCGAGCCGGGGGCGAGCTGGACCGCCTACGCGCTCGAGACCGCGCCGAACGGCAAGCCGCAGCGGGTGAATCCCGAGCGTCGCCGTGCCCGCATCGAGCTCGTCGAGAGCGAGCCGACGAGCGCGATCGAGTGGGTGACGACCTGGCCCGATTCGCCGAAGTCGAACCGGCGCCGCATGCGGATCGTGCTGGAACCCGCTGCCGGCGGCACCCGGCTGCTGATCCAGCAGGGGTGGGAGCGCACCGCGAAGCGACGGGCTCTTCCCCTGCTGCGTCGAGTGATGCGGCCGCTGTACAACGCCGCGATCTGGCTGCAGATCTCACAGATCGGCGCGTCGATCGGTCGCGCGTTCCGGTGAACGCCGGGTGAGGCGCCCCGCGTAGGGTCGGGGGATGACGAGTGAAGCGACACCCCGACCGAACCGTCTCACCGAGCCCCCTCTCACCCGGCCCTACGTCGGCGCGCCTGCGCTCGTCGCATTGCGGCGGTTCGTCCAGAACTACGCGAACTTCCGCGGGCGTGCGAGTCGGTCCGAGTTCTGGTGGCCGATGCTCGTTGTCGTGCTGTTCCCGATCGTCGTGCAGATCATCAACGGCCTCGTCACCGGGGACTGGCGACCGATCGACACCCGGGTCGTGCAGGATCTACCCGACGTTATCGTGCTGGTGTTCTCGCTGGTCACCCTGCTGCCGATGCTGGCGGTAACGTGGCGCCGGCTGCACGATACCGACCGCAGCGGCATGTGGTTCTTCTTGATCGTCCTGCCCCTGATCGGATGGATCGCTCTCGCGATCATGCTCTCGATCCGGGGCGAGCGCGGCGGAGCGCGATTCGACTCCGCCGGCGCGTGACGCCGCCTACGAGCGGCGGGCGATGAGTACGGCGATGACGGCGACGACACCGATGACCGCCGCGATGCGCGCGGCCTTGCCGGTGCGACGGGTGAGGCTCAGCGCGCCGTCGGCGATCGCGACGTTCTGATCGATCCGGGCGGTGGCGAACCCGGCGGCCGCGTCGACGATTCTGTCCGCCACGTCGGGTACGGCGTCGGGCAGTGCCTCCTTCGCGGCATCCCGAACCTTGTGGATGGCGCCCTTGCCGGCATCCCCGACGCCGTGCACGACCCGCGAAGCCGCGCCCGTCACGCCCTTCGGGCGCTCGGGCTGGTCGGGCGTGGACGCGTGGTCGGCCGTGTCGGCGGCGGCGGCAGCAGGCGTGGCGTCATCATCGGCCGTGGCAGGTGAGGTGTTGGCGTCGGTCATGACGGCTCCGTTCGTCGGTGCGAGAGGTCCCGAGGAAACTGTCGCACCGCCGACGAGTTGCCGAGAGGCCCTAGCCGCGGCGTGGGTTTTCGCGTATGCCGGCCTCAGCCGAGCGCGTCGATGACCTCGGTTCGGCGCTGCGGGAGATCGCGGCTCGCGGCATCCCAGATGCGCGTCATGCACGACGTCGAGAAGCGCGGCCACCCGGGGTCGCCGTCGCGGATGAAAGCGACCCACGCCGCGTGCATGTCGCGCGCGAGGTCGGCGGGCGCGTCGGGGCCCGCCAACAGCAGCGCCTCGGGGTCGCCGAGCCGATCGAAGGCGAAGCCGATCTCGAGGGCATGCGCGGCATCCAAACCCCGGATGGGGCTGCGCCAGCTGAACTCGTAGACGAACGTCGGCGCGGTGCGGGCACGGGCGATCCGCGTGGCGGGGGCGCGCAGCATCCGGTCGGTGAGGAGCTGACCGAGCACCTCGCCGGGCGATGCGCCGGGCAAGGCGCGCGCGACGGCCCGCGCCGCCCGCTCCGGCACACCGATAGCTCGTCGCGCGACCCACGCCTTCAGATGCCCGATCCCGGCGATGGCCTCGGGCGTGAGCCACAGGCGGTACTCGTCGGTGTTGGTCCCGATCAGGACCGGCACATCCGCTGACCGCAGCGCGATCTCGGGCGCCTCGGGCAGCGACTCCTCGTCGAGAGCGAGCACAAAACCGGGAGCGCCGCGCAGCGGGCTCGACCCCGCCGACGCTCGCGAACGGGCACTCAGCAGATCGGCGATCGGCGCCGCGGCGAAGGCGTCACGAGTGGTCGGGATGCCGAGCTCGCGGGCCACCGCGTCAGACGCGCGGCGTGCTCTGTCAGGCTCGGCGGCCTCGAGCGGTCCCGACTGGATGATGGCGCCCGCGACGAGAGCGCGAGAGGAGGGCTCGCTCACGAGCGCGGCGACGAGGGCACCGCCCGCCGACTCGCCCATGAGCGTGATGCGCGCCGGATCGCCCCCGAAGGCGCCGACCTCGTCGCTGACCCAGCGCAACGCCGCCGCGGCATCCCGCAGTCCGAGGTTGAGGGGTGCACCATCGAGCACGCTGAAGCCTTCGACGCCGAGCCGGTAGTTCGCCGAGACGAAGACGATGCCGTCCCGGGCGAACGTGGTGCCGTCGTACATCGTCTGGGCGGCAGCGCCGCGCTCCAGCGCGCCGCCGTGCAGCCACAGAACGACGGGCGCATTCTCCGCCTCCGCGGGCGCCCACACGTTGACGGTGAGGATGTCGTCGCCCTCGATCGTCGGCACGGTGAGGAGTTCGCCGAGGGCGCCGGGGTAGGGGGTCTGCGGCGCGGTCGCACCGAACCGCGTCGCGTCGCGCTCGCCGTCCCACGGGTCGACCGGTTCGGCGACGCGGAACCGGCGCTCGACCACCGGCGGTTTCGCGTACGGGATGCCGAGGTAGCGGTCTATCCCGTTCGCGTGAGTGCCCCGCACCACGCCCCGCCCGATGGTGGCCCGTGCCTCGTTCGAGACCGCTTCGTGCGACATCCCTGCTCCCTCCGTTCCTTCCACCGTATGAGAGCCGCTTATGAGGCGTCTCGGCATCCCCCCGGCGCGGCCGTCATGCGCGACGACCGATCAGCGGATCGTCCAGGGCACACGCTCATTCGGCTATGTCCGCCTGGCATCACCGGTTCTAGCGTGTGAAATCCGGCTGCTACCCGAGCAGCTCGTCGCACACATGCAAAGGGGCATCGATGTCTACTCCACCCCGGCGGCTCCGCGGCCGTCGCCTTCTTCCGCTCGCGATCACCGTCGCCGTCATCGCGCCGCTCGCGGCCTGTTCCGCACCCGCCGACGAGGGTCCGGTCACCCTCACGTTCCAGACCTGGGTGCCCGGCATCGACCAGGCCGTCGACCTCTTCAACGAGCAGCACGACGACATCCAGGTCGAGCTGCAGACGATCGTCTCGGGCGCCGAGGGCGGCTACGCCAAGATGCTCTCGGATGTCCAGGCCGGCAACCCGGCGGATGTCGCACAGGTCGGCTACGACCAGATGCCGACCTTCCTGCTCAACGGCGCCCTCGAAGACATCACCGACTACGTGGGCGATGACGTCGACGTCTTCTCCGACTGGCAGATCGGCGCGACGACGTTCGGCGACCGGGTGTACGGCATCCCGCAGGCGGCGGGCCCGATGGGGCTCTACTACCGATCGGACGTGTTCGCCGAGGCGGGCATCACCGAGGCCCCCGCGACGTGGGACGACTTCTACGCGGCCGCCGTCGCGGTGCGGGCGACGGCGCCCGACCGCTACATCGCGGCGTTCGCGCCGAACCAGGCCGCCTGGATGGAGGGCCTCGCCGAACAGGCGGGCGAACCCTGGTTCCAGGTCGAGGGCGACGCCTGGAAGGTCGCGATCGACAACCCCGACACCTTGCGCATGGCCGAGTACTGGCAGCGCCTCATCGACGAAGACCTCGTGAAGGTGCAGGCCGACCTGTCGAGCGAGTGGTTCGCCGACGTGCAGGCCGGGCGCATCGTGTCGTGGATGAGCGGCTCGTGGGCCGACGCGATCATCCGCAACAACGCCCCCGAGACCTCGGGGCTCTGGTCGGTCGGACTCATGCCGCAGTGGGACGAGGCGAACCCCCGCTCGGCGAGCTGGTCGGGCGGTTCCGCCAACGTCGTGCTGAAAGGTTCGGCGCACCCCGAGCAGGCGGCCGAGTTCGCCCTGTGGCTCAACAGCAACCTCGACAGCGTGAGCCTGCTCACCGAGAACGGTGCCGGTTGGCCCGCGATCGCCGACGTCGACTCGATCCCCTCGATCCAATCGGCCCCCGAGGTGTTCGAGTTCTTCGGCGGCCAGGACATCTGGGATGTCTTCGCCGAGTCGAATGAGCAGGTGGCACGCGACTGGCAGTGGCCGCCGCTGGTCGACGCGCTCAACGCGAGCCTCCTCGACGAGGTCGCTGCCGCTGTCGAGTCGGGCACGCCCCTCACCGAGGCCTACGCCAAGGTGCAGGAGCAGATGGTGGCCGAGATGACGGCGAAGGGGATCTCGGTCGCCGACTGATCCGAACGGGGCGGGTGGCAGCGACGCCACCCGCCCCTCCCGGTCGCGCCCCGAAGGGAATCGCATGCACACCACCCGAAGCCGACTGCCGCTGTTGCTGCTGCTCGGCCCGTTCCTCCTCGCCTTCGCCGTCTTCTACGTCGCCCCCATCGTCTGGGCGATCGTGCAGAGCCTCTTCTCGGTCCGCGCGAGCGGGCTCGGGCTCGGTGCGCCGGAAACGCTCTTCGTCGGCCTCGACAACTATGTCCGGGCGCTCGCGAACCCCGCGTTCGTCTCGAGCCTCGGACGCATCGCCGTCTTCGCACTCATCCAGGTGCCGTTGATGGTCGTGCTCTCGGCGGTGCTCGCCCTGCTGCTCGAGTCGACCCGGGCCCGCTGGCCGCAGTTCTTCCGCGTGGCGTTCTTCATGCCCTACGGCGTGCCGGGCGTCATCGCCTCGCTGCTGTGGAGCTTCCTCTACGTGCCGAGCACGAGTCCGATCCTCCAGGGGCTCTCCGCCCTCGGCATCTCGGCCGCCCCGCTCGAATCGGGCACCGTCATGTTCGCCATCGCGAACATCGGCATCTGGACGTTCGCCGGCTACAACATGCTGGTCCTCATCGCGGCGCTCCAGGCCGTGCCCGCCGACCTGTACGAGGCCGCGCGCATCGACGGGGCGGGCGAATGGCGCATCGTGTGGGAGATCAAGCTGCCGCTGCTGAGGCCTTCGCTCGTACTGACGACGGTGTTCACGATCATCGGCACGCTGCAACTGTTCGTCGAACCTCTCGTGCTCCGCCCGCTGACGACCGCCATCAACACCGACTACACACCGAACCTCGCCGCCTACAACCAGGCGTTCACGCAGAGCAACCCGAATCTCGCCGCCGCGATGGCCGTCATCGTCGCCGTCATCGCCTTCGTGTTCTCGTTCGTCTTCCTGCGGCTGGTCAATCGGAAGGGGAACCGCGCATGGTGATCGCACCCGTCACCGAATCCACCCGCTCGGTCACCACCGGCGCGGCATCCGATCGCCGCGCTGCCCGCCGCGGCGGCGCCGGGGGACCGGGTGCCGGCTTCTGGGGGTCGCTGCCGACCCTTGCCGTCCTCGTCGCCGCCCTGGTGTACTTCGCGCTGCCGGTGGTGTGGGTGCTGTTCGCGGCGACCAAGAGCAACGCCGACCTGTTCGGCTCGTTCGGGCTCTGGTTCAGCGACGCCCCGCAGCCGCTGACCAACCTTCAGAACCTCTTCGCGACCGACCGCGGCATCTACACCCAGTGGCTGCTCAACAGCCTGTTCTACTCGGGGCTCGGCGCGCTCATCGCCACCGTCCTCAGCGGGGCCGCGGGGTACGCGTTCGCCAAGTACGCCTTCGCCGGGCGTGAAGCGGTGTTCGCGATGATCCTCGGCGGCGTCCTCGTGCCCGCGACCGTCATCGCGCTGCCGACCTACTTCATGTTCAATGCGGTGGGCCTGACCGGGACGTACTGGTCGTTCCTGCTGCCGAGCATCGTCAGTCCGTTCGGTGTGTACCTCTGCCGCATCTATGCCACCGCGGGCGTGCCCGACGAGGTGATCGAGGCTGCGCGCCTCGACGGTGCCGGCGACGTGCGCATCTTCGCGACGATGGCCACCCGCATGATGGCGCCCGCCCTCGTGACGGTGTTCCTGTTCCAGTTCGTGGGAATCTGGAACAACTACCTGCTGCCGCTCGTCATGCTCAACGACGCCCGCACGTTCCCGGTCACCCTCGGGCTCATGCTCTGGAACGGTCAGACGCAGCGAGCGCCGCTGTACTACGAGCTCGTCGTCACGGGAGCCGCGGTCTCGGCCGTCCTGCTCATCGTGGTCATGGCCGCTCTGCAACGATTCTGGCGAGCCGGTCTCACCGCCGGCGCGACGAAGGGATGACCCGATGACCCGCTATCTCGGCTCCGGACACGACCCAGCCCCCGACACCCGCGCGCTGACGGGGGTCGTGCCCGCGCACCTTCCGCCGCGCCTGACGATCACGCTCTGGGACTTCTCCTGGTACACGCGTGCCGGCGACGGCGAGCCCTACGCCGACCTCGGCGCCGCGCTCGATGAGGCCGTCGATCGCGGCTACAACGCCGTCCGCATCTGCGCGGCACCGCTACTGCTGTTCGGCGGCCTCGGGCTCGACGACCTCGCGAGCGACCTCGAGATCGAGGGGCTCGGGCGCTCGCCGCACGGCGAGGTGTTCGGCAACGGAACGCGGTGGTACGACGTGCCCGGCGGCTACCGGCTCGACCTGCGCTCGCGCTTCTTCGATCTGCTGCGCGGTGCCCGTGAACGAGGCATCGTCGTCATCCTCGCAAGTTGGGAGTACCAGCAGTCGCCGGCGTTCGCGGCTGACGAGCGCTGGTTCCGCGCGATCGATGCGGTGCCGCTCGCCGAGCGCTACGACGTCCTGGCGACGGCGACGATCCGGATGCTCGACGAGATCGAGTCCGCGGGGCTGGCCGACACGATCGCGTTCACCGAGCTCCACAACGAGGTCGACTTCTCGATCGTCCCCGCCTTCGCCGACGGCGGAGACGCCGCCCTCGATCGAGTGCGTGCCGCGCATCCCGGCCACCTCGTCACCGCGAGCTACGGCAAGGCCCCCTTCCTCGATCTCGTCGGGCTGTCCGACCGATTCCAGGTGGCGCAGCTGCACGTCTACGCGTACGGCGTGCTCGATGCGCTGCAGCGACGCATCGACATCCGTTCCGAAGGCACCGACGGCTTCCCGGGTGAGGCCATGCGGGCGCTGCTGGTCGACGACGCGCCCTCGTTCGCCGAGTACGGCCGGGCCGCCGACTGGAAGTTCGAGGCCACCGTCATCACCGACCAGCAGATCTACGGCTACGACTGGGTCGACCCCGACCTGTGGGACCGGTGGCTCTACAACCACTACGGGCTCTACCGCGAAGAGATGCTGCGCGAGATCCGGTCACGAGTGACGGCGCTCGCCGCGTGGTCGCGGCGCCGCGGCATCCCCGCCGTCGTGGGGGAGGGCTGGGTGGGTTACACCCCGCTCCGGGCCGACTTCGAAGACGGCCCCGTCGGCACCGAGCTCGCCGAGCACGGCGTGCGCACGGCGCTCGAGCACGGCGTGTGGGGCATGGTGCTCAGCTCGAACGCGGCGCCCCATCATCCGCAGTGGTCGGATGTCGCGTGGCAGCGGCGCCTCAACGCCGAGATCCTCGCTGCCCCGACGACGGCCGCCGACGACCGGGATTGAGCGGCGTCATCCGCGACGCTCCTCGCGGTAGCGGCTCGGGCTCATCCCGTGCACGCGTCGGAAGTGCCGCGAGAAGTAGAACGGGTCGCTGTAGCCGACGTCTGTCGCGATCTGGCCGACGGTGCGATCGGTGCGCTCCAGGAGGGTGCGCGCCGCCGTCATCCGGAGCGCCGTGTGGTACGCCAGGACGCCGCCGCCCGTCGCGCGCCGGAAGAGCGACGTGAGATGGGATGCCGACACCCCGACCAGTGCCGCCAGCTCGCTGACCGGCACTGCGCTGTCGAGCCGCTCGGACAGGAACGTCATCGCGCGCTCGAGCGGGTCGCCGCGCTCGGGTAGTGCCTGGTCGGACGCGAGCTGGGTCATGAGCTTGAACGCGGCACCCGTGACGGCGACCAGACGCACGGGCGACTGGTCGCGTTCGAGCCCCCGCACGATCTCGTCGAGCAGCGACACCGCGCGCTCGACGCTGTGGAGGCGCACGAGCGGTCGTGCGGCCGTGGTGCCGATCGCCGCGGTGAGGTCGTCGACGTCGGAGCCGACGACATGGCACCACCAGATCGTCCAGGGATCGTCGGCATCCGCGCCGTAGGCGTGCGGCGTGCGGGCCGGGATCACCACCGCGGTGCCCGCCTGCACGCGGTGGCGCGTGCCGCCGATCTCGACCCACCCGGAGCCCGCCGTACAGACGATGACGATCGTCGTGCGGATGCCGCGGTCGCGGGTGCGACCATGATCGGCGGCATGCGGGAACCAGCCGGCGTCGGTGACGACCAGGCGGCGGGTCACGGGGCGCTGCAGCGCGGCGGTGATCGCCGGTGCTGGCACGACGCACAGGCGTTCGCCCGCGAAACCGTCTGAGATGGCCATGATCGTCATCCTGACACATCGGCGGATCGTCCAGGTGCACGGCCGCTTCCGCCATGTCGCGGCCGGGTTCGCTCGGCGACGCTGGAGGCATGCATTCGACCTCGACATCCTCGCTGCGTCTTCCCGAGCCGCCCGCGGACGAGCAGGTGACGCTCGACGACGGCGGCGTGGCCGTCTGGGAGCAGCCGCTCACGATTCCCACGTACGAGCCGGCGCCACCGGAGAAGCTTCCGATGTTCTTCGACCGCCGGGTCTACCAGGGGTCGAGCGGACGGGTGTACCCGCTGCCCTTCACCGAGCGGATCGCCGCCGAGCCGCGCGACCGCGACTGGCGTGCCGTGCACCTCGAGAACCGCTGGATCCGGCTGGTGCTCCTCCCCGAGCTCGGCGGCCGCATCCACATCGGCTACGACAAGACCGCCGAGTACGACTTCTTCTACCGCAACAACGTGATCAAGCCCGCCCTCGTCGGGCTCGCCGGTCCGTGGGTGTCGGGAGGCGTCGAGTTCAACTGGCCGCAGCATCACCGACCCGCCACCTTCCTGCCCATGGAGAGCTGGATCGAACGCGAACCCGACGGGGCGGTCACGGTCTGGATGTCGGATCACGATCCCTTCGCGCGCATGCGCGGCACCCACGGCATCCGCCTGCGTCCCGACAGCTCGCTGATCGAGCTGCGCGCCCGGCTGCACAACCGCACCGAGGTGCCGCAGACGTTCCTCTGGTGGGCGAACGTCGCCGCGCGAGCGCACGAGGATTACCAGTCGTTCTTCCCGACCGACGTCCGGTACGTCGCCGATCACGCGCGTCGCGCCATCACAGCCTTCCCACGAGCCGACCGCCCCTACTACGGCGTCGACTACCCGGCTCGGGTCGATGCGGCCCACCCCGATGCCGACCGCATCGACTACTACGGCAACATCCCCGTGCCGACGTCGTACATGGTGGTCGAGACGCGGGACGACTTCTTCGGCGGCTACGACCACGCGGCCGGAGCGGGCTTCGTGCACTGGGCCGATCGCCGCATCGCGCCGGGCAAGAAGCAGTGGACGTGGGGCAACGCCCCCTTCGGCCACGCCTGGGACGACCAGCTGACCGACGGCGACGGCCCCTATGTCGAGCTGATGGCCGGTGTGTACACCGACAACCAGCCCGACTTCTCGTACCTCGCGCCCGGCGAGGTCAAGACGTTCTCGCAGTTCTGGTTCCCGATCACCGGCATCGGCGCCGCGCATCAGGCCACGAGGGATGCCGCCGTCTCGGTGCGTCTCGAGGAGGGTCACGTGCACATCGGCGTTGCCGTCACCTCGGATGCGCCTGGCGCCCGCGTGCGCGTGACGCTCGGGGCCGACACGGAAGAGCGCGTCGTCGACCTCGGGCCGGGCCGCCCCTGGATCGACTCGATGCCCTGCCCCCACGGGGTCGACGCCACCCGGATCGAGGTCATCGTCCACGACGGCGATCGCGAACTCATCCGGTGGCGGCCGCGCTCGGATGACGACGGCGCGCCCGAGCCCGCCGTCGCGACCGAGCCGCCGCTGCCCGCAGACATCGCCTCAGCCGACGAGCTCTACCTCACGGGGGTTCACCTGGCGCAGTACCGCCATCCCACACGGCATCCCGAGCCCTACTGGGAAGAGGCGCTTCGCCGTGACCCGGGCGACGCACGCTCGAACACCGCGCTCGGCGCCTCGGCCTACGCTCGCGGCGAGTACGACGTGGCTGCCGTATACCTACGCGCAGCCGTCGAGCGCCTCACGTTCCGCAACCCGAACCCCGCGGACGGCGAGGCGCACTACCGCCTCGGACTCGTCGAGACGCGCCGGGGCCACGACGCTGGTGCCTACGACGCGTTCGCGAAGGCCGCCTGGGATGTGCGGTGGGCGCACCCCGCCAGCGTGCAGATGGGGTTGCTCGACGCGCGGGCGGGGCGCGACCTCGCCGCACTCGGCCGCCTCGACGACGCGCTGCGTCACGGGTCGGATGACCCGCTCGCGCGCAACGTCCGGGTGATCGTGCTGCGCCGTCTCGGGCGCGAGTCCGAAGCCGACGCTGAACTCGCGACGCTTGAGCAGAGCGATCGGCTCGACGTGTTCACCGCCTACCTCGCTCGCCGCGCCCTGCCGGACGACGGGCTCATGCTGCTCGATCTCGCGGGCGATCTCGCCCGCGCGGGGCAGCGAGACGACGCGCTCGCCGTCCTCGCCGCGGCGGCCGGGGCCTCGGCCACCGGCACCGGCGGCATCGCTCCGGTCGCCGAGTACGAGCGGGCGCGGCTGCTCGACGAGGCAGGCGAGACGGATGCCGCCGCCGACGCTCGCCATCGCGCGCAGCGCGCACCCGCTGACTGGGTGTTTCCCGCGGGGCTCGACGCCCACGACGCCCTTGAAGCTGCCGTTGCAGCCGATCCGGCTGACGCGCGGGCGCGGGCGCTGCTCGGCATGTGGCTCTACGACCGCGGCCGCCGGACGGATGCGTTGGTGCAGTGGCGTGCGGCCCTCGACGACGCGACGCGCGATGGCGTGCTGCTGCGCAACGCCGCGCTGGCCACGGCGGAGGTCGAGGGCGATCTCGACGCCGCCGCCGCCCTGTACGACCGGGCCGTCGAGGTGAGCGACGACCCGCGCCTGTGGTTCGAGCTCGACCAGCTCGCGCAGCGGCGCGGCATCTCGGCAGCGGCCCGGTTGGCGAGACTCGAGCCGTATCGAGACCGGCTCATCGTGCGCGATGACCTGCTCGTCACGGTGGCCGACCTGCTGACGACGACCGGGCGTGCCGCCGAGGCCCTCGACCTGCTCCTGAGCAGGCCGCTCCAGCCCTGGGAAGGCGGCGAGGGCGTCGCGATCCGCGCGTTCGCCCGGGCATCGATCGCGCGCGCCGGCGAACTCGGACACGACGCCGCGCGCGCAGCGGCGCTGCTCGAACGAGCGCTCGACACGCCGCGCTCGCTCGGCGAGGCATGGCATCTGCTCGACAGTCGTGCGGCCCTCTGGCTGCGGCTCGGGCATTGCCGGGCGAGCCTGGGTGACGCGGCCGCGGCCGACGACGCCTGGCGCACGGCGGCGACGGAAGCGGCGACCGCCGAGATCGACGCGGAATCGCTCGACGGCGCGCGGGCCGCCTGCGCCCGGGGAGACGAGGAAGCTGCCGCTGACCTGCGGTCACGCGTCGCGGCACGGGTGAGCGAGCTGCGCTCGGCTCCCGCGCGCGTCGACTACTTCGCGACGTCACTGCCCGAGACGCTGCTCTTCTCGCTCGATCCGGCCGAGGCGGCGCGGCGCCGTGCGGACGAGCTCGCGGCGGCCCTCGCTCGCTACGACGAGGAACACGCCGCGGCTCGCGCAGCCGGCCCGGCGACCGGATCGGCGAAGCGGCCGGTGAACGCATGATCGGCATCCCCGACCGCATGATGGCCAGCGTGCTGGTCTCGCCGGGCCGGCTCGAGGTCCGCGACGTCGCCCTGCCGGTGATGGAACCGGGCGACGTGCTCGTCGAGCTCACCGCCGTCGGGCTGTGCGGTTCGGACGTGCACTTCTTCGAGCACGGCCGGGTGGGTGACCTCGTGGTGGAGAGCCCGCTCATCCTCGGTCACGAGGCCGCGGGAGTCATCGCTGCGGTCGCCTCGGCAGCCGACGAGCACCGGATCGGCGAGCGCGTCGCGATCGATCCGCAGCGCCCCTGCCGGTGGTGTCCGGCATGCCGGGCCGGGCGCTCGAACCTCTGCGAGCGGATGCGGTTCCCTTCGGCGCCGCCCGAGAACGGCGCGTTCGCGCGATACCTGGCGGTGCCCGCGGATGCGGCGCACCCGTTGCCCGAGACGATGAGCGACGACGAGGGAGCGCTGCTCGAGCCCTTGTCGGTCGGTATCGCGGCGGTGCGCAAGGCCGGGGTGGTGCCGGGCTCGAGGGTGCTGGTCGCCGGGGCCGGACCCATCGGCATCCTGACCGGTGCCGCGGCGCGAGCCTTCGGTGCCGCGGAGGTCGTCGTGGCCGACCCGGTGGCGGCTCGACGGGATGTCGCGCTCGCGCACGGAGCCACACGCGCGGTCGATCCCGCCGAGGTGGCCGAGCTCGACGGCCGTATGGACGCGTTCGTCGACGCTTCGGGTGCACGAGCGGCGATCGCCGCGGGCCTCCGGTCGCTCCGCGGCGCCGGGCGTGCCGTGCTCGTCGGCATGGGGTCCGCGACCGTCGACCTCGACCTGTTCCTGCTGCAGAGCCGTGAGCTCGTGGTCGAGGGGCTCTTCCGATACGTCGACACGTGGCCGCTCGCCATCGAGCTGGTCGCCTCGGGTGCGGTGCGGGTCGACGACCTCGTCACGGCGCGTGGTGGGCTCGACGACCTCGCGGGCTTCTTCGCGCGCAACTCCGACCCCGACACGATGAAGTTCCTCGTCGACCCCCGGGTGCGGTGACGGTCGAGGGCTCCCGCGCCTGAGGGGTCAGCGCCCCTGGCGCTTCTTGTAGGGCTTGGGCTGGCCCTTCACGATGGGTGCGCGACCCGATCCCTTCGAGGCCTTCGCCTTGCCGCCGCCCGCTGCCTTCTGCCGGGGCGCGACCGCCGGCGCGGGTGCAGCCGCGACCTCGGCTCGCGCGTCGGCGAGCAGCAGGGTGCCAGCGGGCGTGAGTCGCGGCTTACCGCCGTCCTTGACGAACAGCGGCTGCCCGACCTCTTCTTCGAGCCGGTCGATCGACGAGTAGAGCACGGCGAGCGAGACGCCCAGGTGCTCGGCGGCCCGCGGGAAGTGCAGGGTATCGGCGACGGCGACGAAATGGACGAGGTCGCGGATCTTCACAGGGTCACCTTCCATCGCGGCGGATGAGCGCCGAGCGTAGCGAACGCAGCAGCAGCAACAGGCCGCCGAGCCCGACCACACTACCCAGGAACGGGAACACCGACACCGAGTCGGTCAGCAGCGGGCCGTGCTGGACGACACCGAGCATGACGCCGACGATCACGAGGGTGGCCCCCACGAGCGTCGTGGTGAAGCGCCCCGTCAGCGACTCGACCCACGACCGGTCGTCGGGCGATTCCAGCGCGCGCAATCGCACCGTGAGCCGGCCCGACTCGAGATCGTTCAGGATCCCGTCGACCCGGCGGGGCAGCTCTCGCGCACGCTCGATCCCGAGCTGCACCTGCACCTGAGCGGTCATCGCCGCCGACCGCGGGTCGCCCATGTGCAGGGCGTACTGCGGCGCGCGCGAGAGGGCGCGCTTGATCATGTCGTAGTCGGGATCGAGTCGCCGCAGCGTTCCCTCGATGGCGCCGAGCGTGCGGAACCCGAGCAGCAGACCGGGCGGGAGTGCGAGTCGGTGGCGCCGGAGCACCTCGATCAGCGCGGTGAAGAGGTGCTGGTCGGAGTTGGAGTTGTGCAGTCGTGTGAGGATGACGCCGATGTCGTGCTGCAGCGCCCCGACGTCGAGCTCGGCGTCGGCGCGGGGCTTCACGAGCATCAGCACGGCATCCGTCGCGCCGGAGTCGTCCTCGTTGTGGAGCGCGACGAGCATCGGCAGCAGTAGCCGCCGCATGCTGCGTTCGATGATGCCGACCGAGCCGAAGTCGATGAGGGCGACGATGCCGTCGGGCTGGAGGATGAGATTGCCCGGGTGCAGGTCGGCATGGAAGACGCCCCGCAGGGCGATCTGCCCGACGATGACGTCGAGCACGGCGTCGGCGATGCGCGTGGCCTGCTCGGGATCCACGGCCCCCGGTGCGTCGCTTCCCGGCTCGGGCAGTCGGCTGAACGGGATGCCCTGGACGTGCTCCATGACGATGAGCTGTTCCGTGCACAGGTCGGGATAGACGTCGGGTATCCGCACCGCGCGGGCATCGGCGGCCGTCATCGAGTCGCGCAGCATCTGCATGTTGCCCACCTCGACGCGGTAGTCGAGCTCTTCACGCAGGGCGACCGCGAACTGCGCGGCGAGGGCCGAGGCCCCGACATCCTTCGCCCACGTCGTGCGCCGCTCGAGGTCGGCGGCCGCCCGCTCGATGATGTCGAGGTCGGTGGCGACCTGCGCGCGTGCCTTCGGGCGCTGGATCTTCACCACGACGGGGCGGCCGTCCTTCAGATGAGCGCTGTGGACCTGGCCGACGGATGCCGCCGCCAGCGGCGTCTCGTCGATGTCGGCGAAGACGAGCTCGATCGGCCGGCCCAGCTGCTTCTCGATCGCCGCCTTCGCCTCGTGCCAGGGGATGGGGGTCGTGTCCATCTGCAGGGAGGCGAGCGCGCTGGTGATCTCGGCGGGGAGCAGGTCGTTGCGCGTGGAGAGGATCTGGCCGAGCTTGACGAAGGTGACGCCCGCGTCGTCGAGGGTGGCCGCGAGTGCCCGGGGCAACTCGGCCCGCGCGGATTCGCTGCGCATCCCACCGAGACCGTGGCGCGAGGCGATCGCGACGATGCGGGCGTACCGCACCGCGCGTCGGCGCCGGTGCAGTGCCTCGCGCACGTAGGTGATGGGGCCGACCGGAGGGCGCGCCGGCCACATGAGCTCGAGCGTGATGAGGGCGATGAGGACGATCGCGAACAGCCAGGCCAGCACGAGGAACACGAAGCCGATGGCGACGGGCGCGTCGGTGAGCAGGCCGTTCTCCTGCAGCACGCCGGCGCCGCGCAGCACCCAGATGCCGAGCGGCCCGAAGACGATGAAGACCACGAGCGAGACGAGCGGTCCGCGCACCCAGCCGACGCGGGCCTCGAGCGCTCGCTTGGCCAACCACGTCGCGGCGACGGAGAAGACCACCGCCGCGATGGTGAAGAGCAGCCACTCCGGCATCGGTACCCCCTCGAGTCCGTCGACCTGCTTCGAGGCTAGGGCACCGGGCTCTGCCACGCCGGGCCGATCATGCGATCTCGGCGGAGGCGGACTACCCTGAAGCGTGTCCACTTCTGCTGAACAGTCTGTATCCGAGTCCGTCGACGAGCCGCCCGTCATCACCTTCCGCGACCTCGGGCTGGGGGAGCAGGTGCTCAAGGCGCTCTCTGATGTGGGCTACGAGACACCGTCGGCGATCCAGGCCGCGACCATCCCGACGCTCCTCGAGGGACGCGACGTCGTGGGGCTCGCTCAGACCGGAACCGGCAAGACCGCGGCCTTCGCGCTGCCGATCCTCGACCGGCTCGACCTGACGCAGAAGACCCCGCAAGCCCTGGTGCTGGCACCCACGCGCGAGCTCGCGCTGCAGGTCTGCGAGGCGTTCGAGAAGTACGCGTCGCGCACGAAGGGCGTTCACGTGCTGCCCGTCTACGGCGGTCAGGGCTACGGCGTGCAGCTTTCGGCGCTGCGCCGCGGAGTCCACGTGATCGTCGGAACCCCCGGCCGCATCATGGACCACCTCGACAAAGGCACGCTCGACCTCTCGGAGCTGAAGTACCTCGTGCTCGACGAGGCCGACGAGATGCTGAAGATGGGCTTCGCCGAGGATGTCGAGACGATCCTCGCCGACACCCCCGACACCAAGCAGGTCGCGCTGTTCTCGGCGACGATGCCGGCAGCGATCCGCCGGATGTCGAAGCAGTACCTCAACGATCCCGAAGAGATCACCGTCGCCTCGAAGACGACGACCTCCTCGACGATCAGCCAGCGCTACCTGATCGTGTCGTACCAGCAGAAGATCGACGCGCTCACCCGCATCCTCGAGGTCGAGAACTTCGAGGCGATGATCGTCTTCGCCCGCACCAAGAGCGCGACCGAGGAGGTCGCCGAGAAGCTACGCGCCCGCGGCTACTCGGCAGCCGCCATCAACGGCGACGTCGCCCAGGTGCAGCGCGAGCGCACCGTCAACCAGCTGAAGTCGGGCAAGCTCGACATCCTGGTCGCCACGGATGTCGCTGCCCGAGGCCTCGACGTCGAGCGCATCTCGCACGTGGTGAACTTCGACATCTCGACCGACACCGAGTCGTACGTCCACCGCATCGGCCGCACCGGGCGTGCGGGCCGCACCGGAGACGCGATCAGCTTCGTGACCCCGCGCGAGCGCGGGCTCGTGGGCGCGATCGAGCGTGCGACCCGCCAGCCGCTGACGCAGATGCAGCTGCCGAGCGTCGACGAGGTCAACGTCACCCGCCTGTCGCGCTTCGACGACCGCATCACCGCGGCGCTGGAGGAGACGGAACGGCTCGAGCGCTTCCGCGACATCGTCGCCCACTACGTCCGTCACCATGACGTCCCCGAGGTCGACGTCGCCGCCGCGCTCGCCCTCGTCGCTCAGGGCGAGACCCCGTTGCTGCTCGAGCCCGACCCCGAGCCGCGTGCCCGAGCTCCGCGAGAGGACCGCGCCCCGCGCTCGTTCGACCGCGACGATCGTGACGGTCGCCCCGAGCGCCGTCCGCGCGCGAGCAACCCCAACATGACCACCTATCGCATCGCGGTGGGGAAGCGGCACCGTGTCGAGCCCCGCCAGATCGTCGGCGCGCTCGCGAACGAGGGCGGCCTCAGCCGCGGCGACTTCGGCGCCATTCAGATCCGCCCCGACTTCTCGCTCGTCGAGCTGCCGTCCGACATGCCGCAGTCGACGCTCGATCGGCTCGCCGACACCCGCATCTCGGGCAAGGCGATCGAGATCCGCGTCGACACGGGCGGCCCGAGCCGCAGCCCGCGCGGCCGATTCGATCGCGATGACCGCCCGCGTGACCGCGACCGCGACGACCGTCCCGCGCGCAAGCCCCGCCACCGCTCGGAGACCGCCGACTGACATCGCGGCGTCGCCCCGGGAGCTGAGCGCGTCTCGCACGCATCCGCTCTCGGGGCAAGCCCGGTTCGCGGCATCCGCTTCGCGTGCACAGTGGAGGTGTCCCGCAGGCGCGGGGAGTCACACGAGCCGATCGGAGAAGTGACATGAGCGCGGACCATCACGGACGAGACGACGAGCACCAGCACGAGAGCGACGACGCGGCATCCGCCGGTTCGGAGTCTCCCGAAGAGGGCGCCGAGGCCGAAGAGGCCGCGGAGGAGGCCCGAACCGATCGGTGACGGCCACGGCGCTGTCACCGACGTCGGCGGTGCTCTGTTCCCGGGATACTGGGGAGCATGAGCACCGCCGACGTCGTCGTTTCCACGTTCCCCGTTCCTCTCGTTCCGTCCGAGGCCTGGCCGTGGGAGGTGCGCGAGGACGGTGTCGCCGTCACCGCGAAGCCGCACAGCGACCTGTTCGTCGACCCCAGCGGAGCCGGTAGCACGGCGGCCGAGTCGATGATGAACGCCGTGAGCCTGACCGCGGTGCCGCCCGCGGGGGACTTCACGCTTCAGGCACGCGTCGGCGTCGACTTCGGGGCGACGTTCGACGCGGGGGTGCTGCTGATCTGGATCGACGAGCGCCGGTGGGCGAAACTCTGCTTCGAGGCCGCGCCCGCGGGCACGCCCATGGTGGTCTCCGTCGTCACCCGCGACGTCTCTGACGACGCCAACGCGTTCGACGTCGACGGCGACGCGGTGTGGCTGCGCCTCGCGCGCGTCGGACGCGTGTTCGCCTTCCACGCGTCGACCGACGGGGAGACGTGGTCGATGGTGCGAGCCTTCGCGCTGCCCCATGCAGGCGGCGACGAGGTCCGTGTCGGCTTCGAAGCGCAGAGCCCCACGGGCGATGGCTGTGACGTGCGGTTCTCCGACATCCTGTTCACCGAGCGCACGCTGGCCGATCTGCGCGACGGGTCCTGAGAGCCGCCGCGCGAATAGCGGCTGCGGCGGACGAGCGCAACGGGGTACGGCATCCGTGCCGCGCGGATCGATCCTGCATCGATGAGCGCGACCACTTCGCACCCCCACCTCGCCGGCCGGACGATCGTCGTGGTCGGCGCGTCCAGCGGGATCGGTCGCGCCGTCGCGCTGCGGGCGGCCGCGGCCGGGGCGAGCATCGTCGTCTTCTCGCGCCGCGCGGACGCGCTGGATGACCTCGCCCGACGCATCCGGGAGCGCGGCGGTCGGGCGCACGCCGTGCCCGGCGATGTCGGCAGCACCGATGATCTCGAGCGCCTCGCCGGCGAGGCGGGGCGGATGTTCGGGCCGATCGATGTCTGGGTCGGCAATGCCGGGGTCGCCACGATCGGGCCGTTCTGGGAGGCACCCCTCGACGAGCACCTCCGCATCGTCGACACCAACCTCGCCGGGGTGATGCGCGGGATGCATGTCGCACTCCGCCGGTTCGTCGCGCGAGGAAGCGGCGTCATCGTCAATACCGCGTCGGTCGAGAGCGTCGTCCCGCTGGCGTCCCAGGCGTCGTATGCCGCGACGAAGGCCGGCGTTCTCTCGCTCACCCGCGCAGTGCGCCAGGAGTTGCGGCTCGCGGGGGTCGACGGCGTCGCGGTGACGGCGGTGCTGCCCTGGGCCGTCCGCACACCGTTCTGGCGCCATGCGGGCAACCACGCCGGCCGAGCGCTGCGACTGCCGCTGATGGACGAGCCCGAGGTCGTCGCAGACGCGATCCTGCGGGCCGCGGTCGTTCCGCGCGAGCGGGTCGCGGTCGGGTGGAAGGCGCGCGCGGCCCTCGCGGGGTACCGCATCGCGCCGCGCCTGACGACGCGATCGGCCGCCGACCTCGTCCAGGCCTGCCTGCGACATGGTGCCGAGGCGGCACCGAGCTCGGGCGCGGTCCACCGGAGCCTCGACGATCCCGCGACCGCTGCCGAGACGCCGCGGTCGCCTCGATCGCCCTAGCCGCGCCCGAATGCGCGGCGCGCGCCGCGGATGACGATCCATCCCGCGAGCACCCACGGACCCGCGACGAGGATGGGGTCGAGCCATGTGTGACGCTGGTCGATGCGTCCGCGCCCGAACCGCGACCGGATCGGATGCCGTCGCGTTTCGCTCAGGACCCCGGTCTCGGTGATCGGGTTGTCGGGCCGCGTCGTCGCGAACGATCGCACGTGAGCGCCGACGGCCTCGACCCGGTCGCCCGCCACGAGCAGCAGCCAGTGCGCGGCGCGGCCCTCGCTGAAGCGTGCATACGCCAGCCGGCGGATGCGTCCCGACAGGCCGTGGAGCGGCTGCGCCGTGCCGTACACGGGCGTGAGGAACGCGTGCTCGATCGAGCGCTCCCGGCCGGGGTCGTCCGCCTGCCGTGGCGGCATCCCGCGGTCGGCGGCAGCCGGGTCGATCCTCTCGACGGTGTCCGACGGGCGATCCGCAGGGTCGAGGTCGACGCCCCAGCCCGGAATGCGCGCGCGCAGCGCCGCGCGGTCGGGTGCCGGTCGGGGCACGCTCGCGGTGTACGGGGTCGGGATCTCAGCGGAGTTCGTGCTCATGGGTCAGCCTTCCGAGGGGACGACGACGGTCTTCACGCAGTCATCGAGCTTGGACGAGAACATGTGGTATCCCTCGGCGATGTGCTCGAGAGGGATGCGGTGCGTGATCATGTCGCTCGGTGAGATGTAGCCCGCGCGGATGTGCTCGAACAGCCGCGGCCACTGCCGTTTGACCGGTGCCTGGTTCATGCGCAGCGTCAGTCCCTTGTTGAGGGCGTCGCCGAACTTGACCGCGCTGAACAGCGGACCGTACGCGCCGATCACCGACACCGATCCGCCTTTGCGTGTTCCGTCGATCGCCCAGTTCAGAGCGACAGGCGAGCCGCCCTGGAGCTTGAGCTTGGCCGAGGTGACGTGCTGGGTGACGTTGCCGTCCGCCTCCGCGCCGACGGCATCGATGACGACATCGGCACCGAGGTAGTCGGTCATGCGCTTCATCTCCACGACGACGTCGCGGTGCTCCGAGATGTTCACCGTCTCGGCATGGGCGAAATCGCGAGCTTTCGTCAGACGGTAGTCGAGGTGATCGAACGAGATCACCCGTCCCGCCCCCATGAGCCAGGCCGATTGCGCCGCGGCGAGGCCCACGGGCCCGGCTCCGAGCACCATGACGGTGTCGCCTTCGACGATGCTGCCCAGCTGGGCTCCGAAGTAGCCCGTCGCGTAGGCGTCGGTGAGCATGAGAGCATCCTCGTCCGACATCCAGTCGGGGATGACGGTCGGACCCACGTCGGCGAAGGGGACGCGCACGAGCTCGGCTTGACCGCCGTCGTAGCCGCCCGCCGTGTGCGAGTATCCGTAGATGCCGCCGACGGCGGTCGCGTTCGCGTTGACGTTGTGGCAATTCGAGAACAGCCCGCGTGCGCAGAAGTAGCACGAGCCGCAGAAGATGTTGAAGGGCACCATCACGCGGTCGCCGACGGCGAGGTTCGTCACGGCACCACCGAGCTGCTCGACGACGCCGATGAACTCGTGGCCGAACGTGTGGCCGATCCGGGTGTCGGGCATCATGCCGTGGTAAAGGTGCAGATCCGAGCCGCAGATGGCGGCGAGCGTCACCCGCACGATCGCGTCGTGGGGGTGTTCGATCCGCGGATCGGGTTTGTCTTCGACGCGCACCTTGTATGGTCCGCGATAGGTCATCGCCTTCATCGATCGCCTTTCTCCAGGTGTTCGTGCTGTCCTCGTGCCGTGTCGTCGTGCCGTCGTGCCGCGCGCCGATGCAAGGGATCGTCGCCGACACCCCGGCCGGAACGGCATCCGGTCGGGGTGTCGGGCGAGATCCCTTGCATCCGGGCACGGCCGGGTCGCCCGGGGTCGTCAGAGCTTGTCGCGGATGACGCCCTCGGCCTTGTCGATGATGTTCGGCTTCGCATCGGTGCCGTAGAAGCGGGGATCCGGCTGCGTGGGCGGCGGCATCGGAACCGAGGTGTCGGGCCCGTCGAGGTAGGTGAACTCACCCTTGCCGTCGGGGGTCGGGCCCGACGCCCACGAACCCTCGGCGGCCGCGGCGCCGTCCGAGAAGTTGATGTACTGGTACGCGTGCTCGCGCGCCTCGTTCGAGAGCGGGAAGTTCGACGGCACGGGGATGTCCTCCACTCCCTCTTCGCGCAGCTCCTGGGCCGCCCGGATCCACTGGTTCTGGTGCATCGTGTCGCGCGCAAGGAGGAACGAGAGCATGTCCCGGACACCCTTGTCATCGGTCATGTGGTAGATCCGCGCGACCTGCAGCCGCCCCTGCATCTCGGCGTTCGCGTTGGCCGTGAAGTCGGCGAGCAGGTTGCCGCTCGCCGTCACGTAGGAGCCCTGCCACGGGTTGCCGTTCGAGTCGACGGGGCGCACACCCGCACCGGCGACGATCGCGGCCTGCACGTCCATGCCGCCGATCACGGCCCCGAGCACGGGGTCGGATTTCGCTGCGGCCTCGGACTGCTCGGCCGGAGCCTTCTCGAGCAGCTGCGCGATCATGATCGCGAGCATCTCGACGTGACCGAACTCCTCGGCGCCGATGCCGTAGAGCAGATCGCGGTACTTGCCGGGAACGTGTGCGTTCCACGCCTGGAACCCGTACTGCATCGCGACGGTGATCTCGCCGTACTGGCCGCCGAGCACTTCCTGCATGCGCCGCGCGAAGATCGCGTCGGGCTTCTCCGGGCGCGCCTCGAACTGCAGTTCCTGTCGATGAAAGAACATCTCGCCTCCTGGGGATCGGCCGAGCGCGGACTGCGCCGGCGCGGCGAACGTAGGTCCGCGCCAGACGGGATGCCACGGGCCTTGACTCGTCTCGAGTCGGGTGCGACCATCGCGCCCGCGTGGCGGGTGGCTGCCGACCGGCCTGTCAACCCCCGAGCGCTCGCCGGTGGGGATCCGCATCATCGATCGCGACCGAAGGAGGAGCGATGTCCGTACTCCGGCCGCGTGTGTCCGAGGTCGCGGAGGGCGTGTTCCAGCTCGCGCGCGGCGGGGTCAACGCCTACCTCATCGCCTCGCACGATGGGCTCGTCCTCGTCGACGCCGGACTCCCGCGCACTTGGCCGCTGCTCGAACAGGCGCTCGCTGCCGTCGGCGCGCGTATCGCCGACATCGACACCGTGCTGTTGACCCATGGACACTTCGACCACGTCGGGATGTGCGAGCGGCTGCGCGAGGAGCACCATCTCGTGGCGAACGTGCATCCGGGCGACGAGGAGCTGACGCGGCATCCGTATCGCTACGCGCACGAGTCCGCGCGGTGGCCCTACCCCGTGCGCTACCCCGGAGCTCTGCCGGTGCTCGCCCGCATGATCGCGGGAGGAGCGCTGGAGGTCTCGGGTGTTCCCGCCAACCCGACCATCGTCGCGGGCCATTCGATTCCCCTGGCGGGCGGCATCCTCCCGATCGCGACGCCCGGTCACACCGACGGACATTGCGCGTTCCTCCTCGAGGCCCACGGCATCCTGCTGACCGGCGACGCCCTCGTCACCCTCGATCCGTACACGGGGCGGACCGGCCCGCGCGTCGTCGCCCGCGCCGCGACCGCCCACAGCAGCGAGGCCCTTCGCTCGCTGGATCTGCTCGCCGACACGGCGGCCCGACTCGTGCTGCCCGGCCACGGCCCGGTCTGGGATGACGGCGGGGTCGCCGCCGCCGTGGCGACCGCCCGCTCCCGCGGCGTCGACTGAGATGACGGATGAGGCCACCGCGTGTCAAGCCCCGTGAATCCGAGGCGCAGTCGGGGTCGGGTAGACGCAACGTTCGACGACAGAGAGGGATGACCATGGAACCCCAGCAGCAGAGCGTCCCGGGGACCGACCAGCAGATGGTGCCGAAGCCCGACTATGGCGAAGAGACCTACCGCGGGTCGGGAAAGCTCACCGGCAAGCGCGCTCTGATCACCGGCGGCGACAGCGGCATCGGCAAGGCGGTGGCGCTCGCCTACGCCCGTGAGGGGGCGGATGTCGCCATCAGCTACCTCGACGAGCACGAGGATGCCGAAGAGGCCAAGCGCTTCGTCGAGGAGGCGGGCCGACGCGCCGTGCTCATCCCGGGTGACATCTCCGACCCCGCGCACTGCCGCGAGGTCGTCCGCCGCACCGTCGAGGAGCTCGGCGGGATCGACATCCTCGTCAGCAACGCCGCTTTCCAGATGAACCGCGAGACCGTCGAGGAGATCCCCGACGACGAGTGGGACTTCACGTGGGCGACGAACGTCGATGCATACTTCCACCTCGTCAAGGCGGCGCTGCCGCACATGGGGCCGGGGTCGGCGATCATCGGCTCCAGCTCCGTGCAGTCCGACCAGCCTTCGCCCAACCTCCTGCCGTACGCGGCGACGAAGGCGGCCATCGCGAGCATCACGGCCTCGCTCGCGCAGATGCTGGGCGAACGCGGCATCCGGGCCAACAGCGTCGCACCCGGTCCGATCTGGACCCCGCTGATCCCGGCGACCCTGCCCGCCGATGCGGTCGAGACCTTCGGCGAGCAGACGCCGCTCGGGCGGGCCGGTCAGCCCGCGGAGTTGGCATCGGCATACGTGTTGCTCGCATCGAATGAAGCGTCGTACATCTCCGGTGCCCGCCTTGCGGTCACGGGAGGCAAGCCCATCCTCTGACCCCGGCTCTCGGGACCGACGGCGACGCCGTTCGTTCACGCAACGCTCGTCCGTGGTTCATTCATCACGGGCGGGCGTTGCCGCACGATGGATCGCACCGGCTGCGTCGATCCCGAAGGTCCTCCATGAGCGTTCCGCTTCGCGTCCTCACCCTCACCGAGGGCTTCTTCGCGGGCGGGGCGCGCATCCTGCACAGCGAGGTCGTCGGCGGTCTCCACGCTCGGGGTGAGCAGCACCACAGCATCCTGGCGATCGCGTCGCGGGCACGGCGCGACTCCACCGTGCAGCACATGGCCGCCGATCCCCGTTATCGCGCGTTACGCGCCGCCGGCATCGCCATCACGTCGCTGGGCAAGACCGCGGGCGCGGCCCCGCACGCACCGCACGCGTTCTCGTCGCGGCAGCTCCGCGCGGCCTCACGCGCGATCGCCGCGGCCGACGTGGTCCTCACGCTCAAGGAGCAGCCGCTCGGACTGCTGCTCGCGCTCGACGACGCGATGATGCTGCCCGCCCGCCCCGTCGTGACCTGCCTGCACCGCTCCGATCCCGAGCACTCCGGCGACGCGGTGGCGTGGCTCGCCGATGGCGTCCGTCGCCGCATCGTCACCGCCGCGGTGTCGTGCGCCCGGTCGACGGATGCCGCTTACGCGCCCGTCCTCGGCGATTCCCGGCGCCACGTCGTCGACAACGGCATCGACCTGTCGCGGTTCCGGCCGTCGATCACCCGCGGAGACGACCCGCTGCGCCGCGAGCTCGGCATTCCCGATGACGCGGTCGTGATCGCCTATGCGGCTCGGTTCGACGCGATGAAGGACCCCGAGTTGTTCCTGCGGTCGGTGGCCGCACACCGCCGGGCGGTGCCGGATGCGCACTATGTCATGTGCGGCGCGGGCATGACGCGCGACAACCCTCGGCTGCTCGAGATGCTCGCCACGGTGGGCGACGACCACGTGCACGCCCTCGGCATCCGTGACGACATGCCCGCGATCTACCGCGCCGCCGACGTCGTCGCGCTCACGAGCGCTTTCGGTGAGGCGGCTCCGCTGTGCCTGCTCGAGGGCGCCGCAAGCGGTGCCGTTCCCGTGACGACGGATGTCGGTGACGCGGCCCGCCTCGTCGCGGGGATCGGCATCGTCACCCCGCGTGACCCCGACGCGGTCGCCGCGGCGTGGCGTCGCGCCGTCGACGAGCGCCGCGTGTTCACCGGGGCCGCGCTCGCGGCCCGCGGCCGGTTGGGTCGCGATCGGATGATCGCCGAGTACGCCGCGGTCATCGCCGAGCACCGCGGACGCCTGCGCATCGCGGCCTGATCCTGCGCATCGCGGCCTGGTCCCGACGAAGTCAGCGGGTCTCGGAGGGCCGCCCGGGTCAGGGGAGCAGGCCGAGGCGCCGAGCGCGCGCGACGGCGGCGTGACGCGTCGATGAATCGAGCTTGGCCATCGCGGCTTGGAGGTACGACTTCACGGTGCCCTCCTTCAGGCTCAATGCGGCTCCGATCTCGGCGTTCGTCGAGCCGAGGGCGCAGCATGCCAGGACGTCCAGCTCGCGCGGTGAGAGCTGCACGTCGGCATCCTTCGCCGGGTTCGCCCCATCACCGGCGACCGTCGTCAGGCGGCGTTCGACTGCCGCCAGCCGCGCCCGCAGATCGGCGTCGTCGACGGTCGCGGCGATGCTGCGCAGTTCGGCGAAGCTCTCGCGCAGGTCTTCGCGGGCGGCGGCCGACAGGCCCGCCGCGGCCTCGGGCGCCGGCGCGAGGGCGAGCCGCCGCTGCACCTCGTCGCGGATGCGCAGCTCGGTGCTGATCGCATCGGCTGCCCGGAAGGCGGGCCGCGCGACGAGGTCGCCGACGGGCGCCTGCGACCACGAGCCGCAGTACAGCACTCCGCGCGCTCGCCCGTCGGTCACGATCGGCACGGCGAAGAGCGTCGAGATGCCTTCGCCGAGGATCGCCCGGTCGTAGTCGTGGGTGATGGTGCGTGCCGTGCGGTAGTCGAGGGCGAGGCGCGGGCGCTTCTCGACCATCGCGGCGCCGCCGAGTCCGCGGCCGATTCTCACCACGAGGTCGTCGATCGAATGCGATCGGGCCCCGGCGATGGCGGTGACGTGCACCGAGCCCTGACTCTCGAGGCCGCCGAAGACGACGGGGAAACGTGTGCTGCGCGCGAGGTCGTCCACCGCTCGGGAGACCAGGTGAGCGTCGTTCTCGGGTGCCGCCAGTGCTGTCACGCACTACCTACTTCCGGGGGTGACGGCCTCGTTGCCGCCTTTCGTAGCGTCGACCCTACCACCGCGGTCGCTCGACGACGACGGCCGCCGGAGAGCTGCTCACCATGAGGCAAGGAGGCCACATGAACGCATCGCCCACCCACTCGCCGCCGCCCGGCGCAGTGGATTACGTCGCCGTCGAACACTCGGCGCCGTTCCAGGAACTCAAGCGCAAACACCGCAGCTTCGTGTGGCCGCTGACCATCGTCTTCCTCGTCTGGTACTTCGTGTACGTGCTGCTGTCGTCGTTCGCGACCGACTTCATGGCGCAGCGCGTCTGGGGTGACATCACGGTGGGTCTGCTGTTCGGGCTCGGTCAGTTCGTGACGACCTTCGCGATCACCATGGGCTACGTCTGGTACGCCAACCACAAGCTCGACCCGATCTCGGCCTCGATCCGCCGCGACCTCGAGCGACAGGAGGCGGGTTCGTGAACGGATTCTGGGAAGCGATGAACGGCCTCGGAGCGGCCGTCGTCGCGGCGGGGGAGACCGTCGACAACAACCCGGTGCTGAACATCTCGATCTTCGGCGCCTTCGTCGCCGTGACGCTGTTCATCGTCATCCGGGCCAGCCGGAACAACAAGACGGCGGCTGACTACTACGCCGCCGGCCGCTCGTTCACCGGGCCGCAGAACGGCTTCGCGATCGCGGGTGACTACCTGTCGGCGGCATCCTTCCTGGGCATCTGCGGCGCCATCGCGATCAACGGCTACGACGGCTTCCTCTACTCGATCGGATTCCTCGTGGCCTGGCTGGTCGCGCTGCTGCTCGTCGCCGAGCTCATGCGCAACACCGGCAAGTTCACGATGGCCGACGTGCTGTCGTTCCGGCTGAAGCAGACGCCGGTGCGCATGGCCGCCGCCATCACGACGCTCGCGGTGTGCTTCTTCTATCTGCTCGCGCAGATGGCCGGAGCCGGCGGCCTCGTCTCGCTGCTGCTGGGCATCACCGAGCAGGTCGGGCAGTCGATCGTGGTCGCCGTCGTCGGCGTGCTGATGATCGTCTACGTGCTGATCGGCGGCATGAAGGGCACGACCTGGGTGCAGATCGTCAAGGCGTTCCTCCTCATCGGCGGGGCGCTCGTCATGACGATCTGGGTGCTGGCGATCAACGGATTCAACCTCAACACCCTTCTCGAGAGCGCCGTCGCCGCGTCGCCGAAGGGCGAGGCCATCCTCGGACCCGGTCTGCAGTACGGCGCGAACCCGTGGGACTTCATCTCGCTCGCGGTGGCGCTCGTGCTGGGAACGGCCGGGCTGCCGCACGTGCTGATGCGCTTCTACACGGTGCCCACCGCGAAGGAAGCCCGTCGCTCGGTGGTGTGGGCGATCTGGCTCATCGGCCTGTTCTACATCCTGACCCTCGTGCTGGGGTACGGTGCAGGCGCACTCGTCGGCCCCGAGCGCATCGCCGCGGCACCCGGCGGTGTCAACTCCGCGGCCCCGTTGCTGGCCCTCGAGTTGGGCGGACCGCTGCTGCTGGGCTTCATCTCGGCGGTGGCGTTCGCGACGATCCTCGCGGTCGTCGCGGGACTCACCATCACGGCTGCGGCCTCGTTCGCGCACGACATCTACGCGAACGTGTTGAAGAAGGGGAACGTGCCGCCCGACGGTGAAGTGAAGGTCGCCCGTCGCACGGTGATCGTGATCGGCATCCTCGCGATAGTCGGCGGCATCGGGGTGCAGGGGCAGAACGTCGCCTTCCTGGTCGCGCTGGCATTCGCCGTCGCGGCCTCGGCGAACCTGCCGACGATCATCTACTCGCTCTTCTGGCGCAAGTTCACCACACGCGGCGCGGTGTGGAGCATGTACGGCGGCCTGGCGGCAGCCATCATCCTCATCGTCCTGTCGCCGGTGTTCTGGGGTACCGAGACCAGCGTGTTCAAGAACGTCGGCACGGCGATCTGGCCGCTGAACAACCCCGGCATCGTGTCGATCCCGCTCGGCTTCTTCCTCGGCTGGCTCGGCTCGGTCACCGAGCGTCGGCAGGAGGACCCGGTCAAGGCCGCAGAGATGGACGTGCGCTCGCTCACCGGCCACGGCGCCGAGAAGGCGGTCGATCACTAGACCGCCGGCGAGTGCCGATCGAAACGACGGCCCCGGCTGCGCTTCGCCCGGGGCCGTCGCCGTTCCGGCGCGGCCTACACGCGGCCGGAGCCTGCACCGCTCTCGAGGTCGAGCAGAAACCGCTTGCGTTCGGGGTGACCGCCGTACTCGCCGATCGACCCGTCGCTCCGGACGATGCGGTGGGCCGGCACGATCACCGAGATCGGGGTTCGCGCGCACGCCGACCCGACCGCGCGGTGCGCGCGCGGCGAACCGGCGGCGATCGCGATCTCGCCGTATGTCGCGACCTCGCCGTACCGAACCTCGCAGACGGCACGCAGCGCCTCGCCGGCGAAGCCGGAGGGGGCGAGGAGCCAGTCGATGGGGGTCTCGAATCGGCGCAGTCGCCCCGCGAAGTAGGCGTCGAGCTCGACGGTGGCATCGGCGGCCGCGCCGGGATCGTGCTCCGGCGGCGCGCCGAGAGCGAGGGTCAGATCGGCGAGGACGACGTCGGCGGGGCGGTCGAGGATGTCGAGGCTGGCCAGTCCGCTCTCGGTCATCACAAGAAGGGCGTCGCCGATCGGCGTGGGGTGCACCGCGAAGGCTGCGTCGGTCATGGCTCCATCATCTCGGGAGGCCACGTACCCGGCGTGCGCGGCGACCGGGCGGGGGACAGAGCCGCCGTTGCAGGCGCGGGGGAGGAACCGCCGATCGTCCGGCGTGTCGGCAATAGCGCGAAACTCGGTGGCGCCTGAGTGTCGGATGCCACGGCGCAGCTTAGGGTGTGTGCTGTGTGGCGAGGAGATCGAGGAGCCGTCCGTCCGGACGCAGCCGACGAGGTTCGGGTCGAATCGGTGACCCCGGCGCAGCTCGACGTCGCCGAGGAGAACGTCGCGGTCGCCCACGTGGCCGACCCGGAGCGCGAGCGAATCCGCGTACAGGCCGCCCGGCTCGGCGGCCGGTCGACGCTGCTGCACTACATCGCTTCCGACGATGTCGGCATCGACATCACCAAGGCCCACCCCGGCAGCCTGCCGCAGTTCATCACGGGACGATCGACGCTGCTGTCGAACCTCTTCCGCGACGAGGTCGCGCTGCGAACCGCGCGGCTCGCCGCCGGGCGCATCACCGCGAAGGACGTCGAGCTCCGCACCACCCGCGGCCTCGACACCGTCCACCTCGGCGTCGGCTTCGCCTCCTGGCGTGCGGGGGGCCTCACCTACAACGCGCCCGTCCTCCTGCGGCCCCTCGCGATCCGCCGCCATCACGGCGACTTCGACCTCAAGCTCCACGGCTCCTTCGCGGTCAATCCCGAGCTCGTCGAGATCGCTCGCACGCATTTCGGCATCGACCTCGACCGGCGCGGGCTCGCCGCGCTGGCTTACGACGGCGGCGTCTTCAAGCCGCAGCCGGTCATCGACCACCTGCGTGCTCTGACCGCCCACGTCGACACGTTCACGGTGCAGCCGCGCCTGATCGTGTCGACCTTCGCCGACGTCGCCGCCCGCGCGGAGCGCGACGCCGCAGACCTCGACGTGCCGGTGCTCAACGCGCTCGCGGGGCACGAGGATGACCGCGCGCTCGTCGCGACGCGGTATCCGGTGCCCGACGCGGTCGCCTCCGACGACCGGCCGCCGGCATCCGACCGGCTCCTGCTCGACGCCGACGCAGAGCAGGAGGGTGTCCTCGACCGGATCGTCGCCGGCCAGTCGCTCGTGGTCCACACGCTGCCGGGTACCGGTGGAACGCAGACGATCATCAACGCCGTCGGTGAGCTGGTCCGCCGAGGCAAGCGCGTCCTCGTCGTCAGCGCCCGCCGCTCGACCCTCGAAGGGGTGCGCCATCGCCTCGCCGGCATCGGGTTGCCGGGCCTCGCGGTCTCGCCGCGCGGCGTCCACCGCGACCTCATCCGCGCCATCGCGCGGAACGAGAAGGCACAGCACCCGAAGATGGGCGAGATCGACGACGCGCTGGTGCGCCTGCGGACGGTGCTTCGCGACTATCGCGTCTCGCTGACGCAACGGCATCCGATGCTCGGCGTCTCGCCGCTCGAGGTGCTGCAGAAACTGACGACGATCGCGGCCGAGACGCCGCAGCCGTCGGCCGCCACGCGCTTCGACGCCGCGACCCTGCAGCGCCTCTCGACGCGTCGCGCCGAGGCGGCGGCATCGCTCGCGACCGCGGCGCGGCTGGGGGAGTTCCGGTTCGGTCCCGACGACTCGCCGTGGTACGGCGTCGCGTTCGAGACGACCGAGCAGGCGCGCGCGGCCCACGCTCTGGCGGGTCGCCTGCACCGCAGCGAGATCCCCGAGATCCTCGAGCGCGGCTACGAGCTCATCGGGCAGACGCGGATGCGGCCGTTCACGACGCTCGCCGAGCTCGGCGCCTACATCCGTCTGCTCCAGGGCATCCGCGCCTCGCTCGACCGCTTCAGCCTGACCGTCTTCGAGCGTCCGCTGGGCGACCTCATCGAGGCGCATTCGACCCGCCGCGACACCCCCGAGATGAACGGCGCCACGCGGCGCCGACTGCGTCGCCTGTCGAAGGAGTACGTGCGTCCCGGCATGCACGTGACCGACATGCACGACGCCCTCGTGCGGGTGCAGAAGCAGCGCGAGCAGTGGCAGCGTCTGGCCGAGGTGGGCGTCGTGCCCGAGATCCCCGCGGGCCTCGATGCCGTCGCGACCTCGTGGCAGCGCGTCGACGCCGACCTCGGCGAGCTCTCGCGGGTGCTCGGCCCCGGGCACGACCTGCTCGCGACGCCGATCCCCGATCTCGTGCGGATCCTCGCCGGCTTGGCTGCCGACTCCGACGTGTTCGACAACCTCGTCGAGCGCGCGACTCTCCGCGGCGAGCTGGCGGCCCTCGGCCTCGAGGGGCTGCTGACCGAGCTCTCGGTGCGTCACGTGCCCGAAGACCGAGTCGCGTCGGAGTTCGAGTTCGCCTGGTGGCAGTCCGCCCTCGAGGCGATGCTCCGCAGCGACCGTGCGCTGCTCGGCGCGAACACCAGCGTCGTCGACCGGCTCGAACGCGACTTCCGCCTCGTCGACGAGGCCCACGCCGCCTCGGCCGGCCAGCAGCTGGCCGCCGAGCTCGCGACCCGATGGAAGATCGCGATCGTCGACGAGGCCGATGAGACCGCCGCGCTCAAGGCGGCGCTGCGCGAGGGCACCGCCTCGGCGGCCGAGTTGCTCGTCGTCGCGCCGAAACTGCTCCGAACGCTCGCGCCGGTGTGGATCGCCTCGCCGTACGAGGTGGCGGCGTTGCCCGCCCGGCCCGCGTTCGATGTCGTGATCCTCGCGGATGCCGGCGCCCTGAGCGTCGCCGAGTCTGCTGCCGCTCTCCGCCGCGGGCGCCAGGTCGTCGCGTTCGGCGACCCCGTGACGCAGCGACCGACACCGTTCGAGATCGCCGCCGACCGCGACCCGTCCGACGAGCCGATCGTCGACCCCGAGGAGCCGAGCGTCTTCGAACGCCTCGCCGAGATCGTCCCGGTCGAGACTCTGACCCGCAGCTACCGCGCGGGCGGCGAAGATCTCGCGGAGCTCGTCAACGAGGCCTTCTACGGCGGCGAGATCGTCTCGTTCCCGTGGGCCGGCTCGTATCTCGGTCGCGGCAGCCTGAGCGTCGATTACGTCGAAGGCGGCGTCGGTGCACCCGACCCGGATTCCGGTGCCGTCGAGAGCCCCGACGCCGAGGTGGCCCGTGTCGTGACGCTCGTCGTCGAGCATGCCGTCAACCGGCCCAACGAATCGCTCATGGTCGTCACCGCGTCGACGAAGCATGCGCTGCGCATCCGCGCCGCCGTCGAGGCGGCTTTCGCCGGTCGATCGGATGTCGCGGAGTTCGTCGGTCGCGAGACGGCCGAGCCGTTCGCTGTCCTCGGGCTCGAGGAGTCGGTGGCCGAGAGTCGCGACCGCGTGGTGTTCTCACTCGGGTACGGCCTCACTCGCCACGGCCGCGTCCTGAGCGACTTCGGTGTGCTCTCGGGGCCGGACGGCGAACGCCTGCTGACCGTCGGCATGACGCGTGCCCGCCGCTCGATGGTGATCGTGTCGTCGATCCGGCCCTCGGCCTTCGACGACGGCCGCCTCGAGAACGGCGCTGCCACACTCATGTCGATCCTCGGCGGCATCGCGGCCCGCGCGAGGGAAGCACGCCTCGAAGACCTCGCCGATCCGCTGACCCTCGCTCTCGCGCAGAACCTCCGGCGTCTCGGCGTGGCGGTCGACGTCGCGTACCGAGGGCTGCTGCCGCTGGTGGCCCAGCGTGACGGCAAGGCGGTCGTGGTCGAGGGTGATCCCGAGACCATCGGCCAGTCGCTCCGCGAGTCGCTGCGGTTGCGGCCGCAGATCCTGCGCCGCCTGGGATGGCATTACATCCGCGTGCACTCGTTCGACCTCTACAGCGACCCCGCCGGCGTGGCCGCGCGCGTTGCGGCGATCCTGGGCGTCGAGCCCGAGGCGCCCACCGCAGATGCGAGCACCGAGCCGCTCGATGTCATCGAGTGACCGGCAGCGGGTCGAGCGGGTCGGTCGCCGGCGAGCGCGACTGACCGCGGCCCCGGGGACGACCGCCGAGCCGACGTCGGCCGATGAGACGACGGATGCCCCGGCCGGCTCCGAGGGCGCGGCCGGGGCATCCGGTCCGAACGATGTGCGGATGCGGAACGAGGTTCCGCCGCACTATTGAATCCGTCAGGCGGGCGGGGCCGCCGGGGGAGTGCTCTGCGAGCGGCGCAGGGGCGCATCGGCAGCCGGTGCAGATGCGGCGGCGGGCGCGGGCGCAGCCGAGGCGGCGTTGCTCTGCTCCAGCAGGTCGCGGATCTGGATGAGCAGCTCCTGCTCGGTCGGGAGCTTCGCGGTCTCTTCGACGACGCCGGCTTTCGCTGCCTGCCGTTCCTTCCACTTGTTCATCGGTACGACGAACACGAAGTACACGACGATCGCCACCGCGAAGAAGCTGATGATCGCGGTGAGGAGGGCACCCACCGGGAAGATGACGGTGCCGTGCAGGCCCTCGACGGGGAAGCCGGCATTCCCGTTCTCGTCTGCCTGCCACACGAGCGCGACGAGGGGGTTGATGATGCTGGCGACGATCGCGTTGACGACGGCGGTGAACGCACCGCCGATGACCACGGCGACAGCCAGGTCGATGACGTTGCCGCGCATGATGAAATCGCGGAAGCCCTTGATCATGGCTCTCCTCTTTCTCCGGACGCGCCGGGTGTCAGGAACCCGCCGCGGCGGGAGAGGACTTCGCCTCGGACTTCGATGATGCCGAAGTCGACGAGTCGCCGCTACCGGTTGACGTGCTCGATTCCGAGCCCGATCCTGACCCGCTCGCGCGGGAGTCGGTGCGGTAGAAGCCGCCTCCGTTGAAGGTCACGCCGATCGTTCCGTACTGCTTGCGGAGCTCGCCCGAGCACTCGGGGCAGACCGTGAGCGCGGGGTCGGCGAAGGACTGGACCGCGTCGAAGCGGTGCCCGCATGACTTGCAGGCATAGGCGTAGGTGGGCATGGTTCCTCGGTGTTCAGCGTGCCTCGGGTGCGAGGACGACGGTTCGGGTGGGCGTGACGACGCCGGTGACCGGCTGATCGTGTAGATCGCGCGGCACCTCATCGACGAGTTCGGAGTCGAAGAGCACGGCGTATACCGGCGGGCGGTTCTCCATCGAACCGAGGGTCTTGTCGAAGTAGCCGCGGCCCCAGCCGAGCCGCATGCCCGCGGCGTCGACGGCCGCGGCGGGGATGACGAGCAGGTCGACGTCTCCGACGGCGATGGGGCTGAGGACCTCGCCGATGGGCTCCGGGACGCCGAAGAGCCCGTCTGCGACGGCCGCGCCCGGCTCGGCGACGACCCAGTCGAGCAGGCCGTCGTTGCGGCTGACCGGCAGGAGCACCTTCACGCCGGCAGCGACGGCTTCGTCGATGAAGGCCCGCGTGCCCGGTTCGGTCGGCGACGAGAGGTAGCACGAGATCGAGCGGGCACCGGTCGTGGCGACCAGTTCGCGCAGCTGTTCGCGGATGCCGTCGGCGGCACTCTCGCGTGCGGCATCCGACATCCCGTACCGGCGTTCACGAAGGTCCGCCCGCAGCGCGCGCTTGGCGTTGTCGATCGCGTCGGACATGCCCCGATTGTAAAGGGTGTGCGCGTTACGGCTCGTCGGCCGTACTCGATAGATATGGTTGATCCATGTCTCAGCAGCGCATCAAGGCGGTCATCCCCGCCGCAGGCCTCGGCACCCGTTTCCTTCCCGCCACGAAGGCGATGCCCAAGGAGATGCTGCCTGTCGTCGACAAGCCGGCCATCCAGTACGTCGTCGAAGAGGCGACGCAGGCCGGCATCGATGACGTCCTGATCATCATCGGACGCAACAAGAACAACCTCTCGAACCACTTCGACTCCGTTCCCGAGCTCGAGCACAACCTCACCCGCAAGGGCGACGAGGTGAAGCTGCGCAAGGTGCAGGAGTCGTCCGACCTCGCCGACATCCACTTCGTCCGCCAGGGCGAGCCGAAGGGCCTCGGACACGCGGTGCTGCGTTCGCGCGCGCACGTCGGCGACTCGACATTCGCCGTCATGCTCGGCGACGACCTCATCGACGAGCGCGACCCCCTGCTGCCCAAGATGCTCGCCGAACAGGAGCGCTCGGGACTGACGGTCATCGCGCTCATGGAGGTCGACCCCGACCAGATACACCTCTACGGCGCTGCAGCCGTCGAGCCGACCGACGATCCGGATGTCGTGAAGGTCACCGGACTCGTCGAGAAGCCGAAGAAGGAGGACGCACCCTCCAACTACGCGATCATCGGCCGCTACGTCCTCAAGCCCAATGTGTACGAGATCCTCGAGCGCACGGAGCCGGGCAAGGGCGGCGAGATCCAGTTGACCGACGCGCTGCAGGAGCTCGCGACGACCGAGGGTGTGCTGGGCGTCGTCTTCCGCGGACGGCGCTACGACACGGGCGACCGTCTCGACTACATCAAGGCGATCGTCCAGCTCGCCTCCGACCGCGACGACCTCGGCCCCGAGCTGCGGCCGTGGCTGAAGGACTTCGTCGGGACCCTCTGACACGAGAACGGGAACGCGCGTGGATGCCAGCGCACCCCGCCACCACGGACCGGTGGCTATTCGGCTGATCAGGCCGCGCGATGCCCGCACGTTGCAATCGGAGCTTCTGGCGAACCGGTCGTGGCTGCAACGGTGGGAGGCGACGAGTCCGGACGGGCCGGTGTCGTTCGACATGCGGCTCGGCATCCGGCGGCTGCTCCAGCAGTACCGCGACGGGGCCGGCGTGCCCTTCGTCATGGAGCACGAGGGGCAGATCGCGGGCCAGCTGAACGTCTGGGGCATCGCGCGCGGCTCGTTGTCGTCGGCGACGATCGGCTACTGGGTGAGCGAGCGGTTCGCGGGTAAGGGCATCACTCCGACCGCCGTCGCCCTGGCGACGGACCTGTGCTTCGAGGAGCTGCGGCTGCACCGGATGGAGATCTGCATCCGACCCGAGAACCGAGCGAGCCTGCGGGTGGTCGAGAAGCTCGGATTCCGCTACGAGGGACTGCGACGTCGCTACATCCACATCGACGGTGACTGGCGCGATCACTTCTCGTTCGCGCTCGTCGCGGACGAGGTGCCGCGAGGCGTTCTCGGGCGCTGGCTCGAGGGTGCCGTTCCCCCCGATGCGGCGGCCATCCCGCTCTCCGACCGCCGTGCCGCGGGTCTCGAACCTTAAACCTGAACAAGAACTTCAGACACGCGGGTTTCTGGCGTGCCACCACGCGGGATGCCACGTACGGTTGTCCCCATGGGTGGGCAGGTTCTCGGCGGTGGCGTGATCGTCCTCGTCGCGGTCGCGTTGTGGATGGTCTATCTGCTGCCGTCCTGGCACAGTCGCTACCGTTATGACGCTGCCGAACGCAACGCCGTGCGCCTCAATCAGGCCCTGCGTGTGCTCGCCGAAACCGCGGAGACGCCCGAAGAAGTGCGGGTCGAGCTCTCCACGCGCACGGCACTGGCTCAGCAGAAGCTCGCGCGTCAGGTGCAGCACGAAAAGGAACAGCTGCGGCTCGAGAGTGAGCGCCGTCAGCTCATCGAGGCGCGTCGCGAGGTTCGCGCCGCGCGCACCGCGCGCATCGCTTCGGCCGAACACCGTGCACGCATCCGTCGTGGTGTCCGCCTGGCAATGACGATCGTCGCCCTCGTCGCTGTCGGGGCGACCGGCGCCGGCGGGTGGCTTCTGGCGACGTCCGGTTCCGTGGTCGTGCTGATCGCGGGTCTCACAACACTGCTGGCCGCATCCGTCGTCCTCAGTCGCATGGCCGCGGTCGCTCGCCGTGCCGCTCGCTCGGCGGTCTCCGCTCCCGCCGCCGTCGCTCACGTCGAGACGGCATCCGCCGTCGTGCCCGAGTTCGAGTTCGCCGACGCTCGCGCCACCTGGACTCCGCGCGAGCTGCCGCGCCCGCTCACCGCTTCTGCCGGTTCGCGTGCCGCCGCCGTGCTCGATGAGGTCGATGCGCGCGAAGCGCTGCGTCAGGCGGCCGTGGGCGAGGCGATCCAGCGCGAGGCCGCGCGTCGCGCGCCGGCATCCCTCGCCGCCAGCCGGGCCGCGAAGGCACCCACACCTGCCTTCGTGCCTACTGGACAGGTCGACGATGCGCAGATCGAGGATCACGTCCGGCGGCTCCTCGCTCAGCGCGCAGCCGGCTGACACCGGCCTCAGCGCCGGAACAGTACGCGGCCGTTGCCGATGACGAGTTCGCGGTCGGGCGTGCGAACGAGGGCGTCCATCGGGTTCTCGGCATCGACGAGCACGATGTCAGCGCGTGAGCCCGCCTCCAGTCGGCCCGCCGGCAGCCCGGCGAACGGCGCGGAGCCGCCCGTCGCGATGTCGACCACACGGCGCAGGTCGTCGTCGCGGACGAGGCTCGAGGCGCGGGCGTACTGCCAGGCGATGCCGAGCAGATCACCGGTGCCGTAGGGGCTCCACAGGTCGCGGATGCCGTCGGTGCCGAAGCCGAAGCGCACTCCCGCAGCATCCAGTTCATGAAGCGGCAGCTGGGGAAGGCGAAGGGGTGCCACCGTCGTCAACGTGATGTCGAGCGCGGACATCGCTTGGAGAAGGTCGCGGCGTTGCGTCGCGCCGACCTGCGCGAGCGCGAACCCGTGCGCGAGATTGACCCGGCCCGCGAGGCCGAACCGCTCGGTGCGCTCGATGATCAGCTCGATCTGGAAGGCGCCGAGCTCGGCGGGGTCGTGCAGATGCAGGTCGATCCCGACGCCGCGTTCGGCGGCGATGCGGAAGAGCGCGTCGAGCTGGCCGACGGGGTCGCGATCGATCGTCGCGGGGTCGAGTCCGCCGATGAACTCCGCACCCGCTGCGGCCGCTTCATCGAGCAGATCGATGACGCCCGGGCGACGCAGGACGCCATCCTGCGGGAAGGCCACGATCTGAACCTGGAGGGCTCCGTCGTACGCGGCGACCGCTTCGCGCACCGCATCGATTCCGCGTTGGGCGACGCCCAGGTCGACATCGACGTGCGTGCGGATGGCGGTGGTGCCGTGGCGGACGAACTGTTCCAGCACATGCGCCGTTGTCGACACGCTCGGGATGCCGAGTTCGTCACGACGCGCGCGCTCGTGCCGGATGCGGCCGTCGGTGCCGCCCTCGCCGCCGTACGACTGCCAGGGCAAGCCCCACCACGACTTGTCGACGTGGGCGTGCGCGTTGACGAGGCCGGGCAGCGCGAGCATGCCGCGCCCGTCGATCTCGAGGCCGGTGTGGCCCGCGCCTGCCGACGGCGCCTGCGGCGCTGCCGGCTCGACGGCGGTGATCACGCCATCGGCGATGCGGATGTCGACGGCGGAGGCGTCGGAGACACGGACGTTGCGAATGACGGATGCCGCGGGGTGGTGCATCCCTCCATTGTGCGCGCACGGGTGCACCCTGACAGCGTGATAGTGTGGGGGAGTTCCGGGCCTGTGGCGCAGTTGGTAGCGCGCTTCGTTCGCAATGAAGAGGTCAGGGGTTCGAATCCCCTCAGGTCCACCGAAACGAGAACCGGCATCCATCAGGATGCCGGTTTCTGCATATGCCGGCGGTTAGCCCGCAACCAGCTGCTCGCGAGCGACATCGACGAGGATCTGGTGCATCGCGCGCTCACCGGGAGGGCGCACACGGTCGCTGCGGTGTGCGATGACGATACGGCGCGACGGAGCCTCCTGGCCGAGGCTGACGATGCGGACGTCGGGTCGCGCTGACGTGACGGCCGTGCGCGGTGCGAGCGCGACGCCGAGCCCGACACTCACCATCGCGAGGGCCTCCTGGTAGTCGTTGGCCTCGAACGCGATCGTCGGGCTGAATCCGGCGGCCCGGCAGCTGCGCTCCAGCACCTCGGCGACGGGATGGTCGCGCTTGCGCACGATCCATTCCTCGTGCCGGAGCATCGACATCGTCACGTGTCGGGTGCGCCCGAGGCGGTGATCCTGCGACACCACCAGTACCGTCGGATCCTCGAACAGGGGAGTGATCGACAGATCGGGCTCGTCGATGCGATTCCACTCGTAGTCCCACAGCAGTGACAGTCCGATCGTGTTCTCCTGCAGGGCGGCAACGAGCTCGTCGAAGCGGGCGCTGTGCACGTCGAGGCGCACATCGGGGTAGTCGCGGCGGAACCGACTGATGGCGACGGGCATGAGGGTGGTTCCGATCGTCGGGAATGTGCCGACCGCGATCCGACCGCGGCGCAGGCCGGCCAGCTCGCCCAGCTCGGACTCCGCTGCCCGGAGCCGACGCAGGATGTAGCGGGCATGCCCGGCGAGGAGGGCGCCGGCCTCGGTGGCCACGACGCCGCGCGGCTGGCGCCGGACGAGCGGCTGTCCGACCTCTTGCTCGAGGCGCTGAAGCTGTTGCGACAGCGCCGAGGGGGAGTAACCGAGTGTCTTCGCTGCGGCGGTGAGCGAGCCGTGATCGAGGATCGTCACCAGCACGGCCAGTCTTCGCACATCGAGCATCGGTGCCTCGCTTTCAGCCCCTACCGTACAGTCGGCAAGCTGGATACTGAAAGCGCATGAAGCGGAACTTCACGCGACTGGCTCATCTGAGTGACATATCTGGCCTCCGGATGCGGCTGAGTGCGCGCAATCAGGCCCAAGCGAGACTGAAGCGCACCTTCACAGGGGTTAAGCATCCGGCGGTTTTCCTGAACGATGGCCGCAGCAAGCATGGATGCCGACACCTCAGGAGGCGGCCATGTTGGAGATTCCGGCGACACTCATGCGGGGCGGCACCAGCAAGTGCTGGGTCTTCAGCCGCGACGAGCTGGAGCGTGTCGGCGCACCCGTCGACGACATTCTGCTGCGCCTGTACGGCAGTCCCGACGAGCGGCAGATCGATGGCCTCGGCGGCGGCACCTCGACGACCAGCAAGGCCGTCATCCTGTCGCCGAGCCAGCGCGACGACGCCGACATCGACTACTCGTTCGCACAGGTCGGCCTCGCCGACGGGCGGGTCGACTGGTCGAGCAACTGCGGCAACTGCTCTGCTGCGATCGCGCCGTACGTGCTCCACGCGGGGTGGCTCGCCCCGCAGGGCGAGCGGACGGCGGTGCGCATCTTCAACACGAACACGGGTCAGCTGATCGTCGCCGAGGTTCCCACGCCCGGAGGCATGTTCGACGAGTCGGGCGACGCGCACATCGTCGGGGTCCCGTTCGCAGGCCTCGAAGTGGTGCTCTGGTTCGTCGATCCGGCCGGCCGGACCACGGGACGGCTGCTTCCTTCCGGCGTCGCATCGGAAGAGATCGACGGCGTTCCGGTGACCCTGATCGACGGCGGGGCGCCCGTCGTCATCGCCGAGGCGGCGGCGCTGGGCCTGACCGGCCTCGAAACGCCCGCCGAGATCGATGCGCGACCCGAGTTGCTGGCCAGCGTCGACGGCATCCGTCGCGAAGGCGCCGTCCGCATGGGGCTCGCTGCGACCGCGGCCGCCGCGCTCAAAGCGGTGCCCAAGGTCGCCCTGGTGTCGCCCCGCAGCGCGGAGGATCACGACTTCGGGGTCACGATGATGTCGATGGGCAAGGCGCACCCCGCCATTGCGATCACCGGCAGCGTCGCGTTGACGCTGGCGGCGGCGACTCCCGGCACCGTCGTGTCGAGGATGGCCGCGCGAGGCGCCGCCGACGTCACTTCGCTTCGCACGCCGTCGGGTGTCGTCACCACCCGCATGGGCCGTCACGGCGCACTGCCCGCAGTCGGAATCACCCGCTCGGCGCGGCGGCTGGCGGATGCCTCCGTCCCTCTGCCGCTGGAGCAACTGCCCGATCACGCGTCGGGACTGGTCGAGGAAGCCCTCCTCGTCCGATGATCAAATAGGCGGCCGATCTCGCTGAGGCGGATCCGGTCGCCGCCAACCCCCGTTGGGAGACAACGATGTCACCAGAACTCATCTCGATACTCGCGTTGTTCGCGATGGTCATCATCGCCACCGTGCGGCCGATCAACATCGGCATCCTCGGATTCATCGGCACCTTCCTCGTCGGAACGCTGGTGCTCGGCCTCGACGAGAAGCAGATGCTCGCGGGCTTCCCCGCCGACCTCTTTCTCACGATCGTCGGTGTCACCTATCTGTTTGCCGTCGCGAAGCTCAACGGCACCGTCGACCTGATCGTCGACCGCGGCGTCCGCCTCGTACGGGGCCGGACGGCGCTGGTGCCGTGGGTGCTCTTCGGGGTCGCCGCGATCCTGACGGCCATGGGCACGTTCCCGCCGGCCGCCGTCGCCCTGGTCGCCCCCGTCGCGCTCAGCTTCGCCGCCAAGCACGGCCTCGACCCCCTGCCGGTGGGAATGACCGTCGTCTACGGGGCGCTGGCGGGTTCGCTCTCGCCGATCTCGGTGCTCGGCCTGCTCGTCAGCGGCATGGTGGGCGACACCCCCGGCTTCTCGCCCATGGTGCTGTTCGTGACGGCATTCGTCTACTCGACGCTGATCGCGATCCTCACGCAGCTGTTCTTCTCGTGGAAGAACCGCCTTCGCGGGGGAGCGTACTCCGGGCGCGGCGACGCGAGCGGCGCGGGCGATGGCGGCGCGGTGCCCGGGCCGCGCGTGCCCGCGACGGGGAACATCTCCGTCGGCGGCGCCGAGCAGGGTTCGGTCCTCACGCTCACGCAGACACTCCAGACCCCTCGCGTGCGCACGACGCCGGCTCAGGTGCTGACGCTGCTCGCCCTGCTGGGGCTGGCCGTCGGGGCCATGGTGTTCCACCTCGACATCGGCATCCTCGCGCTCGTCGCCGGCACCGTGATCGCCTTCATCGAGAAGAAGCACCTCACGGCGGCCGTCGAGGGCATCAGCTGGTCGACCATCCTGCTCGTCGCGGGCATGATCACCTACATCAGCATCGTGGAAGAAGCCGGCGCGATCGAATGGGTCGCGAACGGGATCGGCAGCCTCGGTTCGCCCCTCATCGGTGTGCTCGTACTCTGCGTCATGGCCGGTGTCGTCTCGGCGTTCGCCTCGTCGACGGCGGTCATCGCGATCTCGATCCCGATGCTCCTGCCGCTCATTCAGGACAGCCCCGTCGCCGGCGGGATGGCGATCTCTGCGGTCGCGATCGCCGCGAAGGTCGTCGACGTCTCACCGTTCTCGACCAATGGCGCGCTCGTCCTCGCGAACGCCCAAAACGTCGACCCTCCTGCGTTCTACCAGCGGATTCTGCGCTACTCCGGGGTCATCGTACTGATCGGGCCCTTCCTCGCCTGGGCTACCCTCGTCGTGCCGTTCTCGCTTTGACAGGGGCTGCCTCGCGCCCGAATCGACGTACGCGGCGCGGCGCGCCTCGCGCGGTCAGACGTACTCGACCCCGCGAGGGCGCCTCCCGTGCACGACGCTGTTCAGGTACGAAACGATGCGGTCAGCCTCTGAGCCGAACGGGTTGTCGGAGACCATGTACGTCCACGTGGATGCGGGCCTGGAGAGCCTCAGGTCTGAGAGAGTCTGGGCATTCGAGGGGGCCGCGTGGAGGATCGAGCGGACCGAGTCCCGAAACTCATCGATGACCCGTGGCAGGTTGCGGGCCGCGATCAACGCGAACTCGTCCAAGGGGTTCTGCCTGGCGAGAACGCGGAGGTGGATGCCCTCTCGTGTCTCGGCGAGACTGGCCAGGTGCTCTGACCATGCGTCGTCCACGAGGAGCAGCGCCACCTCGCGTGCGAGGACGCGACGATCACGCGCAGCCCATTGCTCGGCAAGCTTCGCTGAGCCCTCGGTCACGCGTGCGAGAAATTGCTCCAGCCCTGCATCGGATAGGAGACTCTCGCGCAAACCAAGCACCGTCTCCCGTTGCTGGTCGACGATGGAGTCATAGCGGCGCGTGTTTCGATGTAACTGGAGCACCTTCCCGTCCGCGACGCGCTGGGCGTGCTCGTAGAGGCGGTGAAAGCGAACATCATCGATCTGGCCGTCGGGACCGATGCTCCGTGGAACCGGGTTGATGCGGATGTTGTTCTTGACGATTGCGTCGTCGAGGCTCGCGTAGAGAACCGTGCGTCCTGGCTCGCCTTGCCTGCCTGACCGGCCGCGGAGCTGCCGATCGAGCCGAGGCGAGTCATGGCGAGCAAGGCCAATGACGAGAAGCCCACCGGCCTGGGCCGAGGTTGGTGGCACCTCGATGTCCACGCCGCGACCCGCCATTTGCGTGGAGACGGTCACCGCCCCGGGCTGGCCTGCCTGGGCGATGATGGTCGCCTCCGCCGCATCGTTCTTCGCGTTCAGCACGTGGACACCCACCCCATGGGTGCGAAGCAGGTCCGCAAAACCCTCCGAAGCCTCGACGCTCTGCGTACCGATGAGCACCGGCTGGCCTCGGTGGTGAGCGTGCAGCACCCGCTCGGCAGCCGCCGAGTCCCGCTCGGGCTCTGAGCGGTACAAGCGATCGGGCTCGTCGATTCGGGCGGGAATGCGGTGCGGAGGGATCACGACCGTAGAGAATCCGAAGTCCTCGCCCAGTCGTTCTGCAGCCTCGAGCGCAGAACCGCTCATGCCGGTGACCGTCGCGTACCCCTTCACGACGGTCTCGATGAGGATTTGGTCACGAATCTGCGCCTGCCCTGTAACAGGCAGACCTTCTTTGCGTTCGAGGGCCGCCTGCAGCCCGTCGGGCCATCGCCGACGCTCCGCGACCCGGCCGCGTGGCTCGCTGATCAGCTTGAGGCGGCCGCCCGAAACGATGTAATGAACGTCCCGATGGAGGAGCGTTTGCGCGTGCAAGGCGACATGGGCGGCAGTGAGCAGCTCGGTCTGGTCGCCGGCGTAGAGATCCTCTACGCCGTAAGCCTCCTCCACGATCGCCAAACCCGCATCGGTGAACGCGGCGCTGCGCCCGTCGCCGGTGACCTCGTAGTGCACATCGTTTTGCATCTGGCGCAGAACGTCGGCGAGCTTGGTGTCAGGCTCATCCATCGCGCTGTCTGCCGCCAGCACGAGCGGGACGGTGGCGTCGTCGATGAGGACGGCGTCGATCTCGTCGATCAACGCCACGTCAGCGACGGACAGGAGCCGATCGGAGTCCGATGTGCGCTGGCGGTCGCGCAACACATCGAAACCGACCTGATGTGCCGTCGTGTAGACGACGTCTGAGAGGTACCCGCGCTGGCGTTCGTCCGCACTCATCGTGTCGTCCACCGAAGCGACGTCGAAACCGAGACGTGCGAAGAACGCGCGCCCCGCCGACGCGTCGCGCGACGCGAGGTAGCTGTTCGCCGACAGCACGTGGACACGCCTCCCGTCGGCCGCCCAGGCGGCGGAGGCGAGGAAGCCGACCAGCGTCTTCCCCTCGCCAGTCGCCATGTCCACGACTCGCCCGCTCAAGAGGCTGGACACCGCGGCGATCTGCTCGCGATGGGCCACCAGCCCCAGCTCTCGGCGGGCAGACTCCGCGATCAGCGCGAGCAGTTCCTCTCCCGCGTCGACATCCCGTCGCTCCCGAGCCGGCTGCGTTTCAGCGAGTGCCGAGCCGAAATCGGCATCCGACAACTTCTCGAGGGCTTGGCGGCGCAACTCGACACGGTCTGCGATTTTCAGCGCCGGGGAGATGTCGAGCGATCCAGGAGACCCGATCAGGCGTCGGGCGGGACCGACGAGCCGTGTCCATAACGATCCGAGACGAGGTGCGGTGTCAGGGGAGGGTGCGAGAGGCGGGCTCGATGTGTTCTTCATCGGTCAACCCCCGGACTCCGTGAGTGCGAACACGCGTCATCCCGACCCTACGACTTCGTGGGGCATCTTCGAAAGCACTCAGCCGATCCTGGCCGCATCGCGCCGTTGCGACGCGTAGACTGCATGCAACTGAATCGATCCCCCGGGAGGTTTCGTCCATGACCACCTACAACGTCGGCGTCATCGTCGGCAGCATCTCGTCGACCTCGATCAACCGTCGTCTGGCGAAGGCGCTCACCAAGCTCGCCCCGCAGGCCGACCTCGAGCTCACCGAGATCCCGATCGCACCGCTGCCGTTCTACTCGGCCGACAACGACGCGTCGATCCCGGCCGAAGCGGCTGAGTTCAAGGCTGCGGTCGAGAAGGCCGACGGCGTCATCATCGTCACCCCCGAGTACAACCGGTCGGTGCCTGGCGTCCTGAAGAACGCTCTCGACACCGCGAGCCGTCCGTGGGGCGACAACAGCTTCGCCGGTAAGCCGTCCGCCGTCATCGGCATCTCGATCGGTGCGGTGGGCACGGCCGTCGCGCAGCAGCACCTGCGGTCGATCCTGTCGTTCCTCGCGTCGCCCGAGCTCTCGCAGCCCGAGGGCTACCTGCAGCTCACCGAGGGGCTCATCGACGACGACGGCACCGTGACCAACGAGTCGACGTCCGAGTTCCTGCTCTCGTGGCTGAAGGCCGTGCACGCGCACGTCGCGAAGAACCTCGCCGCCGTCAGCTGATCAGCAGACCCCTCTCGACCGGGCGCCCGACCACACGGTCGGGCGCCCGGTCGTCGTGATGCCGGCGGCGTGCGGCGGTTCCTCCCAGGTCGAAGGGCATACGATGGTCGGCGGGGCATCGGCCCGCGGCACCCGATCGCCGCGGTCCGCCCCTGATCGCCGGCAGATCCTCTTCTGCCGATTGTCGACCTGCGAGAAAAAGGAAGCGAGGTGAGGTGCTCAATGAGCGGTGATAGTTGCCATCGCGAGATCGACAGCGCCATGCCCGCTGCCCGCCCGCACGTCGACCCGATCGACTCCTGAGCGGACGAGCCGCGGTGCGTCGCACCAGCAGGCTTCGCGATGTGGTCCGTGCCGTCGTCGTCGTGACGATGCCGCGGATGCGCGCGCGTCCACATGAGGAGGGCTCCCATGACTCCGGAGCAGATCAACGAACTGACCATCGTCGTCGACGGCATCGCCGCACCCCTGTCGCGGGGTGACCTGCCGTCTGCTGCGGCTGCTCTCGCCGCTGTCGAGCCCGAGCGTCTCGCCGAGGTGCTCGAGCGACTCGACGGTCGTCGCCGCGCCGTCGCCTACCGGCTGCTGCCGAAAGACCACGCTCTGCAGGTGTTCGAAGCGCTCTCGCCGAACATGCAGGGGGAGCTGATCGGCGACCTGCGCGACGCTGAGGTGGCGCACATCTTCGGCGACCTCGACCCCGACGACCGCGCCTGGCTCGTCGACGAGCTGCCGGCCTCGCTCGCGTCTCGGCTGATGCGCGGGCTTCCCGCTCACGAGCGCGAGATGACCGCGGCGGTCCTCGGCTACCGCCGCGGATCCATCGGGCGCCGGATGAGCCCGGAGTTCGTGTCGGTTCCGATCGGCAGCACGGTCGCGGGCGCGCTCGAGCGGGTGCGGGCCCGCCTGCACGACGCCGAGACGGTGTACACGCTTCCCGTGGTCGATGCGGGACGTCGCGTCGCGGGCGTCGTCAGCCTGCGCGATCTGCTCGCCGCCGAACCGTCCGACGCCGTGCGCGACATCATGCAGGCCGCGCAGACCGCCGGGGTGGACGATGACGCTGAGACCGCCGCCCGCCGCTGCACCGAGCGCGGCCTGCTCGCGCTGCCGATCGTCGACAGCGAGGAGCGACTCGTCGGCATCCTGACCGTCGACGACGCCGCCCGCATCCTCGAACATGAGGAGAGCGAGGATGCCGCGCGCCAGGGCGGTGCCGAGCCGCTTCGCCGGCCCTACCTGTCGACCCCCATCGCTCAGATCGTGCGCTCGCGCGTCGTCTGGCTGCTCGTGCTCGCCGTCGGCGCGACGCTTACCGTGCAGGTGCTGTCGGCGTTCGAGGCGACGCTCGCCCAGATCACGGTGCTCGCGCTGTTCGTGCCCCTGCTCATCGGAACCGGTGGGAACACCGGCAACCAGGCGGCGACCACGGTCACGCGCGCGCTCGCGCTCGGCGACGTGCGACCCCGCGACGTCGTCCGCGTGCTGAGTCGTGAGGTGCGGGTGGGGTTCTTCCTCGGCAGCATCCTGGGGCTCGTCGGATTCGGGGTGACCTCGCTCGTGTACGAGCCGCGCATCGGTCTCGTCATCGGGGCGACTCTGATCGCGGTGTGCACGATGGCGGCGACGGTCGGCGGAGTCATGCCGCTGCTCGCGAGGGCGATCCGTGTCGATCCCGCGGTGTTCTCGAACCCGTTCATCACGACGTTCGTCGACGCCAGCGGCCTGATCCTGTACTTCCTCATCGCCCGAGCCATCCTGCAGATCTGAGCCTGTGCGCGGGTTGTCGCGGTGCCGGAGTGCAGATCCTGCAGAGCTGAGCCCGTGCGCGGGTTGTCGTGGTGTCGGGATGCAAGGGATCGGGCGCGGCACGCCGCGGTGGATGCCGTTTCGGCGGGGTGTCGGCGACGATCCCTTGCATCCCGGTTTGGGGGTCGGGGAGTGCGTGGCTCCTTCGGCCGGAGCCTCGGGTGTGCGGCATCCGGCCCCCCGTTCCACCCCTGTCCTACCCGGCACCCACCGCCCCGGCCGGCTTCGGTTCGGGGATGCAAGGGATCGGGCGCGGCGCGCCGGGGTGGATGCCGTTCCGGCGGGGTGTCGTCGACGATCCCTTGCATCCCGGACCCAGACCCAGACGCACCCCGGCACCCCGCCGACCCCGGCCGGGGTCAGACCAGGGCGTCGCGGGCGGCCCCGGCGGCGAGGCGCTCGGCGGCGAGGGACTCCGCGGCGGCGAGCGGCGTGACGTCGCGCGCGGCGGCTTCGTCGAAGATGCGCCGCAGCACGTCGCCGATGCCCTCGACACGCGTGGCGATCTCGCTGCGATCGCGCTGCTTCGCGGCGAGGTCGAGGTAGATGACCCCGCCCGCGTTCACGACGAAGTCGGGGGCGTACAGGATGCCGCGCGCGGCCAGACGGTCGGCGCCGGAGCGATGTGCCAGCGGGTTGTTCGCGGGTCCGCATACTGCTCGTGCGTCGAGCGCGTCGATCACCTCGTCGGTGAGGACGCCTCCGATGCCCGCGGGCACGAAGACGTCGGCCGAGGCGAGGTGGGCCTCCGCCGGTTCGATCCACGTGGCACCGAGGCTCGTCGCGAGCTCGCGCTTCGCGGGGTTCACATCGGTCACGGTGAGCTCTGCGCCTTCGGCGGCGAGCTGCACGGCGAGGCGGCTGCCCACCTGTCCGAGCCCCGCGATCGTGATGCGGCGGCCGGCGACATCGCGAGCTCCGGTCACGCGCTCGAGGGTCGCGAGCAGCGACGCGTGCACGCCGATGCTCGTCGGACCCGCGGGTTCGCCCGAGCCACCCACGCGGTCGGGGAGGCCGACGACGTGCGCGGTGCGTTCGCTGACGGTGAGCATGTCGTCGGTGGTCGACCCCACGTCTTCGGCCGTGCGGTACAGGCCGCCCAGCGACTCGACGGCGTCACCGAGATCGAGGAACGCCGCACGCCGCCGCTCGGCATCCAGCACCGTTCCCGGGGGCAAGCCGATGACGGCCTTCCCGCCGCCGGCATCCAGCCCCGCCGCCGCGTTCTTCAACGTCATCGCCGCAGACAGGCGGAGGGCGTCGCCGAGTGCGTCGCTCCAGTGCGGGTACGTCCACACCCGGGCGCCGCCGAGAGCGGGGCCGAGGACGGAGGAGTGCAACGCGGCGGCGATGAAGAGGCCGCTCCGCCGTCCGGTCATCACCTCCACGCGCTCGTGCGTGAAATCGGGCAGGGGCAGGGCGTGGGTCATCGCGATCCTCTTTCGGCGGAGCCTTGTGGGCTCATGCTCTCCGTGCCGCGGCGTTGCGGCATCCAGCCCATTGTGCCTCTTCTAGAGTGTCAGCGTGACCACCGATCTGCCTTCGCGAAGCCGTATCGTTCACGAGTCCCTGCGTGCCGCCGGCATCGCCGGCGACATCGTCGTGCTGCCGGATGCCGCTTCCACGGCCGCCCTGGCCGCGGCGGCGCTCGGCGTGGAGGTGGGGGCGATCGCCAACAGCCTGGTCTTCTGGTCGGACGGTGAGCCGCTGCTGGTCATGACCAGCGGCGCGCACCGCGTCGACACGGCGGCTCTGGCCGAGCGCACCGGACGCACCGAGATCAAACGAGCCAGCGTCGATCAGGTCCGCAGTGCGACGGGGCAGGCGATCGGCGGCGTCGCACCGACGGGACATCCCGCGCCCCTCACGACGTTCATCGACGAAGATCTCGAGCAGTACGACGAGATCTGGGCGGCCGGCGGCACACCGCACACGGTCTTCCCGCTGACGTTCGACGAGCTCGTCCGACTGACGGGCGGAACGGTCGTGGCCGTCGCCTGACCCGGATCAGCCCGCGGGTCTGCGCACCCCGGCGCTCAGCTCTTCGGGCTGTCGAAGCTCCACGCGTCCGGATCGGTCGCGGTCGCGACGTCCCAGTCATCGGTCCGCCACGTGAAGGTGGCGACCGCGCACGTCGGCATCCCGCCGATGCCCCCGTTCGACAGTCGCTCGGCGAGCACCGTCATCCCCGGGTCGTGCGCGACGACGAGCACGGACTGCACCCCGCTGCCGCTCGCCGCGTCGAGGAGCACGCGCGCCGAAGCGCCATAGAGCTCGTCGCGCAGGTCCGGTTCGAGTCCGAGCGCGGCGCCGAATGCCGCGGCCGTCGTCCGAGCGCGGAGCGCTGTGGAGGCGAGGATGCGCTCGACGGCGACGTCCGTGGACGCCAGGCGCTCAGCCATCACGGGAGCGTCGCGCATGCCGCGGTCGTTCAGCGGACGGGCGTGATCGTCGAGTGCGGCCGTGCCCCAATCGCTTTTGGCATGTCGCACGAGGATGAGCGTCGTCATGGATTCATCCTCCCGCGCCGAAGACCGCGTGGGCGATCGTGTAGATGACGAGTCCGGCGAGCGATCCGACGATCGTGCCGTTGAGCCGGATGTACTGCAGGTCGCGGCCGACCATGAGCTCGATCTTCTCGGTCGTCTCCTGCGCGTCCCAGCGTTCGACCGTCTCGGTGATGACCGACGCGATGTCGGCGCGGTGGCGGGCCACGAGCGTCGCGGCGGCGTCGATGACGCGTGCATCGATGCGTTGCTGCAAAGCGGGCTCGGTCGCGAGGCGTTCGCCGACCTCGGTGAGCGCCGCCGCGATACGCCGGCGGAGGGGACTCCCGGCATCGCCGAGCGATCGGACGAGCCCGGCCTTCGCGGTGCCCCAGGCCTCGGCGGCGAGAGCGCGAACGCGGGGACTGTCGAACACCGCCGCCTTGGCCGACTCCAGCCGCGCCGCCGTCTCGGTCTCGCCCTGCAGATCCCCGGCGAGACGACCGAGGTAGCCGTCGATGGCCTTGCGTGCCGGGTGGTCGGGATCGCTCCGCACGGCCGCGACGAACGTCAGCGCTTCGCGATAGACGGTGTCGTCGACGAGACGGGTCGCCACCGATGGCACCCACGACGGCAGTCGGCGGGAGACCAGTCCGGTGAACACCGAGCGGTTGGCGATGAGCCAGGTCTCGATGTTGTCGATCGCCAGGTCGACCGCTCCGTGGTGCGCGCCCGCGCCGACGACGCGTTCGAGCCACCCGCCGATCGACGGACCCCATGACGGGGCGAGCAGATGCTCGCGCGCCAGGTCTTCGAGCAGATCCTGCACCTCGTCGTCGCTCAGCGCGGTGAGGATGCCCGATGCCGCCGCCGACGCCTCGGCCGAGACGCGCTCGGCGTTCTCGGGCCGGCGCAGCCACGCGCCGAGCCGCGTCGCGATGCCCATCGACTCGAGCTTGCCGCGGATCACGCCGGCCTCGAGGAAGTTCGTCTCGACGAACTCGCCGAGGGTGCGGCCGATCTCGTCCTTGCGCTTCGGGATGATCGCGGTGTGCGGGATGGGCAGACCGAGCGGATGCCGGAACAGCGCGGTGACGGCGAACCAGTCGGCCAGCGCACCCACCATGCCGCCTTCCGCGGCCGCTCGGACGTACCCGAATGCGGGCACCGTCTGCTGCAACGGGAACGAGACCGCGAAGACGATCGCCATGAACACCAGCGCGCCGAGAGCGACGGCCTTCATCCGCCGCAACCCCTGGCGACGAGCCTGGTCGGCGGGGGAGAGCAGGGAGGTCGGCGTGCGTGCCATCCGGTCATCCTCCCACGGTGGTTCGCCAGCCGGGGCCGGTCACGGCGTATCCTGACCGCGTGATCGACGACATCCAGAAGCGCGCCCTGCGCCGCACGAGCATCCTCGAAGGCCAGGTCCGCGGGCTCGCCCGGATGATCGAGAACGAGGACTACTGCATGGACATCATCGCCCAGTCGCGTGCCATCCAGAAGGCGCTCGCGTCGCTCGACAAGCTCCTCATCGAGAACCACCTCCGCACCCACGTGACGCACATGTTCGAGAGCGGCGGCGCCGAGCGCGAGCAAGCCGTCGCCGAGCTGCTCAAGGCGTACGACCTCGAGACCCGCTGACGGCATCCCGCCCGTCTTGTTCAGCTCTGCTGTCCTTGTCGGGTCGCCAGGGAATGCGGATGCAGCGACCCCAGGACCCGCGGTTTGTGGCGAGTCGACTTGCCGACGGCGAGCCGGGGCGGGTCAGGGGGAGACGGGGCCGAGCCAGGCCGCGGCGACCGTGCTGTGAGCCGACTCGGGGTCGGAGGGGTGGAACATCCCCGCGATGACGTCGCGGTAGAGGCGGCCGAGCTCGGACCGCGAGAAGTACGACGATCCGCCCGCCACGAGCATCGCCTCGTCGACGACCGTCTTCGCCGCGCCGACGGCGCGGTGCTTCAGGCCGCTCAGCTTCGCGAACCACAGTCCGCCGTGGTCGGCCTGCGCATCGATGTCGCGCGCGATCGCCTCGAGCTGCGGCAGCATCCCGTCGTACGTCAGCGCCATCTCGGCGATGCGCCAGCGGATGTCGGGATCCTGGCTGTACGCCAGTCCCGTCTTCTTCGACGTGCGCGACTGAGCGGCGATGACGGCGAGGTCGAGGGCACGTCGGGCGATGCCGGTGTACACCGATGCCAGCAGCAGCTCGAAGACCGAGAAGATGCCGAAGACGAGCGGGTCGGGGCTGGGGCCGGGGGAGAGGCGACGCACGATGCGTTCGGCCGGGGCGACGGCCCCGTGCAGCTCGGTGGTGCGCGACTGCGTTCCGCGCATGCCCACGGTGTCCCAGTCGTCGCGTGTGCGCACGGCATCGCTGCGGTCGACGAAGGCGAACACCAGCTGCGGGGCGTCGGGGCTCGTCGTGTCGAGTCCGTGCAGCCCGAGGTGATCCCACACCGGCGCGAGCGAGGTGAAGATCTTGGTGCCGGTGAAGGCGTACCCGCCGTCGGGCTGCGGTTCGGCGGCGGTGTCGCTGCCGAACAGGACGAGGTCGTTGCCCGCCTCGCTGATCCCGAACGCGAAGACCTCGCCCGCCGCTGCCCCCTCCTGCACGAAACGCAACGCGTCATCGCCCCGATCGGAGAGCACCTTGGCGACGCCAGTCCAGACGAGGTGCATGTTGATCGCGAGCGCCGTCGCGGGCGCGGCTCCGGCGAGCCGCTGCTGCAGGACGGATGCCTGGGCGAGCGAGAGTCCCGCACCGCCGAGCTTCTCGGGCACCAGGATGCCGAGGTAGCCGGCCTCGCGCAGTTCCGCGAGGTCGTCGTCGGGGAAGACGTTCTCGGCATCGACGGCGGCGGCACGCCCGCGGATGCGCTCGAGGAGGCGGTCGGAGAGGTAGCGGGCCGGGTCGAAGTCGCTCACGGCATCCATTCTGCTCCCGCCGCTCCTCGCCCGGTCGCCTGGTGCAGGATGGGGACATGATCTCGACCGACGCCGCACTCGCCCTGCGCGAGGCCGGGCTCGTCTGGCATCCGGCATCCGGCGACCGATTCCAGTTGAACGAGCCGGAGTTCGAGGCCGACATCTTCACCGTCAGCGAGATGACGATCGAACCGCGCCGCTATCCGAGCGGCACGATCCTCGCGTTCAACGGCACGACGGAATGGGCGCTCGACTCCGTCGCGCTCGACGAGGCGCTGTGGCTTCCGCGTGAGGATCAGCTGCGCGAGATGCTCCGCGGCGGATTCCGCAGCCTGCGCCGACTGGCCGACACGCACCGCGTCGAGATCGAGTTCGCCGGCGAGGAGCTGGCGTTCGAGCACCCGCAGCCCGAAGACGCCTACGCGGCGGCCGTGCTCGCGATGCTGCGGCGCGTCAACGACTGAGCGACCGGCGCGGCGCGTGCCGCCTCAGGTGATGGTGTGGACCGGCGCGGTGTCGGGAATGGGCGATGCGTCGCGTCCCCGCAGATCGGGGAACCACCGCACGCAGCTCGCCGCGACGATGAGACCGGCTGCCGCAAATAGCGTGGCGGCGACGTAGGCGCCCTGGGGACCGACGCCGTCGATGAGGAAGCCCGCGATGGCCGACCCTGCGGCAGCTCCGATGAGCTGTCCGGTGCCGATCCAGCCGTATGCCTCGGCCGTCTCGCTGAACTTCACGCTCGCCGAGGTGATGGCGAACATGACCGCGAGTGCCGGAGCGATGCCGATGCCGGCGACCAGCAGCGACCCGCCGAGCCACCATGCGTTGAGCGAGAAGATCGTCGCCGCTAGCCCCACGGTGACGATGAGGAAGCGGCGGGCCATGGCCCAGCGGCCGATCGGGATGTGGCCGAACGACAGGCCGCCGGCCAGGCTCCCGACGGCGAAGACCGCGAGCACGAGACCGGACTCGAGTCCGCCGTGACCGAATGAGGCGACGACGCCCGCTTCGACGGCCGAGCACGCGCCGATGAGGAGGAAGCCGGTCGCCGTCGCGAGCAGGACGGGGGGCTTGAGGAGCACGCGGCCGAGGCTGCGGCGGCTGCGCGGGATGCGCACGCGGCCGAGCTCGGGCGAGGAGATGAACCACGCGCCGCCGCCGATGAGGACGACGACCACGAGCAGGAGGCCCGGAACGGTGCCGGCCTGCAGCGCCACGAAGGTGATGAGCACCGGCGCGATGATCCAGATGATCTCCTGCAGCGAGGCATCGAGCGAGAACAACGGCGTCAGCTGACGCGAGGTCACCATCTTGGGATAGATAGTGCGCACGGCCGATTGCACGGGCGGGGTCGACAACCCCGCGATGAGACCGAGCGCCATGTAGATCCACAGGGGCACGTCGAGCACCGCGAGCAGCCCGATCGCGGCCGCGCACACGACGAGCGTCAGTGTGAGCACGCGCCGCATGCCCCAGACGCCCATCCATCGGCTCGTCACCGGGCCGGCGATCGCCTGTCCGACTGAGGTGGCCGCCAGGACCAGACCGGCGGACCCGTAGGAGCCGGTCACGTGCTCGATGTGGAGAAGGATGGCGAGGCTCGTCATCCCGCTCGGAAAGCGCGCGGTCAACTGTGCGGCGATGATGCGCGCGACACCTGGTGTGCGCAGCAGTTCTCCGTATCCCGCCACCCCTCAACGGTAGCGATTCCCGGGGCGTCTCGGCGACGCCCGGGCGGGTGCCGTCGCGACACGCCCGCGACACGCCGACGCGACGAGATCCGTCGGAATCGGATGTCGATGGGCCCGTCTACCGTCCGACCTGTGGACAGACTCGGTCGCCACGCGTCGGAAGCGCGTAATCACGCGTCGAACCGGGCCTCGATCGAGTCGCGGATCTGTGGATGAAACGGTGGACAAGATGTGTTGTACCTGGGGAGAGCGGTGCAAAACTACAGACTTGTAACTACTACCCCTTGTGGTGCCCCCCGATGTCGGCACCCATATGTAGTATTGAGGCTCCGGCAGGTTCTCAGCCGGAGATGCGTAAGAAGCGAAGGGAAACCACACTCGACATGGCGATCACGGTCTACACCAAGCCCTCCTGCGTGCAGTGCAACGCGACGTACCGTGCGCTGGACTCGAAGGGCATCGAATACGACGTCCTCGACCTCTCCGAGGACCCGGCGGCACTCGAGCGCGTCAAGTCGCTCGGCTACCTGCAGGCCCCCGTCGTCATCACCGACGAGGACCACTGGTCGGGCTTCCGTCCCGACAAGATCGACGAGCTGGCCGCTCGCTTCGCCTGAGCCATGAGCACGGCGGTCGCGACGCGGGCGCCTCTGCTCGTGTACTTCTCGAGCGTCTCCGGCAACACCGCGCGATTCATCGACAAACTCGGACTGCCGGCGCTCCGCATCCCCCTTCACTCCTCACCGACGCCCCTCGTCATGACCGAGCCTTTCGTGCTCGTCACTCCCACCTACGGCGGGGGACAGGGGCGCGGTGAGGAGAAGGGTGCGGTGCCCAAGCAGGTCGTCCGATTCTTGAACGACGTGCGGAACCGCACCCTGCTGCGTGGAGTCATCTCCACCGGCAACACGAATTTCGGCGAGTCGTACTGCCTCGCCGGCGACATCATCAGCCGCAAGTGCTCCGTGCCGCACTTGGACAAGGTGGAACTGTTCGGCACGCCCGAAGACGTCGAGCGCGTGAGCGCAGGATTGGAACGATGGTGGAATCAGCACTGGAAACAGCCTTGACCGATAACGGCTTCAAGGTCGACACACGCTTCGACGGGCTCGACTACCACGCCCTCAACGCGATGCTCAACCTCTACGGCGCGGACGGCAAGATCCAGTTCGACGCCGACAAGCGCGCGGCGCGGGAGTACTTCCTCCAGCACGTCAACCAGAACACGGTCTTCTTCCACTCCCTCAAGGAGCGCCTCGACTACCTCGTCGAGAAGGAGTACTACGAGCCCAAGGTCATCGAGAAGTACTCGCTCGAGTTCATCCAGAAGCTCAACGACTTCGCGTACGGCAAGAAGTTCCGCTTCGAGACCTTCCTCGGCGCGTTCAAGTACTACACGAGCTACACGCTGAAGACCTTCGACGGCAAGCGTTACCTTGAGCGCTTCGAGGACCGCGTCGTCATGACCGCCCTCGGCCTCGCCGACGGCGACGAGAACCTCGCGATGCAGCTCGTCGACGAGATCATCTCGGGTCGATTCCAGCCCGCCACCCCGACGTTCCTGAACACGGGCAAGGCCCAGCGCGGCGAGCTCGTGTCGTGCTTCCTGCTCCGCATCGAAGACAACATGGAGTCGATCGCCCGCGGCATCAACTCCGCCCTGCAGCTCTCGAAGCGCGGCGGCGGTGTGGCGCTGCTGCTGTCGAACATCCGCGAGGCCGGTGCTCCGATCAAGCAGATCGAGAACCAGTCGTCGGGCATCATCCCCGTCATGAAGCTGCTCGAAGACAGCTTCAGCTACGCCAACCAGCTCGGCGCGCGCCAGGGTGCCGGCGCCGTGTACCTGTCGGCCCACCACCCCGACATCCTCAAGTTCCTCGACACCAAGCGTGAGAACGCCGACGAGAAGATCCGCATCAAGACGCTGTCGCTGGGTGTCGTCATCCCCGACATCACCTTCGAGCTCGCCAAGAACGGCGAGGACATGTACCTGTTCTCGCCCTACGACGTCGAGAAGGTCTACGGCGTGCCGTTCGGCGACATCTCGGTCACCGAGAAGTACCGCGAGATGGTCGACGACGCGCGCATCAAGAAGACGAAGATCAATGCGCGCGAGTTCTTCCAGACCCTCGCCGAGATCCAGTTCGAGTCGGGCTACCCGTACATCATGTTCGAGGACACGGTGAACAAGGCCAACCCGATCAAGGGCCGGATCAACATGTCGAACCTGTGCTCGGAGATCCTCCAGGTCAACACCCCGACGACGTACAACGAAGACCTCTCGTACGCCCAGATCGGTAAGGACATCTCCTGCAACCTCGGGTCGATGAACATCGCCCTCGCGATGGACGGCAAGGACCTCGCCCAGACGGTCGAGACCAGCATCCGCGCCCTCACGGCGGTCAGCGACCAGAGCCACATCGCCTCGGTCCGCTCGATCGAGGACGGCAACGACCGTTCGCACGCGATCGGCCTCGGGCAGATGAACCTGCACGGCTACCTGGCGCGTGAGCACGTGTTCTACGGGTCGGAAGAAGGCCTCGACTTCACGAACATCTACTTCTACACCGTGCTGTTCCACGCCCTGCGGGCATCGAACAAGATCGCGATCGAGCGCGGCACGTACTTCGAGGGCTTCCCCGACTCGACCTACGCGTCGGGCGAGTTCTTCGACAAGTACGTCGAGCAGGAGTGGGCGCCGCAGACCGACAAGGTGAAGGGTCTGTTCGAGGGCATCCACATCCCGACGCAGGATGACTGGCGCGAGCTGAAGGCATCGATCCAGCAGCACGGCATCTACAACCAGAACCTGCAGGCGGTGCCCCCGACCGGCTCGATCTCGTACATCAACAACTCGACGTCGTCGATCCACCCGATCGCGTCGAAGATCGAGATCCGCAAGGAAGGCAAGCTCGGCCGCGTCTACTACCCGGCGCCGTTCATGACGAACGACAACCTCGAGTACTACGAAGACGCGTACGAGATCGGCTACGAGAAGGTCATCGACACGTACGCCGCCGCTACCCAGCACGTCGACCAGGGCCTGTCGCTGACGCTGTTCTTCAAGGACACCGCGACCACGCGCGACATCAACCGGGCCCAGATCTACGCCTGGCGCAAGGGCATCAAGACGATCTACTACATCCGCCTGCGGCAGATGGCGCTCGAGGGCACCGACATGTCCGAGTGCGTCAGCTGCATGCTGTGACGGATGCCGGAACCCGAACCAGGAACTGAAGCGATATGACTCCCGAACCGCTCAAGCTCGTCGACCACGTGCAGGCGATCAACTGGAACCGCATCCAGGACGACAAGGACCTCGAGGTCTGGAACCGTCTGGTGAACAACTTCTGGCTGCCCGAGAAGGTGCCGCTGTCGAACGACATCCAGTCGTGGAACACGCTGACGCCCGACGAGCAGACCCTCACGATGCGCGTGTTCACGGGGCTGACGCTCCTCGACACGATCCAGGGCACCGTCGGCGCCGTCTCGCTCATCCCCGATGCGATCACCCCGCACGAGGAGGCCGTCTACACGAACATCGCGTTCATGGAGTCGGTGCACGCGAAGAGCTACTCGTCGATCTTCTCGACGCTCGCCTCGACGCCCGAGATCGACGACGCGTTCCGTTGGTCGGTCGAGAACCCGAACCTTCAGAAGAAGGCCTCGATCGTCATGGACTACTACCGTGGCGACGAGCCGCTCAAGCGCAAGGTCGCCTCGACCCTGCTCGAGTCGTTCCTCTTCTACTCGGGGTTCTACCTGCCGCTGCACTGGTCGGCGAAGGCCAAGCTGACCAACACCGCCGACATCATCCGCCTCATCATCCGTGACGAGGCCGTGCATGGCTACTACATCGGCTACAAGTTCCAGAAGGGCTACGAGCAGCTCTCGCAGCCCGAGCGCGACGAGATCAAGGACTACACGTTCTCGCTGCTCTACGAGCTCTACGACAACGAGGTGCAGTACACGCAAGACCTCTACGACGCCGTCGGTCTGACCGAGGACGTCAAGAAGTTCCTGCACTACAACGCCAACAAGGCGCTGATGAACCTCGGCTTCGAGGCGATGTTCCCTGCGACGGTCACCAATGTGAACCCGGCGATCCTGTCGGCCCTGTCGCCGAACGCCGACGAGAACCACGACTTCTTCTCGGGGTCGGGCTCGTCGTACGTCATCGGCAAGGCCGAGGCCACCGAAGACGAGGACTGGGACTTCTGATTCCAACGAATCGAAGGGGCGGATGCTGCGGCGTCCGCCCCTTCTTTTTCGGGCGATGCTGTCGACAGGGCGCGCAAGCTGGACACCTAAAATACAGGCGGGCCTGGTGCAACACGAGACGCTATATTGAGAGCGGGGGTTACGCATGAAAAATCTGGATGGCACGTTCTCCGCCGCCAACTATTACCGAACCTGGCTCGAACAGGCCCGACGTGGCCGCGATCTATCGGGCCTCCTCGCACCCCTTGCGCCAATCGATGTGCGCCTTCGTGCCCTTCGAGCAGAGCATCGAACGAAACTGCGGGCCGAGCCGGAGCCAAGCCGAGACGCCCTTCGCGTGGCACAAAGGGTTGAGCTTGCCGAAATTTTGGCTGAGCGCAAGGCTGCCATTCACAATACGCTAGCGACATTCGCCCAGGCGGCCGCATTGCGAATTATGAACAATGCGTTTTCCCTTGGCCTCGTGCGAAACTTCGAGAGGAACGGCAAGCTCGTGTATCGCCTGAATGCCCTCGACGACGGCGCTGGCTACTTCCTCATAAAGCAGCTAGAGCGGAACGTGCGCGATGCGTTCGATGTATCAATGCGGGATCGCCACACTATCGTGCGGCGCGCGGCGGCCCTCCTGTCGGACCGTTCCCCAAAGTCATTACTGCGTGCCGACATCTCCGCGTGCTTCGAAAGTATCTCACACTCGGAGCTGAGGCGAATGATCACCGACCAGCCCCTACTTAGTCAGACTACGCGCGAATTCATCAGCAGACTGTTGGATGACTATGCAGCGCTGTCGGGAAACCCCACAGGTCTCCCGCGCGGTGTTGGACTCAGCTCCTACCTCGCTGAAGCCTTCCTGAAGAACGTTGATAGGGAGATATCGACCGAACGAAACGTTACGTTCTATGCGCGTTACGTGGATGACATCCTGATCATCGTGACAGGTTCCGATCATGAGCAGCGTGTTCGATCGATCCGAGAAAAGCTCACCCAGGAACTGAGGGTCCGTGGCCTGTCCAGAAACAGGAGTAAGGAGCGACTCATATCAACCACTGACCGTGCTGGAGAGCGGCGGATATCAGTACTGGGTTACGCCATCTCTGTCGTCATGTCAAGCGGGAAAGTAAAGCTGGATATATCCGATGAGAGATTCCGCGAATATAAGCGGCGTATCGATGTCGCATTTGATCGCTATGCTAGCGCTCCGAGCGTGGCTTCCGAAACTGCGCTAGTGCATCGGGTGAAGTTTCTCACCTCGAACCATCGCTCGTCCTACCCCGGCGGGTCGCGCGCTAACGGCGTGCTCCTATCGCATCGTGCCATGGATGCAGCCGGGCGAAAATTCGAGCTGCTTGACAACTATCTTGCTGAACGTGCACGATTGCATTGTCAGAGTCGCCCCGATCTAGCGTCTCGACTCATGAGCTACTCCTTCTGCGAAGGCTTCGAGAATTCGCGGATGATTCAAATCAGCCCACGTCGCCGGAGGCAAATCGTCTCCGCGTGGAAGGTGTCGACGTGAGATCCATCAAGATGCGTAATCAGCCGCTGAGGGCATTGCTGTCGGATTTCCTCCCATTCGAGTTGCCTGCAGGTTTCTCGAATAGAAGTCTGTACAAGCTCCTGATTTCCGCTCGCGCCAAGTTGAACCCAGAAACCTTCTCGCTCCGCCGTGAGCCCGGAATCGAAGCAGTGCTGAGGTTGCTTTTCGGTCCGTCTTTCCAGCCTGTCGACGAGGTCGGTTCGGACGGGCCGCGAATCGGCGTTCGATGGAAGTACCTTTCAGAGAAAACAGTTCCCTACAAGTTTCGAATCTCGCACGGACTTGGAGGCTTCAGGGAGCTTGCGATTCCCCACCCTGGTAATCAGTTGGCGTTCGCAAGATTTTACCATCGTTACGCAGAACTCGTTACGTATTTCGGGGGGTTGAGCAATTTCTCCGTTCGCAAGCCGGCCGCGGTCGCTCGAATGACCGTTGTGCGCGACGATATCTTCGAGATGCGGCGCGCGGATGCGGGGCAGTCGATTGAGACTGTGACCACAGAAACCGACATACTGCGTTCGTACTTCACATATAGCAAGTATGCGAGCATCAATGAGTTTTTCGAGTCACGCGACTACATCGAGGCGGAGCAGTCGTTCTCGCAAATGCTGAAGCTTGACGTATCAAAGTGCTTTGAGTCCATATACTCGCACTCTATTGAGTGGGCCATCTATGGCCGCGCAACAATCAAGTCGAGCAGGAAGTTGTTTGCTGACTCCTTTCCGAGTGAGTTTGACAAGTTGATGAGGGCGGCAAAAGAGGACGAGACCAATGGGATCTTGATTGGTCCTGAAATTTCGCGGGTTTTCGCCGAACTCGTCATGCAGCGCATCGATCGCGAGGTGGAGCGAGAGATGGTCGGCTTAGGGTTCTCCCTCGGCTCGGCCTATCGCGCATATAGATACGTCGACGACTTCTACGTCTTCTCGAATAGCGCGCGAGTTGCGGACGCGTTCCAGACGTCACTGCGATCGCAACTCCATATATACGGTCTGCATCTGAACGATGCAAAAACTGCGCTCGTGCGAACGCCCTATCTGTCTCCGGTCAGTATCGCAAAGTCTCGCGCGCGGACGATGGCGGATTATTTCACGCTTTCCTTCCCGCAAAAGGATTCGGGTGCGGTGGCTCCCGGGCCTTCTGATCTACCAAATCTGAGGCGTCTGATCTCGGGGTATAAGCTCCTCCTGGCTGAGACCAATGTCGACCCTGAAGAGATCGCGAACTACTTCTTGGTCCTAATCGAGGAGCGGCTCGAATCGGGAATCACGTCGACTGCCGACCAGCTCACTGCCGTGGTAGGCGTCGATGACAAAGCGGCGCTGGGGGATGCGGTGTGCTCGTACATGGGCACCTGTGTAGAGCTGGCGCTCTTTGTCTACTCGGGCTCGGGCCGCGCAAGTGCTGCGGTCAAGGCGGCCCGCATATGTGCTCTTGTTCTGCGGGCGGCGCGCAGCTTCGAACTGAGTAGCGACCGCACGGAGCATCTCAAGCAAGTGATCTTCTCCGAGGTGCGACGCGTCATGGCGCGGTATCCGTTGACGGCGGGTGGTTCGGTCGAATCGCTATATCTCTTCGACGTGATATCTGAGCTGGGATCTCCTTTTCGGCTTTCGCTCGACGAGATTGTCGTGTTTGCCGACGCGGCGACGAGAAAAGGTGCGATCTTGCTCCCGGACTGGATGCACTCGATGGTGGCGCTAGCCTTGCTTCGGAATGTCGGAGGTCACCCCGAACTGGAACCGATGAAACGAGCGCTGGCAAAATGGGCGGTCGAGCGAGTTCATTGGCTGTTGGAACAGGAGGATGATCACGCTGAGCGCGCATTCCTTGTCCTCGATCTCGTCGCCTCGCCCCACATAGCTCGAGCGGACAAGCTCGCGATTCTCAGAGCGCACAAAGTGAAGTCCAGTGTTGACAGCGTTGTGGACGTGTCGAGTCAATGGTTCACCCCGTGGGAGATTCACGACCTTCATTCCGAGTTGCTGCTGAAGCGGAGTCAGCATGTATATTAGGGTTGCGCGCCGACACGGCGGCAACGCCACACACTTGCGCATGGCCCCTACATCGGCTACCGGGGCCGCCTCGCGCGCTGCCTCCACTCGAAATCGTGGCTGAGATCTGTTCTCCCTAGGCCAGCGGCCTACATCAGCTTGTCCGCCAGTGTAAATTGACGCCGTGCCACGCCCACACGTAGGGTTGCGAGGCTGCGCCACGAGGCACGGCATCACCGGAGGAACGACATGACCACGCGCAACGAGCGCCTGATCGCAGCGGACCTGGACCAGTTCCAGCTCCGCAATGAGTCGTACCCTCCGGTGCGAGACGTCTGACACCGCCACTGTCAGAACGCCCCGCACCGCACAGGTCCGGGGCGTTCGTGTGTTCCTCTCCATGCGCCCGTTCCGGACCGTCGTCACAAGGAAAGGAACCATGGAGAAGCTCTCGAACAGGCTGCTGTCGTGGGCGAGCATCATCGACGAGAAGACTCTCGATCAGGCTCGCACCGCCTCGGGCATGCCGTTCATCCACCCGCATCTGGCGCTCATGCCCGATGCGCACCTCGGCAAGGGGGCGACCGTCGGATCGGTCATCCCGACGCTCGGCGCGATCATGCCGGCAGCCGTCGGCGTCGACATCGGGTGCGGCATGATCGCCGTCCGCACGCAGTTCACGAAGTCGCAGCTGCTCGGCCGCGACCTCGGCGCGCTCCGCGAGCAGATCGAACGGGCGATCCCGCTGTCGGCCGGTCGCGACAACCGCAAGATCGTCGCGACAGCCGAGCCGCGCATCGCCGAGCTGGAGGAGCTCGCCGACAAGAACGAGTTCGACCCGGCTCGCTATGCCGGACATTGGCGTAACCAGCTCGGGTCGCTCGGGTCGGGCAACCACTTCATCGAGGTCTCGGTCGACGAGACCGACGCGGTCTGGATGTTCCTGCACTCCGGTTCGCGGGGAGTGGGCAACAAGGTTGCGACGCACCACATCGGAGTCGCGCAGCGGCTCGCCAAGCAATGGTGGATCGACCTGCCCGACCCCGACCTGGCGTACCTCGTCGAGGGAACGGAGGAGTTCCGCCGCTACATCCGCGAGCTCCGGTGGGCGCAGCACTTCGCGCTCCTCAACCGCGAGGAGATGATGGACCGCGTCGCTCGTCAGCTGTCCGAGACGATGGGCGGCGAGGTCGAGGAGCTCGAGCGCATCAACTGCCACCACAACTTCACCGAGAGCGAGAAGCACTTCGGCAAGCAGGTGTGGGTGTCGCGCAAGGGCGCGATCCAGGCGGATGCCGGCCGGCCCGGCCTCATCCCGGGATCGATGGGCACGGCGTCGTACGTCGTCTCCGGGCTCGGGAACCCGCTGTCGCTCAACTCGTCGCCGCACGGCGCGGGGCGGGAATACTCGCGGTCGGCCGCGCGCCGAACCTTCACGCACGATCAGCTGCGTGCGGCGATGGCGGGGATCGAGTTCCGCGACACGGATGCCTTCATCGACGAGATCCCGCAGGCGTACAAGCCGATCGACCGGGTGATGGAGGACGCCGCCGACCTCGTCGAGGTGCGGCACACGCTGCGTCAGCTGGTCAACGTGAAGGGCGATTGAACCGTACTGTCGGCGGTGGAGATCCGCACGTCGGAGGGTGGCGGCTCTCGGGAGCCCGCCCTCCGACGTGCTGACGCCGCGGGAGCACTCCGGCGCGCGGACCGTGGCCTACGCTGACGACATGGATTCCGAGACCCGCGACCGCCCCGGGTACCCCGTGCGTTCGAAGGCTCTCCTCGAGCAGTGGCTGGCCGACTACCTCGCGACGGGACCACGCACGTCATCGTCCTTCAAAGTCGCGGTGCAGGACGAGAGCCTCGGCAAGGACACCGGTCTGGTGATCATGGTTCCGGTCGGGACGCCGGCAGAGGTCTACATGCAACCTGCAGGACCCGACCGCGCGGAGTGGGTCATCACGCTCACCGGGCGCGACGACGACCTGACGATCTCTGCGCAGCAGCTGGCCGGCTTCGCAGCCGAATTGCGCGTCGCGAGCGATCTGTGCGCGTACCTGCAGTTCCGGTCGATCGAGTGGGACCGGATGTCCGGCATGGGGTGAGCCCTTCGTCGCCGCCTCGATCACCGCGCGTCTTCTACGAGATGACCGCACGAACCGCTGCGACAGCCTCGGCCGGTGACCCGTGGAACTCCGGTCCGTGTCCAGGCAGCACCCACTCCGCGGCGAGATCGGCTATGCGGTCCAGCGAGGCGACTGCTTCGGCAGGATGTCGCCGTCGGAGATCTCCTCGAGGGCGGTCAGCCACTGCGGCCGCATCCCCTTCTGCATTCCGTAGGCGGCGAATTCCGCGGAGCAAACCTGCACGTCGGAGGGCGGCTCCCCGGGAAACCGCCCTCCGACGTTCAGACGCCCTCCGGTCAGGCGTCGCCCTGGCCGATGTCGGCAGCCTCGGCGACAGCTGTCTCGTGCGGGCGGCCGAGGTGGCCGAGCGTCCGTCCGGCGGCGGCGAGGATCGCGATCGCGACGACGAGCGCGGCGACGCCGAGCCAGTACGGCGCGCTCGGGGTGAGTGCAGCGGCGAGTGGACCGGCGACGGCGGGAGCGATCGCGCCGCCGATGAATCGGACGCCGGAGTAGGTGCCGCTCGCGACGTTCCGGGGCAGGTCGGTCGCCTCCATGACGGCCTCGGTGAGCGCCGTGTTGAGCACACCGAGGAAGAGCCCCGCGACGATGACGGTGACGATCAGCACGGTGGCGCTGTCGATGCCGATCGCGAGCACGGCTTCGGCGACGGCGAGCAGCCCGAGCATGGTGAACAGCACGGGCCGAAGGCTCAGCCGACGGGTCAGCACGGGAGCTGCGAGCACCGACGTCAGTGCGACGGCGAGTCCCCACCCGAAGAAGACGAGCCCGAGCTCGTGGGCCCCGAATGTCATTCCGGCTTTCGCCGCGGCGGATTCGATGGGGTACGGGCTGTATGCCAGCAGCACGAAGAAGGCCACGTTGTAGAAGAAGGCCGTGAGCGACAGTGTCAGCAGTGCCGGGTTGCGCAACGCGCGGAACGACGCGAGGAACGAGACCTTGGCCGGAGCGGCGGCCCCGGCCGCAGGCGCGGGGGAGCGGAACACCCCGAGGATCGCGAGGAGTGCGACGGCCATGAGCGCGGCGGTGCCGAAGAACGGACCGCGCCACGACACCTCGCCGAGCGCGCCGCCGAGGAGCGGTCCGACGGCGAGGCCGATGCCGAGGGATGCCTCGTAGAGCACGATCGCCTGACGGCTCCCGCCGCTCGCGGCCCCGACGATCGCGGCCAGCGCCGTCGCGATGAAGAGCGCGTTGCCGATTCCCCAGCCAGCGCGGAAGCCGATGATCTCGACCACTCCGCCCGACAACCCTGCCGCGGCGGCGAACACGACGATGAGGGCGAGACCGAGCAGCAGCGTCTTCTTGACCCCGAGCCTCGACGACACCCAGCTGGCGAACAGCATGACGATTCCGGTGATGAAGAGGTAGCTGGTGAACAGCAGCATCGTCTCGGAAGGGGTGGCGTCGAGCTCCCGGCTGATCGCCGGGAGGATCGGGTCGACCAGGCCGATGCCCATGAACGACACGGTGCAGGCGAAGGCGATCGCCCAAACGGCGACGGGCTGTCGCCAGATCGACGCCTTCGCGGTCTCGGCCGTCGCCTTCGTCTGCTCGCCGGTCGTCGACAGTTCTGTGTTCATCGCGCTCGTCACGCGCACCTTCCTCTCGTCGGGGTCTGTCGGGGTCATCGCAGTTCCGGTTCCTCGAGCAGTGCCGCGAGAAGCTCGGCGGCGCGCGCGAGGGTCGACCGGTCGGCGGCGCTCAGCCGCGTCCAGGCGGGGCCCGTGACATCGAGCGCCTGCGAGCGGAACGCCTCGAACTGTCGCCGCCCTTCCGCCGTGATCGACACGAGCGAGGCCCGGCCGTCCTCGGGGTCGGGCGCGCGCTGCACGAGCCCGTCCTGCTCCAGGCGGCGAACGAGCGTCGTCATGGTGGGCTGGCTGACGCGCTGCCACTCGGCCAGGTCGCTCACCCGCGTGGGGCCGAGCTCGTCGAGGGCGGCCAGCGCACGCCACGTTCCCGCGGCGGCGGACGTCTCGACGCGACGGGCCACGGCGCGGTTGAACCTGCTCGACGCCGACATCAGCCGGATGGGAGAGTCAGGGAACTGCATAGCTTGACTATACAACATGCATAGGCAAGCTATGTAAATGGCACCACCTCGGCCGGACGAGACGACCGGACATGACGAAGCCCCCGGCATCCTCCTCGCGAGAGAGGATGCCGGGGGCTTCGCGTGGCGTCAGCGGCCGCCGTTGATCAGTCCGAGCCATTGACCGAACGGCTTCTCGCCGCGGATGTCGGTGTGCTGCTCGTTCTGCTCTTCGTCCGTGATCATGGTGACCTCCCCGCTTCTTCCGTGGAACTCATCATGAACATCCGATCGCACAGATGCGCGGTCCTTGACGAACCGCGTTCGGGGCGTTAGGCGCACGACACAGCTTTTCTCGGTCGCCATCACCGCACGACACAGCCCGCGCCTCCTACAATCGTGACCGTGTCGGAAACTCCTGCCCTCACGCGCGAGCCGCGCTTCAGCCCGGTCATCGCGCTCATCGCCGTCTCGGCGTCGTGGGAAGGCCGGCTCTCCGCAGCCCTGCGCGACCTCGGCCTCTCCACCCGCAAGTTCGGCCTGCTCGGACACATCGGCTCCGAGCCCGGGATCTCATTCTCCGAGCTCGCCCGCCGCTCTCACATCACGGTGCAGTCCGCGCACACCGCCGTGCGCACGCTCGTCGACGAAGGGCTGGTCGCCGACGCGACGGCGCACGCCGGCTCGGCATCCGATCTGCGCATCACGGCGAAGGGCATCGCCGTCATGGAGCAGGCCCACCAGCGGCTGCTCGAGCTCGACGCCACGCTGAGCGACAACATGCCGGGCCTGGCCTCGTCGATGGACGGCATCCGCGCAGGAATCGTCTAAGTCCGCTGGATAGGGTTCGAGGGTGTTCCGAACCCCGCTGACCGCATTCCGCTCGCTCGCGATCGCCGAGGCCTTCTCGTGGACGCTGCTGATCCTGGGTCTCGTCCTGCGTTCGGCCTTCGACCTCCCGATCGCCGTGACGATCGGCGGTGGCATCCACGGATTCGTGTTCCTCTGCTACGGCGCGACCGCGGTCCTGGTCGCCTGGAACAACCGCTGGTCCATCGTGCCGACGGTCTGCGCCGTCGCCGCGGCGGTGGTTCCCTATGCGACGGTTCCGACGGAGATCGTGCTGCGCCGCCGCGGGCTCCTCGACGGCGAATGGCGCACAGAGGCGACCGATGACCCGCGCGACCAGCGCGTGCTGGACCGGTTCTTGCGGTGGTTCGTGCGGCGCCCGGCGGTGCTCGCCGTCATCCTCGCCGTCGGCATCATCGCCGCGTACATCGTGCTGCTGGTGATCGGACCTCCCGGACGGGCGTAGCGTGATCGGATGCCGCGCATCGTTGCCCGCTTCGCCCTCGCCGCCCTGTTGATCGTTGCCGGGTCCGCTCATCTGACCGTGCTCCGGCGGGGATACCGCATCGCGGTGCCCGACTGGGCGACGCGGCTGCTGCGAACCGACAAGGACATGATCGTCGTCGCCAGCGGCGCGGTGGAGATCATGCTCGGCGCGGGGCTCGTCGCTCTGCCGCGCGAGCGACGACGGGTCGCCGCCGCGATCGCCGCCTTCTTCGTCGCCGTGCTCCCGGGCAACATCCACCAGTGGCGTATCGGAGCGTCGGCTCCCGGCCTCGACACCGATGCCCGCCGCTTCGGTCGCCTGTTCCTCCAGCCCGTGCTCGTCGCGTGGGCTCTGTGGGTGGGCGGCCCCGGAGCGGACGCGCCCGGGTCGCCGCGCTGAGACCGCAACAGACCGACACGGAATTTCTCGTGGAGGGCGCGCGTTTGGTTGCCTGTCATGGTGAGCACATCCGCATCCGCAGCAGCATCCGTCTCGTCGGCCGAGTCCGACTACCGAGCCTGGGCGGCTTTCCGTCGTGAGTCCGTCGCGGCTCCGCAGGGATCGCTCGCTCTCGTGCTCACGCACTGGTCGGCTCCGGGCGAGCCCGCCGTCGACGACGAGGCCGCCCGCGCGGGCCATCCGGTCGATGCGCTGCTCACGCGCCTCCAGCGCACCGACATCGAGACCGGCCTTCCGCAGGAGGGCTACCGCATCTGGCGTCAGGACTCGCCCGCCAACGAGGCGTTCGAAGACATCGAGCGCTGGGACTACGACCCGGCCTGGGTCATCGAGGGCCGCTTCGAGCTGGTCGACGAAGACCGCGTCGTGCCGTTCGAGCACATCAAGGACGGTGGCGCGACGCGCGGCCTCCCGGTCTCGGGCGACCTCGTCTTCGAGATCGGCGGCGCCGAGTACCGACTCGCCGCGTTCGACACCAACTATGGCGGCCCGAAGCTGCACCTCGTCTTCGGTGACCAGACCAACGGCGCTGAGTCCTATGGAGCCGGCCGGTTCCTCTTCCTCGACCACCCCGGCGCGACGGGCGACCTCGCTCCCGGGGACAGCATTCCGGTGACGGTCGACTTCAACCGGGCTGTCGTGCCGCCGTGCGGGTTCTCGAACCAGATGAACTGCCCCCTCCCGCCGCTTCAGAACCGCCTGCCCTTCCCGGTTCGCGCCGGCGAGAAGAAGGTCCGGTTCGCCGGCGACTTCTCCCTCTGAGTTCCCCCTGCACCATCCCGATACGGCGGAGCGCCCGCACCTCGCTCCGCCGCCCCTCCACACAGCAAAGGAACACCCGTGACTTCACGCGGCTTCTCCCGGATCGTCGCCGCCACCGCGGCAGCGACGGCCGGTCTTCTCGTCCTGGCCGGATGCTCCGGATCAGCTGACCCCGCCGGTTCCGCCGGCGCCGCCGACCCGAGCGCTCAGATCGTCGTCGGATCGCAGAACGAGCCGACCAACCTCGACCAGATCTTCGGTGGATCGTCGGGGGTGACCGAGGTCTTCACGGGCAACGTCTACGAGGGTCTGTTCCGCATCACCGACGACGCGCAGGTCGAGCCGCTGCTGGCGGCCGAGACCACGGTGTCGCCCGACGGCCTCGTCTACACCTTCACCCTCGAGGACGCCACGTTCCACTCGGGCAAGGAACTGACCGCCGATGACGTGAAGTACAGCCTCGAGCGCTTCGTGGGCGACGAGTCGATCGCGGCGCGCAAGCGCCAGCTGAGCGTGATCGACACCGTCACCGCGGTCGACGACAAGACCGTCGAAGTGACCCTCTCGCAGCCGTCGATCAGCTTCACCTACAACCTCGGGTACGTCTGGATCGTCAACGAGGATGCCGGTGACCTCACGGCCACCGCCGACGGCACCGGACCCTACGAGCTCGGCGATTACCGCAAGGGCGACTCGATCACCCTCGACGTCAACGACGCCTACTGGGGCGACGCGCCGGCCAACGGCGGCGTGGTGTACCAGTACTACGCCGATCCGACGGCGCTGAACAACGCGCTGACGACCGGGGCGGTCGACCTGGTGACGAGCCAGTCGAACCCCGACAGCATCGCGGAGTTCGAGGCTGCCGGCTTCCAGATCATCGAGGGCACCTCGACGACGAAGGAGCTGCTGGCGTTCAACGACCGCATCGCTCCGTTCGATGACGCGCGCGTGCGCAAGGCGATCTACTCGGCGATCGACCGCGAGAAGCTGCTCGACGCCATCTGGGACGGCCGCGGCGAACTCATCGGATCGATGGTTCCGCCCTCCGAGCCCTGGTTCATCGACCTCGCCGACAACAACCCGTACGACCCGGCATTGTCGGAGAAACTCCTCGCGGAGGCCGGCCAGGCGGGCGGCTTCACCTTCACGGTCGACACCCCCGACTCGGGCGTCCACTCGACGGTCGCGGAGTTCCTGAAGTCGGAGCTGGCGAAGGTCGGCATCACGCTGAACATCAACATCATCACCGATGACGAGTGGCACCAGAAGGTCTACACCGAGAAGAACTTCGAGGCGACGCTGCAGGGCCACGTCAATGACCGTGACATCAACTTCTACGGGAACCCCGACTTCTACTGGGGCTACGACAACGCCGACGTGCAGACCTGGCTCGCCGATTCTGAGGCCGCGGCCTCGGTCGATGAGCAGACCGAGCTGATCAAGAAGGCGAACCAGCAGATCTCGGACGACGCCGCGAGCGTCTGGCTCTACCTCAACCCGCAGCTGCGCATCGCGGCCGAGGGAGTGTCGGGTGTGCCCAAGAATGGACTGAACTCGCTGTTCTACGTCTCCGACATCACGAAGGCCTGATCTCCATCACCCGGTATCTGATCCGACGGACAGGATTGCTGCTGCTGGCGTTCGCGCTGGCGGTGGTGATCCTGTTCGTCGTGCTGCGTGTGCTGGGAAACCCGGTGTTCGCCCTGATCTCGGTCGGGGCGACGGATGCCGAGATCGCGGCCGCTGCGGCGCGACTCGGCGTCGACCGGCCGATCCCGGAGCAGTTCCTGGCATATCTCGGTCAGCTCGCGAGCTTCGACCTGGGGCGGTCGTTCACCAACAACCTGCCGGTGGGCGACGAGATCCTGCGGCGGCTGAACGTCACCCTGCCACTGACGCTCATCGCCTTCACGCTGTCGGTGCTCATCGCGGTCCCCGTGGGCTTCATCGCCGCGTGGAAGGCGCGCACCTGGTACGGAACCGCCTTCTCGGCCGTGTCGCAATTGGGCGGAGCCGTTCCGGTGTTCTGGGTCGGCATCCTGCTGGTCGCGGTCTTCGCGCTGAACTGGCGGCTGTTGCCGGCCGGTGGCTTCCCGCGCCGCGACTGGGAAGACCCCGGTGCCGCGCTCGTATCGCTGACACTCCCGGTGCTGACCATCGCGCTCGTGGCGGGCAGCGACCTGGCACGCTACGTCCGAAGCGCGACGCTCGACGTGCTCGGCCAGCAGTACCTGCGCGCGGCGCGCGCGACGGGACAGAGTTTCGCCACCGCGATCTGGCGCCACGGCGTGCGCAACGGGGTCGTTCCGCTGATCTCGATCCTGGCGATCCAGTTGTCGACGACGTTCGTCGGCGCCGTCATCATCGAGCGGGTCTTCGCCCTCCCTGGTCTCGGCGACATGCTGCTCGTCGGCATCAAGGAGCAGGACTTCCCGAGCGTGCAGGGGGTGCTGCTGTTCTCGACCGCCCTGGTGCTGCTGCTCGGGTTCGCGGCCGACATCGCGCAGCGCCTCATCGACCCGCGGCTGCGCGACACGATCTCGGGCAATCGCAGAGCGAGGGCTGCGGCGTGACGGCGACGACCCTTCCCGATACGGGTACCGTCGCGGTTCCCGAGCGCAGACGCCCTCGACGCCGGCGCTCGGTGAACCTGGCCGTCGGCGGCATCCTGTTCGGTGCCATCGCCGTGATCGGCCTGATCTCGTTGTTCTGGACCCCGTTCACCTTCGACGACACCAGCGGCGGCCGGCTGCAGCCGCCGTCCGCCGAGCACTGGGCCGGAACCGACCGGCTGGGGCGCGATCTTTTCACGCAGCTCATGATCGGGGCGCGGCTCGCCCTGACCGTCGGCTTCGGGTCGGTGCTGATCGCGGCGATCATCGGCATCGCTGTGGGGCTCACCGCGGCAGTCGCCCGCCGATGGGTGGACGACGCCCTGACGAGCCTGCTCGACATCGCGATCGCGTTCCCGACCCTGTTGCTGGCGATGCTGATCGTCGCCTGGCGCGGCGCGTCGGTCGAGTCGGCGATCCTCGCGATCGGCCTGGCGGGCTCCGCGGTGATCGCACGGCTCACCCGCATCGCGGCGACGCGCGTTCTCGCGATGGACTACGTCACGGCGGCGCGGACATCGGGAACGGGAAGGGCCGGAATCGTGTTCCGGCACGTGCTGCGCAACGTCTGGCCCACCCTCATCGTGCCGCTCGCCCTGCAGTTCGGCGGAGCGGTCGGCGCCGAGGCGTCGTTGTCGTACCTCGGGCTCGGCTCGCCGCCGCCCAACGCCTCGTGGGGTCGGATGCTCGAGGAGGCCCAGAGCACGGTGCTCGTCTCGCCCACGGCGGCGATCCTTCCGGGGGTTCTGCTGGTCGCCTTCATCATCGGCGCGAACCTGCTGGCCGACGGCCTCCGCGACATCGCCGACCCGACGACGAGGAGCATCGGATGACCGCCGCGCTGACCGCATCGGGCCTCGGCATCCGGATCGGCGATGATCGCACGCTCGTGCACGGCGTCGACGTGGCGCTCGAGCCCGGTGAGCGCCTCGGCATCATCGGCGAGTCCGGCTCGGGCAAGTCGCTGACCGCGCTCGCGATGCTCGGCTTGCTCGCCTATCCGCTCACCTCGTTCGGTTCGGCGACGATCGCGAGCGCCGACGGCACCGTCGAGGTCGTCGGAACCCCGTCGCGCCGGCTCGACCGCGTCCGCGGTCGCACCATCTCTGCCGTCTTCCAAGAGCCGCTCGCCTCGCTCGATCCGCTCATGCGGGTGGGCAAGCAGCTGGCGTGGCCTCTGGCGAAGCACCGCGGCCTGTCGGGCGACGAGCTCCGGCGCGGAGTGCTCGACGCCCTCGCGGATGTACAGCTGCCCGATCCGGAGCGCATCGCGCGGTCGTTCATCCACGAGATCTCGGGTGGTCAGCGGCAGCGGGTCGCGATCGCGCTGGCGCTGGCGGCGGGACCGAACATCCTCATCGCGGACGAGCCGACGACTGCGCTCGACGTGACGGTCCAGGCCGGCATCCTCGACCTGCTCCAGCGCGAGGTCACCGAGCGGGGGATGACCCTGATCTTCATCAGTCACGACCTGCCGGTCGTCTCACGGATCGCCGATCGCGTGCTCGTGATGCGCCACGGGCGTCAGGTCGAGCTCGGTGAGACTGCGCAGTTGCTGCGGTCTCCCCAGCACGAGTACACCGCGCAGCTGGTCGCCGCCTCGCGCGCACTCGACGATTTCCTGCCGGCGAAGGAGGACCGATGACCGCCGAGGGCAACGCGACGCTCGCGCTCGAGAACGTCGACTTCGCCTACGGGCGTCGAGACGCGGTCCTCCATGACGTTTCGCTGTCACTCGCTCCCGGCCAGACGGTCGGTCTCGTGGGGGAGTCGGGTGCAGGCAAGACCTCCGTGCTGCGGGTGCTGTTGGGTCTGGCCTCGCCGACGGCGGGGCGCGCGCTGTTCGAGGGAGCTCCGATCCGGCCGGGCGACCGGGCCCAGATGCGCTCGCTGCGCCGGGCGGTGCAGCCGGTGTACCAGGACCCGTTCTCGTCTCTCGATCCTCGGATGACGGTGGGGCAGTCGATCGCCGAGCCGCTGCGCTCGCTGGGCATCACGCGAGATCGGCGTCGGATCGACGCGCGGGTCGCCGAGCTGCTCGCGGCCGTGGACCTCGACGATGACGCCGCCGGCCGCTACCCCGACGCGTTCTCCGGTGGACAGCGCCAGCGGATCGCGATCGCCCGCGCGCTCGCGCCGCGACCACGGTTGCTCCTCGCCGATGAGCCGGTGAGTGCTCTCGACACGTCGGTGCGCATGCACGTCATCGAACTGTTCCAGCGCCTCGCGGCAGAGCAGGGCATCGGCATGCTGCTGGTCTCGCACGACCTCACGATCGTGTCGGCGCTGTGCGAGCGGATGACGGTTCTCCGGGCCGGTCGCGTCGTCGAAGAGGGCCCGACATCGCGACTGCTCACCGCACCGGCCGACCGCTACACCGCGCAGCTCGTCGACGCCGTGCCGCGTCTACCCCCGGAATGACGCGGATCCGCGGCCGCGACACGCCCGGGATGTCGCGCCGCTTTGCCACGATGCCGGGAGCCGCGTAACTTATTACTTGTTCGCCCCACAGGGAAGAGCGAGAGGGCCGGAAGGTCCCGCCTCCCTCAAGCGGAGAACAACCCGAAACAGACGCTTCCGAGCGTCGCAGGTCGATGACCTGCCACAGGGTCCCCATCACACCTCCACACCACACTCGGTCTCCGGGTCTGGTTCTGGAACAGGCCGTGGTGGGGTATGGTTGTGAAGTTGCCCTCTGGGCTGGCTGTGAGGTCAGTTGGGGGAGCGTCCGATCCTTGAGAACTCAACAGCGTGCACTTGTCAAATGCCAAATAACCTC
>NZ_JBREVD010000002.1:0-920398 GCF_052921305.1 Microbacterium sp. F1-18 | reverse complement strand
GGTCCCCATGCGCGGCTGCGAGGGCACGTGGTCGGTCTGTATGACGTTTCCTCGGCGTGCTGATTCCCGTGCCGTCGACAGGCTCAGCCGCCGGGCCGGGGCCTCGACGTCGCCCGAGGCGCCCGCCAGCCTGATGACGGAACGGCGACGCCGCGCGTTGGGTCCCCATGCGCGGCTGCGAGGGCACGTGGTCGGTCTGTATGACGTTTCCTCGGCGTGCTGATTCCCGTGCCGTCGACAGGCTCAGCCGCCGGGCCGGGGCCTCGACGTCCCCCGAGGCGCCCGCCAGCCTGATGACGGAACGGCGAAGGCTGGTGCCGGTCGGGCCGTGTCGGCGGGTGCGCCGCTGATAGCCTGAAGCGCGTGTCTGATGAAGCCCTGACGACCGCCCCCGTGGCGCTCGATCCCGCGTTCGAGAACGTGTGGGACGAGCTGGTGTGGCGCGGTCTCGTGCATGTGTCCACCGACCAGGAAGCGCTGCGAGAGGCGCTCGGCGGAGACCCCATCACGTATTACTGCGGCTTCGACCCGACGGCGGCATCCCTGCACCTCGGTCACCTCGTGCAGCTGCTGACCCTTCGCCGCCTGCAGCTGGCCGGTCACAAGCCCCTCGGTCTCGTCGGCGGCTCGACCGGCCTCATCGGCGACCCCCGTCCGACCGCCGAGCGCACGCTCAACTCGCGTGAGACCGTCGCCGAGTGGGTCGACCGCCTGCGCGGTCAGATCGAGAAGTACCTCAGCTTCGAGGGCGAGAACGCCGCCCGCATGGTGAATAACCTCGACTGGACGGCGCCGATGTCGGCGATCGACTTCCTGCGCGAGATCGGCAAGCACTACCGCGTCGGCACGATGCTGAAGAAGGATGCCGTCGCCGCGCGCCTGAACTCCGATGCCGGCATCAGCTACACCGAGTTCAGCTACCAGATCCTGCAGGGGCTCGACTTCCTCGAGCTCTACCGCCAGTACGGCTGCACGCTGCAGACGGGCGGATCGGACCAGTGGGGCAACCTCACGAGCGGCACCGACCTGATCCATCGCGTCGAGGGCACCTCGGTGCACGCGTTCGGCACGCCGCTGATCACCAACAGTGACGGCACGAAGTTCGGCAAGAGCGAGGGCAACGCGATCTGGATCGACGCGGAGCTCACGAGCCCGTACGCGTTCTACCAGTTCTGGCTCTCGACCGCGGATGCCGACGTCGTCGAGCGCCTGAAGGTGTTCACGTTCCTCAGCAGCGCCGAGATCGCCGAGTACGAGCGTCTCGTCGCCGACGAGCCGTTCCGCCGCGCGGCGCAGAAGCGTCTGGCGTTCGAGGTCACCGCGACGGTGCACGGCGTGGATGCGACGGCGAAGGTCATCGCGGCATCCGACGCCTTGTTCGGCCAGGGCGACCTGACCACTCTCGACGCCGCCACGCTGCGCTCGGCTCTGCAGGAGCTGCCCAACGCCACCGCGTCGGCGGGCGCCTCGGTCGTGCAGCTGCTCGTCGACACCGGGCTCGTCGGCAGCCTGTCGGAAGCCCGCCGGGCGATCGCGCAGGGCGGCGTCTCGATCAACGGTGCGAAGGTCGACGACGAGTCGGCTGTCGTGGTCGGAGACCTGCCGGGTGGCGTGGCCGTGCTGCGGCGAGGCAAGAAGACGCTCGCGGGCGTCTTCATCGACGACTGACCCGAGCGGATGCCGTTCACCCCGAGCCACGCCGTCGTCGCGCTGGCAGTCGTCCGCACACCGCTCGTGCCGGCGGCCGTGGCTGTCGGGGCGATGGCGCCCGATTTGCCGTTGTTCGCCCGCGGGATCGGCATCAGCTACGCGCAGACGCATGCGTATCCGTGGCTGACGGTGGTGATCGCGGGTGTGCTGCTGCTCGCGTGGTGGCTGCTGCTGCGGCCCGCGGTGTGTGAGCTCGCACCCGACTGGCTTGCGGGAAGGCTGCCATCGGCGTGGGACGCCACGGGCGGCGACGCGCTGCGAACCGTGCGGCCCGCATCGGGGCGGACCCGGTCGGTCGCGGTCAACGTTCTGCTGGTCGTGGTGTCGCTGGCGCTGGGCGTGCTGAGTCACATCGCCTGGGATGCCTTCACCCACGAGGGGCGCTGGGGCGTGGAGCTCATCCCCGCGCTGGCCGAGCGCCGGGGACTGTTCCACGGCTACCGGTGGTTGCAGTACGCATCGAGCGCGCTGGGCCTGCTCGGGCTCGCGGCGGCGGGCGCGTTCTGGCTGCGGAAGCGGTCGCTGTCTTCGGTGCGCCGGGTGCTGCCCCGTGCGGTGCGAGTCGTCTGGTGGGCATCGCTGCCGTTCGCGCTCGTCGTGGCGTGGCTGTTCGGCCTGGCTGCTTACGGCCCGCTGACGGCGGAGTGGACTGCGCAGCACCTCGCATACCGCGTGCTGCCGCCCGCGTGTGCGATCTGGGGAGTGGCGACGCTCGTGCTGTGCGTCGTCGTGCAGGTGGCGCGTCGCCGCGCGGCGCGCTGAGTATCGCGGGCCTCTGTCTGCGGCCGACCGCGGTCGCGTGCCCGGGGCGGTGGGTCAGTCGACTCCGCGCAGTCGGTCGATCTCGCGGCGTTCGCGCTTGGTCGGCCGGCCGGCGCCGCGGTCGCGGACGGCGAGCATCGCCATCGGCTCGCGCGGGGGAGTGCGGTCTTCCAGGGCGGTCGCCGCGACCGGCGCACCGACGCGCTTGGTGAGCGTCTGACGGACGACGAGGATGCGGTCGAAGCCCGCGATCCGCACCCGCAGCTCGTCGCCGGGCTTCACCGACTGCGACGCCTTGACCTTTTCGCCGTTGACCCGGACGTGACCGGCGCGGCATGCCGTGGTCGCCGCTGAGCGGGTCTTATAGATGCGGACCGCCCACAGCCACGAGTCCACACGGACGGGGGCATCGGATGCGGTCATGCGTTCCATTCTCGTCGAAGCGTCAGGGGTGCTCGCCGGTGCTGGTCTCGTTCGCGCCGGCCAGGTCGAGCGAGACGACGGCGACGTGCGGCTTGGGACGGGCGACCTCGCGGAAGCCCGCGCTGAGGAACGTGGAGAGCGCACCGTGGTACAGCTCGTTGGAGGTCACCTTGCGTCCCGCATCCGGGTCGACCGGGTACGCCTCGACCACGCGTGCGCCGTGCTCCCGAGCGAAGGTGATCGCGGCATCGAGGAGCGCCGCGTTGAGGCCCGAGCCGCGATGCTCCTTGCGCACGGCGAAGCAGCTCACGGCCCAGACATCCGCGTCGTCCCAGGGCTCTTCGGTCGCGCCGGCGTAGGCGCGGGTCTTGCTCAGTCGGATCTGACGGGTGCGGGGACCGACACGGACCCAGCCGGCGGCATCGCCGTCGACGTAAGCGATGAGGCCGGGGGAGGGTGCAGCATCCACCTCGCTGCGGAAAGCCGCGGCACGCCCGTCGATGTCGGTGCGCTGGAAGTCGGCGTTGGTCATCGTCCACCACTGGCACTGACACTCGTGTCCGTCGCCGCCGCCGCTCATCGCGTGCTGGGCATCGCTGAAGCTGCCGGGCGTCACCGGCACGATCGTCGTCTCGCTCATGGCCAGAACGTACTGCCCGCCTCGGACACCGGGCAACGAGCGGTCGTCGTACAAGCCCCGCAACGCGCCCGGGTGCGCCGGTTCGCGAGCGGGCTCAGGACCGGTTAGGATAGGGGAGTTGTCCGCGTGCGGACAGCGGACCGGGATGTGGCGCAGCTTGGTAGCGCACTTGACTGGGGGTCAAGGGGTCGCAGGTTCAAATCCTGTCATCCCGACGGTCTGAAGCCCTGATGAGAAGTGATTTTCATCAGGGCTTCGTCATGTCTGGCGACGGGTTTTCGTTTGGTCCCCCCTCTGGTCCCCTCGCCAAGGCATCGGCGCCAGCCCGCGGACGGCCGAGGGCGTAGCTGGCTCTCTGGAAGTCGTCGCCTGTGGATAAGGGGACCAGAGCATCTGATCGTGGCTTCTGGCTACCCGTCACAGCGACCTCGACGCCTCGCGCCGGCTCGGTCTGCTTGCCTTGGAGGATCGGGCAAGGAAGGGGTTGGCCTGCTCCGCGGCGGAGGCTAGGTGGCGGTCGTCGGGGTGCAGGTATCCGCGGGTGGTCTCGACGGAGGCGTGGACGAGGATGCCCTGGAGGATGTGGAGCGGGATGCCTGCGTCGGCCATCCACGTCGCGCCGGTGTGCCGGAGGCCGTGTCGGGTGAGGTCGGGCAGGCCGAGATCGCTGACGATCTGGTCCCAGTTCGTCGCCTCCCGCACGGTCGCGGTCGTGAGAGCGCCGCCCTTCGGGCCGACCAGCAGCCGGTCATCGGGCTCCTTTCCCTCCGCGAGCCGCTCAAGAACCGGTCGGAGTGGGTCGAGGATCGGCACGCGGCGTTCGCTCCGGCCTTTGGTCTGTTTCGTGATGAGCCCGCCTTTGCCGGGGTAGGTCTGCCGGGCGATCACCACGATGCTCTTGTCGAACCGGACGTCACCGGCTTGGAGGCCCGAGACCTCGGATGAACGCGCCGCGAGGAGGGCGGCGAGCATGACGAAGTCGGAGTACGACTGGTGAATCTTCCCGCAAGCTTCAGCGAGCTTCGTCAGCGTTCCGATGTCGGGGATCGCATGCGCGCGCGGGGAAGCACCCTCCGCAGGCTGGAGACGGAAGGCATTGCGGTTCAGGCTGCGCTTAGCGCGGTTCTTCGCGGGGTTGATCGGGATGAGCCCGTCGCGTACTGCTTCGTCGAGGACTCGCACGAGTGGGGCGATGGAGTTCTTAATCGTCGAGGCCCCGTGCCGTTTCTCCCAGGCATCGATGGTGCGGTCGATGATCCCGGCGGTGATCTGCGTGACGGGCAAGTGCCCGAGAGCAGGCAGCACGCGGAGCTTGAGCCCGTACCCGTAGGTCTCCCCGGTTGAGGTCGGGTCGAGGCCGCGCGCCCGTCGGTCGCCGATCCTGGTGACGAACTCGGTGAGCGTCATGGACACGTCCATGCCCTAGGCCGATGACCGCCGCAGCGAGTCGAGGAACTCGTGCGCCGCAGCCTCATCGGCGACGATCTCGGAGCGGATGATGCGGCGTTTGCTGATCGGGTCCGTCCAGCGGGCACGGGCGCGGATGCCGTAGGAACGACGCTCCAGATCGGTGGAAATCTTCACGCCGACCGGAGGCACCGGTTTCGGCTGTGCTTGCGGGAGTGGCTCAGCCTTCCGGGGCATCGCCGTGCTCCAGGCCTGCCAGCCAGGCGTCGACCGCCTCGACGCGGTATCGGGCGATCCCGCCCAGCCGCAGGAACGGCGGCCCCTGACCGGCGGAACGCCACCTCGACAAAGTCGACTCGGACACCTTGAGTTAGGCGGCGATCTCGCGACTGTCCATGAGAGGCGAGACCACGATCGTGCCGCCGGTATCACTCACGCGACTTCTCCGGTGTTCGGGTCGAGCCCGGCATAGAACTCGTCCTCGGCCTGGCGGCGCGCGGCGACATCGTCGAGGACGAACTGCACGAAGTCCTGATCGCGGTGAGCGATGATTGTGTCCTCGACTGGGCCTGCCGGGTCCTCCCCGGGCCATGTGATTTGCCGGGTGGGGCGGTCTCGGTCGAGACGGGTTCCGGAAGCTGCGACCCAGTCACGGAGCCGCTGACGGGCGTCGGCGAAGTCGCGATGCCAGCCCAGTGGAGCGGAGCCGTTCTGCTCCGGGTCGTAGGCGGACAGCCAATGCAGGTGCAGCGCGCTCAGCTCCCACAGCAGCTCCGGATGACGGTGCCAGAACGGCGGAACCACCGAAGCAGGCAGCCCGTAGGTGCGGCGCAGCCAATCGTCCCAGCGGTTCAGCTCCAGCCACTCGGCCTCCGCTTCCTCGCTGGTCAGGAGGTTCCAGTGATCGGGTGCGGAGGCTCCGGGATCAGCGGCCCGTCGAACTCCTCGGACTCCTCGTCCAGGTCCGGCTCGTCGGTCTCGGCGGCGGTGTCATTCTCGTTCATCGCTGTCACCGCCGGTCAGAGTCCGAGCGCCGGTGCGGCGCGGCGCGCCCCGGCATCAATCGCCTGGCCCGGGGCCTCCTGCGCGACGGCGGGCTGGCGGCGGGCGCGGTCGACCTCGTAGCGGGTGCGGGCGAGGTCATGGCCGAGCTTCTTCGCCACGAACTCTTCCGCCTTGACCGCCTCGCCTTCCGGCGTGGTGCGGTCGTACTCGCGGGTGTACCCTCCGCGACGAACTTGTCTCCCTTGGCGAGCCGGTCGTGGGCGGAGGAAGCTGCTCGCCGGTCTGCCGATGTCACCGAGCGTCTGAGCCCGGGGGAATGTCGGTGCGGCGGCGTAGAATAGTTACATGGGTGTAGTTCCTGCAAGTTCGACCGATCCCGGAGGCGAGATGCCGGCTGGTCAGGCCTCCATGCCCGGGCCGCAGGGCCATCCATCCACGATGATCGAGCCAAGCACCCCATCCGTAGATCGTTTCCAGATTCTCGCCCTCGATGGCGGGGGAGCCAAGGCACTGTTCACGGCTCACGTCCTAGCGCGGCTGGAACAGGACCTCGACGTCAGCATCCAGGACTCCTTCGACTTGATCGCTGGCTCATCGGCGGGTGGAATTGTCGCACTCGCGCTGGGCGCCCGTCTCACCCCGAGCGAGATCGTGGGGCACTACGAGGAACTGGTCGAGGCGGTCTTCCCGGCCGCGCGTCGGCGACTGTGGCGGCGTCCTCGTCAACTCACTGCACCCATCTACGACAGCGACGCGCTGCACACTGCCCTAACCAAGGTGCTCGGCGAAAGGCTGCTGGGAGACAGCACGAAACGGTTGGTCATCCCGGCGTGGGACGTGCAACGTGGCTCCGTGCACATCTTCAAGACGCCGCACCACAGACGGCTCGCCCGGGACTGGCGCATCCCGATGGTGGACATCGCGATGGCGACCTCGGCGGCACCGCTCTACTTTCCTGCCGCGCGGGTCGATGGACACCGCCTCATCGACGGCGGCGTGTGGGCGAATAACCCCTCTGTCGTCGCGATCGCCGAGGCCGTGAGCATGCTCGACGTACCGCTCGCCTCGATCAGGGTGCTCAACGTGGGCACCATCGACCAGCTCACGAACCACCCTAAGCGCCTCGACCGCGGCGGGCTGCTCAACTGGGCGAAGCCGATCGCGCCACTGATCCTCACCGCCGGCAGCCGTGGCGGACAGGGCATTGCTGAGCATCTGATCGGCAAGGCCGCGTACACCAGGTTCGACGCTCTCGTGCCGGGCGGACTGTACGCACTTGACTCGGCAGACCCGAGCGACGTCGCCGGCCTCGCCGCGTCCGTGAGCCGCGAGCTCAGCCCTATCTACACCGCGCGATTCGCAGATCATCGCGCGGCCGACTACACACCGTTGATCGGAGACCGACACCGCGGCGACCCGACCAGCATGTCGACCACGGAGGTCTCCCGATGAAGCTCACTGACTACTTCAACGTCCTGCTCAAGGACACCGTCAACCTCGGCCAGGTGAAGCTCGACTCGCTCGACACTCGCGTCGAGGCGGTCTATAAGGCGTTGAAGGCCGACGAGCAGATCGGGCACCTCATCCTCGGCAAGACGCCCCAGGGCTCATGGGCGCACAAGACCATCATCAACCCGGTGGGCAGCAACGAGTTCGACGCCGACTTCATGCTCGACATGAGCGAGAACCCGGACTGGGCCGACGACCCCGAGAAGTACATCGAAGAGGTCTACGCGGCACTGCATCGCCACAGCATCTACGGCGACATGCCGCACTCACGCAAGTGCCGCTGCGTCCGAGTCGTCTACGCGAACTCCATGCACCTCGACATCGTGCCGCACCTCAACCTCGCCGATGGTCGCGAAGTCATCGTCAACCGCGACGACAACGCCTGGGAACTGACCGACCCCCAGGGTTTCACAGACTGGATGAAGAGCAAGGACGCGCTCGCTAAGGGCAACCTCCGCAAGGTCATCCGGCTGATGAAGTACCTGCGCGACCACAAGAACTCCTTCACAGGCACACGGTCGATCCTCCTGACGACACTGCTCGGCGAGCAGGTCACCGAGCTGCGCACGCTGCTCGATCCTGGCTACTACAGCGACGTCCCCGCGACTCTCCTGCACCTCGTTAAGGACCTCGACGCCTGGCTCCAGGCACGCCCGACCAAGCCCCCCATTCCAGACCCGTCCGGGTCCGGTGTCACCTTCGACCATCGGTGGGAGCAGTCCACCTACAGCTACTTCCGGGACCGCATTCATGTCCACGCCGCCGAAATCGAAGAGGCGTACGAGGAGGAGAACAAGGAGCGCAGCATCGAGCTGTGGCAGGGCATCTTCGGTGACGGCTTCAAGGCTCCGGCCACCTCGTCCAGCAGCGCGAAGTTCCCGGCAGCAGCTCCCGCGGCCCCTTCCACCGTGGGGCGGTCTGGCCGCGCGGGATGAGCCGCCGCAACCGGGCCACGCTGTCGGCCTGGCAGAAGCATCTCGTTGACGAGCTGAGGTCACTCGACAGGGGGCACCCCCGCGACGTCCGGATAGTCCAGCAGCCTCGGCTCGACTCTGACGGCAACGCCATCCTCCGACTCCGGCTCCACACCGTCGACATCCCTCACCGCCCCGGCGGGCTGGAACTTGGAGACGATGAGGAGCTCATCGTCAAGATTCGCCCCGCTCTGTTCTCGCCGCCGAGCGCCGAGGTTGATCACACACGCTTCCTCGGTTTCCCGCACGTCCTCCAAGGGCAGCGGCTCTGCATCTACCTCGATCCCTCACGAGAGTGGCGCCCATCCGCCGGAATGGCCGGGTTCCTCAGCCGACTGTGGGACTGGCTCACCGATGCCTCCGCCGGAGTGTTCGATCCCTCGACCGCGATGTACCACGCTGTCGGAGGAGTGCTTCACCACGCCGACGCCACGCCCACCATCGTCGTCCGCGAACCCGGCCCGTCGAAGCAGCGTCAGATCGCTCGGCTGATTACACGCTCACCGCACCGCTACGACCTCACCTACTCGACCGACCACGACGGACACCGCACGCCCGTCTTTGCCCTTGCGAGCGACCTCCCGTTCGGTGCGGCATCCACCTTCGCGCTGTTCCTGACGCTCCTGGACGACCCGCACCTTGACCGCGCCGAAGGACGGTCACCACGGGTCTCACCGCAGTCGCCCGCGTTCCTCACATCGCTCCTCGCTAGCGCGCTACGAAACTCTGACGGCACCGAGCAGTACTTCGTGCTCGCCGTGCCGCACCCCGCAGGCGGACCGCACCATCTTCTCGGCGGACGCCTCCCCGCAACTACCGCCGACGCGCTCCGGCGCCTCGCCAAGAAGCACGGCACCGCGGTCAACCTCGACCCCGGAATCATCAACGCCGACATCCCCATCGAATGGTGCAACATGTCCGACGAACGGCAAGAGGTCACGACCCGGCGCGACGACGACCGGCCCGTCAACGGCTTCCGAGGAAAGACCGTTCACATCTGGGGGTGTGGCGGCCTCGGCTCATGGCTCGCCGAGTTCATCGCACGCGCCGGGGCCAGCACCATCGCTGTCTGCGACCCCGGCACCATCACAGGCGGGCTCCTAGTGCGACAGAACTACACCGAAGCCGACATCGGCCAGACGAAAGCCGACGCCCTCGCCACACGCCTCCGCGCGATCCGCGATGACCTGACCGTCACCGTCGCAGAAGGAAGCGTCCCTGACCCAGCCGTCTCCCTCGCCGCGGACCTCATCATCGACGCCACCGTCAGCCACAGCATCACCACCTACCTAGACAGCCTCGCAGGCGAAGACCGCACGGCACTGATCGCCCAGGTCGCCACCGACGCCAGGACGGGAACGCTCGGTATCGCCAACATCTGCGCGCCCCGTGACACCTGTACGCCGTCCGAGCTCGACGACCAAACAGGCCGCTTGGTGCTGGCCGATGGCGCGCTGGAGCTGTACCACGCACTCTGGAAGGAAGCAGCCGAAGGCGACGAACTGATCCCCACCCGAGGATGCTCCGTACCCACGTTCCACGGCTCGGCCGCAGACCTCGCTGCCGTCGCCGCCACACTCGTCAACATGATCGGTCTGCACCTCCAGCAGGTAGAGGCACTAGTCTCAGGAACCCACCTCATCTCCCTGCCACACGCACCAGCCGGCCCACGGCATCACTTCCGTCCCGCGACACAGGACACTCGCGGATGAGACAGCACGCGGCCTCTTACTTGTGTCGCCGGAGAGCCCAACGTCGGAAGGGACGCAGATTCATCCTCGATACGGCGTCCCTCGCCAACAGGCCGTCGGGTCACTCTCTACGCACCGTCTCGTCAGCTGACGATGCCACGAGAGGAAACGCCATGGTCCGTCTGCTCTGGGCGCTGAGTGCCCACGTCCGCTGCTATCTGCGACGCTACATGCCCACCAACAAGGCCCAGTCCGTTGTGGAGCTACGTGCCGCGGTCCGCAAGGCTGGAGTGGAGTCCAATGTTGCCAAGACCATCTCGGATGAGCTTTCGGAATCAGTCGGTTTCGATGTCGCCTCGACGCTCGACAAGGTGACCGATGCTATGGTCGGCACGCGCGAGTCCCTTTTCAAGGACAAGGATGAGGATAAGGACAAGGACAAGGACAAGGACAAGGACAAGGACACCGACACGGGCACGGGCACGGGCACGGGCACGGGCACGAGGCGATGGCAGCTCTGCGTAGTCTTCGACGACTCAGACCGCGTCACGGCGGTGCTTGTATGGGCAATCATGAGACCGCTCAGTTTCTTATTGTCTGACGGGTGGGAGAAGCGCACAGCTCCGGCGTTGCAGCGGAAGCCGCCGCCCCGCTTGGAGGACATGAGTGTCGACAGAGCCGCGATGGTCTCGGCATGCAGGCGCTCTGCGGACCGTGTACGCAGCCAAAGGGCGCTCAATACGAGGGATAGCCTGCGACGTTTCGGACGGAAGGCAGTGTCGTCGGGTGCCTAGTTCACAGATACAACGAATCGCGATACTGCCGTCGGTTCAGAACCGGGTATGGGCTCGTTCTGCAGGCCGTTGCGTACTCTGTGCCGCTTACCTCCTTGACACTAGAAGCTTCTTTCACTCCCGCTCCGTTGCAGAACTCGCCCACAACGTCGGAGCCACTGATGGCGCCAAGTCGCCGAGAGGGAAGTCAGCTTTGTCGTTGCGAGAACGCTCGGCCGAAGAGAACATCCTTTTGCTCTGCCACGAATGCCATCGACGGATCGATGATCCTGAAATGGTCGGCTTCTTCACGGCTGAGTATCTCCGCGATGCCAAGATCACGCACGAGCGCCGTGTCCGCGAAGTTACTGACTTTGCGACCCTTCGACCGGCTGCCGTCCTCAAAGTCACCGGGAAGATACGAGGAACTCTCGCTCCGCCTTCTCCTAGACAGATTGCGGAAGCGCTCCACCCGCTCCATCTGACGGGCTTCGGCGAGGCCACTCGTACGGGTATGTACGAAGTCGTGCTGGACGATCCTGAAGACGCAGACTGGTCGTGGACGAGGGGCATTCAGCGCATCGATCGGGCCGTAGATTCGCTGCTGGCCGCGATCGAGGCCAGCGACGTCGAGGTGGCAGCGGTGTTCGCGCTCGCCCCGATCCCTCTGCTCGTACACCTTGGCTCCCGCCTCGACGACAAGAGCGAAACTGTCCTCTTCCGCCGTGCGAGATTCGACGACGCGCGAGCATGGGCCTGGGCCACTGACGCGGCGAACTCGCCGGCGTATGGCGTGTCCGTAACCAACAACGACTCAGCCACGCAAACGTTCGACGAGATTCTCTTGACCGTGAACGTAACCGCGCACGTCAAGCTCGACGAGATCCCTCCGCAGGTTCGCGGCTTGCCCCGTGTAGTGCTCAGTCTTGCAACTGAAACGCCCGGCCCCAGCGTGATCGACACCAGGGCCGCACTCGACCGGTTTTCGGACGGCTGGCAACGCGCTCTTTCCTTCGTAGAAAAAGAGTTCCCGACAGTCTCTCGCGTTCACGTGGTCGCAGCTGTTCCGGCGCCAGCGGCGATCCAGATGGGGCGACTCCACATGCGCGACGCCCAACCGGAATTAGTCATCTATCAACGAACGAGAGCACAAGGCTACGTAATCGCGCTCACGGTGCACTAAGAAACAACGGAGGTCGCATGGAACTCGAGAACTATTTCACCGCCTTTCTTCAGAACACGGTGAACCTCAAGCAGTGGAAACTGAAGCAGCTCGACGGTCGAGTGATTGCCATCGTGGATGCTCTGAAGAAAGACGCGGTGATTGGTACTCGCTACCAAGACCACATCCCGCAGGGATCATGGGCCCACGAGACAATCATCACGCCCGTCGGAGCGCTAGACGAGTTCGACGCCGACTTTCTTCTACACATCGAGGAAGTTTCTGAGTGGTCACAGAACCCGAAAGAGTACCTGCGAGAGGTGCGAGCCGCCTTCAAGCGGAACGCGACCTATAAGTCGATGCTTCAGAGAAAGAATCGGTGCGTCCGAATCGATTACGCAAATGATTGTCATGTTGATGTGGTGCCCTACATCGTGCGCGATGACGGATCTCAAGTCATCGTCAACTACAAAGAGAACAAGTTTGAGGACACCAACCCCGCGGGGTTCACGTCATGGATGAAGGAAAAGGATGACATCACGAACGGAAACCTCCGTCGAGTCATCCGCCTTCTGAAATACATCCGGGACTACAAGAACACCTTCGACTGCCCCTCGGTGATCCTCACAACACTTCTCGGTGGACGAGTCCAAGCCTTCGACACCGAGGCTCGGTACGCCTCAGTCGGTTCAACGCTGGTCGCCCTTCTCGAAGACCTGGCCTCTTGGCTGCGCTGGCACGAGCAGATGCCTGTCCTCGAAGACCCGAGCTGTCTTGGGACCTACTTCAACCATCGGTGGGCCCAGGAGAAGTACGCAAACTTCCGCGTGCAGGTACAGCGCTACGCCGAGTGGGCGAGAGAAGCGCTTGTCGAGGACGACGAAGCCACGAGCGCAAGCCGTTGGCGCAAACTCTTCGGAGACACTTTTGTTGCTGAAGAGAACGTAAGACTGGCGAAGTCGCTTGGGCACAGCGGGCAGCGGAAGGCTCTCGTTCTTCGAGCTCCAGAAGAGGAGTTCATTCACGAGCACTACGCGTATGCTGGCGGCCATAGCGCGCGGATCGATGCTTTCGTACTTCGGGACTCTGGACGCGTGGCGCGCTCGCTCCGCGTCGACGGTCGAGTCGAGAAGAACCGAGATCTCCTCTTCCGAGTAGTGACTGATGTTCCTGGACAGTTTGATGTCATCTGGAAGGTGCGCAACAAGGGAGAAGAGGCAGAGAGAGTTGGGCAGCTCCGGGGGCAACTCCTCGAAGGTGACGGCACGCAGGGTGTGGAACATCGCGAATCCACCAGCTACGCAGGGAACCACTTCGTTGAGGTGTACATCCTGCAAGGTGGACGTGTTGTCGCCTCGGACCATCATGCAGTCGTCATCCGGTAGAACCTCTGCTTGAATCACATCCAGTCGTTTTTGGTGGGGACGTCACACGGGGTGAGCCCGGTCTGGGGGTGCCGGAACAGCAGGATCGATTTTGTGTCTCGTCCCGCCCCAGGTGGCTGGTCGCTGCTGGCGCCTCCCGGATACACCCCTTTTTACCCGGTTACGCGGCCGTTCAGTCGAGGGGCCGTCGAACGCGTAGCAATCGATGTATGGTGCCTGCCAACGGCTCTCCGCGGGCCGCGCGGGAGGGGGACCAAAAGGGGACCAGGATCATGCAAACCATGCATCTCGCGACGTGCGCTGCATTTGGCGAGCGCCAGAAGCGCGCGGTTTTTGGTTTCGCCAGCGTCGTCTAGGCGCCTGGGGTTCAAGGAGTCGCAGGTTCAAATCCTGTCATCCCGACGGTCGGAAGCCTCGATGAGAAGCCAATTCTCGTCGAGGCTTCGTCGTGTCCGGGGGGTTGGTCGCCCCTGGCCCAGCCGCTCGATCCACTTGCTCCGGTCGCTGCCGAAGTGCGACGCTCCTGTTTACAGCCGTGACACTGACGAGACGCTCGCCGACGAAGGAATCACGACGCAGAAGTGGACAATCCGGCGGCAATGGCGCGGCAGTTGGCTCGAAGCAACGCGAGTTCAGAGCGCGCTCGTGGATTGTGCTGCAGGTTCAGTAATGGCGTGTTCTCTCGGATCAAGGCGACCTCCGCCTCCTGCACTTCGGACTGCGGCAGGACGGCCCAGCTCACCTCGAGGTTCGCGTCGATCCAGTTGACGATGGCGTTCCGGTCGGTGGGGGCGAAGCGGTAGTTCTGCATTCGGGCTCGACCGGCGAGTGAGCCGAACGGGGGCCGGTATCCGAGCACCGCGCCGATGCTACGGAAGAAGGTTCCGTTACCGCGTGCTCGCAGTTCGTTCCCGAGTAGTCGTTTCCGGAGCGTCTGCTTTTCCGCTTGTCCGATATAGATCAGGTCGCGACCATCGCGAACGGAGAAAAACGGCTCGGCGAGAGTCGCGCCGCCGCGAAGCCGGATGGCGTAGACGCCGAACTCGTTCGGTACGAGCGGCCCGACCTCACCAGCTGATCGGAAGGAGCCGTCATCGAGGAGCTTCATGGCCCCTCAGAGTCCGCGAGCTTGTCGCCGTGGCGAGGCCGCAACCTCGACGCGATGGTGCTCGCGATTTTCCCCGCCGTGTCTTTTGCTGTGTGAGCCGCATCGACGCTGAAGGATGCGACCGCTTCGGCTCCTTGAGCGCCCATCCTCCCAACCGCCCGTGCGCGGGCTGTTCCCGTGTCGACAGTGGCATCCCGTGCCTCCCTAGCGGCGACGGCCCAGCGCTTCTTCTCTAGGTTCAGGCGGCTGTCGGAGATGCCGAGTGTCTCGTGAAAGACCAGCACGTCTTCGGCGACCTCGTTACTGGAGCGCACTACTTCGCCGGGCTTGAGCGGGTGGAACAGCACTTTGCTGTTCGCTGTCGCCGCTGCAGCGTCTATGCGTGCGAGGAGGCGTTCGGTGCTCTTCGCGATCAGGTCACGACGCTTGGCGCGGCCGGCCTGGATCGCCTCGCGGTGACGGTCGAGATCGTCCGGGCTGGAGTCGAGGACTCGGTCGAGCTCCAGCACAGCCAGGCCGTCCTGGAGCTGGAAGCAGCGAGCCAGCACGGCCAGCCACTCCTCGATCTCTCCTTCTGCATCCCTCGCGACCTTCGCGATGTCGCCGATGCGCGATTTCTTTTCAATCTTCTCGGCCAGGGCGTCGACGCGGCGAAGCGCGTAAGCCTGCGTCTCTGCGATGGCCTGCGCCGCGCCGTGGAGATTCGACCACGTCACTTCCGACACACGACCGACGTGATGGCGCTTCAGCATGGCATCGTCGATGACGAGCCCGACGCCGATCATGCGGGCGAGTGCGCTGTCTTTCTGCGCCCGCAGGACGTCGTCGACCTTCTCGTCGATCGCGGAAAGGTAGTCCGTGATCTCCTGCATGGTCTGCTGCATGGCGAGCTGTGCCATGATGCCTGCTGCGCCGGCCAGCATCGCCGGGTTCGTGAGCATAGAGCCGACCGTTCCGGGCTTCACGAACTCAAGGATGTTTGTGATCTTGCCCTTGCTCGTGGTCACGATGGCGCGGCTGACGCCGTCCGATGAGCCCCTCATGGCGTTGCCGAGTTTCAGGGCCTTGGCCGAATCCTCGGTGAGCTTCACCCAGCGACCGGCGTTGGCAGTGAGCTCGGCTCCACCCTTCGCGGCGGCCGAACCGATGTTGAGAGCTCCACCGACAGCGTGCGACAGATTCAGTTCGCGGGAGGCAACACCCGCCGTTGAGAGGAAACGCTCGACCGCCAGCGCGTCGCCGATGACCGCCAGACCATCTCCGTCGATGACGAGCTCGATCTCGTCGCGCGAATCGTCCTCGTTCGCCATCCTTGCTCCGTTCGCCACGCCTGGTTGGTGACTCGAGGTTATCGGGGCGAGCGGCGCGTGTTCCCTACTGGCTCCGCTCACCCCCTCTCGCGCTTCGCATCACCAGCTAACGCCCGGGGCGTCCGGGCGAGGTGCGGGCACCTGTTTGGCGGGTGACGATCGCGGGGTCGCTGAGTTCGGCCCGAAGGGCTGCACGAGCCCGTGCCAGGCGCTGCCAGTAGGAGCTCGTCGTGCACCCGAGCACCTCTGCCGCCTCGGCAGCGGGCAGCCCACACCAGTAGGTGAGCTCGAGTGCCAGCGCATAAGCAGGCCTAAGTTTCGCGACCGCGTCCTGCAGCTCGACGGTCGCCAGTTCGCTCATGGGGTTCCGAGCCCTGGTCAGTTCTTCGGCCACCAGTTGTCGTGTCCGCTCCTTGACGCGACTCCGTCGTTGATACTCGTTTCCGATGAGATTCCGTGCAGTTTGAAATAGCCACCCGCTCGTGATGCGAGTCCCGGTGGAGTACTTTTGCCACGCGATAGCGAAGGTCTCGGCAGTCAGGTCCTGTGCTAGATCGACGTCGTTGATGCGTGACAGGATGTAGCGCTCAATTGACCTGGCTCTATCTGCGTACAGAGCAGTGAACAGTTTCGGCACGTGACCTCCCCACAGACGGCGGTTCGTCTCCGGTCAGTAACTACCTGGGCCGTTGCGATGAACAGGTCGCCGACAACTCGCATCATGACATCCGACTCTGCGTCAACTCAAGAGGTGCCGGTGCGGCTCGTCGCGATCGCTGCTGTCAGGAATCTCATGGCAGGCAAACGTTACCGAGACACCGGCCGCGTTCCGTGTCCGGTGCGAACGATTCATCCAAATGAAGGAAGTGGCCATGATCACGGCAACGCACGAGTTCACAGTAACCGAGCCTCCGGAGAGTTCTGACGTCGCGGGTGTCGATCAGAAGAGGGTACGTAGGATGCGCCCGCTCGGCGTGCTCCTGGCCATGCTGATCGGGTTCTTCTCCCTGGGTATGACGGCGCCTGTTGCGAGCGCGAGCGAACGCATCGTTCCGGCCGAATACCTACTCGAACTGGGGGGAGAAGTGCACACGCTCCATGAGGGCGAGAGCGTGACCTTCGCAATGCAGAGAATCCCATCGGCGGCTGTGCCGGGACAGGTGACGCCGAAGGTGGTGTACCCCGGCGACGCAGGCACGCTGACAGTGACCGGTTCGGGCGGGAGCTTCCACTACAGCATCGCGATGTCGGTTCCGGCCACGTCCTTCACCGGTACCTTCAACGTCACGGACGTGAGCCACGGACTCTCGGGTGGGACGACTCTCGTTTCCGGATTCTCCGGCTCGGTGCCGACTAGCCGGCTCCGTGGCCATCGGTATTCTGGTGTACTAACCGGGACGGCCTTCCTCGTAGGCGTCCCAGTTGCTACCGTCGTGCCGAATTACACGCTCTACACGTACACGGGTTAACGATATCTGGGCCGCTGTGATCGGGGCGACTGCCACCGTTCCTGCCACAGCGGCTCGGCCCTTGACAAGCGAAGGAGTCGATCATGACTACCCAGATGTTCAATCCTGCTGAGCAGCTCAAGCGCGCTGTCGATGATGGGCGCCTTTCTGAGGAGAGCCTCGAGGCCATCACCGAGATCCCAACCGCGAAGCTCCGATCCTTCTTCACCGGGGCTGAGGCAGGTGCCGTCGGTGTCACAGTGAAACCCCAGTCGCTCTCCTCGGATGAGGTGACTCGGCTGGCGGTTCTCGCGGCGCAAATTGGTCAGGGTTTAGAGATCGATGATGACGAACGACTGCGGGCGACCCTGGAAGGGCTGACGGCTCAGTTTCATCTCACTCTGGAGAATATTGCGTTACTGATCCATGCCAAGCCGACCGACCTCGCCGTGGCGCTCCGCGAACCAGCATCGCTGCCTGCGGATCGAAAGTACGCGCTCGCATCGAGGCTGTCCTATCTCACGAACGCGATCGAGCGAGCGCGTCCTGGAACTGTCGATCCGGGAAGGTGAAGGACCGCCGTCATTCCCGGTTACGGCAGCGCCTGAATGGGTTCTCCCGTGGTATGAGCTCTCCTAGCGGCGCCATGCAGAGCACTCCAGGGGGTGCCGCTCCAACCGTGCGGCGATCCGGTCGGCACGTCCCGCGTTGTATCCCAGGGTGTGCACAGTGATGACTCGCGCTCCATCGTGCGTGACGCCGACGAATGACCCATGGTCTCGGTTATGGCCGTTATGCCACCACAACGATGAATCGTCCATCCAGCCCAGCGGGTTCTCTCCGGGCGTCTGCCGCGTGATGGAAGTGGCGTACAGCTCGAGCGCATCGAAAGTTCCATGCAAGCCGCCGGCCCCGACGAATGGCCCGGGATCGTGCCACTGCTCGCGAATGCGCCCCGTCCAGGTGCGCAGAACGGGCACACGTTCCGGCTCGGGGGACGTCGACACGGCCGTGATGTCGAGCGGGTCGAAGACGTATTCCTTCGCGAGCGTCCACCAGTCGAGACCTGTCGTGACCTCGAGCACACGCGTCAGCACCGCGTAGCCAAGGTTCGAGTACGCGACGACGCCGACGTGCCCGCTGTGTTGCGTTGAGATATTCGGCAACACCTCGGAATCGAAGTACTCCGTCGTGTACTTCGCATAGGGGTCACGGGCTTCGGCGATCGTCTCGATCATCCGTGAGGGAAGCCTGGCGAGGCCCGAGGTGTGGGTCACCAACGAGCGCACATCGACGTTGCGGGGTAGACCGGTTTCTGGCAGGTACTCGCTTACCGGAGCCGAGAGGTCGACGATCTCTGCGCGGTCCAGCTGCTGCGCGATCTGAGCGGTGGCGGTCTTCGTGACCGAGCCCCACTCGAGCATCGGAGAACCGCGATGCGGCGGCCCGAAATGCTCGACGGTAACGCGCTCCGAGTCGCGAACGCGATAGGCCGAACTCTTGTGACGCACCCTCCAACTCATGCTCCTCAGACTATTCGCGAGCGTCGGTTGACTTCAGCTTGCCAATGTTGGCGGAGTATGGGTGCCATGGGCCTGATCATGGGCCGGCGGGTGTTGATACGTTCGAAAGATGGAGACGACGAATTCTGCGAGTAACGGGCGAGTCGCGGCCAGGGCCGCTCCCTGCATCTGAAATGCGCGCTCAGCTTTATGTCGGTTCGAAGAGAGATCAGGGGAGAATGAAGCGATCGATCCTCGCAGGCTCTGACGGCCGCGGCGACCTCATCGCCCCGATAGTCGCCGTTGTGGTGGTGCTGGCCCCGATCGTCGTCGGCGTGAACGCGGCATCCGGCGGCTCGTTCCGCGACAGGTCGGACGTCTTCGCGATCATGATGCTCGCGCCCGTGAGCCTGATTCTGCCGCTGGTCGTCGCTCTGCTGACCTGCCTGCGGCTATATGCGCGGCTCACGGAGCGATTCGTCGCGAACACCCGCAACCGGATGAGCGCTCGCGAATTCGTTCTCCGCCACATGGTGCGCGCGGCCGGGATATCGGCGCTCATCTTCTTCCTGTACGTCTTCGCCGCATTCGTGGTCGCCTTCTCCGTGTGGCCGATGGTCGGTGACCCGGGTATCGACCCGGAGGGATACAACATGACCGCAGCGCAAGCCGCCGCGGAGAGCCTGGAGCGGTCGAGTTACAGCTTCCTGCTCGAATACGGCGAGCTCGCCTTCGGTTTCGGGTACGCCGCCTGGGTCTCGCTGAGCTCAGCCGCATTCGCCGTTCTGTGCTGCTGCTTCCTGGTCACGCTGCCGAATCGAATCCTCGCCCTCGGCCTCCCGTTCCTCATCTATCTGGGCTCAACGGTCGGCGCAGCGCTCATCGGGTTGCCCCGTTTCGGCCTGTTGTACTCGCTCTTCCCCTTTGGGCTCGAAGCCTCGGCGCCGCTCATCGCTGCGGCCCCCATGCTCGTCCTAGCAGCAGTCACGCTCGTCTTCGCCGCTCTCGTGCTGTATCGCGCGCCGACGAACGGTCAGCTTGCGTGAATCGCTGGCGGATCGCCCTGTGGGCAGCTGTCGCCGCTGCCTCGTTCGGGTACTGCGTCCTCGAGCGGCCAGCGAGCTCGGCAGGGCTTCACGAAGAACTGGCACTCGGGGTCCTGAGCACGCTGACGAGCCCCACGTTCCTCGCCTTCGTCGTGACCCCGCTGTGGTTGGCCTACGGCCCCCTTGACTCACGGCGCACAGCCACGTTCCTTCGCCTCATCCGTGCCGGCAGCTATTCGAGCCACCTGCGGCGCATCTGCTGGCGGGCGCTCCGGGCGATGATGCCGCCCCTCCTGGCCGTCATCACCGGAGCGGCGGCGGCGGTCGCCGTCGACTTGGGCGGACAGCTCGACCGGGATTCGACTCTCATTGCGCGCATCGACGACGTCGGGATGCCGCTCGGGGCGGCGATCGGTGCGCAGGTCGCGCTGCTCGGCCTTTTCCTCGTGTTGACGAGGATGATCGTCGAGATGCTGGCCCTGCTGAGCCTCCACGCCGTGGCTGTCGCACTCAGCATCGCGGCGTGGTTGTGGGCGGCAGCATCCGCGACCGGGTTCCTGCCGCTCGGGGGCCTTGCGGACTTCCGCGCGTATACGCTCGTCCCGGCCCTGGCAGCGCAGCCGACGATGATCGGCGACGTCGTGCTCGCCTACGCGGTCGCCGTCATCGGCCTGATCATCGCGGCGGCTCTGCTCGACCGGGGCGCACGTCAGGCCTCCATCAGCGCTCCCGACTGGGTATTGCCGAGCGCGGCCGGAGCCCTCGTGGCGCTCTTGGCCGCGGGGGCCTTCGGCGCGCGCGACACCGACCTCGTGGGGTTTCTCACCGCGATGTACTTCGGTGCTACCGGAACCATGCTGCAGATGCTCGTCGCGGTGATCCTCGTCGTTGGCTATGCCTTCGCCGCTCAGTTCCGGATGGCGCAGCTCGCGGGGCCCTGGGGGCTGGTGACGGCGTTGCGGTACGGGAGTCGCCGCAGCCAGCTCATCACGATCGTTTCTCGAGAGTTCGGTCAGGCTCTGACGTACTCTGCGGTGGTCCTCACTGCCGCCGTCGCCGCGTACTTCGTCGCCGGCGGGCGGACGATCGTGGGGGAGCCGAGTGTCATGCTGCTGCTCTTCCAGGCCAGCGTCATGCAGGCGATCCAGATCACGTTCTACGTCGCGTGTGTCGCGTGCGCCGTGCTCATCTCGAACAAGCAGGTCAGCGGCCTCGTGGTCGTCGGCGTCGTGACCGCACTCGCAGCCATTCCGATTCCCGCCTCCGCGGTGTGGCTGACGCAACGCGCCAGCAGCGCGGTCCTCTTCGACGGCGGGTGGGTGGCGACCATCGCGAACGCCCTGCTCCTCTCCGCGGTTACGTGCGCCGCGGTGCTCATCGCCACCCGACGCGGACCCAAGACGGCTCCGCTTTCATCTTCGTCGCCCGGGAAGGTTCTCATCAGATGAACAACGTCGTAGAGGTACGCGATGTCAGCGTGACCCTCGGAGGTATCGACCTCTACCGGGGCGCGACCCTCAACTTGCGTCGCGGAGCCACGGTGGCGCTCACCGGGCCCAACGGGTCGGGCAAGTCGGTGCTTCTGAAGGTGATCTGCGGATTCGTCACGCCCGATTCCGGCAGCATCTGGATCGATCCGTCACTGCTGTCTGCGCGCCGCACGTTCCCTGAGCGATTCGGTATCGCGATCGATGGGCCCGCCTACATCCCGGGTCGCACCGGGCTGCAGAATCTTCTCGAACTCGCTCGGATCCGCCGTCAGATCACCGCGGAGGACGTCAGAGCCACGATGATGCGTGTCGGGCTCGATCCCGATGCGAAGCAGAAGGTGCGCAACTACTCGCTCGGGATGAAGCAGAAGCTGTCGCTCGCTCAGGCCCTGATGGAGCAGCCGGAGGTTCTGCTGTTGGATGAGCCTTTCAACGCCCTCGACAAGAGCAGTGTCGAGCGTGTCACCGACATCCTGCACGCGGAGCGGGAGCGCGGCTCGACGATCCTCTTCACCAGCCACAGCGACCGTGACGTTCACACCCTGGCCGACGAGGTCTTCCGTGTGGAGGAGCAGCGCCTGGTCAAACAACAGGTGAGGCCTCACTCATGATCTGTGGCACCTTGGAGCGCGACGAAAGGTGCATCTGATGAAATTCGAGATTCACCCTGCGGCGCCTTCAGCGATCGCGTCGGGGGCCGTTGTTCTTGCGGGCTTAGACGTGTTCAACGGACTCCTCGCGGTGCGGGATGACGAGGCCCACCTAGCCGTAGCCGTTTCGGTAGGGCTGCGCCTCTTCGGCGCTTTGTGCATCCTGGTCGCATTCGTCGCCGCCCTGCTGGCCCGCCGGCGACGCGGACTGCAGGTGGCCGGTGTCTTAGGTGTTGCTCTGGTGGCGATCGCGGTCGTACTCGTTGGATGCACCCTCGCTCGCGAAGCGAGTATGTTCGTTCCCTGATATGCGGCGACGGCAGCGTCGGGCGTGTCACCGGAATCCTGCGCGCGGAGCGGGAGCGCGGCGCGACGGCCTCTTTCACCACCCGCAGTGTCAGCGACGTCCACACCCTGGCCGACGAGGCCTTCCGTTTGGACGAGCCACGCCTGGTCGGGCAAGCGGGGAGCCCCCAGGCGCGAGCGTCGCCAGCAGCGCCCGGGCCGTGCACGACCAGTTTCCACCCCGCGGTCGCGTTCATGGCGAGCTGCTCTCGATTGAGGAGCATCTGACCGTCGACGGGGTGGATGAGCCGCAGGGTCGCCCCACGCTGAGCCCGAACATCATGACGAGACCACACACGGCGGCTGCGACGGGACCTACTGCTCTGTAACCCCGACGTCGGGTGTCGCAGAGTGCTTGCACTCACACTCCACCCCGGAGTCGAAAGGAAACGGCTATGACTGACCGAAATCTAGAATTGCTCGTCGCCACGTACGATGACGAAGGTTCAGCTCACGAGGACTTCTCATTCATCAAGTCGATGGACGACCTCAACGTTGTGGCTGCCATCGTCCTGACACGCGACGCAGACGGCAATGTGCACGTCAAGCAGCACGGCGGACGGATCGTGGCCTACGGGACGGCCGTGGGCGCCGTCGTCGGCCTGGTCGTCGGGCTCTTCGCCCCGCCGGTGCTTCTGCTGACCGGCGTTGCCGGGCTCGGGATCGGTGCAGGCGTCGGCGAGATCATCAAGAGGCACGAAGAGAAGTCGCTGGGTGTCGACGTCGAGGAGTGGCTACCCGCGGGCTCGTCGGCGATCGTCGCCGTCGTCGACGACGTCTTCCTCGACCGTGTCGAGAAGGCCCTCGTGAGGGCTACCAAGCGCGTCAACAAGGCGATCGCGAAGGGCGACTACGACGCCGTTGTGAATGCGGTGAACAAGGGCGACGCGAAGATCGTCGACGCGATCACCGCGTGATCCACCTGGTGTCTCTCACACGCTTCGTCAGGTAGGGAGCCGTCCGGCTGTCCATCACCGGGCGCGGGCCGCAAAACCGCTACGAAGGTCTCTAACGGGGCCGAATTCGTCGGCGCTAGCTTTGCGTCACGTAACAACTCGTTGCGTGTGTTCACACAGGAGGAAAGATGTCACTCATTCTTGACACCGTCGATCTCGACGCCGAGCTCCAGGTGCTGTGCGACCCGGAAAGCAGCCGGTTGGCTGAATTCACGTCCAAGTTCCACGAGTTCCGCAACTCGCTGACGCCGGAGGAGCGCGACTACCTCGACTTCATTCGCCGAGCGGCCGACGTCGCCGTGGCAGAACACGGTCGAGCGCTCATCGAGGACGTCGACGCCTTCGAGGCTCACATCAGCGACATGCTCGGCGACGAGTACATCGCACCCGAGATGGGCGGCATCGTCATCCGCACCACGGTCGTGCTCAAGTGCGCGACGTGGCTGCTCAAGTGCTGACGGATCCCCCCACCGTTTGCGCCGGCACCTTGCGGCGCGCATGTCCCGAGAACGCGCGAGTCTGAGGAGACCCATGACCGACCAGTCCGAATTCGATTGGATGCGCTACCTGGCGTCCCTCGGAATCTCGGACGCCGCGGTCACATCTCTGCAGGACGAGCGGAACGAAGTGGTTCGCGCCCGAACTCGGGACGGGCGCGAACTGCTTCTCAAACGAGGGAAGAGGCGGACGCCGGCCGGCGACGGCGCGCTTCTCACCGAAGGGCTCGTCTATCAGCTGCTGGGTGAATCGGGTATCGCCGACATCGCGCCTCGATGCATCCTCCATGACCGTCGTAGCGACATCCTCGTCACAGAGTTCCTGCCGCACCCGACAGCGCGTGCGGCGTGGGACTCGCTGGGGGAGTCGCCGGGAGCGTGGGCTCCGCTCGGGGCTCAGCTCGCCCGCCTCCACGCCGGCACGCGACGGCTGCCGGAGTGGGCGTCACGGTTGCTCGGCCCGTTCGCCGATCTGGTTCCCGATGATGAGCCTCTTCGTCCCGACGATCTGATCACGTCGACTCCAGGGCAGCTTCAGGTCGTTCGCACGGTTCAGGCCGACTCTGCCGTCACGGCGCGTCTGACCGACCTTACGGATGCGCGACAGACATCGCTCATCCACGGTGACGCACGGCTCGACAACATCCTCGTCGACTCCACGTCCGACGTCCGATTCGTCGATTTCGAACTGTCTCGCGTGGGTGATCCGCTGTTCGACCTGGGTTCTCTGCTGGGGTCGATGATCGAGTACCTGGTCATCGACTCTCCGCCCGAAACCGACGAGAAGATGTCTCACTACATTCCGGATGTCGCCGGCCGACTGCATGACCGCGCCCGGGCGGTTATCGCGGGATATCGGGCGACAGTCCGCGCCCTTCACGGCGAAACTCCCGACCCCGAGGACTTCCTCTCGCGGACGGCAGCCTTCGTCGGCGTGCATCTGCTGCACCGCGCCGGCGCGCTCGCTCACCACCTCCACGGTGAGACGCGTGTCGGGCGATCCTTCTCCGTCATGGGGTGCGCGTTCGTCAAGAATCCCTCCGTGCTCCTGCGGCCCTGGGGGCTCGACGCTTCGTACGCCTGGTTCCGCGCGAGGAGCGGGGTCGCATGATCGACGCGATCGTGTCTGAAGTCGAGCGCACCGCCGACAGCCTCACGATGACCGACGATTCGGCTCTGACCCGTGAGCTCTACGAGGTGCTCCACCTGCGACGGAGCCCGACCTCGGGCGGAGCGCCCTCGTCCCGCTCCGCCTTCTCAGCTGCAGAGATCTTCGGCAGCGTGATGCGACACGAGGAAGGATGGCGGCCCGTCACGCAGGGTGGCGCAGGCGCGTCGGTCTTCGAGAAGGCGGGTCTGCGCGTGCGGGTCGACGCGTGCGACGTCGTCGCGGAGGGGGTCCTTTCTCTGCCTGCCGTCCGTGACCGGTTGTCGCCGGCATTCGCGGGTCTGCTGTCGCCGTCCGAACCGCCGGATCAGGGAGTCCGTGTCTATGCACCCGTCGCCCGGGATGCTGCGCCCGACGCCGGCCGCATGCTCGCCGCGGCAATCGGCGCGATCACCACCCGCTACGTCATCAAAGCGCTCAGCGTGAAAGAGGAGTACCCCCGGCCCGACGCCTTCACCATCTACCTTCCGCGGGGCGACCTCGAGCCCGTGCTCGACGCGCTGGGGGGAGGTGCGATCGCGCGGCACTTCACCACGTCGCCGCAGCACTCTCTGTTCGCCAAGATCGACGACTCCGGCGTCTCGTGGATCGAGGGTCCGGCGCGCGACAGCGCCGGCCAGGTGCGCGCAGCCTGCGTGGCGCGCGCACTCCGCACGCCTCCAGGCTCGGGCCCGTCGTTGGCTGCGGCCATCGAACGCGAGTTCACCGCCGCGGGGATCGACGCGGCCGCGCCTTACCGGCTGCTCCCGGAGGTGTCGGATGCCGCCTAGGCTGCCGCGGCTCCTCATCGGGATGTGCGCCTCTTCTGCCCTCATCTCGCTGCTGCCCGAACTCGCGCGGATGCGCGCAGCCGCTGCCGGCTGCGCCGTCGTGATGACGCCGTCGGCCGCGCGTCTCATGTCGCCCGCTTTGACCGGTTCGGTGATGAACTGCCCGGTCTACGTCGAGGTCGACGAGCCCACGGGCGGGGTCCCACGTCATCGCTCTCTCGCTGCCGACAGCGATATTGCGCTGGTCGCTCCCGCCACGCTGAACACCCTGAGCAGCCTTGCCGTCGCTTCGACGAGCAACCTCCTCACGCTGACCCTGGCGAACTTCGGCGGCCCGGTCGGCCTGCTCCCCGTTCTGAACGACGAGATGCGATCCCGACCCGCCGTGCAACGCGTTCTCGACCAGTTGGCGGCCGACGGGTTCGCGTTCCCTCCCGAAGAGCCCGGGGCGGCGCGAGACCTGAGCGGCCGAGCGCAGGCGGGGGTCAGCCGGCACGGTCTGAACAAGCTCGTCGCGCAGCTCGCGACGCGCGCCGAGGAGGCGAGCCGTGACGACTGAATCTCGAACGAGGGAGGAGCTCGCGCCAGCGCGACTGCTCGGTCCGGATCTGTTGCGCGGCGTCGGCATCATCCTGCTCCTGCTCACCAACGTTCCGCTGATCCTGACTCCGATCCGGTACGAACAGGTCGTGGGCGCGAGCCCGTTCACGGGTGTCCCCGTGGACGACGCCGCGATCATGCTGTTCCTCAGCGTCCCCACCATGACAGGCATGGGGATGTTCGTTCTCGCGATGGGGCATGGTCTCGCCCGGGCGGGGGCCGGGCGGCGAGAGTTCCGATACGCGATCATCCGGCTCGGCGCGATCGGGGTGGTCGGACTGCTCCACGGATTGTTGGTCTGGTGGGGTGACATCCTCCTCTACTACTTCATCGCCGGTGTGATCGCGTTGTACTTCCGGTTCCGCCAACCGATCGCTCAGATAGCGATCGGAGCGAGCATCACGATGTTCCCTCTCGTGCTCGTCGTCTCCGATCTGCTGGCGCGCATCGGAACCCGCGGCGACGGTGCCACCAACGCGATGTCCGCCGTCTCAGACGCCTATCGCGGTCTGCAGGCGGATGCGGCGAGCGCCTACGGTTCGCACGATGCGGGGGCGATTCTGCAGCAGCGGCTGACGGATTGGCTCGTCTACATGCAGGACTTCGCCCCGGTCGGACTGCCGCAGCTCGTCGGGCTTCTGTTGATCGGCATCGGGATCTCGCGCCTCCGGGCTGCGGGATCGACAGTGCTGAAGACTGGGCGGGCGCGCTCCGTCCTCGTGATCGCGGTGGTGGTCGCGGGTGCGGCCTACCTCTATCAGCTCGGGGTTCAGATTCTGCTGCCCCATGACACCGGCGTGCTGAGTGCGCTCTCGACATGGTGCCAGGTCATCGCGCCTCCCGTTCTCGCGGTCGCGATGTACGTGTTGATCCTCATGCGGGAGACGCGTCTGTCTGCGTCCCCGCTGGTTCGAGCCGTGGCCGCGATGGGGCGATACCCGTTGTCGATCTACATCTTCACGAGCATCATCTGCGCCGTCGCGGCGTACGGATTCGGCTACTACGGCCGCGTCTCGGCGAGCGGAGCGGTCGCCATCGGAGTGGTGCTGACGATCGTGTTCGCGCTCCTGTCGATCGCTATGGATCGTGCCGGAAAACAGGGGCCGATGGAGAGCCTCATCCGGCTCGTCGTGAAGCGGCGGCAACCGGATCAGGCACAGGCAACGAGCAGAGGAGAGGGCACGTGGAATCGATAGCGCGTTTCCGTTCGACGATGACCACCGCGGGACGAGTCGCGGCGACGGAGAAATCGCCGGTGAGTGCCGAGCACGTCGCGTTCGCGCTCGCATCGGAGAGCGCTGCCGAGCATCCGGTGGCCGGTCGCGTGCGCGAGTACGGCGACCTGCGGGGGTGGGGGTCGGGGGATGAGCGCCGCGGCCTCGCCGAGCGCATCGGACTGCGTCGCCGCCCCGCCTGCGAACCGACGCTTCAACGTGAGATCGAACGAGCCGCCGCGGGAGGAGACCCGGACGTCCGTGCGGTCCTCCGTTCGATGCACCGGCGGGGGGAGCTGGTCGATCTTTCCGAATTCGTGTCGGCGTCGGGTCTTGATCTCGCCGGCTGGCTGGGGGCCGATGATGACTGATCCGACCCGGTCACGGACCGCCCTCACGCTGCGGGGCGTGACGAAGACGATCGACGCGTCGCGGATCCTCGACGGCGTCACCTTCGATGTCCCCGTCGGGCAGGTCGTCGGACTGATGGGGCCGAACGGTGCCGGCAAGACCACGCTCATGCGCAGTCTCGCCGGGCTGTACGAGCTCAGCTCGGGAAGCGCGCTCGTCGACGGTCACGCCGCGGGCAGTCCCGAGGCGCGACGCGCGCTGAGCCTGATGCCGGAAGACCCCGACCTCTATCCCGGGCTCAGCGTCATCGAACACGTGCGTCTGGTCGAAGGTCTGAACCGTGTCACGACGACCGCGCAAGCACGCGCGGCGCTGCTCGAGAGATACGACCTCGCCGACAAGCGCGACTCACTCCCGCACGAACTGTCGCAGGGCATGCGACGGAAGCTGGCGCTGATCCTCGCGCTCACGAAAGGATCACGAATCCTCCTTCTCGACGAACCGTTCAACGGTCTGGATCCCGTCTCGTCCCGCGAGCTGCGCGACGAAGTTCGCCGATTGTCTGAGCAAGGATGCACGGTTCTCATCTCCATGCACGGGCTCGGCGATCTGGAGAAGATCGCCGATCGGGCGCTGATGCTGTACGCCGGTCGCCTCGTCCACGACATGAGAGTGAGGCCGGCCGAGGGCGAGTCCGGAGAGTCGCTCGAGGACGCCTACCTCCGCGTCGTGGGGACGATGAGCCGTGGCTCCGCCTAGCGCTGCGCGCCGTTCCGCGACGACCGCCGCCGTCGCGCTCGTCACCGCCTATGCACGTATGCGGATCCGTGACCTGCGCGTGCTCCTCCTCAATCCGCTCGCTCTGGTGCTCTCGGCGGTCGGCGTGGTCGGCTACCTGTGGATCCTCGTCAGCCAGGGTGACGACATCTCTGGAGGAGACCAGACTCCCGGGGTGCGCTTGGCGGGTCTCGGCCTGGGCCTGATCTTGCCGCTCGTCGTATTGACGGCGCAGCGCGGCTCACCGCTGCGGCTGCGCCCCGGAGACGTGTCGTGGGTTCTGGCGAGCCGCGACGGTCCGGTCCTCGTGCTGCTGACCCACGCGCTCGGAACAGCGGCTATGGGATTCATCGGGGCATCGGCGGCTAGCGCGATCGCCCTCGTCCTGCGCGGCGAGCCACCTCAGCTGGGCCTGGTCTCGGGTGTGGCGCTCACGAGCATCCTCCTCCTCATCCGTTCGGTGTCGTTGTCGGCGCACGCTCTCGGGCACCGGGTCTCGAAGCATGGTCGAGCCGCGCTCGTCGGTGTTGCGAGTGCGTGGGCGATCCTGTGGGGAGTCCTGAACGCCGCGGCATACGCCGGTCTCGTGCCCGACGACGGCCCGTTCGCATGGGCACTGGCAGCGGTTGCCCAGCCGATCGCCGCGGTCGTGTCTCCGGAATCGGCGGATCTCACGGTGAGCGCGGGGTTCATCGTTCTCGCGGCGATCGCGGTGTCGGTGCTCGCCGCGAAGCCGCGGGTGTTCGTCGAACCGGCGGTCCAAGAGAGCATCCTCGCGAATCAGCTGTCGAAGGCTCTTTCGGGTGGACCATCGTCTGCCCTGCAGAGTAGGGGATATGCGGTCGGGATGAGGTCGTGGGACCGATGGCCGTCCCGCCCGATTCCGGCGGTTCTGGTGAGTCACCTCGCTCAGATTCGTCGCCGCCGGTGGCAGTACCCGGCCACCGCGGTCGTGCTGATCGCGGTGGTGTCACTGTGCATGCTCTCCGGGGGAGTCGTGCCGGTGACCGTCGGGGTGGTCATCGCGGTGCTCCTTCCCTGCGTGTCGGCGGCATCTCAGCTCGCCGCGGCGGATCTGGATCACCAGCATCTGCTTCTGGCCGATGTGTCCGTGGTCAGGACGGGCCTCGCCGGTGTGCTGCTGAACGCGTTCTTCGACCTGGTCGTGGCAGCGCCCGCGGTGATCCTGGGCGTGTCCATCCAATTCGGCCACGTGGGGTGGGGCATCGCCTACATGGTTCCCCTGGCGGCCTTCTTCGTGTGCTCATCGCTCGCCGGCGTGGGAGCGCGAGCGTTCTCGGAAGCGCCGATCGGGCGGGCGATCGCGGGGCTGCTCCTCAGCGCTGCCCCGCTCTTGATCGCGGTGTCGAGTGTTCTCGGCTACGGCGATGATCACGTCGCGTGCCGATCGTGGGTGACGATCGCCGGCACAGTGATCGTGGCCGCGGTCCTGTACCTCGGACTGGCGTTCGCGGTGTTCCGCTCGGCTCTGCCCGGGGCACGGCCGGGCGGGACGCCGGCGTCGACGGTCACCGAGCGGGTAGACGTGCGATGAGCGTCCATCCGTCGTCGGTCGGGCCAGACGTGAAGTCACCCCCGGACACGGCGACGCGCTCGCGCAGACGGTCGAGTCCGTAACCGGACGATGGGATGCCGTTCGTCATCGGCGCGGGACCGGTGGTGTTCGCCATCTCGAGCCGGACATCGTCGCCGAGGATCTCGAGAGTGATCCTCACCGAGGTGTTCTCGGGCGCGTGTTTGGCGATGTTCGTGGTCCCCTCGCGTATCAGGTGAACGAGGGTCTGCTCGATCGTCGACGACACCGAGCCTTCGGTGGATCGCACGCTGATCGTCGCTCCCAGCTGCACGAGCGCATCGCGGGCCTCGTCGAGTGCCGAGTCGATGCTCGCCGGCTGTTCGTCGACAGGCCCGGTGAGAGAGCCGTCATCGTCGCGCACGATCCTCAGCATCCTGCGGATGTCGGCGAGCGCCTGGTCTGCGCCGGCGCGGATCGCGCGAACTGACTGGTCGCGCAGGGCTTCGTCGTCGACGCGCTCGAGGACCCTCGCGTGCATCGAGACGAGCGTGATGTCGTGCGCGATGATGTCGTGCAACTCGTCTGCAATGCGATCTCTCTCAGCTTCGATCGCCGCCGAGCGTGCCTGCGCCAGAGCGGCGACGTCACCCGCCAGGCGCAGCTCGCGCCCGTGCGCCGCACGCAGCGCCCAGCCGATGGAGGCGGAGATCGCGACCACGAGCGCCAGCGCAGGCAGCGCCGTGTTCGCGAAGATCCCGAGGACGGTGCTCGCCAGGATCGTGAGGCTCAGCGTCGCGACGACGTAGATCGACACGAACCACACCGGGCTCGTGTAGACCACGAGGCCGGCAACGCCGGCGAGGTAGAGGACATCGCTGCCGTCCTGGCCCGCGGTGATCTGCACGAGCGCGATGAGCAGGAGGCTGGTCGCTGCTGCCGCGGGCCACCAGATGAACAGTGCCGTGGCGAGCATCGCGGGCAACCCGAACATCAGACCACGCCAGGCGACGCTCGGATCGGTGATGACCAGGACGACGTCGACGACGAGCATCATGGCCAGCACGAGGAGCAGGGCGATGCGTCCCCAGGAAGGCAGGGCGGTGAACCCACGCGTGTCCGCGCCCACGTGGGCCGGCGCGTGCCTGTGCCGCAGTCTCCTCTGGCGCTCCGTCACCCTCCCATCATGCCCGGAAGGGTGCTCGCGTCACTTGCAGATTCCGAGCAGGCGGCACAGCTCCCGCATGATCGGTCCCGCCGGTCGCATCTCCCCGGTGAACATGAAGAGTTCCGTGAACATCGATTCTCCTAACGAGGGTCCTCGGAGGAGGATGTCGGACGTGCATGCCGGTGCACTGCGGCCCGAGGTATCGGAATTCACATACTTAGGTATTAACCCCATTGTCGAGATGCTCCTTAGGATTGCGACGTGGGGGCCATGCGGGTGTTGATTGCCGATGACGAAGCGCTCGTCCGTCATGCTCTCCGCGTTTTCGTTGAAACCAGCGATGACATGAGCGTCGTCGGCGAAGCGGTCGACGGTGAGGGCGCGGTCGCTGCGACGGGGGAACTCCGGCCCGACGTCGTACTGATGGATCTGCAGATGCCCAAACTGTCGGGGATCGAAGCCACGCGTCAGATCACGACGGCGTTCCCGGATGTGCGCGTGCTCGCCGTCACGACGTTCTCGACCGAGCGGCACGTCGTGCCGGCCCTGCGCGCGGGGGCGTCCGGGTATCTCGTGAAAGACACCGACCCGGACGACATCCTGGCCGCGATCCGCGAGGTGCATGCCGGTCGTTCGGTGATGTCACCGCGCGTCACGCGCGACCTCATCCGCTCCGTCCGGGCCGACCCTGTCGCAGTCGGTGGCGCGCCGGTGCCGTCGCCGCTCACGGCGCGTGAGCTGTCGATCGTGAAAGCGCTCGCTCAAGGGCGGTCGAATTCCGAGATCGCACGTCAGCTGCATCTTGCCGAACCCACCGTCAAGGCTCACCTCGGTCGCATCATGACCAAATGGGGAGTGCGCGATCGCGTGCAAGTGCTCATTTACGCGATGACCAAACAGGTCATCGACGTCGACGCGCTCGATCTCCGACCTCCCGATTGATCGTTGGGGAGCCGGCTGAGGGGCGAAGTCGACACTGCTCGCGAGTCCGCGGGTTCGATCGGGAGAGATCGGGGGGATCGTATGGCATCGTCGGTGGCTGTTATCGGCGGGTCGGGATTCATCGGCCGCCACGTGACGGAGGAGCTCGCGCGGTCGGGATTCGAGCCGCTCATCCTCAGCCGAGGCCGAGGCGGGGAGCGTTCCGATCGGATGCGGCGCGTCGATATCACCGACGGCGTGCTGCCGCTGCGCGAGGCGATCTCGGGATCGGTCGCCGTGGTCAATGCAGCGAGTCACGTGGGCGATGACGAACGGGAGCAGCGCCGCGTGAACGTCGACGGCGTGGCGCATATCGTCGAGGCGACGACGTCGCTCGGCATCCCTCTCGTGCACGTCAGCACGGCGGGGATTTACGGGGGACTGGCGGTCTCAGGCGGCACCGAGGGGCAGTATCCGATCCACCCGGAGTCCGAGCTCAGCGTGACGCGAGCGCGCGGCGACGCGATCGCGTCCGCCGGCGGCGCGACGGTGCTGCGTCCCCTGTTCATCACCGGGGCGGGAGACGCGCACTTCCTTCTGCGACTGCTCGCCGCTCACATCGCGCTGGGCGCGTGGATCGAGGACGGCGCCGCGCGCTTGTCCGTGGCGTCTGCCGACCTGGTCGCCCGGGCGGCAGTCGCTGCGATGGGGCATCGCCTGGATGGTGGAACGGGCGGCGTGGTGCATGTCGTGCCCGACCGACCGGTCGCCGTGAGAGATCTCCTCTCGCCGATCCTCGCCGAGTGGGGGAGGCTTCCCTCGCGGTCGCTGAGCGCCGCCGATGCCGCCGCTGTGCTGGAAGCGCGCGGCATCCCGGCACGAAAGATCGCGCAGTTCGCTCACGACTACTTCCTGTCGTCCGAGCGTATCGGCGCTCTCGTGCCCGATGCGGGAAGCCGCAACGGGCACCTGACCGATGCCGCGCTTTCGTGGTACCTCCAGCACGGGCGATCGGCGCGCTGAACGCGTGAGCACCAGCCCCGCACCGGCCAGGGAATAATGGGCTCTCGTGCGCAAGGATGAAGCAAACCGCGAGACCCCGACGGCTGTACGGCGGACGCCGCAGCAGAGCCGCTCGCAGGAAACCCAGCGCGCGGTGGTCGAGGGTGCCGCAAGGGTGTTCGATCGGGAGGGATACGGCAAAGCCAGCCTCTCGATGATCGTCGAGGAATCGGGGATCTCCCAGGGCTCGATGTACTTCCACTTCAAATCGAAGGAGCAGATCGCGCTCGCGGTGATCAACGAGCAGCACGCCCGGTCTTTGCCGCTTCTGACGGATGCCGCTGACTCGTCACCCGGCGTCTTCGAGCGATTGGTTTCGGTGTCGCGCGCCATGGCGGACCAGCTGCGTGACGATGCCGTCGTGCGTGCCGGCATCCGGTTGGCGATGGAAGAAGGCGCCCTCGGTGCGCCGGCCGGCAACTTCTACCTCAACTGGGTGGAGATGACGAGTGCGATGCTGGCGCCTGCGCTGGAACGGGGGGAGCTCACGAGCGGGCTGTCTCCCGAGGCGCTGGCGAAGTCGCTGATCGGCTTCTTCACGGGAGTGCAGCTCATGTCGCAGGCGACGAGTGCTCGTGACGACCTGCTCACCGGTCTCCGCGACATGTGGCTTCTCGCCGTCGACGCGATGGTGCGTGCCGCCGATCGCGATGGTGCCGTTCACATCGTCGAGACGGCTTTCCGCGTCGACTCCGCTCAGCGGGAGTAAGCGAGCGAGGCTGAAGCCTCGAGGCCTCCGGTTCCTCGCGCGACGACGTCGAACACGTTCCATCGCACCGATCCGCGGTCGATCCGTTGCGTCCGGGCGATGCCGACCTCCAGCAGCAACGGTCCGCGCAGCTGTCGTCGCTCTCCGGCATCGAATGATGCGCTTCGCATCCAGATCGAGTTGGCGGACGCCCGGTCCAGTCCGTCGCTGCAGTAGATCAGGGCCTGTGCCTGCTGCGCGGAGAGACGCAGCAGATCGAGCACAGTGACGACCCGTCGGGAGGGGGAGTGGTCTGCAGCGGCGATCTCGTGCTGGAACTCGACCGAGCGCCCCACCTCGATGCGTGTCAGCCGGGAGTTCCACGCGTTCTCCGTCGTGCAGTCGGCGGCGAGCTCGACGGAGAGGGCGCTTCCGTCAGGCGGGGTCGCGTGAGCCAGGGCGGGCGGATGATCCAGCTGAGCGACCGTGCGCATACCGCCCAGGGTGAGACGTGCTTCGAAACCTGCGGTGGATGCCTGTGCATCGAGAGTGCCCGAGACCGGAATGCTCTCGAGCTCGACGTCCGCCGTCGTTCCCGCACGGAGACTGATGTTGCGTAAGCGCGCCGAGACGGGCGACGAGCGATCATCGATGCCTGCGGGGTGGGAGCACAGCGCCGCGGTGAGAACGATCGCATCGATGGAACTGAAATGCGGCGCGGGCGATTTCCCCGTCTTCACGGTCCACGTGCCGGGATACTTCAGGGCGGCGTGGCCTTCGACAGCGATCTGCCGATCGCTGGACCGCGTCGCAGAGCCGACGAATGCCCGGGCCACGCGTCGGAACCGGCTCGCGAGGTAGCGCTCGGAAGCGGGGCCGAGCAGGTCATCCAGACTCGCGCCGATCGCCTCCGAGATGGCGGCTGATCGATTCGAGTAAGCCATGCGGTCAGCTTATTTAAGGCGCCAACCTGGCGCCAGGGTGAGATGGATTTCTGTTCATGCCGTAACTAACATGGGTGAACGCCTTAGTAATCCAGGTGACGACGACCGACGCAGGGAGCGATGCGATGAGAGCACTCCGGAAGACGATCCTGGCCGTTGCCATCGTCGGTGGGCTGATAACGGGCGCGTCCGGATGCGGAGTGATCAACGACACCGTCGAGGGACTCACGGCCACGGGGCCGGCGACGCCTGACCCGCCTGCCGGGGGCAGTGGTTCTGACGGCGCCGGTGCCGACATCATCGTGACCGCCGTGGTGACGAGCGATGCGCCGCAGACCGGCGAGATCTCGGTCACCGTCGACGCGCCGCGTGACAGCCAGAGCTTCGCCGAAGACTCGGTCGAGCTTCCGTTCGAGCACGAGTTCACCGTGCCGACGGATGTCGCATTCCCGTTCCGCGGAAGTCGGATCGAGGTCGACGCAGGGCCGGGTGCCACGTGGATCGAATGTCGCATCCTCGTCGACGGCGAAGAGGTTGCGTCGCACCGTGCCGAGGGAGGCGCGTCGACCGCGGTGTGCGAACGCCGGCTCCAGCTCGGGCCGTCCTGATGGACTTCGGCACCCTCGGAACCCTCGTCGTCCTTGCGCTCGTCGACTCGACGAGCTTCGGCACCCTGCTGATTCCCGTCTGGCTTCTCACGGCTCCGGGGAGGCTGCGCTCCGGCCGCGTCGTCGGCTACCTGGCGACCGTGGCTGCCGCCTACCTCGTGGTGGGCGTTCTCCTCTACCTCGGCCTCTCCGCGATCGTCGCGCGTACCCGGGACCTCTGGGATTCGCCTGGCTTCCTGGTCGCCGTGCTCGTCCTCGGCATCGTGCTGATCGGGGTGAGCTGGCTGATGGACACGAAGAAGGCACGTGCCCGCGCGGCCGAGCGGGCGGCGGCCGGTGGCGGAAGAATCCTGAACTGGCGGAAGCGGATCATGGACGAGGAGCCCTCCCGCGGTGCCACGCTCGGGCTGGTGAGCCTGGCGATCGTGGCTGTAGCGCTCGAACTCGCCACGATGGTTCCCTATCTCGCCGCGATCGGCATCGTCGCCGCCGCAGACGTCGGTCCGGCCCTTTCGATCGCGACGATCGCGGGATACTGCGTCGTCATGATCCTGCCGGCCCTCATCCTCATGGTCGGGCGCCTGGTGGCGCATGACGCACTCGAGGGGCCGCTCACGCGGCTCGACCGGTGGCTGACGCGCAACGCTCAAGCCACCACAGCCTGGATCATCGGCATCGTGGGATTCCTGCTCGCGGTGAACGCCGTGGCGAATCTCGGCTGGGTCGACATCGGCACCGGAGCGTCATGACTCCCAGGGCGGCGCCACCGGATGGACGTCGAAGAACGTCGCCGCGGGTTGCGTGAGGTGCTTCTGTGCGCGGAGTTCCGCGGGCGTGCTCACGTTGACGCCGAGCGACGACAGCACGGCGGGCAGACGTCGGTTCCATGCGAACGTCGTGAGATCGGGGTCGGTTCTCGACAGGGACGGCCAGCCCATCCCGGAATTGCTCGACACGACGAAGGCGACCGACCGGCGGTGCTCCACCGCGTCCGATACAGCGGCCAGATGCATGCGAAGGGTGGCGTCGCCGCAGATCACGAGCGTCTGCTGCGAGCGCTCCGCGCCGAGCGAGCCGCAGAGCGCGGCGCCCATGGCCGCCTGCTCCGCCGCCACGACGAGAGACGTCGACGGGGGGATCGTGAGGAAGCGCGGGTCGTAGCCCCACATGTCGGTGAGGCCGTTCTCGATGCAGACGACGTCGAAACTCCCGTCGACCACGATGGCCTCGATCTGAGCCCACGTCGCGACCATCTCGGATGCGCCCTGCCGTCTGGTCTGAGCGGCGCTCGGGATCCGGGGCGGAACCGGAACGCCCGTGAAGGCGTCGCGGGCGAGAGCCAGGAACGCCGCGGCGTCGGACATGACGTCGAGCCGTCGGCCATCGTGGGCCGGGCACCTGACCTCGGATTCGTCGACCACGATGAGCGTGGCGCCCGGCTTCGGCGCCCACCTCTCGCGCACGGTCTCCTCGAGCGCTGACCCGAGTGACACGACGACATCCGCCGACGCGAGCGCATCGAGGCCTTCCGGCGTCGCGTACAGCCCGGCGAGGCCGACGAAGGGCGCCCCCGACTCGTCGACCGCACCGCGGCCCGAAGCGGTCACCAGCGCTGACGCGTCGAGCCGAGTCACGAAGGCATCGAGATCCCCGGCGCCGGCATGCGCTCGCTTCGCGCCCCCACCGACGATCACCGCGATCCGCGCGCGTCGTGCCGCGGCGTCGCGGAGCTCGTCGATCGCCTGAGCCGCGGTAACCGACTCGCGCGTCTGTCGAATCGGTGGGCCCGGCGTGCGCGACCATCCGCGAGTGGTGCCGTTGCCACGCTCCCATTCCGACCCCGTGCGGGAGCGCACCACCACGACCGTGGGCGACCGGTCGCGGAACGTGCTCCGCGCGGCCGCGCTGATCTCGGCTACGAGGTCGTCGGACTGCTGGATCGTCCGTGTCGGCATCCCCAGGGCGCGGCAGATCTCCTCGACCGGCAGGTCCTGGAACGTGCCCCACCCTCGCCGCTCGGGAGCAGCCGCCTCGACGACGACCAGCATGGGGACGCGACCTGACGCCGCTTCGGACAGACCGAGGAGCGCGTTGACGAAGGAGGGCCCGGTCTCGAGGGCGAGCACCGTCAACGCGCCGGGCTGAAGAGTCGCGCGTCCGAACGCGGCCAACGCGGCGGTCCGCTCGTCGCTGAAGACCGACCGCTCCTCCGAGGCGCAAACATCGAGGAGGCCGGGTTCATCGAGCGGCAGACCGAACACCTGCAGGTCGCTCAGGTCGCGCAGGGCGGCTGCCACCGGGCCCCACGCGAGTCCCGTCGTCACGCCGCGTCTCCCGACAACGCCGAGGAGGTGACGTCCCAGGTGCCCGCGGGGGTCCGCCGAACGCTGATGATGAGCGCATCGCGCTCGCCGTCATGGGCGTTGGCGGCGATGCGCACGAGCGTCGGGTCGGTGGCGCCCACCGCGAAGGCGCTGCCGTCGAATCCCGCTTTCGCGAGCAGCCCGAATGCGCGGCAGGCATCCGCATTCATGAGCTCGGTGGGCACGACCCGGTAACCCGGACTGTATCGACGCTGCGGGTACTCGACGGAGATCCAGTCGAGAAGCGGGCCGCAGTCGAACCAGACATCGAAGTCGTCGTGGAGGTCAGGGCTGTGCTGACGGCACGCGGCGAGGACGATTTCGCCCATCGTCATATGCCATGACGGATAGTCCAGCGCGACGTCGGCCGCGACGGTGTGCTCAGTGGTCATGGCTGTCTCCGATCAGAAAGGAGTCGCTGCTCGCCAGCCTGACGTGCAGGGCGCTGCTCGTGGCATGCGGGTCGGGTCGCCAGGGCAGCTCGGCGGCTCCGCGAGCGACCTCTTCGCCGTCGCGCCGGAGACGCCAGTCGACGACGTAGTCGGGGCACACCGGATTCGTCTCGAGGGTCCGGTGCATCCGCACCTCGAGCACGTCCCCCGGGCGTACGGGTAGCTCGGTGCTGCCGAGGGGGACGACGACGGGCAGCCAGCTCGACCGGGAACTCAGACTGTCGACCGATTGCGTGCCGATCTTCACGTCCACCGACAACAGCAACGAATCCAGTGTCCCCGTCCGTGACACGGCCACCTCGGCCGGAATGGACGCGACGTCCGAGGCGGCGCCGGTGAAACGGGCCGTCTCGACGGCAGCGGGGCGAGACAGCAGGCCGAGCTGGACCTGCCGTCCCACCACGCACAGCCGGATGTCGCCGCTGCCGACGGTCTCCTCGAGTGCGCGGCGGTAACGATCGGCCTCTCGCGTGAACACGGGTTCGGCGCCCCTCAGCATCCGTCGCCAGCTGAAGGCGCTGACGCTCGTGATCCAGCCTTGCGGGAGCACCACCATTCCGGGGTCGCCGATACGTGCGACCTCTCGGCCCACGATCTGCTCGGCACCTTCGGAGCTGCCGATGGCGCCGACGATCTCGCTCACGAGGATCGTGGGTCGGATGCCCGATGCGACATAGTCGTCGTAAGAGAGGACGTCGATCGACGCATATCGGGGGTCGTTCGCCAGTTCGGAGATCACAGCCTCGCGGACGTGGTCCAGCTGCTCGACGGCGACCACGCGGCGCGCCCCGAGCCGTGCCGCGAGGCGCGCCCACGGGGCGTGCACGCCGCAGCCCAGCTCGACGACGACCGAGTCCGCGGTGACGGCGTCTGTCAGAGCCTGCTCGAAAGCGCGCACGCGAGGCTCGTCGTCCATCATGAACTGATAGGCGGCGTCGTCGTAGATGGGGTACTCGCCGATCGACGGCAGGAAGTATGCGCCCGGTCCCGAAGGTGCGCCGGGGAAAGCGGTTCGGGGAGCGTCGAGATCAAGAGTCATGCTGCACCCGGATGACGCGCGGCAGACGTTCGCCGCGTTCTGACCTCAGCGTCGCGTCGACCAGTCGGTCGGTGACCGTGGCGAGATCGACCCACCGGCCTGCCGCGACCAGACGGTCGACGGCTCCCGGATCGCGTCGGCGATAGATGGTGTGCGCGGTCGACGGAACGACGAGGTCCGCCACGACCGCTGTGAATGAACGGCATCCGCTCGATCCGTCGCTGACGTCCGCCAGCAACGACTCTCCCTCTCGTTTGGTTCGCGCTGTGAGGTCGTACATGTCGGGCTCCTCGTCGTCGGATCGATCCGGCAGGTGGTGGTGGGCGTCGGTCGATGTCACGTAGATCACTGCGAACGGGACGCGGTTCCCGTCCGCGATGGTGCGCACCAGATTCGCGGGCGCCGTGGCGTTGACGGTCCGGGCTGCGGTCGCATCGGGCTCGCTTTCGAGCCCCGCCGCAGCGCACAGGAGCACGGTCGAGATCTCGCCGCCCAGGGGCGCCAGGACCTCGGAGGTCTCGTGCCCGCCCAGGAGGTCCAGATGCCGCGCTCGCCAGCTCCGGCATCTCGCGGCCAGGCGCGTGGCGCGAGCTCCGCTCGATCGATAGGTGAACACGCCCCCGACTCCGCGGCGGTCGAGAGCGTTCACGAGGGACGCGCCGATGCCTCGGCCGCCGCCGACGACGAGGACCGTCATGCTGGTTCACTCGCCCCCACGCGGGAGGGGAGACGCGGGGGATACCGATCCCGAATGCGCGACAGGAGGATGTTGGCCGGCTCGAAATCCTCTTTCGTGACCATTCCCCATCGCGCGGTGCGCGACAGCGATCCCTCGCTGAGATACGACGGCGAGACCGCCGTCTGGCGAGCGACGCCCAGGCGGAACAGGCCATCGAGCGGTCTGTTGTCGACAGAAGTGATCACGGCGAGCGCGTACGCCTCACGGAAGTCGAACAGCCATGCACCCAAAGTGATGGCGGCGTCCAGCCCGGCGCCACTGGAAAGGGCCCGGTCTTCCAGCTCGATGCCGATCTGGAAGACGCGGGGGAACGTCTGCCGCGAATCGATGCGCCCGACCTGGTCGCCGTCGGACAGCCGATGGATGTCGAAACGGCTGTAATCCTGCGACGATCGCGTCTCGGCAGACCGCCGCAGGTAGGTCCATTTGCCGTGCAGATGGCTTCGCCAGCTGGTGTCGGGCTCCACGTCGGTCCTCTCCGCTGCGGCTAGGCGCGGACGGTCTCGGCGGAGTCGAGGAACCGGCGCAGGTCTCCCACGGTTTTGATCTCGGCTGCCACTTCGTCGGCCACAGCCACCCCGAACACCTCCTCGACTCGTATGCACAGCTCGAGCATCGCGAGCGAGTCGATGTCGAGGTCGTCGGCGAGGACGGTGTCGTCGGAGAGGACGACATCCGCGTAGCTCTCCTCGTTGATCCGGCCGGCCTCGACGCGGACGAAATCGTACAGTTCCGAGTCAGTCATGGTTCTCTCCTTCTCTTTCGATGATCAAAGCGACGTTGCTGCCTGAGAATCCGAACCCGTTGACCAGTGCCGCCTGGTGCCGGCCGGACAGATCGAGGCGGGCGTCGCCCTCCGCCTCCCGAAGAAGCCGGATGCTGCCGGGGGCTTCGAGCGGCTCTCGAAGTCCGAAGCTGCCGCCGACAGGCACGCCGGACAGAACCCGCACGGCGGTGACGATCGACGCGACTCCCGCGGCGAACACCGCATGTCCCACGGCGCCTTTGTTGGCGAGCACCTCGACCGCGACGTCGTGGGTGTCGGCGTACCGTGCGATCGCCTGCAGCTCGGCCTGGTCGCCTTGCTTCGTGCCCGTCGCGTGCGCGATCACGAGCCTGGGCGCTCTACCCGCCTTGCGGGCGGATTCGCTCATCACGAGGTATTCCTCGTCGGGGTCGGAGACGGTCTTGCCGCCGATGCTCCGCGCGTGCCACCCCGTGATGACCGGGTCATCGCCGATCGGCGCCGGGGCGGCTTGGACGACCAGTGCACCGGCGAAACCGTAGACGCGTGTGCCGGATGCCGCTTGATCGAAGGGGCGCACCTCGGGGGCCCATGCCCGTGCGTCTCGGAATGTGTCCTCCTCGAGGGAGCCGTCGATGGATGAGGAACACACCACGACCGTGTCGGCTGCCCCCGCACGGCAGAGATCCGCGGCCACGCCGGCAGCGACCCCCGTCGACGCGCATGCGTGCGAGAGCACGAGTGACGTGACCTCGGACTCGGGGAGCAGCGTCTGCACGTGCCGCACCGGGCTCTCCGGGTAGTAGCGCCGGGCGGCCGGGTCCGCCCCGATGCATTGCGCGCCGAGGATGACGACGACTCTGCGCCCGATGACGTAGCCCTTCGCCTGCGCAGCCGCGAGAGCTCGGCTGATGCAGGCGTCGCGGAGCTCGTGTGCGGCGGCATCCGGGGCCCACTCGACGTCGTCGCCCAGGTCGGCGAGTCCGACGCTGAATCGCTCGCTGCGGGGTGAGCTGACGCTGGTCGCCGTGATGACAGCCCGTAGCGGTGTGGACATCATGATGCCGCTCTCGTCTGGTCGCGCAACCGGCCGAGGGGGACGACCTCGCCGTCGACGATCCGAGCTCTGTCGCCCGTGCGCAGCCAGCCGTCGTCGTCCGTTCCGGACAGAGCCGCGAGCTGGTGATCCACGACCTCTCCGACGGCGGTGAACGGTGAACGGACCATGAGCTCGCTATCGCGGATGGTGCATTCGACGCCGTCGAGCGGTCGACCGCAGCTGCCCTCCTTCGCCGACGGGCGCAGCCCGATCGCGACATTCGGGCCGGCCTGGGTCAAGCCGTACCCGTTGGCCAGCGGCGTCCCGTTCTGCCGGTAGTGCGCTTCGACCGAGGGAGGAAGCGGATCCCCGCCGACCCCGCGAACGGAGAGGTCGGCGAGGGCGTCGATGATGGCGGGGTTGCGCCGTGCTTTGACCGCGATGGTCTGCCAGAAGCGGACGCCGGCATCCAGGGTGTCGATCTGCCGCTCCAGGATCGCGCGGATCGCAGAATCGATGTCGAGCGGGTCGAAGACGACCAGCGCGTTGTCGTTGAACATCGACATCAGCACGACGCTGGTGTGGTACGCCGTCCCCGCGCGGATCGCCATGGCGACGCGGCGTCCTGACGGCACCTCCATCGCGCGCGCCGTAGCGGCGGCGTGTGCCTCGACGGCCGCACGCTCGAACGCGAACATCCTCGGTGCACCCGTGGTTCCGCTGGTGCGCTGGAGAAGTGCCACATCCGTGGAGCCGAGGTCGAGCCGGACCGCGCCGACCGGCGCTGACGCGGAGTCGACGAGGATCGTCTCGTGGCGGTCCCACCGTTCTCTGACCGATGCGATCAGCTCGGCGGCCGGGAGTGACGGGTCGATCGCGGTCACGCGGTGACCGTCGAGTCGGCGCTCAGCGGACAGTGACAGGGGCATAGCGCTCTCCATGGTGGGTTCGGTTGTCGATCAGACCGGTGAGCGAGAGGTCGCCGCTGTGTGCGGCGACCGCGACGGCAGCCCCGCCCGAGCCCGTCGCCCCGTCGAGCGCGACCCGTCGGCCGAGGCCGCCCGGCGCCAGCGGGCCGTGGGGCGTCGGCACGAGCATCGACTGAAGGTCGGCGAGCAGCCCGGCGGAGTCGATCTGCCCGGGCAGGTGCCCGAGGCGCGCGTTGACGACGCTCGCGGCGAACAACAGCCCAGCGGTTCCGGTCATGAGACCGGGTGCCACTCCCAACGCCGTCTTCAGCCCGGCGGCGATCCGCTGCCAACGCGGATTCGCCAGTTCGTTCGCGGGCAGGATCGTCGACGCGGCGACGAGCAGTCCGGCGTTGCCCCGGTCGAGATACGGGCGGAACTTGTTGTCGCCGTCGACGAAGTAGAGCGCGCGCTTGACGACCTGATAGCGGCGGCGCTCGCTGTCGATGAGGTCGTACGAGGTGGCGGCATCGCCCCCGTGAGTCCTGGCCCAGAGCGCGAGCGCGAGGGCGATCCCCGGGCCTCCGCCCATCAGGCCCCGCTGATCGGCGTCTGGCGAGCGCCCGAGATGGTCGCGGAGCAGATGCCGGGCTCGAACGTCGAGTTCCCGCCCGACACGGTCGGCAACAGCAGCGGCACGTCCCGACGGTCGCCCGTCGGTACCGAGGAGGATGGCCGTCAAGATTCCCGACAGGCCGGTGTCCAACCGCGAGCTGAGCGCGTCGAACTCCGTTGCTTCGAGGCGGTCCAGATAGGCATCCGACCAGAGCGCCGCGCCCTCGTCGTCGCCCTGGCGTCGGAGAGCCGCCGGGAGCAGGCCGACTCCGCCCATGAGACCGAGGTCGGAGACGCGCAACGGCCGAGATGGGCCGTCCGCCACGACATCGAGCAGCCGCTGTTGCGCTGAACGCACCTCGTCGTCCTCGCCGGGTAGGAAGAGCAGGCTGAGCAGGCCGGACCCGAGGCTCGCGACGGAGCGGTTGTCGAGGTTTCCCCGCGGAGAGCGCAGCGGATGCGGCAGACCGACCCCGGTTTCGAGGTAGTGGCGGCACGCTCGGGCGTATGCGCGATAGATGTCGGCCGCCGCAGGCGGCGCGGCCGACGGCTCGTCGAGGCCGCCGTTACGCGTGTGCGACATCGGCGCATGGCCGGAGAAGTAGCGCTGCACGCCCGATGCGAACCTCGATCTCCACGTCGGATCGAGATGCGCCGAGACGACGGGGGGCCAGTAGGCGTAGGCCGTGAGCTGGTCGACCGCGTCGACATCGCTCTGGATGGAGTACTCCCGGCGGGTGCCGTACACCCACGGCACCCCGCGGACACCCGACGGGCCCCCGCGGCTCGCCGCTTCGAAGTCGACGAGTGCGACGCCCTCGTCCGCGACGAGCACGTTCGCCGGCTGAAGGTCGTTGTGGGTGATCCCGGCCCGCGACAGATCGGCCACGAGCTCGCGCACCTGATCACCGATCGTCGCGACGCGTCGGGAGTACGTCGCCGCGAGCGCCTGGTACTCGTCGGTGCCTCGGTCGACGCCCGCGTACACGGGGCTGTTCGACGCCACCCATTCGAACAGCGTCACCCCGCCGATCCAGGTCTCGACGAGGAAACTACTCGTGCCGATCTCGAACGTGTCGACGAGCCGCGGGACGCGCCCATCGAGCCGGGGACTGTCGGCCATCGCCCGGAGCGTCTCCGTCTCCTCGCGGATCCGCTGTGCCGCGTCGAGGCCACGGCCGTCGAGGCCGATGAAACGGATGCCGCGTTTGATGACGACTCGGTCACCCGTGGCCAGGTCGTCAGCGAGGTAGGTTCCGCCTCCCGCGTGCACGGCGACGGCACTGCGCACGCGATACCTGTCCGGGAGCGCGTGCGGCTCGGCGTCGAAGCGGAGACCGGAGAGCTCGAACAGGTGGTCCTTGTCCGCCGCTACGGGCACCACGGTGCGGGCATCCGGGCGCAGGGTGCCGTCGGGGCCCTGGATCAACGCGTTTCCGCGTTCGTCGAACTGCGTCGACTCCGAGAACTCGAACGCGCCGAATCTGCAGTGAATGATCGTGTCGTTCAGGGAGTGGTCGCCGGCGACCGGAGGCCCGGTGCGTGGTCCGAGCTCCCGCCGGAGCGAAGCGAGGCACCTGGCCAGATCATCGGGTCTGGGGTAGAGCACGATCGCTTTGCCGGCGTTCACCCGGGGCGCGTTCTTGGAGTACAGCGCCCAGAGGAACTCGCGCCGCGCGACGTGTTTCACCGTGAGCTCGAACTCCCGTGCGACGCGTTCGGCGATGGCGAGGACCTCGTCGAACTCGTCGAAGCGCGGGGCGAGATGGATCTTGAATCCCTGCGCGGGCAACGGGCGACGCCCGCGAATGACGCGCCAGATGCCCCAATCGGACGCCGGATCCGGCGAGCGCCGTCCCAGAGGACCGAAGAACCGGCGGTCGATCGGGAAGTCCTGCTCCTCGGGCCGCCACAAGGTGATGGGAGCGGTCATCACAGGGTCTGCAAGGTCGTCGAGATATGTCACGGCTGAGCCACCATTCCTTCCAGGTCGGGCCACAACTCCCACAGCGGCGGCGGCACCGATCCTGGTGCCGCGCTCGCGAGGCTCTCCCCGACGACGGGCTCGACCATCCGGTACTGCGGAACGGCTTGGATCCGATCCCGTGCTGCGAGGTACAACGGGTGCTCGACGATCCGCGGCGGCAGCGAAGGACAGAGGACGGTCGTGCATGCGCCCGTGGCGATGGCGGCCACTGACGGGGTGTCGAACGCGAGCAGACTGACGCGCATCAGATAGTTCACCGTCGCGGGGTAGACGAGGATGACGTCGCTCGTCTCGCCCAGCTCGACGTGGTGCAGATCGGCGGTCGAGAACGAGTTCCAGTCGTCCTGTATCACCGGCACTCCGGCGATGCTCCGGAGCGAGAGGGGGCTGACGAACTGGGCCGCCGAGCGTGTCATCACGATGCGTTCGAGACCGTGCGCGTCCCGTCGACGCAGCCAGGAGAGATACATCGGCAGGTGCGCGGCGGAGACGGCGCCGGTGGCGATCATGGTCACGCGCACAGTTCGCTCCTCAGCGTGTGGAACACACTGACGGGTCTGCCCGTCGTGGTCCCGTCGATGGTGAGCCAGGTCGCGTCCGCGCCGTACCCGCCGAAGGGTCGCAGCGCGGCCTCGTGATGGAACGGGGTAGACGACGGGCACAGGCGGTAGGCGCCGGGTACCCGGCCCCCGGCTTCGCCGTAGAGGCTGAGGTACATCTCGCTGCCCCGGTAGGGTCCCGTGCCGAGGGTCTCGAGGAGGCGCCCCCACGACGAGAACGTCACGATGTTGAAGACGGGGGAGAAGAGCTCGATGTGCGGGGCCTCGCCGAGGTCGCTCGTCGTGACGGTCGTCGGAACGAAATCGGGCGCGTCGAAGTCGGGACCTGACCATGTCGTGCGGTCCGCCATCTGTGCGAGGAACTCCCGCCCCTGCGCCGCCGTGCGCACGTCCGGGCTCGCAGAATGCGCGATCGCACCGGCGGATCTGCGATCGGTCACCTCGAGCAGCGTCAGCCGGGCGGTCAGACGCTCATGGAACTCCGCGTAGACGGACTCGTGAACGAAGATCGAATCCGGGGCCAGGCAGTCGGCGCCGGAGTTGTACAGGCGCGCGAAAACGAGGTCGTCGCTCGCTTTCGCGAGATCCGCTCCCGGCATCACGATCGCCGGATTCAGCGAGGACCCGAATCCGATGAAGGCCCGGTGCGCAGTCTGCGCCTCGACGCGACGACCGTTTTCACTCCGACCCGTGAAAATCAGCACGTCCTCGGACGAGGAACGCGAGGTGAAATCCCGCTGCGATTCGTCGCGGAGTCGTGCGCTGTCGAAGCGGTCGAGCCCGGTCAGCTGCCAGAGCTCGGTGACCAGGCCCGAGAGCGCAGCGGGCGTTCGCGCCTGCACCGGGAGCCCGAGGGAGAGGGGGATCAGGCAGTACAGGGCGATCGAGTAGAGAAGATTGTTGCGCGGGAGGAAGGTGTACACCGTTCCGGCAGGGTTCTGACGCCCAGCCGGAGACGCGCAGGCGAGCCGTTCGAGATTTCGTGCGAGGCGAAGCGACTGCGCCAACTCGATCTGGGCGCTGTGGAGCGTGCACTGCTCCGTCAGCCGATGGAGCAGCCGGGGTGCGTTGCGGATCAGCGACTGCTCGAAGGTGCGCTGAATCGAGGGGTCGAGATCGCGACGGATGTCGAGCGCGTCGAGCGTCATCGTCCACCGTCCTGCACGGAGTAGAGAGTCAGATCCCAGCGCTCGCCGTACGCGAAGACCGCCTTCTCGAGGAGGCCCTCACGGGTCATCGATCGTTCGGCGGCGCGCGCGATCGCGTCGTTCCACGCGGGCACCCAGGCCTCGAACCGCTTCGCCCCGCGCGCCCCCGCTGCGGACGCCGCCTCCGTCACGGCGGCCGCCACCCAGTCGGGGGTGCCATGCCCGTCGGGAATCGCGACGAAGCACGTGGCGGTGGGGTGCTCGGGCGCGAGGGAGAAGCCGACATGGCAGGCCCGGTCGCCGGTGACGGTCACCGGTCCGGCGCCCACGAACTCGTCGACGGCCGCGTCGTCGAACCATGCGGGGACACCGATCGACGCCGCGGTGTTCGGGATGCGGAGCATGCGGGTCAATGCGCTCACGGAGACCTCCTCGTAGAAGCGGAGCGGGCGGACGCGGTCGCGTCCGCCCGCTTGTCTGTCAGCAGGACTGGCTGCCGAGGCTGGCGGCCATTTCCGCCGCCTCTGAACTTGCGTCAAGCGCTTCGAGTTGTTCCAAGGACATCAATTCCACCTCCTTCCCGTGGCCGAGATCTCGGCGGCAATGCAGGCGGTCAGACGCGCGCGAGCGTGTTGCGAAGAGCGTCAGAACTCGACGAAACTCCTCGCTTGGTGAAACGGATGACCCCCCACGTGCGGCCTTTTGCCACATCTGGCTACATACGTGGCGATAGTAACACGGGCGTTCGCCTTAATTGCAAGCGTTTTCTTTCGTTTTCCGCGACCCCGCGCTATTCGGTCAGGGTGGGAATGACGCCCGTGAGGGCTCGTGCGAGGTACCGCGCCGTCCGGCTCGCCGGCTCTCGTGCGACGTCGATCGGGGTGCCGGCCACCACGATGCGGCCGCCGGCGTTGCCGCCGGACGGGCCGAGGTCGATCACCCAGTCGGCCGAGGCGACGACATCCATGTCGTGTTCCACGACGACGACGGTGTTCCCCGCGTCCACGAGCGCGTGAAGCTGAGTGAGGAGCAGGCGGACGTCCGCCGGATGCAGCCCGGTGGTGGGCTCGTCGAGTAGATAGAGGGTGTGTCCGCGCCGGGCGCGCTGCAGCTCGGTCGCGAGTTTGATCCGCTGCGCCTCGCCGCCCGAGAGCTCGGTGGCAGGCTGCCCCAGGCGCAGATACCCGAGACCGACCTCGCGCAGCGTATGCAGGCTCCGGGCGGCGGACGGAATCTCCACCAGGAACTCCGCCGCCTCGTCGACGGTCAGCGCGAGGACGTCGGCGATGCTCTTTCCGCGGTAGGTGACCTCGAGCGTCTCGTCGTTGTACCTGGCGCCGTGGCAGGCCGGGCAGCGCCCGTAGCTGCCGGGCAGGAAGAGCAGCTCGACCGAGACGTACCCCTCGCCGAGGCACGTCTCGCATCGCCCGCCGGCGACGTTGAACGAGAAGCGGCCCGCGGTGTAGCCGCGCTCTCGTGCGAGGCCGGTTCCTGCGAACACCGCGCGTACCGCGTCGAACAATCCCGTGTAGGTCGCGAGGTTCGAGCGCGGGGTACGTCCGATCGGCTTCTGGTCCACTCGGACGAGGCGGTCGATGCTCTCGAGGCCGGAGGCAGCCCGCACCGACGCGGCCGCGCGTGACGAATCCGCAAGCGTCGCGTCTACGGCGTCTACGGCGTCTACGGCGTCTACGGCATCTGCCGTTTCGTCGGCCGGCTCGCCGCGAGAACCGTCTCGGTGAAGGTGTGCGTCGACCACGGCGCGGAGCACGCCACCCACGAGCGATGACTTGCCCGAACCCGACACCCCGGTCACCGCGACCAGAGTGCCGAGAGGGAAGGCCGCGTCGACGTCAATGAGGTTGTGCAGCGACGCGCCCTCGATCGTCAGCCATTCCGTCGGGATGCGCGCGCTCCTGGCCATCGTCGTGCTGTCGTCGGCGCCGGGGAACAGGAAGGGCCGCGTCACCGACTCCGCGACCTCGGCGAGGCCGTCGACCGTGCCGCTGTAGAGGACGTGACCTCCGCCTTCGCCCGCAGCGGGCCCGACGTCGACGATCCAGTCGGCGCCGCGGATGACGTCCATGTTGTGTTCGACGACGAACACCGAGTTGCCCGACGCCGCCAGCTGCTCGAGTACCGCGATGAGCGGCTCGGCGTCGGCGGGATGCAGTCCTGCCGACGGTTCGTCGAGGACATAGACCACGCCGAAGAGGCCCGAGCGCAGCTGCGTCGCGAGCCGGAGACGTTGCATCTCGCCGGGAGAGAGGGTCGTGGTGACGCGGCCGAGCCCGAGATAGCCGAGGCCGAGGTCGAGCAGCACCTCGATGCGCGCCACCAGGTCGGTGGTGATCGCGACGGCGACATCCGTTCGCTCACCCGACGACGAGGTGGGAAGCGCGGGCACGGCGTCGGTCAGCGTCGTCGTCGGGCGCAGGATGTCGGCGAGCTCGGTCAGGGGAAGCGCGTTCAGCTCGGCGATGGTGCGGCCGGCGAAGGTGACGGCCAGCGCCTCGCGTCGCAACCCGGAACCGCCGCACAACGGGCAGGTGCCGCTGCGGACGAATTGCAGCACCCGGTCGCGCATCTTCGCGCTGGCGGAATCGGCCAGCGTGTGGAAGACGTACTTCTTCGCGCTCCAGAACATTCCCTTATACGGCTTCGCCACGCGATCGCGCTGCGGGGTGATCTCCACCACCGGCTGCTCGTCGGTGAACAGCAGCCATTCGCGATCTGCGGGGGCGAGCTCGCGCCACGGGCGGTCGACGTCGTAGCCGAGCGCGATCGTGATGTCACGGAGGTTCTTCGCCTGCCAGGCCCCCGGCCACGCAGCGATCGCGCCCTCGCGGATGCTGAGGGACGCGTCGGGCACGAGCGTCTCTTCGGTGACGGTGTGCGCGACGCCGATGCCGTGGCACTCCGGACACGCCCCGGCGGCGGTGTTGGGTGAGAAGGCGTCGGAGTCCAGGCGCGTCGTGGCGTCCTCGGGGAAGGTACCGGCACGCGAGAACAGCATCCGCAGCGAGTTCGACAGCGTCGTCACGGTGCCGACGCTCGAGCGCGAGCTGGGAGCACCGCGGCGCTGCTGCAGAGCGACGGCCGGCGGGAGCCCCGTGATCGACTCGACGTGCGGGTTATGGCCCTGCTGGATCAAGCGCCGAGCGTACGGAGCCACGGACTCGAGGTACCGGCGCTGCGCCTCCGTGAAGATCGTGCCGAACGCGAGCGACGACTTGCCCGAGCCCGACACCCCGGTGAAAGCGACGATCGCATCGCGGGGGATATCGACATCGACGTTCCGGAGGTTGTTCTCGCGCGCACCGCGCACGCGGACGAAGGCATCGGGGCTGACACGAGCGTTTCCGGACATCGGGCAAGCCTACGTGTCGGAGGTCGCCCCTAGGCTCGTGCGGTGGGTATCGCAGAGTGGGTCGCGCCGCGGCGTCTGGGCCGTGATTTCCGGTGGCTGTTCGCATCATCGCTGACGAGCAACATCGGCGACGGCATCGCGCTCGCCGCCGCACCGCTGCTGATCGCATCGATGACCGATTCGCCGATCCTGGTCGCCTCCGGTGCGGTCATGCAGTTCCTCCCGTGGCTGCTGTTCGGGCTTCACGCGGGCGCGATCGCCGACCGGGTCGATCGCCGGGTGCTGATCATGGTGGCCAACGGCATCCGGGCTCTCGTGCTGGTCGGTCTGTGCGTCTTCCTCGTCACCGGCCTCGCCAGTATCTGGATGGTGTTGATCGTCGCTTTCCTGTACGGCACCGCCGAGGTCTTCGTCGACACGACCAGCAGCACCCTCCTGCCGATGATGGTGCGCAGAAGCGACCTCGGCGTCGGGAACGCGCGGCTGCAAGCCGGGTTCCTCGTGGCCAACCAGCTCGGCGGACCGCCCTTGGGTGCCTTCCTGTTCGCCGTCGGATCGTTCTGGCCGTTCGCCGTTCAGGGCGTGTGCGTCGCCCTCGCCGTCGTCCTCATCTCGCGCATCACGGCGACCACGCGCGTCGAGGAGGCGGATGCACCGCGCACGCGGACCCCCGTGCACACCGACATCCTCAGCGGCATCCGCTGGCTGTGGCGCAACCCGCCGGTGCGCACGCTCGTGATCATCATCCTCACCTTCAACGTGACCTGGGCGGCGCCGTGGGGCGTGCTCGTGCTGTACGCGACCGACTACCTGCAGATGGGGCCCGTCGGCTACGGCGCCCTGACGACCGCGTCCGCGATCGGCGGACTGGCGGCGACTCTCCTGTTCGGAAGGCTCGAGCGGCGATTCTCGTTCGCTGCGCTCATGCGGGTGTGCCTCACCGCCGAGGTTCTCATGCACCTCGCGTTCGCCCTGACGACCTCGGGCGCGGTGGCATTCGTCATCATGATCGCGTTCGGCGCCTATGCCTTCGTCTGGGCGACCATCTCGACGACTGTTCGTCAGCGCCTCGTTCCCCACGAGCTGCAGGGCCGCATCGCGTCGGTCAACATGGTGGGGGTCTTCGGCGGTCTCGTGATCGGGCAGGCGCTCGGCGGGGTGATCGCCCAGGTGTGGGGCCCCACGGGCCCCTGGTGGTTCGCTTTCGTCGGCGCCGCGCTCACGCTGATTCTCGTCTGGCGCCCGATCACGCACATCGCCGCGGCGCCTCCGGTCGTCGACGATGACGAGACGGAAGACGTCACGGCCGGATGAGTCGCCGCCACACCGGCGCCGCGGTCACTCCAGCAGCAGGATGTTCGGCAGGTCGGGGTCGAGCTCGCGGCAGAGCGCGTAGAGGGTTCCGGCTGTTCCGACCATGAGCCCTCGCACGGTGGTGATGCCCGACGGCAGTCCGCTGTGCGGGCCGTCTCGATCGATACGCGCGATGACGCGTTCGGCGTAGTCGCCGGCAGCAGGGCCACCACGGCTCTCGATGCCCCGCAGCGCCATGAGGTTCCCCAACGAGCCGTGGCACAGCGAATCGTCCGACGGCAGGTCCGTCGCGGTCTCCAGCGCTCCGAGGTCGGCCAGCGGCAGCAGCGTGTCATCGCCGAGCAGCACGGCAGCGTCGGCGCGCGCGAGCGCGATACCCGCCGTGCCGTGGCACCAGTGCGCGGGAAAGAGGCGTCCCTGCGCGAGTGACTCAGGACGGGCGTCGAGCCACCGCCCGGGCTTCACATCGAAGAGGTTGTCGTCGAAGCCCAGAGCCCGTTGGGCAGCGTCGGCCATGGTGCGATCTGCGAGCCTGACTGACGCGGCGGCGAGCGCCCATCCGATCCCCGTCGCGCCGTGCGACATGCCGCCCAGACGGGCGCGGGTCGCTCCGCTCTCCCAGACGAGCGCGCCGTCGGAGGTCTCGACGGCGCGCTCGAGGAGGTGGTGCGCGAGCGCGCGGACGGCCACGTCCGTCTCGGCGTCGTCAGCCTCGCGGATGGCCGTCAACACGGCGATGGCACCCGCTGACCCCGCCATGACGTCGAGATAGTCGTCCGTCGCGGCGGCGTCTCTGAATCGGCGGACGGCGCTCGCCCGGGTCGCGCCGAATCGGTCGACCCCGACGATGCTCTCGTAGCGGGCCAACGCGTAGAGAAGCCCGGCCGCCCCGCTGAACGCTCCCACCGGGAGCGTCACGCGCCCGGAGCTCCAGTCATCGAGGATTGCGGCGATCGCGTGGGCGCCGCGCGCGGCGAGGTCGTCGAGTCCCCAGCGAGGGAACGCACGGTGTCCCGCAGCGGCGCCGATGACGATGCCTGCCAGGCCGTCGTAGAGCGTGGGGCCGACAGGGCGGTACTCGAGCCCGGTGCTGTCGACGCTGCTGCACACGCTGATCCACGTCGCGTCGTCTCGTCCGAGGATCGCCGACTCGGCGAGCAGCCGGGCCTGTTGCTCGGCGACCGCACGGATGCCGGTGCGGCGGAGGGGAGTGCCGCCGAGTGGACCGGGAGCGCCTTCGTTCTCGGTCTCGGCGGTCGTGGCCGCCAGAATCGACTCCAGGATGAGGGATTCGCCGGCATCGATGTCGGCCGGGCGGAGGTGCTTGAGACGCGCGACGACATCCTCACGCATGGTTCTGGCGAAGTACTCCGGAACCAACGGGCGGCGGTCGTCGTCGAGGGAGAGCGAGTCCATGTCGACCGTGAAGAGCGGCACATCGAGCCGCCGGAGGGCGCGTTCTTCCGCCCCGATGAGAGGCAGGTCACCGGGATGGTCGGCCAGTCGCGTCCACAGGCTGCGCAAGAGATGGTCGCGATCGATTCCGCTGCGCAGGCGCGACGACTGGCGCATCTCGGCGAGCAGCAGCGAGTACGAGCGCGTCGCGCGGACGATGTGCCGCACGGTCAGCTCGGGAACACCCGAGAGGATGCCGACGACGCGGTCGCGACACGAGATGAGCGCCCGTGAGGTGGCCACGAATCCGTCGGCGAGCGCGTCCCGGTGGCGGCGGACCATACGCAGGGTCATGTCCGGCGGTTGATTCTGCGACGACCCGACGCGCAGCTCGACGGCCTCGATCCGCATCGCGTCGGTGAAGGTCCCGGTGAGTTGATGCGCCATGGCTGTCCGGCCTGTCGGCTGCAGCCCGCCCGTGACGACGCTCACGTCGATGCTCGTGCCCTCACCGGCGGTCAGCTGGACGGGCAGGATTCCGGTGCCCAGCACCGATTCGTTCAGGCGGCGTGCTGCCGCCGCAGCCGCGGTGTCGGCGGCGTCGCGGTGGCTGCGATTCTGAACGAGCGTCTCGAGGTCGACGGGAACCGGACCCGCCGCGGATGCGATGACGTTCTCGAGGTGGAGGTCCGACGCGCCGAGCACGTGGGCGATCGCGAGCAGCCCGCCGAGTCTGCGCAGATGATCGCGCAGGTCGACCTCGCCGGGGGCGGCGTGTTCGATGAACTCGACCCACCCGTATCCATCGCGGACCAGCACGTTCGGCGCGCGCAGGCGCACCCCCTCCGGAAGCTCGTCGGCCAGCACCGTCGTGATGTCGCGGTAGAGGGCGAAGACGGCGGACTCGCGCGGCTTGTAGACCACCCGTCGGCCGTCGTCGAACGTCACGATGGCCACCGACTGCCCGCGATCGTGCGTGTCACCCGCGAAACGGATGCCGCTGACGGCAGCGATTCCGGGGCAAGGGAGACCGGCTGTCGAGAGCGCCTCGGCATCGCGATCGAGGCGCTCCAGGATCAGACGCACGCGCTCGCGCCAGTTGCCGATCGCTGCGACGAGGTCACGGGCGAGAAGGGGGTAGCGCGAGAGGAAGGACATCCGCCTCGCCGGGTGCGAGAGCGAGGAATCGAGACGCGCGTACGCACCGGCCGACGCGTCGCCGGCCATCTCGGTGAGCAGCGGACGCAGGGCCAGCGCTGCGACCGTCTCGGCCAGTCCGTCGAGCAGATCGCGGCGCGCACCCTCGGGGACCCCGGGGAGACCAGCGAGGAACGACCGCTGAGTCGAGACCATCGGCACCAGGAACGAGGGAAAGGGGATGCGCGTGAGCAGCGCGTTCTCGATGGCGAGCGGACGGCCCGGCCGCCACGGCTCTCCGGTGGTGTGCGTCAGCCAGCACGCGACGTTCTCGATCCACCCGATGCTGTGCTGCCGCGGTGACCAGGGGGCGCCGGTCAGCAGACCCGAGAGCGCTTCGCGGTCGAGGTCACGGGCAGCGAGGTAGCCGTCGAGGATGCCGTCGGCTTCGAGCGCCCGGTCGGACCACGCCCGTGTCATGTCGTCGGTGATGCTCTGCCGTGCCATGGGCCCGAGCCGGCGCTCGTCGAGCGCCGAAGCCTGAAGCAGCGCGATGGTGTCGCGGGTGGTGAGCACGGCGAGCTCCGATCGTGGGTCGTCCAACGGGTGCGGGCGGCGCGGGGTGCCGCGCCGCCCGCGAGCAGCGGTCAGCGACAGGCGCAGATCAGGGTTCCGCACTCGATCGTGAGTGTGCACAGCCAGCCGCTGCTGGCCATGTACGGGCTCACGACGCGCTCGAACTCGGCGTCGATCTGAGCCTGCACCGACGGGGTGGATCCGTCGGTCGAGCGGGCTGCCATGTCCCAACGCGGGCTGACGATCGTCATCTCCTGGTCATGGGTCGTGATCATGATCCGTTCCTTCCTTCGTTCTTCCGCTATCCCTCCTCGCCGGCGGTTGCCGAGGGAGCCCAACGGGGCGGAACCGGAACGGTGCCGACGGCGGGTGCCGCGGCGCGCCCGCCTCACTGCCAGTTCCGGCATGCTCCTGCCGTGCCCACTCAAGCCCGCGGCAGACCTTCATCGGAACTATGCGATGCGGGGATTTTCGGCCCGATCCTCCACCTGCCGGAGGAGGGGTCTCCGCTGTTCTGAGGAGGGGGGTGAGCCGCCGACCGAAGGGATATGGTGGCGGCATGCACCGGGGGGACGGCACCACACGGGGTCGCGACTCGCTCGTCGCGGGGGTCGCCATCGCCGGCTGCGTCGCGATGGGGCTGCTCGGGCAGCCCGACTGGGCATGGTCGGCGTTGATGGCCGCGACTCTCGTGTGGCGTCGCTCGCACCCGGTCGTCTTCGCCGTGACGGCCACCGCGATCTCGGCGGTGCACCTCGGCGTCGACGCGTCGCTGCTCCTTCCCGGCGACCTGATCCTGCTCGTGGGCGTCTTCTCCGTCGCGGCCCATGCCTCGGAACGCGCCCAGCACCTGGGCCTGATGCTGGGTCTGCTCTACATCTCGGGGCTCGGTGCCGCCGTTCTCCTCGACATCGGTTTCAGCGCGTCGGCCGGCACGGGCCTCGTCATCGGGCTCGTCGGCATCAGCATGCTCACGGCGTGGGCGTTCGGCCTGCTCGATCGTCGCCGGAGCGAGGCTCTGCGGATGGCGCGACAACGCAGCGAGATGTCCGAACGCGATGCCGAGGCGCGGACACGTCTGGCTGCTTACGAGGAACGCGAGCGGATCAGCGACGAGATGCATGACGTTCTCGCGCACACGCTCACGAACGTCATCGTCCAAGCCGAGAGCGGACGGGCAGCCGCATCCGATCCGGACTCCGCATCGGTGTTCGCGACCATCTCCGCGAGCGGCAGATCAGCCTTGCGGGAGGTCCGTGGGTTGCTCTCGCCTGCAGACGACCTGGACCGCCGCCCGACGCCGTCGCTCGACGATCTCGACGACCTGATCTCCGGTTTCGTCCGTGCGGGCACCCGGCTAGAGGTCGTGGTGCTCGGCGACCCGCACCCGCTCAGCCCCGGCATGTCTCTCGCGGCCTACCGAGTGATCCAGGAGTCGCTCACCAACGCCGTTCGGCACGGATGCGACGGTCCGATCGTGTTGACGGTGTCGTGGGGAAGAGGGGAGCTCGCCGTGTCGGTGGCGAACCCCGTCGGCCCGTCTCCGATCCACCGCCCGGTGCGGGAGCACCGCGGTCTCGCCGGCATGCGGCGGCGGTGCGAGCTGTACGGCGGCGAGCTGACCTACGCTCACGACCGCACGTTCACGGTGCGGGCGGTCTGGCCGCTGGACGTCGTCGTCGACGGTGCCGTCGTATGACGACCTCATCGCCGCCGATCACCGTGCTGGTCGCCGATGACCAGGCACTCGTCCGTGACGGTTTCAGCCGCATCGTGGACGCGCAGCCCGACATGCGCGCGGTCGGCACGGCGCCCGACGGCGAGGCCGCCGTCGAGCGTGTTCGCGAACTGCGGCCCGACGTCGTGCTCATGGACATCCGGATGCCGCGACTCGATGGGATCGAGGCCACGCGGACACTGACGGCCGAGGCGGTCAGCCCCGCGACGCGGGTGCTCGGACTCACCACCTACGACACCGACTCCTACGCGGTTCGGATCCTGCAGGCCGGTGCGGTCGGGTTCATCCTGAAAGACAGCACAGCCGATCAGCTCGTCGACGCCATCCGGGCCGTGTACGGCGGCACGTTCGCAGTCTCGGCGCCCACCGGCCGCCGCCTTCTCGAGCGCATCGCGATCGACGATACCGAGCCGGCGGAGGGCGACGACGCCCTTCTCGCGGTGCTGACGGGGCGGGAGCGGGCGGTGTTCGAGCAGATCGTCCAGGGGTGCTCCAATCCCGAGATCGCGAGCAGTCTCCACATCGCGGAGGTGACCGTGAAGACCCACGTCGGCCACATCCTCACCAAGCTGCGGGTGAGAGACCGCGTGCATCTGGTGATCTGGGCGCACGAGCGCGGGTTGGCTTCGGTTCGACGCGCGGGGCGCTCACGCACCGACTAGCCCTCTCGGGGCGGTCGGTCCTCCTCCGATCGGAGGAGGACCGCGTGGGGGATGATGCATCTCGCGACCGATCCGCGTGGCGGGTGCTGCGAACGAGGATGGCGGCATGACGCGCATCCGGTGGTGCCCGCAGTGAGCACCGTCATCGCCACCCACGGCCTCACGAAGAAGTTCCGCGAGCACACCGCGGTCGACGCGGTCGATCTCTCCGTTCCTCAGGGCGTGGTGTACGGGTTCCTCGGCCCGAACGGGTCGGGGAAGTCGACCACGATGAAGATGCTGCTCGGGCTCAGCCAGCCCACAGCCGGCGAGATCGAGATCTTCGGGCAATCGCTCACCCCCCGCACGCGCGGCGACCTGCTGCCCTCGATCGGTTCGATGATCGAGGCGCCACCCGGCTACGGTCATCTGACGGGCTGGGAGAACATGCTGATCGTCCGAGACATGCTCGGGCTCGTCGACGCGCAGATCCGGACCGCTCTCGAGATCGTCCGGCTGAGCGAGCAGAAGGACAAGCTCGTACGCAACTACTCCCTCGGGATGAAGCAGCGCCTGGGCATCGCCATGGCGCTCGCGCGCGACCCGTCGCTCCTGGTTCTCGACGAGCCCACCAACGGCCTCGATCCGGCCGGTATCGAAGAGATCCGCGATCTGCTCATCGAGCTCGCGGGCCAGGGCATCACGGTCATGGTCTCGAGTCACCTGCTCGACGAGATCGACAAGATGGCGTCTGTGCTCGGCATCCTCTCGGCGGGCAGGTTGATCTTCCAGGGCACCCGCGCCGACCTGTTCGCCCACTCGCTGCCCGACCTCGTCATCGAGACACCGTCGATCGATGCGGCGCTGCGCGCCGTGCCGTACGCGACGATCACGGGTGGCGGCATCCGGTTGAGCGGACACGACAACGAAGCGACTGCCGCACTGGTCGCCCTGCTTGTCGCTGCCGACGTCCGGATCCACCAGGTGCGTCGTGTGCAGCAGAGCCTCGAGGACGTCTTCATGGACCTCACCGGCCGGGGAGGTCTGCTGTGAGCGACGTCGTCCTCGAAATTCGCAAGATGCGGCGGCTGCGCACCATTCCGGTCCTCGTCGGCCTCGTGCTGGCGGTCGCAGCGCTGAGCTCGGCGTCGCTCTTTTCGGGCACCGCCCGCGAGACCTTCGACGACCCGGCGGCATCGCCGTGGGCCGCGCTCCTGCTCTCGTACACGATGATGGCGGCGATGACGTCGCCGCTGCTGGCAGCGGTGCTCGCGAGCAGGCAGACCGACATCGAGCACTCCGGCAACGGATGGGTGCTCGCAGCGGGGGCAGGCCGGACTCCGGGTCGGCTCTGCGCAGCGAAACTCCTCACCCTCGCGTTCATGCTCGCCCCCGCGATCGCGCTACAGACCGCGGCGGTCGTCGCGGTCGGTGTGCTCGCGGGCATCCGTGTGCCGATCGATCCGATTCCCTGGATCGCGTACACCGGACTGCTCTTCGTGCTCGATGTCGTCTTCTGCGGTCTTCACATCCTGCTCGCCGCACGAGTGGAGAACCAGCTCGTCAGCGTCGGGGTGGGGGTGCTCGGGTCGTTCCTCGCCGTGTTCTCTCTCCTGCTGCCCGCCGCGGTCAGCCGCGCCATCCCCTGGGGCTACTACGCCGTCATCTCGCAAGCGGGGCAGGAGGGGGACTCGGTGGGGTACGTGCAGGCGCCCTACCCGTGGATCATCGGGTTCGTGGCCCTGGCGGCGCTCGTCATCGCGGTCGGCATCCGACGCCTCGATCCGATCGGAGCCTGACGATGTTCCGAGCCGAGATGCGCAAACTCCGCCGCTCCAGCACGTGGATCATCGCGATCGTCCTGCCGCTCCTCGCCGTCGTCACCGGCACGCTCAACCTGGCGGCCAACGCCGACGCGCTCGACGCGGGCTGGGCATCGTTCACGTCGCAGGTGGTGCTCTTCTACGGGCTGCTCTTCTTCTCGATGGGGATCAGTCTCCTCGCCGCCGCGGTCTGGCGCGCGGAGCACCGCGGGTCGAACTGGAACCTGCTGCTCACCTCCACGGTGCGGCCGGTGGGTCTGGCCACCGCGAAGGTCGCCGCCGTCCTCGTGCCGGTCGCGCTGATGCAGGTCGTGCTGATCGTGGGCACCGCGGCAGCGGGCACGTTCGTCCTCGGCCTCGACGGCGGCTTCCCGTGGCAGTTCGCGGTCGTGGGAGTCGTCGCGATCGTCGCCGCCATCCCGCTCATCGCACTCCAGTCGCTGTTGTCGATGCTGATGCGCTCTTTCGCCGCCCCCGCGGCGATCTGCCTGCTCGGCTGCGTCGCGGGGGTGGCCGCTGTGACGTCGCCGACCCTCCGGCCGCTCGGTCACGTGATTCCCCAGGCGATCAACACCAGGGCGCTGAACCTCGGATCGACGGCCATCGCCGGCTCGGGCGGACTGACGCTCGGCGATACGCTGCCGTTGCTCGCCACGGGGATCGGCGGCGGCGCCGTCGTGCTGCTGGTCACGGCGACCCTGCTGCGCACGGCCAAGCTGCGGTGACGGCGCGCCGCGCCCGGTCTACCGCTCGTCGAGCTCGGCCATCGCGTCGGCGAGGACACGCGCGACGGGCCAGGCGCCGTCGGCCGTGTTACTCATCACCGTCGCGGTGGTCGCTGTCGACGGGTGATGGACCGACCTGAACGACGAGCCGACATCGCATCCCTCGAGGACGACACCGGAGCCGGTCTCGGTCAGCCAGAATCCGAGACCGTACCGCATCTCCTCGTCGTCGACCGAGGAGCGGGGTGCGGTCATGAGAGCCACGGATTCCGGCGAGACGATGCGCCCGTCGAAGAACGCGCGCCAGAACCGGTGCACGTCGGCGATCGTCGTCGACGCGCCGCCGTCGCCGCCGGCGCGGACAGGCAGATGCAGCGTGTTGACGCGCAGTCCGTCGTCGAAGACGTAGCCGCGAGCGTGGTCGCCGCCGAGTTCGTCGGTGCGCGGGAAGTCGGTGTCGGCGAGGCCGGCGGGGGTGAGGACGAGGTCGTGCACGACCTCGTGGAATCCCCGGCCCGTGACCCGTTCGATGATGATCGCGAGCACGACGTAGCCGCTGTTGCAGTACGAGAACGTCTCTCCGGGACGGGCCTTCGGAGGGATGCCGTCGAGCAGGGGCAGGAACGCCTCCGCGGTCGTCAGCGTGTGCACGGGTACTCCGAGGTAGAACTCCGATACGTCGAGATCGTCGTCCTCGTCGATGTAGTCGCCGATTCCCGACGTGTGTCCGAGGAGCTGTTCGACGGTGACCGTGTCGTCGATGAGGGGCAGGTCGTCACCGAGCACCTCTCGGACAGCCGTGTCGAGTGCGAGGCTGCCGTCCTCGACGAGGCGCATCACCGCCAGCGCGGTGAAGGCCTTGCTTCCTGACGCGATCGCGAAGCGGGTGCTCTCCGAGACGGGCGTCCCGCTCGCGCGGTCGGCGAGTCCGTGTGCCCTGCGCCATACCGAGACGTCGCCGGCGTCGACGCCGACGATTCCCGAGAACGGTTGCTCGTCGATCGCGGCCTGAAGCGACCCCCCATCGATGATGATGCTCTCCGTCGCGCTCATGCTCCCCACTGTGCCAGGTGCGCGTCGCCCCGCGCGACCCGCTTCGGACCTGTGGATCACCCCGTCACGACGAGGCGAAGCGGTGCCGGAGTGCGGCGTGACTCAGCGCCGTGAACGTCTCGGGCTCGCTCAAGAGCATGTTGCGCAGCCGCGTCTCGTCGACCCATTGGGCAGCGCGCGACCCGTCGCCCGTCGTCCGCGGGCGCCCGGACGCGATCGCATCGACGACGGCGAGGACCGAGGGGTACGGCCCCTCGACCATCTGAACGAGCTGCACGCCGGCGCTCACCTGAACTCTGTCGCCGAGCAGTTCGTGATCGCTACGGGCACCCAGAACGTCGACGTCGACGAGGCCCGTCTCCTCCTGCAATTCGCGGGCAGCGCACACGGCGATCGTCTCGAAGGCCCGCCACTTTCCGCCGGGGAGCTCCCACCGCCCGCTGTTCGCGGGATCGGAGTGCGGCTTCCAACGCTGCTGCAGCAGAACGTGCTCCGGACGTTCGCGTTCACGCGCGATGACATAGACGTTCGGCAACACCAGCTGTTCCATCGTTCTCGGTCCCTTGCTCTCGCCCCCACTGTCCCAGCACGCGCCGGTTCCTCCCCAGCGGAGAGTCATCGCGTGACGTCGATCCTGCCATTACGGTCATGGACTCGCGTGCATCGCGTCAGTTGACTGGGACCGGTCACAGTCACGGCAACGAAGGAGTTTGCATGACCATCCGATACACAGCAGCCATCGCTCGTACGACGGTGGGAGCAGCCGTCGTCCTGACGCTCGCGGTCAGCGCCGGGTGCTCGAGTGCACCGCGCGACGCCGACACCAGCCTGACGTGGAATGCCGCCGCGCGGGCCTATGAGATCGAGCCGGAGATCGCCAGAGGCGACGTACCGCTGAAGGTCTGGGTCGAGTACCCCGAGTACGGCGAGGCGCTCGTCGAGGCCTTCACCACCCTGCACCCCGACATCCGCATCGACGTGACGACGGTGTCTAAAGTCGATGCCGTCGCGAAGATGGAGCTCGATGGCGAAGCCGGAACCGGTGCGGACGTGTACTTCACGAACTTCACCGACTTGTCCGGCGCGATCGACTCGGGCGTGGCGGCTCCGTTGGGCGAGTACGCCGACGACATCGCCTCGCGAGTCGGCGACTCTTTCGCCGACGTCGTCAGCCGCGACGGCGAGCTCTACGGCGTGCCCGTGTCGACGGAGTCGATCGCCCTGTTCTATAACAAGACCCTCCTGGAACACCTCACCGGTTCGCCCGCGCCCGCGACGACCTGGGAGCAGATTCGCGAGCTCGCCGCCGCCTACAACGACCCCCGCGCGAACCGCTGGACGATCCGCTGGCTGAGCGGCCAGCTCTACTACGCCTACCCGGTGCTCAGCTCGCTCGGCTGGCATCTCGGTGCCGACGCGGGCGCCCCCGGTCTCGACGCGCCCGCGCTCACTGCCGGACTCGAGTACTACGGCGCACTGCGTGATCTCTGGCCGGTCAACTCGGCGGATGCCACGTGGGACTCCATCGAGATGGAGTTCGCGAAGGGACAGACCCCCTACGCGATCACGGGGCCGTGGTCGATCGGCGACTTCACTGCGGGGGCGGCGGAGAACGGCTTCGAGTTCGGCGTGACGACCCTTCCCTCCGTCGAGGGCGGCGGTGACGCCGCGACGCTCGCGGGTCTGGGCGTCGGAGTCGTCTCGGGTTACTCCCAGCATCCCGGTGCAGCGCGGGTATTCGCAGCGTTCCTCGCATCCGACGAGGCAGCCGCCGCGCTGTACCGGACGACGGGTGGCATCCCCGCTCTGACCAGAGTCAATGCGCAGGCCATTCCCGGTCTCGCCGATGACCCCTATGCGAACGGGGTGCTCGCGCAGGCCGAGCGGTCCGACCTGGTGGCCGACGTCGGAGACGCGCTCTGGACGGTCGGCAACAGCCTCGTGGCCAGTGTGTGGGACGGCGTCCTCGACCCGGCAGCCGCGCAGCAGCAGGCCGTGACCGGCTATGCCGACCTGACCGGGCTGGGGGAGTGAGTCCGCGCCGACGCGGGACGAGCCCGGCGGCCCCGTGGTCGCTGGGGCTCGCCTCCGCACTGGTTCCCGGTCTAGGGCAACTGCTCAACCGCGAGTGGGGCAAAGGAGTGGCGGTTCTGGTCGTCAGCGCCGCGGCCGTCGCGACGGAGCTGCTCACCGGGCACTACGCGAACCTGTCGGGGTACACGGCTCGCACACACGGGGGCTTCTTCGTCCGCGGCCTCTGGGGTCTCGTGACCCTCGGCACGCGACCGCGCGCCATGACGGTGGCGGGCCTGTCCGCAGGCGACCATTCGATCGTCCTGATGATCAACGGCATCATCGCAGTGCTCGTCCTCTCGCTGATCGCGGCGATCACCGTCTGGGCTGTCCGCGATGCCGCACGGACTCGGCTGCGGCTCATCACGACCGGAGAACGCCTGACCGCAGGGGAGTGGGCGCGCGCCACTCGGCAGACGGCCTTCCCTTACCTCGTTCTCACCCCCACCCTCATCCTGCTGCTCTTCGTCACCGCGCTGCCGGTCGTCTTCGGCATCCTCATCGCGTTCACCGACTACAGCAGCGACAACCTGCCGCCGATGAAGCTGGTCGAATGGGTCGGGATCGCGAACTTCCGTCAATTGCTCGGTGCCGGGTCGTGGGGTGCGACGTTCTTCGGCGTTCTCGGATGGACGGTGTTGTGGGCGGCGCTGGCGACCGCGACGACCTATGCGCTCGGGTTCCTGCAGGCCGTGCTCGTGTCGAGCCGGCGTGTGCGGCTGCCGCGTCTGTGGCGGAGCATCTTCTTTCTGCCCTGGGCGGTGCCGGCCATGATCTCCGCCCTCGTGTTCCGCTCGATGTTCAACGGTCAGTTCGGGCCGATCAGCCAAACCCTCGTCGACCTCGGCATCACGTCAGACAGAGTGATGTGGCTGACCGACCCCGCGAACCCCTGGCTCGCGCGGATCGTCGCACTCGTGGTGAACCTCTGGCTGGGGTTCCCCTACTTCATGGCCCTCATCAGCGGCGCGCTGACGAACATCTCACCGAGCTACTACGAGGCCGCGCGCATCGACGGCGCATCCGCGGTGCAGCAGGTGCGGTACCTGACGCTTCCCATCGTGCTGCGTGCCACCGGGCCGCTGATCGTCCTGTCGTTCGTGGCGAACTTCAACAACTTCGGAGTCATCTACTTCCTCACCCAGGGCGGACCCGCCAACCCCGACTACCGGTACGCCGGCAGCACCGACATCCTCATCACCTGGCTCTACAAGCTCACGCTCGACAACGGTCTCTACGACATCGCCTCGGTCATGTCGATCCTGATCTTCGTCATCGTGGGGAGCTTCTCCGTCTGGAGCCTGCGTCGTTCGAAGGCGTTCACCGATGCATAGAACCCGTAACCGAATCGCGACCGTCGTGATCCACGTCGAGCTCGTCGTCGTCGCGGTCATCGTGCTCTACCCGCTGGCGTGGATCGTCGGCTCGTCGCTGGGGTCCGGTCGCTCGCTCGCGCAAGCGTCGGCGATCCCCACCGACCCGACGCTCGCCAACTACGTGCGTCTGTTCACCGATACCCCGTTCGCCACCTGGTACGTCAACTCGTTCATCGTGGCGGTGTCGAACATGGTGCTCAGCGTGCTGCTCTCGGCGATCGCCGCGTACGTGTTCGCCCGGCTGCGCTTCGCTGGACGGCGCCTAGGACTTCTGGTGATGCTCGTCATCCAGATCTTCCCGACGTTCATGACGGCCATCGCGATCTACATCCTGTATCTGAACTTCGGGCTGCTCGACAGCCTCGCCGGGCTTGTGATCGCGAGCGTCGCCGCGGCGGTGCCCTACAACATCTGGCTGCTCAAGGGCTACCTCGACGGCATCTCGACCAGCCTCGATGAGGCGGCCGTGCTCGATGGGGCATCGCACCTGCAGATCTTCACGCGCATCCTGCTGCCGCTGATGACGCCGATGCTGACGTTCGTCGCCGTCACCCAGTTCGCGGTGCCGTGGATGGACTTCATCCTGCCGCGTCTGCTGATCAGCAGCCCGCGGAACTACACGGTCGCCATCGGGCTGTTCCAGCTGATCTCCGACCAGACGCGGAACGACTTCACGACATTCGCGGCGGGGGCGATCCTCGTCGCGGTACCCATCACCGTGCTCTACATGGTGCTCCAGCGATACCTGGTCGCTGGGCTCGCTCAAGGAGGAGAGAAGGAATGACGACGACATCACTGCAGATCCGGGGTGCCGACGTGTCGATGACCGCAGAGGTCGAGGCGCTCGGCGGTTGGTTCTCGGATGCCGCGGGCGCGAGGGATCTGTTCCGGATCCTCGCCGACCACGGAGTGAACCTCGCACGCCTGCGTGTGTGGGTGGATCCGACCGATGCGCAGGGACGCCCGTACCAGGGCGGCACGAACGATCTCGCCACGACGTTGCGACTGGCCGAGCGCGCGCGTGACGCGGGGCTCGGCTTGATGATCGATCTCCACTACAGCGACTTCTGGGCCGACCCGAAGAAGCAATCGTTGCCCCGTTCGTGGGAGGGACGTGATCTCGACGGCATCTGCGAGGCGGTCGGCGCGCACACCGCCGACGTCGTCGCCGCCGTGCGCGCGAACGCCGGCAGCCCCGAGTGGGTGCAGGTCGGCAACGAGACGACGAACGGGATGCTGTGGCCGTTCGGCCGGACACCGCGGTACGACCTCGAGCTGCGCGCCTTCGAACCGGTGCCGGCGGACGAGGCTCGTGAGCAGTACAACCGTCTCGCCCGGCTCCTGCAGGCGGGGTCGACCGCCGTGCGGGCTACGGACTCCCGATCGCGCATCGTGCTGCATCTCGACGCCGGGGGCGCGGCCGACCTCTACCGTCGGTGGTTCGACGAGATCACGACGAGGGGCGTCGACTTCGACGCCGTCGGGCTGTCGTACTACCCGCTGTGGCACGGATCGCTGAGCGACCTCAGCGTCAACCTCCACCAGCTCGTCGAACGCTATGCGAAGGATGTCATCGTCGTCGAGACCGCATATGCGCATCGTCCGGACAATCCAGCGGGGACTTCGATGTTTGACGCGCACTCGCCGGCGGCGGTCTATCCGGCCTCGGTCGCGGGTCAGGCGCGGTTCCTCGATGACCTCGCGGGTGTCGTTCGCGCTGTCCCCGGGGGCCGCGGCCTGGGGATCGTGTACTGGGAGCCCGCGTGGCTGCCCGTGCCCGGGACGTCCTGGGCGTCGGCGGAGGGGATGGCCTATGGGAACGACGTGGCCGAGCCGGGCAACGGCTGGGCGAATCAGACGCTTTTCGACGAGCGTGGATGCGCTCTCGACTCGTTGCGCGCGCTCGGGGCGACCGCCGGTCGGCCCGATCCGATGAGGGAGGAAGAGTCATGACGTACCGATCATGGCGGCGGGCGTCCGGGCTCGTCGCGGCGACCGCCGTCGTTCTCGTCGCCGCGACCCTGCCCGCGACGACGGCGACGGCGGCCGCCGATGCCGATGACTTCGTGATGGGCGGCGACCTCGGGATGATCCACGAAGTCGAGGCTCTCGGCGGAAGCTACTCGCGCGGCGGCGTCACGGGCGACCCGATCGAGATCATGGGCGACGCCGGCATGAATCTCGCTCGGCTGCGCCTCTGGGTCGATCCGTACACCGTCGCCGGCGAACCCTACGGTGGCGGCACGAACGACCTGGCCACCGCGATCGCGACCGCGCAACGAGCGAAAGCGGCGGGGATGGACATCCTCCTCGACTTCCACCTCAGCGACTGGTGGGCCGACCCCGGAACGCAGACGGTGCCGAAAGCGTGGCGGGGTCTCACCTACCCGCAACTGGTATCGACCGTTCGCGCATACACCGAGGACGTCATCGACGCGATGCGTGCGGCCGGGGTCCGGCCCGACATGGTGCAGATGGGCAATGAGATCCCGGGCGGCATCCTCTGGGACCACGGGCGCGTGGGCAACGGCGTCTCCGATTTCACCCAGCTCGCCGGGTTGTTGAAAGCGGGGATCGCGGGAGTCGAGGCGGCGCTCCGCGGCGGGGAAGACATCGAGATCGTGCTGCACCTCGACCACGGCGGCGACAACGCCCTCTATCGCTGGTGGTTCGACGCGGTCACGGCGCAGGGTGTGCCGTACGACATCATCGGGCTGTCGTACTACCCGTTCTGGCACGGGACCATGGGCCAGCTCGCGGCCAACCTCAACGACATCAGCGCGCGCTACGGCAAGGACGTTCTCATCGTCGAGACCGCGTACGGATGGACCCTCGGCGACGCCGACGGCCTCGGCAACTCGTTCTACACGGCCGAGGAAGCGGCCGGGGGATATCCGGCGACCGTCGCGGGCCAAACCGCCTTCCTCCGAGACCTGCGAGACATCGTCCGCGCCGTGCCGGGCGGGCGGGGGCGTGGACTGATCTGGTGGGAGCCGGCCTGGCTGCCGGTGCCGGGCGCGAACTGGGGAACGGAGGCGGGCAAGCTCGACAACGATGACCCGGGTGTCCTCTCCAACCCGTGGGACAACCAGACGCTGTTCGACGGGAACGGGCGAGCCCTGTCGACTCTCGGCGTGTTCGGTGAGGTCCCGCCGCCGAATCTCGTGGTCAACGGCGGCTTCGAGCAGGACGGTTACACGAACAGCCCGACCGGATGGGGCGTGTGGTCGCCGGGAGGTGCGCACGCCGACGCGGTGTTCACGCAGGATCCCGCGGTCGTGGGCGCGCTCAAGCTCACGTTCTGGAAAGCGACTGCCTACACCGCATCGGTCTATCAGACGCTCGTAGGGATGCCGTCGGGGCTCTACCGAATCTCGGCATGGAGCCTCAACAGCGGCGGACAGACCTCCGCCTACCTGTATGCGAAGAACTCCGGCGTGCCCGAGCGGCGGTCGGCCATTCCCATCAGTGCGAATGACTGGACGCGGGTGTCCCTCGATGTGCCCGTCACGAACGGAACGCTCGAGATCGGCTTCTACACGGAGGCCGCCGGCGGTTCCTGGCTCAACATCGACGACGTCCGCGTCCAGCGAGTCGGATGACGTTCGCTAGGCTCATCCTCCGTTCGGGAGGGGCAGGCGGTGACGACGAAGCAAGGTGCTCGCGCGGTCGCGTGGCGGGTTCTGCGGCATCCGCTTCTGTGGAGTGCGGTCTGCCTCGTCGTCGCCGTTCCGCTGCTCGGCACCGAACATGACTTCTGGGGGTTCCTCCTCTGCATGCTCGGCGGATGGTCAGCGGCCCACGCACTGATCCGACGCCTCCTCACTCTGCCCGGCACGCTGTCGCTCGCCCTCCATCTGGCTGCATCGGTCGGCGCGGCGCTGCTGCTGTTCGCGCTGACCGCCGATGGCGGATGGCGGCATGTGCTCCCGCCTGCCATAGCCGCAGCGATCGGGTTCGCCGCGGTCCCGGGGGCGGGCTGGATCTGGCTCACGCTCATCGGTCGGACCTCCGCGGCCGTCGCCAGTGCGTCGCGCCGCCGCGCGGCGACGCTCGTCGTGCCCGAATGGGAGCGCGTCGGCGACGCCTGGCACCTGCGTCTCGCCGCGGTTTCCCTGCGCTCGCCGGTGTTCGTCGCGATCACCGCGACGATCGCCGTGCTCGGCGGAGGCCTCATCACGGCGGTCGTGATCGTGTTCGACGACGTCGTCCAGCGGATGGGGCCCCTCCTTCTGCTCCTGGTCCTCGGCTGGGTCGTCGGGGCGCCCGGCTATCTCGTGGTGCGCGCGATCGCCCATCGGCGGACGGCGGATGTCGTGGTCACCCTCGAGGCGGCCCGTGGCTCGGCGACCGTCCGCGTGGTGCGCTCGTCCGACGGCGACGTCCTCGTCGAGGCGCCGGCCAGCGCTATCGGGTCGCTGCAGTTCGCGCCGAGGAGCAGCCCGACCCGTATCGTCATCCGTCCGTCCTACGGGCCAGGCCTCGTCCTGCTGGTCGGCCTGGCACGGCGGCGCCGGGACACGGCCCCGACGTTCCCGCTGCCTCCCGCGGACCTCGTCCACCGGCTCGCGTCGGCCGGTCTCGTTCCGCGTGCTTCTCGCCGCTCGCGAAACGGCGACCTCGCCCTCGAGTTCGCTGGCGGTGGCACCCCGACCTGATGTCCGACGTGCGATAGCGTCGAGGGTCGTCCGCTCCTGACGAAAGGCCCGCCGCCCATGGACGCCGTTTTCGCCGTGGTCGGCATCGCCGTCGCCGTCATCATGCTGTCGATCGCGGTCGCCAGCGCCGTGTTCGCCCGATCGTCCGACGTCGTCGCGGAGTGGCGGAACGAACGCGACTCGGTGCTCTTCGCCGTATCGACGCAGCGCTGGCGGAGGGTCCTGGTGCGCATCTGCGGAGTCGTGGCGCTGCTCGTCGGCGTCATGAATCTCGTGGCACCGATCACGCGTCCGGAGGACTCGCCCGCAAGGCGGATCGTGGGGCTGGGGGCCCTGCTCATCGGTGCGGCGCTGGTGTGGCTCGCGCACGGGATGAGCAGGATGCGGCTCGAGGTCTCGCGGGACGCGATCTTCGTCTCGCGAGGCTTCTTGCCCCCGGTTCGGGTCGCGGTTGCGGACATCACCCGGCTGCGCCCGCACGCGGCTCACCGGTACAGCGGACTTCTCGCGAAGCAGGGCCGGCAGACGGTCTTCACAGCGACCTCGGCCATGACGGGCTACGGGCAGCTCGTGGCCCACGTGAACACCGAGCGCCCCGATCTCTTCGTGTCGGGTGGCTTCCGCTGAGGAGTCGAGCGAGGGCGTGCTTGACCCCGCCGCTACGTCAGGGTGCTGACTGGCTGCATGAGAATCGCTCCGGTGGCCTACCTGGCCTCGTACTTCCTGTCGCTGCTCGGCAACTCCGTGGCCGCCGTCGCACTCCCGCTCATCGTGCTCCAGGCGACGGGCAGTGTCCTGGGCGCCGGCATCCTCGCGGCTTCGACTGCCGTGCCCGCCGTCGCCGCGGGCCTGTTCATGGGGGTCGTGATCGATCGGATCAACCGGCGCACGTCGTCCGTGGTCACAGACCTGGTCTCGGCGGCTTCACTCGCCGCGCTCCCGATCGTCGATCTGGTCACGGGGCTCGACATCGGCTGGTTCATCCTTTTCGGTGTGATCGGTTCGCTCGGTGACGTTCCGGGGCTGACCGCTCGCGAAGCCCTGCTGCCCGCTGTGGTGAGGTACTCGGGGGTCTCTTCGGAGCGGCTCGTCGGAATCCGGGAGGCCCTCGGCGCGCTGGCCCTGATCGTCGGTCCTGCTGCGGCGGGAACACTGATGGCGCTGTTCGCAGGTTCTACCGTGCTCTGGCTCACCGCGGCGGCATCCGGAGCTGCGGCCCTCCTGACGCTGCTCATCCCGGGCCGCATCGGGACCATCAGCCCGCCTGCCGACGAGGCGGTGCAGGCGAGCGGCTGGCGGATGCTGCGAGACGGCTGGCGGATGCTGCTGCGAACACCGTTCCTGCTGGTGACCACGGGTCTCGGCCTCATCTCCGTGCTGGTCCTCGCACCGCTGCAGGGACTCATCCTGCCCGTCTACGTCACCCTCGTCGGGCGCCCCGAGATGCTCGGCTTCGTGCTGAGCGCTCTGGCGATCGGAATGCTGCTCGGCGGATCCGTCTTCGCCGTCCTCGGTCGTCATGGAGACCGTCGCGTCTGGCTCGTCGTCGGTCTCGTCGGCAACGCGATCGGATTCGTCGTGGTCGGGGCGCTCGCATCGATCGAGGCGATCCTGGTGGGGGCCGTCGTCATCGGTCTGTGCGGAGGTGCTTTCGGCAGCCTCATCGGGGTGCTGATGATCGAGCGGATTCCCGACGACATGCGCGGACGGATCATGGGCACCCAGAACGCCCTCACCACCGCGGCACCGGCCGCGGGCTTCGTCGCTGCAGCGCTGTTGACCGAGCATCTCGGCGTCGAGATCGCCGCCCTGATCATCATCTCGCCCTGGCTCGTCGCCCTGGTGTGGGGACTCGCGACGCCGCATCTGCGTAATCTGGAGCGGCGGCCGGACGCCGAGCGAGCGGAGGTGGTCGTCGGTGCAGAGCAGTGAACTCGCCCGGCTCGCGGGTGTGACGGTGCGATCGCTCCGGCACTGGCATCAGATCGGGGTCCTGCCCGAGCCCGCTCGCAGCGCCAACGGATATCGAGATTACGACGCCGTCGACTTCGTGCGGGTGCTGCGGATCCGGCGACTCGCGTCGCTGGGCATGCCGCTCGAACGTATGGGGGCCGTGCTCGACCGCGGTGAGAACTCGACCCGAATCCTCGACGACCTCGACTCCGAGCTCTCGGCGCAGATCGATCGGCTGACTCGCCAACGTGAGCTGATCGCGCGAATGCGTGACGCCGGCGCGAGCCCGGATGTCCCGCCCGAGCTCGCTCCCGTCGTGAGCGCATTCGTTGCAGCAGGCCTCTCGCCCGAGATGGCGCGGTTCGACCGTGACCAGGCCGTGCTCCTCGCGCACCTCGCGGGGGAGGAGGGGCTGCCGCAGCTCGTGCGGTTCTACGAACGCCTCGCGGGCCCGGGGCGCGCGCGAGCGGCCGCCGATCTCATGAACCGCTTCGGTGCGATCGACGACGCGACGGATGCCGCTGTCGTCGACGCGATCGTCGACGAGCTCGTCGACGTCTGTCTCGACCTCTTCGACGAGATCGACGATCCGGGCATCGGAAACCGGCTCTCCGGCGCCGCGCACGTGGTCAGCGAGTACGCGGACGAATCCCTGAACCCGCGGCAGCGCGCGGTGCTCGATCGGGTCGAGAACCGGCTGGGCGGGAGCTGAGGCGCTACCGGGAGGGCGGGGCAGCCACCGACCCGCCGGTACGGATCGGCATCGGCACGCGTTCGAGACGGGGCGCGTCACCGAGAACGGCGAGCATCGCTGCCGCCCGACGTCCGAGTTCGATGTGGGGCAGCGCGATCGAGGTGAGCTCGGGATCGACCGCGCGAGCATAGGGGCTGCCGTCGAACCCGATCACCGACACATCCGTGGGAACCCGCAGTCCCGCGTGATGCAGCGCCTGATAGGCGCCGACGGCGAGTGCGTCGTTCGCGCAGACGAGCGCGGTCGGAGCGCTCCGCGATTCCGCCAGCAGTCTCGCGACGGCCCGTCGCCCGTTCGCGACGTCCCAGTCGTCGTCGATCGTGGCGACCCCGGCGAGGGACGTGCCCGCGGCGGCCAGCACCGAATCGATCCCCGCCCGCCGCTCGGCCAGCGCGATGGGGTCCCATTCCGGCCAGGCGGCTCCGCCTGTGGAACCCGCGGGCAGGGCGCCGACGAACCAGATGCCGTCACGGTGTCCGTGATCGAGCAGCATCCGGGCGGCATCACGGCCCGCTGCGATCTCGTCGGGCACGACCGCGTCGATCGAAGCGTCTGCGGTCACGCAGTTCAGCAATACCGTCGGGACGCCCTCGAGCGACCGCGGCAGAGCGATGGTGCGTGTGAACATCGACGCGTAGATGACACCGTCGATGTCGCGGCCGAGAAGGCTCTGCAGCAACTGCTCCTCGAGATCAGCGTCGCCCTGAGTGTCGACGGTGAACAGGAGGGTGTCGTGCTCGCGGAGCTCCTGCATCGCGCCACGGACCATCGAGTTGGCGAACGAGGTGCTGCTGACGAAGTCCGACACGAGGGCCACGGTGCCCGAACGGCCGGTGCGCAGCGTCTGGGCGGTGATGTTGGGGCGGTAGCCGAGCTCGTCCGCAGCGCGACGGACCCGCTCGAATACGTCGTCGGACAGTCGCTGATCGGTGCGGCCGTTCATCACGAACGAGACGGCCGAGCGCGAGACTCCGGCACGCTCCGCGACCTCCCGCAGTGTCACCCGGGGTGCCCGTCGGGTCGGGGGAGTGTCGGTCATGTCCTCGTTCCGGCTGTCGGTCGCGGTTCTCGAAAGCTAACACGGACGACGCGGCCCGCTCGGGAGCATGTCCCGAGCGGGCCGCGCTGACTCAGCCGAATCGTCGCCGACGGAGCAATGCGACGCCCGCCGACATGAGGGCCGCGGCCACTCCGCCGAGCATCCACAGCGGCAGCGGGTCACCACCCGAGCGCGCGAGGACGCCCCGCGCCGCACCGGCGGGCGTCGTGTCCGCCGCGCCGGATTCGGCGACTTGCTCACCGGGGCCGGCCGTCACCGTCACCGTGATGGTGGCGGTCACCTCGGTTCCCCGTGCGTCCGCCACGCGATAGCTCACCGGAACCGCCGTGCCCTCGAACCCGGCGTCCGCAACGAACGAGACGACGTCCGCATCCAGCTCGTAGCGACCCTGACCGTCGGCGACGACCGACGTGGTCGGCGCGCCGGACGCATCGAGGAGGGTGAGCGAGGACGGGACGAGAGGGACGTCGGCATCGCCGGGGACGTCGTTGGCGAGCGGGCTCACCGCAACAGCGGCATCCGCAGGTCCGGACGCGAGGTCGTCCACCGCGTGCGGAGTGACGGCGACGAAGCCGTCACCCAGGTCGGCGACGAAGGACGAGACCCAGGCGAGGGCCGAGTTCCAGTTCACGGTGATCTCGTTGACCGACCACGCCCCGATGTTGTCGACGTAACAGGCCTGCGGTGCGCACCCCTGCAGCCAGGCTCCCGCGACGGGGTCCTGGATCGACGAGTTGGGCCCGCCCGCGACCGTGCCGACGGGAGGATGGGGCAGGGCGGGGTCGAGGGCGTTCGCGTACCACCGGCTGTGCTGATTGCGCGCGTCGTTCGTGCCGTACCCGGTGATGTACGACTGCCCGAGCACGTTGCGGCCCAGCAGGTAATCGAACCCTTCGACGACGGCATCGGCGTACCGCGGGCGCTGGGTGAGATCGAACGCCGTCCCGAGGACGACCTGGTTGTTCAGCACCGACGAGTTCGATCCCCAGTCGTACAGCCCCTCATCCGGCGCGTACGGCTGACCGAACGGCTGTGCGCGCTGATCGGCGATCAGACGCTCGGCGGCATCGATCACCGACCCGCGGATGCGGTCGATGTCGGGGAGGTCTGTCGCGAACCGGGCGAGCTGCATGCGGCCGAGCGCCGCCACGTCTCCCCAGTAGAAGCCGCCCGGCCCGAACACATCCGACTGATGCAGCGGATTTGCCTCGAGCTCGTCGCGGTAACGGTCGCTGCCGGTCGTGATGTACAGCTCCGCTGCCGCCCAGTAGAACTCGTCGGTCACCACGTCGTCGGCGTACGTTCCTCCACCCGTGCCGTCTTCTTCCGGGGCGAGCAGATCGGGGTGGGCGAGCGCGGCGTCGTAGGCCCGTTCCGCGGCGGCGAGCAGCCGCGCCGCGAACTCTTCGTCGAACGGCGCGAACAGGCGTGCTGCCTGCGCGGCGGTGGCAGCCACGTTCAACGTCGCCGCCGTCGACGGTCGGTGCAGCAGCCTCTCTTGCGAGTCGTCGTGCGGCATGAGGGGCAACCCGGTCCACGCGCGGTCGTGCACCTTGTGCCAGGCCATCCCGGCCAGCGGGTCGCCGGCGGGTACCTGCATCCGCAACAGGAACTCCATCTGCCATCGCGCTTCGTCGAGGATGTCGGGCACGCCGTTGCCGCGCTCGGGCACGGCGAGGGTCGAATCGCCCAGCGCGTCCGCCGTGCCCGCGGCAACGGCTCGCTCGTAGGCGGACATCACCTGGGCCACGGCGATTCCGCCGTTCACGACGTACTTGCCGTGGTCGCCTGCGTCGTACCAGCCGCCGCGGACGTCGTGTCGATCGGTGCAGGTCCATCCGCCGGACCACGTCTGCGGTTCGAGGCACCCCACGTTCCCGTCGCCCTGGTTCGGTGACGTGTCGACATGGCCGGCGGGGCGAGCGTATTCCGCGCCCGCGATGTCGCCGTCGATCTCGATGCCGGATCGGTTCGTGTAGAAGAAGCGCATCGAATCGGTGCGCAGCGATTGGAAGACCTCGGCGGAGATCGTGAACGGATGGCTGGTGTCGGCGCCGACCCGGAGCCTCACGTCCGCCGCCTCCTGGGAGTAGGAGCCGAAGTCGACCGTGTGCACGGCGGTTCCCGCACTTGCGTCGAAGCCTGCCGGCTCGGTCTCGCCCTCGGCGAGGACGGATCCGTCGGGTGCCTCGAGGGCCCACGGCAGCGGTGCCGTGGCACCCGACACGACGGTCGCGCGCTTGGGGCCGTGCAGCAGATACCCGACCTGATTGACCTTGACGGCGGGGCCGGGGTCGGCCGTGTACGAGTAGGCGGTGCCCCGGAGTGAGATCTCGTCGAAGCAGATGTCGGTTCCGGCCGGTACCGCACCGAGGCGGAACTGCACCTGGCCGAGGTGGTACTCCGTAGCCGGTGTCGTCGCGAAAGCGACCTCGTACTGCTGCGGTTCGAGCCCGAGAGCGAAGGACTGCTCAATCCAGTCGGTCGGCGACGCGCCCGTGTACGTGCCGACCTTGGCTGAGATGGTCGCGCCCGTCGAGGCGGATGCGGTGAAGCTCAGGCGAAATCCGGTGTCGCCGGGCAGAAAGATGTCGTTGTGGCCGAGGAGCACGTCCCACAGGTCGGGCGTCTGCTCCGTCACCGTCGCGCACATCCGCTGCGCGGGGTTCGACAGTGACACCGGTCCGCTGGTCCACCACGGGGCCGTGCTCTGGTCGAGCGTGGGGTTGGGGAGCAGCTCGTCGTCGCCGACCGGGATGACCGGGGGAGTCGACCCGTCCTGGGCGACCAGGCTCACGTCGTCGACGCAGAACCGGGTGGCGGTGTTCGCGCCGAGGCGGAACTGCAGTTCCGATACGGTGCCGTTTCCCAGGTCGCGCGCCGTGAACTCCTCGCTGACTTGCTGCCATTCGACGGTCAGGGGTGTGCTCTGTGAGAGATACGTCGTGTAGACGGCATCCGGGACCGTGGGCGCGACCTGCGTGACGACCGTGGCGGGCGCATCGGCGCGGACCCTTGCCGTCAACGTATAGGTGACGCCGTCGGCCAGGGCAAGGTCGCTCTGACCGACGAGTACGTCCCAGGGGTTCTCGCTGTCCGGCACCCCGGCGCAGAAGGCGCCGGTCGCGGTGTCGAAGCTGTCGACACCGGCCGACCACCAGGGTTCATGGCCGGTCGAGAAGTCTCCGTTCCGCACGAGCTCCGCCGGGGCCGCGGTGGCGACCGCCGGAAGGGCGGTCATCGCGGCTCCCACGAGCATCCCCGTCGTGATCACGGCTGTCGCGCGTCTCGTCCGACGCAGCTTCATCGCATCCATTCAAGCTCCTTCGCTCGTCTGAGAGCGCTCCCAGGGAGCGCTCCCACGAACGCTAGCAGAACGCCTCCGGCCGCGATCGGCCTGTTCGGCCGTGCTTCGTGGGCTCGTCGTCGTCGTGGCGGCTAGCCTCGGCATGTGAACAGCGCGCCGTCCGCTCCCGTCGACCTGCGGATCGAGGGCGGGCGGGTGCGCGACATCCCGTCGCTCTACGCCGAGCTGAACCGCGTCTTCATGGCCGACGAGGAGTGGCGTCTCGGCGAGAGTCTCGACGCGCTCGACGACCTCCTCTACGGCGGGTTCGGCGTCCTCGCGCACACGTCGATCGCGCGCGTCGTCTGGGCTGACTCGGCGGTCTCACGAGACGCGCTGGGCATCCCGCTCACGCGCGTCCACCTCGCCGCCAAGCTCGAGCGCCCGGACATCTATGCCGTCGGTCCGGCGCGGGCCGCGCTGGACGACCTCGAGCGGGGTGGCGGGATGACGTACTTCGAGCTGGTCCTGCAGGTTTTCGCCGGTCACCCCGAGCTCGAGCTCGTCCTCGCCTGAGGTTCGTCGCTGGTTTTCTTAACGGGCGCATATCCTCGCGCGGGAGCATGAAGTCATGTCGCTCACGTCGTCCCCGCTGTCCGATCCCGCGATTCGCGTGCTCGTCGTCGATGACGAGCCGAACCTGCGCCACTTGCTCGGGGCGGTGCTCTCGCGGCAGGGCTGGATCGTCGAGGTCGCGGCGACCGGGGCGAGCGCGATCGAGACGGCGCGACGGATGCGGCCGCATCTCATGGTGCTCGACGTCGTGCTGCCCGACATCGACGGCGTCGAGGTTCTGCGAACGCTGCGCAGCGAGCTGAGCGAGACCATGGTCCTCTTCCTGACCGCCAACGGCACCGTCGCCAACCGCATCACGGGCATCGCCGCCGGCGGCGACGACTACGTGGCCAAGCCGTTCAGCGTCGAAGAGGTGGTGGTCCGTCTGCGCGGACTGCTGCGACGCAGCCCCATGCTCTTGCAGGGCGCGCCGACGCCGATGCTCGAGGTCGGCGACCTGCGATTGAACGAGGACAACCACGAGGTCACACGGGCGGGCGAGCCGATCCGGCTGACGGCGACGGAGTTCTCGCTGCTGCGCTTCCTGATGCTCAACGCCGATCGGGTCCTCAGCAAGGAGCAGATCCTCGACCGTGTCTGGGAGTATGACTTCGGACGGGAGTCGAACATCGTGGAGATCTACATTTCGTATCTGCGCAAGAAGATCGATCACGGACGTGAGCCGATGATCCACACGCTGCGCCGCGTCGGCTACATCCTGCGGGCTGCTCCGACCGCTCCGGCCTCGTCGTGACCTCCGCGCGGTCGGGAGGCCTGCGCACCCTGCGCGGCCGTTCGGTCGCGATGATCTCGGGTCTCCTCCTGGCAGCGGTGACCGTGTTCGGCATCGTCTCCGTCGCGATCCTCCGGCAGAACCTCGTCACCCAGGCCGAGTCGACTCTGTACCTGTCCAACGACACCGCCATCAGTCAGACCCTCACGGCGGTGGATGCGACGGGGAGCGTTCCGACCTTCGACGACGTATCGCTCGCGGTCCCGTCCGACGGGTTCTTCTTCGTCGTGCAGGACGACGAGGTCGTCGTCTCGGCGTTCTTCACCCGCGACTACGACTACCGCCCGATGACCGGCGTCGAGCTCTCTCACGCGCGCGCCGCGATGGGAGAGAGCGGCTATACCGCCCAGGCCGATGTCGCCGACGACGGGATGTACCTCGTCACTGCGTCCGACGTGGTCGCCGAGGACGGGGGAGAGCTGACGATCGTCAGTGGCGTCGGTCTGACCGACGCGGACACCGTCGTCCGGACCTATGCGCTCTGGCTCGCGGTCGTCGGGATAGCGATCGCAGCGTTCGCCGCGGTGTTCGGCTGGCGCTGGACCCGACAACAGCTCGACCCGCTCGAGCGGGTCGCCGAGATCGCTGATGAAGTGGCGGCCACGCCGCTCTCATCCGGAGAGATCGCGCCGCAACGCCGTGTTCCCCGCGATGTGCGGCATCTCGGGTCGGAGACCGACCGTGTGGCGGACGCGCTCAACCGCCTGCTCGACCATGTCGAACTCTCGCTCAACGCACGCCACCGCGCGGAGGAATCGATGCGTCGCTTCATCGCCGAGGCGAGCCACGAGCTGCGGAACCCCCTCGCCTCCATCCGCGGTTACGCCGACTTCTACGCCCAGCCCGGCGCCGATGCCGACCCTCGCGAGGCCCAGGGTGCGCTGCAGCGCATCGGCTCGGAAGCGGCCAGGATGAGCGCGCTCGTCGACGACCTGCTGTTGCTGGCGCGGTTGGATGCCGACCCCGTGGTGGCCCATGATGACGTCCAACTGTCGATGATCGTGGTGGAGACCGCGTCCGATGCGAGGTTCGCCTATCCGGGACATGTCTGGCGCATCGCCCTGCCTGACGAGGACGTCACCGTGGTCGGGGATGAAGGCGCGATCCGGCAGATGCTGTTGAACCTCGTCGCCAACGCCGGACACCACACCCCCGACGGCACGAGTGTGACGGTCGCGGTGGGGAAGACCGAGACCGCCGTCGAGCTCAGCGTCAACGATGACGGTCCGGGCATCGACCCCGACGCGTTGCCGACGATCTTCGACCGATTCACCCAAGCCGGCAGCCGGTCGCAGACGCGGGAACGCTCCACGGTGGGCCTCGGGCTCGCGATCGTGCAGGCCCTTGCAATCGCGTCGGGATACGAGGTGTCGGTCGTCAGCTCGAGTGCGGGCACCCGGTTCGTCATCCGCATCCCCATCGTCGTGGGCGACTGACTCCGACGGCCGCGGGTCACTCCGTCTGCTCCGTGTTCCAGCCCAGGTGCATCGCGGTCCAGATCAGTCCGTAGGGAGCGATCGTCCGGGCAGCGACCCAGTTGTGCTCTAGTCCCGGGAGCACGCGCAGTGTCGTCGTCCGCCCCTGTCCGCGAAGCGCGTCGCGGATCGCCGTCGCCTCGGCGGCCGATTCACGATCGCCCTGCCCGAGGAAGAAGACCTGCGAGCGATCGACGGCATCGTTCGCTGTCGCGGCGATGACATCGAGCGGCGAGTTGCGCTTCTTGGCCTGCGGGTCCGCCACGACCGAGGCGGTGTAGGGGGCGGTGTACGGCATGATCGACAGCACCCCGCCGAACGTCTCGGGGCTGTGCAGTCCGTAGAGGAGCGAGCCGAGTCCTCCGGCGGACATGCCCGCAATCACCCGGTGCTTCTTGTCGGCGACCGTGCGGAGCGCGCCGTCGGCCCAGCTCACGACGTCGCGTGTCACGAAAGTCTCGAGCTGCGCGCCCCCGGGGCGATCGAGTGGCTCATCGTCGACACGCGCTGAGCCGGCATTGAGGTCAGGGGAGACCACGATCATCGGCGGCACCGAGCCGCTCGCGATGAGTGTGTCGAGCAGGTAGTCGATGCGCCCGCCGGCGAACCAGTCCGCTGCACTGCCCGGTGCGCCGTGGAGGGCGTACATCACGGGATATCGTCGCGTGTTGCCGGGAGCGTCGTAGCCCGGGGGGAGGTAGACCCAAGCCCCCGTGGCGGGAACCTGGGCCGCGGTCGATGGAACGGCGGTCAGGAAGGAGTACCCGTTCGTGTCGGTGGTGACTCGTTCGCCCTCGGTGAGAGGAACATTCGAGGCGCCCTCTGCCGTAACGGCGGCAGCAGGCAGCTCCGCCACGGGCTCCCTGGTCTTGTCGTCGATCCAACGGCTGAGAGTGGCCACCGACGGGAAATACCCGACCCAGGTGTTCACCCCGAGAGCGAGCGAGAGCACCAGGACGACGGCGGTGCCTGTCACCGCGGCGCCGCCGAAGAGCGTTCGACGCGCGCGGGATCGGGTGCGCCGAGCGCGCAGGATGCGCACGCTCAGGACGACGCCCGCGGCCACCAAGAGGAGACCGACCGCGGCCGGCCAGTAGGTCGACAGGAGGTCGGAACCCGGGTCCTGCTGGAGAGTCGGCGGTACGTCGATGGGAGCGTCGGGGTCCACGTGGCATCCGTTCGTCGTGTTGCTCGCAGCGTGCTGCGGCGGGCTGATCCGAGCGTACGAGCGGGAGTGGGATCGCCCCCGCCCCCGCCGTCCAAGTCATATCGGGGGCTTAACGGACGGCAGGAACATGACCGCACCGACCGGCCGTCCTGCTGCGACGCGGCCCTGATCCGAGGAGACACCCATGAGCACTCTGCTGGAGCGTCCGCGTCGCACCGCCGCCGATGACGACGGGCGCGCGCCGCGAGCACCTCGCATCGCCCCGTCTGCACAGCCTTCCCACGCCCGTCGGCCGAAGACGCACCACCCACTGGCGAGTGTGCCTCTGTGGGTGGGGCGCGTGCTGCAGGCGATCGCGGCGACGATGGTGCTGGTCGCCGTGACCGACGTCGTGCTGCCCGAGGGGATCTACTGGGCGACGTCGTACTTCGCGGTGTTCGGGTTCAGCCCCGAGCCGGTGCTGTTCAACGCCGTGCTGCTGTTCGTCGTCGGTGCTGCTTCCAAGCGACGCCTCCGAGGAGCCCTCGTCTTCCTCGTCCTCTTCGAGCTGCCTACCGTCCTGCTGCCGCTGACCAACTTGCTGGAGGCAGTTCGAGAGGGATCGGTGCTTCCCACCGATATCCAGCGGGTCGACGTCGTGGCAGCGGTGCTGGCCGCGGCCTTCGTCGTGCTGCTCCTCGTCGCTCGAGGCCAGTACTCCGCGGTCCTGCCGCGATCGACCTACGTTCGTGCGGCAGCGGTGTTCCTCGGCGGGGTCGCCGTCGCAGTGCTCACAGGCGGTGTGCTCGCGAGGATGACGGCCGGACCCGGCGAGTCGGCGGCTGACAGCTGGTGGTGGGCGCTCTACTCGGCGACGGGGGTGTTCCCGTCGTCGACCCTTGTCGAGGTCCAGGCCACGGGCCTCCACCAGAGCATCGAAACCGTCGTGTCGTCGATCTCCGCCGTCGCCCTGCTGATCGCGCTCGCAATGCTGCTGCGCAGTGCCCGGGCCCGCCAGCTGCTGACCGAGGGCGAGGAGCTCGAGCTACGCGGCATCCTGGCCTCGAACCGCACCGACGACGCGCTGGCCTACTTCGCGACCCGCCGCGACAAGTCGGCGGTCTTCTCGCCCTCACGGCGCTCTGCCGTCTCGTATCGCGTCGTCGGAGCTGTCGCCCTGGCCAGCGGTGACCCCGTCGGGCCGGAGGAGGAGTGGGACGCCGCGATCGACGAGTGGCTTCGGGTCGTCGACCACTTCGGCTGGCGGCCCGCGGTGCTCGCCGCGTCGGAGCGCGCAGCGCATCATTATCAGCGACGGGGTATGCGAGGCATGGTGCTGGGGGACGAGGCCGTCCTTCGTCTGAACGGACCGCATGCCGAAGCCGTGACGCGGTCGCCCCAAGTCGCGTCCGCGCGGCGGCGGGCGCGCCGTGCGGGCTACACCGCCCAGTTCCGACGGCAGCGCGATATCCCGCACGCGGAGCTCATCGCTCTCGCCGACCTCGCCGAGGACTGGCGTCATGGCGCTGAGGAGCGCGGCTTCTCCATGGCGCTCTCGCGCTTCGCCGACCCCTCGGACGGCGACGCGCTGGTCGCGACGGCACACGACGGCGACGGTGTGGTGAAGGCTCTCCTCGTGTTCGTGCCGTGGAACGGCGATGGCGTTTCTCTCGATGTCATGCGTCGTCATCCCGAGTCGGTCAACGGGGCGACGGAGTTCCTCGTCTCCGAACTCGTCGCGCAGGCGCCTGCCCTGGGGCTGACGCGCGTCTCCTTGAACTTCGCGGTTCTGCGGGATGTCTTCGTCCGTGGGGCGAGGGTCGGTGCCGGACCCCTGCTGCGGGCGAAGCGCCGCATGCTGCTGATGCTCTCCCGGCACTGGCAGCTCGACTCGCTGCGGCGGGCGAACGAGAAGTACGACCCGGACTGGCGTCCTCGACTGCTGATGTGGTCACGCCGCACCACGATCGCATCGGTCGTGCTCGCCGTCGCACGAGCCGAAGGCTTCGCGCGTTCTCCGCACCGGTGGCATGTTCAGTCCGCCCCGCGCTCGGCGGACTTCGCGGCTGCGGTCCGCGCTCTCGGTACGCCGGTGATCGGGCTGCCGCCGGTACACCCGGTGTCGCCCTCGACGGCTCGGCGAATCGGCATCGCCGAGGGCATCCGTGCCTCCGGTGGCGATCCCTTCCCTCCCCGTGTCGCGCGGACGGCGGCGCTCAGCGAGGTGCGTCGTGACATCGAGAGCGCCGGGTCGACGGCGGTGCCCCTCGAGCCCGTGTCGGTGGTCGGCCGGGTGCTCGGCCGTCGCAGGCACGGCGGGATCACCTTCCTCGACATCGTCGAGGACCACGTCGGGCTCCAGGTCATCGCCGCCGCGGGCCGCACGCGCGGCTACGGGGCGCTGCGGGGCATCGATCTCGGCGATCTGATCTCAGTCTCGGGAGCGCCCGTGCGCAGCGTCCGCGGCGAGCCGAGTATCGCCGCCGATTCCTGGGAGGTCGCGGCCAAGTCGCTGCGGCAGCCGCCGAACCGCCGGACCGGCCTGCGCGACCCCGAGGTGCAGGTCCGCCAGCGACAGGTGCACCTCGCGACATCGCCCGACGCGGCCGAGCTGATCCGCGCGCGGGCGCGTGCGACCCGCGCCCTGCGCGACTGCCTGCTGGCAGAGGACTATCTCGAGGTAGAGACCCCGGTCCTGCAGCGCACGCACGGCGGAGCCACGGCTCGGCCCTTCCGTACCCACATCAACGCTTACGACCGCGAGCTCACGCTGCGCATCGCCCCCGAGCTCGCTCTCAAGCGCCTCATCGTCGCCGGCTTCCCGCGGGTGTTCGAGATCGGTCGCAACTTCCGCAACGAAGGCGTCGACGCCACCCACAATCCGGAGTTCACCGCGATGGAGGCATACCGTGCCTTCGCCGATTACGACGACATGCGTCGGCTCGCCGAGCGGCTGATCCGATCGGCGCTCGTCGCCGTCTCGGGGAGCGCGACGATGTTGCTTCCGAGCGGCGAGCGCATCGACGTCTCGGCGCCGTGGCGCGTGGTCGCGGTCTGCGATGCCCTGACGGACTGCATCGGCATCCCCATCCGACCCGATCACGACCCCGAGGCCCTGCGCGACGTGTGCGCCGTCTACGGCGTCTCCGTCGCCGGGGGCGCAGGCGTCGGGACGATGATCGAGTCGCTGTACGAGGAGCTCGTGGAGCCCCGAACCGTCGAGCCGACCTTCTACACGGACTTCCCGGCAGAGACGTCGCCTCTGGCGCGACCGCATCGGCGCATCCCGGGGCTGGCCGAGCGCTGGGATCTCGTCGCCGGCGGAATGGAGCTCGGCACCGCGTACACGGAGCTCAACGACCCGGTCGAGCAGCGGCGACGTCTCACCGAGCAGTCGTTGCGGGCGGCACACGGTGACCCGGAGGCGATGCAGCTCGACGAGGAGTTCCTGGCAGCCCTCGAGTTCGGGATGCCGCCCACCGGCGGCCTCGGACTCGGAGTCGACCGCATCGTCATGGTCGCGACGGGCGCGACCATCCGGCAGACGCTCGCCTTCCCATTCGTACGATGAGAAGCGTCACTCGCCCGAGTGCCCATTCGAGGGGGCCGCGAGGCTCGAATCTCGACCACACGACGGACGCCGCGGTCAATCCCATCGTGAACGCGGCGAGCGTGCCGATGCTCTGGGCGGGACCGAAGGAATGCCCCGTCGTCGCGGTGATGAGCGCCATCGCGACGATGTGAGCCGCGTAGACGGACAGCACCATCGCGCCGGGGGCGGCCAGCGCTGTGGTCGCTATCCCGGCGAGGCGCGGGGCGACGCGGAGTGCGGCGCGGGCGCGCTGGGCGGCGTCGCCGACGGTGAGACACACCGACAGCAGGAGGGCGCTGACGCCGAGGCATCCCGCGACGTCTGCCCAGCTGCCCGAGTGTGGCGCCGGTACGAGCAGCCACAACAGGCTGCTCGTGTCGGTCGCACCCCTTTCGCCGTAGAAGACGCGGGCGACCTCCGCTGCGGCCGCGGGACCGCCCCCGGAGACTCCCCGGGCCGCGGCGAGCGCATCGACACCGCCGAGAGCGAGGAATGCACCCCCGCCGCCGTAGGCGAGAGCGGTGAGCAGCGTGCCGACGACGGCGAGCGCTCGGCGCCCGGTCCGCCGCGTCAGATCGAATCGGCCCACGGCGAACCCGGCGAGGACGAAGGGCACCCAGGTCAGTGCGGGGTAGTCGCCCGCGACCAGCACCGACCACGCGAAGCCGGGTTCGCTGCCGATCATGCGACGGAGCAGCACGGAGAGCGGCGGGCCGATGAGGGCCCACACGGCCGCGGCGAGGACGAGTGTGCGGGGGGTGCAGCGCCGGAACGGGAGCACCAGCAGAAACCACACCGAGAAGAAAGTCAGGATGACGGCGACCGGCGTACCGAGCGCTGCCAGCGCTCCTCCGCAGACGGCCAAGAGGGCGGCCCGGATGACGGTCGGTGCCGTCTCGGGCGTGGCCCGGTCCGGGGCCGTCGGTGATCCGAGGGTGAGGGAGACTCCCGCCGCGAACGCGAACATCGCCGGCATCCTGGAGTGGAACAGCTCCCAGCCGACGTGAACGGTGCCCCACCCCTCGCCCGCAGTCCAGGCGGCGGGGCCGACGTGCGCCACCAGCATCCCGAAAACTGCGATGGTGCGGAAGAGATCGAGCCCGACCACTCGCCGTGAGTGAGCCGCCGCCGCCGGGGGCGTCATACCCGCCTCCGGGCCAGTGTGCTCATCACGGCGGGGAATGCGGCGATGTAGACGCTCAGGAGGACGACCTGGGCTCGCTGGAGATAGCCGCCCCCGTCGGGCAGGGTGCCCGAGCTCGCGCTGAGGACGGCCAGAAGGCTGACCCCGACCGTCGTTCCGACGAAGACGATGACGCCCCCACGGAGACAGAGGCGCAAGACTCGCGAGGCGGGTCGGGCGCGGGGGCTTGCTCCGCGTCGTCTTCCGGTCGCGAGTGCGAGAAGCACCGCCGACGCTGTCGCGGCGGCGAGCGCGCTCGAGCTCGTCACGGCGTGCACCTGGTGGGCGAGCCCGAGCGTTCCCGCCGCATCGGCAGCGGCGCAGGCTGCATCCGCCGAACCGGCGCAGGCCAGAGGCACGAGGGAGTCGGCGACGGTGAGCGCCGCGAAAGCGCCGAGCAACATCGCCGACCAGCGCGCCGTCACGTCCGCCGCTGCCGAGATCCATCGAGAGCGGTGCAGTGACATCGCGATCAGCACCAGCACGCCGGTCAGCGCATCGAGGCTGCGGAAGACCGCGCTCGTCGGCTGATTCTCGGCTGCAAGCTCGGACAGATACGCGCGGGCGGGGTCGAGCGGGTAGCCGGCGAGGGCCTCCCACATCACGCCTGAGTATGCGATGGCCGCCGAGACGAAGAGCACGTGGGCGATGGTGTCGGTCGGGGTCGGCGCGCGCACGCCCCGGAGGTTAGGCGGACGGGATATGGCTCGGGTAAGCATCGAGTCGCGCGCCGAGCGATCCGGGAGACGGCTGACCTATGGTGACGCCATGCGCACCCCGATCGTCTTCCTCCATGGCGGCGGGCTCGCCGCGGTGTCATGGACTCCGCATATGACTCTCCTCGGAGATGAGCGCCACATGCTGGCTCTCGATCTGCCCGCGCACGGCGCCGAGCGCCATCGACGGTGGACGACGATGGACGACGCCGCAGATGCCGTGTCGCGAGCACTGCGCGAGCGAGGTCTGGGTCGCGTGCACGTCGTGGGGTTCTCGCTGGGCGCGGACGTCGCGCTGCGTCTGATCGCGCGGCATCCCGCCCTGGTCGACGCCGCCGTGCTCACCGGGATCAGCACGTCGCCAGTGCCGTGGTGGGGTCGGCTTCTGGATGTGATGAGCTGGCCGGTCATGGCGATGCCGTTCACGCACCGGCTGCTCGCCCGAGAGATGCGGCTGTCCGACGATCTGCGCCGTGCGCATCTGGCGTCGACGCGGCCGGTGCGGATCGGCGACTACTCTCGGCTGAGCCGACAGGTTCTCGCGGGCGTGTCGCTCGCCGGCGTGGAGCTGGCTTCGACCCGAGTCCTCGCGCTGGCGGGACAGCGCGAATCGGCGCACTGCCGGCGCTCCGCCGTCATGCTCACGAGGCGGTTGACGGCCGCCGGGCTCGAGTCCGAAGCGGCCTTCGTGCCTCGCGCGGGACATTCGTGGCCGTTGTCCTCTCCCGCGGCCGTTGCCGACATCGTGCGCGCGTGGATCGATCGGCCTGGCGTGGTAGACCCACGCCTCGTCCGGTACGCGGCACGCGCTTAATCCGCGCACAGGGCACCGCCCTACGGTCGGGGCGGGCCCCCGGTGGACAGACATCGGACGTGCCCGTCCGTCGTCCGGCCCATCGCCGAGGAGAGGCTGTCGTGTCCATGCCGTCCATTCCGACCGATCGACCCGCCGTGAAGCTCAGGCCGCCGCTGCGGGATCGGTGGCGCGACGTCGGCCGCCCGCCTCGGCTCATGGGCGTCGATGTGGCGCGCGGTCTCGCGATCTTCGGCATGATCGGCGCGCACGTCGGGATCGTGTGGATGGTCGCCGGTCCCGAGGGGCCGGACATCGCCGCGCTCGTCCAGGGGCGCTCCGCCATCCTCTTCGCAGTGGTCGCCGGTATCTCGGTCGCGCTCGCGACCGGCCGCGGGCAGCCGCCTCGGGGAGAAGCGTTGCGGTCCGCTCGTCTGCGTATGGCCGGCCGTGCCCTCGTCGTCCTCGCCCTCGGCCTCGCACTGGAGATGCTCGGCAGCACGATCGCCGTCATCCTGCCCATCTACGGCATCGTGTTCCTCATCCTCATACCCTTCCTCGGGCTCCGTCGACGCACCCTCGCGCTCGCCGCGGTCGCCATCGCCGTAGCGGGGCCGTCCCTCCTCGCGCTCCTGCGTGCGGTGACGCTCGCGGGTACCGGCATCCCCCAGGGAATCGGCGGCACCGCGGTCGACTTCCTCATCAGCGGCTCCTACCCGCTGACCGTGTGGCTCTCCCTGGTTCTCGCCGGGATGGCACTCGGGCGGCTGCGGCTCGACCGGGTGCGGAACGCGGCGGTGCTGTTCGGATCGGGTGTCGGGTTCGCCGCCGTAGGCTACGGGCTCGGCGACGCGTTCAACGGGACGGTGCGCGGTTGGCTATCGGGCTGGGACAGCTCCTCGTCGTCGCTATCCGCGCTGTCCTCCGCCGGGACGTCGTCGCTTCTGCCGGAATCGTCCTCGCCGATCGGTCCCGATACACGCGGCTACCTGGAGCGTCTGAGCGAAGTCGATCTCGGAGCCACGCTCTCTCAAGCGTGGGGCGTCGCGCCGCATTCCGGGGGAACGTGGGAGATCGTCGGTTCGGGCGGATTCGCCGTCGCCGTCATCGGCGCGTGCTTGCTCCTCGCTCGTCCGCTGCGCGCGCTGCTCGTGCCGCTTGCCGCCGTGGGGTCGATGCCCCTCACCGCGTACACGGCCCATGTCGTCTCGTTCGCGGTCCTGGTCTCGCCGTTCGCCCTTGCCCCCGGTCTCGCTTCGGGGGATGGCGATCCCGCCGTCAGTGCCTGGTTCTGGATCGCCAGCATGGGGGTGCTTCTCGCGGCGTGCACCATGTGGGCGCTCAGCCGGGGCCGGGGTCCGCTCGAGTCGGTCGTGGCGGGCGTCGCGCGCCGTGTAGATCTGCCCGCGAACGAGCGGGGGCCCGCCGCGAGCCTGGGGAATGAGCAACCCGTCGCTCGTTAGTCTACAATGTAGATATTGAGCGAGAGGGGACGGGATGTCCGCGAGAGAATCCGGCGTGCACATCGACCGCGTCCGAAAGCGATTCGGATCGCGGCCGGTGCTGACGGATGCCGAGATCCACATCGAGCCGGGGCAGGTGACGGCCCTGCTCGGGCCCAACGGCGCGGGCAAGACGACCTTCGTCGCCATTGCGACCGGCCGTTTGCGTCCCGACGCCGGTGGGGTGTCGGTGGCGGGCCTGTCGCCCGATGCGCCCGGCTTCGCGGCGCTCGTCGGATGCGCCCCGCAGGACACGGGGGTCTATCCCACCCTCACCCTGCGGGAGAACCTCGCCGGACTCGGTGCGCTGTACGGTGTGCGCGGCGGCGCATCGCGTGTGCGGGTCGACGAGCTGATCTCGGCCCTCGACCTCGATGCGGTCGCGGATCGCCGCGCAGACCGCCTGAGCGGGGGACAGCGTCGGCGGCTTCACACGGCCATGGCCCTGGTGCACCGACCGGCCGCCCTCTTCCTCGATGAGCCGACCGTCGCCGCCGATGTCAGCTCTCGCGCTCGCATCGTCGACCTCGTGCGGTCGCTCGCTGATGACGGCGCGGCCGTCCTGTACACGACGCATCACCTCGATGAGGTTGAGCGTCTCGGAGCGGACGTCGCGTTCCTCCGAGGCGGACGGATCCGCGACCTCGGGACGGTCGATGCGGTCATCGCCCGCTGGGGCTCAGCCCGGGTCGCGCTCCGCACGGTCGGCGGCGAGGCGTATCAGGTGTCTCCGCCGTGGCGACGGACGGGTGAGTGGCTCGTGGGTGTGGCCGACGGCACTGATCCAGGCCGGCTGCTCGCTCGAGGCATCGACGAGGTGACCGCGAACGGCGGGCGAGTCGTCGAGGTCGACATCCGGCGATCATCGCTCGAGACCGCCTACCTGCGCCTGCTGGACGGCGCCGACACGGCAAGCGAGGGGGCAGATGGTGTTGCGGCGTAGCCTTGCTGTCGCGGCGATCGATGCCCGCATCCTGCGGCGCGATCCCGCCCCGATCCTGGTGATGATCGTGATCCCGCTGCTGTTCGTACCGTTCCTGTTGCCGGGAGCGAGCGCTCAGCTCGCGGCGACCGGCCATGCCGGTGCGTCCGGCGCTCAGTACGCCGTGCCCGGACTCGCGGTGCTGTTCGCCATGCTCTGCGTCCAGCAGATCGTCGTGGCGTTCCACCGCGACATGCAGTCGGGAACGTGGGAACGATTGCGGATCTCGCCGGCGGGCCTCCCCTCGCTCCTGGCGGGGAAGGCGCTCGCCGCCTTCGTCGCCCAGCTGCTCCAACTCGGTGTCGTGCTCGGCGGGGGCGTCGTCCTCTTCGGGTACCGTCCCGCCGGCTCCTGGATGGGGATCGCCGTCGTCGGCTTCGCGTTCTCGCTCGTCATGGTCGCCTTCGGTGTGCTGGTGGTGGGCGCCTTCGCGACTCAGGACCAGGCGCTCGCCGTCTGCAGCATCGTGGCGATGCTCATGGCCGGACTCGGCGGGGCATTCGGACCGGTCGCCGCGCTACCCGAGGCGCTGCGGGCCGTGGCGCCGGTGTCACCCGCCTTCTGGGCGCTCGACGCGCTGAGCGCATTGAGTCTCGACGGGGCCGGACTGCACGACATCCTCGCCTCCGTGGCCGTTCTGTTCGCCTTCGCCGGCGCCTTCGCGGTCGGCGCCGTGGTCGCGTTCTCGCGGCGCGGACGGTGGTCGTGATGTCTCCTCGGCCGGCACGTTTCACGCGCGAGCAGGCCGTCGCGGCGGCGGCGGACATCATCGACCAGGGCGGGGTCGAGGCCTTGACCATGCGACGGCTCAGCTCCGCGCTGGGAGTCGATCCGATGGCGCTCTACCGGCACTTCGCCGACAAGGGTGACGTCGTGGATGCCGTGGCCGACAGGTTCTGGGTGGGCTGCGAGCTGCCCGACCTCGAGGATGCCGGGGACTGGCGGGCATACGCCGCCGATGTCATGCGCGGCATCCGGTTCGGGCTCTCGCGGCATCCCCACCTCATCCCGGTGGTCGCGACCCGGCCCATCTCCTCACCCGGCGCCCTGCGGTGGGCCGACGACGCCCTCGGCCGCATCATCGCTGCCGGCGCCCCCGTCGCCGCGGGCCTCGGCGACCTCGTGAACACGCTCGTCATGCTCACGGTCGCGTCCGCCCTGGGGGAGTACACACCCCCCGCGGGACGCGACACGGCGCCGTCTGCCGGGGCGGGTCGCCGTCTCGCCGAGGAATCCCGTCCGGCCGAGTCCGTGCCGACCCCGCATCTCGAGATGCTCGCGCGGGCCGGATGGAGTCCCGATCCCGCGCGTCAGTTCGACGTCGCCCTCGGAGTCGTCCTCGCCGGTTGGTCATGGGACTGAGGATGCGGCCGCCACGAACCGGCGAGCTGCGTCGCCGTGCTCTCCCGACCCGCATCGCCGCGCTGCGTCGAGCGCCGCTGGCCTCGGCCGCCCTGCTGATCCTCACCGCCCTGACGGCAGCGAGCGCGAGCGCCGGCGCAGTCACCTGGGCAGCGGTCGCGGGAGGCGCCGAACGTCTCTTCGCCGCCTCCGAAGCCCCGGACTGGGTGCAGATGCACGCCGGGCCCGTCGACTCCGCTGAGATCGCGGCGTTCGCCGCATCGCGGCCCGAGGTCCGTGATCATCAGGTCGCCACCGTGCTCCGACTCGAGAACGCGGGGTTGGTGCTCGATGGTCGAAGCGACGCCGCACGCACCGGTGTGATGGAGATCCTCCTCGTGACCCAGAGCGAGCGGTTCGACATCCTCCTCGGCAGCGACGACGTCGCGCCGGTGCTGGGGCGGGGCGAGATCGCGGTGCCTGTCTTCTACATGCGCGAGTACGACCTCGAACCGGGGGACACCGTCAGCGTCGCGGTCGGCGGATCGACCCGTAGCTTCGTGATCGCCGATCGCCTCCGGGACGCCCAGATGAATCCGGGCATCGTCAACTCCAAACGCTTCCTGCTGCACGACGCCGACTGGGCGGAGCTCGCCGCTGTGTTGCCGCAGCAGAGCATCGTCACCTTCCAGACCGACGGCGATGCGGTCGCGCTCGCCGACGCCTACCGCGCGGCGGGCCTGCCGGCGGACGGCCCCGCGGTCGACGGCGCGCTTCTGCGTCTGATCGGCTCGATCACAGACGGCGTCGTCGCGGCGTGCCTTCTGCTCGTCGCCCTGGTCGTCTTCGCGGTGAGTGCCCTGTGCCTCCGGCTGGTCATCCTCACCACCCTCGAGAACGAGCGTTCGCGCATCGTGCTGCTGCGCATGCTCGGGTTCTCGTCCGCCCGTGTCGTCGGCGAGTACCTGGTGCGGTACGCCGTCGTCGCGGCCGTGGGGGTCGGTCTCGGCATGGGAGCGGCCGTTCCACTGACGGCTGTTCTGACGGCGGGTGTGGTGGCCGACACCGGGGGCGCGCCCGGCACGATGGCGGCGGCCGTGGCCGTCGGCGCCGGCGCGACGGTCCTGGTCGCCACGATCTGCTCGGCCGCGCTCGTCCTGCGCCGGGTCAGACGACTGAGCCCGGTGGCTGCGACGCAGCGCTCCGGCGCGCCACCGGCGACCTGGCTGCCCGCTTCGGCCCTCGTACCCGTGCCTCTGTGGCTGGGTATCCGGTCGAGGCTCACGCGCCCCGCGGGCACCGTTCTCCTGCTCGGCATTGTCGTGATCGCGATGGTCATCGCGGTCGTCCCGTTGCGCCTCGCCCAGACGGTCGCGTCGCCCGACTTCGTCGCCACGATGGGCATCGGTCAGAGCGATGTGCGTGTCTTCGTTCCGGCCACCGCTCCCAGCGGCACAGCGGCGGCGGTGCTCGACGACCTGCGAGACGCCCCCCACGTCGTGCGGTCGGCGATGTCGACGAGTCGGCGGGTGGCGGTCGCGGCCGCCGGGTACGAGGCCGACCTCGTGATCGAGACGGTCGACGCATCCGTCCCGTCGCCGATGTACAGCTCCGGGCACGAGCCGGGCCGCGACGACGAGGTCGCACTGTCTCTCCTCGCGGCGCAGACGTGGGGCGTGGGTATCGGCGACACGGTGCGACTCGGCGGCGACGAGGGGCCCCGGAGCGATGTCGAGATCAGGGGCCTCTACCAGGACATCACCAACGGCGGGCGCTCGGCCCGGACACTGCGCGGGGCGGTGCCGGGGCCCGTCGCCTGGCAGACGGTCACCGCAGACGTCGCGCCGGGGAGCGACGTCCAGCGCGTGGTCTCGGATCTCGAGGCGCGCCATCCGACGGCGACGGTCACGAGCGTCGGCCGGTTCGTCGAGCAGACGCTCGGTGGCACGATCGAAACCCTGCGGGCGTCCGCGATCGGAGCAGCCTCTTTCGCCGCGGGCGTGCTGATACTGGTTGTCCTGCTGCTCACCCGGCTCGAGTCGGTGCGAGACCGGCGCGGGCTCCGCGCTCTGCGCACGATCGGCTTCACCGCGGGTTCCGTGCGCGCGACGGTCGCGCTGCGCGCGGTCATCGTCGCCGCCTTCGCTGCACCCCTGGGCGTCGTCGCCGCCGAAGCCCTCGCGCCGGCGGCTCTCGGCGCGATCCTCTCGGCGCTGGGCGGGGGAGCGGTCGCGCTCCCCTCCGATGCTCTGCCTGCTGCGGTGACCGTGGCGATCGCCGTCGTGGCGGTGGCAGCATCCAGCGCCGTGTCCGCGTCGATCCCCTCTCCCGTGACGACCGCGTTCCGACGGAAGGACGCCTCATGACCACTTCCCTGATCACGGCTCGCGGGATCACACGCGCCTACCGGTCGCCCGCGGGCGCGCAGACGGTCGTGCTCGATGATGTCGATCTCGAGATCGAGGCCGGGTCGTTCACCTGTCTCACCGGTCCGAGTGGTTCGGGCAAGTCGACGCTCCTGCACTGCCTGAGCGGACTCGACCGGCCCGACCGTGGTCGGGTTCGCTTCGACGGGGTGGACCTGGGCGAGCTCGATGACCGTCGAGCATCGCGGCTCCGGCGGGAGCGGATGGGCTTCGTCTTCCAGCACGCCGACTTCCTCGACGAGCTGTCGGTGGGGGAGAACGTGCTTCTCCCCGTCCTGGCGCGTCGAGGGGCTGCAGCGCGCGGAACTCGACGGTGGATCGACGCGCTGTTCGAGCGACTGGGAGTGGGCCACGTGCGCGACAGCCGACCTGCGGCGCTATCGGGCGGCGAACGTCAACGTGCAGGCATCTGCCGAGCGTTGGTGAACCGGCCCGACGTGGTCTTCGCGGATGAGCCGACCGGCGCTCTCCACCGCGATGCCGCGGATGCGGTGGTCGAGCTGTTCGCGGAACTGCACAGGGGAGGGACCACGGTCGTCCTGGTCACGCACGACCCCGTCGTCGCCGAGAGGGCCGGGACGCGTCATCACCTTCTCGACGGGCGACTCGACGCGGTTCGATGACGCCCGGGAACGCGGAAGGGGCCGGCCCGATCGGGCCGACCCCTTCACTGCGTCGAACGCTCAGAGAGCGCGGATGTTCGTCGCCTGCAGGCCCTTCTGGCCCTGCTCCACGTCGAACTCGACCTTCTGGTTCTCGAACAGGTTGCGGTGTCCAGTGCCGGAGATGGCGCTGAAGTGCGCGAACACGTCCGCGGTGCCGTCGTCCGGAGCGATGAAGCCGAACCCCTTCTCCGAGTTGAACCATTTGACGGTGCCAGTGGCCATGTCGTCATTTTCCTTCTGTGTTCTGGGACCACCGCTGTGATGATCCGGATACCGCTGCGGCTGAGCCGCTGCGGAGTGTGAGGGGGCGAGCAGACACTCGCCGGTGGTGGTGACCGGACCAGATAGGTGCGGTCACGGGGCCGAGAGCATGGCCCGGGTGCATGAGATCGACGGCGGAATGAAACGAAGTGCACGTCGGAGTGAACCGACGGAGAGGCGCGCCGTGACGCACCGACTCTCGAATGCTACGCGATTTCCGGCGGCTGTGGGGCGATCCGTCGCGCAATGTCGTCGAATGACGCAATCCGACTCACTCCTGGTGCGCTCCGGGACCGCTCGCGAAGCGCGCGTCGAAAGCCGCGAGGATCCGAGCGCACGCGGCGACGTCCTCCGGCGTGCCGGCGAGTTCGAACTCGAACACGACCGGCCGTCCCGATACGCGCCCGAGCTCGCGTGCCGCCGCCTGGTAGTGGTCGCCGAAGTTGCGATTGCCCGAGCCGATGATCCCGACGAGGCGCCGGCGATTCACGGGTGAACGCAGGAACGCGCGAACCGTGGCCGGCAGCGTCGCGTGCGCGTCGTTGCCGGCCTTGTACGAGGGGGTGAGCAGAATCCACGGGCCGGGCGCCTCACTCGATCGCACCGCCCGATCGGACAGATCGCGCAACGGGCGGCCGTCCGTGGCGTGCAGGTGCTGCGCGAAGCGGCGGATCAGGTTCGAGCTCGAAGAGTGGAAGTAGACCGGGAGGTGCGGCACGGGCCCAGTCTGCTCCGCGCCCGGGAACGCCGAGCAGGCGGGAAGCGTGAGAACTCATCGTCTCGATTTGTTCCGGCCGTGGCTCGGGTGTGGTCAGACCACATAGGTCACACTGAGGACACGGGGTCGAGGTCCCTCCATCCCGGATTCGGACACAGACGCGGACACCTTCCGCGCCGGGAAGGCTCACGATGTCCATCGCCGTCGACGCCCTCGTCACCCGGGCACAGCGTGCCCTCGACGAGTACGCGCATTTCACCCAGGAACAGATCGACCACATCGTCCGCAAGGCGTCGGTCGCGGCGCTGCACCACCACGGCGACCTCGCCGTCATGGCGGTCGAGGAGACCGGGCGCGGCCTGTTCGAGGACAAGGCCGTGAAGAACATGTTCGCCTGCGAACACGTCACGCACTCGATCATCGACCAGAAGACCGTCGGCGTCATCGCGCACGACGAGCTCACGGGGATCACCGAGATCGCGGATCCCGTCGGGGTGATCTGCGCGCTGACGCCGGTGACCAACCCGACCTCGACCGCGATCTTCAAGTCGCTCATCGCCCTCAAGACCCGCAATCCGATCGTTTTCGGATTCCATCCGTCCGCTCAGCGCTGCTCGTCCGAAGCCGCCCGCATCGTCCGAGACGCCGCGGTGGCCGCCGGCGCGCCCGCTGACTGCATCCAGTGGATCGACGAGCCCTCGATGGAGGCATCCGGCGAGCTCATGAACCACCCGGGCGTCGCTCTCATCCTCGCCACCGGCGGCAACGCCATGGTGCGTGCCGCTTACTCGTGCGGAAAGCCGGCGCTCGGCGTCGGCGCCGGCAACGTGCCCGCGTTCATCGAGCGCACCGCCGACGTCGGCCGGGCCGTCAACGACATCGTGCTGTCGAAGTCGTTCGACATGGGCATGGTCTGCGCCAGCGAGCAGGCGGTCATCCTCGACGAGCCCGTCGCCGACGAGGCGCTGGCGGAGTTCGCCCGCTTGCACGCGTACCGGGTGAGCGCCGCAGAGAAGGCGATGCTCGAGGAGTTCGTCTTCGGCGTCACCGCCGACAGCGCGAACTGCGGCGAGGCGAAGCTCAACGCGCGCGTGGTGGGCCAGTCGCCGGTCTGGATCGCCGAACAGGCGGGTTTCGCGGTGCCTGCGGACACCTCGATCCTCCTCGCCGATGTCGCGGGAGTCGGTCCGCACGAACCGCTGACCCGTGAGAAGCTCGCCCCGGTCCTGGCGGTGCTGCGCGCCGCGACCCCCGAGGAGGGCATCGAGCTCGCGCGGCAGATGGTGGCCTTCGACGGACTCGGCCACTCCGGCGCCATCCACTCGAACGACGCCGAGGTCGTCGCTCGTTTCGCCGAGGTCGTCAAAGCGGTCCGCATCATCGAGAACTCGCCGTCCGCCCTGGGCGGCATCGGCGACATCTACAACGCCTTCCTGCCCTCGCTGACCCTCGGGTGCGGTTCGTACGGGCACAACTCCGTATCCAACAACGTCTCGGCGGTGAACCTCGTGAACGTCAAGCGCGTCGGTCGGCGCAACAACAACCTGCAATGGTTCAAGATCCCGGCGAAGACGTACTTCGAGCCGCACGCGATCCGGTATCTCGCCGACATGAGAGGCGTCGAGCGCGTCAGCATCATCACCGACGAGACGATGACCTCGCTCGGCTACGTGGACCGCATCACCGATGTCCTGAACCGTCGCGAGAACCGTGTGCAGGTGCAGCTGCTGAACCAGGTGCGTCCCGAGCCGAAGGTGTCGGAGGTCGTCGCGGGCGCCGAACAGCTGCGCCAGTTCCAGCCCGACACGATCATCGCGCTCGGCGGCGGCTCACCTATGGATGCCGCCAAGGTCATGTGGCTGCTGTACGAGAACCCCGAGATCGAGTTCTCCGACATGCGCGAGAAGTTCTTCGATGTCCGCAAGCGCGCCTTCACCTTCCCCGAGATGGGCAAGAAGGCCAAGCTCGTCTGCGTCCCCACCACATCGGGAACCGGCTCGGAGATGACCCCCTTCGCCGTGATCACCGACGACGTCACGGGGATGAAGTACCCGCTGGCCGATTACGCGCTGACGCCGTCCGTCGCCATCATCGATCCCGAGCTGACGCGCGTGCTGCCCGGATTCCTCGTGGCCGACGCCGGCTTCGACGCGCTGACCCACGCAACCGAGGCCTACGTGTCGGTGTACGCGAACGACTACACCGACGGGCTGTGCCTCCACGCGATCAAGCTGATCTTCGAGAACATCGAACGCAGCACGAACGCCCGGCCGGGTTCGACCGACGGCGCCGACCGGAAGGCTCGCGAGAAGATGCACAACGCCGCATCCATCTCGGGAATGGCCTTCGGTAACGCGTTCCTGGGGATCGTGCACGCGATGGCCCATGTGACGGGCGCGACGTACAAGCTGGTGCACGGGCGGACCAACGCCGTCTACCTGCCCCACGTCATCCGCTACAACGGCACGGTCCCGACGAAGCTCACGAGCTGGCCCAAGTACGAGCGCTACATCGCGCCCGAACGGTTCCAGCAGATCGCGCAGCACCTCGGGCTCCCCGCCGCGACGCCGGAAGAAGGGGTCGAGAGCTACGCGCGTGCCGTGGAGGAGCTGCGCGACCGCGTCGGCATCGAGCGGTCGTTCCAGGCGCAGGGGGTCGACGAGGCCCGCTTCCTGGACAACCTGCACAGCCTCGCGATGGCCGCGTACGAGGACCAATGCGCGCCGGCGAACCCCCGGATGCCGATGATCGACGACATGAAGACGCTCATGGAGGCCGCGTACTACGGCACCTCGTTCGCCGAGGTGCGCGCCACCCGCGCCGCGGCCGTCGTCGCCGCCGACACCCTCACGGTGACAACCCCGGACGCTCCCGCTGCACCGGCCAAGAAGAGCACCGGCAAGGCTAAGGCGGCGCACGGCGGCTGACGACGAGCCAGGGAGCGCAGGGCCGGGCCGAGAGGTCCGGCCCTGCGCCTACGCTGTAGCCATGCAGCAGCGCAGCCTCGCTTCGACCTCCCGTTCCGTGTCGGCCATCGGCCTGGGCACCTGGCAGCTCGGCGCGGATTGGGGCGAGGTCGACGACGACCAGGCTCTGGCCGTCCTGGCCGCGTCGGCCGACGCCGGCGTCACGCTCTTCGACACCGCCGACGTCTACGGCGATGGACGCAGCGAGAGCACCATCGGCCGGTTCCTCGCCGCTCGTCCCGGGCATGGGATCACCGTGGCCACCAAGATGGGCCGGCGTGAGGCGCAGCTGCCCGAGAACTACACGCGCGAGAACTTCCGTGCCTGGACCGATCGGTCGCGCCGCAACCTGGGTGTCGACACCCTCGACCTCGTGCAGCTGCACTGCCCGCCCTCAGCCGTCATCGAATCCGACGAGACGTACGACGCGCTCGACGAGCTCGTTGCCGACGGGGCGATCGCGGCCTACGGAGTCTCGGTCGAGACCACCGCGCAGGCGCTCGCGGCGATCGCGCGGCCGAACGTCTCGAACGTCCAGATCATCGTCAATCCCTTCCGGCTGAAGCCGCTCGACGAGGTGCTCCCGGCGGCTGAAGCGGCCGGCGTCGCGATCTTCGCGCGCGTCCCCCTGGCGTCGGGCCTGCTGAGCGGTCGTTACACCGAGAAGACCGAGTTCGCAGCTGACGACCACCGTTCCTACAACCGCAACGGCGAGGCCTTCGACCGCGGCGAGACCTTCTCCGGCGTGGACTTCGAGACCGGCCTGGCGGCCGCGCGCAGGCTCGCGGCCGCTCTTCCCGAGGGCGTCACCCTGCCGGCGGCGACGCTGGCGTGGATCGCCTCGCGGCCGGGCGTCACGAGCGTCATCCCGGGAGCCCGCACGACCGAGCAGGCACGAGCCAACGCTGCTGCGGGGGACCTCCTCGACGACGGCGCCGATCTGACGGCTTTCGCCGACGCGGTCGTCGACGTCTACGACGAGCTGCTGCGGGCCGACATCCACCCCCAGTGGTGACCGGCGTCCCTCTCTTGCGTTGCGGCCGCGCGCGGCCGAGCATGGGCGTATGACCCGACGACCGCATCCCGCAGCCTTCGTGGCCGTGGTCGCGGTCGGGGCCCTCGCGGTATCGGCCTTCTGGGCGCTCGCCCCGCTTCGCGACCTGGCGGCCCTCCGTGGCTCGGACACCCCGGCCGCCGTCGTCTCGGACGCGACGCCGTCGACGCCGTCCGCGGAGCGAGCGGCGGATGCCGCGCCGGCGCCCTATGCCCGCAACGACAACGCGTACGACATCTCGACGCTCCCGTTGATCGACGTGCGTTCGGTGAACTCGGCGGTGCCCGTCGACGATGATCCGATGGGGTCGGTGACCTCGTTGCTCGCGCGACCGCTGGGCGCGGGTGCTCCGGTGTTCGCCGACCCCACGGCCCAGCCCGTCGGTCAGCTCCCGCGCGACCACCACTACGGAGGTACGACGGTGCCCGTCGTGCAAGCGCAGACCGACTGGGTGAAGGTGCTCTTGCCCGGCCGACAGGGCGTGCCTCCCGAGGGGAACGGTGGTCAGACCGTGGGGTGGCTGCGCGCCGCCGACGTCGAGTTGACCACGACCGCCCAGTACGTCGAGGTGCATCTCGCGGCGAACACCATCGACATCGTCAGCGCGACCGGACGTGAACGCGTGTCGGACCAGTTCGCGTGGGGAAAGCCGTCGACGCCGACCCCGACCGGGCGGACCTTCGTCATGTGGACCACGGTGGTCCCGGAGTTCCGGTACACCCAGGGGCATCCGATGGTCTATCTGGGGGTGCAGTCACCCGTGATGGCGGGATTCGACGGGGGAGACGTCGCCGTGACGGCCTTCCACTACTACCGGATGCGCGAGGGCGACACCTCGTTCGGCTGCATATACCTCGACGGGCCTGCGGTCGACCGCCTCGCCCAGCTGCCGCCCGGGACCCCGGTCATGATCCAGCCGTAGCCGTGGCGCGCCTGTGGACACCCGCGACACCGTGCGCGCGAGACGGCCTACGCTGATCGCGTGAAGATGGAGTTCGACGCGGAGGTCTTCCGCTGGGAGGCCCGCACCCAGGCGTGGTACTTCGCGGCCGTGCCCGACGAGCCCAGTGCCGATATCCGCGAGATCCCGCGGATGCCACGGGGGTTCGGATCCGTACGGGTGCGCGCGACGATCGGCGGGTCGACGTGGCAGACGTCGATCTTCCCGGATGCCGCGCGCGGCGGTTACGTCCTGCCGCTGAAGCAGGCGATCCGTCGCGCCGAGTCCATCGGATCCGACGGCATCGTCCGGGTGATGCTCGAGGTCCTCGACGCGTGACCCCGCTGTCGTCGGCGACGATCGTGCTGGTGGCTGTCTGCGCAGCGCTGAGCATCGCGCTCACGGTCATCGATATCGCGACGCATCGGCTGCCGAACCGGCTCGTCATCGCATTGGCCGGCGCGGCTGCGGGCATCGCGGTGCTCTCCGCCATCGAACGGGGTTCGATCCGGCCGATCGTCGAAGCGGTCGTCGCGGGGGCGGTGCTGTTCGTCCTGTACTACCTCCTGCATCTCAGCGGTGGCGGGATGGGCGGGGGAGACGTCAAGCTCGCTGCGGCCATCGGGCTCTTCCTGGGGCCGCTCGGCTGGCAGGCTCCGCTGCTCGCGACCGCGCTCGGGTTCGTGGCGGGCGGCCTCGTCGCCGTCACCATGATCGTCGCCGGGCGCAGCGGTCGGCGCACGCGGATCCCATTCGGGCCCTTCATGCTCCTGGGCGCATGGGCGGTGGCAGGGGGCGTCTGGGCCGGGACATGAGGCCTGTCAAGGGCACGGGGGCCGGGGCGAGCGCCGCGCTATCGTGGCGGCATGGCCGAGTCCACCTTCGTCTCCCGCTCGATCGCGTGGGCGCTGCAGCGCAAACCGGTGCGCGCGTTCCTGCTGTACAGCGAGCACCGCGGACCGGTTCTCGCCGACAGCGTCACGTACCGCACCCTGTTCAGCGTCTTCGCCGGTGTCCTTCTGGGGTTCTCGGTCGCGGCGCTCTGGCTCGCCGGCGATCCCGTCGCTTGGCAGGCCCTCATCGACGCCGTCAACGGCGTGATCCCGGGGCTCGTCGGGGAAGACGGCCTGATCAAGCTCGACAGCATCACGGCTCCCGCAGGACTGTCGATCGCGGGAGCCATCGCAACCGTCGGTCTGCTCGGTGCAGCCATCGGCGCGATCGGATCGCTCCGCACCGCGATGCGTGCGATCGCGGATGAGCTGACCGACGACGTTCTGTTCATCTGGGTGATGTTGCGCAACCTCGCACTCGCGATCGGTATGGGCGGTGCACTCGTCGCGGCAGCCGCTGTGACGATCCTCGGGACGGCTGGAGTCGGACTGCTCGCAGATCTTCTCGGCTTCTCCGACGAGAACCCGCTCGTGCAGTTCGCCGGTTGGGCGGTCTCGTTGGTGGTGGTATTCGCACTCGACGCCGTCGTCGTGGCGGTTCTGTTCCGAGTGCTCTCCGGCGTGAAGGTGCGCAAGCGCGCGCTCTGGAGCGGCGCACTCCTCGGTGCCGCCGGGCTGACGGTGCTGCAGCAGCTGTCGGGACTGTTCGTCGGTGGAGCGACCTCGAACCCGTTGCTGGCGTCATTCGCCTCGCTCATCGCGCTGCTGCTGTGGCTCAACCTGTCGTCGCAGGTCATCCTCATCGCCACGGCGTACATCGTCACGGGTGTGCGCGAAGAGGAGGACCGCGTCCGGTCGCGCTTCGGTGCCACGACGTTCCTGCAGCGTCGCGTGCAGCGTGCCGAGGATGCCGTCTCCGCCGCCGCCCGCGAGCTCGACAAGGCCCGCGAGCTCGAGGCCGAGGAGCGCGCGAAAGCGGGCGCCTGATCTACCGCGCGTAGCGCTCGACGAACGCGCTGAGGATCGAACCCGTGTGCGTGACCGGGCTGCGGCGCACCGCGGAGAGCGTCAGGTCGAGCTCGTCGGGAGCGAAGTATCCGTAGCCGGCGTAGGCGTGGATGCGGGTCGTGATGCCCTCGAGGTCGAGCTCGGGGTGGAACTGCGTCGCGTAGACGTTCTCGCCCACCCGGAACATCTGTACCGGGCATCCGGCCGAGGAAGCGAGCAGCACGGCGCGTGAGGGGAGCGCCGAGATCGCTTCCTTGTGTCCGACGAACGCGGGGAACGTCGGCGGCATCCCGGCCAGGAGCGGATCGCGCCGCCCGGCGTCCGTCAGCTCGACGTCGACGACGCTGATCGGCTCGCCGAACCGGCGGTCGATCGTGGCACCGAGGAACGCACCCACGGTGCCGATGCCGTAGCAGGCGCCGAGGAACGGGCTGTCGTGCGCGATGACCCGTGCCAGCAGGTTCGAGAACTCCGCCTCGACGCGGCGCTGCACGAGGGATTTCTGCTCCCACGGATCGGACGCGTTGAACGGGCCGCCGCTGCCCGAGATGTCGTCGAGGTCGATCTCCGGCATCGGGCCCGCCTCGAGGCGCACGCGGCGGAGCGATGCAGGCTCGAGCCCCGTGTGACGGAGGAAGAGCTCGTACTCTTCATCGGCGGGGACGTCCTCGGCGCGGGTCGCGAGCAGCACGAACGGTTTCACGCCCGGGGGTGCTTTCGTAGTCGCCGAGCACGCATGGCGCAAGCGTATCGGCCGGGTCGGCCCGCGAGGGTATCGTCGGGAGCCAGGAGGTCAGAACATGGCTATTGCACGACTGCACGGTGGTCCCCTCGACGGGCAGACCCTTCCGCTGGACGACGACGCGTCAGACCGGCTCATCCTTCCCTACAGCGAGACCCAGGTGGTCTACGAGCGCGCCGGCCAGCCCGAGAACACCGGTGAGGGTGACGGCCCGACGTCGTCGGAGTTCCACTTCGTCGAAGCCGAGGGCGACATCGACCCCTCGACCGATGAGCGCGACGACCGCGTCACCAGTGACGACTGAGCCGCGCAGCTCGCTCGAGGTCGAGCGCAAGTACGACGTCGGGGACGACACGGCCGTTCCCGACTGGTCGACGCTTCCGGGGGTCGCGACGGTCGGCGAGGCCGAGCCCCGCGCGCTCGACGCGCGCTATCTCGACACCGCCGACGGTCGGCTCGCCGCTGCGTTGACAGCGCTCCGACGGCGCACGGGCGGACCCGACGCCGGCTGGCACGTGAAGCGCTCGACGCCGGAAGGCAAGCTCGAGACGCACTGGCCCCTCGACGACGCCGACGAATCGGCTCCGCTCGAGGTGCCCGAGGCGATCGTCGCCGAGCTGGCCGAAGTGGCGCAGCCGCCGTTCGAGGTCATCGCGCGCATCCGCAACTCGCGCACCGCGTTCGCGTTGCTCGATGCCGAGGGTGACATGGTCGCGGAGTTCGTCGACGACCGGGTGACGGCGACCGATGAGCGATCCGGGCGGGTCAGCTCCTGGCGCGAGTGGGAGCTCGAGCTCGGGCCCGCAGCGCCGCGCAGCGCGGAGGGCGTCGCATCGCTCTTCGCCGCGGCCGATGAGCTGGTCGCCTCGGCCGGGGGAGCGCCCGCGGCATCCGAATCCAAGCTCGGACGCGCTCTCGGGCGCTGAGCGGCCCGGGTTCTCACCGACACGCAAAGACGAACGCACCGCCGGCCGGAGCCGAGCGGTGCGTTCGTCTTTGCGTGACGCGAACGTCAGAGGTTGATCATGTGCCCCGCGAGACCGTGGAAGGCCTCCTGCAGGCCCTCCGAGAGCGTGGGGTGCGTGTGGACGTTGCGCGCTGCCTCGAGCGCGGTGAGGTCCCACTTCTGCGCCAGGGTGAGCTCGGGCAGAAGCTCCGACACGTCGGGGCCGATGAGGTGGCCGCCCAGGAGCTCGAGGTGCTCGGCATCTGCGATGAGCTTGACGAAGCCGACGGGCTCGCCCAGACCGTTGGCCTTGCCGTTGGCCGAGAACGGGAACTTCGCGACCTTGACGTCGTAGCCGGCGTCGCGCGCCTGCTGCTCGGTGAGACCGAACGACGCGACCTGCGGCGAGCAGAACGTCGCGCGCGGCATGTTGCGGTAGTCGCCGAGCGTCTGCGTCTCGGCTCCACCGATGGTCTCGGCCGCCACGACGCCCTGCGCCTCGGCGACATGCGCGAGCTGCAGCTTCGCGGTGACATCACCGATCGCGTAGATGCCCTCGACGTTGGTGCGCATGTAGTCGTCGATGTCGATCGCGCCGCGCTCGGTGAGCTTGACACCGGTGTTCTCGAGACCGAAGCCCTCGACACGGGGAGCGAAGCCGATCGACATGAGCACCTTGTCGGCCTCGATCTGACCCTTCGCGCCGTCGGCGTTGGCCGAGTACGAGACCGTGACCTTGTCGCCCGAGTCGACGATCTGCTCGACCTTGGTCGAGGTGAGGATGTCGATGCCGTACTTCTTGTACTGCTTCTGGATCTCCTTCGAGACCTCGACGTCCTCGTTGGGGAGGGCGCGGTCGAGGAACTCGATGATGGTGACCTTCACGCCGTAGTTCGACATGACGAACGCGAACTCCATGCCGATCGCGCCGGCGCCGACGATGACGATCGAGTTCGGCAGGTCGCGCGTGAGGATCTGCTCCTCGTAGGTCACGACGTTGTCGCTCAGCTGCACGCCAGGGAGCAGGCGCACCGTCGAGCCCGTGGCGATGATGACGTTGTCGAACGTCACCGTCTCCTGCGAGCCGTCGGCCTTGGTCACCTGGATCGACTTCGCGTCGAGGAACGACCCGCGGCCCTCGTACTCGGTGACCTTGTTCTTCTTCATCAAGAAGTGGATGCCCTTGACGTGCGTCTCGGCCACCTTGCGGCTGCGGTCGAACGCGGTGCCGAAGTCGAAGTTCACATCTCCGCTGATGCCGAAGAGATCGGCCTTGTGCTTGAAGGTGTGGGCGAGGTCGGCGTTCTTCAGCAGAGCCTTGGAGGGGATGCAGCCGACGTTGAGGCAGACGCCTCCCCAGTACTTCTCTTCGATGATCGCGACGGACTGTCCGAGCTGCGCAGCGCGGACAGCTGCGACATACCCGCCGGGGCCCGCGCCGAGGATGACGACGTTGTAGTGAGGCATGGTCCCAGCCTAGTCCTCGGTGCGCCGCCGAGACGCCGCGATCAGGGCGACGACGAGGGCGATGACACCGGCGACCGCGACGATCGACACGACGATCCAGAACACCGCCGGCAGGCCTTCGGCGGGTGCGGCCTCGGCGGTTCCATCGGTCGACGCCGTGGGCGCCGCAGCGGGGTCGCCGGCGACGAACGAGAACTCTCCGGAGACCGGATGACCGTCGCTCGAGACGACGCGCCAGCGCACCGTGATGGGCCCCTGACTGTCTCCGCTGAGGGCCTGCGTCGCCGTCGTCCCGTCGAGCGTCGGCGCGCCCTCGGCGAGCTCCGTGCCGGCCGCATCGGTCACCGAGATCGCATTGACGCCGTCCTCGTCGATGAGTACGCCGCTGAAGGTGAGGGTCAGTTCGTCGGGCAGCGCGGCGACGGTCGAATCCGCGGCAGGGTCGGAGGCGAGCAATTCGTCGTGTGCCAGAGCGGGCGAAGCGGGCGAAGCCGCAGCGAGGCCGAGCACGAGGCCGAGACCCACGAGCAGGCGCGTGCGAAGCGAAGGAGTGCGTGCAGACATCGTGCCGAGCCTAATCCTCGGCTATATGAACGGGGTGAGAGGGCCCGGTATTCGCGTTCGCGACTCGTCGCCGATCCGTTAGGCTGGCCCGGAAGAGGAGGACACTGTGGACGAAAAGGATCGAGACGTCGACGACATCCGACGCGGACCCGACCGCGCGCCGCACAGCGGTTCCTCGGACACGACGCAGACGTTCGGGCACGACCTGGACCTGTCGTTCGTGCCGTTCGGGGCTGACCTCACCGCTGTGGAGCGCGACGCGATCCAGGCGTTGCCCGAGCGGGCGGCCCTGCTTCTGGTGCGTTCGGGCCCGACCGCGGGCGCGCGGTATCTGCTCGACACCGACGTGACGACCGTCGGCCGCCACCCCGAGGCCGACATCTTCTTCGATGACGTCACCGTCTCGCGTCGGCACGCCGAGATCACCCGCACGGGGTCGGCTTTCGAGATCGTGGACCAGCGCTCGCTCAACGGCACCTATGTCAACGGCGAGCGTGTGGACCGTGCCGTGCTCTCCGACGGGGCTGAACTGCGCGTCGGCAAGTTCCGCCTGAACTTCTTCGTCTCACCGCTCGATCGCGCTCCGGCGACCGGCGCGTGAGCGCGGCTCCCGCTGCCCGCGGCCGGTCCACGGCGGCGGGTCACCTGAGCATCGGTCAGGTCCTCGCCCGGCTCAGCCCGGAGTTCCCGGCGCTGAGTTCGAGCAAGCTGCGGTACCTCGAAGATCAGGGAATCGTGACCCCCACCCGCACCGGGTCGGGGTATCGGAAGTTCTCACCCGCCGATGTCGAACGTCTGCGCACCGCGTTGACACTCCAGCGCGACCACTACATGCCGCTGGCCCGCATTCGGGAGTACCTCGATGACCCGGGGGCGGAGGGTCCTCCTCCTGCGTTGCCGGCATCCATCGTTCAGCATCGGCGCTACCGGCGCGACGAGCTGATCGACCAGGCCGAGGCCACCCCGGCGTTGCTCGGCGACGCCGTCTCTGCCGGGCTGCTGCCTGCCGCTGACACCTACGACGAGCGCGCGCTGGTTCTGTTGCGCACGCTCGTGGCGCTCGATCGCCACGGGATCGGGCCGCGCCACCTCCGCACTGTCCGACAGGCGGCAGAACGCGACGTGGCGCTCGTCGAGACGGCCCTCGCGCCGCTGCTGCGCCGCACCGATTCATCGGCTCGTGGGCGTGCGCACGAACTCGCCCCCGAGCTGTTGCGTCGGCTCGACGATGTCCGTTCCGCGTTCGTCCAGGGCGCGATCGATCGACTGGGCCGGTGAGCGTCGCGCGACACGCCGCGGGCTCTGACCGGATGTCGTTGCCGCGGCGGCATCCCTCATCTAGCGTGGAAGAAACCCGACCGTCCGGCAGGAGGACCAGATGACCGCGCATGATTCGCTCGGCGAGATGCGGTTCACGACCGACCTCCTCTTCACCGACGGTCTTCCCGAGATGGACGACGAAGCCGGATATCGCGGGGCGCAGGCCGCCCGTGCCGCCGGCATCACCTACCGCCAGCTCGACTACTGGGCCCGGACCGAACTCGTCGTCCCGACCGTGCGCGGGGCCAGTGGCTCGGGATCGCAGCGGCTCTACGGCTTCCGCGACATCCTCGTCCTCAAGCTCGTGAAGCGGCTGCTCGACACCGGCATCTCGCTGCAGCAGATCCGCGTCGCCGTCGACCAGCTTCGCGCCGCGGGCATCCGCGACCTCGCCGGGACGACGCTGATGAGCGACGGCGCCTCGGTGTACCTCTGCACGTCGAACGACGAGGTCATCGACCTCGTCAGCCGTGGGCAGGGCGTGTTCGGCATCGCGGTCGGCAAGGTGCTGCGCGAGGTCGAGTCGACGCTCGTCGAGTTCGACCCGCAGGCTCCGGACCCCGTCGACGAGCTCGCGACGCGTCGCGCTGCGCGCAGCGCCTGAGACCTCCCCGTACACAGAACCCCGGCGCACCTTGGGTGCAGCCGGGGTTTCGTTCGTGTGGGTCCGGGCGGCTCAGCTCGGTGTGACCGTGGGGGCCTCGCCCGCGACGGCGATACGGCCCGTCCGGAGCACGCGGTCGAGCAGCGCGTCGAAATCGGACGCGAGCTCCTGCGCGGAGTCTCCCGGCCAGATGTGCAGCGGCTTCGCCGCGCCTTGAGCCTGCTGCAGCGAGGTGCGCTCGGGCAGCTGGGGTGAGAGCACCAGGGGGCCGAACATGTCGCGCAGTTCTTTGATGCGGAACTGGTGCTCGATCGACTGCGGGCGAACACGGTTCACCACGATCCCGAGAGGCTGCAGGCGCGGGGAGAGACCGCGTCGGATCTCTTCGATCGCGCGCAGCGCTCGGTCGGCCGCGGCGACGGAGAACAGGCCGGGCTCGGTCACGACGATGACGCGGTCGCTCGCAGCCCACGCCGTACGGGTGAGGGCGTTGAGTGAGGGCGCGCAGTCGATGAGGACGAGGTCGTAGTCGGCCTCGATGGTGGCCAGCGCCTCTTCGAGCTTCCAGACATCGCGCACGCTGGGGTGCGGTCCGTCGAAGTTGATGGCCGACGGGCTGCCGATCAGAACGTCGATGGTGCCGGGATGCACCTTCGCCCACCCGCTCGAGGTGATGGCCTGACGGACCACCTTCTCCTTCGGGTTGGCGAGGACATCGGCGACGTTGAGACGGCCGGCGACCTGGATGTCCATCCCCGTCGACACGTCGGACTGCGGATCGAGATCGACGACCAACGTCCGGACACCGCGGGCGAACGCGGCGGATGCGAGCCCCAAGGTGACCGTGGTCTTGCCGACCCCGCCCTTGAGCGAGCTGACGGAAAGTACGTGCACGAGGCTCTACGTTACCGTCCCCTAGGCTGTGAGGGTATTCGAGCCCCCGCGCGGCGCCGTCGCCGTGCGACTCAGCCCAGCGAGGTGAGCATGTTCCGCAAGATCCTTGTCGCGAATCGCGGTGAGATAGCCATCCGCGCCTTCCGCGCCGCTTTCGAGCTGGGGGCGCGTACCGTCGCCGTCTATCCGCACGAGGACCGATACTCGCTTCACCGGCTGAAGGCCGACGAAGCCTACGAGATCGGCGTCAAGGGTCATCCCGTACGGGCCTACCTCGACGTCGACGAGATCATCAGGGTCGCGCGTGAGAGCGGAGCCGACGCGATCTACCCGGGCTACGGGTTCCTGTCCGAGAACCCCGAGCTCGCCGCACGCGCCGCCGACGCGGGCATCGCCTTCATCGGTCCGTCCGCACGCGTGCTCGAGATGGCGGGCAACAAGGTCACCGCCAAGAGCCATGCGGTCGCCGCCGGCGTTCCGGTGCTGCGATCGACGGAGGCCTCCGACGACATCGATGTCCTGGTCTCGCAGGCCGGTGACATCGGCTTCCCGATCTTCGTCAAGGCCGTCGCCGGCGGTGGGGGTCGGGGAATGCGGCGCGTCGCCACTCCCGACGAGCTCGCCCCAGCCCTGTCCGAGGCCATGCGCGAGGCCGGCAGCGCGTTCGGCGACGCCCGGGTGTTCTTGGAGCAGGCCGTCCGCCGTCCGCGTCACGTCGAGGTCCAGGTGCTCGCCGATGCCACGGGGGAGACCGTGCACCTGTTCGAGCGCGACTGCTCGGTGCAGCGTCGTCACCAGAAGGTCATCGAGATCGCGCCGGCCCCCAACCTCGACGACGAGACGCGTTCCGCCCTCCACCGGCACGCGATCGCCTTCGCGACCTCCATCGGCTACGTGAACGCCGGGACCGTCGAGTTCCTGCTCGAGACCGACGGGCCACGCGCGGGGGAGTTTGTGTTCATCGAGATGAACCCTCGTATCCAGGTCGAGCACACGGTCACCGAGGAGGTGACCGACGTCGACCTGGTGCAGTCGCAGATGCGGATCGCGGCGGGGGAGACCCTGGCGCAGCTCGGCCTCACCCAAGACCGCATCCAGCTGCGCGGCGCCGCGCTGCAGTGCCGCATCACCACCGAGGACCCGGCACAGGGGTTCCGCCCCGACACGGGGAAGATCACCACCTACCGGTCTCCGGGCGGAGCCGGCATCCGTCTCGACGGCGGCACGACCGCCGCCGGCTCTCAGGTGAGCCCGCACTTCGACTCGATGCTCGCCAAGCTCACGTGCCGGGGCAGGGACTTCGGCGCCGCGGTCGTGCGCTCGCGCCGTGCCCTCGCCGAGTTCCGCATCCGCGGCGTCTCGACCAACATCCCGTTCCTGCAGCAGGTGCTCGATGACCCCTCCTTCGCCCGCGGCGACCTGAGCACGTCGTTCATCGACGAGCGCCCCGAACTGCTCGAGGGGCGCACGTCGAAGGATCGCGGGTCGAAGATCCTCGGATGGCTCGCAGACACCACGGTCAACCGTCCGCACGGTTCTGCCCCGACGAGCGTCGAGCCGCGAAGCAAGCTCCCCCGACTCGACCTGACGGCGCCGCCGCAGGCCGGCTCGCGCCAGCGGCTGCTCGAACTCGGTCCGACGGGGTTCGCAGAGGCGCTGCGCCGCCAGACGCCGCTCGCCGTCACCGAGACGACCTTCCGAGACGCGCACCAGTCGCTCCTGGCGACCCGGGTGCGCACGAAGGACCTCGTGGCGGTCGCACCCGCCGTCGCCCGTCTCACCCCGCAGCTCCTCTCGGTCGAGGCATGGGGAGGGGCGACCTACGACGTGGCGCTGCGCTTTCTCGGCGAAGACCCGTGGGAGCGGCTCGACAAGCTGCGCGCCGCCTTGCCCAACGTGGCGCTGCAGATGCTGCTGCGCGGTCGCAACACCGTGGGGTACACGCCGTATCCGACCCCAGTCACGCAAGCCTTCGTCCGTGAGGCCGCAGACGCCGGCGTCGACATCTTCCGGATCTTCGACGCGCTGAACGACGTCGCGCAGATGCGTCCGGCGATCGACGCCGTGCTCGCGACCGGGACGACGATCGCGGAGGTGGCGCTCTGCTACACGGGCGATCTGCTCGACCCGGCCGAAGACCTCTACACGCTCGACTACTACCTGCGTCTCGCCGAGGAGATCGTCGACGCCGGTGTGCACATCCTCGCCATCAAAGACATGGCCGGCTTGCTGCGCCCCGCCGCAGCATCGCGCCTGGTCTCCGCGCTGCGCGAACGCTTCGATCTGCCGGTCCACGTGCACACGCACGACACCGCCGGCGGCCAGCTCGCCACGCTGATGGCCGCGAGCGCCGCGGGAGCGGATGCCGTCGACGCAGCGTCCGCGCCGATGGCCGGCACGACCAGCCAACCGTCGCTGTCGGCTCTCGTGGCCGCGCTCGCGCACACCGAACGCGACACGGGGCTCGACCTGGGTGCCGTCTCGGACCTCGAGCCCTACTGGGAGGCGGTACGACACATGTACCGGCCGTTCGAGTCGGGTCTTCCCGGCCCCACCGGGCGCGTCTACCGTCACGAGATCCCGGGCGGCCAGCTGTCGAACCTTCGCCAGCAGGCCATCGCGCTCGGCCTCGCCGACGACTTCGAGCTCATCGAGGACATGTACGCCGCGGCCAACCAGATCCTCGGCCGGGTTCCGAAGGTCACGCCGTCGTCGAAGGTCGTCGGCGATCTGGCCCTGCATCTCGCAGCCGTCAAGGCGGATCCCGCCGCCTTCGCCGCCGACCCCGGGGCATACGACATCCCGGAGTCCGTCGTCGGCTTCATGGCCGGCGAGCTCGGTGACCTGCCGGGCGGATGGCCCGAACCGTTCCGGTCGAAGGTGCTCGCCGGGCGCACCGTGCGGCCCGCCGCCGCCGAGCTCTCACCGTCGCAGGCCGCGGCCCTCGACGCGGACTCGCCGACACGGCGACGCACGTTGAACTCGCTGCTGTTCCCCACGCCCACGCAGGAGTTCGACCGGGTGCGCGACACCTTCGGAGACCTCAGCGTGCTCGACACGGCCGACTATCTCTACGGTCTCGTGCCCGGCGCCGAACACGTCGTCGAGATCGAGAAGGGCGTGCAGCTGTACGTCGGGCTCGAGGCCATCGGCGAGGCCGACGAGAAGGGGATGCGCACGGTCATGGCGACATTGAACGGTCAGCTGCGCCCGGTGTTCGTCCGCGACCGCAGCATCAGCGTCGAGGCCCGTCAGGCCGAGAAGGCCGACACGTCGGTTCCCGGCCAAGTCGCCGCCCCGTTCTCGGGTGTCGTCACGCTCAAGGTGGCTGTCGGCGACGCCGTCGAGGCGGGAGAACCCGTCGCCTCGATCGAGGCGATGAAGATGGAGGCGGCGATCACAGCGCCCGTGGCGGGCGTCGTCGAACGGCTCGTGGTCGATCCGACGGCCGCGGTCGAGGCCGGGGACCTTTTGGTCGTCGTCCGGACCGGCGGGTAGCCTAAGGGGTCGGGCGCGAGCTCGAGACCTTGGAGTGGATGCAGCAGAACATGCCTGAGCGCAATGAGAACCAGCCCGACGAGACCGATCCCGCGGTCCTCGCCGACAGTGAGAGCATCCACACGACGGCCATCGGGATCGTCGGCGGTACCGCGCAGGTCGACGTCGCTCTCCCCGTCGCCGATGACGACCTCGACGACGACGACGTCATCGACGGTGAGATCGGCGACGAGCAGCTGACGACCGGCGACATCCCGCTCGGCGGCGGCCAGGACGAGCAGCATGACGCTGCCGGGGTGTCGTACGACGCCGATGTCCGCGGCTCCGAGGACGGGGGAAGTGTCGACGACGCGTCGGGCGACGAACCCCATGCGGACGACGAGCTCGCAGACGACGAGGTCGAAGACCACGAGTTCGAGGACCACGGGCTCCCGGAGGCGGACGAGACCGCGGGAGACGGGTCATTCGATCACGCCGTCGATGACGTCGACAGCGACACCTCCGTCGACGAGGGGGCCGCAGAGCCCGCCGGCGAGGTCGTGACCGCCACCATCGAGGACGAGGACGACTCCGAGCCCGGACCCGACGACGCGGCGATCGCCGACGTCGTCGCGGATGCGCCGGATGCTGCTGCGGGTGCCTCGGACGTCGCAGTGGAGAACGCCGCCGCCGCGCCTGAGGACGTCGACGCCGTCGACGGCGGGGTGGTCGTCGCGACCGTGGTGCCGACCTCGACGCCGATCACCGGATCCGTGCCCACCACCCGCCGCCAGGCTCACCACGTCGCCGAGCAGGTCCGGCACGCGAGCGAGCGGGTCCAGGTCACGCGTCAGGCAGAGCCCGTGCTGCAGTCGCGGCGTCTGGGCGATCTCGAGCCGGGCCGCGAAACAGCGGATCTGCTCACCGCCGAGCGCCTTCTCGATCCGGCCCAGGTCGTTCGGGCCGAGCCCGAGGGGCGCTGGCAGCGCCTGGTGTACAGCGTCTCGGGCCATCGCATCAACCTCGGCGACAGCAAGCGGGCCCGCTCCCGCAAAGAGCTCGACCGCCGCATCTCGGCCCCGCTCGCGGGTGGGGCGAAGTTCGTCCCCGTGCTCTCGCGTAAGGGCGGCGTCGGGAAGACGACCGTGACCACCCTGCTGGGGATGGCGCTCGCAGACGCCCGCGACGACCGCGTCATCGCGATCGACGCCAACCCCGACCGCGGCACGCTCGCCGATCGCATCGGCCGCACGAGCGGCAAGACCGTGCGCGACCTGGCGCGTGCTCGGGGCGAGGTGGTCGGGTTCAACGATCTCTCCGCGATCGTCGCGCGAGACGAGACCCGCCTCGACGTGCTCGCGTCCGACACCGACCCGCACATCTCCGAAGCTTTCAGCGACCACGACTACGAGGATGTCGCCGCGATCGCCGCGCACTACTACTCGATCGTCCTCACCGACACGGGCACCGGAATCGTCCATTCCGTGATGGGTGCGACGCTCGGGATGTCCGACCAGATCGTCGTTGTCGCCGGGCTCTCCGTCGACGAGGCGCGGCTGGCTTCCGAGACGCTGACGTGGCTCGAGTCCAACGGCTTCGCCGACGCGGTGAAGAACGCCATCGTGGTGCTCAACACGTCTCGTCCGGGCACGCCGATGGTCCGTGCGGAGGAGTTGGAGACCCACTTCGCCACGCGCGTCCGCTCGGTGCTGCGGGTGCCGTACGACCCGCATCTCGCGGCAGGGAGTGCCGTGTCGTTCCGCGACCTCGATCCGGCGACGCGTGAGGCCGCGCGCACGCTCGCAGCGAGCGTGGTCGAGGGGTTGCGTCTCGGGGCGGCGGCCTGACATGGCGGTTCGCGCCATCCGGTTCTTCGGCGACCCCGTCCTCAAATCGACGGCAGCTCCGATCGAGACGATCGACGACGGTGTGCGCTCGCTCGTCCGTGATCTCCTCGACACGGTCGAGCTGCCCGGCCGCGCCGGGGTGGCGGCGCCGCAGATCGGCGTCGGGCTGCGCGCGTTCAGCTACAACGTCGACGGGGTCGTCGGCTACATCCTCAATCCGCGCCTGGTCGAGGTGTCGGGTGAGCCCTCGCTGATCGGCGAAGGCTGCCTGTCGGTGCCGAACCTCTGGCACGACACGCTCCGCCACCCCTACGCGCGTGCGGTGGGCATCGACCTCGACGGTGACGAGATCGTCCTCGAGGGCGAAGGTCTCATGGCCCAGGCGTTGCAGCACGAGTGCGACCATCTCGACGGCATCCTGTACCTCGACCGGCTCTCGCCCGCCGAGCGGCGCATCGCGATGCGCGAGGTGCGCGAGTCTTCCTGGTTCTGACCCGTCACGACGAAGGGGGCCCGGCTGATGATCTACCAGCCGGGCCCCCTTTCGCGTCATCCGATCATCCGAGCGGAACGTTGCTCGTCTTGACCGGCTCGTCGTAGATCTCCGAGATCTCGTCCGAGAAGTCGGTGAGGATGACGTTGCGCTTGATGCTCATCTTCGGCGTCAGATGGCCGCTCGCCTCCGTCCACTCGGTGTCGAGGATCGTGAACTTGCGGATCGATTCGGCTCGCGAGACGTTGCGGTTGGCATCGTCGATCGCTCGCTGGATCTCGGCGCGGACCTGACTGTTTTTCGCAGCCTCTGCGATCGTCATGTCGCCCGAGAGGCCGTTGTTCGTCAGCCACGTCGGCAGCATCTCCGGGTCGAGCGTCACGAGCGCGGAGATGAACGGCTTCTGATCGCCCACGACGACGACCTGGCCCACGATCGGGTTGGCGCGGATGGGATCCTCGAGCACGGCCGGGGCGACGTTCTTGCCGCCGGCGGTGACGATGATCTCCTTCTTGCGTCCCGTGATCGTGAGGAAGCCCTCGTCGTCGAACGACCCGATGTCACCCGTCTTGAACCAACCGTCGTTGAACGCCGCTTCGGTGGCCTCGGGGTTGCGCCAGTACTCGGCGAACACGTTGACGCCCCGTACCTCGACCTCGCCGTCCTCACCGAGGCGCACGCCGACACCGGGGAGGACAGGACCGACGGTGCCGATCTTGGACTTCGTCGCGAGGTTCACCGTGGCGGGTGCCGTCGTCTCGGTCAGCCCGTACCCCTCGAGGATCGTGACACCGAGGCTGTGGAAGAAGTGTCCGAGGCGCGGACCCAGGGGAGCGGATCCCGAGACGGCGTACGTGACGCGGCCGCCCATGGCGGCGCGAAGCTTGCCGTAGACGAGCTTGTCGAACAGCCGGAACTTCAGCTTGGTCACGAGCGGAATGCTCTTGCCTTCCTGCTGCAGCCGCGAGTGCTCGATCGCGACGTGCGCCGCGGCGCGGAAGATCTTGCCCTTGCCGCCCGCCTCGGCCTTCTGCTCCGCGGAGTTGTAGACCTTCTCGAACACTCGCGGCACGGCGAGCAGGAAGGTCGGCTGGAAGCTGCCGAGCGCGGGGAGCAGCTGCTTGGTGTCGGGCTGATGCCCGGTCTTGACCCCCGCGTGGACGTTGAGGATCGAGATGAAGCGGGCGAACACGTGAGCCGTCGTGATGAACAGCAGCGTCGACGCGCCGCCGGGGTGGTTGACGACCTCCTTGAGCGCTTCGCCGGAGTTGCGGGCGAGCTCGACGAAGTTGCTGTGGGTCAGGACGCAGCCCTTCGGGCGTCCGGTCGATCCCGAGGTGTAGATGAGCGTCGCGATGTCCGAGCCGACGGCGAGGTTCCGTCGCCGTTCGATCTCGTCGTCGGACACATCGCTTCCGCCCGAACGCAGCTTGTCGAGGTCTCCCGAAGCCATGACCCACACCTCGCGGACGAGGGGCACCGTCGACCGGATCTCATCGATGCGGGCCGCGTGGTCGGCCGACTCGGCGATCGCGAACGTCGCGCCCGAGTCGCTGAGGATCCAGGCGATCTGCGACGCCGAGCTCGTCTCGTAGACGGGGACCATGACGGCTCCGGCGAAGAAGATCGCGAAGTCGACGAGCGTCCAGTCGTACGTCGTGCGGGCCACGAACGCGACCTTGTCGCCGGGCTCGACACCCGCGGCGACGAGGCCCTTCGCCAGGGCGATGACCTCGCGTTGGAATTCGGCCGCGGCGATGTCGCGCCATGCACCGTCGTGTGGGACGGCGAAAAGTGCTCGCGACGGGGTGGCAGCGACCCGGTCGACGAGGAGATCGGTGATGTTCGCGTCAGGGTCGGCTGGAACGACAGCGGGGACTTCGAACTGGACGGCGCTCATGGGCGGCAACTCCTTCGGTACCGGAAGCGTCTGGCAGGGTACACACACTCTATCTGTCACCCGGTCGCCGAGCCCGCGCCAGGACACGGCGCCCCATTAGACTTTCCGGGTCGCCGCCGGTCGGCCGACGGAAAGGACCACGCGTGCTCAACATCGGCATCGACATCGGCGGAACCAAGATCGCCGGAGGTGTCGTCTCCGCCGACGGGACGATCGTCGACCGCATCCGCGTCGACACCCCCGCCGACACCGACGCGCTGGCCGACGCCGTCGCCGACATGGTGCGGCACTTCCGGGCATCCCACGAGGTGACCGCCGTCGGTGTCGCCGCCGCCGGCTTCCTCGACCGCACGCGGTCGATCATGCGGCACGCGCCCAACATCGACTGGGTCGAGCATCCGCTGCGCGCCGAGCTCGAAGCGCGTGTCGGCGTCGCCGTCGTGCTCGAGAACGACGCGAACGCCGCCGGGTGGGCCGAGTACCGCTTCGGCGCCGGTCGCGGCAGCTCGAACATGGTCATGCTCACCCTCGGCACCGGCGTCGGGGGAGCGGTCATCATCGACGGGCAGCTCCTCATCGGCGGTCGCGGGGCGGCGGGCGAGCTGGGTCACGTGCGCTTCGAGCGCGGCGGACGCCGGTGCGGCTGCGGACTGCAGGGATGCCTCGAGCAGTACGCGTCGGGACGAGCGCTGCAGCGCGAGGCGATCGCCATCGCCGACGATCCCGGGCTCGGCGCCGGGCTTGCTCAGGTGCGCGACGAGCAGGGCTCGATCCCCGGCGACGCGATCTCCCGGCTGATCCTCGCGGACGACCCGGGCGCGCTCGAGGCGCTCCACCGGGTCGCGACGGCTCTGGGAGAGACCACGGGCGGATTCCAGGCCACGCTCGACCCCGAGATCTTCGTCATCGGCGGCGGCGTCGCGCAGCTGGGTGAGACGTTGCTCGCGCCGGTCCGGGCGGCCTATCGCGCAGCCCTTCCGGGCGGCGAGAACGCCGCGCCCGCCGATTTCGCCATCGCCACCCTCGGCAACGATGCCGGCTTGATCGGCGTGGCCGATCTCGCCGGGGGGCGGTGACCGGTGTTCTACTGGCTGATGAAGTACATCTTCATCGGACCCGTGGTGAAGGCGATCTTCCGGCCCTGGATCGTCGGTCGGCGGAACGTGCCCGCGACCGGCGCGGCGATCTTCGCCAGCAACCACCTGTCGGTGAGCGACTCGATCTTCCTGCCGCTCATGATCGACCGGCCCATGTCGTTCCTCGCCAAGAGCGACTACTTCACGGGTACGGGCCTCAAAGGCTGGGCGACCCGGGTGTTCATGAAGGCGACGGGTCAGATCGCGATCGATCGCACCGGGGGCAAGGCATCCGAGGCCTCACTCAACACCGGACTGCAGGTCCTCGGCCGCGGCGACCTGCTGGGGATCTACCCCGAGGGCACGCGCAGCCCCGACGGCAAGCTGTACCGCGGGCGCACGGGGCTGGCGCGCATGGCGCTCGAGGCCCGGGTTCCCGTCATCCCCGTGGTCATGGTCGACACCGATGCCGTCATGCCCATCGGGCGCAGCATCCCCCGCGTTGGGCGCGTGGGAATGGTCATCGGCGAGCCGCTCGATTTCTCGCGCTTCCAGGGGATGGAAGGGGATCGCTACGTGCTGCGCTCGGTGACCGACGAGATCATGGTCGCGCTGCAGCGTCTGGGCGAGCAGGAGTACGAAGACGTCTACGCCTCGTCCGTCAAGGAGCGCGCGGCGCAGCAGCAGGGCTGAGCGTCACACGGCCGGCGCGGTGTCGGCCGAGCATTAGACTTGGCGCGTGCCTACGCTGGATTCACTCGACTCGTGGCGCGATCTTCCCATCAAGCAGCAGCCGGCGTGGAACGACCCCGACGCCGTCGCTGCGGTGTCGGCTGAGATCGCGACGCTTCCGCCCCTCGTCTTCGCCGGAGAGGTGGACATCCTCCGCGAGCGCCTCGCGCGCGCGGCATCCGGAGAAGCCTTCCTGCTGCAGGGCGGTGACTGCGCCGAGACGTTCGCCGGCGCGACCGCGGAGAAGATCCGCAACCGCATCAAGACCGTGCTGCAGATGGCGGTCGTGTTGACCTATGGCGCCTCGATGCCCGTCGTGAAGATGGGGCGCATGGCCGGCCAGTTCGCCAAGCCGCGCTCGAGCGACACCGAGACGCGCGGCGATGTCACGCTGCCCGCCTACCGCGGCGACATCGTCAACGGCTACGACTTCACGGCGGCCTCGCGCCAGCCCGACCCCGCACGGCTGCTCAAGGGCTACCACACGGCTGCGTCGACACTGAATCTCATCCGCGCGTTCACGCAGGGTGGGTTCGCCGACCTGCGCGAGGTGCACTCGTGGAACAAGGGCTTCGCGTCGAACCCGGCCAACGCGCGCTACGAGGGACTCGCGGGCGAGATCGACCGCGCCATCAAGTTCATGGAAGCGGCCGGCGCCAACTTCGACGAGCTGCGCGGCGTGGAGTTCTACACGGGCCACGAGGGCCTGCTGATGGACTACGAGCGTCCGATGACGCGCATCGACTCGCGGACGAACACCCCGTACAACACGTCGTCGCACTTCCTCTGGATCGGCGAGCGCACCCGCGAGCTCGATGGCGCCCACGTCGACTACTTCTCGAAGATCCGCAACCCGATCGGCGTGAAGCTCGGCCCCACGACGTCGACCGACACCGCGCTGGCGCTGATCGACAAGCTCGACCCCGAGCGCGAGCCGGGTCGTCTCACCTTCATCACGCGTATGGGTGCGGGCAAGATCCGCGACGCGCTGCCGCCGCTGCTCGAGGCCGTGAAGGACTCCGGCGCGACGCCGCTGTGGGTCACCGATCCCATGCACGGCAACGGCATCACGACGCCGACCGGCTACAAGACGCGTCGCTTCGACGACGTCGTCGACGAGGTCCGCGGGTTCTTCGAAGCGCACCGCGCGGTCGGCACCTTCCCCGGCGGCATCCACGTCGAGCTCACCGGTGACGACGTCACCGAGTGCCTCGGCGGCTCCGAGATGATCGACGAGGCGACACTGGCCACGCGCTACGAGAGCCTGTGCGACCCGAGACTGAACCACATGCAGAGCCTCGAGCTCGCCTTCCTGGTCGCCGAGGAGCTCGAGAAGCGCTGAGCCTCGGCGCTTCAGCATCGCGCGAGAGCGCACATCCGCACGGTTACGGGGTCTCCCCACCGTGCAGATGTGCGCTCTCGCTGTCTCGAGGTGTGGATAGGCCGGGCCGATGAGGGTTCCGGGGGGAATGTGGGCGGGTGAACCGCCGCGCTCCTCTGCCACGACCCGTCACCGCACAGGCATTCACCACGGACGAGGCGCGCGCGTTCGGCGTGAGCCGCGGCAGGCTGCGGGCCGCCGATCTGCGGCATCCGCACCATGGTGTCTACGCCGCATTCGACGCCATCGGCGCCGACGACATCCTCGGGCGCTGCCGCCTGATCCTGCCCGCGCTGGGGCCGACGCAACTCTTCTCCGGCCGAACGGCCGCGGCGCTATGGGGGATGCCGTTGCCCTGGGTCTCCGGTCCGCCGATGCTCGAGGTGATCACGGCCGGCGGCGGAGCGGCGATGCGGCGCCCCGGTGTTCTGGGATCGCGGACGAGCCTCGTTCTCGAACGCCGGGACGTCGAGGGCCTGCCCGTGATCACACCGACCGAGGCCTGGTGTCGGCTCGCTGCCGGTCCGCAGCCCCTCGGTCACCGGTGGCTCGTCGCGACAGCCGACTACCTCCTCAGCGGACGACGCGGCGAGCGGGGCCGCACGCGTCCTCTCGCGACGCGCGCTGAACTCGAGACGGCTGTGGTCGATCGGGGAAGTGCGCGCGGAGCCCGGTCGTTGCGCACTGCGTTGGAGCGCGCCCGATCGCCCGTGGATTCACCCCAGGAATCGATCCTGCGCGTCGCGCTCATCGACGCGGGAATCCCCGAACCGCGGGTGCAGGTCGCGGTTCGCACGGCTGCGGGCGTGAGGCACGCCGACATGGGATGGCCCGAGCACCGGCTGCTCCTCGAGTACCAGGGCGACGAGCATCGCGCGTCACGACGCCGATGGCTCGACGATCTCACGCGTGTGCAGCTGCTCGAGGATGCCGGGTACCGCGTCATCCTCGTCGGAGCGGCCGACCTCGACGACGACGCGCGGGCGCTGGCCGCCCGCATCCGTCGCGCTCTCGCCTGAACCGCTCGGAGGTCGGCGAGGACGCGTATTCGCAGGGTGCAGGAGGCTGCTGACCGTGCATTCGTGCGCTCTCGCACTCGTCGGGCCCGGAAGACCGGGCAGGCTCAGCCGGTGGCGGTGATCTGCAGGGTGATGGTGGTGCCGCGCACGTGCTTGCTCCCGCCGGTGGGATCCTGCGCGGTGACCTTGGTCAATCCGTCGGGCCAGATGTTCCACAGGGCCGAGAAGCTGACGTCGAAGCCCGCGTCGCGCAGCGTCTGCGCGGCCGCATCGCGGGTCTGCCCGACGACGCTCGGCACCTCGAACAGCGGGGGACCGCTCGAGACGATGAGGGTCACGGTCTCGCCCGGCCGCCAGTTGCCCTCCTCGCCGCGGTCTGCGATGCCGATCACGTCGCCCTTGGCGATGCGCTCGCTCGCCTCGCTGCGGGTGTCACTCGAGACCTCGAGGCCGACGTCGGTGAGCATGGCGGTCGCGCGGTTGACGCTCTGGCCCGAGACATCGGGCACGGCGCCGCGCGAGACCAGCAGGGCCGCCGAGTCGCCCTGGCGGAGCGTGCAGCCGTTCGAGCAGTCGATGGCGTCGCCGCCCCCGGCCGGGGTGCCGGACGCGCGGATGACGGTGCCCTCGGCGACATCCGGATCGAATTCCGCCTCCGGGTCGTCGGACACGGCCACGATGTTCTGCCGCAGGATCTCGCGCGCCGCCTGTTCGGTCTGACCCGAGAGGGCGGGAATCGACACTTCGGCCGGTCCGCGCGAGATGACCACGGTCACGGTCGCCTCGCGATCGAGCCGGGTGCCCGGGGCGGGGTCGGTGCGGATGGTGAGACCCGTAGCGACGTCGAGGCTGTTCTCGCCGGACTCCTCGGCCAGCAGCCCCTGGGCTGCGATCGCGGCCTGAGCCTCGGCGAACGTCTCGCCGCGCACGTCCGGAACGGCGACCAGCGAGCCGGGACCCGATCCGAACCACCACCCCGTCCCGCCGGCGAGAGCCGCCAGCAGGAGGACGATCGTGACGAGCCAGGCGCCCTTCGCGCGATTGCGTCGGGCGAGTCGCCGCAGTCGTGTCGCGTTGTCGACATCGGTGGTCACCGGCGGCGCGGTGAACGTGCCGGGCATCACCTTGGTGAGCTCGCCCGAGCCCTCGCCGTCATCGTCGATGACGACCGCCGGGGCGCCGGACGGTGCTGTGCGCACCACCTGCGGGAAGACACCCAGCTCGCGCTCGATCTCGCGCAGCCGGTCGAGCATGACCCGGGCGTCGAGGGGACGCTCGTCGGGCTCGCGCTCGGTCGCCCACAGCACCAGCTCGTCGAGCTGCTCGGGCACTCCGGGGTTCTTCGCGCTCGGTCGCGGCACCGAGTCGGTCGCATGCTGGTAGGCGATCTGCATCGGCTGCTCGCCCTTGTAGGGCTGTTCGCCCGCGAGCATCTCGTAGAGCATGATGCCGAGGGCGTAGATGTCGCTGCGCGCGTCGGCGGTGCCTCGGGTGACCAGTTCGGGAGCGAGGTAGGCGATGGTGCCGAGGAGCATCTGACCTGTCGCGGTGTTCGCGGTCGTCGCGCGGGCGAGGCCGAAGTCGCCGATCTTGATGCGCCCGTCCTCGGCCAGCAGCACGTTCTCGGGCTTGACGTCGCGATGGACGATCCCCGCCCGGTGCGCGGCGGCGAGACCGGAGAGGATCGCGTCCATGATCGTGATCGTCTGCGGGATGGTCAGGCGCTTCTGCTCGCGCAGCAGCTCGCGCAGCGTGATGCCCGGCAGATACTCCATCACCAGGTAGGCCATCTCGCCGTCCTGGCCCTGGTCGAACACGTTGACGACGTGGGGGTCGGCGAGCCGCGCTGCGGAGCGGGCTTCCTGGATGAAGCGGCTCTGGAACACGGAGTCGTCGGAGAGGTGCCCGTGCATGACCTTGAGAGCGACGCGGCGCTCGAGTCTGAGGTCGGTCGCGACGTACACCGTCGCCATGCCGCCGCGGGCGATGCGAGCGCGGACGCGATACCGCTGGTCGACCAGTCGGCCGATCAGCGGGTCGGTCTGCTGGCTCATGCTCACGGAGCGATTCTACGGAGCGGATGCTGCGAGCCCGGGCAACGGCTCACCCTCGGGCACCGGTGACATGGGCTTCCCAGCGCTTTCGGGGTCAGCCGAGCACTGCGAGCCAGCGGTAAGCCTGCTGCTCCCACTCGCCGTACCGATCGGGGTAAGCGGAGATCTGCACGGCTTGCGCGGCGTCGGTGAACGGGAGGTTCTCCCAGCCCGGGATGTCGAGCAGCCCGCGGGTTGCGGTGCCGTTGGGGTCGGCGGCGCCGCCGTAGAAGGTCGCGATCGACCGCGAGGGGTCGCGGACCTGGTCGGGAGTGCCCCATCCGGTGCTCGGGCGCTGTTGGAAGAGTCCGAGCGAGTCGCGGTCACCCCAGTCGAGGTTGCGGATCCACGACTCGACCATCGCCGTCGCCAGAGCGATGGCGATGCCGCGGTCGGGGACGCCGCGTTCCCGACCGACCTGGATGATGAGTCGGGCGTTCTCGATCTGCTCCGCGTCGAGGCCGAGGTCGACCAGCGCGGACGTCGCGACAGCCGGAGTCGCCGCGGCGCCTGGTATCACGAGCGCTTGTCCCGGGTAGATGATCGACGAGCGGTCGAGCCCGTTCGCGGCGAGCAGGGCGTCCAGGCCCAGGCCGTTCGCGGCGGCGATCGCCGACAGCGTGTCGCCGGCGGCCACGGTGTGAGTCGCGGCGGCGATCGGGGTCGCCTGAGAGACGGCCGCGGGGGCGGGCATCGCCGTCGCGCCGGCGGCCGAGGGGACCGCGAGGGTCTGGCCGGGGAAGATCACCGCTCCGTCCCCGAGCCCGTTCGCGGCGAGCAGGGCGCCGACCCCGATGCCGTGGGCCTGAGCGATCGACCAGGGCGTTTCGCCGGTCGAGACGGTGTGGGTGGTTCCGGCGGGCGCGACCTGCGGGGCGGGAGCGACCGCGGCGGACGCGCCCGCCTCGGCGCTCAGCCGGATCCGGTCTCCGGGACGGATGACGGATGACCAGTCCAGACCGTTCCATGCGAGGAGGTCGACCGTACGGAGCCCATAGGCGGATGCGATCCGGCTGATCGTGTCGCCGAGCACGACCGTGTGCTCGGCCGGTCGAGCCGCGAGCGGACGCGCGGAGGCGGCACCGGGCACAGCCGAACGCAACGTCGCCCCGGGCGCGCCATCCCGATGGGCCGTCTCGACCGTGGGGGTGGCGGCGGCGGGCTGCGCCGTCAGGCTCAGCGCGATCGAGCCCACGACGGCGGGCGCGACCATGCCGCGCAGGCGGGGTCGCGGTGGGTGCGGGGGAGAGATCGAGTCGCGGCGCACGGAGGGTCCCTTCTCGGAGGTCTCGGAAACGCTGACACGCGGCTGTGAGAGGTGTCAACCGATGTGACTGCTGTGACTCGTGTGAAATGAGCCGGACGCGGGAGCCGCGACGCCGAGTGGAAGTGACATAGTGAAGGGGTGAGCACTGCCGATTACCCCGTCGTTCCCCTGTCCTGGCTGACGCTGCCCGATGTGGTCGACCTCACGGGTGAGACGCTCAGCCGCGTCCGCCGGCTGCTGGATGAGAATCACCTCATCGGGTCGCGCCGCGACGGCACGTTCCGCATTCCCGAGGCGTTCTTCCTCGACGGTGCACCGCTCTCGTCGCTGCGCGGCACCATCACCGTGCTGCACGACGTCGGGTTCTCGGATGACGAGGCGATTGACTGGCTGTTCGCGATCGAGGAATCGATCGGAGCGGCTCCGATCGCGGCTCTGCGTGCGGGGCGCAAGGCGGAGGTCCGACGGGTCGCTCAGACTCTCGCCTGACGCAGCGCCCGTCAGCGGAGGCGGAAGCCGTCGACTCAGGCGGAGCGTCGGATGGCGGCGTCGGCGATCTCGCGCAGGAGGGCCACCTCGGCAGCCCCGATCGGGGCGTTCTCGAGTGCCGTGTCCGCGGCCGTAGAGAGGCGATCGATCTCGCCTTCGAGGCGCTCGACGGCGCCGCTTTCTCGGATGACCTTCTGCAGCCGAGCGATGGTCGCCTCATCGAGGGTCCGGTCGCCGAGCGCGGCATCGAGGTCGGACCGGCCGGCGTCGTCCATCGCCTCACGGGCATAAGCGATGAGGACCGTGCGCTTGCCCTCGCGAAGGTCGTCTCCGGACGGCTTGCCCGTCACCGAAGAGTCGCCGAAGACGCCGAGCACGTCGTCTCGCAGCTGGAAGGCGAGCCCGACGGCGTGACCGAAGTCTGCGAGGGTCTCGCGCTGAGCCGCGGTGGCGCCGCCGAGCGCGGCGCCGATCAGCAGCGGCTGCTGCACGCTGTAGCGGGCCGACTTGTACGACGCGACGCGGAGGGCGCGCGCGGCGTGTTCCCCGTCGGGTGCCGTCGCCCACGCGGCTTCCTCCGCGACATCGAGGTACTGCCCGACGGTCACGTCGCGGCGCATCGTCGCGTACTGGCGGCGCACATCGGCCGCGCGCGGGTGCCCGTCGAGGGCGTCTTCGAGGAGGTCATCGCTCCAGGCGATGAGCAGGTCGCCGAGCAGGATCGCCGCGGCGCGTCCGAAGGCGTCGGCATCGCCCAGCCAGCCCGATCGACGGTGCGCTTCTTCGAGAGCCCGATGCGCGGCGGGGCGGCCCCGCCGGGTGTCGGAGTTGTCGACGAGGTCGTCGTGCACCAGTGCAGCGGCGTGGAAGATCTCGAGCGACGCGGCGACGCCGGCGATGTCGGCGTCGCCGGACGGGGCGCCGGCCGCCGCGTGTCCTGCCGACAGGAAGCGGGCGCGCAGCCTTTTGCCGCCGGCGACGGCGGTGAGGGCGCGGTCGACGAAATCGGCCGCTTCAGCCCCGAGATCGGCGACCTCGGCCCGCCGATCCAACGCGAATCTTTCCAGTCGCTGGGAAACGGTCGAGATCGGGTCGGCGGAGCTCGTCACGGGCCTAGCCTAGTTCTCATCAGCGCGCGTAGAATCGGGCGCACCGGTACCCGAACAGAGGGGGATGCATGCCACTGTCAGAACAGGAGCAGCGGCTGCTCGACGAGATGGAACGCCATCTCATGCGCAATGAAGCAGACGTCGTCAGTGCTCCGCGCGAAGGTCAGTCCCTCAGCTACCGCAACATCGTCTACGGTGCGGTCCTCGTCCTCCTCGGTCTCGGCGGTCTGATCGCCGGCGTCTCGAGCAGCATCATCGCGATCGGCGTCGTCGCCTTCCTCGTGATGGTCGGGGGTGTCGTGCTGGCGCTGACCCCCTCTCGGAACGCCGCCGCGAGCCGGCCGGCGGCCACGGCCGGCACCCGCAAGCCGACCGCCCGCTCCTCGAGTTTCATGGACCGGATGAACGACCGATGGGACCGCCGCAACGGCGAACGCTGACGTCAGCCACCTCACTTTCAGAGCACCGACCTCCGGGTCGGTGCTCTTTTTTGTGCCTCGGGGGAGGAACGGGCGCGCCTGCCATAGTGAAGTGGAGGAAAGTGGAGTAAAGTGGTGCGCACCGACGGGCCGGGAGGGGGTGGTGGAGCACCATGCTTCTCGGCACGCACACCCCCAAGCTCGACGAGAAGGGCCGCGTCATCCTCCCCGCCAAATTCCGCGACGACCTCGGCCCTGGTGTCGTCGTCACGCGCGGCCAGGAGCGGTGCCTCTACGTCTTCAGCACGGTCGAGTTCGAGCGCGTCTACGAGCGGATCCGCGAAGCGCCCCTGACGAACAAGCAGGCGCGCGACTTCCAGCGCATGTTCCTCTCGGGCGCGAGCGCGGAGAAGCCCGACAGCCAGAACCGCATCACGGTGCCGCCGCACCTGCGCACCTATGCCGGTCTCGGCCGAGAGCTGGTCATGACCGGCGTCGGCGCACACGCCGAGATCTGGGACGCCGATGCCTGGAACGCCTACGCCGCCGGCAACGAAGACGCGTACTCCGACATGGAGCAGGAGGTGATCCCGGGACTCTTCTGACCCCGTGGCCGTGATCCTCAGCCGCTGGCCCTGACGCACTTCCCCGGTGTCAGGTCGCAGCGGAGGGGGATCACGGCTCCGGGCCCCGTCCCTCCATGACCATGACGAACGACGACATCCACACCCCCGTTCTGCTCGACCGCTGCGTCGAGCTGCTCGCTCCCGCGCTCCAGCGCGAGGGCGCCGTCGTCGTCGACGCGACCGAAGGCATGGGCGGTCACTCGGAGGCTCTGCTCGAGAAGTTCCCCGACGTGCGGCTGGTCGGCCTCGACCGTGACACCGACGCTCTGCGCATCGCGGGAGAGCGGCTGGCACGGTTCGGCGATCGCGTCGACCTCGTGCACACCGTCTACGACGGCATCCGCGAGGCCCTCGACTCGCTCGGCATCCGCCGTGTCGACGGCATCCTCTTCGACCTGGGCGTGTCGTCGCTGCAGCTCGACGAGGCCGACCGCGGATTCGCATACGCGCAGGACGCGCCCCTCGACATGCGGATGGACCAGACGGCGGGTACGACCGCGGCGGAGATCCTCGCGACCTACAGCGAGGGCAACCTGCGCCGCATCTTCGAGCGCTACGGCGAGGAGAAGCTGGCCGGGCGGTATGCGCGGGCGATCATCGAAGCGCGCGGCCGAGCTCCGCTGACCCGTTCCGGCGAGCTCGTCGATGTCCTCATCGCCGCGACCCCGATGGCCGTCCAGCGCGATCGTTCGGGGCATCCCGCGAAGCGCGTCTTCCAGGCGCTGCGCATCGAAGTCAACGCCGAGCTCGCCGTGCTCGAACGCGCTCTGCCCGCCGCGCTCGATGCGCTGGCCGTCGGCGGGCGCATCGTCGTCATGTCGTACCAGTCGCTCGAAGACCGCGCGGTCAAGCGCGTGCTGGCCGAGGCCTCGTCCTCGACCGCGCCGAGCGGCCTGCCCGTCGAGCTCCCCGAACACGCGCCGCGGTTCCGGCTGCTGGTGCGCGGCGCGGAACTGGCGTCCGAGGAAGAACGTGAACGCAATCCCCGCGCGACGCCGGTCCGGCTGCGTGCGGCGGAACGGATGAGGGAGGCCTCGTGACTGCCGACAACACCGCCCGCATCCCATCGCCGCTCGGTGACGACTTCTTCGCGAGCGTTCCCGGCCGCCTGCCGCGCGAGGGGGAGCGGGAACGCCAGCGCGATCTGCGCCTGGTCACGGGCGCCGCCCGTCGCCGCCGCCCGCGCATGCTCTACGGCGTCATCGCCGTGTCCGGGGCGGTGCTCATCGGGGCGGTGCAGATGGGGCTGTCGATCCTCACGACCCAGACCTCGTACGAGATCTCCTCGCTCTCGCAGCAGCAGCGCCAGCTCACCTGGCAGAAGCAGATCATCCAGGACGATCTCGCGGGGCTCGCCTCTCCCCAGTACCTCGCGGCGAACGCCACCGCGCTGGGCATGGTGATCGCGGAGTCGCCGAGCTACCTGCGGCTCAGCGACGGAGCCGTGCTGGGCGCCGCCAGCGCTGCCGGCTCGCACTCGAACGTCGACGCCCTGGGCCGAGCCGCCGTCGCGAACTCCCTCGTCGCCGGCGTGCCGCTGGTCACCGATCCCGACGCGAGTCTCGCGTCCGGCACGAGCACCGACGAGCTGGTCGGTGCCGATCGTGCGACACCCCCGCCCATCGCCGACGGATTGCCCGCCCCGAGCACACACTGAGAACCATGACGACACGAGCCACCCGCAGTCCGCGCCGCCGTACGGTCGTCGCACTCCTCGTCGTCCTCATCGTCCTCGTCGCCTTCATCGTCCGGCTCGTCGACATCCAGGTCGTCAACGCCGACGAGCACCAGACGGACGCCCGAAACCTGGCGATGGAGGCCGGGACGGAACTCTTCGGGACGCGCGGCGACATCACCGACACCAACGGGGCACCGCTCGCGACGACGACCTCCGTCTACGATGCGAAGATCGACCCGAAGCTCGCCGCGAACGGGATCAAGCGCAAGAACGACGACGGTCAGACCGTCACCGTCACGTGGCCCGAGCTGGCGACCGAGATCGCCGCCGTGACCGGGCAGGATGCCGCCGAGGTCGAGGGCATCGTCACGACCGCCGTCGCTGCTGATCCCGAGTCGCGATTCGCCTATCTCGAGCGTGGGATATCGACGGCGCAGTACCGCGCCCTCGCCGATCTCAAGCTCCCGTTCGTGGGCTTCGACCCCCACCCGCATCGGACCTATCCCGACGGGGCCGTCGCGGGCAACGTCATCGGATTCGTCGGTTCGGACGAGACCCCGCTCGAGGGGATGGAGTCGCTGCAGAACTCGTGCCTGCAGAGCAGCGACGGCACGGTCCGGTACATGCGGGGGCTCGATGGCGTCGTGATCCCCGGGACGGAGATCGAAGATCCCGCGCCCGTCAACGGCGGAACGCTGCGCCTGACGATCGATCGCGATCTGCAGTGGTACATGCAGCAGCTGATCGCCGAGCAGACCCAGAACCTCGGGGCCGAGAGCGGCTCGATCCTCGTCGTGGAGGTCGCCACGGGAAAGATCCGGGCAGCGGCTGAGTACCCCAGCGTCGATCTGAACGACATCGCGGCATCCGACCCGGCCGATCGCGGCAGCCGGCTGTTCCGCGACTCGTACGAGCCGGGATCGACCTTCAAGCCCGTCACGGCGGCGACCGCCATCGAGGCGGCGGGACTCACGCCGCTGTCGACCGCGTGGTCGCCGGATCGGATGGAGTTCCCCAACGGCGCCGTCGTCAACGACTCCGAGCACCACGAGGCGCAGAACCTGACCCTCACCGGCGGGCTCGTCACCTCGTCGAACGTCGCGTTGTCGCAGTTCGGCACGCAGGTCGATCCCGAGACCCGGCTCGAGTACCTCAAGAAGTTCGGTGTCGGCGAGGGCACGGCGCTCAACTGGTCGGGGGAGCCCAAGGGCACCTACATCCCGACCGACCAGTGGGACAACCAGACGTACTACACGACCACGTTCGGCCAGGCCTTCACCGTGACCGCCCCGCAGGTGGCATCGGTCTACCAGACCATCGCGAACGGCGGTGTGCGCGAGCCGCTGAGCCTCGTCGAGTCCTGCACCGCGGCCGACGGTACCGTGACCGAGCCCGACCTGCCCGAGCCGGTGCGCGTCATCAAGGAGAGCACCGCCAGCCAGGTCAGCGAGATGCTCGAGAACGTCTTCGCGCAGGGCACGCTCGCCGATGACATCGCGATCCCGGGCTACCGCATGGCGGGTAAGACGGGCACCGCTCAGAAGGTCGATCCGAACACCGGCGCGTACAAGGACAACCTCTATTACACGTCGCTGGTGGGCTACGCGCCGGCCGACGATCCGAAGTATGTTGTCCTGACGGCGTTCGACGAGCCGAAGACCCTGCGTCTGTCTGCAGCCAACCGGCCGGCGTTCCAGAAGGCCATGACCCAGGTGCTCAAGCACTACCGGATCATGCCGTCCGACTCGCAGACGCCGCTGCTCCCCGTGACCCAGTGACGCGCATGTGCGCGTCTGAGGATTGAACATGATCTCCCTTCCGTTGTCCGACATCGCCCGGGTGCTTTCGGGCACCCTCCACCTCGCCGGTGGCGACGGCCCCGATACCCGCGTCGGCGGAACGGTCGACACGGACTCGCGCAACATCGGCTCCGGCGACGTGTTCGTGGCCAAGCCGGGCGACGCGACCGACGGACACCTCTTCGTGCCGGCCGCGGCCGAGGCCGGTGCATCGCTCGCGATCGTCGAGCACCTCGTCGACGCCGAGATCACGCAGATCCTCGTCGCCGACGCGGTCACCGCGCTGGCCGACCTCGCGCGCGAGGTCGTGGGCCGGGTGCGCGCCGCAGGCGACCTCCGCGTGGTGGGCATCACGGGATCGAACGGCAAGACCACGACGAAGAACCTCCTCGCCCGCATCCTCGAGGGGGAGGGCCCGACGGTCGCGCCCCGCGCCTCGTTCAACAACTCGGTAGGCGCGCCGCTGACCATGCTCCGGGTCGCGGATGACACCCGGTACCTCGTCAGCGAGTTCGGAGCCGACGGCTCGGGACAGATCGCGCGTCTCGCGGGTCTGGTGACCCCGGACGTCGGCGTGGTCCTCATGGTCGGGATGGCGCATGCCGGCGGTTTCGGCGGCGTGGAGGCGACCCTCAAGGCCAAGACCGAGCTGGTCGAGGCCGTCCGCCCCGGTGGTGTGGCAGTCCTCAACGCCGACGATGCGCGTGTCGCGACGATGGCGGCCGTCGCCGAGGCCCGAGGCGTCCGTGTCCGCTGGTTCGGACGCGGTCCGGCGGCAGAGGTGCGCGCCGACGACGTCGAGGTCGATGCCTCGGGGACGTCCTGCGTGATCGTGGTCGGCGAGCAGCGGATGCCGCTGCGGCTGCGCGTGCTCGGTGAGCACCACGTCATGAACGCGCTGGCCGCGATCACCGCCGCCCTCGAACTGGGGGTGGCCCTCGAAGACGCCGTCGCGCGGCTCGAGACGGTCGAGCTGGCGGAGCGCTGGCGGATGCAGCCGCTCGGGTCCGAGTCGGTGCGCATCATCAACGACGCCTACAACGCGAGCCCCGACTCGATGGCCGCGGCTCTGCGCACCCTCGCGCAGATCACGCAGCCCGGCGAACGGAAGGTCGCCGTGCTCGGCGCGATGAGCGAGCTCGGCGAGTTCGCCGGTGACGAGCACGATCGCGTCGGCCTCCAGGCGGTTCGCCTGCGGATCGAGCGCATCGTCGTCATCGGCGCCGATGCACGGCGGCTCTACCTCGCCGCCATCGGCGAGGGGTCGTGGGACGGCGAGGCGGTGTTCTTCGCCGATGCCGACGCCGCGTACGACTATCTGATCGAGGAGCTGCGCGCCGGCGACCGCGTGCTCGTGAAGTCGTCCAACTCCGCCGGACTGCGGCACCTCGGCGATCGTCTGGGAGAATTCTTCTCGTGAGATCCCTGCTGACGGCCGCGACGATCTCCCTCGCGTTCACACTCTTCCTGACCCCCCTGTTCATCCGGCTCTTCGAGAAGCTGGGCTGGGGGCAGGTCATCCGCACGCCCGACGACGCGACCAACCCGAGCCATCACGCCAAGCGCGGAACGCCCACGATGGGCGGCATCATCTTCATCATCGGGACGATCGTCGGCTACCTCGTCGGCACGTTGACCGGTGGCGCGCCGCCGTCGATGTCGGGTCTGCTCGTGATCTGGATGATGGTCGGTCTCGGTGTCGTCGGATTCATCGACGACTACATGAAGGTCCGCTCGCAGCGGAGCCTCGGCCTGTCGGGGTGGCGGAAGGTCGCGGGGCAGGTGATCGTCGCCGTCTCGTTCGGCGTGCTGGCCCTCCTCGTTCCCAACCACGGCGGCCAGCCGGTGGGGCGCCCGTTCATCTCCCTGTTCCGCGACATCGACTGGCTGTCGTTCATGGCCCTGGGCGGTGTCGCCGGGTGGCTTCTGTACCTCGCGTGGATCTCGTTCCAGGCGGTCGCATGGTCGAACGCCACGAACCTCACCGACGGTCTCGACGGTCTGGCCACCGGCGCGGGCATCTTCACGGTGTCCGCCTACAGCCTCGTGACGTTCTGGCAGTTCCAGCAGCGCTGCGCGAGCGGCGCGCTCGTTCCGGCCTACGAGTCGGCGTGCTACACGACCAACGACCCGATGGATCTCACGATCATCTCCGCGTCGTTCGTCGGCGCGCTCGTGGGGTTCCTGTGGTGGAACGCTCCGAAGGCGAAGATCTTCATGGGCGACGTCGGATCGATGGCCATCGGCGGCGTCATCGTCGCCATGGCCGTGCTCTCGCGCACCGAGCTGCTGGCGGTCATCATCGCGGGCGTGTTCATCATCGCCCCCGGGTCGGTCATCCTCCAGCGGTACTACTTCAAGGCCACGGGCGGAAAACGGCTGTTCCTCATGAGCCCCTTCCACCACCATCTCGAGATGCGCGGCTGGCCCGAGGTGACGATCGTCGTGCGCATGTGGATCATCGCGGGAATGCTCGCCGTCGGCGGTGTCGGACTGTTCTACGTGGCCTGGTTGGCGGCGGTATGACCGCGCGTCTGGACGAGCTGACGAGCTGGCACGCCGACTGGCGTGGCCTCCGCGTCGTGGTCCTCGGGCTCTCGGTCACCGGCTTCTCGGTAGCCGACACCCTCGCCGAGCTCGGCGCGGATGTCCTGGTGGCGACCGAAGGAGCGGATGCGGAGTACGCGCGGCTTCTGCCGGTCATCGGCGTCTCGCTCCACGACGGCTCGCTGCAGAGCGTTCCCGATGCCGTCGTGGCGCACGCGCCCGACGTCGTGATCGCTTCTCCGGGTTTCCCCCCTCACCACCCTGTGATCCGCTGGGCGCGCGAGAGCGGCATCGCGCTGTGGGGTGACATCGAACTCGCCTGGCGCGTGCGCGACAAAGTCGTCCGCCCCGACGGGAGCCCGGCCGATTGGCTTCTCATCACGGGCACGAACGGCAAGACGACCACGACTCAGCTCACCGCGGCGATGCTGGCCGCCGGTGGTCTGCGAGCGGCGCCGTGCGGCAACATCGGTGTGCCGGTGCTCGACGCCGTCCGTGACCCGAGCGGTTTCGATGTGCTGGTCGTCGAGGTGTCGAGCCATCAGCTCTGGTATCTCGGCCTGGCAGACGGCCCCGATCGGCTCTCGCCGCACGCGAGCGTCTGCCTGAATCTCGCCGACGACCACCTCGAATGGCACGGGTCTTTCCAGGCCTATCGAGACGCGAAGGCCGTGGTGTACGAGAACACGCGTGTCGCCTGCGTCTACAACAAGGCGGATGTCGCCACGCGCGAGATGGTCGAGGAGGCGGAGGTCGTCGAGGGCTGTCGTGCCATCGGGTTCGACCTCGGCGTGCCCGGTCCCAGTGATCTGGGGCTCGTGGACGGCATCCTCGTCGATCGCGCCTTCCATGACGACCGGCGCGCCTCCGCCCTCGAACTGACGACGGTCGCGGAGCTCGCCGCGCGTGACCTGGCGGCTCCTCATATCGTCGCGAACATTCTCGCGGCGGCGGCTCTCGCGCGATCCCTCCACGTCGAGCCCGCCGCCATCCGCGCGGCGGTGCTGGCATTCCGACTCGACCCCCACCGCATCGAAGTGGTGGCACGGGTGGCGGGCGTGACCTGGGTCGATGACTCGAAGGCCACGAACCCGCACGCGGCGGCGTCGTCGCTCGCCGCCTTCCCGGGTGCGATCTGGGTCGTGGGCGGGCTCCTCAAGGGAGTCGACATCTCCGCGCTCGTCGCCGGACGCGGAGCGGCCACGAAGGCCGCCATCGTCATCGGCGAGGATCGCACGGCCGTCCTCGCGGCGTTCGCGCGACACGCCCCCGCGGTTCCGGTGATCGAGGTCGAGGCGACTCAGACTGAGGATGTCATGGCACGGGTCGTCGAACTGGCGGCCGAGGTCGCTGGTGTCGGGGACGTGGTCCTCCTCGCCCCTGCAGCAGCCTCGTTCGATCAGTTCGCCTCCTACGCAGACCGCGGTCGCCGCTTCGCGGAGGCCGTGCGCGAACGGATCGGAAGGGGAGACGGTGACCACGACGCCGAGCCGCCCGACGCCGCCCCCGACGAAACTCGCTGACGACGGCCCGACGCGAAGCGGCTTCGCCGCGCGCGTGTCGCTGGGACGCGCGTTCGCCCCGGTGCCGAGCGAGTTCCTGCTGCTGGCCTCGACCGCCCTCATCCTGACCGGGTTCGGTCTCGTGATGGTGCTCTCGGCGACGATGGCCACGGCGGACGCGAGCCCGTTCGAAACGGTGCTGAAGCAGGCCGTGTTCGCTCTGCTCGGCATCCCGCTGATGTTCATCGCGAGCCGGATGCCGCTGCGCTTCTGGAAGCGCATCGCGTGGCCGGCGCTCATCGTCGGCATTCTGCTGCAGCTGCTGGTCTTCGTGCCCGGACTGGGTGTTCACAACGACGGAAACACCAACTGGATCTCGGTCTTCGGCTTGCAGGCTCAACCGTCGGAGTTCTTGAAGCTCGCCCTCGCGGTATGGCTGGGGTTCGTGCTCTATCGCAAGCAGACTCTCCTGTCGAAGTGGCAGCACGTGTTCATCCCGGTCGTCCCGGTCGGAGCGCTGGTGATCGGCACCGTCATGGGCGGGCACGACCTGGGCACCGCGATGATCCTCATGGCGATCCTGCTCGGGTGCCTGTTCTTCTCCGGCGTCAAACTGCGGCTGTTCGTGATCCCGCTCCTCCTCGTGGTCGGTGCGGCCGCGGTCTTCGCGGTCACGAGCCCCAACCGCATGGCGCGGATCATGAGCTTCCTCAACGTCGATTCGACGGACTGCTACTTCGCCGATGCGGGCTCGTGCTACCAGCCGCTCCACGGCATCTGGGCGCTCGCGAGCGGCGGCGTCTTCGGTCTCGGTCTCGGCAATTCGCGGGAGAAGTACCAGTGGCTCCCCGCCGCCGCGAACGACTACATCTTCGCGATCGTGGGGGAGGAGCTCGGCCTCATCGGCTGCGCCGTCGTCCTCGCGCTGTTCGCGCTCTACGCGGTGGGCGCCTTCCACATCGTCCGCAAGACGCACGACCCGTTCGTGCGGATCGTCGCCGGCGGCATCACCATCTGGGTGGTCGGCCAGGCGCTCGTGAACATCGGCGTCGTCCTTCGCATCTTCCCCGTCCTCGGGGTGCCCCTGCCGTTCATGTCACAGGGCGGCACATCCCTCGTCTCGGGTCTTCTGGCCACCGGGGTGCTGCTCTCGTTCGCGCGGACGCTGCCGGTGCGCACCCCGGCGCTCGACGTGGCCTCGGGTGCTCGCCCCGTCCGGCCCGCGGCCGCTCGGGCCGGGTCCGCCCGCCGGTAGGCTCGATCCGGTGACCACCTACCTTCTGGCGGGCGGCGGCACGGCGGGGCATGTCAATCCGCTGCTCGCCGTGGCCGACGAACTGCGCGACCGACGTTCCGACGACACCGTGCTGGTGCTCGGTACGCGAGAGGGGCTCGAATCCCGTCTGGTGCCGCAGCGCGGATACGAACTGCTGATCGTCGACAAGGTGCCGTTCCCGCGGCGACCCAACGGTGCGGCGGTGCGGTTCCCGGCACGCTGGCTGCGAGCCGTTGCGCAGGTGCGCACCTACATCCGTGAGCGGGGAGTCGACGTCGTCGCGGGATTCGGCGGTTACGCGGCCGCCCCCGCCTACATCGCGGCGCGCCGTGAGAGTGTGCCTTACGTCGTCCATGAGGCCAATGCGCGGCCCGGGCTCGCCAACGTGCTCGGTGCGCGCAAGGCCGCTGCAACCGGCACGGTCTTCGAGGGGACGCCCCTGCGCGGCGCTCAGGTGGTCGGGATGCCGCTCCGCCGTGAGATCGTCGACCTCGACCGGGCAGCGCGTCGTACCGAGGCCGCAGCCGCGTTCGGTCTCGATCCTGCGCGCCCCGTCGTCCTGGTGTTCGGCGGCTCCCTCGGCGCACGCCGGCTCAATGAGGCGCTGGCCGGCTCATGGCGCGACATCGTCGCCGCCGGCTGGCAGGTGCTGCATGCTGCAGGCGAACGCAACGAGGTGCCCGACGGTTCGTCGCCGGACTACCGCGTCGTGCCGTATCTCGATCGCATGGACCTGGCGTTCGCTCTCGCCGATGTCGTGATCTCGCGCTCGGGAGCCGCGACGGTGAGCGAGGTCACCGCGCTCGGCATCCCGGCCATCTACGTGCCCTACGCCGTGGGCAACGGCGAGCAGGCGCTGAATGCGGCGGGTGCGGTCCGAGCCGGCGCTGCGCGCATCATCCCCGACGCCGACTTCACTCCCGAGCGGGTGCGCGCCGAGATCGTCCCGCTGCTCGCGGACGAGGGTGAGCTCGACCGGATGCGGCGCGCCGCCGGCACGGTCGGCACGCGCGAGGGCGCCGCCAACGTCGTCGCTCTGCTCGACGCCGCGCAGCAGCGCTGAGGGCGTGGCGGGCGGCCCTGTCAGCCGGGCGACCTAGACTTGACGGGTCATGATCAGACCCGACTTGAGCCTCCCGATCCCCGCCGACATCACCGCCGCGCACTTCATCGGCATCGGTGGATCGGGCATGTCCGGCCTCGCCGGGATGTTCCTCGACCGCGGCATCCGCGTCTCCGGTTCAGACCGCGCCGACAGCCCCGCGATGCGCGCGCTCGCGGCGCGCGGGGCGGACGTCCACGTCGGACACGCCGCGGCCCACCTCCCCGACGACGCCGACACGGTCGTCCACACGGGCGCGATCTGGCCCGAGAACCCGGAGTTCCTCCTCGCCAAAGAGCGTGGCCTGCACGTCATCCACCGGTCGCAGGCCCTGCACTGGCTCATCGGAGGACGGCGGCTGGTCTCGGTGGCCGGGGCGCACGGCAAGACCACGTCCACGGGCATGATCGTGACCGCGCTGCGTGGCCTCGGAACCCGTCCGACTTTCGTGAACGGCGGCGTGATCGCCGACCTGGGGGTCTCGAGTGCGACGGGAGACGACGACGTCTTCGTCATCGAGGCCGACGAGTCCGACGGCACCTTCCTCCTCTACGACACCTCGATCGCCCTGATCACCAACGTCGACCCCGACCACCTCGACCACTGGGAGACCCGCGAGGCGTTCTACGACGGTTTCGTGCGATTCGGCGACGGCGCGCGAGAGGCCGTCGTCATCTCGGCTGACGACCCGGGCGCGGCGCGTGTCGCCGCCGCTCTGACGCACCGCCGAGTGATCACGTTCGGTGAGGCGGCCGAGGCCGACGTTCGGGTCTCCGACATCGTGACGCACGGGCCGGTGTCGTTCTCGCTCACTGCCGGGGGAGACACGGTCCACGGCCGACTCTCGGTGCCGGGTGCGCACAACGCGATGAACGCCGCTGGCGCCGTCGCCGGGCTGATCGCCCTCGGGTTCGAGCTCGAGCGCGCGCTGCGTGCCGTCGAAGGGTTCGGGGGCACGGCCCGGCGGTTCGAGCTGCACGGCGTGACCCGCGGAGTCAGCGTGTACGACGACTACGCGCACCACCCGACCGAGGTGGCCGCCGCCCTCTCGGCGGCCCGCACCGTTGTCGGCGATGGGCGCATCATCGCGCTCCACCAGCCGCACACGTACTCGCGCACCCAGGAGATGTTCCGCGAGTTCGCGGACGTCCTCGAGACGCACGCCGACCACACCGTCGTCCTCGACGTCTACGGGGCCCGCGAAGATCCGGTTCCCGGCGTCACCGGTGAACTCGTCAGCGGGGCGTTCGCCGACCCCGAGCGCGTCCATTTCGTCGCCGACTGGCAGAAGGCCGCCGACTACACGGCAGGCGTCGCACGCGAGGGCGACTTCATCGTCACGCTGGGTTGCGGCAACGTGAACCTCATCGTCCCGCAGGTGCTCGAAGCGCTCGCTCGGACGGAGGACTAGCCGATGCGCCGCCCGAGCCCGCTGCCGCCCTCGTCACGGCCCGCCGGCGGGCACGACGGCGCAGACGCCCAGGACGCTCGTCGCCCGCTCGCGACGCGGCGCGTCGACCCGCCGCGTCGGGCGCAGGACGGTCCGGATGCGGGTGACGTTGCGGAGGGCTCGTCGCCGGATGCGACCGAGACTCAGCCCGTCGAGGAGATGTGGCATCAACGCGGCCGTGACTACGGGATCGCGCCCATCATCCCGTTCGATCCGCCCGCGCGGGCGGAGCCCGAGACCCCGTCGACACCGGGTGTCGCGGACGACGACGACACAGGTCGCACGCCGCTCACCGCGCGCGACCTGTGGGGAGCGGCGCGGGCGCGTCGGCGCGCGCTCCGGCGCGAGGTCCGACGTTTCACCGCGCGTCAGCGTCGGCGCCGACGCATCTGGCTGGTCTCCGCGGGGTTGTTCGTCGCGCTCGTCCTCGGGTCGATCGGAGCCGCGTACAGCCCGTTGTTCGCCGTTGAGCGCATCACGATCGTCGGCACCGCGCAGCTCGACCCGGGAGCGGTGGAGACCGCCCTCGAAGGGCAGCTGGGCACGCCGATGCCGCTCGTCGACGAGAGCGCCGTGAAGGCGGCGCTCGTCTCCTTCCCGCTGGTGGAGTCGTACAGCCTCGAGGCCAGGCCGCCGCACGAGCTCGTGGTGCGCATCGTCGAGCGGACGCCGGTGGGAGCCGTGCAGGGCGAGGCCGGCTACACCCTCGTCGACGCGGCCGGGGTCGCGCTCTCGACTACGCCCGAGCCGCCGGCCGGTCAGCCGCTCATCGAGGTCGAAGGCGGTCTGTCGTCGAGCACCTTCGCCGCAGCGGGGCAGGTGTTCCGATCGCTTCCGGACTCGCTGCGTTCGCAGGTGACCGTGCTGTCCGCGACGACGCCCAACGACGTCACCTTGACCCTCGGCGACGGCCGCTCGGTGGTCTGGGGTGGGCCCGCCGACTCGGCCAAGAAGGTTCAGGCGCTCGAAGCGCTGATGAACGCGCGGCCGGATGCCTCGGGATACGACGTTTCGTCGCCGCAGGCGGCCGTCGTCCGCTGAGGTCGGCCGGGACCGGGCGACCCTGCTGGAAGCCCATGACACGTGGGATGTCGCGACACGCCGCTCACGTCCGTCGGGTGCGTCCACGAGTGCGTAGCTTCAACCTCAGGAATTGCATACCCGGCAATTCTTTAAACCTCTACGTGAGGTTGAAGGTTTACGAGCAGGGTTCGGGACGAGATGGAGGCCGGCATGAGCCAGAACCAGAACTACCTCGCGGTGATCAAGGTCGTCGGTGTGGGCGGTGGCGGCGTCAATGCCGTCAACCGGATGATCGAGCTGGGGCTGCGGGGTGTCGAGTTCATCGCGGTGAACACCGACGCCCAGGCGCTCCTGATGAGCGATGCGGACGTCAAACTCGACGTCGGCCGTGAGCTGACGCGCGGCCTGGGCGCCGGCGCCGACCCCGAGGTCGGGCGTCGTGCTGCGGAGGACCACGCCGAAGAGATCGAAGAGGCGCTCGCGGGCGCCGACATGGTCTTCGTGACTGCCGGCGAGGGCGGTGGCACCGGCACCGGCGGCGCGCCCGTCGTTGCACGTATCGCCAAGTCGATCGGTGCGCTCACGATCGGTGTCGTCACGAAGCCCTTCTCGTTCGAGGGTCGTCGTCGGCAGAGCCAGGCCGAGGCCGGCGTGTCGAAGCTGAAGGAAGAGGTCGACACCCTCATCGTCGTCCCGAACGACCGCCTGCTCGAGATCAGCGACCGCGGCATCTCGATGGTCGAGGCCTTCGCGACCGCCGACCAGGTGCTGCTCGCCGGTGTCCAGGGCATCACCGACCTGATCACCACCCCCGGTCTCATCAACCTCGACTTCGCCGACGTGAAGTCCGTCATGCAGGGGGCTGGCTCGGCCCTCATGGGCATCGGCTCCGCGCGCGGTGCCGACCGCGCGATCAAGGCCGCCGAGCTCGCCGTCGAGTCGCCGCTTCTCGAAGCGTCCATCGAGGGAGCCCACGGCGTCCTGCTCTCCATCCAGGGCGGGTCGAACCTCGGCATCTTCGAGATCAACGATGCGGCGCAGCTCGTCAAGGAGGCCGCGCACCCCGAGGCGAACATCATCTTCGGTACGGTCATCGACGACACCCTCGGCGACGAGGTCCGCGTGACGGTCATCGCGGCAGGCTTCGACGGTGGCGAGCCGCAGACCCGCATCGAGCCCATCGCCGCTGCTCGTCCTTCCGCGCCGCCGGTCCTGCCCGAGGTTCCGGCCGAGGAGGCTGCGGCATCCGAGCCCTCCGAACGTCGCGAGACCAAGGAGACGGTGCCGGTCTCGGCCAAGAGCGAGTCGTACGACTCGGTCTTCGGCGACGACGACCTCGACATCCCCGACTTCCTGAAGTAGGCCGATCGCCCCATGCCGGATCTGGCCGAACGGCTCGCCGACGTCGACGCCCGCATCGCCGCTGCGATGCGGGCGTCGGGTCGCGCCCCGGGCGAGGTGACGAGGGTCGTGGTGACGAAGTTCCACCCGCCTGAGCTCATCGCGCAGCTCCACGCACTGGGCGTGCGTGATGTGGGGGAGAACCGGCAGCAGGAGCTCACCGCGAAGCGCGCGGAGCTCGCCGGGCTCGAGGGCATGCGCTGGCATTTCATCGGCCAGGCCCAGACGAACAAGGCGCGCGCGGTGCGAGCAGCGGCGGATGTCGTCCACTCCGTCGACCGCGCGCGCATCGCCGACGCGCTCGACGGCGCAGAGCCCGAGGGCGAGCCCCTCGACGTGCTCGTGCAGGTCAACCTGACCGATGACCCGGGTCGTGGCGGCGTCGCGCCGGACGGAGTCGAGGCCCTGGCCACCCACGTGTTGGAGCGGTGCCCGGGTCTGGTGGTCCGAGGCGTCATGGCCGTAGCCCCCCTCGGCGAGGAGCCCGCCGCGGCGTTCGCCCGCCTCGCGCAGACGTCAGACGTCCTGCGTACCGTCGCGCCCGGCGCGACCTGGATCTCCGCCGGGATGACCGGCGATTTCGTCGAAGCGATCTCTGCCGGTGCGACACACCTGCGGATCGGATCGGCAATCACGGGACCGCGCCCGGACCGCGGATAGCCTCGGAACAGACGAGCAAACGGAGGATGCGATGTCGAACCCGCTGAAGAAGACCATGGTTTACCTGGGCCTCGCAGATGAGGAAGAAATGTACGAAGAGCCGCAGGCCGAGCAGCAGCAGGCTCGCCGTGAGAAGCCCGTCGAGAAGCCGGCGGCGCCGGTGACGCCCCTGCACCGCCCCGCGGTCGTGCGTCAGCCCACGACGGGAACCGTGAGCGAGATTCTGACCGTCCACCCCAAGCAGTACCGCGACGCGCAGGTCATCGCCGAGAACTTCCGCGAGGGTGTGCCGGTGATCATCAACCTCTCGCAGATGAGCGACGCCGATGCGCGCCGCCTCATCGACTTCGCGAGCGGCCTGTCCCTCGGTCTCTACGGCCGCATCGAGCGTGTGACGAGCAAGGTGTTCCTGCTCTCGCCCGAGAACATCGCCGTCTCCGGCGACGGCGCCGTGGCTCAGGCTGAGCCTGAGGCGGCGCCGTTCGCGCAGTGACCTGACGTGGATGTCGTACGGCTGATCGCCGCACTCGTCTACTTCGCCCTCCTGCTGTACATCCTCGTTCTGTTCGTCCGACTGATCCTGGAGTACATCCCGCTGTTCAACCGGGAGTGGCGCCCGAGAGGCTTCACCCTCGTTCTCGCCGAGGTCGTCTACACGATCACGGATCCCCCGATCAAGACACTGCGCCGGGTCATTCCTCCGATCAGGCTCGGTGTCATCGCGATCGATCTGGCATTCCCGCTCACCATGCTGGCGTGCTTCATCCTGCTGTCGATCACTCGCGTGATCGCCTTCGTCTGAGGCGGTCGCGGCGGGATCGTCGCGGCCGAGAAAGCGTCGGACTATGCTGGGTGGGTACGGCCCGCTGCGGCGGGTGCCGGCTGACCGGCCCGCGTCGTGAGCCCTGAAAGAGGACAACACCATGGCTTTGACCCCTGAAGACGTCGTCACCAAGCAGTTCCAGCACGTGCGTTTCAAGGAAGGATTCGACCCCGATGAGGTCGACGACTTCCTCGACGAGATCGTCGTGGAATGGCGCAAGACGATCGCTGAGAACGACGAGCTCAAGGCGAAGCTCGCAGCCTACGAGTCGGGCGAGACCCCCGCGCCGGCCGCATCCGACGACGCCGTCGTCGAAGAGGTGCCCGCGCCGGTCGCCGCTGTCGAGCAGCCCGCCGCGGCCGCCGACATGGCTCCTGCCGCCGCATCCGCCGGCATCATCGAGCTGGCCCAGCGCCTGCACGACGAGCACGTCGCCGAGGGCAAGGCCCAGCGCGACAAGCTCATCGCCGATGCGCAGGCCCAGGCCGCGTCGATCATCTCCGAGGCAGAAGCCCGAGGCCGCGACGAGGTCGCGCGTCTCGAAGCCGAGCGCGTGTCGCTCGAGGGTCGCATCTCCGAGCTGCAGCAGTTCGAGAAGGACTACCGCGGTCAGCTCCGCGGCTTCATCGAGAGCAAGCTCCGCGATCTCGACACGACCGGCGTCTCGGCCGGCGCGTAATCCTTGGCGTCGCGCAAGCGTCTGAACGGTCCGGCGGCCGGTGCCCTCGTCGCGATTCTCGCGGCAGTGGTGCTGGCCGCCGACCAGTTCACGAAGTACCTCGCCCTCGAGAACCTGCCGTACCAGCGTGAGGTCCCCGTCCTCGGCGACTTCTTCCAGCTTTACCTGACGAAGAACCCCGGTGCGGCGTTCTCGCTGGGGACCGGCGTCACGTGGCTCTTCACGATCGTGCTCGCTGCTGTCGCGGTGGTCGTGATCGTGCTCACTGTACGCAGCGTGCGCACGCGGTCGTGGGCCATCGTCCTCGGACTCCTTCTGGGGGGCGTGCTCGGCAATCTCACCGACCGCCTGCTGCGCGAACCCGGTTTCCTCGTCGGGCACGTGATCGACTTCATCCACACGCCGTGGATGTGGCTGTGGTTCCCCTCTGCGATCTACAACGTCGCCGACATGTTCATCGTGACGATGATGATCTCCGTCGCCGTGCTCGTGGTGATCGGCATCCGCTTCGATGGTTCACGAGAGCGGCGAACAGCAGACGCGCCCGCCGAATCGACGACCGACGCCCCCGCGGACCGCTGAGATGCCGCAGCGCGCGCTCCCGGTTCCCGACGGACTCGACGGCGTTCGTGTCGACGCCGCGCTGGCCAAGCTGCTCGGATTCTCCCGCACCTTCGCCGCGGAGGTGGCGGCTGCGGGCGGTGTGACCCTCGATGATCGCACGCTCGGCAAGTCCGACAAGCTCGTCGCCGGGTCCTGGCTCGACGTCTTCTGGGAGGAGCGGGCTGAAGCGCAGATCGTCCCGGTCGCGGTGCCCGACCTGGGGATCGTGCACGACGATGACGACATCGTCGTCGTCGACAAGCCGGCCGGCGTCGCCGCGCACCCGTCGCTCGGGTGGGACGGACCGACGGTCCTGGGCGCGCTGGCAGCCGCGGGCTATCGCATCGCCACGACGGGTGCCGCCGAGCGTCAGGGCGTCGTGCACCGGCTCGATGTCGGCACCAGCGGTCTCATGGTCGTCGCCAAGAGCGAGCGCGCCTACGTCGCGCTCAAGCGCGCGTTCAAGGAGCGCGAGGTCGAGAAGATCTACCACGCCGTGGTGCAAGGTCATCCCGATCCGCTCTCGGGAACGATCGATGCCCCGATCGGCCGCCACCCCTCGCACTCCTGGAAGTTCGCCGTCACGCCCACGGGCAAAGACTCCGTCACCCACTACGAGACGCTCGAGGCGTTCCCGGGCGCATCATTGCTCGAGGTGCACCTCGAGACCGGACGGACGCATCAGATCCGTGTGCACATGGCCGCGCATCGGCATCCCTGCGTCGGCGATCCGCTGTACGGCGCCGACCCGACGCTGTCCGCCCGGCTCGGGCTGACCCGTCAGTGGCTGCACGCCCACCGGCTCGCATTCGATCACCCGGTGACGGGGGAGTGGTCGACCTTCGTCTCGCCGTACGCCCCCGACCTCGCGCGCGCCCTCGAGGTACTCCGCGGCGATTGACGTCTGCCCGCAAGCAGAACCGCCGGGCGAGGTCTCGCTATGGCTCGCCGAGCCGGTCGGCGAGAGCCCGCGCTTCGCGCCGTGCCGTGATGAGCCGGCCGAGCAGGTCGCCGTGCATCGCCTCGGCAGGGCGGGCATCGCCGTGGGCATGGATGAGCGCGAGGCCGCCGCGGAGGTTCGTCGCCGCGCCGCCGAGTCCTGCGGCCACGGCATCGGAGGCGACGGCGACGTCGGACATGAGGTGGTGGTTGCCGACGTCGGCGAGGAGGCGCACCTCCGTCCACACCCCGAGCGCGATGTCGCCGAGTGCGGCCGACGTCTCGATCGCACGGGTCGCCGCGTCGACGATGCGCCGATCGCGATCGTCCGGATCCTCATCCTGTGCCGGTCGGAGTGCGGCGCCGAGGGCGCCCGACGCGCGGCCGTCGTCATCCGCTGCCGCCACGGCCGCGTCACGAAGCCGGGCGAGTCGGCGGTCGATGCCGGTCGCGGCGGGCTCTGCGGCGCTGTAGCGACTCACCATCTGAGCCAGTGCCGCGGCGACCGCGGTCACGACTCCGCTGGCGGTCCCGCCTCCCGGGTCGCCCTGATCCTGCGCGAGCGCGTCGAGCAGGTCGCCCAGAGCGACGCGGGAACTCACCGGCCGCCCCGGAATGTGGCCGGGTCGTCCTCCGCGACGGCGAGTGCGATCTTGCGGACGTGCTCCGGCGCGACGTCGGTCATCTGGCCGAGGTCGTAGAACCCCACCTCCGTCAGCTCGCCGTCGGCGGGGTGCGGGTCGCCCGAGACCCACGAGCACCGGAACACCAGATCGAGGTAGTCGACCTGATCGCCGTTGGCATAGATGATCCGGGGGATCTGATGCACGAGCGCGAGGCGCTCGGCGCGGACGACGACTCCCGCTTCTTCGAGGCACTCGCGGACGGCCGCGTCAGCGGGCTCCTCGCCCGGATCGACGATGCCCGACACGGGTTGCCAGCTGCCGTTGTCGGCTCGCTTGCCCAGAAGCACCTTCTCGTCGCGGAACACCACGGCGGTCACCCCCACGAGGGGGAGCGGAGCGGTGCCGATCTTCTCGCGCAGATCGAGGACGAAGTCGGGAGTGGCCATGGGCCCAGCCTAAGACCGGTGTCCGAGCCCGAACGTAGACTCGTCTGGTGGCATCCGACTCCTTCGTTCATCTGCACGTGCACAGCGAGTACTCGATGCTCGACGGTGCAGCCAAGATCGCGGCCATGACCCAAGCGGCGGCCGATTACGGCATGCCGGCGATCGCCGTGACCGACCACGGCAACACCTTCGCCGCGTTCGAGTTCTACCGGGCCGCGAAGGCCGCGGGCGTCAAGCCGATCATCGGCCTCGAGGCCTACGTCACGCCGGGCACCCATCGCAGTGACAAGTCCCGCGTGGCGTGGGGTTCTCCCGAGCAGAAGAGCGACGACGTGTCGGGTTCTGGCGCCTACACCCACATGACGATGTGGAGCCAGAGCACCGAAGGCATGCACAACCTGTTCCGGTTGAGCTCGCGGTCGAGCATGGAGGGCTATTACTTCAAGCCGCGCATGGACCGCGAGCTGCTCCAGACCTACGGCAAGGGGCTCATCGCGACCACGGGCTGCCCCTCGGGCGAGGTGCAGACGCGGCTCCGCCTCGGTCAGTACGACGCTGCTCGCGCTGCGGCCGCCGAGTTCCAAGACATCTTCGGCAAAGAGAACTACTTCGCCGAGATCATGGATCACGGCTTGTCGATCGAGCGCCGGGTCATGACCGACCTGCTGCGTCTCGCGAAAGACCTCGACATCCCGCTCGTCGCGACCAACGACTCGCACTACACGCATCAGCACGAGGCCGACGCGCACGCGGCGCTGCTCTGCGTGCAGTCCGGTTCGACGCTCGATGACCCGAACCGCTTCAAGTTCGACGGCGACGGCTACTACATCAAGACCGCTCAGGAGATGCGGCAGCTCTTCCGCGACCACCCCGAGGCGTGCGACAACACCCTCCTCATCGCCGAGCGCTGCGAGGTCGAGTTCAACACCTCGGCCAACTACATGCCGCGATTCCCCGTTCCCGACGGCGAGACCGAAGACAGCTGGCTGGTCAAGGAGGTCGAGGCGGGCCTGCACTACCGGTACCCCGGCGGCATCCCCGACAAGGTGCGCAAGCAGGCCGAGTACGAGACGGGCATCATCCTCCAGATGGGCTTCCCGGGCTACTTCCTCGTCGTCGCCGACTTCATCAACTGGGCCAAGGACAATGGCATCCGTGTGGGCCCCGGCCGCGGTTCGGGCGCCGGCTCGATGGTGGCCTACGCGATGCGCATCACCGATCTCGACCCGCTCGAGCACGGACTCATCTTCGAGCGATTCCTCAACCCCGACCGCGTCAGCATGCCCGACTTCGACGTCGACTTCGACGACCGTCGCCGCGGCGAGGTCATCGAGTACGTCACTGAGAAGTACGGTTCCGAGCGCGTCGCGCAGATCGTCACCTACGGCACGATCAAGTCGAAGCAGGCGCTGAAGGATGCTGGGCGCGTGCTGGGCTTCCCATTCAGCATGGGTGAGAAGCTCACCAAGGCGATGCCGCCGCCCGTGATGGGAAAGGACATGCCCCTCGACGGCATGTTCAACAAGGACCACCCGCGGTTCAAGGAGGCCAGCGAGTTCCGTGCCCTGATCGACACCGATCCCGAAGCGAAGACGGTCTTCGACCGGGCACTCGGGCTCGAAGGTCTGAAGCGGCAGTGGGGTGTGCACGCGGCCGGTGTCATCATGTCGTCGGAACCCCTCCTCGACATCATCCCGATCATGCGTCGCGAGCAGGACGGCCAGATCGTCACGCAGTTCGACTACCCGTCCTGCGAGACGCTCGGGCTCATCAAGATGGACTTCCTGGGGCTGCGAAACCTCACGATCATCTCGGACGCGCTCGACAACATCCGCATGAACCGGGGCGAGGAACTCGATCTCGAACATCTCGAGCTCGATGACCGCCCGGCCTACGACCTCCTCACCCGCGGCGACACGCTCGGGGTGTTCCAGCTCGACGGCGGGCCGATGCGCTCGCTCCTCCGGCTGATGAAGCCCGACAACTTCGAAGACATCTCCGCCGTCATCGCGCTGTACCGCCCGGGTCCGATGGGCGCCAACTCGCACACGAACTACGCGCTCCGTAAGAACGGCCTGCAGCCGATCACCCCGATCCATCCCGAGCTCGAAGAACCACTGCGCGACATCCTCGACACCACGTACGGCCTGATCATCTATCAGGAGCAGGTCATGGCGATCGCTCAGAAGGTCGCAGGCTTCTCGCTCGGTCAGGCAGACATCCTCCGCCGCGCGATGGGCAAGAAGAAGAAGTCCGAGCTCGACAAGCAGTACGAGGGCTTCTCGGGGGGCATGAAGGAGCGCGGCTTCGGCGAGGCCGCCATCAAGGCGCTCTGGGACATCCTGCTGCCGTTCTCCGACTACGCGTTCAACAAGGCGCACTCCGCCGCGTACGGTCTCGTCTCGTACTGGACCGCCTACCTCAAGGCGCACTATCCCGCCGAGTACATGGCTGCCCTGCTCACGAGCGTCGGCGACTCGAAGGACAAGATGGCGGTGTACCTGAACGAATGCCGCCGCATGGGCATCAAGGTGCTGCCGCCCGATGTGGGCGAGTCCATCAGGTACTTCGCGGCCGTCGGCGAAGACATCCGATTCGGTCTGGGCGCGGTGCGCAACGTCGGTGCGAACGTGGTCGACGGCATCATCGCGTCGCGGGCCGACGACAACTACGTCAGCTTCCACGACTTCCTCACCAAGGTCCCGCTTCACGTCGCGAACAAGCGGACCGTGGAGTCGTTGATCAAGGCGGGCGCCTTCGACTCGCTGGGCTCGACCCGGCGGGCGCTCATGGAGATCCATGAGGATGCCGTCGAAGCCGCGGTCGACGCCAAGAGAAAGGCCGCCACGGGCGCGATCGGTTTCGACTTCGACAGCCTGTACGACGAGACCGAGGAGGTCATGCCGGCGAAGGTCCCCGAGCGGCCGGAGTGGACGAAGAAGGACAAGCTGGCGTTCGAGCGCGAGATGCTCGGCCTCTACGTGTCCGACCACCCCTTGGCCGGGTTGGAGATCCCGCTCGCCAAGCACGCCTCCACCTCGATCCACGATCTGCTGGCGTCGGAAGACGTTCAGGACGGCGACCAGGTCACCGTCGCGGGGCTCGTCACGAGCGTGCAGCACCGCGTGGCCAAGCAGAGCGGCAACCCCTACGGCATGATCACCGTCGAGGACTTCGACGGTGAAGTGACCGTGATGTTCATGGGGAAGACCTACACGGAGTTCCAGAGCATGCTCGTGGCCGACTCGATCCTGGTCGTCCGTGGGCGCGTATCCCGCCGCGATGACGGGCTGAACCTTCACGGTCAGTCGGCGTTCTCGCCCGACCTCGGGTCGTTCGATGCCGCCGGGCCGCTCGTGCTGCTGCTCCCGGAGCAGCGTGCGACGGAGTCGACGATCGGCGAGCTGGCGGCCGTCCTGCGTCGCCACAGCGGCGAGACCGAGGTCTCGCTGAAGCTTCATAGAGCAGGTACGGCGAAGGTGTTCGAGGTGCCGCATCCGGTGCGCGTCACGCCCGATCTCTACGGCGAGCTCAAGGGACTTCTGGGACCTCAGTGTCTGGGTTGAGCCGGGTAGGATTCCACCGCAGCGCAACCGCCGCGACGAAGGGAACATCGTGACCGACGAGAAGAACATCCACTCCGACGACGGCCGTCCCGAGGACGCAGCGCCCGGCGTTGCCGAGCCGGAACACGACGTCGCGACTCGCGACGAGTTCGATGGGACGTCGACGACCGAGGCGGCTGCCGATGCGTTCGCCCCGGCACCGGAAGTGGGGGACGCCATCGAGGCGCACGATGAGGCGCCGGTCGACGAGTCGTCCGCCGAGCCCGTCTCAGACGGTTCCGACACAGGCGACCAGTTCGTCTCGGACCGGAGCGCCGACGAGCCTTCCGCCCAGCCGGCCGCGGTCGCGACGGGGGAGACGCCGCCGCAGTACGGCGTCGGCCCGCTGTCGATCCGCGAGGTCGCTCTCGCGGGTGTCTGGGCGATCGCCTTCATCTGCTCCTTCTTCCCGGTCTACGGCCGGTTCGGGGCCGGTGTGTCGGTGTGGGGAGCCGGTATCGACTGGATCCTGACGATCGGCGTCCCCACGGTGGCGGTGTTCCTGGTGCTGCTTCGCCGGTTCTCTCCGCAGGGCATCCGTCGGGTCGGATCGCTCGGCATCGACCAGTTCGCTTCCGTGGCCTTCTCGGTCTCGGCGACAGTGTGGCTCGGGATCATCTGGAGCTCGTTCGCAGGCCTCGCGCAGTCGGGGGTGTTCCTCGCCAGCTGGGTGGTCTGGGTCGAGGTCATCCTGGCCCTCGCGGGTGTCGTCCTCACCGTCGTCGCGCCGCACCTCCCGGTCTTGGGTGAAGACTTCGCCCACCGTGCCGAGTCGCCCGCCCACCGCGTCGCGCGCGCGACGCGTCCCGTTGTCGCGCGGCCGGCGTCGGCGCGGCCGACCCCGTCGCACAACGTCATGTACACGGCCCCGCACAACGCGGCAGCCGTGAACGCCGAGTACACGGGTTATGCCGCTCCGGCAGGCAGCGCCGCGTACTCGGGTGCGCCGACGTACTCGGCTGCTCCGACGCACTCGGACGCTGGGGGATCGGCGCCTGCCGATGCAGCCGAGCCGTTCGACACGGGAGCCACCACGGTCATCGAGCCCATTGCGGCGCCGCAGGCGTTCTGGGCGCTGGCTCCGGAAGAGCGCGATGTCCTCGACGAGATGGGCGAGCCGCTGTTCCGGGTCGGTCCCACCGCATGGGCGCTCGTCATCGAGGACCGCGGTGAGGTGTTCGTCGTCCGTCACGAGGACGGTCGTGTCGGCTACCTGCACGACACCAGCGATGTCACGCGCGGCTGAGTCCGCGGTGGCCGCGCGCTAGCCTGGAACGATGCGCACCATCGATCTTCGCGGCCGTCGGATGACGCCCGCTGAGTTGCTCGCCGCCGTTCCCCGGGCCGAGGCCGCGCGTGGGCTCGCTCTGGCCACCGCAGCAGAGATCGTCCACGATGTGGCTGCGCGGGGAGAGGTCTCGCTCCGTGAACAGGCGGCACGGTTCGACGGTGTCGAGGGTCACGCCGTGCGTGTTCCCGCCGACCACCTCGAGGAGGCGCTGGGAAATATCTCACCGGCCGTTCGGGCAGCGATCGAGGAGTCGATCCGCCGCGTTCGGCTGGCTTCGGCAGCGCAGGTCCCGCCCGATCGGGTGACGGAGCTCGGCCCCGGTGCGCGCGTCGAGCAGCGCTGGCGGCCCGTGCGTCGCGTCGGCGTCTACGTGCCCGGCGGCAAGGCCGTGTACCCCTCGAGCGTCGTGATGAACGTCGTGCCCGCGCAGGTCGCCGGTGTCGAGACGGTGGCGCTCGCTTCGCCCCCGCAGCGCGACCACGGCGGACGGGTGCACCCGGTTATCCTGGCCGCGGCGCGCCTCCTCGGCATCTCCGAGGTCTACGCGATGGGGGGCGCCGGCGCGATCGGTGCCTTCGCCTACGGCGTCGGCTCGCTCGAGCTCGACCCTGTCGACGTCATCTCCGGGCCGGGCAACAACTTCGTCGCCCTCGCCAAGCGCGTCGTCGCGGGTGTGGTCGGCACCGATTCGGAGGCCGGAGCGACCGAGATCCTGATCGTCGCCGATGCCGCTGCCGACGCCGACCTCGTGGCGGCTGACCTCGTCAGCCAGGCGGAGCACGACGAACAGGCCGCGGCTGTTCTCGTCACCGACTCTGTCGATCTGGCGCAGGCCGTCGCCGAGCGGGTTTCGATCCGCGCGACTGCGACCCGACACGCCGAGCGTGTCGCGGTCGCGCTGGACGGACCACAGTCCGCCATCGTCCTGGTCGACGACATCGCGGCTGCGGCGGCGTTCTCGAACGCCTACGCCCCCGAGCACCTCGAACTGCACCTGCGCGACCCGCGGACCGACGACTTCGTCAACGCGGGGGCGGTGTTCGTCGGCTCGCACACGCCGGTGAGCCTCGGCGACTACCTCGCGGGCAGCAACCACGTGTTGCCGACGGGGGGACAGGCCCGGTACGCCGCCGGTCTCGGGGCGGCGACATTCCTGCGATCGCAGCAGGTCATCACCTACGACCGCGACGCGCTGCGGGCCGTGCACGACGGCATCCTGGCTCTGTCCGACTCCGAGCAGCTGCCCGCGCACGGCGAGGCCGTGTCCGCGCGTTTCAACGCGTAATCTGGGCTGGTCATGCATTGCCCTTTCTGCCGCAATCCCGATTCCCGCGTCATCGACTCCCGCACGAGCGATGACGGCCTGAGCATCCGCCGCCGGCGCCAATGCCCGAAATGCGGCGGCCGCTTCTCGACCATCGAGACGGCGAGCCTCAACGTCATCAAGCGCTCGGGTGTGATTGAGCCGTTCAGCCGCGAGAAGGTGATGTCCGGCGTTCGCAAGGCCTGCCAGGGGAGGCCGGTGACAGAGGCCGACCTCGCCGTGCTGGCGCAGGCGGTCGAAGAGGCCGTGCGTCAGACCGGTTCGTCGCAGATCGACACGAACGAGATCGGGCTCGCGATCCTCGGACCGCTCCGAAACCTCGATGAGATCGCGTACCTCCGCTTCGCGAGCGTCTACCAGGCCTTCGACACGCTCGAAGACTTCGAGGCTGCGATCGAACAGCTGCGGGCAGACCACATCGGCGCACGGACAACAGAGGACGCAGGCTCGCTTTAGGCTGGACGGCGATGTATCCGTTCATCTTCCGCACCGTCTTCTCGCGCATGGAGCCGGAGACCGCGCACCACCTCGTGGTCCCGGTGATCCGGCTGCTGGGCGTTCCGCCGTTCTCGATCATCGCGCGGGCTCTCACGCGCCCGGACCGGTCGCTTCGCACCGAAGCCCTGGGCATCGTCTTCGACTCGCCGTTCGGCGTCGCTGCGGGCTTCGACAAGAACGCCGTCATGATTCGCGGCCTCGGGGCTCTCGGATTCGGCCACGTCGAGGTCGGGACGGTCACGGCCGTCGCGCAGGACGGCAATCCTCGTCCCCGCCTGTTCCGCCTGATCGAAGATCGCGCACTCATCAACCGGATGGGTTTCAACAACCGCGGTGCGGCGGCGGCGGCATCCCGCCTTCGTCGCCTCCGGCGCGGCAGCCATCACGCCGTGGTCGGTGCCAACATCGGCAAGAGCCGCGTCGTCGACGTCGAGCATGCCACGGCCGACTACGTCGAGAGCACCCGTCTGGTCGCGCCCCAGGCCGACTACCTCGTCGTCAACGTCTCATCGCCGAACACCCCCGGGCTGCGGGGGCTCCAGGCGGTCGAGACGCTCCGCCCGCTGCTCGAGGCCGTGCGCGACGCCGCCGGAAAGACTCCGCTGCTGGTGAAGATCGCGCCCGACCTGTCGGACGACGAGGTCACCGCGATCGCGAAGATGGCCGTGGACGCCGGGCTGGCCGGTCTCATCGCCACCAACACGACGATCTCGCGCGACGGACTGCTGACGGACGAGGCGACGATCGAACGGATCGGTGCCGGCGGGCTGTCCGGCGCCCCGCTCCGCCGCCGCGCGCTCGAGGTTCTGCGCCTCGTGCGCTCGGTCGTTCCCGACGATTTCTGCGTCATCGCAGCCGGGGGAGTCGAGACCGCCGCCGACGTCCAGGAGCGCTTGGCGGCGGGCGCAGACCTGGTTCAGGGGTACACCGCGTTCATCTACCGAGGCCCGCTGTGGGCGCGGCAGATCAATCGCGGTCTGGTCGAGCTCAGACGGGGCGCTGGCCGCGCTTGACCTGAGGCTTCGGGAGGCGCATGAAGCGCATCTGGATCGAACGCATCGCGCCGTACCAGCCGAGCCCCTTCTCCATCCGCTCCGCACCGAACTTGGCGCGGGCGGCCTTCTTCACCCGGAAGCTGGTGATGACCATGTCGCCGATCACGAGCAGGATGAACGCCCACAGTGCGATGAAAGCGTAGAACGTCACGGCGTTCGAGCCGAGGAAGGTGACGATGATGACGAGCACCATCGCTCCCATGACGAGCTCACCGAGGTGCCATCCGGCGTCGATGTAGTCGCGGACGAAGCGGCGCTGCGGCCCCTTGTCGCGGACCGGCAGATAACGCTCGTCGCCGTTGGCCATACCGATGCGGGCCTTGTCGCGCCGCTCGGCCAGCTCAGCGCGGGCGCGCGCCTTGGCTTCCTTGGTATCGGGCACCAGCGGTCGCTTCCGGGCCGCCTCCTGGGCGGCGCGGCTGGGAGTGGGACGGTTCTTGCCTGCGCCCGTCGACGCCTGGTCGGCGTCGTCCGGAGCGGGGGCAGCGGGAGTTTTGGCCACGGGGATCCTCGGGTTCTGCGACGAACGTGCCTTCTAAGATTACCCGCATGACCTCCGAATCTCCTCGGTCCGTCGCCGTACGCGACGCCGCCCTCTCCGCCGTTCCTGCCGCTCTCGCCGATCTGGGTGCTCTCGTGCGGATCCCGTCGGTCGCCTTCCCCGGATTCGATCGGGCCGAGGTGGAGCGCAGCGCGGAGGCTGTTGCGGGGCTGGCACGCGGACTCGGCATCTTCGATCGCGTCGAGGTGGCCACCGCCACCGTGCCCGAGACGGGCGAAGAGGGGATGCCGGCAGTCCTGGCGACTCGTGCCGCGCGCAACGGTCGGCCGACGATCCTCCTCTACGCGCACCACGACGTGCAGCCGGTGGGTGACGAAGCGCTCTGGGAGTCCGCGCCCTTCGAGCCGACGGTTCGAGACGGCCGGCTGTACGGTCGCGGCGCAGCCGACGACAAAGCGGGGGTCATGGCGCACATCGGCGCCCTGCGCGCGCTCGTCGACGCCGTCGGCGAGGATTTCGACCTCGGGGTCAACCTCTTCATCGAGGGGGAGGAGGAGGCCGGCTCGGCATCCTTCGCCGCTTTCCTGTCCGAGAACGCCGACGCGCTGCGCGCCGACGTGATCGTCGTGGCTGACTCCGGCAACTGGGATGCCACGACCCCCGCGCTGACCGTGTCACTGCGAGGCAACGCGCGTTTCACCATGACGGTGCGAACGCTCGAGCACGCGTCCCACTCGGGGATGTTCGGGGGAGCGGTCCCCGACGCCATGCTGGCGACGGTGAAGCTGCTCGGCACGCTCTGGGACGACGAGGGCGGCGTCGCGGTCGAGGGCCTGACCGAGCGTGACGCGGAGACGCCGGAGTACTCGGAGGCGACCCTCCGTTCCGAGGCGGGTCTTCCGTCGGGGGTCTCGCCGATCGGCTCGGGCACGATCCTCTCGCGCATCTGGAACAAGCCCTCGATCACCGTGACGGGCATCGACGCGCCGAACGTGCGGAACGCCTCGAACACGCTGAGTCCGGAGGTGTCGGTCGTCATCTCCGCCCGCGTCGCGCCGGGGCAGTCCGCCGACGAGGCGTACCGTGCGATCGAGGAGCACCTGCGCGCCCATGCGCCCTTCGGCGCAGAGGTGAGCTTCCGTGACGTCGAGACCGGGAACCCGTTCCTCGTCGACACAACCGGAGAGGCGGTGTCGCACGCGCGGGCCGCGCTGGCGGAGGGCTACGGCGTCGAGCCTGTCGATATCGGTGTGGGCGGATCGATCCCCTTCATCGCAGACCTCGTGCGCGAGTTCCCGGCCGCGCAGATCCTCGTCACCGGTGTCGAGGACCCGCATGCACGCGCGCACAGCCCGAACGAGTCGCTCCACCTCGACACCTTCCGGCACGCCCTCGTCTCCGAGGCGCTGCTGCTCGAGCGGCTGGACGCCGGCTCGCGCTGACGATCACGAGGTCATCTCGGACCGACCCGCGGCCGGTGCTCACGCGTAGAATCGTGGCACCGGCCGCGTGTCTTGCGGCCCGAGACCTCGGGAGAATCATGACCGACATCGCCACGTCCGACACCGTCCGAGCCCACGGCGTCTCGCTGACCGATGAGGCGGCGCTCAAGGTGAAGAGCCTCCTCTCGCAGGAGAACCGCGACGACCTCCGCCTGCGCGTCGCCGTCCAGCCCGGCGGATGCAGCGGATTGATCTACCAGCTCTACTTCGACGAGCGTTTCCTCGACGGCGACAAGGCCGTCGACTTCGACGGCGTCGAGGTCATCGTCGACGACATGTCGGTGCCCTACCTCGACGGCGCGACCATCGACTTCAAGGACACGATCTCGGAGCAGGGCTTCACGATCGACAACCCCAACGCGGCGGGTTCGTGCGCGTGCGGCGACAGCTTCCACTGACCCCCGCCCGCGACACCCCTCGACTCCGACATCCTGAATGGATGGCCTGAATAGGGTGAAAGCTTGCCCTAGACTGAAGGTCGAACCATTCGTCCCGGAAAGGTGCACTGTGCGCTTCAAACGCCGCCTCCGCTGGGCCGTGATCCCGCTCGGGATCGTCACGGCAGTATCCCTCGCAGCTTGTACACCGACGGAGCTGAACGGCTACCTTCCCGGATTCACCGATGACGGTACCCAGGCGACCAACCGCACCGAGATGGTGTCGGGTCTCTGGGTGAACTCCTGGATCGTCCTCCTCGCCGTCGGCGTGCTGACGTGGGGTCTCATGGCATTCGCCGCGATCGCCTACCGCCGCCGTCGCGGCCAGACGGGTCTGCCGGTCCAGCTGCGCTACAACATGCCGATCGAGATCTTCTACACGATCGTGCCGCTCATCCTCGTCATCGGGTTCTTCGCCTTCACGGCGCGTGACCAGTCGATCCTCGAGACGCAGTACGACGACCCCGATGTCTCGATCACCGCGATCGGCAAGCAGTGGGCGTGGGACTTCCAGTACAACGGCGACGACTCGGACAACTCCGACGCCGTCTGGACCATGGGTGTGCAGGCGCAGCCCGACGCCGAAGGCAACATCGATCAGGACGCGCTGCCCACGCTCGTGCTCCCGGTCGACAAGGAGGTCAAGATCAACCTCCAGTCGCGCGACGTCATCCACTCGTTCTGGGTCATCGACTTCTTGTACAAGAAGGACATGTACCCGCACCGCGACACCAACTCGTGGTCTTTCGTCCCCACTCGTGAGGGAACGTACGCCGGCAAGTGCGCCGAGCTGTGCGGCGAATACCACTCGATGATGTTGTTCAACGTCAAGGTCGTCTCCGAGCAGGAGTACGAGGAGTACCTCGAGTCGCTGCGCGCCAGCGGCCAGACCGGTGACATCAACAAGGCATACGACCGCCTCCAGAACGCTCCGGGAACGGGCGCGGTCACCGACGACTCCGGCGAGGGAAGCCACTGATGGCCACGACACTTCCGCTCCAGGGCGAACAGCCCGCAGGCCGCCCCACGACCCTGCCGCCGCGTCAGGCGGCGCTGCTCAGCGCTTCGCGCGTCGAGCAGAAGGGCAACATCATCGTCAAGTGGATCACGTCCACTGACCACAAGACGATCGGGTACATGTACCTCATCGCCTCCGTGTTGTTCTTCCTCCTCGGTGGCGTGATGGCGCTGATCATCCGTGCTGAGCTCTTCGAGCCCGGCATGCAGATCGTGCCCACCAAGGAGCAGTACAACCAGCTCTTCACGATGCACGGCACGATCATGCTCCTGATGTTCGCGACGCCGCTGTTCGCGGGCTTCGCCAACGCGATCCTGCCGCTGCAGCTCGGTGCTCCCGACGTGGCCTTCCCGCGTCTGAACGCGTTCGCCTTCTGGCTGTTCCTGTTCGGCTCGATCATCGCGATCTCGGGCTTCCTCACGCCGCAGGGCGCCGCCTCGTTCGGGTGGTTCGCATATCAGCCACTGGCCAATGCGACCTTCTCGCCGGGAGCCGGTGGAAACCTCTGGATGCTCGGCCTCGGCATGAGCGGTTTCGGAACCATCCTCGGCGCCGTGAACTTCATCACCACGATCATCACGATGCGCGCTCCGGGCCTCACGATGTGGCGGATGTCGATCTTCTCGTGGAACACGCTCGTCACGAGCATCCTCATCCTCATGGCGTTCCCCGTGCTGGCGGCGGCGATCTTCGCTGCAGCATCCGACCGTGTCCTGGGCTCGCACATCTACGACCCGGCCAACGGCGGTGTCCTGCTCTGGCAGCACCTGTTCTGGTTCTTCGGCCACCCCGAGGTGTACATCATCGCGCTGCCGTTCTTCGGCATCGTCTCCGAGATCCTCCCGGTGTTCAGCCGCAAGCCGATCTTCGGATACAAGACGCTGATCTACGCGACCATCGCGATCGCCGCTCTCTCGGTCGCCGTCTGGGCGCACCACATGTACGTCACCGGCGCCGTGCTGCTGCCGTTCTTCGCGCTGATGACGATGCTCATCGCGGTGCCGACGGGTGTGAAGATCTTCAACTGGATCGGCACGATGTGGCGAGGCTCCGTCACGTTCGAGACGCCCATGGTCTTCACCCTCGGCTTCCTCGTCTCGTTCGTCTTCGGTGGTCTCACCGGCGTCATCCTGGCGTCGCCCCCGCTCGACTTCCACCTCTCCGACTCGTACTTCGTCGTGGCGCACTTCCACTACGTCGTCTTCGGCACGGTCGTGTTCGCGATGTTCGCGGGCTTCTACTTCTGGTGGCCGAAGTGGACCGGGCGCATGCTCAACGAGCGTCTCGGCATGGTGCACTTCTGGATGCTGTTCATCGGTTTCCACATGACCTTCCTCATCCAGCACTGGCTGGGCGTCGACGGCATGGTCCGCCGCTACGCCGACTACTCGGCGGCTGACGGCTGGACGTGGCAGAACCAGGTCTCCACGATCGGTGCCATCATCCTCGGTGCGTCGATGATCCCGTTCTTCCTGAACGTCTGGATCACCTCGCGCACCGCCCCCAAGGTCACGGTCAACGACCCCTGGGGCTACGGAGCCTCGCTCGAGTGGGCGACGAGCTGCCCGCCGCCGCGTCACAACTTCACGTCGATCCCGCGCATCCGCAGCGAGCGACCGGCGTTCGACCTGAACCACCCCGAGGCCGCCATCCCGGTCGGCGTGGGCCCCGCGAAGGACGCCCCCGATGCACCGGTTGTGGATGTCGCCGATGGAGAGGTGAAGTAAGTCGTGAAGACCAACATCAACCTGTGGTGGGTTCTCACGTGGTTCTTCTTCGCGGTGTTCATCACGTACACCGTGTGGAACCTCATCGCTCACACCGACCAGGAACTGTGGTGGCACCGCATCGAGTGGGTGGGGTCGACGGCGCTGCTGTTCACCGGATTCATGGGCGCGATGATCGCGTTCTACGTCTCGCGCGTGCACAAGGCGCAGGGCGGCGTGCTGCCCGAGGACTCGCTCACGGCTGACATCGACGACGGAGACCCCGAAGTCGGCGAGTTCAGCCCGTGGTCCTGGTGGCCGCTCGTTCTGGCCTTCGCGGCTTCGGTGTTCATCATCGGCCTCGCGGTCGGGCAGTTCCTGCTTCCCATCGGTTTCGCGATCTTCATCGTCGCCATCGTCGGATGGGTCTACGAGTACTACCGCGGATACTTCGCGCGCTGACACCAGCGCCTCACGACGGCCATCGCACTCCGGTGCGGTGGCCGTTTCCGTTTACCGGGGTCGTGCCGCGTTGCTGGGGCCGCGCCGCGTTGCTGGGGCCGCGCCGCGTTGCTGGGGCCGCGCCCCGTCGCCGGGTGCCGCGATGCAAGCGATCGTTCGAGACAGGCGGGCTGCTTCGACCCTGGGTCGGCGTGTCGCCCTGGTTCCCTTGCATCCGGGCTCGCACCCACCCACGACGTGGGCGTTGGCTCACTCGACGTCGGCGATGGCTCACTCGACCTCGGCGTTGGCTCAGCCCGAAGGTCGACGCTCCGCGATGCGAGTGTTCTGCGGCGACTCGCGGGCAGAGATGGATGCATGACGGTGTGTCCGTCCCGATCCCTTGCATCCTGGCCCTGGCCCTGGCCCTGGCCCTGGCCCTATGTCTCTGCCTGCGGCTGCGCGCCCGTCCGACCTGGCATCCCACAGGCTCAGTACCGGTTCCGCAACATAGGCGGTCAGACCGATCAAGACGCATTGACCGGCGGCCGGTTGAATCACGACTGACCGCAGCAAGGGCATCCTGCGGTGCGACTCGGCTAGCGGATGCTGCCACGGTGGGCCTGCATGGTGCAGGGGGACCAGCGGCGAACGCCCGAGAAGTCCCACGTGAGGCCCCGGGCAGTGCGAGAAGCGCCTCTAAGAGGCCTGGGTCGCTGTCGTCGCGTTCGCTGTTCCGTCGACCGGGTGCCGCGGCGCGAGTCGCCCCGGCCGCTCGGTGCCTTCGGGCGACGGCACTGGGCCGCCTCACGCGCTAAGCACAGCCAAGGTCCTCCCGAGAGGGCTGCCCGGGCCCACCAGACCCGTCAGGAGCGCACCAACGCCACCAGGGGGTCATATGTGCGGGGGAGGGGGCCGTGTGCGTTCGCCACCGGGTAGCCCTCGCGGGCCCAGTACTCGAATCCGCCGATCATCTCGCGCACGCGGTATCCGAGCTTGGCGAACTCGATGGCGGCCCGGGTGCCACCGTTGCAGCCGGGACTCCAGCAGTAGACGACGACGTCGAGTGAGCGGTTGATCTCCTCTGGCGCGCGTGCCGCGATCTCACGGTGAGGCATATGGACGGCGCCGACGGCATGTCCCTGGGCCCACGCCTCGGCGCTGCGCACGTCGACGAACACGAACGGTTCAGCGGCCCGCTGCGCCTCGTAGACGTCAGCGGCGTCGGTTTCATGGGCGAGCTTGGCGGAGAAGTAGGCGAGCGCATCGGTCATGCCGAACACGCTACGCAGACATGACGACGGCGGGGTGCGACCGATCGGTCACACCCCGCCGTAATCCGGACAGGTCCGGTGTCAGCTCTTCTTCGTCGACTGCCCGCCGTCGGCGTCCTCGTCGGGGACGATGATGTTCGACGGTCGGTTGGCCGTCTCGACACCCTTGCCGTCGTCGATGGGCTGGTGCGGAGCGTCCGGGACACCGGCGCGATCGTGAGCGCCCTGGATCTCAGCGTCCTCTTCCTCGGCGATGTGCTCGAGGTCGTGGTGGGCGTGTGCCCGCGCAGCCTCGATCTCAGCCTGGGTGAGCGGCGCCAGACGGTCTTCGAAGAACCAGCGCGAGAGCCCGGCACGCAGGTTCTCGTGCCACGGGATCTGACCCTTGTCGTTCGGACGGACCACCAGGGGAGCGTTCGTCGTGTAGTCGACCAGCTTGACGAGCTCGTACTCGTCGACGGGCTGGTGCACCTCGATGTACTCGCCACCGGGCAGGCGGACGATGCGACCCGACTCGTAGCCGTGCAGGGCGATCTCGCGGTCCTTCTTCTGGAGCGCGATGCAGATGCGCTTCGTCACGAAGTAGGCGATCACCGGGCCGAGGATCAGGAGCGCCTGCAGCGTGTGGATCACGCCTTCCATCGTCAGGTGGAAGTGCGTCGCGATGATGTCCGACGAGGCGGCGGCCCAGAGGACGGCGTAGAAGGTCACGCCGGCCGCGCCGATCGCGGTGCGGGTCGCCGCGTTGCGCGGGCGCTCAGCGATGTGGTGCTCACGCTTGTCGCCGGTGACCCACGCCTCGATGAAGGGGTAGAGCATGACGATCACGATGAACAGTCCAAGTCCGACGAGCGGGACGAGGATGTTGAACGACCAGGTGCGGTCGAACAGCACGAACTCCCAGTGCGGCGGGACGAGGCGCAGCGCACCGTCGGCGAAGCCGATGTACCAGTCGGGCTGTGTACCTGCCGACACGGGGGAGGGGTCGTACGGTCCGTAGTTCCAGATCGGGTTGATCGTGAACAGCGCGGCGATGAGCACGAGCACGCCGAAGGTGATGAAGAAGAAGCCACCCATCTTCGACATGTACACCGGCATCATCGGGTAGCCCACGACGTTGTTGTTCGTCCGGGCGGGGCCGGCGAACTGCGTGTGCTTGTTCACGATCATGAGCATGAGGTGCAGCGCGAGCAGCGCGACCAGGATCGCCGGCAGCAGCAGGATGTGCAGCGCGTACAGGCGTCCGACGATCTCGGTGCCGGGGAACTCGCCGCCGAACAGCAGGAACGAGGTCCAGGTTCCGATCAGCGGGATGCCCTTGATCATGCCGTCGATGATGCGGAGGCCGTTGCCCGAGAGCACGTCGTCAGGAAGCGAGTACCCGGTGAAGCCCTCGGCCATCGCGAGGATGAACAGGATGAAGCCGATGACCCAGTTGAGCTCACGCGGCTTGCGGAACGCACCGGTGAAGAACACGCGCAGCATGTGCACGCCGATACCGGCGACGAACACGAGCGCAGCCCAGTGGTGCAGCTGGCGAACGAGCAGGCCGCCGCGGATGTCGAACGAGATCTCGAGAGTCGAGGCCATGGCGGCCGACATCTCGAGCCCGCGCATCGGTGCGTAGGCGCCGTAGTAGTGGGTCTCCGCCATCGATGCCTCGAAGAAGAACGTCAGGAACGTTCCCGAGAGCAGGACGACGACGAACGACCACAGCGCGATCTCGCCGAGCATGAACGACCAGTGGTCGGGGAAGATCTTCCGACCCAGCTCCTTGACGAGGCCCGAGATGCTCGTGCGCTCGTCGAGGTAGTTCGCGACGCCGCCGACGAACTTGCCGCCGAGCGGCTTGTCCGAGGGACGTGTGGGGCCGTCAGCGTGGACCGCAGGCGCGGTCGTGACGTTCTCCGTGGGGTGGGTGGAGGTGCTCAATGACGCTCCCAGAAGCTCGGGCCGACGGGTTCGGTGAAGTCGCTGCGTGCGATCAGGTAGCCCTCGTCGTCGACGGTGATCGGGAGCTGGGGCAGCGGACGCGCTGCGGGGCCGAAGATGACGGCTGCCGCGTTGGTGACGTCGAACTGCGACTGGTGGCAGGGGCACAGCAGGTGGTGGGTCTGCTGCTCGTACAGGGCGACGGGGCAGCCGACGTGCGTGCACACCTTGGAGTAGGCGACGATGCCGTCGTACGACCAGTCCTTACGGTCTTCGGCCTCGTTCAGCTGCTCGGGGAGCAGACGCATGAGCAGCACGATCGCCTTGGCCTTCTCTTCGAGGTAGCCGTCGTGGTGCGCCAGCGTCGCGAGCGACTCGGGGATCACGTGCACGGCGGAGCCGAGGGTGAGGTCGGCGGCGCGGATCGGCTTGCCCGTCGGGTCGTGCGCCAGGCGCATGCCCTCTTCCCACATCGTGTGCTTGAGCAGGTGCACGGGGTCGCCGGCGTGCGGGTGCTCGGGGGAGCTGTGCGGCGCGAGGCCGCGGAACAGGGTGATCCCCGGAAGGATGGATGCCGCCAGGGCGACGAAAAGCGAGTTGCGCACCATGGTGCGACGGCCGAAGCCCGACTCGTTGTTCGCGTCGGCGAACACCTGCACCGCCGCGGCGCGGGTCTTCTCGCTGCCTCGCGTGGAGTGGCGGTCCTCGATGAACTCGGTGTCGTTCATCACGGCCTTCGACCAGTGGATCGCGCCGATGCCGATGGCGAGGAGCGCCGTGGCGATGCCGAGACCGATGAACAGGTTGTTCCGTCGGATGTCGCTGATCAGCCCGCTCTCGATCGGGAAGATCAGGTACGCAGCGATCGCCCAGATGCTCGCCGCTGCGGACAGGTAGAACAGGGTGTACACGGTGCGGACCGCGCGCGTCATGGCGGCGGGGTCCTTGTCGGTCATGCGCTTGCGGTGGGGTGCGAGCCCGGGGTTCTGCACCGGGTCGGATACCGCTACGGCAAGCCCCGATGAGGGCACCGGGGAAGCAGGGATCTGCTCGGGCGCCTTCTCGTCAGCCATTTTGCTCCTTGTGCGTTGCTTCGATCGTCACGGTTCTCAGTTCGACTTCGCGGTGATCCACACCGAGATGGCGACGAGCGAGCCGATGCCGAAGATCCAGATGAACAGACCCTCCGAGACGGGGCCGAGCGAGCCGAGCGAGAAGCCGCCGGGCGAGTTCTCGGTCGGGCGCATCATCAGGTAGCTGATGATGTCGCGCTTCTCTTCGGAAGTGAGGGTCATGTCGTTGAAGACGGGCATGTTCTGCGGGCCCGTGACCATGGCTGCGTACATGTGCAGCGGCGACGTGGTCGTCAGCGGCGGAGCGTACTTGCCCTCGGTGAGCGCACCACCCGCGCCGGCGACGTTGTGGCACATCGCGCAGTTGATGCGGAAGAGCTCGGCGCCGTGCGAGACATCGCCTTCACCGTCGAGCACCGCGGACTCGGGGTACGTCGGGCCGGGGGCCTCGGACTGAACCCAGGCCGCCATGGCCTCGATCTGCTCTTGCGTGAACTGCACGGGCTTCTGCGGAGCCTGCGGTCCCTGCATCTGCAGCGGCATGCGGCCGGTGGCGACCTGGAACTCGACCGACAGCTCGCCGACGCCGTACAGCGACGGGCCGTCGTTCGTGCCCTGCAGGTCGAGGCCGTGACAGGTGGCGCAGTTGGCCTGGAACAGCTTCTTGCCGTCCTCGACCGTGAGCGTGGATGCCGTCTGCGTCGTATCGCCCGCGGCCATCGCGGCGGTGGCGCCGGCGTAGCCTCCGCCGGTGACGAGCAGTCCGATGCCGATCAGAGCGGCGGCAGCCCACTTGCTGCGACGTCCGCCGTTGCGGCGCGGGTTCTTGGATGCCATGGGTGAATCAGCTCCGGTTACTTCAGGAAGTAGATGACGGCGAACAGGACGAGCCACACCACGTCGACGAAGTGCCAGTAGTACGACACGACGATGGCGGACGTCATCTCTTTCCGGCCGAAGTTCTTGACGGCGAAGGCGCGCCCGATGACGAGGAGGAACGCCACGAGACCACCGGTGACGTGGAGGGCGTGGAAGCCGGTGGTGATGTAGAAGGCGGACGCATAGGAGTCGGCCTGGATGGGCATGCCCTCGGCGACGAGCGTGGCGTACTCCCACACCTGGCCGGAGACGAAGATCGCGCCCATGATGAAGGTCAGGAAGAACCACTCCACCATGCCCCACTTGCGCAGGTTCCAGAAAGAGCCCGAGCGGTAGGGGCGGAAGTGCTCGGCGTTGTGGACACCGATCTGCGCCGTCACCGACGACAACACGAGAATGAGCGTGTTGACCGCGGCGAACGGGATGTTCAGCAGTTCGGTGCGGTCGGCCCACAACTCGGGAGAGGTGTTGCGCAGGGTGAAGTAGATCGCGAAGAGGCCCGCGAAGAACATCACCTCGCTGCCGAGCCACACGATGGTGCCCACAGCGACCGGGTCCGGCCGCTTGACCGAGCGCAGGGCCTGGGAATACGTCGCTGGAGTGGTCGTCACGGCATCCATTATGGCCGATCTGGAGGGTGGTTTCTGCATCGCTGAAGGTCTGGTCCGATCGCGCCGAGGTTAGGCCCACCTAAGAATCAGCCGAAAGTCGCCCGACAACCGGCCGATAGGATCGTGTGTCATGGCTCAGTACGCATGGCGCGACATCCTGACCGACCTTCTCGAGAAGCGTGATCTCAGCGTGTCGGCGGCGACGTGGGCCATGCGCGAGGTCATGGCCGGCCGCGCGACCGACGCTCAGCTCGGGGGCTTCCTCGTGGCGCTCCGCGCGAAGGGTGAGACGGTCGACGAGATCGTCGGCTTCCGCGACGCGATACTCGAAGCGGCCCTGCCGCTTGCCGTTCCCACCGACGCCCTCGACATCGTCGGCACCGGAGGTGATCGATTCGGCACGGTGAACGTCTCGACCATGGCGTCGATCGTTGCCGCAGCCACCGGTGTGCCCGTCGTCAAGCACGGCAACAAGGCGGCGAGCTCGAAGTCGGGATCGTCCGACGTGCTCGCGGCGCTGGGGATCGACCTGTCGCTCGAGCCCGACCGCGTCGCCCGCGTCCTGGAGGAGGCCGGGATCACCTTCGCCTTCGCGTCGGCGTTCCACCCGGGCTTCCGTCATGCCGGCGCAGCACGGGCCGAGCTCGGCATCCCGACCGTCTTCAACTTCCTCGGGCCGCTGTCGAACCCCGCCCGTGCCGAGGCGAACGCGGTGGGCGTCGCGCATCTCGACCGGGTGCCGCTCATCACGGGCGTCTTCCGCACCCGCGGTGCCACCGCACTGGTCTTCCGCGGGGACGACGGCCTGGACGAGCTGACGACCACCGGACACAGCCGGATCTGGGAGGTGAGCCTCGGCGACATCCACGAGCACGATCTCGACCCGCGTGATCTCGGTATGCCGCTGGCCCGCATCGAGGACCTCCTCGGCGGCGACCCGCAGCACAATGCTGCGGTCGTTCGGCGAGTGCTCGACGGGGAGTCCGGCCCAGTACGTGACATCGTCGTGCTGAACGCGGCCGCGGGCATCGTCGCCTACCGACTGTGGCGGGATGCGAGCCAGGTGCAGCGTCCGATCCTCGAGCGTCTCGCTGAGGCGTCGGAGGTCGCCGTGCGCGCCCTCGACTCGGGAGACGCGTCGCGCACGCTGGAGCGGTGGGTCGAAGCTTCGTCCCGCTGAGGTCAGACCACATCGTTTTTTCACGGCACCGCGTGAGCGGTCCCGTGATCGCGGGTGAATAGCGTGAGGCTCAACGCACCCGAGGAGGAACTGATGTCCCACACCACCCCCACCGCCGATACGGTGGAGGCCCCCGTTCGCCGCACCGGTCTCGTGAAGATCCTGGGCATCCTGGGGATGCTCGGCGGAGTCGTGCTGATCGTCGGCGGAATCGTCGTCTGGTCGATCGTCTCGGGGCAGTTGCGCGCCGAGAACATCACGGTCCCCGACGACGCAGCGGCCTTCCAGGGGCAGACCGTCGCTGGACCGTTCACCGCCTATGTCCAGGCCGACATCATCCAGCACCACGCACTCGACGCCTCGGGCGGCAAGACCTACGCCGAGCTCGATAAGGACGACCCCGTCCGCGCGACCATGATGAACGCCTCGTTCCTTCGCGCCTCGCTGTTCACCTCGGTCGTCTCGTTCGGCGTCGCCGCCTTCGCGATGGGGGTGGGTATCCTGTCGATCATCTTCGGCTTCGCGGTGCACCGCCTGGCCTCGGCCCCGGTGGTCGTCCGCCGAACCGCGGTCACCTCCGGCTGAACGGGGAGGACGTGAGGCCCGTGCTGCGGCACGGGCCTCAGACATGCGTATGGATCCCACCGATGCCCTGACCGAGATCGCCGAGCTGCTCGAGCGCGAGCGTTCGTCGAAGTACAAGTCGAAGGCGTTCCGCGCCGCGGCCGACGCGATCCGCGACCTTTCGGACGACCAGCTCGACGACACCGCCGCCCTGCGCCGGCGACCCGGCATCGGAGACCGGACGCTGTCGGTCATCGTCGAGGCCCGGGCGGGAGGCGTGCCCGCCTATCTCGCGGATCTGCGCGAACGGCGAGGCATCGTCGTGGCCGGCGAGCTGCGCCGCCGGCTGCGCGGTGACCTGCACTGCCACTCGGACTGGTCGGACGGCTCGACCCCCATCGCGGAGATGGTCGCCGCAGCTCGCGCACTCGGACACGAGTACCTCGCTCTCACCGATCACTCTCCTCGTCTGAGGGTGGCTCGCGGACTGTCTCCCGAGCGTCTGCGCGACCAGCTCGACGTCGTCTCCGGGATGAGCGGCGATGGGTTCACGTTGCTCAGCGGCATCGAGGTCGACATCCTCGACGATGGCTCCCTCGACCAGGAGGACGAACTGCTGCGCCGGCTCGACATCGTCGTCGCGTCGGTGCATTCGAAGCTGCGGATGCCTCGCCCGGCGATGACGAGGCGCCTCGTGGCGGCGGCATCCGATCCCCGCGTCGACGTCCTCGGACACGTGACCGGCAGGCTGGTCGAAGGGGAGCGCGGCACCCGGCCGCCGTCCGACTTCGACCCGGACCCCGTGTTCGCGGCCTGCGCCGAGAACGGCGTGGCGGTCGAGATCAACTCCCGGCCGGAGCGGCAGGATCCGCCGGACGATCTCATCGCGCGGGCGATCGACGCCGGCTGCCGGTTCTCGATCGACTCCGACGCTCACGCCCCGGGGCAGCTTTCACTCCTCGATTACGGTGCCGAGCGCGCGGAGCGGATGGGGGTTCCCGTCGACCGCATCGTCACGACGTGGCCGATGGAGCGCCTGCGGGAGTGGACAGGTCGGCCGCGTCCCTGAGGCCGCGACGCCCGGGCTCAGGCGCGGGCGCGGAGAGCGGATGCCGCGCGTGCGAGCGACCCGCCCAGCCCGCGACGATCGGCGAGCTGCTGGACGACTTCGGGATCGGTGGGACGTATGCGGCCGTCGACGACACCGAGGTCGAGGTCGCGCACCACCCGAACGACCTGCGGAGCCACAGCGAGGTAGTCGGCCGCCGCCGCGAGCTTCGCTCGCACACCTGCCGTCATACCCTCGCCCGTCTCCGCCGCCGCGAGGATGCCGTCGAGGTCGCCATGAGTGGAGAGGAGAGTCGCCGCGGTCTTATCGCCCACGCCCGCCACTCCGGGGAGACCGTCGGAAGCATCGCCCCGCATCGTCGCGAAGTCGGCGTACTGGTCGGGGCGCACGACGTACTTCGCGAGCACGGTCTCGCCGGTCAGCACGTCGAGGTTGCTCATCCCTCGCCCGGTGTAGATGACCCGGACGTCGCGTTCGTCGTCGACCAGCTGAATGAGGTCACGATCTCCCGTCACGACGTCGACGGGCATCGTCGCCTGCGTGGCGAGGGTGCCGATGACATCGTCGGCCTCGTGATGGGGTGCGCCGACGATCGGGATGCCGAGGGCCTCGAGGCTCTCGCGGATCGTGGGGATCTGCGCCTCGAGCGGATCGGGTACGACCTCGACGTCCGGGCCCGTCTCGACCGTCTCGGCGACACGGTGCGTCTTGTACGTCGGGATCAGGTCGACCCGCCACTGCGGACGCCAGTCGTCGTCCCAACAGGCGACCAGATGTGTCGGCTCGTAGGTGGCCACGAGCTTGGCGATCATGTCGAGGAACCCGCGGGCCGCGTTGACCGGCCGCCCTTCCGAGTCTTTGACGGTGTCGGGCACGCCGTAGAACGCGCGGAAGTAGAGGGATGCGCTGTCGAGCAGCATGAGGCGGTCGCTCATCGCATCATCCTGGCACGGGTCACCGACCATGTGGCATCACCTCGATTCAGCATCCGGCTGTTAGCATCCGGGTCCTGACGGCGGCTCGGTACACACGCGATCGACGAGTGTCCCGCGGGCCTCCAGCACCTCGATCGCATAGCCGGCGGTGGGAACGTCGAGGGTTCCGGGAACGGGACGCCAGCCACGACCGAAATCGACCTCCGCCCGGTAACGCACGGTGGCCGTCGCGACGTAGCCGCCCCGTGAGCGATACGTGTGACTCGCGGGTGGGCGGGCGGTGCCTTCGACGGTGAGAGTCGCTCCGTCGCCCGGCGCGATCACGATGTCGTCCGGAGTGAACCGCACGGTCACCGGAAGGTCGAACAGTGTTCCCGCGGCACTGTGCTGCGACGCGCCGATCAGGAACGTCACCGGCAGGCCGACGATGCCGTAACCCGCCGGTTCAGCGGCCAGCGTCGAGGGTTGGGGAGCGAACGAGGCCACGTCGGCGATCGTCGCCTGCGGTAGCAGCGAGGCGGTGAAGTCATCGCAGCGGTTGAGCGCCCCGCAATCGCGCGGTGGGGCGGGTTTGGCGTCCGGGGAACCGGAGTCGGAGGTCTGGAAACGCGCGTCCGTCGTTGTACTCCCGCCCACATCTACTGTGCGACCGTCGTTGTTCGATTGCCAGAAAGAAGTGCCTCCGACCGGATCGTGAGCGTCGCCGGCGCTCAGCATGGTCGCGGCCGAAATCAGAAACATGGCGATCAGCATCGGTCGATCTCGTCTGCGCGAATGTGCTCGATTCGAGACCCCTGATCAGCGAAGCTGATCACGAGCGACTGGATCGCCCGGCGCTGAGGGTCAACAAGACTGGTTCCGTCCGCCGCAGTGAGATCGACGGAAGACACGTCCAAACACGCGTGCAACGATCCGTCCATATCGTCATAGTCGACGCTGGTGATAACGGAGGCACCGCTCATAGCAACGTTCTCGGTGTTGTAGCGGGTTAGGTTGCGGCGGTCTGCTTCTTGCACCTCGCCCGTGGTGAGGGCATACACCGGTTCGAAGGTCGTCGGGTCCGAGAGGTCGACGGCATTCAGGGCATCGACGTAGGCGCGGTAGGTCGCTTCGGCCGCAGCGTACGCGGCAGCGGCGCTGTCCGTGGGGGAGGGCGCCGCCGTGGTGGGGGCCAGCGTCGGCGGTGAGGCGGGGGAGCCGCATCCGCTCGTCAGCAGCGCGACGACGACGAGGGCGGCAACAGCGTGGCGGCGGACGAACATGCCCCGACCGTATCCGGCGTCATCCCGCCGGCGCGGGAACTTTCCACAGGGCAGTCTCTCGTAGCCTGGGGGCATGCGGAGACGAGGTGGACATGTCGTTCGGTGAAGCGGCGCTCAGGCGCAAGCCGGCCGCGACCGCACCCTGCCCCTGCGGGGGCGGCTCGTACGGGGCGTGCTGCGGTCCCGTCCTCGATGGTCGGCCCGCGGACACGGCGGAGCAGCTGATGCGCTCGCGCTACACCGCGTTCGCCTTGCGCGACCGCGCGCATCTCGCTCGCACCTGGCACCCGGCGACGCGCCCGGACGACCTCGATTCGGACGCTGCGCAGGAGTGGACGGGGCTCACGGTGGTGCGCGCGGCCGGTGGGGTCGACGACGCCGACGGCACCGTCGAGTTCCGTGCCCGCTGGCGTTCAGGGGCGGATTCCGGAGAGCTTCACGAGGTCAGCCGCTTCACGCGGATACGTGGTCGGTGGCTCTACGTGGGCGGTGTCGTAGACCCGTCGTCCTGACCCTTCGAGGACAGGCGTCAGAACCGTCGCCCTGCGGGTGAGTGCGAAGCCTCGGAGGACTGGAATCGCGCGGGTCTGCTCTGATACTCTGGATCGTCACTCGTGTGGCCTCGTCGCCATGCGTTCACGACGCATCATCCACAACCATCCGCCTCGGTCGAGGTCGTCATCGATAGAAGACGTCTCGGATCCGCGGCCCGACACCCTGACCCAACAAGGACAACCCACTACATGACTAACGCAACGACCGCCCCGGCCACCAAGCAGGTCGCTATCAACGACATCGGATCTGCTGAGGACTTCCTGGCCGCGGTCGAGAAGACTCTGAAGTTCTTCAACGACGGCGACCTCATCGAAGGCACCGTGGTGAAGATCGACCGCGACGAGGTCCTCCTCGACGTCGGCTACAAGACCGAGGGTGTCATCCCCTCCCGCGAGCTTTCCATCAAGCACGACGTCGACCCCAATGAGGTCGTCAAGGTCGGCGACGAGGTCGAAGCCCTCGTTCTCCAGAAGGAGGACAAGGAAGGCCGCCTCATCCTCTCCAAGAAGCGTGCTCAGTACGAGCGTGCCTGGGGCGACGTCGAGAAGATCAAGGAGAACGACGGTGTTGTCACCGGCTCCGTGATCGAGGTCGTCAAGGGCGGTCTGATCGTCGACATCGGCCTCCGCGGCTTCCTGCCCGCGTCGCTCATCGAGCTTCGCCGTGTCCGCGATCTCACGCCGTACCTCGGCCAGGAGATCGAGGCCAAGATCCTCGAGCTCGACAAGAACCGCAACAACGTCGTGCTTTCGCGCCGCGCCCTGCTCGAGCAGACGCAGTCCGAGTCGCGCACCACGTTCCTCAACAACCTCCACAAGGGTCAGGTCCGCAAGGGCGTCGTCTCGTCGATCGTCAACTTCGGTGCGTTCGTCGACCTGGGCGGCGTGGACGGCCTCGTGCACGTCTCCGAGCTTTCGTGGAAGCACATCGAGCACGCTTCGGAGGTCGTCGAGGTCGGCCAGGAGGTCACCGTCGAGATCCTCGAGGTCGACCTCGACCGCGAGCGCGTCTCGCTGTCGCTGAAGGCGACGCAGGAGGACCCGTGGCAGGTCTTCGCCCGCACCCACGCGATCGGTCAGGTCGCGCCGGGCAAGGTCACCAAGCTCGTTCCGTTCGGTGCTTTCGTGCGCGTCGCGGACGGCATCGAGGGCCTCGTGCACATCTCCGAGCTGTCGGGCAAGCACGTCGAGCTCGCCGAGCAGGTCGTGTCGGTCGGCGAAGAGGTCTTCGTCAAGATCATCGACATCGACCTCGAGCGTCGCCGCATCTCGCTCTCGCTCAAGCAGGCGAACGAGTCGGTCGACCCGTACGGCACCGAGTTCGACCCGGCCCTCTACGGCATGGTCACCGAGTACGACGAGAACGGGGAGTACAAGTACCCCGAGGGCTTCGACCCGGAGACCAACCAGTGGAAGGAAGGCTTCGACGAGCAGCGTCTCGCTTGGGAGGCCGAGTACGCCGCCGCTCAGGGGCGCTGGGAGGCTCACAAGGCTGCCGTCGTCAAGGCCCTCGAGGCCGAGGCTGCGGCTCCCGCCGACAACGGCTCGTCGTTCTCGTCGGACGTCCAGTCCGCGAGCGCCGGCGGCGGCACCCTCGCCGACGACGAGGCTCTCGCCGCTCTGCGCGAGAAGCTCTCGGGCCGCTGAGTCCACGCTGATACGCCGGAAGGGTCGGAGCCTCGTGCTTCGGCCCTTCCGCCGTTTCGTGCGCAGGCGGGATGATCAGCCTGCCGCCGTGCCCGGGGGAGTCCGGGACGCGATAGTTTCAAACCATGGAGACGGAGACGCCGCGGCGCACGCGGGCGACATTTGTTCTCCCGGCACCCCCACGGTGGATCGACGCCGTGCTCGGCGACGGCGATCGCACCCGATCGGCGATGCTCAATCAGATCGTCACGACATCCGTGGTCCTCGTCGTCGCGATCGCGGGTCTCGTCGTCGGGTTCCGCGGTGACACGGCGCTGTTCTTCCTCGCGGTCACCGCTGTCTTCGTGCTCACCGGGGCGGCGATCATCGTTCCCTGGGGGAGCCTGGGTCGACTCTGGCTGGCGCTGATCCCTCTCGGCGACATCCTCGCGATAGCTGTCATGCGCGTCGCCGAGCCCACCGCCGGTTTCGGACTGCTGTGGGTGTTCCCGGTCATCTGGCTCGCCGCGGGATTCGGCACCGTCGGGTGGATCGGGGGCGTCCTGCTCGCGCTGGGCGCTTACGGCGTGACGGATGTCGTCATCCGTTCCTCGCCATCCTCATTCGGTTTCCTCCTGCTGCCGCTGCTCCTCATCGCGGTGAGCACCTCGACGTATCTCAGCAGCAGACGGGCCAGCGCGCAGCGGCTTCTCCTCGACCGTCAGGCGACGGTGCTGACACAGTCGCTGGAGCGGGCGCGACGTCATGAGCAGGTGCTCACGGAGGCCCTCGATCGCGTCGACTTCGGTGTGGCTCGCATCGAGACGGATGGGTCGGCGTCGATCATCAACGACGCGCATGCCCGGTTGCAGCGAGGATCTCGCACCAGCGGTCAGCCCGACGTTTACGCTGCGGACGGTGCGACTCCGCTCGATCCGCAGGACCATCCGCTCGCCCGCGTTCGCCGCGGCGAGGCGTTCACGGACGCGCGCATCCAGGTGGGTCATGGTGACGACCGACGCGTGCTGAGCGTCTCGGCGCGGCGCATCATCGAGCCGGACGGCGGCGACTCCGGTGCGGTCGTCGTCACACGAGACATCACCGCCGAGACGGATGCGTTGCGGGAGCGGGATGCGCTGGTCTCGTCCGTCTCGCACGAGCTGAGGACGCCCCTCACCTCGATCCTCGGATATCTCGAGCTCGCGATCGACACTCCGGGCGTCCCCGAGGCGGCGCTGGAGAACCTACGCGTGGCCGACCGGAACGCGGACCAGCTGCTCCGACTCGTCGGCGACGTGCTCGCCGCGTCGAGTCAGCACAAGTCCGCCGCGCAACTCACGGTTTCCCCCACCGACATCGACCTCGTCGAGATCGTCAACGCCGCCGTCGAGTCGATCCTCGTCAGCGCGGGTGAGCGCGGGATCACGATCGACGTGTCGCGCGTGGAGCCCGCACGCGCGTACGCCGACCCGGTCCGCATCCGGCAAGTGCTCGACAACCTGCTCTCCAACGCCGTCAAGTACAACCGTCCGCGTGGGCGAGTGTCCGTCGCCACGTCGGTGGGCGACCAGTGGGCGCTCATCGCGGTGCAGGATTCTGGCGTGGGGCTCAACGAGGAGGATCTCGGCTCTGTGTTCCAGCGCTACTACCGCGGAGCCGCCGTGCGGGACTCCGCCGTCACCGGCAACGGGCTCGGGCTCGCCATCAGTCGCGACATCGTCCGTCGACACGGTGGCGATATCACCGTGAGCAGCGTGCTCGGGGTCGGCTCGACCTTCTCGGTGACGCTCCCGGCCCGACGCCCCGGAACCGCGGCATCATGATCGACCAGTTCTCGGTATCCCTCATCACCGCGCTGGTGGTGCTGGTGTGCGCGGTGCTCTTCATCTTCGACACCCTGCTTCGCCGGCCCGAGCAGAGCGGACGGTTCTGGGCCGTCGGGTTTCTGTGCGCCGTGCTGACGACGCTGTTCTACGTCGTCTGGGCGAGCGCCCCCGAGACCGATTGGGCCGTCGTCTGCGGCAACACCGCCTCGGTGGTCGGCACGGGGCTCATGTGGCTCGGATGTCGCGCCTACAACCGGCGCAGCGTGCGTGGCCCGGGCGCGCTCGTGGCCGTGGCCGGCCTCGCCGCCGCCGCGGCCGCGTCCATCGAACTCGCTGCGGGCGGGAACGACTGGTCCGGCTCGCTCGTGATGTTCGGGGCCCTCGGCGTCGTCGGGGCTGCTGCCTCGGCGGAGTGCTTCCGGGGCGCCCTCGGTGCGTCGCGGACGGCGCTCCCACTGGGTCTCGTGTTCGGGGTCCAGGCTGCGTTCTACCTCGCGCGCATCGTGGTCGTCGCCATGGTGGGCTACGGCGAGGTCTTCCTGCTGTGGGCGGGTTCGATCCCCGCCAGCTTCCTCACCGTCACCCTCTCGATCACCGCCGTGGTGAGTGCGTCCGTGCTCCGCGCGGGCAGAGCGGGCGTGCGCGGCTCCGATTCACCGGAGGGCCGGGATGCCGGACCCAGTGAGATCGTGACGGTGACGGGCTTCCGGCGTGCCGTCGCCGTCAGCGCGCAGCGGGCCCAGGCGCGGCGGGAGCTCATGGCGGTCTGGGTGATCGAACTCGACGGGCTCGAGTACATCGCCACCGCCTTCGGTCTGGACGTCGGCGACGACGTCGTGCGGACGTGGCGCGACACCATGACGGCCAACGCGCCGACGCTCGCGATCCTCGGTGAGGTCGGCTCCGAGCGGATCGGTGTCATCACCGTCGTGGGCTCAGCAGCCGACGCGCGACGGCAGGCGATGGCACTGTACCGATCGCTCTTCGAGGCTCTCGCGTCGGTCGAAGGGGGAGTCCTGCCCGCCATCGGCATCGGCGTCGCTCTGAGCGACGTCGTGGGATACGACGCGGATGCCCTGATCGAGATGGCCGCAGCGACGGCGACACGCGCCTCATCCGGGGTGGCGTCAGCCGTGCTCCTCGCCGAACCCTCGTGATCGGATGACGCGACAGGGTCAGCCCCGGTCGAGCCGGTAACCGATCCCCTGATCCGAGACGATGAGTGTGGTGGCGGCAGCGGTGGCGAGCCTGCCGCGCAGCGACTCGACGGTGCGCTCGACGGCGCGGACCTCATCGGCGTCGGGAGCGTCTCCCCGCGACCGGGAACGCAGCGCAACGGCCAGCTCGTTCTTCGTGCGCGTGCGACCATGCGCGACCACCAGGTCGTGGAGCACTGTCGATTCGGGGGGAGACAGGTCGACGAGAGCGTCCGAGACGCGGAAGGCTCCTGCGACCATCGAAATGTCACCGAAAGAGGAGTCCTGCGAGGCTCCGGCGGCCGCGTCTGCAACGACGTCGTCGATCGGTGCCTCATCGCGCCGCCGCCGCGACGGGATCGCAGCTAGACGCGCTTTGAGGTCTCGCGGCCGGAACGGCTTGCCGAGGTACTCGTCGCCGCCCGCAGCTCTGCCGCGCTCCGCATCACCGGGCTCGACGAAGGCCGAGATGAAGATGATGTAAGTGTCGCTGAACTCGCGGACGCGGCGCGCGACCTCGAACCCGTCGATACCCGGGATGTTGACGTCGAGGGTGGTCACGTCGGGGGAGACCGACCGGACGAGCTCGACCCCGTCGAGACCGTTGTCGGTCGCGTGCACGACGAACCCGCTCGACTCGAGGATCGCCGAGAGCAGGCTGCGGATGTCGCCCTGGTCTTCCACGATGACGGCGGTGCGTTCCACGGTGATCCCACCTTCCGCGGGTTGTCAGAATCCCATCGTATCGATCGGGCGGCCTCGCGCCCGGCCTGGCGCCCATGGCATCCTCGGGTGTATGCCTCTGATCGCATTGACCGGCGGGATCGCCTCGGGCAAATCCACGATCGCACGGCGGCTCGCCGAGCACGGTGCCGTCGTGGTCGACGCGGATGCGATCGTGCGCGACGTCCAGCGCGGGGGGTCGCCCGTGCTCGAAGCCATCCGCGCCACGTTCGGGCCTGCGGTGGTCGCGGCCGACGGCGAGCTCGATCGCGCTGCGCTGGCCTCGGTCGCGTTCGCCGACCCGGAGGCGCTCCGCACGCTGAATGCCATCGTGCACCCGGCGGTTCGAGCAGAATCGCAGCGGCGGTTCGACGAGGCGCTCAGCCGGGGACCCGGCACCGTCGTCGTCTACGACGTGCCTCTGCTCGTCGAGGCTCGCGTCGACGACCCCTGGGACGCGATCGTCGTCGCGCATGCTCCCGCGCCGGTTCGCCGCGAACGCCTGCAGCGCCTGCGCGGGATGACGCCGGAGGAGGCCGATCGCCGGATCGCGGCACAGGTCTCAGACCAACAGCGCCTCGCGATCGCCGACGTCGTCATCGACACCGCGGGCGACATCTCGGCGACCGAGCAGCAGGCGGATGCCCTCTGGGAGCGCCTGACCACCGGCCCCGACGTGTAGCACGCCCGCACGCTCTGAGCGAAGCGCGGGCCCGGTGTCGGTGGCCCCGCCTACGCTGGAATCATGCAGACCACGCGCTCCGTGCGACCCTTCGAGGTCATCAGCGAATACGTCCCGAGCGGTGACCAGCCCCAGGCGATCGCCGATCTCGCGGCCAGGATCAACGCGGGCGAGACCGACGTCGTACTGCTCGGTGCCACCGGTACGGGAAAGTCGGCGACGACGGCGTGGCTCATCGAACAGGTGCAGCGTCCGACGCTCGTCATGGCGCACAACAAGACGCTCGCTGCGCAGCTGGCGAACGAGTTCCGCGATCTCATGCCCAACAACGCGGTCGAGTACTTCGTCAGCTACTACGACTACTACCAGCCTGAGGCATACGTTCCGCAGACCGACACCTTCATCGAGAAGGACTCCTCGATCAACGCCGAGGTCGAGCGGTTGCGCCACTCGACCACCAACTCCCTGTTGAGTCGCCGCGACGTCGTGGTCGTGAGCACCGTCTCGTGCATCTACGGTCTCGGTGCGCCCGAAGAGTACCTGCGCGCCATGGTCGCGTTGCAGGTGGGGGAGCGATACGACCGCGATGCGCTCATCCGCAAGTTCATCGCGATGCAGTACAACCGCAACGACGTCGACTTCTCGCGCGGCAACTTCCGCGTGCGCGGCGACACGATCGAGATCATCCCGGTGTACGAGGAGTACGCCATCCGTATCGAGCTCTTCGGCGACGAGATCGAGGCGCTCTACATGCTGCACCCGCTGACCGGCGACATCGTGCAGAAGATGGACAGCGTTCCGGTGTTTCCGGCCTCTCACTATGTGGCGGGCACCGAGACGGTTCAGCGCGCCATCGGAACGATCGAGCATGAGCTGGCCGAGCGTCTGAAGGAGTTCGAGAGCCAGGGCAAGCTGCTCGAGGCGCAGCGTCTTCGCATGCGCACCACGTTCGACCTCGAGATGCTCCAGCAGCTCGGATTCTGCTCCGGCATCGAGAACTACTCCCGGCACCTCGACGGTCGGTCCCCGGGCGATCCTCCCCACACGCTGCTCGACTTCTTCCCCGACGACTTCCTCCTCGTGATCGACGAGTCGCACGTGACCGTTCCGCAGATCGGCGCGATGTACGAGGGGGATGCCTCGCGTAAGCGCACCCTTGTCGATCACGGGTTCCGGCTGCCGAGCGCGATGGACAATCGCCCCCTTCGTTTCGATGAGTTCAAGGAACGCGTCGGGCAGACCGTCTACTTGTCGGCGACCCCCGGCCGCTACGAGATGGGCATCGCCGACGGCGTCGTCGAGCAGATCATCCGCCCCACCGGTCTGGTCGACCCCGAGATCATCATCAAGCCGTCGAAGGGCCAGATCGACGACCTGCTCGAGGAGATCCGGGTGCGGGTCGAGCGCGACGAGCGGGTGCTCGTCACGACGCTCACGAAGAAGATGGCGGAAGAGCTCACCGACTTCCTCGGCGAGCACGGCGTGCGGGTGCGCTACCTCCACTCCGACGTCGACACACTGCGACGCGTCGAGCTGCTGACCGAGCTGCGCCAGGGCGCCTATGACGTGCTCGTCGGCATCAACCTGCTTCGTGAAGGGCTCGACCTGCCCGAGGTGTCGCTCGTGGCGATCCTCGACGCCGACAAGGAAGGGTTCCTGCGCTCAGGAACTTCGCTCATTCAGACGATCGGGCGTGCGGCGCGAAACGTCTCCGGCCAAGTCCACATGTACGCCGACAAGATCACCGACTCGATGGCCGCGGCGATCGAAGAGACCGAGCGTCGTCGTGAGAAGCAGATCGCCTACAACCTCGAGCACGGCATCGATCCTCAACCGCTGCGCAAGAGGATCGCCGACATCACCGACGCGCTGGCGCGCGAGGCATCCGACACCCGCGATCTGCTCAACGGCAAGGCGACCGCTCGCAACAAGTCGGGCAAGGGCAAGAGCCCGACGCCGCAGCTGCGCCGCGAAGGCATCGCCGCGGAGGGCGCTCAGCAGCTCGAGTCGACGATCGAAGACCTGTCGCAGCAGATGCTCGCCGCGGCGGCGGAACTGAAGTTCGAGCTGGCGGGACGCCTGCGCGACGAGGTGCAAGACCTCAAGAAGGAACTGCGCGCGATGGAGCGGGCCGGACACGCCTGATCGTGCGCCGACCGACGCGCTCGCTCAGCGCGGGCAGTGCAGCAGCGGCTTCGGTCCGGTGCGGTCGACGTCGTGTTCGGTCATGGGGTGGCCGCACAACGGGCACGCACGCCCCGTGCGTTCGGGTTCGGGCTCGGTCTCGTAGGGCCCGACCGACGCGGGGCCGGCTGCGCGGATGAGGCGCGAGTTGAGGTAGGCGTACCAACCGCCCGCCTCGCGGACTCGCGTGCGAAGGGGAGGACGGCGGTCGCGCTCGGTCATGATCATCAGTGTACTAACGATTAGGGCATATAGGATACGAGCGTGGACTCCGCCGACGACATGTTGAAGCTCGACAACCAGCTCTGTTTCGCGCTGGTGACCGCCGCGCGGAACGTCGTGGCCATCTACCGTCCGATCCTCGAGCCGCTCGGCCTGACCCATCCGCAGTACCTGGTCATGCTCGCGCTGTGGGAAGCGTCACCGCAGGCGCTGGGGGAGCTGGCATCGGATCTCGCGATGGAGCCGGCCACGCTGTCTCCGCTCGTCAAGCGCCTCGAGAGCCAAGGGCTGGTGACGCGCACGCGTCGTCAGGGGGACGAGCGCGTTCTCGAGATCGGACTCACGGCCGACGGCCGAGCTCTGCGCTCCGATGCCGTCCGCGTTCCCGAACAGGTCATGGCGGCGGTCGGCATGACCGTCGACGATGTGACCGCGCTGCGCGACGGGCTGCAGCCGTTCGCCGGCCGACGGATGCCGCGGCAGCAGTCGCCTCTACTGCACGAGTGAGCCCAGGGCGAACCTCGGAGCCGGTGTCGGAGGCCCCACCTAGACTTGTGCGGTGCCCATCGTCCCCGTCGCTTCCTCATCGAAACTCAGCGTCCGCGGAGCCCGCGTCCACAATCTCAAGGACGTGGATCTCGACATCCCGCGCGACAGTCTCGTCGTCTTCACTGGCCTGTCCGGCTCGGGTAAGTCGAGTCTCGCCTTCGACACGATCTTCGCCGAGGGTCAGCGCCGCTACGTCGAATCGCTGAGCGCTTACGCCCGGCAGTTCCTCGGGCAGGTCGATCGCCCCGACGTCGACTTCATCGAGGGGCTCAGCCCAGCGGTGTCGATCGACCAGAAGTCGACGAACCGCAACCCGCGTTCGACGGTCGGCACGATCACCGAGATCCACGACTACATGCGCCTGCTGTGGGCACGCATCGGGGTGCCTCACTGTCCCGAGTGCGGTGAGCGCATCCAGCGTCAGACCGTCCAGCAGATCGCCGACCAGCTCATGGAGCTTCCCGAGCGCACCCGCTACCAGGTGGTGGCGCCGGTGGTGACGCAGAAGAAGGGCGAGTTCGTCGACCTCTTCAAAGAGCTGAGCGCAAAGGGCTACGCCCGCGCCGTCGTCGACGGCGACGTGGTCTCGCTTGCCGAGCCGCCGACGCTGAAGAAGAGCTACAAGCACGACATCGCGGTGGTCGTCGACCGCCTCGTGGCCGGTCCGGATCTGCTCGGCCGTGTCACCGACTCCGTCGAGACGGCGCTCGCCCTCGCCGGCGGTGTGATCAAGATCAACTTCGTCGACGAAGAAGGCGATGCCGCGTGGCAGAGCTTCAGCGAGAAGCTCGCCTGCCCCAATGGGCACGCACTGCAGCTCACCGAGATCGAGCCGCGCACCTTCTCGTTCAACGCGCCGTTCGGCGCATGCCCGACGTGCTCGGGCCTCGGTACCCGGATGTCGGTCGACGCCGAGCTCATGCTGGGCGACGAGGAGCTCTCGATCGCCGAGGGCGTCCTGCTGCCGTGGACGACTCAGGGCAAGGGACTCTTCCAGTACTACGAGCGACTCCTCGAGGGGCTCGCGGCCGACCTGAAGTTCTCGTTGAAGACGCCCTGGCGTGACCTCCCCGAGGATGTCCAGGACGCTGTGCTGCGCGGCGAGAACTACAAAGTCACGGTCAAGTGGAAGAACCGCTACGGACGTGAGATGCGCTACGCCTCCGGCTTCGAAGGCGTCATCCCGTACATCGAGCGCCAGTACCTCCAGGCCGAGACCGACACGCAGCGTCAGCGCTGGGCCGAGTACCTGCGCGAGGTCCCGTGCCCGGCGTGCGACGGCGACCGGCTCAAGCCGGAGGTGCTCGCCGTCCTCGTCCACGAGCGCTCCATCGCCGATGTCGCGCGTCTGAGCCTCGCCGAGGCCCAGACGTACTTCAACCACCTCGAGCTCACCGATCGCGAGGCCAAGATCGCCGCGGCGGTGCTGCGAGAGATCCGCGCCCGGCTCGACTTCCTCATCGAGGTCGGGTTGAACTACCTCAGCCTGGGCCGGGCGGCCGGCTCGCTCTCGGGTGGCGAGGCGCAGCGAATCCGCCTGGCGACGCAGATCGGTTCGGGACTCACGGGTGTTCTCTACGTCCTCGACGAGCCCTCGATCGGACTCCACCAGCGCGACAACCGGCGTCTCATCGACACGCTCGTCAAGCTGAAGAGCCTGGGCAACACGCTGATCGTCGTCGAACACGACGAAGAGACGATCGCCGCCGCCGACTGGGTCGTCGACATCGGGCCGCGTGCCGGCGTCGAGGGCGGAAACGTCGTTCACTCCGGCCCCTACGACGCGCTGCTCGCCGACGAGAACTCCATGACCGGCGACTATCTGTCGGGGCGTCGCTCGCTCGAGACGCCCACCAAGCGCCGCAAGATCGACAAGAAGCGGATGCTGACGGTCGTGGGTGCCCGTGCCAACAACCTGAAGAACGTCACGGCGGAGTTCCCCCTCGGCGTGCTCACCTCGGTGACGGGCGTGAGCGGGTCGGGCAAATCGACCCTCGTCAACGGCATCCTCTACGAGGTGCTGGCGACACGCCTGAACGGTGCGCGCCGCGTCGCGGGCAAGCACACCCGTGTGACCGGGCTCGACAACCTCGACAAGGTCGTCCACGTCGACCAGGCGCCGATCGGTCGCACGCCGCGATCGAACCCGGCCACCTACACCGGCGTCTTCGACCGCATCCGGACGCTGTTCAGTGAGACGCCCGAGGCGAAAGTCCGCGGCTACCTGCCCGGCCGCTTCTCGTTCAACGTCAAGGGTGGTCGCTGCGAGGCGTGCTCGGGCGACGGCACGCTCAAGATCGAGATGAACTTCCTGCCCGACGTCTACGTCGACTGCGAGGTGTGTCACGGCAAGCGCTACAACCGCGACACTCTCGCCGTCCACTACAAGGGCAAGAACATCGCCGAGGTCCTCGAGATGCCGATCTCGGAAGCGGCGGAGTTCTTCGAGCCGATCCAAGCGATCCACCGTTACCTGAAGACGCTCGTCGACGTCGGGCTCGGTTACGTCCGGCTCGGCCAGTCCGCCACGACGCTGTCCGGCGGCGAGGCGCAGCGTGTCAAGCTCGCGACGGAACTGCAGCGCCGCTCGAACGGCCGCAGCATCTACGTGCTCGACGAGCCCACGACCGGTCTGCACTTCGAAGACGTCCGCAAGCTCCTCGAGGTCCTCAACGGGCTCGTCGACAAGGGGAACACCGTCATCACGATCGAGCACAACCTCGATGTGATCAAGGCGTCCGACTGGATCATCGACCTCGGCCCCGAGGGCGGAGCCGGCGGCGGGACGATCGTTGCCACCGGCACACCCGAACAGGTCGCGGGGGTCGCCGAGAGCCACACCGGACAGTTCCTCGCCGAGATCCTGGGGGCCCCGGCGGCGCGCAAGGCGGGCTGACGTGGCGAACGTCCTCCCGTACCGACCCAAAGCGGGCGAGATCCCCACCGACCCCGGCGTCTACCGTTTCCGCGATGCGGAAGGGCGGGTGCTGTACGTCGGCAAGGCGAAGAACCTGCGGGCGCGCCTGTCGAACTACTTCGCGCCGCTCCACACCCTGCACGAACGCACCCGCCGCATGGTCACGACGGCGGCATCGGTCGAGTGGACGGTGGTGGCGACCGACGTCGATTCGCTCCAGCTGGAGTACATGTGGATCAAAGAGTTCGATCCGCCGTTCAACGTCCGCTACCGCGACGACAAGTCGTACCCGTTCATGGCGATCACCCTCGCCGACGAAGCGCCGCGGGTCATCGTCACCCGAAACCGGCGGATTCCCGGCGCGAAGTACTTCGGCCCCTATCCCAAGGTCTGGGCGGTGCACGAGACGATCGACCTGATGATCAAGGTCTTCCCGATCCGCACGTGCAGCGATTCGTCCTACAAGAAGGCGATGGCCTCGGGGCGTCCTTGCTTCCCCGGTCAGATCGGCCGCTGCGGCGGTCCGTGCTCGATGAAGGTCACCATCGAGGAGCACCGGGCGATGGTCGACGATTTCGTGGCGTTCATGTCGGGCGGTGACCAGCGTTTCGCTCGAGACCTGACCGCGCGCATGCGCGAGGCCGCCGCGGCGATGGACTACGAGTCTGCCGCCGTGTACCGCGACAAGCTGCAGGCGATCGATGCCGTCCTCAACAAGAGCGCGCTCGTGCTCGACGACGACATGGATGCCGACCTCTTCGGTATCGCCGAGGACGAGCTGGCCGCTGCCGTCCAGCACTTCGTCGTGCGCGGCGGCCGTATCCGCGGTGTCCGCGCGACGACGATCGAGAAGGAGATCGACATCTCGGGCGCCGATCTGGTCGATCAGGTGCTCCAGCGCACATATGGGGATGCTGCCGCCGCCGACATCCCACGCCACGTCTTCGTCCCGACACTGCCCGGCGACGCAGGAGAGCTGCAGCAGTGGCTCCAGACGCGCCGTGGCAAGCGTGTGACGATCCAGGTCGCGCAGCGCGGGCGCAAGGCCGACCTGATGAAGACCGCGAGCATCAACGCCCAGCAGGCCCTGATGCTCCATAAGACGCGCCGCACGAGCGACTACGTCGCGCGCAGTCAAGCGCTGACCGATCTGCAGGAAGCCCTCGGTCTCGACGAGGCTCCGTTGCGGATCGAGTGCTACGACGTCTCCCACCTGTCGGGCACCAACGTGGTCGCCTCGCTGGTCGTCTTCGAGGACGGGCTGCCCCGGAAAGACCAGTACCGCATCTTCGGTGTCAACGAGACGACGGATGACACCGACTCGATGTACCAGGTGCTCACGCGTCGCCTCGCCTACCTCGACCGACCCGATGAGGACGACGAGCCCATGCCCGACGCGACCGCAGACGGCGAGGTCGTCACAGCACGCAAGCGGCCCCGGTTCGCCTACCGCCCGCAGCTGCTGGTCGTCGACGGCGGCAAGCCACAGGTGGAGGCCGCGGCTCGCGCGCTCGCGGACGCCGGCCACACCGAGATCGCGCTCTGCGGCATCGCGAAGCGTCTCGAGGAGATCTGGCTGCCGGGGGAGGAGTACCCCGTGATCCTGCCGCGCACATCCGAGTCGCTCTACCTGCTGCAGCGTCTTCGCGACGAGGCGCATCGCTTCGCGATCGTCCATCAGCGCAAGCGCCGCAAACGCGACATCACATCGGTGCTCTCCGAGGTCCCGGGGCTCGGGGCGGCGCGCATCAAGGCGCTGCTACGCCATTTCGGCTCGGTGTCGAAGCTCAAGCAGGCCACCCCCGAAGAGATCCAGGAGCTACCGGGCATCGGGCCGCGCTTGGCCGATGCGATCCATCGGCACCTCGCGGACGGATAGGCTGGACGTCGGCGAGCGACAGGGGTGGTGACGGTGACCGACGAGGTTCCGGCGGGCGAGATTCTCATCGTCACGGGTATGTCCGGGGCCGGACGAACGACGGCGGCGAACGCCCTCGAAGACCTCGGCTGGTATGTCGTCGACAACCTGCCGCCGCAGATGCTGCGCCCGCTCCTGGAGCTCAGCGAGCTCGCGGGCAATGCGTTGCCGCGTGTCGCCGCGGTCGTCGACGTGCGCGGCGGTGAGCTGTTCGCCGCGCTGCCCGACATCACGCGGGCGTTGCGGCACGGGCGGGCTCTGCGGATCCTTTTTCTGGACGCGGCCGACGAGGTGCTCGTGCGCCGATTCGAGTCGGTGCGCCGACCGCACCCGTTGCAGGGCGACGGCACGCTGGTCGACGGAATCCGCCGCGAACGCGAACGCCTCGCCCCTATCCGCGAGAGCGCCGACGTCATCGTCGACACCTCGCGCGACAACATCCACCAGCTTGCGACCTACATCGCCGACCTGTTCGCCGACGACGGGGCAGCGCGGCACACCGTCACCGTCATGAGCTTCGGATTCAAGTACGGCCTCCCGCCCGATGCCGACCTCGTCGCGGACATGCGCTTCCTCCCGAATCCGTTCTGGAATCCCGACCTCAAGGCCCTCACCGGCGAAGACGAGGCAGTGCGTGACGAAGTGCTCTCGCACGACAACGCGCGCGAGTTCATCGATGCCTACGCCGCTGCCCTCGCCCCGGTCATGCGGGGCTACCAGGAGGAGAACAAGCGGCACTCGGTGGTTGCTGTCGGCTGCACCGGCGGCAAGCACCGCTCCGTCGTGACCGCGCGCGAGCTGGCTCAGCGGCTGTCCGGGCTCCCGGGTGTGGCGGTGCGACTAAAACACCGCGACCTCGGTCGCGAGTAGGCTGTTCCTTCGTCCCCCGAACCCCTGCCGAAGGAGCGCCGTGCCGCTGACCGCTGACGTCAAGACCGAGTTGGCTGCGATGCGCGACCCTCGACCCGCCGCGCGGGTCGCCGAGGTGACCGCGATCCTGCGCTTCGCGGGCGGTCTGCACTCGATCGCGGGCCGGGTTGCCGTCGAGGCCGAGGTCGACTCCGAGATCCTCGCGCGCCGCGTGGCCCGAGAGCTCGTCGAGATCTACGGCGTACGCCCCGAGCTGGCGCGCATCCAAGCCTCCGGCGGACGCGATGGTGCGACGTTCGCGGTCCGCGTCCGTGAGGGCGGTGAGACCCTGGCGCGCCAGACCGGCCTTCTCGACCAGAGGCGCCGACCGGTGCGCGGGCTCCCCAACCGCCTGACCACCGGATCCCGTCCCGACCTGGCCGCGCTGTGGCGCGGTGCCTTCCTCGCCGCCGGATCACTCTCGGACCCCGGCCGTTCGGCCGCCCTCGAGATCTCGTGCCCGTCGCCGGAGGCCGCCATGGCGCTCGTCGGTGCGGCTCACCGCCTGGGTATCGCAGCGAAGGCGCGCGAGGTCCGCGGGATCCCGCGCGTGGTCGTCCGCGACGGCGAAGCCATCCGTCAGACGCTCGCCGAGATGGGCGCCACCCGCACAGCGGACACTTGGGATCAGATGCGCCAGCGTCGCGAGGTGCGCGCCGGCGTGAACCGTCTCGTCAACTTCGACGACGCGAACCTGCGCCGCTCCGCGCAGGCCGCCGTCGCAGCCTGCGCGCGAGTCGAGCGCGCTCTCGAGATTTTGGGCGACGAGGTGCCGGACCACCTCAAGCAGGCGGGTGATCTGCGTCTGGCGCACCGCGACGCGAGCCTGGACGAGCTCGGCCACCACGCCGACCCGCCGCTCACCAAGGACGCGGTCGCGGGGCGCATCCGGCGCCTTCTCGCCATGGCCGACAAGAAGGCCGCCGCCGAAGGGTTGCCCGACACCGAGTCGGCGGTCCCCGCAGGTCTTTCCGACTGACCGGTCGCCGCCGCGTTACACCGCATTCCGAACGGGAAGCAACGGGGTGTGCAAAGCGTTGCCCCTCAATAGGATGAAAACGTCCACGAGGTGCGCGGTCGCGCGCCTTCGACAGCACGAGCCGCGCGCTGCGCGGTGCTGACAGGAGATAGAGAATGCCGAAGTACACCCTTCCCGAGCTCCCATACGATTACGCGGCCCTCGAGCCGCACATCAGCGGCAAGATCATGGAGCTCCACCACTCCAAGCATCACCAGGCTTACGTGACGGGCGCGAACACCGCCCTCGAGCAGCTCGCGGAGGCTCGCGAGACCGGCAACCTCGCCAACGTGAACAAGCTCGAGAAGGACCTCGCGTTCAACCTCGGCGGACACGTCAACCACTCCATCTTCTGGACGAACCTGTCGCCCGAGGGCGGCGGCGAGCCCGAGGGCGAGCTTCGCGCGGCGATCGACGAGTTCTTCGGCGGCTTCGACAAGTTCCAGGCCCACTTCACCGCCGCAGCCACAGGCATCCAGGGCTCCGGCTGGGCCGTGCTCAGCTGGGACCCGATCGGCGCCCAGCTGATCATCCAGCAGCTGTTCGACCAGCAGTCGAACACCGCACAGGGAACCGTCCCCATTTTCCAGCTCGACATGTGGGAGCACGCCTTCTACCTCGACTACCTCAACGTCAAGGCGGACTACGTCAAGGCCGCGTGGAACATCGCCAACTGGCAGAACGTCGCCGAGCGCTTTGTGACGGCTCGGGAGAAGACGGCCGGCCTACTCGCGTAGTAGGGTCATAAACAGGTGAGGATGCCGGGCTCCTCCCGGCAACGGGAGCCGAACCCGGCATCCTCTTCTTTTTCACCAGATCGCGTTTCGGTCAGCCAGCACGGGCTTTTCCGGCGCGACAAGAAACGGGAGACATCGTGTCTGTCAAGATCGGCATCAACGGCTTCGGCCGCATCGGACGCAACTACCTCCGCGCCGCCCTCGCTCAGGGCGCGGACCTCGAGATCGTGGCGGTGAACGACCTCACCGACAACAAGACCCTCGCCCACCTGCTCAAGTACGACTCGATCCTGGGTCGTCTGGACGCCGAGGTCACGTACTCGGAGGACTCGATCACGGTCGGCGGCAAGACCATCAAGGTCTTCGAAGAGCGCGACCCCGCCAACCTCCCCTGGGGCGAGCTGGGCGTCGACATCGTCATCGAGTCGACCGGCCGCTTCACCAACGCCGAGGACGCCAAGAAGCACATCGCGGGCGGCGCCAAGAAGGTTCTCATCTCGGCTCCCGCCAAGGGCGAGGACGGCACGTTCGTCATCGGCGCCAACGAGGATCTGTACGACCCCGAGAACCACAACGTCATCTCGAACGCGTCGTGCACGACCAACTGCCTCGCGCCGCTGGCCAAGGTCCTCAACGACGAGTTCGGCATCGTCAAGGGCCTCATGACCACGGTCCACGCGTACACCGCCGACCAGAACCTGCAGGACGGCCCGCACAGCGACCTGCGTCGCGCCCGCGCCGCCGCCCTCAACATCGTCCCCACCTCGACGGGCGCCGCCAAGGCCATCGGCCTGGTCCTCCCCGAGCTGAAGGGCAAGCTCGACGGCTTCGCTCTCCGCGTGCCCGTCCCCACCGGGTCGGCCACCGACCTCACGGTCGAGCTCGAGCGCGAGGTCACGGTCGAAGAGATCAAGGCCGCATACAAGGCTGCCGCCGAGGGACCGCTCAAGGGCATCCTGAAGTACACCGAGGACGAGATCGTCTCGAGCGACATCGTCACCGACGACCACTCCTGCATCTTCGACGCCGGCCTGACCCGCGTCATCGGCAACCAGGTCAAGGTCGTCGGCTGGTACGACAACGAGTGGGGCTACTCTAACCGCCTCGTCGACCTCACCGAGCTCGTCGCCAGCAAGCTCTGACGACCATGGCTCTGCGAACCCTCGATTCGCTGGGCCCGCTCGCAGGAAAGCGCGTCATCGTCCGTGTTGACTTCAACGTCCCCCTGAAGGACGGAGTCATCACGGACGATGGCCGCGTGCGTGCGGCATTGCCCACCATCGACCACCTCATCGGCCAGGGAGCTCGCGTCATCGCGTGCTCGCACCTGGGCCGCCCCGACGGTTCCCCCGACCCCAAGTACTCGCTCGAACCCGTCGCGCAGCGTCTGTCCGAGCTGCTCGGCAAGCCCGTCGCCTTCGCCGGCGACACGGTGGGCGAGTCGGCGCAGCAGGTCGTCTCGTCGCTCGGCGACGGCGACGTCGCGGTGATCGAGAACCTCCGCTTCAACGCGGGTGAGACGTCGAAGGACGAGACCGAGCGTCGCGCCTTCGCCGAGCAGCTCGCCGCCCTCGGCGACGTGCTCGTCTCCGACGGCTTCGGTGTCGTGCACCGCAAGCAGGCCTCGGTCTACGAGCTCGCGGAGATCCTTCCGTCGGCCGCCGGTTTCCTCATCGAGAAGGAGGTCGACGTCCTCGACCGCCTCACCGAGAACCCGGAGCGTCCGTACGCGGTCGTGCTCGGCGGGTCGAAGGTCAGCGACAAGCTGGGTGTCATCGAGCACCTTCTGCCGCGCGCCGACAAGATCCTCGTCGGCGGGGGCATGCTGTTCACGTTCCTGGCCGCGCTGGGAGACAAGGTCGGAAAGAGCCTCCTCGAGAGCGACCAGCTCGAGACGGTGAAGGGCTACATCGCCACGGCGAAGGAGCGCGGCGTCGAGCTCGTGCTCCCCGTCGACGCAGTGATGGCCTCCGGGTTCGCCGCGGATGCCGACCACGTGGTGGCCGCGGCTGATGCGCTGGAGGACACCGCGTTCGGCGCCGACGGCATGGGCCTCGACATCGGGCCGAAGACGGCGGAGCTGTTCGCCGAAGCCATCCGCAGCTCGCGCACGGTGTTCTGGAACGGTCCGATGGGCGTGTTCGAGATGCCGGCGTTCGCCGCGGGTACGCGCACGGTCGCTCAGGCGCTCACCGAGGTCGACGGCCTGTCCGTCGTCGGCGGCGGAGATTCCGCGGCCGCGGTGCGTCAGCTCGGGTTCTCCGACTCGTCGTTCGGTCACATCTCGACCGGCGGCGGCGCGTCGCTGGAGTTCCTGGAGGGCAAGAAGCTGCCCGGTCTGGAGGTGCTCGGATGGGCATGAATCGTATGCCCCTCATCGCGGGCAACTGGAAGATGAACCTCGACCACCTGCAGGCGGTGGCGTTCGTGCAGAAGCTGCACTGGACGCTGAAGGACGCCAAGCACGAGGACGACTCCGTCGAGGTGGCGGTCTTCCCGCCGTTCACCGACCTGCGCACGGTGCAGACCCTGCTCGACGCCGACAAGATCGCGTTCGCCCTCGGCGCCCAGGACCTCTCGACGAAGGACTCCGGCGCGTACACCGGTGAGATCTCGGGAGCGTTCCTCAAGCAGCTCGACTGCCGCTACGTGATCATCGGTCACTCCGAGCGGCGCGAGTACCACGCGGAGACCGACGAGGTCGTCGCGGCCAAGGTGCAGGCGGCCCTGCGTCACGGACTCGCTCCCGTGATCTGCGTGGGCGAGACCGCGGAAGACCTCGAGAAGCACGGCGCATCGGCTGTTCCGGTGGCGCAGCTCGAGACCGCTCTCGCTGGCGTGGCGGCGGATGCCGACATCGTCGTGGCGTACGAGCCGGTCTGGGCGATCGGCTCGGGCCAGGCCGCGACGCCGCAGCAGGCGCAGGACGTGTGCGCGAAGCTCCGCGAGGTCGTCGGATCGGTGCTCGGCGCGGACGCCGCCGCGCGCACCCGCATCCTCTACGGCGGATCGGTGAAGTCGGGGAACATCGCCGGCTTCATGCGCGAGCCCGATGTCGACGGTGCCCTCGTCGGAGGCGCGAGCCTCGTCGCAGACGAGTTCGCAGCGATCATCCGCTACCAGAAGCACGTCGGCGTGTGACGTCGTACGGCCCGGCGACCAACTACAGGTCGCCGGGCCGTACGCGTATCCGCGCAGGTGCTGGATATACTTGACCCTCGTGCGATCGGAACGATCGCCGGAAAGGTGACGACCACCGTGCAGATCCTCGAGTTCGTGCTGCAGGTGCTTCTGGGCATCACCAGCCTGCTCCTGACGTTGCTGATCCTGCTCCACAAGGGGCGTGGCGGCGGCCTGTCCGACATGTTCGGCGGCGGGATGAGTTCCGCGATGGGCTCATCGGGCCTCGCCGAGCGCAACCTCAACCGGTTCACGATCGTCCTCGCCCTGGCCTGGTTCCTCTCGATCGTCGCCCTCGGGCTCATCACGAAGTTCACGGTGCTCTGATGGCCACCGGAGGCAACGCGATCCGCGGCACCCGTGTCGGCGCCGGCCCCATGGGCGAGCAGGACCACGGTCACCACGCTGACCGCGTGGCGATCTCGTACTGGGACGCCCTCGGCAACGAGACCGTGCGCTACTTCGCCGCCGGCATCGCCGACGACGAGATCCCCGAAACGATCGACTCGCCCCATTCGGGGCTGCCGGCCGGCCGCGACAAGGCGAATCCGCCCGCTGTCGCCAAGACCGAGCCCTACAAGACCCACCTCGCCTACGTGAAGGAGCGGCGCACCGACGAGGAAGCCGAGCAGCTCCTCGACGAGGCGCTGCAGCAGCTTCGCGAGCGTCGCGGACTCAACTGACGCGACACCGTCGCGACGAACGAAGAGAGCGGATGCCACGGCATCCGCTCTCTTCGTTCGTGTCGTCGACGGTGTCAGTACTGGTCGTCGATGAGTTCCGGCGGCACCTGCGACGCCGTCGCCTCGTCGGTGAACAGGATCGTCCGGCGGGTGCCCTTCGCCCCGGCCGCAGGGACACTGTGATAGCTCGCACCGGCGAGGGCGAGGCCCAGTGCCGCCGACTTGTCGGGCCCGGCCAGCACCATCCAGACGCGCTTGGACGCGTTGATCACGGGACGAGTCAGGGTCACGCGGTCAGACGGCGGCTTCGGCGACTCGTGGACGGCTGCGACCGCGCTGTCGGTGATCCGGATCTCGCCGCGGTCGGGGAACAGCGACGCGATGTGACCGTCGGGACCGACGCCGAGGAAGCAGATGTCGAAGACGGGCCAGGCGACGTCGTCCGCTCCCGCAGCGGCGAGTTCCGCCGCGTAGGCGGTCGCGGCAGCTTCGGCATCCGGCACCTCGTCGGACGCGGCAATCGGATGCACGTTCTCCGCGGGGACGGCGATCGTGTCGAGGAATGCCCGGCGAGCGATCGCCTCGTTCCGGTCATCGCTCTCGCGCGGCACGAAACGTTCGTCGACCCACCAGAAGTGGACGCGTGACCAATCGACGCTGTCGCGATCGGTGTGGGCCCCCAGCCGTTCGAGCACATCGCCGATGATCCCGCCGCCGGCGAGTCCGACGTTGACGGTTCTCCCGTCCGCACCCCACTTCGCCACGCGATCGAGAAAGCGCGATGCGATGGAGCCCGTGAGGGTGTCGACGTCGGGGCTGATGACGACGCGTTTCTCGGCGGTGGGCATCTCAGGCGTCTCCTGCCGGTGAGCGGTGCAGCTGCGCCCAGCCGTCGGTGATGACACGGCCGTACAGGACATCGGGTCCGAGACGCCGTAGCTCTTCGGCGAGGCACTCGCGGAGCGTGCGGCGGGGGAGGACGAGGTCGTGCGACGGCTGGCCGGGCTGGGTCAGGGTGGCGTCGACCGTCGACGTCCGCTCGAGCAGGACGTCGCCGCTCGGGCGCTTCAGGCGCACGCTGCGGATGCCGTGCTCCCATTCCTCGCGAGGGGCATATTGCCAGTTCACCGGAACATCGAGCATCAGGCACAGCCACGCGGCGAGCAGGCCCGTCGACGGGGAGCTGCCGCTTCCGATGACCTCGACCTCGGTCACGGCGTCGTAGGGCGGCTGATCCAGCACGGCGGCGAGCTGCTCGCGCCAGTGCGTCAGACGGGTCCAGGCGAGATCGGTGTCGCCGGGCGCGTAGCCTGCACCGAGAGCGGCGAGTCGTCCGCTGTCGTAGGGAAGGGTGGCAGCATCCGTGATGCGGCGCTGCGCGATGCGGCCGATGGGGGACTGCGACGGGTCTGCCGGCGGGTGATCGGGCCACCATGCCACGACGGGGGCATCAGGGAGCAGCAGGCCCGTGATGAGGGCCTCGTCGTTGCTTGCTGCTCCGCCGCTGGCGCGCAGGACGATGACCTCGCTCGCGCCGGCGTCGCCGCCCACCCGGATCTGCGCGTCGAGCTTCGACTCGCCATCTGGGTTGGTGATCAGCACGATCACGCGCATGGGATGCTCGCGGGACGCGTCGTTCGCGGCCTCGATCGCGTCTTCTTCGAGTCCGTGCGAGGTCGCGATGACCAGTGTGAGCACGCGGCCGAGGGCGACCGCGCCGCCCTCCTCTCGCACGTTGACGAGTTCGCGGGCGATCTTCGACACGGTCGTGTCGGGCAGATCGACGATCATGGACGCCTCCAGACGCGGCCGTCGCGGGCCAGCAGCTCATCTGCGGAAGTGGGACCCCAGGAGCCCGGGGCGTACTGTTCGAGCGGGCCGCCCTGCTTCGCCCAGAACTCCTCCACGGGGTCGAGGATCCGCCACGACAGCTCGACCTCTTCGTGGCGCGGGAACAGCGGCGGGTCTCCGAGGAGGACATCCAGGATCAGGCGTTCGTACGCCTCGGGGCTCGACTCGGTGAACGCGTGGCCGTAGCCGAAGTCCATCGTGACGTCGCGAACCTCCGTGGCGGCGCCCGGGACCTTCGACCCGAAACGGATCGTGACGCCCTCATCCGGCTGAACCCGGATGACGAGGGCGTTCTGCCCGAGCTCGGTCGTCTGGTTGCGCAGGAACAGATGCTGCGGCGCACGCTTGAACACGACGGCGATCTCGGTGACGCGCCGGCCGAGACGCTTGCCCGTCCGCAGGTAGAACGGCACGCCCGCCCACCGCCGTGTGGCGATGTCGACCTTGATGGCCGCGTACGTCTCGGTCGTGGACTCCGGGTTCATGCCGTCTTCGGCGAGGAAGCCGGTCACCTCTTCGCCGCCCTGCCAACCGCCGGCGTACTGACCGCGAGCGGTCGCCGTCGACAGATCGTCGGGCAGCTGGACGGCCGCCAGGACCTTCTCCTTCTCGGCACGAAGGTGGTTGGCCTCCATGGAGATGGGCTCCTCCATCGCCGTCAGCGCGAGGAGCTGCAGCAGGTGGTTCTGGATGACGTCGCGCGCTGCACCGATGCCGTCGTAGTAACCGGCACGCCCGCCGACGCCGATGTCCTCGGCCATCGTGATCTGCACGTGGTCGACGTAGTTCGCGTTCCAGATCGGCTCGAACATCTCGTTCGCGAAGCGAAGGGCGAGGATGTTCTGCACCGTCTCTTTGCCGAGGTAGTGGTCGATGCGGAAGATCGAATCAGCCGGGAAGGCCACTTCGAGCGCGGCGTTCAGCTCGCGTGCCGTCTTCAGGTCGCTGCCGAACGGCTTCTCGATGACCACGCGCCGCCAGGTGTCGGCGTCGGCGTGCTCGTCGACCAGGCCCGAGTCCTTCAGCTGCTTCGCGACGATGGGGAAGTCCTTCGGCGGGATCGACAGGTAGAACGCGTGGTTGCCCATCGTCCCGCGATCCACGTCGAGCTTCTCGACGGTCTCGCGCAACCGGCTGAACGCGTCGGCGTCGCCGAACTCGCCCGAGACGAAGCGGATGCCCTGAAGGAGCTGCTTCCACGTCTCCTCCCGGAACGGCGTGCGGGCGTACTGCTTCACCGCGGAGTGCACGACCTCGGCGAAGTCCTGGTCCTCCCAGTCGCGTCGGGCGAACCCGACGAGGGCGAACCCCGGGGGCAGCAATCCGCGGTTGGCGAGGTCGTACACGGCGGGCATGAGCTTCTTGCGCGACAGGTCGCCGGTGACACCGAAGATCACCAGGGCGCTCGGCCCCGCGATGCGGTTCATACGACGGTCGTCGGGATCGCGCAGAGGGTTGTGGGCGCGCGAGATCTCCACGGTCATGGGAGGGGTCTTCCTACTGGGCGGCTTCGAAAAGGGTGAGGACCTCGGTTGCGGGGTCCGTCAGGGTGAGCGTGACGACCGGACGGCCGCGCTCGGCGAGGACTGCGGCGTCGCCGGAGGCCTGCGCTTCGATCAGTCGGCCGAACGTGAACGGCCGACCGGGAATCTCGAGGTCGACATCGGTTCGCTCGGTGATCTGGAGGAAGACGCCGTTCGCGGGGCCGCCCTTGTGATATTGACCAGTGGAGTGCAGGAATCGTGGTCCCCAGCCGAACGTGGTCGGGCGGCCGGAGTCCGCCGCGATCAGCTCGCGCACACCGGCCAGCTGCGGCACCGAGGTGCGATCGACGTACGCCTGCACGGCGACGTACCCGTCGGACGGGACGCTCTGCCACAGGTGCTCGAGGACGCCCGCCAGCGTGCGGTCTGCCGCGAGCGACGGGTCGGAGACCCGGACCTCGACACCGTTCTCGACGAACAGCGGTGCGGTGGGAGCAGGCTGTGCATCGAGCAGACCTCGCGCCGCAGTCTTGGCCGCCTCGACATCGGGCTGGTCGAACGGGTTGATCCCGAGCAGACGCCCGGCGATCGCGGTCGCGTACTCCCACACGAGGAACTGCGCTCCGAGCGACCCGCTGACGAGCACCTCGCCGGGATGCTGCTCGAGGATCTGGAAATGGACGGCGTCGCCGACGAGCCTGACGACCTGCAGGTCGTCGGGCAGCAGATCGAGCTCGGGGGAGAGCGGCGTCGCGACGACGGGCAGGATGCCGGTGCCGGCCTTTCCCGTCGACTCGGCGACCAGCTGCTCGATCCAGTCGGGGAGACCCACGATGTGGGTGCCGTCGCTGATGAGGGCGAGCTTGTCGCGGCGCGGCTCTCCGCCCGCGATCGCCGCAGCGAGCACGAGCGCGGGGTTGCGCGGATCGTCGACGGCCACCTCGAGCAGCGTCGCGTCGGCCTCATCGAGCAGCTGCCCGATGTCGGCTCCCGCGAGACCAGCCGGCACCAGCCCGAACGCGGTCAGGGCGGAGTACCGGCCCCCGACGGTCGGATCGGCGGTGAAGACCCGGTGCCCCGCTTCGCGGGCCTCGGCCTCGAGCGGCGAATCGGGGTCGGTGACGACGACGATGCGGTCGGCCGGGTCGATGCCGAGGTCGCTCCAGGCCGCGGCGAACGCGCGCCGGGCCGAGTCGGTCTCGACGGTCGACCCCGACTTCGACGACACGACGAGGACGGTCTCGGCGAGACCGCCCGTCTCGGCGTCGCCGTCGATAGCCGCCAGGACCTGCCCGGGCGCGGTGGAATCGAGGATCGTCAGCGGCACACCGTGGGTGCGTGCGATGACCTCGGGAGCGAGCGACGAACCGCCCATCCCGGCCAGCACGACCCGGGTGATGCCTCGGTCGACGAGCTCGGCGCGCAGCGCCTCGATCTCCGCGACGAGCGGGCGCGACACGGTGACGGCCTGCACCCAGCCGAGTCGGCGGGACGCCTCGTCCGCGGCATCCGGCCCCCACAGGTCGGCGTCACCCGCGGTGATGCCGCTCGCCACCAGATCGCTCACGAGTCGGGGCAGCGTCTGCTCGACGACCTCGGAGACGTGCCCCGAGACGTGGATCTCGAAGCTCAACGGGCGCTCTCCAGAGCCGCGGTCACCGTGCCCTGCAGGTCGTGCCACGACGCGATGAACTTGTCGACACCCTCATCCTCCAGCAGCTGGGTGACGTCATCGAGGTCGACGCCCACTGCCGCGAGGTCGTCGAAGACCTTGTGTGCGGCCTCGTACGCTCCGGTGACGGTGTCGCCCGAGATCACGCCGTGGTCGAAGGTCGCCTCGAGGGTCTTCTCGGGCATCGTGTTCACGGTGCCGGGAGCGACGAGCTCGGTGACGTAGAGGGTGTCCGGCAGGGCCGGGTCCTTCACGCCGGTGGAGGCCCACAGCGGACGCTGCAGGTTCGCACCGGCCGCGACGAGGTCCTGGGCGCGCTGCTCGGCGAACTTCTTCTCGAACAGCTCGTAGGCGAGGCGCGCGTTGGCGACACCGGCGAGCGACTTCAGCTCGTTCGCGGCATCCGATCCGATCGCCGTCAGGCGCTTATCGACCTCCGTGTCGACGCGCGACACGAAGAACGACGCGACCGAGTGGATGCCGCCCAGGTCGATGCCCGCGGTGCGGGCGCGCTCGAGACCGACGAGGTAGGCGTCGATGACCTCGCTGTAGCGCTCGAGCGAGAAGATCAGCGTGACGTTGACGCTGATCCCTGCTGCGATGACCTCGGTGATCGCGGGGAGCCCGGCCTTGGTCGCGGGGATCTTGATGAGAACGTTGGGCCGGTCGACCGCGGCCGCGAGCTTCTTCGCCTCGGCGATCGTCGCGTCGGTGTCGTGCGCGAGGTCGGGGGAGACCTCGATCGACACCCGGCCGTCGACGCCGCCGGTCTTGTCGAAGATCGGGCGGAAGATGTCGGACGCGTCGCGGACGTCCGTCGTGGTCAGCTCGAAGATCGTGTCATCGGTCGATGCTCCGGCCTTCGCCTGCGCCTCGATGGCCTCCTCGTATCCGACGCCCGCGCTGATGGCGGCCTGGAAGATCGAGGGGTTCGTCGTCACCCCGACGACATTGCGGGTGTCGATGAGCTCCTGCAGGTTGCCGGTCGTGATGCGCTGACGCGACAGGTCGTCGAGCCAGATGCTGACGCCGGCGTCGGAGAGATCCTGGGTGGGCGTGCTCATGCGTTGTTCTCCTCAACAGTTGCGCGGGCGGCCGCGACGACGGCCTCGGTGGTGATGCCGAACTTCTCGAACAGGGTCTGGTAGTCGGCCGACGCGCCGAAGTGGTCGATGCCGACCGAACGGCCGGTGTCGCCGACGATCGAGCGCCACAGCGGGGTGGCGCCGGCCTCGACGGACACGCGGGCCCGAACGGCGGCGGGGAGCACCGACTCGCGGTACGCCTCGTCCTGCTCCGCGAACCACTCCAGCGACGGCGCCGAGACGACGCGCGCCTGGATGCCGTCGGCCGCGAGCGCCTCGCGTGCCTCGACCGCCAGCTGGACCTCGGACCCGGTCGCGACGATGATCACGTCGGGCTGACCGCCCTCGGCGTCGATGAGCACGTAGGCGCCCTTCGCGACGCCGTCGGTGGTCGCGAAGCCGTCTTCACCGCGGGGGAAGACCGGGATGTTCTGACGCGTGAGCGCGATGCCAGCGGGGCCGCCCTGACGACGGAGCAGCTCGTGCCACGCCGCGGCCGTCTCATTCGCGTCGGCCGGACGGACGACGGTGAAGTTCGGGATCAGGCGCAGCGACGAGATCTGCTCGATCGGCTGGTGCGTGGGCCCGTCCTCGCCGAGGGCGATGGAGTCGTGCGTCCACACGTAGATCGAGGGGATGTTCATCAAAGCGGCCAGACGCACCGCGGGGCGCATGTAGTCGCTGAAGATGAGGAAGGTTCCGCCGAAGGCGCGCGTCTTGCCGTGCAGGACGATGCCGTTGACGATCGCACCCATCGCGTGCTCGCGGATGCCGAAGTGCAGGACGCGGCCGTAGGGGTCGCCCGACCACTCGTGCGTCGACCACTCGGTGGGGATGAAGCTCTTGCCCGACTTGATCGTCGTCAGGTTCGACTCGGCGAGGTCGGCCGAGCCGCCCCACAGCTCGGGGAGCTGGTCGGCGAGGGCGTTGATGACCTGTCCGCTCGCGGCGCGGGTCGAGACGGCCTTGCCCGCCTCGAACGCCGGGACCGAGACGTCGGCCGGCAGCTCGCCGGACTCGAGCCGGTCGAGCAGCGCCTTACGCTCGGGGTTGGCGTCGGCCCACGCGTCGAACGACTTCTGCCATTCGGCACGCTCCGCTGCGGCGCGCTCGGCGAGGGCGCGCGTGTGCTCGATGACGTCGTCGGCGACCTCGAAGCTCTTCTCGGGGTCGAAGCCGAGCACCTTCTTGGTAGCGGCGAGCTCGTCGGCGCCGAGCGCCGACCCGTGGATCTTGCCGGTGTTCTGCTTGCCGGGAGCCGGCCATCCGATGATCGTCTTGAGCACGATGAGGGACGGCTTGTCGGTCTCGCCCTTCGCGGCCTCGATCGCGGCGTAGAGCGCGGCGACGTCTTCGACGTACTCGCCCGTGCTCTTCCAGTCGACCGTCTGCACGTGCCAGCCGTACGCCTCGTAGCGTGCGGCGACATCCTCGGTGAAGGCGACGTTCGTGTCATCCTCGATCGAGATCTGGTTCGCGTCGTAGATCGCGATCAGGTTGCCGAGCTGCTGGTGTCCGGCGAGCGATCCGGCTTCAGCCGTGATGCCCTCCTGCATGTCGCCGTCGCTCGCGATCACATAGATGAAGTGATCGAACGGCGAGGTGCCCGCCGGCGCCTCGGGGTCGAACAGTCCGCGCTCGTAACGCGCCGCGTAGGCGAAGCCGACGGACGTCGCCAGGCCCTGACCGAGGGGGCCGGTCGTGATCTCGACGCCCTTGGTGTGGCCGTACTCGGGGTGTCCGGGAGTCAGCGACCCCCACGTGCGCAACGCCTTGAGGTCGTCGAGCTCGAGTCCGAAGCCGCCCAGATAGAGCTGCACGTACTGCGTGAGCGAGGAGTGCCCGGCCGACAGGATGAAGCGGTCACGTCCGAGCCAGTCGGTGTCCGCCGGATCGTGGCGCAGCACGCGCTGATAGAGGAGGTAGGCGGCAGGGGCCAGGCTCATGGCCGTACCCGGGTGGCCGTTGCCCACCTTCTCCACCGCATCCGCGGCCAGGACGCGGGCGGTGTCCACCGCGCGCCGATCGATCTCGTCCCAACGAAGTTCCGACACTCGGTCGCCTTTCTCGAGAGGCAGCGCCTGCGCATGCCGCTCCGCAGTCAGGAAGGGAGGGTTTCGGCGCCGGCGCGCGTATGTGTTCAGCATAGCGATGACGTCAGGCGGCGGGGGCACGGACGTCGTCTTGTGACGGTCGTGCTAGGGGCGGCTCCGCGGAGGCCACCGTCGGCGGATGCCCTAGACTGGACAGGTTCACAGCGGTGAGATGCGGGGAGCGATGGACATCACGACGACTGCGCGTTCGGCCTCTGTCGACACTTCTCGCGGAACGTCCTTCGGTGCCACGGTGCGCGCCTACGTCGCCCTCACCAAGCCGCGCGTGCTCGAGCTCCTCCTGGTGACGACCGTGCCGGTGATGATCCTCGCCGCCGGCGGCCTGCCGAACCTGTGGCTCGTGCTGGCGACGGTGGTCGGGGGAGCGATGAGCGCCGGATCCGCCGCCGCGTTCAACATGTACCTCGACCGCGACATCGACGCGCACATGAAGCGCACCGAGAACCGTCCGATCGTGACCGGCGAGGTCTCGGCCCGCGGGGCACTCGTCTTCGCGTGGACGCTCGCCGTGGCATCCACCGTCTGGCTCGCCGCGACGACCAACTGGGTCGCGGCATCCCTCAGCGTCTTCGCCATCTTCTTCTACGTCGTGATCTACACGATGATCCTCAAGCGTCGTACCGAGCAGAACATCGTCTGGGGCGGCATCGCGGGGTGCTTCCCGGTCGTCATCGGCTGGTCCGCCGTGACCGGCTCGCTCTCGTGGGCGGCGCTCATCCTGTTCGTGCTGGTGTTCCTCTGGACACCGCCGCACTACTGGCCGCTGTCGATGAAGTACAAGAACGACTACGACGAGGTCGACGTGCCCATGCTGGGCGCCACACGCAACGGCTCGCAGGTCGGACTCCAGGTCATCCTCTACGCGTGGGCGACAGTGGTGTGCTCGTTGCTGCTCATCCCGGTCGCGCCCATGGGACTCGTGTACAGCGTGTCGGCGATCGTCTTCGGCGGCTGGTTCCTCTACGAGTCGCACCGCCTGTACAACCGTGCGGTCCGCGGCGAGCAGGCTCGTCCGATGCGCGTCTTCCATGCGTCGATCACGTATTTGACGCTCGTCTTCGTGGCCATCGCGGTCGACCCGCTGCTGCCCTTCTGACGCCGCGCCAGGCTGCGCGCTGGCTTCGCTCTTCACCTGGCAGCTGCTGCCCGCTCCGCGGCCCTGTGGGGGCGTGTGCTGCCGGGTGAGCTCGCGGGGTTGGGCTCGGTTGGCGGTTGGCGCCGCTTCGCGGGGTGGGTGGGGGCGTGTGCTGCCGGGTGAGCTCGCGGGTTTGGGCTCGGTTGGCGGTTGGCGCCGCTTCGCGGGGTGGGTGGGGGCGTGTGCTGCCGGGTGAGCTCGCCGGGTTTGGGCTCGGTTGGCGGTTGGCGCCGCTTCGCGGGGTGGGTTGGGGCGTGTGCTGCCGGGTGAGCTCGCCGGGTTTGGGCTCGGTTGGTAGGTGGCGCCGCTTCGCGGGGTGGGTTGGGGCGTGTGCTGCCGGGTGAGCTCGCCGGGTTTGGGCTCGGTTGGTAGGTGGCGCCGCTTCGCGGGGTGGGTGGGGGCGTGTGCTGCCAGGTGAGCTCGCGGGGTTGGGCTCGGTTGGCAGGTGGGGTCGCTTCGCGGGCCGAGTGGGGGCGCTCGGTGACACATGAACCGCGGGATCGGCCGGCCCACGTGGCGGGTGATGCCGCTTCGGGGTGACGAGGCGCGACGGAGGGCTCGGGCTACGGGCGCACGAGCAGAACGGCCGCCCTCCGCACCCGGGGGCCCGGGCGGCGCGAAGGACGGCCGTTCTGGATGTCAGCGGCGCTGGTCAGCGCTGCTGCGCGTCATCGGACGGCGACTCGAGGGTCGAGGTCGCGGCCGTGTCGTGTGCCGAGATGCCAGCGGCGGGCACCGCGGTCGTCTCGGTCGAGGCGACGGGCTCCGAGGCGACGGGCTCCGAGACGACGGGCTCCGACGCGACGGGAGTCGTGGCGTCCGGGGCGGAAGCGCCGCGGTCGCGCTTGCCGGCGCCGCGCGCGGAGGTCGGGATCGCCGAGCTCACAGCCGCGGCGGCGAGGGCGAGGGCCAGCCCGACGACGCCGGCACCGACGAGGATGCCGCCGAACACGCCCCAGATCTGGCCGACGTACACGTCGACTCCCGTGGCGGTGTTGTCGAGGATGGTCGCCTCCATGTTGCTGAGCTTCTCGACCAGGATGTAGGCGCCACCGCCGATCGCGGCAACCGATCCGGCGACGAGAATCCAGAACGGGATGCTGCGGACGAGGCGGGGGTGAACGGTCATGGTGCTCCTTCGTGTCGCGACCGCTGTCGGCGGCCTCGAACACTCTGCGGGGTCGACCTCTGCGTGCCCCATACGAAGCCTATGAGGCTTCTGTGCGCGCGACCTCTCGTTCGGCGGCGGGCGTGGCGCTCGACAGCGGAGCTTTCAGCGACATCACGACGGCGACCATCGCAGACACGAGCGCGACCGCGAGCACCATGTGGATGTTGACGAGCACGATCGGCAGCCCCGTGCGCGCCTGCCAGAGCCCGACCGCGATCTGCAGCAGCTCGACGCCGAGCAGCAGACCGGTCCAGCGCTGCAGACCGGTCGTGCGGGGGAGGCGGATGGCCCCCGAGACCAGCACGAGCGTCAGCACGAGCGTGACGTAGGCCGGCCAGCTGTGCACGTGCTGCCAGAAGATCGGGTCGAGGCCGTTGCGCGCCGCGGCGTCGTCGCCGGCGTGCGGGCCTGCCCCGGTGAGGAGGATGCCGACGACGACCGTCACCGTGACGGCGAGCGTCGTGGCGTGCGTGGCGATGGCGTACGCGCGGGGAACGATGCGCACCCGCGGTCCGGGGGTGGCGTAGAGGCGCACGAGGAACGCGGTGGCGAGCGCGACCAGGGCGGCCGAGATGAGGTAGTGCAGACCCACGATGCTGGGGTGCAGGTGCAGCCACACCGTGATGCCCCCGACGACGGCCTGCACGATGATCCCGAGTCCGACGAGGAAGCTCAGCACGGGGAGTTCGCGTCGTGTCGCACGCAGTCGGATCACCGAGAGGAACGCCAGCAATGCGACGACGACCAGCACGCCGGTGAGGGTGCGGTTGCCGAATTCGATGACGCCGTGGATGCCCATCTCAGGGGTCGGGGTGAGCGAGCCCTCAGTGCAGTAGGGCCAGGTCTCGCATCCCATGCCCGACCCGGTCAGGCGAACGAGGCCGCCGGTGCCGACGATCCCGATGTTCGTGATGACGAGTAGCCACCCCATGACGCGCGTCCAGCGCGTGATGGCGGTCGGCATGATCGTCGCGACGAGTCCGGGGCGGGTTCGGACCTGTGTCATCGGAGTCCTCCGCGAGGCGCTCGATTCGCGCCTCGTACGTTCCGGGCAGGCCCGCGGGTGGGGGCGTTGCCTGTAGAATCGGGTGTGTTCGGGATGGCGGCGCGTGTGCACGTCGTCCCTCACAGTCTAGGCGCGGCATCCGCGTCCATCAGGCCCGCGAATCGGCATCCCCGTCCACGTGACTCCCGTCGGAGTCGGGAATGCCGGGACGGATGACACCGTTGCGGTGCGAAGAGGAGGAAAGTCATGTCGGATGTGCTGATCGACCGACCGGAACTCGAAGGCCTGGGGGTGTACGAGTTCGGCTGGCACGACACGGATGCCGCAGGCGCTGTCGCGCAACGCGGCATCAACGAGGACGTCGTCCGCGGGATCTCGGCTCTCAAGAACGAGCCGGAGTGGATGCTGAAGACCCGTCTGAAGGGTTATCAGCTGTTCGGCCGCAAGCCGATGCCGACATGGGGCGCCGACCTCAGCGACATCGACTTCGACAACATCAAGTACTTCGTGCGCTCGACGGAGAAGCAGGCGCAGTCATGGGAAGACCTCCCGGCTGAGATCCGCGAGACGTACGAGAAGCTCGGCATCCCCGAGGCCGAGCGGCAGCGCCTCGTCGCCGGTGTCGCGGCGCAGTACGAGTCCGAGGTCGTGTATCACCAGATCCGCGAAGACCTCGAGGCGCAGGGCGTCATCTTCATGGACACCGACACAGCGCTCCGTGAGCACCCGGAGTTCTTCGAGGAGTACTTCGGCACCGTCATCCCGGCCGGCGACAACAAGTTCGCCGCGCTGAACACGGCCGTCTGGTCGGGCGGGTCGTTCGTCTACGTCCCCAAGGGCGTCCACGTCGAGATCCCGCTGCAGGCCTACTTCCGGATCAACACCGAGAACATGGGCCAGTTCGAGCGGACGCTGATCATCGCCGACGAGGACAGCTACGTCCACTACATCGAGGGATGCACCGCGCCGATCTACAAGAGCGACTCGCTCCACTCGGCGGTTGTCGAGATCATCGTCAAGAAGAACGCCCGCGTTCGCTACACGACGATCCAGAACTGGTCGAACAACGTGTACAACCTCGTCACCAAGCGTGCGGTCGCGCACGAGGGCGCGACGATGGAGTGGGTCGACGGCAACATCGGATCGAAGGTGACGATGAAGTACCCGTCGATCTACTTGATGGGCGAGCACGCCAAGGGCGAGACGCTCTCGGTGGCCTTCGCCGGTCCCGGTCAGCACCAGGACGCGGGCGCCAAGATGATCCACATGGCGCCGTACACGCAGTCGTCGATCGTGTCGAAGTCGATCGCACGCGGCGGCGGCCGGGCCGGCTACCGCGGCGAGGTGCGGGTCGATGCGAACGCGCATCACTCGGCGAACACCGTGCGGTGCGATGCCCTGCTCGTCGACACCATCTCGCGATCCGACACCTATCCCGCGATCGACATCCGCGTCGACGACGTCCAGCTCGGCCACGAGGCCACCGTGTCGAAGGTCTCCGAGGAGCAGCTGTTCTACCTCATGAGCCGCGGCATGCCCGAGGACGAGGCGATGGCCATGATCGTGCGCGGGTTCATCGAGCCGATCGCGCGTGAGCTCCCGATGGAGTACGCCCTCGAACTCAACAAGCTCATCGAGATGGGCATGGAAGGCAGCGTCGGCTGATATGACGAGCGTCACCCAGGCCCCCGCCACCGGCGAGAAGGGCCACATCGACCCTGCGGCGGCATTCGTGCCGATCCAGACGCGGTCCGAGCGGCCGGCGTCGTACGACCCGGCCGACTTCGCCACCCCGACGGGCCGCGAGGTCAACTGGAAGCACACACCGATCGATCGACTGGCTCCGCTTCTGGTGGACGAGCCCGGCCCGACGGGGGTCGTGTCCGTCGAGGTCAGCGCCCCGGCGGAGGTCGAGCAGGCTCGGCTCCGTGTCGGCGACGCGCCCCGGGGCGAGGTGTTCCGTCCGGAGGATCTGCCGAGTGCCATCGCGTGGTCGCAGGAGCACGAGGCTCCGCTGCTGCGGATCCCGGCGGGCGTCGAACTGAGCGAGCCGGTGGTCGTCAGCCTTCGGGGCAACGGCGGACTCGCGCACGCCCACGTCGTGATCGAGGCCATGCCGAACGCACGCGGAACGGTCATCCTGCGCCACGAGGGCACCGCCGCACATGCGCAGAACGTCGAGATCATCGCTCGCGACGGCTCGGCCCTGACGGTCGTCTCGCTGCAGCGCTGGGATGACGACGCCGTGCACGCCGCGGCGCACCAGGCGCGCGTCGACCGCGACGCCTCGCTCACCCACGTCGTGGTGAGCCTCGGCGGCGCGGTGGTCCGCGTGAACCCGTCGCTCGAACTCGCGGGCTCCGGCGCCGAGGGACGCATGTACGGACTGTCGTTCGCGGATGCGGGACAGCATCTCGAGAGCCAGGTCTACCTCCATCACAAGGGCCCGCAGACCGTCGGCGACGTGCTCTACAAGGGCGCGCTGCAGGGCGAGAGCGCCCACAGCGTGTGGATCGGCGATGTCCTGATCGGCCCGGATGCCGTGGGCACCGACTCGTACGAGGCGAACCGCAATCTCGTCCTCACCGACGGCGCCCGAGCCGACTCGATCCCGAACCTCGAGATCGAGACCGGTGACATCCGGGGCGCCGGCCACGCCAGCGCGACCGGACGATTCGACGACCAGCAGCTGTTCTACCTGCAGGCGCGCGGCATCCCCGAGGCTGAGGCGCGTCGTCTCGTCGTGCTCGGCTTCCTCGCCGAGATCGTCCAGAAGATGGGCGTCGACGAGCTGGCCGACGAGCTGTTGGAGGCCATCGAGGCCGAGCTCGCCGCCGGAGCCGGCGCGTGACCGCGCAGAAGGTCCTGAAGCTCAGCGAGCTCGAGCAGGACACCGCTGTGCGCGTCGTCATCGACAAAGTCCCCATGGCCGTCGTGCTCGACGGCAACGGCGAGGTGCACGCGATCGGCGACACCTGCACCCACGGCGACATCTCGCTCGCCGAGGGTTTCGTCGAAGGTGACACGCTGGAGTGCTGGGCCCACGGCTCGGCGTTCTCATTGCGCACCGGCGCACCGCTGAATCTCCCGGCCTACGAGCCGGTCCCCGTTTACGAGGTCACGATCGACGGGGACGACATCCTCATCGATCCCGCCGTGACCCGCGATGTGAAGTGAAGTAAGGAACCCGACATGTCTGTTCTCGAGATCCGCGACCTGCACGTGACGGTCGAGACCGAGGCGGGGCCCACCCCGATCCTCAACGGTGTCACCCTCACGGTGCGCACCGGCGAGACCCACGCGATCATGGGGCCCAACGGCTCCGGCAAGTCGACGCTCGCCTACGCGATCGCCGGTCACCCCAAGTACACCGTCACCGGCGGCTCGATCACGCTCGACGGCGAGGACGTCCTCGAGATGTCCGTCGACGAGCGCGCTCGTGCGGGCCTCTTCCTCGCGATGCAGTACCCGGTCGAGGTGCCCGGCATCACGGTCACGAACTTCCTCCGTACCGCCAAGACGGCCGTCGCGGGAGAGGCGCCGGCGATCCGGTCGTGGACGAAGGATGTCAAGCAGGCGATGGCCAACCTGCGCATGGACCCGAAGTTCGCGCAGCGCAACGTCAACGAGGGCTTCTCGGGCGGCGAGAAGAAGCGCCACGAGATCCTCCAGCTCGAGCTGCTCAAGCCGAAGATCGCGGTGCTCGACGAGACCGACTCCGGTCTCGATGTCGACGCGCTCAAGATCGTCTCCGAGGGCGTGAATCGGGCGAAGTCCGAGACCGACCTGGGCGTGCTGTTGATCACGCACTACACCCGCATCCTGCGCTACATCCAGCCGCAGTTCGTCCACGTCATGGTCAAGGGCCGCATCGTCGAGGAAGGCGGCCCCGAGCTCGCCGACCGACTCGAAGAAGAGGGCTACGACCGCTTCCTCGACGCCGACGCCCCCGTCGACGCGTAAGATCGTTACATGACCGCAACACTCGCGCCCGAGAAGTACGACGAGGTCACCGAGGCCCTCAAGGACGTCATGGACCCCGAGCTGGGGATCAACGTCGTCGACCTGGGTCTCATCTACGACCTCGCGTGGGACGACGAGAACGACGCTCTCATCATCCACATGACGCTGACGTCGGCGGGCTGCCCGCTGACCGACGTCCTCGAGGAGCAGACAGCACAGGCCCTCGACGACGTCGTGGATCGCTTTCGCATCAACTGGGTGTGGATGCCGCCGTGGGGCCCCGAGCGGATCACCGACGACGGCCGCGACATGATGCGCGCCCTCGGTTTCGCGATCTGACGGAACTCCGGAGACGAAAGCCCTCGTGACCGCCCCTCGGCGGCGACGGGGGCTTTCGTCATGCGGCGACACCTTCCGGCGGACCGACCGGCGCCGCGATTAGGCTCGCCGAATGAACATCCAGCCCCTCGACGCCCTCCCGCTCGAGACGCTGCGGCGACGGTCGAGCACGAAATGGCGATCGTATCCGCACGACGTCATCCCGATGTTCGTCGCCGAGACCGACTTCGCGCTGGCCGAGCCGATCACGCGTGCGCTTCGCGAAGCGGTCGAGATCGGTGACACCGGCTACACGCCCCCGCAGCCCGGCATCGCGGAGGCGTTCGTCGGATTCGCCCAGCGGCGGTGGGGATGGACGGTCGACCCGAACCGCGTCCGCTGGACCGGAGACGTCATGATGGGCGTCGTCGAGCTCCTGCGTGCCACGGTCGCCCCCGGAGATCGGGTCGTGGTCAATCCTCCGGTCTACCCGCCGTTCTTCGACACGGTCGCCGAGGCGGGGGCCATCGTCGAGGAGGTGCCGCTCGTCGATACGGGGTCGGCCTGGGAGCTCGACATCGACGGTATCGAGCGGGCTCTCGCCGCCGGTGCCCGGGCCGTGCTGCTGTGCAACCCTCACAATCCGACGGGAACGGTCCATTCGCCCGAGTCTCTCCGCGCGCTCGCGGCGATCGCGCGCAGGTATGACGCCGTCGTGATCAGCGACGAGATCCACGGCCCGCTCGCCGCGGCTGACGTCGTGTTCACCCCATTTCTCACGGCATCGTCGGAGGCCGCCGCGGTCGGGTACGCCGTGACGAGCGCGTCCAAGGCCTACAACCTCGCCGGTCTGAAGTGCGCCGTGATGGTGACGGCATCCGAGGCGAACGCCGATGTCGTGCGCGGCCTGCCCTGGGAGGTCGAATGGCGCACCGGTCTGTTCGGCGCGCTGGCGACGATCGCCGCGTTCTCTCCGGAGTCGGATGCTTGGCTCGACGGTCTGCTCGCTCGGCTCGACCTCAATCGGCGGCTGCTGGGTGAGCTGCTGGCCGAGCATCTCCCGCGGGCGCGCTATCGCATCCCAGACGCGGGATTCCTCGCGTGGATAGACGTGTCGGCGTACGGCTGGGGCGACGACCCGGCCGACGCGATCCGTGACGGCTCGCGCGTCGCGCTCCACCATGGGCCGTTCTTCGGAACGGAGGGCGTCGGGCACGTGCGTCTGAACTTCGGCTGCGGGCCCGAGGTCCTGCGAGAGGCCGTCGGCCGCGTCGGCGCGTTCGCCCGTCAGACGGTGCTTGCCCGCGGGTGAGCCGCATCACGCTCGACTCGCCAAGGAACGCGGATGCCGAGCTCCTCGCACCCGCGAATCTTGGCGACTCGTCGTCCGGGCTTCGTCAGTTCTCGGCGCGCCCGAGCCGCCAGTAGCCCATGAAGGCAACGGCTCGGCGGTCGACGCCCACGGTGCTGACCAGGTGGCGTCGCAGAGTCTTGATCGCCGACGCCTCGCCGGCGAGCCAGGCGTAGAGCGGTGCGCGCTTGAGGGCGGCGCCGCCCTTGGCGGTGCGCGGCACTTCCCAGAGGATGTCGGCGTCGATGTCGATCTCTTCGACCTCGGCGCCGATTCCGGCGGGAGCGAGACGCGCGGCGGTGTCTTCGACCGCCGGGATCAGATGCGCGTGACGTTCGCTGTCACCACAGCGCGCGGCGATCCGGCGCTCGAACCCGGGATGGTGCGGCAGGTAGTCGAGGTCGGCCTCGGTGGGGACCTCCAGCACCACGGTGCCGCGCGCCTCCGGAGGCAGCTGCTCGAGGATGACGGCGATCGCCGGCGCGGCGGTCTCATCACCGGCGAGGAGGATGGCGTCGGTGTCGGCGGGCGGGACGAAGTCGATCCCGTAGCTCACGCCGGTGTGCGTGGTCGTCGGGGCGAGGATGAGCACCTCGTCACCGACGCGGGCGCCGGCGATCCACGCCGACGCGGGACCGAGGACATCGTGGGCGACCATGTCGATGTCGACCTCGCGCAGGGCGGGCCGGACGGCGCGTGTCGTGTACGTCCGCATCACGGGGCGCGCCTCGGGGGAGAGGGCGCGCCAGCCGTCGTACCAATCGTCGCCCGTCGGCATGGTGTCGATGGACGCGGTGTCGGTGGGGAACAGGATCTTCACGCGCTGGTCGAATCCGGGGTCGCCGTAGTCGGCGAGGTCGTCGCCGTGGAAGGTGAACCGTCGGAAGCTCGGCGTGAGGTCGGTGATGTCCGCGACGGAGACGCGGAAGAAGTCGAGGGCGGGTCGAGTCATGGTGTTCCAATCAGCCGGCGTGTGAGCCGTCGACGTCAGGGGTGGTCAGCTCTGCGGGCACGTGGTGACGGCCGATGGGCAGCACGAGCGGCCGTCCGGTGAGCGGGTCGGGGATGACGCGACTGTCGAGTCCGAACACCGCGCGGACGGTCTCGGCCGTCAACACGTCGCCCGGGTCGCCGGCGCCGTAGAGGCGGCCCCCGGCCATGGCGACGAGGTGGTCGGCATACCGGGCGGCGAGGTTGAGGTCGTGGAGGACCATCACGATCGTCGTCCCGCGGTCGCGGTTGAGGTCGGTGAGCAGGTCGAGGACGTCGATCTGATGGCTCACATCGAGGAACGTGGTGGGCTCGTCGAGCAGCAGCACGTCGGTCTGCTGGGCCAGGGCCATCGCGATCCACACGCGCTGACGCTGTCCGCCCGACAATTCGTCGACCGATCGATCGGCGATGGCAGCGGTGTCGGTGGCGTCCAGTGCCGACGCGACGGCTTCGTCGTCTGCCCGGGTCCAGCGCGCCAAGGGCCCGTGGTGCGGCGTCCGGCCGCGGCTCACGAGATCGGAGACCGTGATCCCCTCGGGTGCGATCGGCGACTGCGGCAGGAGCCCGAGATCGCGCGCCACCCGCTTCGTGGGCAAGCGATGGATGTCCTTGCCATCGAGCAGCACGCTGCCCGCCCTCGGCGTGAGCAACCGTGCCATCGACTTCAGCAGAGTCGACTTGCCGCAGGCGTTGGCGCCGACGATCGCCGTGATGCGGCCGCCAGGCACGACGAGGTCGAGCTCGTCGACGATGACGCGGTCGCCGTAGCCGAGGCGGACTCCGCGTGCTTCGAGGGAGCGGTCCGCGGTCATAGTGAGCCTCCTGAGCGGCTGCTGCGGATGAGCAGGAAGATGAGGTACGGGGCGCCCAGTACGCCGGTCACCACTCCGACGGGCAGCCGGATGCCGAGGAGGTACTGCGCGGTGAGGTCGGCGACGAGCACGAGGAGCGACCCGAAGAGGCCCGCAGCGAGGACGGGGGACCCGACGGGGCCCAGCATCCGTGCGGCGATCGGGCCGGAGAGGAACGCGACGAAGGAGATCGGTCCCGCGGCCGCCGTGGCGAAGGCCAGGAGTGCGACAGCAGCAACGATCAGCAGGACGCGGCGGCGTTCGACAGCGACCCCGAGAGCGGCGGCCGTGTCGTCGCCGAGTCGCATGAGCTCGAGATCGCGAGTGAGCCACAGCAATGCGGGCACGACGATGACCATCGTGAGCGCCAAGGGGATCGCCTGGTCCCACGAAGCTCCGTTGAGGTTGCCCGTGATCCACCGCATCGCGGCCTGGAGATCCCACTCGGCGGCTCGCGAGAGCACGTACGAGACGACGCTGTTGAAGATCGCGGCCACTCCGATGCCGATGAGGATGAAGCGCGCGCCGGCACCTCCGTCCTTGAAAGCGAGGAGGTAGATCATCAGGGCCGTCACGAGGGCGGCCACCGTGGCCAGCAGCGAGATGCCCGCCTCGCTGAGCGAGAGGAAGACGATGCCGACGACAGCGGCCGCGCTCGCGCCCGCGTTGACGCCGATGATGTCGGGGCTGGCCAGCGGATTGCGCAGCATCGTCTGGAAGACGGCGCCGCCCATGCCGAAGCAAAGACCCGTGAGGAGCGCGACGGTGGCGCGAGGCAGGCGCAGCTCGCCGACGGTGAACGAGGCGCCCGGAACCGTCTGGCCGGTGATGACACCCCACACCTCGGTGGGGGAGTAGAAGGTCTGCCCGACCATGAGCGAGACCGCGTACATGACGATGACGGCGGCCAGCAGGGAGCCGAGCACGACACGTCGGCGCCAGGCGCGACGCCGGCGCCCGGCGACGACCACGTCGATCGTCGAACGGGATGCTGCGGGCGCGGTCATAGGGCCCGCATCTTCTGTCGGCGGACGATCGCAATGAAGAACGGCGCGCCGATGAGCGCGGTCACGATCCCGACCTCGACCTCCTGGGGGCGGGCGATGACACGACCGACGACGTCGGCGACGATCAGCAGGCCCCCGCCCACAAGAGCGGAGACGGGGAGGAGCCAGCGATGGTCGGGGCCGACGAGGAGGCGGCAGATGTGGGGAACGATGAGTCCCACGAATCCGATGGGACCGGCGACGGCCGTCGCGGCACCGCAGAGGATGACGGCGCCGAGCGCGGCGATCAGACGCGCGGTGCGTACGCGCTCGCCGAGGCCCGCTGCGAGCTCATCCCCGAGTGCGAGGGAGTTCAGCGCTGCGCTGGCCGCGAGGCAGACGATCATGCCGACGGCGAGGAAGGGGAGCACGAGCACGATCTTCTCGGCGGTCGCGCCGCCGACTCCGCCGATCTGCCAGAACCGGAAGACGCTCATGACGTCGATGCGCGGGAGGAGGATGGCGCTGATGAGCGAGCTGAACGCGACCGCGGTCGCCGCCCCGGCGAGAGCGAGCTTGAGAGGGCTCGCGCCGCCTCGGCCCAGCGAGCCGATCGTGTAGACGAAGACCGCGGCGATCGCTGCGCCGAGCATGGCGAGCCAGATGTAGCCGAACGCACTGGTGACGCCGAAGAACGCGAGCCCGATGACGACCGCAAGAGACGCGCCGCCGTTGATGCCGAGGATCTGAGGATCTGCGAGGGGGTTGCGCGTCACACCCTGCATCACGGCGCCCGACACCGCCAGGGCGGCCCCGACGATGAGGGCGAGGACGGTGCGCGGAACGCGCTTGGAGACCGCCGCCGCGGAGGTGGTCTCGACGCTTCCGCTGAGTCCGGCGATGATGTCGTCGAATGAGACCGCGCGCGTGCCGAAGGTCACCGAGACGACGCTCGCCGCGAGGACGAGGAGCGCCAGGACGATGAGCCAGACGACGCGCCGCCGCCGGAAGCTGCGCCGCGGGGGCGTGCTCACGGCGGCGGCCGTCGTCATGGTCGGAGCGCTCACGGCATCCGACGCAGTTCGCCTGCGATCACGAGCTCGCCTTCGCGGCGGCCGCACCGATCATGTCGACGTACTCCGACGTCAGGGGGTCGGTGATCGAGAGGGGGCTGGGGTTGGCCGCTGCGGCGAGCGGGTCGTTGGACGCGGGGAGCACCACGACGGCTCCGGATGCGACGGCGGGGATGCGCGAGAGCAGCGGGTCTGCCTGCATCGCGGCGAGCGTGGCGTCGTCGCCGTAGGTCACGAGCACCTGGAGGTCGGAGAAGCGCTCGATCTCCTCCGTGCTGTTGGTGATCCAGAACTGGTCGGTGCCCTTCGACTGCTCCGCGACGGTCGCGGCCGGGGTGAGCCCCAGGTCCTCGAGGAAGAGGGGTCGCGGGTCGGCGGTCGAGTAGAAGCCGATCTGGCTGAGATCCGTCGCGTCGAAGGAGCTGAACAGCGTCGTCTTGCCGGCGATGTCGGGGTATGCGCCCGTCAGCTCGTCCAGGTGGGTCGTGAGGTCGTCGACGAGCGTCTCCGCCTCGTCCTTGAGGCCGAGCGCCGTGCCGTTCATGACGGTGAGCTCCTGCCAGCTGGTGCCCCACGCGATGTCGGGGTACGCGACGACGGGGGCGATCTTGCTCAGAGTCTCGTAGTCGTCCTGAGTCAGGCCCGAGTAGGCGGCGAGGATGACGTCGGGCCGCGTATCGGCGACGGCCTCGAAGTCGATGCCCTCGGCTTCGTCGAACAGCACCGGGGTGTCGCCGCCGAGCTCGTCGAGCTTGTCCTTCACCCACGGGAGGATGCCGTCGCCGTCATCGTCTCCCCAGGTGACGGCGGGCATGCCGACCGGGACGACGCCGAGGGCGAGCGCGGCCTCCTGGTTTCCCCACGAGACGGTCGCGACACGGGTGGGCTTGCTGTCGATCGTGGTCTGGCCGAACGCGTGGTCGATGGTGACGGGGAACGCGTCGGACGACGCGTCTCCGGAAGCGGCGGGAGCCGAATCGGGAGCCGCGGTCGAACCGCAGCCGGCGAGGAGCAGCGTGGCTGCGATGATGGCTGCGGCGGCTGTGCGGATGCGGGGCACAGTGTCCTCCAGAGGAGAGGTGAGTAAGGGCAGGCTTACTTTACGTCGGCGATGTCCATCGTGCCAATCCGCTGCAGCCCGGCTGAAGGTGGTCGGGGGTGCGGTCTGCGGCGGATGCCCGTGGACAGCGAGTAGGATGAGAGGCTGGCCGTTCGGCCGCCCTCCCTGTTCCCGACGATTGGACGATCGCTGTGCTCGCCGTGCACGACCTCGAAATCCGCGTGGGCGCGCGCACGCTGATGGCGGACGTGTCGTTCCGTGTCTCCGATGGCGACAAGATCGGCCTCGTCGGACGTAACGGAGCGGGCAAGACCACGCTCACCAAGGTGCTCGCCGGCGACCTCCTGCCCAGCGACGGCAAGGTCGAACGCTCGGGCGAGCTGGGCTACCTGCCGCAGGATCCCCGATCGGGCGACCCGGAGATGCTCGCGCGCACCCGCATCCTCGATGCCCGCGGGCTCGGGACCATCGCCGTGGACATGCAGACCGCGTCGCTCGAGATGGGCGCGGACGATGAAGCGGCCGCTGCAAAAGCGATGCGCCGCTACGGCAACCTCATGGAGCGTTTCGAGGCCCTCGGCGGATACGCCGCCGAGGCTGAGGCGGCGTCCATCGCGCACAACCTGTCGCTGCCGGACCGCATCCTCGACCAGCCGTTGAAGACGCTGTCCGGCGGTCAGCGGCGACGCATCGAGCTGGCCCGCATCCTCTTCTCGGACGCCCAGACGATGATCCTCGACGAGCCGACGAACCACCTCGACGCCGACAGCGTCGTGTGGCTTCGGGAGTTTCTGAAGGGATACAAGGGCGGGCTGATCGTCATCAGCCACGATGTCGAGCTCGTCGGCGAGACGGTCAACCGGGTCTTCTACCTGGACGCGATGCGCCAGGTCATCGACGTCTACAACATGAACTGGAAGAACTACCTGCGCCAGCGGGTCGCGGACGAGGAGCGGCGCAAGAAAGAGCGCGCCAACGCCGAGAAGAAGGCGACGGCGTTGCAGCAGCAGGCCGCCCGCTTCGGCGCGAAGGCGAGCAAGGCCGCCGCGGCGCACCAGATGGTCGCGCGAGCCGAGAAGCTCCTCTCCGGTCTCGACGAGGTGCGACAGGAAGACCGCGTCGCGAAGCTCCGGTTCCCCAAGCCCGCGCCGTGCGGCAAGACGCCCCTCATGGCGTCCGGGCTGTCGAAGTCGTACGGCTCGCTGGAGATCTTCACCGACGTCGATCTCGCCATCGACCGCGGGTCGAAGGTCGTGGTGCTCGGGCTGAACGGGGCCGGTAAGACGACGCTGCTGCGCATCCTCGCCGGTGTCGACCAGCCCGACACCGGCATGCTCGAGCCGGGTCATGGGCTGCGCATCGGCTACTACGCGCAGGAGCACGAGAACCTCGACGTCTCCCGTTCGGTGCTGCAGAACATGATGTCGGCCGCGCCCGACATCACCGAGACCGAGGCTCGGAAGGTGCTCGGTTCGTTCCTGTTCACCGGTGACGACGTCCTCAAGCCCGCGGGCGTCCTCTCCGGCGGTGAGAAGACCCGATTGTCGCTCGCGACGCTCGTCGTGTCATCGGCGAACATGCTGCTCCTCGACGAGCCGACCAACAACCTCGACCCCGCTTCGCGTGACGAGATCCTCGGTGCGCTCGCGCACTACGAGGGCGCTGTCGTGCTCGTCTCCCACGATGAGGGCGCCGTGGAGGCGCTGAATCCGGAGCGTGTGCTGATCCTGCCCGACGGCGTCGAGGACATCTGGGGACGCGACTACCTCGAGCTCATCACCCTGGCCTGAGCGTTCGGGGCCCCGCAGTCAGTTTCGGCTGGAGTCGAGGATCGCGTCCTCGTCCTCCATGTCGCGATCTCGCTTGGTGTCGCGTCGTCGACGGAGGCTGGCGGGGACGACCGACGTCTCGCGAGGACCGGATGCCGTGACGGCAGCGACCAGCTCGTCGCCCGACGACGGCGCGAGGAGTGCGGCGGCAGCGGCGGCATCCTCCTCGTCCTCACGCCGGTGACGGCGTTCGGTGCGGATCATGTACCAGATGAAGACGAAGCCCATGATCGCGAACAGGATCCACTGGATCGCGTAGGACAGGTGCGGACCCGGGTCCTCCGAGGGGACCGGCATGGCTCCGAGCGTCTCGGCGGGGGCGGGGTCCTCCGAGACGAGCAGCCCGTAGGCCGATGTCACGACGTCGCCGGTGAGGCCGGCTTCGTCGACGACGAGGTCGATGTTGATCGTCGGCACCTGCCCGTCCGGAGCCGAGCGGCCCGAGGTGGGTGCGGCTTCGGCGGGCTTCAGGCGGGCCACGACCGTCACGGTGCCGGACGGCGCAGCGGCGATCGACGCGGGTTCGGGGGCGTCGGACGCCGGGGGCACCCACCCGCGGTCGACGACGAATACGCGCCCGTCGTTCGTCTCGAACGGGACGAGCACCTCGAAAGCCGATGTGCCCCCGTGCGGACGGTTCCGCACGAGCACCTGGTCGTCGGCGAGGTACCGTCCGGTCAGCTCCACCGGGTGCCACTCGTCGGTCGGATCGAGCTCGCTCCCCGGGGGGAGGATGTCGGACAGAGCGGCCGGATCGGCGTCGTAGTTGCGCTCGACGAGCTCGAGCTGCGCACTGCGCTCCTCGTTGCGCGTGAACTGCCAGTTCGACAGATAGGCGCAGGCGATCGCGAAGGCGATGGCGACCGCGACGTAGCCGCTCCAGCGCAGGGCCGTCTTCGCCCTCATGATCCGCCCGCTCCGCTGGTCTCGACGGTGAGAGGCTCGACGCTCACGGGGAAGTCCCTCGCGGCGACGAACTCGCGCAGGTACGCGACGTGGTCGTCGCATGCCACCCAGATCTTCCGCCGATCGGCGGAGTGGATGCGCGGATTGCGCCAGATGACCCGCCACCGTGCCGACGCGCGGCATCCGGCGCGGGAGCACTCGATGTCGTTCACTCCGGCCGCGACTCCCGAATCTCGATCACGGTCGGCGTCACGGGTGCTTCCGGCGAGCTGGGCACCTCGCTCGGGCGCTCGGGAAGGGCTGCCAGAGGTGAGACGGCCGCGGGTTCGCGCACGTCGTCGCCGACGTTCGCGATCACCACCGCGAAGTACGGGAGGAAGATCGCTCCGACCGCCAGGGCCGCCGTGTGCCAGCCGTACGGGGCGATGACGACCATCAGCACGAAGCACACGACCCGCACCGCCATCATGATGAAGTACTTCGTCATGCGGCGGTTGGAGTCGTCGTGCGGAGCTCGCGGGAGCGAGGTCGCCGACGGTGTTGCGGGCTGATGCTTCACGGTGCATCAAGGATACGCCCGGGTGGTCGGGGGAGGCCGGTCTCAGAAGCTCGACGAGTACGAGCTGTAGCTGTCCTGTTCGATGGCCCAGCCGATGAACGAGGCGAAGATGATCACCCCGACGATCGCGAGGGCGAGACCGGCGTAGCCGACGATGAGGCCGGCCAGGGCCATTCCTCGCCCGTTCTCGTTAGTCCGCTTGATCTGCGACAGCGAGATGTGGCCCATGATGACGCCCGCGATCGATCCGATGATCGGGAGGATCCAGATGAACCCGACGATCGAGGCGATCATCGACACGATCGCGAGTGCGTTCGTCTTCTGCGGCTGGTATCCGCCGTAGCCGTACGCCGGCGGCGGGTAACCGGCCGGCTGGTAGGCCTGCTGCTGCGGCGGATTCGCGTAGGGCGGGGCGGGGGGAGGGACGGGAGCGCCGGAGGCGGGTTGCCCGGGCGCGGGGTACGGCTGCTGCGGCTGGGGCTGGTCGCTCACATCTGCTCCTCGTCGACGTCGGGCCGCCAGCTTATCGTTCGCGGGCGTCGCACGCGCTGCGACTAGGCTTGCGGGGTTCGCGCAGCAGACACAGGAGAGCCGTATGTCCACGTCCCGAGTCGTTCTCGTCACCGGAGGAAACCGCGGTATCGGCCGCGCGATCGCTGAGCGCTTCATCGCCGACGGCCACCGTGTCGCGGTGACGGCCCGGTCGGGCGAGGGGCCCGAGGGGGCGCTGACCGTCCGCGCCGATGTGACGGACGCGGCATCCATCGATGCTGCTTTCACGCAGGTCGAGAACGAGCTCGGGCCGGTCGAGGTGGTGGTCGCCAATGCCGGCATCACGAAGGACACCCTCCTGCTCCGCATGACCGAGGACGACTTCGACTCGGTCGTGGCGACCAACCTCGGCGGTGCCTTCCGCGTGGTCAAGCGAGCGTCGAAGGGCATGCTGCGCGCCAAATGGGGACGCGTCATCCTCATCTCGAGCGTGGTCGGGCTGTTCGGATCAGCGGGCCAGATCAACTACTCCTCGTCGAAGGCCGCCCTCGTCGGCTTCGCTCGCTCGCTCACGCGCGAGCTCGGTGCTCGTGGCATCACCGCGAACGTGGTCGCCCCGGGGTTCATCGAGACCGACATGACCGCGGCTCTTCCCGACGAGACACAGGCCGAGTACAAGCGCAGCATCCCGGCTGGTCGATACGGCTCTTCTGCCGAGGTCGCGGGGGCGGTGTCCTGGCTCGCCTCTGACGACGCCGCGTACATCTCGGGCGCCGTCATCCCGGTCGACGGCGGCCTCGGGATGGGGCACTGAAGCGCCGACCGGCGTCACGCCAGCGCGGCGACGATCTCGCGGGCGAGTCGGTGGGGCTGCGAGAACTGCGGCCAGTGGCCTGAGCCCAGTTCGACGACGGAGACATCTTCGAGGGCGTCGAACTCGGCGAGAAATCGCGGCCACCCTGCAAGCATTTCGCGGACTCCTCGCTCGTCGGCCGACCCCGAGAGGATCGTGACGGGGATGCCGTGTCGGTGGTCGTCGGTCAGGTCGACGGCGTCGGTGGGGACAGCGGCCGGAACCGGATGCGTGCGTGGCGTCCAGCGGGCGCGCGTGTCGCGGTCGAGGTCAGCGACATCCGGTTCGTCGAAAAAATCCCACCCGGGAAAAGGCACCGCGCCGTCGACGACCGGGAACTCCGAGATCTCCGCGCCGGGCGACGGCGGGAGCGTGTCGACGAACACGACGCGTGCGATGCGATCGGGGCGTCGGTCGGCGGCTCCCCATGCCACATTCCCGCCGCCACTGTGCCCGACGAGGACGACCTGCCCCGGCAGATCGTCGATGCGGGCGACCACCGCATCGACCCAATCGCGGAGCGTCGTTCGCGATGCTCCGGCCGTGCTGCCGACTCCGGGCAGTGTGAGGGCATGGGGACGATGCCCGGCGTCTCGGAGCGCCGGGACCACGTCGTCCCACGAGGAGGCGTCGAGCCAGAGGCCCGGGATGAGGATCACGTCCATGACCCGACCGTAGCGCTCGGCGCGGACAGCCGACAGCGCACGGTCAGGGAAGGAGCGCGACGAGCTCCCGCAGGTCGACGGGGCCGACGACGAGATCCGCCTGACGGCGCACCGCCGGCTTGGCGTTGAACGCGACGCCGAGGCCCGCGACCGCCATCATCCGCAGATCGTTCGCGCCATCGCCGACAGCGATCGTTCGCGCGAGAGAGACCCCGTGGGCGCCGGCCCACTCGCGCAGCGACGCGGCCTTGGCCTCCGCGTCGACGACGTCGCCGTCGACCGTCCCGTCGAGCGTCGAGCCGTCGGTGCCGAGCCGATTGGCGCGCCACACGTCGACCCCGAGTCCGGGGGCGATGTGATCGAGCACCTCGTGGAAGCCGCCCGACACGACGGCGGCGACGCCCCCGCGCTCGTGGATCGCGGCGATGAGCTCGCGTGCGCCCGGCGTCGGCTCGACACGGGAGCGCACGCGGTCGAACGCCGCGAGCGGCACCCCGGAGAGCTGAGACACGCGTGAGCGCAGGCTCGAGGCGAAGTCGACCTCGCCGCGCATCGCCGCCTCGGTCGCGGCCGCGACCTCCGCCCCGCGTCCCGCTTCGTCGGCGATGAGCTCGATGACCTCGTTCTGCAACAGGGTCGAGTCGGCATCGAAGACGACGAGGAAGCGCGCGTGGGGCATGCCCACCACGCTAGCGGGAACGGGTGTCAGCGTTCGACGCGTGCGTTCTTGCCCACGACGGTGATGCCCGTGTCGGTCACCGTGAAACCACGGGCCAGGTCGCGCTCCCGGTCGACGCCCACGGTGGCACCGTCTTCGAGCACGACGTTCTTGTCGAGGATCGCGCGATGCACGCGCGCCCCCGCTCCGACGCTGACGTAGTCGAACAGCACCGAGTCGGTGATGGTGGCCCCACCGCCGGAGAGCGTCCACGGACCCACGACGCTGCGCTCGAGGTGGGTGCCCGACAGCACGGATCCGAGCGAGACGATCGAGTCGATCGCGTTGCCCATGCGTCCCACACTGTCGCGCACGAACTTCGCCGGCGGCGAGTTCACGGCCTGCGAGTGGATCTGCCAATCGGTGTTGTACAGGTTGAAGATCGGCAGAGTCGAGATGAGATCCATGTGCGCGTCGAAGAACGACTCGATCGTGCCGACGTCACGCCAGTAGTTGCGATCGCGCGGGGTGGAGCCGGGGACGTCGTTGCGCTTGAAGTCGTACACGGCGGCCTCGCCGCGGTCGACGAAGTACGGAATGATGTCGCCGCCCATGTCGTGGTTCGAGGTGGGAAGCTCGCCGTCGGCCTCGACCGCCTCGATCAGAGCGTCCGTGTCGAAGATGTAGTTGCCCATGGATGCGAGCACCTCGTGGGGGGAGTCGGGCAGCCCCGCGGGTTCCTGCGGCTTCTCGAGGAAGGCGCGGATGCGGCTCTCATCGGCGGGATCGACGTCGATCACGCCGAACTGGTTGGCGAGACCGATGGGCTGACGGATGCCGGCGACGGTCGCCCGGGCGCCGGATGCGATGTGCGCATCGAGCATCTGACGGAAGTCCATGCGGTAGACGTGGTCGGCGCCGATCACGACGACGATGTCGGGCTTCTCGTCGTTGATGAGGTTCAGCGACTGGAGGATCGCGTCGGCCGAGCCCGAGAACCAGCGCTTGCCCAGACGCTGCTGCGCGGGCACGGACGCGACGTAGGAGTCGAGCAGCGCGGACATCCGCCAGGTCTGCGAGACGTGCCGATCGAGGCTGTGCGACTTGTACTGGGTCAGGACGACGACCTGACGCAGGCCCGAGTTGATCAGGTTCGAGATCGCGAAGTCGATCAGGCGGTACTGTCCGCCGAACGGCACGGCGGGCTTGGCGCGGTCTGCCGTCAACGGCATGAGGCGCTTTCCCTCGCCGCCGGCGAGAACGATTCCGAAGACCTTGGGCGCTGCTGGCATGGCACCACACTAGGCCCGCCGAACGCTCGTGTACTAGCGTTCGAGCCATGCGTGTAGACATCGTCTCGAAGGAGTATCCTCCCGCGATCTATGGGGGAGCGGGGGTGCACGTCACCGAGCTCGTCCGCGCCCTGCGCGAGACGATCGAGGTGCAGGTGCGGGCCTTCGGAGCCGACCGCGACGAGCCGGACACGACCTCCTACGAGACGCCCGTCGAACTCGCGGACGCCAACGCGGCACTCCAGACGCTCGGCACCGACCTCGAGATCGTCGGAGACGTCGCCGGAGCGGATGTCGTGCACAGCCACACCTGGTACGCGAACTTCGCCGGGCACCTCGCCTCTCTCCTCCACGGCATCCCGCACGTCGTCACCGCCCACTCGCTCGAGCCCTTGCGCCCGTGGAAAGCGGAGCAGCTCGGCGGCGGCTACGCCGTGTCGAGCTACATCGAGAAGACCGCGTACGAGAACGCCGCGGCCATCGTCGCGGTCAGCGACGGGATGCGCCGCGACATCCTGCGCAGCTATCCCGGTCTCGACCCCGAGAAGGTCTCGGTCATCTACAACGGCATCGACGTCGAGTCGTGGCGGCCCGTCGATGATCCCGCCGTCCTCGAGCGCCACGGCATCGACCCCGCGCGCCCCTCGGTGGTCTTCGTCGGACGCATCACGCGACAGAAGGGGCTGCCGTACTTCCTGCGTGCTGCCCGTCTGCTTCCCGCGGACGTCCAGGTCGTCCTGTGCGCCGGCGCGCCGGACACCCCCGAGATCATGGCGGAGGTGCAGGGGCTCGTCCGTGAGCTGCAGGCCGAGCGCTCGGGTGTCGTGTGGATCGAGGAGTTCCTCCAGCGCGACGAGCTGTGCGCGATCCTCACCGCCGCGACGACGTTCGTCTGCCCGTCGGTCTACGAACCGCTCGGCATCGTCAACCTCGAGGCGATGGCGTGCGGCGCCGCAGTCGTCGGGACCGCGACCGGCGGCATCCCGGAGGTCGTGGTCGACGGCGAGACCGGACGCCTCGTGTCGATCGAGCAGTCCGACGACGGCACCGGGACCCCGCTCGATCCCGAGAAGTTCGTCGCCGACCTCGCGGCCACCCTCACCGAGGTCGTCTCGGATCCCGACACGGCGCGACGCTATGGCGCCGCGGGACGCGAGCGTGCGGCACGGTCGTTCAGCTGGGCTGCGATCGCGGACGAGACCGCCGCGTTGTACGCGAGGGTGGCGGGGCTCGGCCGCTAGGCTGAACACATGCCGCAGGTCCTGGAGTTCTCCGACGTCGTCGTCCGCCGAAACGCCCGGAACATCATCGACCGGGTCGACTGGTCGGTGTCCGATGATCAGCGTTGGGTGGTGCTCGGCCCCAACGGCGCGGGCAAGACGACGGTGCTGCAGCTCGCCGCGAGCCTCCTGCACCCCACCTCGGGAACCGTCGAGATCCTGGGGGAGCGGCTCGGTCGAACCGACGTGTTCGAACTGCGCCCGCGTATCGGCTTCGCGTCGTCGGCGATGGCGCGACGCATCCCCGCGGAGGAGACTGTGCTCGACGTGGTCCTCACGGCCGCGTACGCGGTGACCGGGCGCTGGCGCGAAGACTACGAAGACATCGACGAGCGGCGCGCGATGCGCGTGCTCGCGGAGTGGAAGCTCGATGGACTGGCCGAGCGGACGTTCGGCACCCTCTCCGACGGTGAGCAGAAGCGCGTGCAGATCGCTCGCGCCGTCATGACCGACCCCGAGCTCCTGCTGCTCGACGAGCCCACGGCGAGTCTCGACCTCGGCGCCCGCGAAGAGCTGCTGGCGCTCTTGGGCGGGTACGCCCAGGCGCCCACCACGCCCGCGATGATCATGGTGACCCATCACGTCGAGGAGATCCCCGTGGGGTTCACCCACGTGCTTCTGCTCCGCGAGGGCGGAGTCGTCGCCGCCGGCCCGCTGGCCGAGACGCTCACGGCCGAACACCTCTCCGACACCTTCGGGCTGCCCATCACGCTCGCCTCCGAGGACGGACGTTATGCGGCGCGGGCGGCTTCCTGAACCTGATAAGATCGCTCGTTGGTGCGAACGCATCGCAGACTTCCCTCGCCCTGGCAAAATCCAGGGCACCACGTAAGGAATCCCATGAAGACTGACATCCACCCCGAGTACCGCGCCGTCGTTTTCCGCGACCTCGGCTCCGGTGAGACCTTCCTGACCCGTTCGACGGTCTCGAGCGACAAGACGATCGAGCTGGACGGCGAGACCTACCCGGTCATCGACGTCGAGATCTCGTCCGCCTCGCACCCGTTCTACACGGGCAAGCAGCGCATCATGGACTCGGCCGGCCGTGTCGAGAAGTTCAACCAGCGCTTCAAGAACTTCGGCTCCAAGTAAGCCGTTCTTCGATCAAGGCCCCGCTTCGGCGGGGCCTTCGTCGTTGACGCGGGCGCTCCCCGCCCGGCTCAGGGCCTGACGATCGGGATCGACGCCGTCTCGGCGGCGACCTTGCGACGGTGCAGGGCGCGTTGCTCCGGCAGCGAGATGTCGAAGACGACGGCAAGCAGACGGATGACGGTGGTGACGGCGATGCCGATGATGGCAGATGCCACGATGGGGGCTCCCATCGTGGAGGCGCCGGCGAGCACCGCGCATCCCGCGGCTGCGGCGATGGCATAGAGCGAACCGACGTGCATGATGGCGACGGGGAGGCCGAGGATGACGTCGCGAAGCATGCTCCCGCCGACGGCCGCGCACGAGCCGATGAAGATGGCGGGCACGATCGGCAGCCCGAGCACGAGCGCTTTGCTCGTTCCGAACGCGCCGAACAGGCCGATGACGACCGCGTCGAGGCCGATGATGACGGCGTTGAGCCGTCGGAAGACGTTCGAGAGCAGCATCCCGACCAACGCGGCCGACGTCGCGGTGATCAGATACCAGTTGCTCTGCAGCGTGACCGGCTGCACCCCCAGGAGCAGGTCGCGGATGAGGCCGCCGCCCATCCCGATGAGGATGCCGATGATCACGACGCCGAGCGGATCGAGCCGCTGTTTGCCGACGAACCCGGAAGCGAACAGAGCGCCCTGGACCCCGCCGAGGCCGACGGCGGTGAGGTCCGCCCACAGCGGGATCACGAACTGAGACTGGGTCACGGGACCATTGTCGTCGGTCAGCGCGATAATTGGAGGGTGCCCACCTACCGCGACGAGGTCGTGATCCTTCGCACCCACAAGCTGGGTGAGGCGGATCGCATCGTCACGATGCTCAGCCGGCGGCACGGCAAGCTCCGAGGCGTCGCGAAAGGAGTGCGCCGCACGTCGTCGCGCTTCGGTGCACGGCTCGAGCCGTTCATGGTCGCCGACGTCCAGATGTACAAGGGGCGCTCGCTCGACATCGTGCAGCAGGCCGAGTCGCTCGGATCGTACGGCGCCGACATCGCCACCGACTACGACCGCTACACCTCCGCCTCGGCGATGGTCGAGGCCGCCGACCGCCTGAACGAAGCGGAGACGACGCCGCAGCAGTACCTGCTGCTTGTCGGCGGTCTCCGCGCCCTCGCTCGCGGCGACCACGACAGTCGCGCCGTGCTCGACTCGTACCTGCTGAGAGCCATGGCGCTCTCGGGCTGGGCCCCGTCGCTCGACGCCTGCGCCCGCTGCGGCGCTCCGGGGCCGCACGACGGTTTCGTCGCACCACTGGGTGGGGCGGTCTGCCCGTCCTGCGCACCGGCGGGGTCGGCCCGCATCGCCCCCGAGACGGGCGTGCGACTGCGCGCCCTCATCGCCGGCGAGTGGGACACGGTCGACGCCGGCAGTCCCCGCACGGCCAACGCGGCATCGGGCCTCATCGCGGCATACGCGCAGTGGCATCTCGAGCGCGGCATCCGTTCGCTCGGGCACATCGGCGCGGCGCGCTGAACACGGCGGTGCCGGCCGGCTCGAACGCCTAGGCTCGAACCGATGAGTCCCAAGCCGTACACGCACCGCGACGCGGTCCCGTATCGCCCGCTCGACTGGACCGGGGTGTACCCACCGGTGTTCCCGCGAGGCGGAGTGCCGAACCACGTGGCGATCGTCATGGACGGCAATGGCCGGTGGGCGAACCGTCGTGGCCTCACCCGCATCGAGGGACACCGGGCGGGCGAGGAAGTCCTGCTCGACGTCGTGGCCGGAGCCATCCAGGCGGGGGTCAAGCACCTCAGCGTCTATGCGTTCTCGACCGAGAACTGGTCGCGGTCGCCCGAGGAGGTGCGATTCCTCATGGGGTACAACCGCGATGTCCTCCATCGTCGGCGCGACCAGCTCAACGAATGGGGCGTCCGCGTTCGCTGGGCGGGTCGGAAGCCCCGTCTGTGGGGGTCGGTCATCTCCGAGCTCCAGTACGCCGAGCAGCTCACGCAGGGCAACGACATCCTGACGCTCACGATGTGCGTCAACTACGGCGGTCGGCACGAGATCATCGACGCGATGCGGGCCATGGGCGAACAGATCGCTGCGGGCCGGATGAAGCCGTCCGCCATCACGGAGAAGGCCCTGCGCCGGCACCTCTACGTGCCCGACATGCCCGACGTCGACCTCTTCATCCGATCGAGTGGAGAGCAGCGGACCTCGAACTTCCTCCTGTGGGAGGCGGCGTACGCCGAGATGGTGTTCCTCGACACCCTGTGGCCCGACTTCTCGAGGTCCGACCTCTGGGGAGCGATCCAGCTGTACCTCTCGCGCGACCGCCGCTTCGGCGGTGCCGTCGACGCTCCCACCGCGTGACGTCCGACCGGGAATAGCCCGCGCGGACTGCGACGTTGCACCCGATGTGACGGACGCAATCAAGATCGACGTGTGGAGCGACATCGCCTGCCCGTGGTGCTACATCGGCAAGCGCAACCTGGAGTCTGGCCTCGCCGCCACGGCTGACGACGACGACGCCCCGCGCGTCGAGGTGACCTTCCATTCGTTCGAGCTCTCGCCCGACACCCCCGTCGACTTCGAAGGGGACGAACTCGACTTCCTGTCGACCCACAAGGGAATGCCGCGCGAGCAGGTGCAGCAGATGCTCGACAATGTCACCGGCGTCGCGAAGGATGCGGGGCTGGAATACCACTTCGACATCCTCAAGCACACCAACACGGTCAAGGCGCACGAGCTGCTGCACGCCGCGAAGGCGCAGGGTCGTCAGCATGAGATGGCCGAGCGCCTGATGGCGGCGTACTTCACCGAAGGGCGCCACGTGGGACGCATCGACGATCTCGTCGAGCTCGCCGGCGAGGTCGGCCTCGACCGCGACGCCATCCGTGCCGCGCTCGAATCGGGCGAGCACCTGCCGGCCGTCCGCGCAGATCAGGACCAGGCGCGCGCCTACGGCATCAACGGGGTCCCGTTCTTCGTCATCGACGGGCGCTACGGGGTCTCGGGCGCGCAGCCCGCCGAAGCCTTCGCGCAGATCGCCCGTCAGGTGTGGGCTGAGCGCAGCGGCGTCGAAGCCGCGGGCTGAGCGGGCGCGCGGGCAGGATCAGCGCGGGAGGTTCGCCTCGATCACGGCGACGATCTCGGGCGCATCCGGCTTCGTCTGCGGACGGAACCGGTGCACCTCGCCGTCGGGTGTGATCACGAACTTCTCGAAGTTCCACATCACGGGGCCGCGAGCGCCCTCCTCATTGCGGATCTTCTTCAGCGCCTTGTACAGCGGAGCGGCGTGAGAGCCGTTGACCCGGATCTTGTCCATGATGGGGAAGCTCACCCCCCAGGTCATCGCGCAGTAGTCGAGGATCTCCTCCATCGAACCCGGCTCCTGCCCCATGAACTGATTGCAGGGGAACCCGATGACCTGCAGACCGCGCTCGCCATATGTCCGCTGCAGCTGCTCGAGCTGCTCGTACTGGGGCGTCAGTCCGCACTTGGAGGCGACATTGACGACGAGCAGGACACCGTCTCCGAGGTCGTCGAGCGTGGTAGCGGTGCCGTCCGCAGCGGAGAACGGGATCGAACGGATGTCGGTGGTCGCTTCGGTCACGTCCCCAGGCTACGCCCGGCCGCCTTCCGGTGTCCGTCCTTCTGGGAGAATGATCTGGTGAGTACCGTCCTGTCCGCTTCGCCGCGTCTGCGGATCGGCCCGATCGCCTTGGACGCCCCCGTCGTGCTGGCCCCGATGGCCGGGATCACGAACACCGCGTTCCGCCGGCTCTGCCGCGAGTACGGGGCAGGGCTCTACGTCAGCGAGATGATCACGACGCGGGCCCTCGTCGAGCGCAACGCCACAACGATGCGCCTGATCACCCATCACGAGTCCGAGAAGCCGCGCTCCATCCAGCTCTACGGCGTCGACCCCGCGACGACCGAGGCCGCCGTGCGTCTGCTGGTCGAGGAGGATCGTGCCGACCACATCGACCTCAACTTCGGGTGCCCCGTGCCCAAGGTGACGCGCAAGGGCGGCGGAGCGGCTCTGCCGTGGAAGCTCGACCTGTTCCGCGACATCGTGACGCGCGCCGCGCGCGCCGCGGGCGACGTGCCGCTGACGGTGAAGATGCGCAAGGGCATCGACTCGGACCACCTGACCTACCTCGACGCGGGCCGCATCGCCGAGGACGCCGGGGTGTCGGCCGTCGCCCTCCACGCGCGCACCGCCGCGGAGTTCTACTCGGGAAACGCCGACTGGTCTGCGATCGCGGCGCTGAAAGAAGCCGTCACGAGCGTCCCGGTTCTCGGCAACGGTGACATCTGGTCCGCCGAGGACGCGGTCCGCATGATGGCCGAGACCGGCTGCGACGGGGTCGTCGTGGGACGAGGGTGCCTCGGTCGTCCGTGGCTGTTCGGAGACCTCGCGCGGGCGTTGGGCGAGCCCGGCTCGGCCGGTCCCGAGGTCGACGCGACGCTCGGTTTCGTGGCGACGGCTTTCCGCCGCCATGCCGAGCTGCTCGTGGAGTTCTTCGAGGACGAGGGTCGTGGCTGTCGCGACATCCGCAAGCACGTCGCGTGGTACTTCAAGGGCTATCCGGTGGGCGGTGACACGCGCGCGCGTCTGGCTACCGCGTCGAGCCTCGCCGAGATCGACGACATCCTCGCGACGCTGGACTGGTCCGCGCCGTACCCCGGCGCGGCCGCGGAGGGACAGCGCGGACGTGCGGGAACTCCCAAGCGCCCGGCCCTGCCGGATCGCTGGTTGGAATCGCGTGACGTCGACGCGGCCGAGTCGTCGGCCATCGCTGCAGCGGAGATCGAGAACAGTGGGGGCTGAGGTCACGAGCGGTGTGGGCGTCTCGGCGGGACGCCCCTCCGGCTACGACGATCACGACGCCGCCCGCTTCCACCGCGAGGAACACCGCTCGCGCCGCGACAGCTTCGCGCGCGATCGCGCCCGCGTCCTGCACTCGGGCGCCCTCCGCCGTCTCGCCGCCAAGACGCAGGTGCTGAGCCCGGCCAGTCCCGCCGATTTCGCACGCAACCGCCTGACCCATTCCCTCGAGGTCGCCCAGGTGGGGCGCGAGCTCGCCATCGCGCTCGAGCTCTCACCGGATGTCGTCGACACGGCCTGCCTCTGCCACGACCTCGGACACCCGCCCTTCGGTCACAACGGCGAGCGGGCTCTCAACGATTGGGCCGAAGACATCGGCGGGTTCGAGGGCAACGCCCAGTCGCTGCGCATCCTCTCGCGGCTCGAACCGAAGGTCGTCGACGCGTTCGGGCAGAGCGCGGGCCTCAACCTCACGCGAGCGAGCCTCGATGCGACCTGCAAATACCCGTGGACCGTCGAGCACGCGATCCCCGACCCGGGCGGGCGCCAGAAGTTCGGCGTCTACCCCGAAGACGAGGCGGTGTTCCAGTGGATGCGCGAAGGCGCTCCGGGACGCCTGCGCTGCATCGAGGCCGAGGTCATGGACCTCTCCGACGACATCGCCTACTCGGTGCACGACTTCGAAGACGCCGTGCTGAACGGCTACCTCGATCCGGCGCGGCTCGGCGATCCGCGCGAGCGCGAGGCGCTGCTCACCGCGATCCAGAGCTGGGTCGGCTACGGATTCACGAAGGACGAGCTCGGCGATGCGCTGTACCGCCTGACGCTGCTTCCCGAGTGGCTCGAGTCGTACGACGGCTCGCGCGCCGCGATGGCGCGGCTGAAGAACCTCACCTCCGACCTCATCGGACGCTTCGCGCGCGCCGCGACCGCGGCGACCCGTGAGCATTACGACATCCCCGTCCTGACGCGCTTCCGGGGCCGCGTGATCGTGCCCCGTGTGATCGAGGTCGAGATGGCCGTCCTCAAGGGCGTCATCGGAGCCTTCGTCGTCTCGATCGAAGGTCGGAAGGGGCTCTACAAGGAGCAGCGCCGCGTGTTGCGCCGCCTCGCGGACGCCCTGTGGGCGCGTCCCGAGCACCTCGACGCGTTGCACGCCGAAGACTTCGCCGCGGCAGTGACCGACGCCGCCCGCCGCCGTGTCATCGTCGATCAGGTCGCCACCCTCACCGACCGTTTCGCCATCGAATGGCACGGGCGTCTGGTCGGTCCGGTCGATCTCCGCGAGCTGGGTCTGTGGTCCTCCGACCCGCGCGCCACGGCGCCGAGTCACTTCGCCCTCCCCGAGCCCATCGAAGGGCTCTGATGGCACGGATCCGGCAGACCGACATCGAAGAGGTCAAGGCGCGCACGAACATCGGCGACATCGTCGGTGAACGTGTCGCGCTGAAATCCGCCGGCGTCGGCTCGCTGAAGGGGCTGTGTCCCTTCCACGACGAACGCAGCCCGAGTTTCCACGTCCGGCCGCAGGTCGGGTACTACCACTGCTTCGGATGCGGTGAGTCGGGCGATGTCTACTCGTTCCTGCGAGCGATGGACCACCTGTCGTTCACCGAGGCGGTCGAGCGCCTCGCCGCGCGTATCGGCTACTCGCTGCACTACGAAGACGGCGCGGCGGCTCCCGAGACGAGTGGTCGCTCCCGGCTGTACGCCGCGCACACCGCGGCGGCGGAGTTCTACCGTTCGCAGCTGTCGGCCCCCGACGCGCAGGCCGCCCGCCAGTTCCTCGGGGAGCGGGGCTTCGACGCCGGTGCTGCGGCCCACTTCGGTGTCGGGTACGCCCCGCAGGGATGGTCGGCGCTTCGCGACGCGCTTCGCTCGCAAGGCTTCACCGACGAGGAACTGCTGACCGGTGGGCTGGTCTCCAAGGGGCAGCGGGGGGTCTACGACCGGTTCCGCGGACGGGTCGTGTGGCCGATCCGCGACGTCGCGGGGCAGACGATCGGCTTCGGCGCTCGCCGCCTCTACGACGACGACCAGGGACCGAAGTACCTCAATACGCCCGAGACCCCGATCTACAAGAAGGCCCAGGTCCTCTACGGTCTCGACCTGGCGAAGAAGTCGATCTCGCGTGAGCATCGCGTCGTCGTCGTCGAGGGATACACCGATGTCATGGCCTGTCATCTCGCCGGAGTCACCGGGGCCATCGCGTCGTGCGGCACCGCGTTCGGAACCGACCACATCACGGTGCTCCGACGCGTGATGGGGGACAGCGAGGGAAGCGCGGGCGAGGTGGTCTTCACGTTCGACCCGGATGCCGCCGGTCAGAAGGCGGCGCTGCGGGCGTTCGGCGAAGAGAAGCGTTTCGCGGCGCAGACCTATGTCGCGGTCGCGCCCGAAGGGCTGGATCCGTGTGATCTGCGACTCAACCGCGGCGACGCGGCGGTGCGGTCGCTGATCGAGGCCAAGGCGCCGATGTTCGAGTTCGTCATGGATCAGCGTCTATCCACATTCGACCTGTCGACCGTCGAGGGGCGGATCGGCGCGCTGCGCGCGGCTGCGCCGATCGTCGCCGACATCCGAGACACCGCTCTCCGCCCGGGCTACACGCGGGTGCTCGCCGGCAAGCTCGGTCTCGACCTGTCTGAGGTGAAACCCGAGGTCGATCGCGCCGCCCGCCGTGCGGCGGCCTCGACGGGCGGGGGAGAGCGCACCCGGGGAGAGACCACGACGGCGGGTCGTGCCGACTCCGCCGGAGTGTCCGGGGGTGCCGCCGAACCGACGCCCGCTTCGGTGCGTGTCACCCTCGCCTCCCTTCCTCCGGCGCTCGAGCTCGAGAAGCGCGCTCTGATGGGTGTGCTGCAGTACGGGCATCTGCTCGACAAGCAGGCCGTCGACATCGCGCTGGGGCTGCCGATGCCGCATCCGGCGCTCGAGGCCGTGCGGCAGGCGGTGTCGATGCAGCCCGACCTCACGCGTCCCGGGTGGACGTCGGCCGCGGTCGACGCGACGCGGGAGCCGTACCGGACGCTGGCGATCGAACTGCTCACCGCGGATTTTCCCGCGGGTACCGAGCGCATCGCCCAGACGACGGCGATGGAGTCGCTGCGCAAGCTGCGCCAGCGGGCGCTCGAGCGCGAGAAGGCAGAACTCAGAAGCGCGCAGCAGCGTCTCGAGCCGGGGTCGCCGGAGTTCCGCTCCATCGGCGTCGCGATCCGCGATCTCGATCTCCGGCTGCGGCAACTCATGGAATCGGAATAGCCACCAGCGGCGGCGAGTAGCGGTCGAACGATGAAGACGGCAGGATGATGCGCATGTCCCGACGACCCGACGCGGAAATCGCGGTGCTCTGCGACGATCTCTCGATCGCGCGCACAGGCGACTCCGATCGCGTCGTCGAAGGGGTGAGCGTCACCGTCCGCGCCGGCGAGGCCCTCGCGGTGATGGGTGCGACCGGCTCGGGCAAGTCGACCCTGCTCTCCGTTCTCGCCGGAACCGCTCCGGCTGACGTGGGCGTCGTGGGCGGCACGGCGGAGGTGGCCGGGCTCTCGGTCCGCAAGGGTGGCCGATCCCGGCGCATGCTCACCTACTACGCCGGCCACATGCCGCAGGCAGCCGGCGCCGCGCTCCCCGCCCGTCTGACGGTGGCCGAGGTCATCGCCGAGCCGATCACCTCGCGCGACCGCCGGGTGAGTCAGCGCGCGCTCTCGCTGCGGGTCGCATCCCTCCTCGACGAACTGCACCTCCCGCTCGGCGCAGCGTCGCAGTATCCCTACGAGCTCAGCGCCGGTATGCGCCAGCGGGTCGCGTTGGCGCGCGCTCTCGTGCTCGACCCGAAAGTCTTCATCGGTGACGACCCGTACGCCAACCTCGACATCGAGGTCCGCATCGCCGCCCGTGAGGCGCTCCTCTCACGTCGTGACGACACCGGAATGGCGATCGTCATCGCGACGAACGACGTCGAGACCGCCGACGAGCTCGACGCCGCCGCCCTCGTGCTGCACGGTGGCCGCCCCGTGGGGTACGGGCCGACGGCGTCCGACGTGGTGTGGACTCCCGACGGCCGGTCACGGGCGTCCTGAGAGGCGCGACCCGCCCGGGGAGCGGTCGATGTCGTGAGCACCCCCGGAGCTTTGCTAATATAGAGGGGTTGCCCTGCGCGAGCGGGTGACTGATCCTCGGTAGCTCAATTGGCAGAGCAATCGGCTGTTAACCGATAGGTTCTTGGTTCGAGTCCAAGCCGGGGAGCGAGAGACCCGCGTTATCTACCGCGGCTCTCACCGAAGGCCCGGGCTTCCACCCCGGGCCTTTACTCGTGTGCCGGCGCATCGACGGCACGCCGAAGACATGTCGGCAGGCGGCGGTTCAGCCGAAGAGGTGCAGCCCGAGGTCGGCGCTGAGGGCCTCCGCGCCGATACGGCCGCGCACGCTCGTCCCGAGTTCGTCGAGCGGCGGGCTCACGATCGCGGCTCCGAGCGTTCCGGGCGCAGACATGACGATCGCTCCGGAGACGCTCGACTTCGCCGGGACGCCGACGGCTCGCATCCACCGCCCAGATCCGTCATAGACGCCGCACGTGGCCATCACGGCGACGACATCCCGCGCGATCCGTGCGGAGACGACGCGCTCGCCAGTGACGGGGTTCACGCCGCCCATCGCGAGCGTCGCCCCCATGACGGCCAGGATCTCCGCGTCGACGAGCACGGCGCAGGCGCGCGCGTAGACGGCTACGGCGTCGTCCGCGGTGGCCTCGAGGGTGCCTTCGTCGCGCATCAGGTGGGCGAGCGCGTGGTTGCGGTCGCCGAGCAGATGCTCGCTGCGCGAGACGTCGTCGTCGACCTGGAGCGCACGGCCCGCGAATGCCGAGAGTCCCGTCACGATCCTGGCAGCACGTTCCTCGGGACCGTCACCGTCGACGAGAGCGCACGTCAGGATCGCGCCGGCGTTGACCATCGGATTCGGGGGTCGTCCCGTGCCGCTCTCGAGCTTGATCGCATCGAACGCCTCACCCGTCGGCTCGATGCCCAGGCGATCGAGTGCGCCCCCGTCGGTGTCGGTGAGGGCGAGCGCGAAGAGGAACGGTTTGACGGCCGACTGGATGCTGAAACGCTTCGTACCGTCGGCCGACGAACGGACCGAGCCATCGGGCAAGGCGAGAGCGATCGCGCACAGGTGTTGGTCGGCTCCGGCGAGCTCGGGGATGCTCGTGGAGCGTTCGCCGGCCCGTTCGGGAAGGAGCCGCCGACGCAACGCATCGAGGTCGTATTCGCGGGGATCGTCGGCTGCGCTCACGTGGTCAGGCGTCCAGGTCGTCGACGCCCGGCATCCAGGCGACGCCCGGACGACCCCATCCGCGCTTCTTCGCGATCTTCTGCGTCGTCTTCCAATCGGAGTCGTCGAGACGATCGATGTAGAGGATGCCGTCGAGGTGATCGAACTCGTGCTGCATGATGCGGGCGCGCCAGCCGTCGACGCGGATCTCGACGGGGGAGCCGGTGAGGTCGGTGCCCGTGACGAGAACCTCGTCGGAGCGGCGCAGCGGGAACCGTTCGCCGGGGAAGGAGAGACAGCCCTCCGACTCGTCGTCGGGGTCGGGGGAGCCGGGCTCGAGTGGGCGCATCCAGAGCTCGGGGTTGATGATCTCACCGCGCCACGCCTGACCGTCGTCGTCTTGGTACGTGTAGACGTAGATGCGCAGGCCGACGCCCACCTGGGGCGCCGCGAGCCCGACTCCGGGGGCGGCGTCCATCGTGTCGTACATGTCCGTCACGAGCTGACGGATCTCGTCCGTGATCTCGGTGACGGGCTCGGCGGGGGCGTGCAACACGGGGTCGCCCATGATGCGAATCGGAAGAACGGGCACGTTGCGAGCCTAATCGAGCCCGCATCGCCGTTATGGTCGATAGGTGATTCCGTTTGTCGCGTCCCTCGATGACGTCACCGATCAGCTGATCGGAGTCTTCCGCGAGCCCAGAATCCTCATCGGAATCCCGCTCGCGCTGCTCGGCGCCGTGTTCATGTCCTTCGGGGCGCTCTACCAGCACCGGGGTGTGCAGAAGGTCGAGAGGCTCACCAACTCGTCCGGCAGCGCGGGCCTGAACGGTTCGCAGCTGCTGAGCCTCCTCAAGCGTCCGTCGTGGGTGGTCGGCACCGTCATGCTGGGTCTGGCGATCGTGTGCCAGCTCGCCGCCCTCACCTTCGCCCCGCTCATCCTCGTGCAGCCGCTCGGCGCCATCTCGCTCGTCATCACCACTCTGCTCAATGCGCGGATCACGGGCGTCAAGCCCACCCGACGGTCGGTCCTCTCGATCATCCTGTGTGTCGGGGGCATCCTCGCGTTCGTCACGGTTGCGGCGCTCGTCGCAACAGAAGAGCCGATCGACCAGGGACAGCTCATCACGATCCTCGCCCTGCTCGCCGGCGTGCTGCTCATCTCGGCAGTGGTCTGGATGCTCGTACGCAAGGGGGCGAAGCCGCTCTTCTACATCGCAGCCTCGGGCATCATCTACGGCTTCGTCGCGACCCTGGCGAAGGTCGTCATCTCCCGCATCCAGAACGGCGACTTCGAGTGGCTGACGCTGCTGTGCCTCGTCGGTCTGATCACGGCCACGGCGGTCGGGGCCTACTTCGTCCAGACGGCCTACTCCGTCGGTCCGCCCGATCTCGTGATCGCAGGCCTCACCGTCATCGACCCGATCGTCGCCGTCATCATCGGCATCGTCATCCTCCGCGAGGCGGCGACGGCACCCTGGCCGGCGTTCGTCGGATTCGTCGTCGCGGGTGCCATCGCGGTGTACGGAGTCACGTCCCTCGCGCGGAACCACCCCCAGGTCGTGCTCGACAGTCAGCAGCTGCCGATCCCGCGGGGCAGCAAGGGCCGTCTCCGCGACGACGACTGAGCCGCGGCACCGACGCCGTGCGGTCCGCGCGCTAGGCTCGTTACGACAGGGGGCGGTGGCCAAGCTGGTCAAGGCAGCGGGCTCATAACCCGACGATCGTGGGTTCAAGTCCCACCCGCCCTACACACGAATGGCCGCCCGCGGGCGGCCATTCGCATGCGGAGGTGTGCGGCGTCAGGGGTGCGTGATCGCGGGGTCCTGCGGGAAGCCGGTGTTGTCGTCGCCGGCCTCGAGATCGATGTCCCCCCGGTCGGAGCCGGCGCGCGCCGCATCGGCCTTGACCTCGTCGCTGGCGGCATCGGTCGGTGCGGCGTCGTCGGCGTGCGCGTCATCGGCGTCGCGGTGGTGGGGAGTGCTGTCGGACATGCGGCATCCTTTCCTCGGTATGTGACGTCCAGCCTGTCGGCCGCCTCCTCCGCGGGGAAGGCGCTTGACATCGGATGGCGGTCAAAATCGTGACACGGTTGTGATTCTCCAGGTTCGTACGCGATAATCGACGCCATAACCGAACAACGCCGGCATCCGGGCTCAGGTCGTAGGGGAAGACGTACCTGATGAAACGGAGAAGTCATGGCGACACCACAGGCGCGTGGAGTGATCTTCATCCACTCCGCGCCACGCGCGTTGTGCCCGCACCTCGAGTGGGCGGCAGGACGCGCGCTCGGCCGCGCGGTCAGCTTCGACTGGGAAGACCAGCCGGTGCTCGACGGCAGCCGCCGCGCGGAGTTCTATTGGGAAGGCCCCGCCGGAACCGGTGCTGCGCTCGCGACTGCGATACGCGGCTGGGAGCATCTGCGATTCGAGGTGTCGGAAGATCCGACGCCGCGCAGTGACGGGGGGCGGTGGATGCACACGCCGAGCCTCGGCATCCACTACGCCCAGACCGATGCGTCGGGCAATGTCGTGATCGGCGAGGACCGCATCCGCTACGCCGTCGAGATCGCGGCCGGCGACGCCCGTGAGCTCCAGCGCGAGCTCGACGTCGCCCTCGGGGCAGCCTGGGACGAAGAACTCGAGCCGTTCCGTCACGCAGGCGACGACGCTGCCGTCGTGTGGCTCCACAAGGTCGGCTGACACGCGACCACACAGACCCAGTCGGCCCGTGCGTCCGTACCGAGCCCCGGTGGAATGATCCCGGGGGACGGGAGCACGTACGGGACGGCTGACCCGAAAGAAGAACAGGCCCCCGCAGAGCGCGTCCGCGGGGGCCTGTTTCGTCGGTAGCTGCGGTTCAGGCCGATCGGAACGCGACGACCGCGTTGTGGCCGCCGAAACCGAACGAGTTGCTGATCGCCAGGAGGTCACCCTCGCCGAGGCTCTGGGTCTCACCCGACACCCGGAACGGGACGGCCGGGTCCTGCTCGCTGATGTTGATCGTCGGCGGCGCGATGCGCTCGCGCAGGGCCAGGATCGTGAAGATCGCCTCGAGTGCCCCGGTGCCGCCGAGCAGGTGACCGGTCGACGCCTTGGTCGCCGAGACGGGAATCTCGTCGATGCGGTCGCCGAAGACGTTGCGCAGCGCCTGGTACTCGTTGGGGTCGCCGACCGGCGTCGAGGTCGCGTGCGCGTTGATGTGCGCGACGTCGTCGGGCGAGGCGTCCGCCTGCTCGAGAGCCGCGCGGACCGCGCGCGATGCTCCCGCGCCCTCGGGGTCGTTGGCCGTGATGTGGTACGAGTCGGCGGTGACGCCGCCGCCCACCGCGTAGGCGTAGATCTTCGCGCCTCGAGCCTTGGCGTGCTCCTCGGTCTCGAGGATGAGCACTCCGGCGCCTTCGCCCATGACGAAGCCGTCGCGGTCGACGCTCGTCGGACGCGAGGCGGTCGCCGGGTCGTCGTTACGACGCGACAGCGCCTGCATCGACGAGAACGACGCCATCGTGATGGGGTGGATCGCCGACTCGGTGCCACCCGCGATGACGATGTCGGCGAGACCGTCCTGAATATGCTCGATCGCGTTCACGATCGACTCGGTGCTCGACGCGCACGCGCTCGCCACGGTGCGGGCGAACGCACGTGCACGGAAATGCAGCGACAGGTTGCCCGCGGCGGCGTTCGGCATCAGCATCGGGACCGTCATCGGGAGAACCCGGCGCGGCCCCTTCTCGCGAAGCGTGTCCCACGCGTCGAGCAGGGTCCACACCCCGCCGATGCCGGTCGCGAAGTCGACGCCGAGACGCTCGGGATCGACGTCGGGGCTGCCGGCATCCGCCCAGGCCTCCATCGCCGCGACCATCGCGAACTGCGACGCCGGGTCGAGGCGCTTGGACACGGGGCGCTCGAGCACGGTCTCGGGTCGCACGATCGCCTCGGCGGCGAAGTGGACCGGGATCTGGTACTTCTCGACCCACTCGTGCTCGAGTGTGCGCGCGCCGGAACGGCCGGCCAGCAGGCCATCCCAGCTCTCGGGCGCGGTGCCGCCCAGGGGCGACGACGCTCCGATTCCGGTGACGACGATTCGCGGGGTGCTCATGGATCTCCTCGGTGGAACCCCGGCGGGGGCGTGTGCCCCCGCCGGTGGGGGTTACGCCTGGTTGGACGTGATGTAGGTGACGGCGTCGCCGACGGTCTTGAGGTTCTTGACCTCTTCGTCGGGGATGGTGACGCTGAACTTCTCCTCGGCGTTGACGACGATCGTCATCATCGAGATCGAGTCGATGTCGAGGTCGTCCGTGAACGACTTCTCCAGGGCGACCTCGTCGGCCGAGATGCCGGTCTCGTCGGTGATGAGCTCGGCGAGTCCTGCGAGGACCTCGTCGTTGCTGAATGCCATGGGGTTTCTCCTTGTTATCTCTGGACCGACCCGGACGCGGGCCGCTGTTCAGTCTAGGTGCGGGGGCCCGCCCGATCAGGGAAGGACGACTACCTGCGCGCCGAAGACGAGCCCCGCCCCGAAGCCGATCTGGAGGGCCAGACCGCCGCTCAGCTCGGGGTTCTCCTCGAGCAGGCGGTGCGTGGCGAGCGGGATGGACGCCGCCGACGTGTTGCCGGTGGTCTCGATGTCGCGACCGATCGCGACGGTCTCGGGCAAGCCGAGCTGCTTGGCGAACTCGTCGATGATGCGCATGTTCGCCTGGTGCGGGATGAACGCGGCGAGGTCGCCTGCCTGAATGCCCGCTTCTTCGAGCGCGCGGCGGGCGACCTTGACCATCTCCCAGACGGCCCAGCGGAACACCGTCGGTCCCTCCTGGCGCAGCGTCGGCCACGGTGCGGTGCCGTCGCGGAATTCCACGAGCGTGTGGTTCATGCCGACCGCGTCGGCCTTGGACCCGTCCGAGCCCCAGACGGTCGGGCCGATGCCCGGGGTATCGCTGGGACCGATGATCGCGGCGCCTGCGCCGTCGCCGAGCAGGAACGAGATCGTGCGGTCGGTCGGGTCGACGATGTCGCTGAGCTTCTCCGCGCCCACGACGGCGACGTAGCGTGCCGCGCCGGCGCGCACCAGCGCATCGGCCTGCGTGACCCCGTACGAGAAGCCGGCGCACGCCGCGTTGACGTCGTAGGCCGCCGCGGGGTTCGCCCCGACGCGGTCTGCGACGATCGCCGAGACCGACGGCGTCTGCTTGGGGTTCGAGATCGTCGAGACGATCACGGCGTCGACCTGATCGGCGGGCACGCCGCTGCGCCGGATGGCCTCGGCCACGGCGTCGGCGGCGAGGTCGATGACCGTGGTGTCCTTATCGGCGCGGACGCGGGTCACGATGCCGGTTCGCTGGCGGATCCACTCGTCACTCGAGTCGATGGGGCCGACGAGGTCGTCGTTCGGCACCGCGTTCTGGCCGCGCGCGGCGCCGTAGGCGTAGATGCGGGTGTGCGCGGGGCCGGTGGCCTGGCGAATGGCGGCGGTCATGCGGCACCTCCGGAGATGAGAGCGGATGCGGCGGCGAGGTCGTCGGGGGTCTTCACGGCGACCGAGGGCACACCGCGCAGAGCGCGCTTCGCGAGACCCACGAGGGTGCCGGCGGGCGCGAACTCGATGATGCCGGTCACCCCGTGCTCGGCGAACGAGGACATGCAGAGATCCCAGCGCACGGGTGAGGCGACCTGAGTGACCAGCCGGTCGAGCGCCTCGCGGCCGTCGCTGACGACGGCGCCGTCGCGGTTTGACCACAGGGTGAGGGCGGGATCGCTCACGGAGGTCGCGGATGCCGCCTCGGCGAGCGTCTCGACCGCCGGTGCCATGTACCGCGTGTGGAACGCGCCGGCGACCTGCAGGGGGATGACCCGGGTCGACGCGACCGGCTCGGCGGCGAGGTCGGCGAGGGCGTCGAGAGCGCCGGCGGCGACGATCTGGCCGCCGCCGTTGTAGTTGGCCGGAGTGAGGTCGAGTTCGTGGAGGCGAGCGACCACCGCATCCTGATCTCCGCCGAGGACGGCGCTCATACCGGTCTGCTCGCGCGTCGCGGCATCCGCCATGGCGCGGCCACGGAGGCCGACCAGCCGCATCGCGTCGTCGTCGCGGAGCACGCCGGCCGCCGCGAGTGCGGCGATCTCGCCGACGGAGTGGCCGGCTACACCGGCGGGACGCGCAGCTTCACGCACGAGCGCGTCGTATGACAGCAGGCTCGCGGCGACGATGAGCGGCTGCGCCACGGCGGTGTCGCGGATGCGGTCGGCATCCCATTCGGTGCCGGCGGCGACGAGGTCGACTCCGGCGAGGTCGGAGTAGCGCTCGAGGCGCTCGCGCGCGCCCTCCAGCTCGAGCCACGGGGCGAGGAAGCCGGGGGACTGCGACCCCTGCCCGGGGAACACGGCGATGATCACTGTTACATCCTTCCAAGTTCAGCAGCTCGACCGCTGGCGACGATGTCACAACAATGCGGCGAACCTTTGTGTCGACCGTACAGTCGACGATCGTGAGTGCGGCTCCGGCTCTCCGGCTGCGTGTCGTCAGCTCCGGCGCGACTGCGGCGTACGCCGCCTCGTGAGGTCGTTGCCGATGGAGCCCAGGATGAGTGCGGTCTGCAGGATCAGCGCCTCGCGAGGGCCGGTGGCGTCCCATCCGATGACGTCCGAGACGCGCTTCAAGCGGTACCGCACGGTGTTCGGATGGACGAAGAGCTCACGTGCGGTGGCTTCGAGGGAGCGCCCGTTGTCGAGGTAGCTCCACAAGGTCGCGACGAGGTCGGGCGAATGCGCCAGCAGCGGACGGTAGATGCGCTCGACCAGGGTGGCCTTGGCGACGGGGTCGCCGGCCAGCGCGCGCTCGGGCAGCAGATCATCCGCCTCGACCGGGCGCGGGGCGTGACGCCAGGCGCTCGCGACCGCGAAGCCGGCCAGGGCGGCGCGGGCGCTCTGGCTCGCGTCGACCAGCGCGGGCACGGTGGGTCCGAGCACCAGATGGCCGGGTCCGAAGCCCGGCTCGAGTCGGGCCGCGATCTCGAGGAAGGTCAACTCGGGCACCGGTTCGACGCGGCCCGGCAGATCGGCGCGTCCGATCACGAGCACCAAGCGCAATCCTTGAACGCCGACGAGGACGTCGACGCCCATCTTGCGCGCGGCCCGGCGCAGCTGGTCGACGTCGAACTGCGGGGGAGTCGTGCCGACGAGGACCGCGACCGCGCCGTGCCCGTGCCACCCGAGTGCCGCGATGCGGCTCGGCAGCTCCTCGTCGGTCTCACCCGTCAGGATCGAGTCGACCACGAGGGCTTCGAGGCGCGCGTCCCACAGCCCGCGGGCCTCCGCCGCGCGGGCGTAGACGTCGGCGGCGGCGAAGGCGACGTCGCGCGAGTACTTCAGGATCGCTTCGCGAACGTCGTCGCCCCGGTGCGCCACCCGTTCTTCGGTGACCTCCACCGTGACCCGCACGAGCTGCAGGGTCTGCGTCAGGCTGACGCTGCGCAGCAGCTCGCGCGGGGCCGCGGCGAAGATGTCGGCGGCGATGCGCGGTGTGGAGGTCGGGTCCTCGTACCACTGGATGAACGAGGTGATGCCCGCCTGCGCGACCAGTCCCACAGAGGACCGGCGCGCAGGCGGCATCTCGGCGTACCAGGGCAGCGTCTCCTCGAGGCGATTGATCGTGGCCGTGGCCAGATCACCCGAGATCCGGCGGAGCCACGCGAGTGTCTCCGCCTTCGAGCTGTCGTCGGTCACCGAAGGGTCAGCTCTCGCCGCCTGCGTTTCCGCTGGTGCCTGCCGTCACATCGTGCAGGCGGTAGCGTTCGATGGCCTGCGCCGACAGGCCGCGGTCGACCACGCCGTCCTCGGCCAGAGCCTGGAGTGTCCGCACCACGATCGACGGGCCGTCGATCTTGAAGAACCGACGAGCAGCGGGGCGGGTGTCGGAGAAGCCGAAGCCCTCCGCGCCCAGCGTCGCGAAGCGGCGCGGCACCCAGGGCCGGATCTGGTCCTGCACGGCGTGCATGAAGTCGCTCACTGCGACGACGGGGCCCTCCGAGTCGTTCAGCTTCTGCGTGACGAAGGCCGTCCGCGGCTCATCGGTCGGGTGCAGGAAGTTGTGCTCGTCGACGGCGAGACCATCGCGACGCAGCTCGGTCCAGCTCGTGACCGACCAGACGTCCGCGACCACGCCCCAGTCGTCCTTGAGGAGCTTCTGCGCCTCGTAGGCCCACGGAACTCCGACGCCCGAAGCGAGCAGCTGTGCACGGGGCCCGTCGCCCTCGCCGACGCTCACGCGGTGGATGCCGCGGATGATGCCGTCGACATCGACATCCTCGGGCTCCTTGGGCTGCACCAGCGGCTCGTTGTAGAGCGTGATGTAGTACATGACGTTGGGGTCGGGGTGGTTCCCGCCGTACATGCGCTCGAGACCCGAGCGCACGATGTGGGCGATCTCGTACCCGTAGGCCGGGTCGTACGACACGGTGGCGGGGTTGGTCGAGGCGAGCAGGTGCGAGTGACCGTCGGCGTGCTGCAGGCCCTCGCCGGTCAGCGTCGTGCGGCCGGCCGTCGCGCCCATGATGAACCCGCGGGCCATCTGGTCGCCGGCTGCCCACTGAGCGTCTCCGGTGCGCTGGAAACCGAACATCGAGTAGAAGACGTACACCGGGATGAGCGGCTCGCCGTGCGTGGCGTACGACGTCCCGATCGCGGTGAACGCCGCGACGGCTCCGGCCTCGTTGATGCCGACGTGGAGGATCTGGCCCTGCGGGCTCTCCTTGTAAGCCAGCAGCAGCTCGCGGTCGACCGAGGTGTAGTTCTGACCATGCGGGTTGTAGATCTTCGCCGTCGGGAAGTACGCGTCCATGCCGAACGTGCGTGCCTCGTCGGGGATGATCGGCACGATGCGGTGACCGAAGTCCTTCGCGCGCAGCAGATCCTTGAGCAGGCGGACGAACGCCATCGTGGTGGCGATCTCCTGCGTGCCCGAGCCCTTCTTCGGCAGCGCGTACGACTCGTCGCCGGGGAGCGTCAGCGGCGCATGCTTCGTCCGGCGCTGCGGCAGGAACCCACCGAGCTCACGACGACGCTCGAGCATGTAGCGGATCGTCTCGTCCTCGGCGCCCGGGTGGTAGTACGGCGGGAGGTACGGGTTCTCCTCGAGCTGCGCGTCGGTGATCGGGATGCGCATCGAGTCGCGGAAGTGCTTGAGGTTCTCGAGCGTCATCTTCTTCATCTGGTGGGTCGCGTTGCGGCCCTCGAAGTGGTGACCGAGTCCGTAGCCCTTGATCGTCTTCGCGAGGATGACGGTGGGCTGGCCCTTGTGCTCCATCGCCTGCTTGTAGGCGGCGTAGACCTTCTGGTAGTCGAGACCGCCGCGGCGGAGCTTGCCCCAGATGTCGTCGTCCGACCAGTCCTTCACGAGAGCGGCCGTGCGCTCGTCGCGCCCGAAGAAGTGCTCGCGGATGAAGGCGCCGTCCTCGGCGCGGTACGTCTGGAAGTCGCCGTCGGGGGTCGTGTTCATCAGTCGGACGAGGGCGCCCTCGTCATCCTGCGAGAGGAGCTCGTCCCAACCGCGGCCCCAGACGACCTTGATGACGTTCCAGCCCGCACCGCGGAAGTACGCCTCGAGCTCCTGGACGATCTTGCCGTTTCCGCGGACCGGTCCGTCGAGGCGCTGGAGGTTGCAGTTGATCACGAAGGTGAGGTTGTCGAGGCCCTCGTTGGCTGCGACCTGCAGCTGACCGCGGCTCTCGACCTCGTCCATCTCGCCGTCGCCGAGGAAGGCCCATACGTGCGAGTCGGACAGGTCCTTGATGCCCCGGTTGGTGAGGTACTTGTTGTTCATCGCCTGGTAGATGGCGTTGATCGGGCCGAGACCCATCGAGACCGTCGGGAACTGCCAGTAGTCGGGCATCAGGCGCGGGTGCGGGTACGACGGGATGCCGTCGGGCGCCTTCGACGCCTCCTGACGGAAACCGTCCAGCTGGCTCTCGCTCAGACGCCCCTCGAGGTACGAGCGGGCGTAGATGCCGGGCGACGCGTGGCCCTGGATGAAGATCTGGTCGCCGCCGGACGGGTGGTCGGGGCCGCGGAAGAAGTGGTTGAAGCCGACTTCGTAGAGCGAAGCCGACGACGCGTAGGTGGAGATGTGACCGCCCACGCCGATGCCGGGGCGCTGCGCGCGGTGCACGGTGACGGCGGCGTTCCAGCGGATCCAGCGACGGTAGCGGCGCTCGAGCTCTTCGTCGCCGGGGAACTCCGGCTCGTTCTCGGGTGCGATGGTGTTGATGTAGTCGGTCACCGGCACCTGCGGGACGTTCAGCTGCAGCTCGTGCGAGGCCTGCAGCAGGCTCAGCATGATCTCGCGACCGCGACCCGAGCCCTTCGCGTCAACCAGCTGGCGCAGCGACTCCTGCCATTCACCGGTCTCTTCCGGGTCGCTGTCCAGGGCGTCCTGGGAGTAGGGGTCTTGATCGTTGACAGTCACGGGCGACCTTTCTCGTATGGCAGATCGTGCCAGGTAATCACCACGGGCAGGGCGCGGGCGTTGTCGGGCGCGCACAAGCACCGCACGACAGCCTACCCACGCTCGGAGGGGTCGGCGCTCTCGTACACTGAGAGCAGGGGCCTATAGCTCAGTTGGTTAGAGCACCTCGTTTACACCGAGGGAGTCGGGAGTTCGAGTCTCTCTGGGCCCACATGAAAGCCACCCCCGCAGATCAGCTGCTGCTGCTGGACATCGCCCGTCTCGACGCGCAGGCCCGCGGAGCGGAGGCCGCGAAGCGCAATCCGGCTCAGGCCGCGCGAGTGAACGAACTGCTTGCGCGCCGTCATGAGCTCTCCATCGAGCTGACCGGCCTGCTCGGGAAGCGCGACGACATCGAGGCGGAGCTCAAGCGCATCGCCTCGGACGTGACTGTCGTCGATGCCCGCTCGGCTCGCGATGTCGAACGCCTCGCGGCCACGTCGAACCCCAAAGACGCGCAAGGACTCGAGCACGAGATCGCTTCGCTCGCTCGCCGGAAGAGCGAGCTCGAGGATGCTCAGCTCGAAGCCATGGAGCGACTCGAAGCCGCCGAAGCCGCGGTGGCGGCGCAGCAGGCGCTCATCGCGGAGGTCAACGACGAGGGCGGTCGATTGAGCGCCGAGGGCAAGGCCGCCGTCGCAGAGGCGCAGGCACGCCTCGACGCCGCGACGCGTGACCGCGCCGCCATCGCGGCGAGGGTGCCGGGCGATCTGCTGGCACGCTACGAGTCCCTCGCCGAGCGCACACCGGGTGCCGGTCTGCTGCAGCGACGCACCTGCGGCGGATGTCACATGGAACTCTCCGGAACCGACCTGAAGGCCATCGCGCAGGCTGCTGACGACGAGGTCGTCACGTGCCCCGAGTGCGGCTGCATCCTCGTCCGCACCGACGAATCCGGTCTGTGATCCGTCGATGACGACCCCGCGCGTCCGCTGGCGCGCGGTCGGGCGCCGCGGTGACGGCGACCTCGACGTCGCGTCGGTGGATGCCGCGGGCGCGGTGATCGAGCGTCATCGTGTCGCGGCTCGAGAGCTGGCGGGCGAGGTCGCAGCAGATCCCGATGCGCGGTGGATCTGGTCCGACACGACGGCCTGGTATCACGGCATCCTCGCCGCCGGCGTTCGGGTGGCGCGGTGCCACGATCTGCGCCTGTGCCATGCGATCCTGCGCGACAGCTCGCTCGTCGCCGATCCCGCCGAACTCCGTGCCGCCGCCGTCTGGGATGCCTCGCCGGAAGACCCGACATCCGATCGTGACGTCCTGTTCGCACTCGAACCCGCAGCCGACGCGCTCCCGCACGATCTCGACGCGACGCTGGCGGAGTTCTCGCGGCAGACGCGCGCGATGGCGAGCGCGATCGACCCCGGACGCCTGCGTCTGCTGACGGCTGCCGAGTCCGCCGGAGCGCTCGTCGCGGTCGAGCTGCACGTCGCGGGCGTCCCCTGGAGTCGCGAGGTGCACGACGCGATCCTCGCTGATGCGCTCGGGCCACGGCCGCGCCCGGGGGAGCTGCCGAGCCGCGTGCGCGACCTGGCCGACCGGGTGCGTGCGGCTCTCGATGACCCGACGGCGAGTCTCGACTCGCAACCGCGTCTGCTGCGTTCGCTGCACCGGGTCGGCGTGCTCGTGGAGTCGACGAGCAAGTGGGAGCTCCAGCGTCATGAGCATCCCGTGATCGAGCCGCTCCTGGCGTACAAGCGTGCCACGCGCCTGCTCAGCGCCAACGGCTGGGCATGGATGGACGAGTGGATCCCGAACGACCGGTTCCGTCCGGTCTACGTCCCCGGTGGCGTGGTCACGGGCCGATGGGCGTCGTCGGGCGGGGGAGCGCTTCAGCTGCCGCGGATGCTGCGGCCGGCGGTGCGGGCCGACCCGGGATGGCAGCTGGTGATCGCCGACGTCGCTCAGCTCGAGCCCCGCATCCTCGCCGCGATGTCCGCCGACCTGGCGCTCGCGGAAGCCGCTCGCGGGCGCGACCTGTACGAGGGCATCGTGGCCCGCGGTACCGTCCCATCGCGTCAGGAGGCGAAGATGGCGCTCCTCGGCGCGATGTACGGAGCCACCACCGGTGACAGCGGGCGCCTGGTCCCGTCGCTGCGCCGTGCCTACCCCCGCGCGATGGCCCTCGTCGACGACGCGGCGCGGGTGGGCGAGGAGGGCGGCTCGGTGCGCACCCTGCTCGGCCGCACGAGTCCGGCACCCTCGGCGGCATGGCGGGATCTCCACGCGGATGCCGCTGAGCCCGAGGCCTCCGATGCCATCAAGACGCTCGCGCGATCACGGGCGCGCGAGCGCGGCCGCTTCACGCGGAACTTCGTCGTCCAGGGGACGGCGGCCGAGTGGGCGCTCGCCTGGCTGGCCGACCTCCGGCAACGGCTCGCGGTGTTTCCGAGCGTCGGTGGTCACCCCGTGACGGCGCGGGCGCACCTCGCGTTCTTCCTCCATGACGAGATCATCGTGCATGCCCCGGCCGAGCACGCCGAGGCGGCCGCGGCGGCCGTTCGCGAGGCGGCGGATGCGGCCGGCCGGCTGCTGTTCGGCTCATTTCCGCTCGACTTCCTGCTCGACGTGCGTATCGCGGTGTCGGCCGACAAGGACTGAGCCGGGGCTCAGGCGCATGCGGCGCCGGGCTCGAGTTGCGCGACGTCTCGCAACAGGGGTGTATGGATCACGCGAGGGGCGATCTCGGCGTCGTCGGGCGCGATGAAGCGGAACCGCAGGGACTGAGCGTCGCCGGGCGCGAGCGTCGACCGGGCGACGCTCGTCGGCACGCCGGCGTCGACGACCTGACGTGAGGGCACCGCCGCGGTTCCGTCGTCGACTGATCCGAAGAACCAGCCGGGAGGTGCGGCCACCCCGACGTCGGTGACGATGTCGCCGGGGCTGGCGGGGTTGTACATCCCCGTCATCGAACCGGGATACCCCCGCGCCTCGGGCGGCGCGTTGTTGTGCAGGCGTACCTCCACGACCACCTCGGCACGCCCGTCGGGACGGCACCCCGACGACACGACGCCGACGGCCATGTCCAGGTAGGAGTCGAGCTTGGTCGTCGTCGCGTCGTTGAGGAGCACCGAGAACACGTCGCCGGTGCCGGTGAGCTGTCGCGCCCGCATCCCCGACAGCGGCCCCTCGCGGAGATGACGCTGCTCGTCTTCGTGGGCGCTCCACACGCTCACGCGCCCGTCTGCGACGGCGTCGCCGATCGCGCCGAGAATCGATGCCACATCGACGTCACCGGAAAGCAGCCGCGTGACGACGGCGGACACGACCTCCCGCTGCAGGGCGGTCTGCTCGTCCGTGGAGGAGTGCAGGTACGGGTCGACCAGGACTGCCTGGACGAAGCCGGCCGCATCGACGGTCGCGCCACCGGACAGGTGGACGGGACCCGTGGCGGTCAGCAGCGAGCGCAGCACCACGGGATCGACCGCGACGACCGCGTCGGGCTCGCTGCCCGTGCTGCTCTGCCACCAGGTGCGCATGAGCCGAGCCGAGAGCTCGAAGTCGGGTGTCATCGTCGCATTCTGGACGTAGGTTCCCACCACGTCGCCGTACAGCTCTGACACGGAGGCGGGCAGCTCGATCACGGGGACACGACGGGGCGCGAAGTTCGACGAGTCCGTGTGCTCACGCACCTCGAGCCGGCCCTCACGGGCTTCGAGGAGAAGGAACGTGCCGGTCAGTCCGCCGCCCGCGCGGAGCTCCGCGGAGTTCTGCACCGAGACCAGCACTTCGCGGGTGCCGTCGACGCCGAGCATCGACGGCACCCACCGTGATGCTCCGGCGGCCGCGGAGATCGAGTCCGCGGCCGGTCGGAGCACCGTCTGGAGCGTGCTCAGCCCGTCGCGAATCGGTGGCAGGAGAGCCGATTCGTCGATCCCATCGAGATCGGCGGCCGTCGCGCGAAGCGTCGTCGCTGCGCGTCCGAGCGCCGGCGATGCGTCGCGGAGCACTCCCGCGAGTGCGCCGATGTCGCCCCCGGCGATCGTCTCGCCGAGCCCGGGGGTCGCGAGCACATCGTCCAGCGCCGGAACCGCGGTGGCTGCCCCCGCCGCGGCGGCGTGGACAGCCTGGAAGTTCGTCCCCACACCCGGCAGGGACGACGCGAGCCCCCAGACCGGGTCTCCGGTGAGCTGCTCCGCACGTGCCGCGTGCTCGCCGATGTCGGAGAGGGCCACCTGAACGGCATCCACGTCGCGCTGCTGCAGTGCCGCGCGAAGCCCGGTCGCCGCCGCCTGTACCTCGCGGAGCTCGCCCGCGGCGAGCACGCCTCGCACGCCGATCCACCCCGCCGCCGCCAGCCCGATTGCGGCCGCCACGATGACGACACGGGTGCGCCTGCGGCGGCGAAGGCGCCGTTCCAGCGCCGTCGCAGCCATCTCAGGCGCGCCGGTGGCGACGGCGCTGCAGCACGAGCAGCGCCCCGGCGACGAAGGCGCCCACGGCGGCGACCGCGAGCGCGATCGGTCCGCTCGCGCTGCCGCCCGTGGCAGGCAGCGCTGCGACCGCTGCATCGCGCACGCCGTTCGGCGACGTCGCGCAATCGGGCGTGGAAGCCGGATAAGCGACGGGAACGGCGAGATTGGGGTTCACCCGCAGGGTCGCGGCGATGTCGCCACGAGTCCAGGCGAAGCCGGCATCCGTCGCCGTCCACGTACCGTCGCGGAACTCCCAGCCGGGCCAGCCGGTGCCCCGGCCTGCGTCGTCGACGCTCGCCCCCGGCCACAGCACGCGGCCGCTCAGGCGGTAGTCCTGAAGCGAGCCGAGCGGCACGCTGGTGGTGTTCACGCCGTCGTCGAGAATCAACGACACCGGTGCCGTGGCCTCTTCGACCGTCCCTCCCGTGAGGACCACGTCGAATGAGATCCACGGTGCGTCGGATTCGCAGTCGGTCGTGACCATGGACCCCGCGAGCGTCGCCCCGCTCGGATCATCCGGAGCGTACGTCGTGGCATCCGTCGACGACACAGTCGGCAGCAGGCTCAGCGAACCGAGCAGCACGGCAGAAATGACGGAACTATGCATAGCGCCCTCCCCAATGGGCTGCGAGGCCATCTCCCCAGATGGCTTCTGTGAGCACACCGTAGCACCACGGGGCCCGTGCGGCGAGCCGCGGTTCGGGGGAGCCTGCACCCCGCCGGTAGACTCCAGGTGCGAATGGGTCGGCTGGACGGTCGCGTGGCGGGAAACCGCACCGAGGAACGTCCGGGCTCCACAGGACAGGACGGTGGGTAACACCCACCCGGAGTGATCCGCGAGACAGTGCCACAGAAAGCAGACCGCCGGCGTTCGCGTCGGTAAGGGTGAAAGGGTGGTGTAAGAGACCACCGGGGTCGTGGTGACACGACCCGCACGGTAAACCTCGTCCGGAGCAAGGTCAGACAGGGGATGCAGACGCGGTCCGCCGAGTCCCCGGGTAGACCGCTGGAGCGGCACGGCAACGTGTCGCCGAGAGAGATGGCCGTCCACGGGGCTCACGCCCCCGGACAGAACCCGGCGTACAGGCCGGCCCATTCGCCCCCGACCGCCCCTGCGCAGCCGTCGCGGCGCGGGCCTCGCACAGCGCGGGCCTCGCTCGTGGCAGGTGTCGCTCCCGGCGCCGGGACGCATTCCCCAAACGTGAGCCCCGGTGCCGGGAGCGACCTCTCACCGTCGCAGGCAGTCATGTCGCCCCGGAAGGGGCTATCGTGCACGGCACGCACCACGTACCTTCATTGCGTTCAACCGACCGCGGAGGCGCGGGTCGGGCGTCGAGTCTTCAGGCGCTACGAGCCGGTGCTCGCGGTCGTCATCCCCGAGATCCTCTGATCGTCGTCGCCCGGTTCGGCTTGCTGAAGGTCAGCGACCCACGACCGGACCACGAGGATCACGCGGAGGATGAGCAGCGATGCCGCCGCTCCTGTCACACCGTCGATGGCCGTGACCCAAGGCAGAGCACCCCATGCCGCGACGATGCCGGCAACAGTGATCACGGCGACCATGCCGGCGAGCAACCACGCTCTGCGTGCCGGGTCGGCACGTTCACTGGTCGGCGCGGGGCGGCGCGTGCGCGACGGCGGCGGCTGACGGGGGCTCCGCAGGTGCACGACGGATCCCGTCAGCGTGAAGACGGCGATCGTGAGCAGCGCCGCGCCGATGATCTCGCTCGGGCGGTGGTTTCCGATCACGATGATCGCCGAGGTGGCCAGCGCCATCCAGACCCCGAGCACGGGGGCGACCCACCGCTTCCAGGCCCGCGGCACCACGATGAGCAAGGCGGCAGCTACGGCGAGGACGACAACAGCGTGGCCGCTCGGATAGCTGACTGCGTCGTCACGCGAATCGACCAGCAGGGGACGTCCGAAGACCGACTTGAACCCTTCAGATCCCAGCACCGCTCCGGGGGTCGCGACGACAACCCAGAGGGCTGTCCGCCCGTGTCGTCTCGCTGCCGCGATGACGACGGCCAGGAGGGTCCCCACCACGATCGTGGCGCGGTCGTAGGAGAGCGGCGGAAGATCATTCTGGCGGAGCCAGTAGCCGACAGTGTCGAAGACCTCGTACTTCCATGCCCACCCGTTCTCCAACGACTGCCCGGCAGCCGTGAGGTTGAAAAAGAGGTACAGGACGAAGAAGAGGGCCACCGCGATGAGGCCCGTCATGATCATCCGTGCCCGCACCGAGAAGCGAGGGCGAGATTCATGCATCCTGCCAGCCTAGGCGGCACTCGCCGGTTCGCCGTGGAGCACGTCGACCGCCGCTCCGCCCACATGGGGCGCAGTTCCGCGCGTCAGGCGCGGCTTCGAGTGCGCCTGGCACGCGAAACTGCGCCCGAGACCGACGCCGCAGCCCCCCGCGTCAGTGGGCGGTCGTGCCGGCGAGGTCTTCCGTGGTCTCGTCGAGGACGCCGGGCCGTTCGCCCGCGAGAGCGAGGGCCGCCGCGCCGATGATGCCGGCGTTGTTGCGGTGGACGGCGGGGACGATGGGCGTCTTCAGATCGAGCAGCGGCAGGAACTTGTCGGCGTGCTTCGACACGCCGCCCCCGACGACGAACAGGTCGGGGGAGAAGAGGAACTCGATGTGGCTGTAGTACCACTGCAGCCGTTCGGCCCACTCGGGCCAGTCGAGCTCATCGCGTTCCATCGCGGAGTACGCGGCCCACGCCTCGGCGTCCTTGCCGTGCTTGGCGCGGTGCACGTGGCCGAGCTCGGAGTTGGGGATCAGCACGCCGTTGTAGATCATCGCCGACCCGATACCGGTGCCGAGGGTCGTGAGGATGACGAGCCCGTCCTGGCCGCGTGCGGCGCCGTAACGCAGCTCGGCGACCCCGGCGACATCCGCGTCGTTGGCGAAGTGGATCTGACGACCGAGTCCCTGCTCGAAGAAGGTCTCGGCCTCGAAGTCGATCCAGGTGTCGGCGACGTTGGCCGCGGAGAGGGTGCGGCCGTTCTTCACGATCGCGGGGAATGCCACGCCGAGCGGGACGTCGCCTGCAGCGGTGACCTCGAGGCGGTCGAGGACCACCTTCACGGCACCGAGGACGTCTTCGGGCTCGGCGCCTTTAGGGGTCGCGACCTTGATGCGGTCGGTCAGGAGGTCGCCGGTCGACAGATCGACCACCGCTCCCTTGATCCCGGTTCCACCGATGTCCACCCCGACGGCCCGCGTCGCACTCGCACTCATGCGGCTCAGCCTATCGAGCGCGAGCGGGGCCGATTAGGCTCGGATCGAGCGCCACCGTAGGCGCAGTCTGGAGCGACCATGCCCGAGAGCGACGGCGAGTACTGGTACAACCTCACGACACACGAGGTCGAGCGCGGCAAGCAGTCGCCGGGCGCCGATCGCGCGGGTCCCTTCGCCTCTGCCGAGGAGGCCTCCCGCGCGCCGCAGATCATGGCGCAGCGGTCCCAGGCGTGGCGAGAGGACGAGGCGCAGGACGACGACTGGGGCACGCCGCCGTCGGAGGGCGCTCGCCGCCAGTAGTCTGGGATCCGACCCTGTCTCGGAGAGGACGCGATGGACAAGCAGCGGGACTTCGTACTGCGAACGATCGAGGAGCGCGGCGTCAAGTTCGTGCGGCTCTGGTTCACCGACGTGATCGGCACCCTCAAGTCGGTGGCGATCGCCCCGGCCGAGGTCGAGGGGGCCTTCGCCGAGGGGCTCGGCTTCGATGGTTCGGCGATCGAAGGGCTGACGCGCAGCTACGAGTCCGATCTGCTCGCGCACCCCGACCCGACGACCTTCCAGCTGCTGCCCTGGCGGGGTGAGATCGACCCGACGGCTCGGATGTTCTGCGACATCACCACGCCCGACGGCCAGCCCGCCGTCGCCGATCCTCGCAACGTCCTGAAGCGCACCCTCGCGAAGGCGGCCGACTCCGGGTTCACGTTCTACACGCACCCCGAGATCGAGTTCTACCTGCTGAAGTCGTCGTCGTACGGACCCGACGGTCCCGAGCCGGTCGACTCCGCCGGGTACTTCGACAACGTTCCCGGCGGCACGGCCCACGACTTCCGGCGCCGCTCGGTGCGGATGCTGGAAGACCTCGGCATCTCGGTCGAGTACAGCCACCACGAGGGCGGCCCCGGCCAGAACGAGATCGACCTGCGTTACGCGGACGCCCTCGCGACGGCCGACAACATCATGACCTTCCGCACCGTCATCAAGGAGGTGGCGATCGAGCAGGGCGTGTACGCGACCTTCATGCCGAAGCCCCTCAGCGGGCACCCCGGCAGCGGCATGCACACCCACATGTCGCTGTTCGAGGGCGACGTCAACGCGTTCTACGAAGAGGGCGCGCAATACCAGCTCTCGCAGACCGGCCGGCAGTTCATCGCGGGACTTCTGCGCCACGCCAACGAGATCTCGGCGGTCACCAACCAGTTCGTCAACTCGTACAAGCGGCTGTGGGGCGGCGACGAAGCGCCGAGCTTCATCACCTGGGGCCACAACAACCGCTCGGCGCTCGTGCGCGTGCCGATGTACAAGCCCAACAAGAGCCAGTCGTCGCGCGTCGAGTACCGTGCCCTCGACTCGGCTGCCAACCCCTACCTCGCGTACGCGCTGCTGCTCGCCGCGGGTCTCAAGGGCATCGAAGAGGGCTACGAGCTTCCCGCCGAGGCCGAGGACAACGTGTGGTCGCTCACCGACTCCGAGCGGCGCGCCCTCGGTTACGCGCCCTTGCCCGCGAGCCTCGACCACGCTCTCGAGTACATGGAGGAGTCGGAGCTCGTCGCCGAGACGCTCGGCGAGCAGGTGTTCAACTACGTGCTGCTCAACAAGCGTCGCGAATGGCAGAACTACCGTGCCCAGGTGACGCCGTTCGAGCTCAAGAGCAATCTGGAGATGCTCTGAGGCCATGACCCGGTCACCTCGTTCGACCGGACTGACGGGGCTGGCCCGGGCGGGTTTCGACGATCTCGGACGGGCCGACGCCGACCTGGCGGAGCTCGCCGAGCTGACGAGCGTCGATCGCGACGAGCTCGTAGCGTCGGCCGAGGCTGCGGCGGATCCCGACGCAGCGGTCTCCGCACTCCTGCGCATCGCTCGTCGAGACGCATCGGTCGTCACCGACGCGTTGCGACGCCGGCCCGCAGCGGTCTGGTCGGTGCTGGGTGCGTCGCAGGGGTTGGCGGACTTCTACCTGCGACATCCCGAAGAGCTCGCCGACCTTGCGTCCGACGGCGACGGTCTTCCGACGCGCGACGAGCTGACGGCGCAGATGCTCGAGTCCGTCGGCGCTGACGACGGCTTCGCGGCTTCCTCGGGCGACGATGCGTGGGTCGCGCTACGGGTGCGGTATCGGCGGATGCTGGCGCGGATCGCGCGGTTCGATCTTGCGGCATCCGATCCGACGATCATCTTGCACGCGGTGGCCGCGGCCCTGGCGGATGCCGCGGGGGCGGCGCTGGAGGCGTCGCTCGCCGTCGCGCGCAGCAGACTCGTCGCGGGCGTCCCCGGAGCGGGGCGCTTCGAGCGCGACGCGGTCGCCGCGACCCGCCTCGCGATCATCGGGATGGGAAAGTCCGGGGCGCGAGAGCTCAACTATGTCAGCGACGTCGACGTGATCTTCGTCGGCGGCTCCGCCGACGAGGACGTCGTGTCGGAGTCGCAGTCGGTCGAGATCGCAACGAGACTCGCGATCCAGACGATGCGGGGCATCTCGGAGGTCGAGATCGAGCCGCCCCTGTGGGAGGTCGATCCGAACCTGCGCCCGGAGGGGAAGCAGGGCGCGCTCGTGCGCACACTCGAGTCGCACATCGCCTATTACGACCGGTGGGCGAAGAGCTGGGAGTTCCAGGCGCTGCTCAAAGCCCGGCCGCTCGCCGGCGATGCGGAGCTGGGGGAGCAGTACGTCGACGCCGTCCAGCCGATGGTGTGGGCGAGCGCGGCCCGCGAGAACTTCGTCGAGAGCGTGCAGAAGATGCGCGAGCGCGTGACCGACCACATCCCGCCCGGCGAGGTTGCGCGGCAGCTCAAGCTCGGTCCCGGTGGTATCCGCGACGTCGAGTTCACGGTTCAGCTGCTCCAGCTCGTGCACGGCGCATCGGACGAACGAGTCCGGGAGCGCTCCACACTCGATGCCCTCGATGCGCTCGTCTCGGAGGGCTACATCGGACGCGAGGATGCTTCGCGCTTCGCGCTCGATTATCGGCGCCTCCGCGTGATGGAGCACAGGCTGCAGCTCCGCGAGCTGCGCCGGACCCATCTCATGCCTGAAGACGGAGCAGCGCTGCGCACCCTCGCCCGCTCGTCGCGCCTCGGCGACGGCGGCGACCGGGTGGTCTCGGTATGGGACGACATCAAGCGCGAAGTGCGCGAGATCCACGTGCGGCTGTTCTACCGTCCGCTGCTCTCCGCCGTCGCCGCGCTCCCCGCCGACGAGCACACCCTCTCACCCGAGGCGGCTAAGGCCCGCCTGGCGGCGATCGGGTTCCGCGACCCGGCCGGCGCGCTGCGTCACATCGGAGCGCTGACGAGTGGCCTCAGCCGCAAGGCCGTGATCCAACGCCACCTCATGCCCGTCATGATCCGCTGGTTCGCCGACGGTGTGGATCCCGATTACGGCCTCCTCGCTTTCCGGCGCATCAGCGAGCGGCTCGGGAACACGCCGTGGTTCCTCCGGATGCTGCGCGATTCGTCGGGCGCCGCGGAAAGCCTGACCCGGCTGCTGTCGGGGTCACGATATGTCGGCGAGCTCATGGAGTGGATCCCCGAATCGATCGCGTGGCTCGACTCGCCCGATCAGCTCCGGCCGCGCCCGGGATTCGTGCTGCAGGAGGAAGCCCGCGCCATCCAGACCCGGCATGCTTCCATCGACGATGCCATGGCTGCGGTCCGGGCGCTCAGGCGGCGCGAGCTGCTGCGGCTCGCGATGGCCGCTGTCGTCGGCGAGCTCTCCATCGAAGAGCTCGCGGAGGGCCTGACCACCATCACCGAGGTCACGATCCAGGCGACGCTCCGTGCCGTGCGGCGCGAGGTGCTTCCGCCCGAAGACGATCGCCTCGAGTTCTCCGTCATCGCGATGGGACGCTTCGGCGGGGCCGAACTGGGCTTCGGATCGGATGCCGACATCATCTACGTGTTCGACGCGAACGGCGTCCCCGCTCAGCGCGCTCAGGAACTCGCGCTCCAGCTCGTGCAGGGTGTGCGGCGGTACTCCGAGGACCACCGCCTGCCGCTCGAGCTCGACGCGGGCCTGCGTCCGGAAGGCCGCAACGGCCCGCTCGTGCGTTCTCTGGAGTCGTACGCCGAGTACTACCGGCGCTGGTCGCTGTCGTGGGAGGCCCAGGCTCTCCTGCGCGCCCGTGGCGTCGCGGGAAGTGTGACGCTCATCACCCGGTTCCTGGCCCTCGCCGACGACTTGCGCTATCCCGTGGCGCCCGACGCCCAAGGACTCCGCGAGATCCGGCGTATCAAGGCCCGTGTCGAGAGCGAGCGGCTGCCGCAGGGCCAGGACCGTTCTCGGCACCTCAAGCTGGGACCGGGCGGTCTGAGCGACGTCGAGTGGCTCGTGCAGCTCATTCAGCTCGAGCATGCGCACCGCGTGCCGGGCCTGCGCACGACGTCGACCATCGCCGCCCTCGAAGCGGCGGTCGGCGCCGAGCTCATTCCGCGGGACGCCGCCGAGAAGCTGTTCGCGGCGTGGCGGCTCGCCAGTCGGCTGCGGTCGGCGAACACCCTGCTGTCAGGTCAGACCAGCGACGTCCTGCCCACTGATCGTGGCCGGCTCGACGGAATCGGCCGCCTGCTGGGGTATCCGGCACGATCGGCGACCGTCGTGGAGGAGGATTGGATGCGCGCCGCGCGCCAAGCCCGCCGCGTGTTCGAGAAGCTCTTCTACGGCTAAAGGGGAAACATGTCGGTTGGTCTGCTGGCTGTCGTCGACGACATCCTGAGCGCGGCTCTGCGCGCTTCCGCGAAGTCGGCGGGTGTGGTGATCGACGACGCCGCCGTGACGCCGCAGTACGTCCAGGGGATCACACCGGCCCGAGAGCTTCCCGTCGTGGGGAAGATCGCGCTCGGGTCGATCGCGAACAAGTTCCTCATCATCATCCCCGTGGCGCTGCTGCTGACCGCGTTCGCGCCGGCCGTGCTGCCGTACCTGCTGATCCTCGGCGGCATGTTCCTCTGCTACGAGGGCGCCGAGAAGGTGTTGGAGTGGTTCGGGGTTCATCACGGCGTCGAGGATGACGGTCCGCGAGATGAGAAGAAGCTCGTGCTCGGCGCCGTCCGCACCGATCTGATCCTCTCGGCCGAGATCATGCTCATCTCGCTGTCGAACCTCGACGAGGGGATGGGCATCTGGCAGACGCTCGCCGTGCTCGCGATCATCGCACTGCTGATGACCGGCGTCGTCTACGGAGCTGTCGCTCTGCTGGTGAAGATCGACGACATCGGCCTGCGCATGGCGAAGAACCCGTCGTCGCGGGTGCGCCACACGGGGATGCGGATCGTCCGGTCGATGCCCGCCGTCTTCCGCGTCATCAGCGTCGTGGGGACCGTCGCGATGCTGTGGGTGGGTGGGCACCTCGTGCTCGCGAACCTCGGCGAGGTGGGGGTGGCCTTCACACTCGACCTGCTGCACGGGGTGGAGCACCTGCTCGAAGCCGCGGGCGGTGTGGTCGTCTGGATCGGCGAGACGGCCGTGTCGGCGATCGCCGGGCTGCTCGTCGGGCTCGTGATCGTCGGCGTGCTGATGGTGATCCGGCGCCTCCGCCACGGCGGACCGCAGCATGCCGGAGACGCCGCGACCCACTGACCTACCCTCGCTCGCCGCATCCGACGGGCATGGTGATGGGCGCGACGTCAAGCCGCCTGCACTCGGTTCGCGACTCTCATAGCCTGACCAAGTGATGACGACTTCGACGCTGCCGCGCCCCGCGCGCGTCGAGTGGTCGCCCCGGCAGTTCTCGGTCGACGGGCTTGTCTTCCGCGTGTGGAGTTCCGCCGCAGAAGCGTCGTCTCCGACCATCGTGCTCGTCCACGGCGTGGGCATGTCTCACCGCTCATTCCTCCACCTCCACCCGAGGCTCGCGCGTACCGCGTCGGTGCACAGCGTCGATCTGCCGGGCTTCGCGGGCCTGCCGGCGCCCGAGGTCGACGTCTCGGTCGCCGCGATGGCGGATGCCCTCGCGGACGTGCTCCGCCGCGTTGTCGCACGCCCCGCCGTGCTGGTCGGACACTCGATGGGGGCGCAGTGGGTGGTCGAGACGGCCGTGCGGCATCCGGACCTGGTCGGTGGGCTCGTCCTGATCGGCCCGGTCGTCGATGATCAGCGCCGCGGGCTGCCCGCGCAGGCCGTGGCGCTGGCTCGCGACGGGCTGCGGGAGCCGCCGCGGGTGAACCTCCGCGTCACGCTCGACTACCTCCGCACCGGCCCGCGCTGGTTCTTCGCGCAGGTCCGGCACATGCTCGCCTATCCTCTCGAGGAGCGCGTGGCAGAGGCCGTCGTGCCGACCCTCGTGGTGCGCGGCGGCCGCGACCCGATCGCCGGGAACGGGTGGGTCAATCGCCTCGCGGCGCGAACCGCTCGGAGCAGTGTGCTCGTGGTACCGGGCAAGGGGCACCACGTCGAGCGCACCGCAGCGGAGGCCGTCGCACACGGCATCCTCGCTCTGACAGCATCCGGCGGCCACCCCGCGGGCGCATCATGATGCGGCGCGCGCTCCGCGATGCGACGTGGTGGATAGCGGACTACGCCTACGCGGCCGTGTGGCAGGTGCGCGCCTTCTTGTCGCGCACGGATCCCGGCGACTTCCGGTCGGGAGACGGCACACCCATCGTCGTGCTCCCCGGCGTTTACGAGACGTGGCGCTTCCTGCAGCCCCTCATCACCGCGCTCCACGACCGCGGGCACCCCGTTCACGTGATCGCCGCGCTGGGTCGAAACCGATGGCCCGTGCCGCGTGCAGCGCGTCACGTCACGGACTACCTGAAGCAGCACGACCTCGACGATGTCGTGATCGTCGCGCACAGCAAGGGAGGCCTGGTCGGCAAGCAGGTGATGGCGGATGCCGCTGCCGGCGGTCGTATCCGAGGCATGGTCGCCGTCGCGAGCCCGTTCGCCGGCTCGGTCTACGGGCGGCTCATGCTCGTACCGTCGCTGCGGGCGTTCTCGCCGAGCGCGCCGGGGATTCTGGCGTTGGCGCGCGAGGTGAGCCCCAACCCGCGCATCGTGTCGGTGTACGGAGACTTCGACCCGCACATCCCCGGCGGCAGCGAGCTGGACGGTGCGCGCAACGTCCGGCTGGAGACGGGCGGGCACTTCCGCATTCTCGCGCATCCGCGGGTCATCGCGGAGGTCGTCCGGCTGGCGGGATGACGGTGATCAGTTGATGATCTCCGCGCTCTCGCGGGCCATGCGGGCGATGCGCTCCCGCCACGTCTGCAGCGCTTCGGGAGACAGTCGCGTCCAGTCGGTGACTTCGGCAACGATCCGCAGGGGAGCGGCCGAGCGATAGGACTGGGTGGGATTGCCCGGGAACTTCTTGTCGGTGACGTTCGGGTCGTCCTCGAAATCACCGATCGGTTCGACGACGTAGACGCGGGGCTCGCCGGGCACGGGAGCGATCTCGGCAGCGAGACCGGCACCGTCCTTCACCGCCGTGAAGTACACGTGGTTCATCGTGATCTCCGGGCGGTAGTTGGAGGGGTGGCCCGGGGTGAGCAGGTCGCCGACGCGCAGCGACGCCTTCGTGCCGTGGAAGAACGGCCCGGGAAGGTCAGAGAGATTCACCCGATCAGGATGGCGCCGACTGCGCCGACGATGCAAGCGCCCGACAACGACGGAGCCCCGCCGCCCGGCTCGAGAGAGCGGGCGACGGGGCTCCGTCGCAGCCGGTGTGTCAGACGCCGAAGTACAGCTCGTACTCGTACGGGTGAGGACGGGCGTTGATCGGCTGGATCTCGTTCTCGATCTTGTACTCGATCCAGGTCTCGATCAGCTCGGGCGTGAACACGCCGCCGGCCAGCAGGAACTCGTGGTCGTTGCGCAGCGCCTCGAGGGAGTCGAGCAGCGAGTTCGGAACCTGCGGGATGTTCTTGGCCTCCTCGGGCGGCAGCTCGTAGAGGTCCTTGTCGACGGGCTCGTGTGGCTCGATGCGGTTCTTGATGCCGTCGAGGCCGGCCATCATCTGCGCGGCGAACGCGAGGTACGGGTTGCCCGAGGCGTCGGGGGCGCGGAACTCGATGCGCTTGGCCTTCGGGTTGGTGCCCGTGATCGGGATGCGGATGGCAGCCGAGCGGTTTCCGGCCGAGTAGACCAGGTTGACCGGAGCCTCGTAGCCCTTGACCAGACGCTTGTACGAGTTCAGCGTCGGGTTGGTGAATGCGAGCACCGCGGCAGCGTGCTTGAGCAGGCCGCCGATGTACCAGCGCGCGATGTCGGAGAGCCCGCCGTAGCCCTTCTCGTCGTAGAAGAGGGGCTCGCCGTTCAGCCACAGCGACTGGTGCGTGTGCATGCCCGAGCCGTTGTCGCCGAAGAGGGGCTTGGGCATGAAGGTCGCGACCTTGCCCCACATCTCGGCGGTGTTCTTGACGATGTACTTGAACTTCAGGATGTCGTCCGCCGAGTGCACCATGGTGTCGAAGCGGTAGTTGATCTCCTGCTGTCCACCGGTGCCGACCTCGTGGTGGGCACGTTCGAGCACGAGGCCCGACTCGATGAGCTTGAGCGAGATGTCGTCGCGCAGGTCGGCCGTCTTGTCGACGGGCGAGACGGGGAAGTAGCCGCCCTTGAACGGCGTCTTGTTGGCGAGGTTGCCGCCTTCTTCGACCCGGCCGGTGTTCCAGGCGCCTTCCTCGGAGTCGACGGAGTAGAAGCTCGAGTTCTGCTTCACCTCGTAGCGGACGTCGTCGAAGATGTAGAACTCCGCCTCGGGGGCGAAGAACGCGGTGTCGGCGATGCCGGTCGAGGCGAGGTACTTCTCGGCCTTCTTGGCGACCTGGCGCGGGTCCTTCGCGTAGATCTCGCCGTTGCGCGGGTTGTAGATGTCGAAGATCATGATCAGCGTCTTCGCCTCGCGGAACGGGTCGAGGTAAGCCGTCGACACATCCGGAATCAGCTGCATGTCCGACTCGTGGATGTTCGCGAAGCCGCGGATCGACGAGCCGTCGAACAGCTGACCGACCGTGAAGAACTCCTCGTCGACGGTCGAGGCCGGGATGTTGAAGTGCTGCTGCACGCCAGGAAGATCCGTGAAACGGATGTCGAGGAACTTGACGTCCTCGTCCTGGATGAACTTGAGCACCTCGGAAGAATCTTTGAACATGGAGTCTCCAAGATCGGGTGAGGAACAGCCTGGAGTCATCCAGACCTCTTCGAACCTATCGGCATCCAGTTGCCCGGCAGTATCTCGGATGTTTCCGGGATGTTACGCCACCGGCCCCGTTTAGGCTGGACAGGTGCCCGAACCCCTGCGCGAGAACACCTATCCCGGCGAGCGGTTGGGGCGTCCCGAGCACGGCCCCGGCAGCGTCGGCCGTCTCGGACGACGGCTGGCGGCCCTCGTGATCGACTATGCGGCGGCGACGCTGCTCGCGACCGCGTTCCTCGGCTTCGACCAGTTCGCTCTTCCGGGTGAGGCCGGGGTGACCCAGTTCGCGCCGATCACTGTTTTCGCAGCGCTGCAGGTCATCTTCATCCCGCTGATCGGGGGTAGCCCGGGTCATCGCATCGTCGGCCTGCGTCTCGAGCTCCTGCACGGCGGATGGACGGGCCTGTGGCGTCCGATCGTACGGACGCTGCTCCTCGTGCTGGTGATCCCTGCGGTGGTGTTCGATCCCGATCAGCGAGGACTCCACGACAAGGCGGCCGGCACGATCCTCGTCCGCGCCTGACTCAACAGGCCTCCGGGGGCGGGGCGCTCAGCGTGGGCGCTGGGCGCGCGCCTTCATCGGGTCGACGCCCTTCGGGATCGGCAGCGAGGTCACCGACTGCGACACCGACTCGATGCGCTTGATGACGGCGGCCATCGTCGTCCGGTCGATCGCCTTGGGCAGCGCCTTGATGGTGGGGGCGAGTTTGGCGATGGGCACCTCGTCCTCGCCGTGTCCGACATAGAGGACGTGGATCGGCACTCCCGAGGCGACGCGCTTGACCTTGCTGCGCTCGTCGTTGATGAGTCGCGTCAGACGCCCGCGGGCGCCCTCCCCGATGATGACGACGCCGCCGCGGCCGACGGCCCGGTACACAGCCTCCTGCGTCTTGGGGTTGACGCCGACCGGCATCTCCGAGGCCTGCCACTTGCGGCCGAGGTTGGTCGAGATGATGTGTCCCGTCGCACCCGGCATCCCGTCGATGCGCTTGTACATCGCGCGCGTGGCCAGCCGCGTCATGGTGATCATGGCGCCGAGGATGCCGAAGAGCAGTCCCGTGACACCCCAGAGGATGACGCTCCAGATCGCGCCCGGCGGGATGAGGAAGCCCACCAGGACGCCCAGGCCGATGCCGACCACCACGATGCCGATGAGCAACCACGGCAGCCAGCTGTAGTACTCCTTGGTGAAGGTGAACAGGGAGCGGAGCTGGGAGAAGAATCCGGGGCGCTTCTCGGGTGCGGTGCTGCGGGACGACATGCTCACAGCCTACCTTTTCGGTCGCCCCGTTCCGCCTGCACAACCGGCCGGGAACGGCGGTCGTCCACACGTCTGTGTGAACCGGGCCGAGCCGTGGCGCGACCGCGCCACGCTGGCAGGATGAACGCCCTCCCCGTCGTCGACCTGCCCGGCCCACTCAGACACGTGTCTCCGCCCGAGGCGCCCTATCCCGGCGAGATCCTCGCCTCGCGCAGCGGCACCTCGTACCGTGTCGCGGCGTCGTCCGTGCCGCAGGAGCTATGGTCTGCGGTCCCGGGCTGTCACCTTCTCGCGCCCGACGACGTCGACCGGGTCGCGGACGCGACCGTCGTGATCCTGCCGCTCGTCAGCGCGCGCCTCTGCGGCGGCTCGACCTCGTTCGACCTCACTCCCGGTCAAGCGGTGACGCTCGCGGTGAGCGTCCTGCGCGGGGCGGTGGACGCCGCGAGATCGGAATGGCGCGAGGGGGAGTGGTGGTCGACGAGCGATGGGCGCCCCGTCCTCATCCCGACCGGCACGCGGGCGTGGGACGTCTCTTCGCGGATCGTGCTCGACCGCATCCCGGACGCGGCGATCGCGCGCGCGTTGCGCGATCGAGTCGTCGAGGCCCTGGCGGATCGCGTCACGTTGCCGTTCGCGGCGCCCACGCTCGAGGATGATCTGTTCGGGCTGGCCACGCCGGAGCCGTTCGTGCCGGGGGCGCCGGGTGCCGCTCGGCCCCTGCCGTCGCGTCCATCCGAAGACGACTCGCCGTCGGCGTCCATCGTGACGACTGCCGCGTCGGGACTCGTCGACGGCGACGTCATGAAGCGGGTCATGGCAGCGGCAGCGGGGGTGCGCGCGGAGATCCGCCGTGCGGCGGGCGGCCTCGTGCGGCGGTGGGGCCGGCCGGCGACGGGCGCTGCACGCCTCGCCGGCAGGCGACGTGTGATGTGGGTCGCCCTCGGTGCGGTGGCTGCGACTCTCGTCGTGGGGTTCTCGCTGCCCCACGATGCGGACGCCGACGCACGAACCGTCTCGCACGAGCGGCGTACGGAAGAGCCGACGCCGTCGGCGAGGCCGCAGGGCTTTGCCCTCGACGAGGCGACCATCCCCGCCACAGGTGCCGAGACGCGTCCAGCCGAGCCGGCCGCTCGTATCATCGACGAACTCGCGGACTGCTGGCGGGCGGACGAACCGACGTGCCGTGCGTCACTGCTCGAGCGAGCGGATGCCGCGCTCCCCGACGGCATCGCGACAGCCGACGCTCCGCGCGAGGTGCGCGTGCTCGACGACCTGGGTGGGGTCGAGGTCGTGCGTGTCGACGATCCTTCCGGACGGCGTCCCGCTCAGGTGGTCGTGGTCGTCGCTCATGACGAGAAAAGGCTGGTCCGCGACGTGTACGACGTCGCGGACCAGCCGTGAGGTGAGTGGCTCAGCCGATCAGTAGCCGAGGTTCCCCTCGAACTGAGCGCCCTCGAGGCGTGCCTTCATCGCGCTCAGGAAGCGCGCTGCGTCGGCGCCGTCGATGGTGCGGTGGTCGTACGAGAGCGCGAGGTACACGTACGAGCGCACCGAGATCGCGTCCTTGCCGTCGACCGTCACGACGCCGGGGCGCTTGTAGACGATGCCGGTACCGAGGATCGCCGACTGCGGAAGGAACACCACGGGGGTGTCGAACAGCGCGCCACGCGAGCCGGTGTTCGTGATCGTGAACGTGCCGCCTGCGAGCTCGTCGGGCTTCAGCTTGTTGTCACGCGTGCGTGCAGCGAGGTCCGCGATGTCCTGAGCGATCTGGGCCAGGTTCTTCGAGCCCGCGTCGCGCAGCACGGGCGTGAGCAGTCCGCGCTCGGTGTCGACCGCGATCGAGATGTTCTCCGTGGCGGGGTAGACGATCTCTTCACCGTCGACCGTGGAGTTCACGATCGGGAAGGTCTGAAGCGCCTCGGCGGCGGCAAGGGCGAAGAAGGGCAGGAACGACAGCTTCGCCCCGGTCTTCTCGTTGAAGTCGACCTTCACCTTGTCGCGGAACGCCGACAGCTTGGTGACATCCACCTCGACGACGGTCGTCAGCTGAGCGGTCTGCTGCATCGACTCGACCGCGCGCTTGGCGAGGACCTTGCGCAGACGAGACATCGGAGCGCGCGTGCCGCGAAGCTCCGAGACCTCGACCTGGGCAGGCGCGGCGGCGGACTCGGCGGGAGCCGCGGCGGGCTGGGCCGATGCGGCCTCAGCAGCCTTCAGGACGTCTTCCTTGCGGATGCGCCCGCCGACGCCGCTGCCCTTGATCGAGGCCAGGTCGACGCCCTGCTGCTGCGCGAGACGACGCACGAGCGGGGTCACGTAGGTGACGCCCTCGTTGTCGGAAGGAGCTGCTTCCGCGGTCGGAGCTGCGGAGGCGGGAGCCGGCTGGTGTGCGGGTGCCGGCGCCGACTGCGGGGCAGGTGCCTCGGCCGGTGCAGCGGGCTTTTCGGGCTCGGGTGCGGGTGCGGCCTCGGCTGCGGGTGCGGCCGGTGCCTCGGCCGCGGGGGCCGGAGCACCCGAACCGATGCGAGCGAGTGCGGAACCGACCTCGACGGTCTCGTCCTCCTGGACGAGGATCTCGACGAGCGTGCCGGCGAAGGGCGCGGGGATCTCAGTGTCGACCTTGTCGGTCGAGATCTCGAGGAGCGGCTCGTCGACGGCGACGTCGTCGCCGATCTGCTTGAGCCAGCGGGTGACGGTGCCCTCGGTGACGCTCTCGCCGAGCTCGGGGAGCACGACATCCTTCGCGTCGCCGGACGCTGCCGGAGCGGCCTCCGACTGCTGCGGTGCGGACTCCGTCGGCGCCTCGGCGGCCGGGGCCTCCTGCGCGGGGGCGGGTGCCTCTTCGGCCGGAGCCTGCTCGGACGGGGCGTCGCTGGAGGGCGCTCCCGAACCGTCGCCGATCTTCGCCAGGACGGCGCCGACCTCGACGGTCTCGTCCTCCTGCACGAGGATCTCTTCGATGACGCCGCTCACGGGCGACGGAATCTCGGTGTCCACCTTGTCGGTGGAGATCTCGAGAAGACCCTCGTCTTCCTGGATGGTGTCACCGACCTTCTTGAGCCAGCGGGTCACCGTTCCCTCGGTGACGCTCTCTCCGAGCGCGGGGAGGACCACGGAAGTGCTCATGAATCTGTCTCCTTCAAGAAATGCCGATGTCTTTCTAGCTTACTGATCTGCATCGGTCGACCGGTCAGAGCGCATGCAGCGGTTTGCCCGCCAGCGCCAGGAATGCTTCTCCGAGAGCTTCGCTCTGGGTCGGATGGGCGTGGATGAATGGTGCGATGTCCTCGGGGTGGGCTTCCCAGCCCACGGCGAGCTGACCTTCGGTGATGAGTTCGCCGACACGGTCGCCGGCGAGGTGCACCCCGAGAATGGGGCCGTCGAGACGGCGAACGACCTTGACGAGGCCGGCTGTGCCGAGGATCTCGCTCTTTCCGTTTCCCGCGAGGTTGTACTCGCGGACGACGACGGCATCGCCGTGCGCGGCGCGTGCCTGCTCTTCGGTCAGACCGACCGAGGCGACCTCGGGGCTGCTGTAGGTCACACGGGGAACGAGGCTGTCGGGGATGACAGTCGGACGCAGCCCCGCGATCTCCTCGGCGACGAAGATGCCCTGCTGGAAGCTGCGGTGGGCGAGCTGCAGTCCGGGCACGATATCGCCGACGGCCCACACGTGTGCGCGCGTCGTGCGAAGGCGCTCGTCGACGCGGACGAAGCCGCGGTCGAGCTCGACGCCCGCATCCTCGAAACCGAGGTCGGCGGTCGCCGGGCCGCGGCCGACCGCGACGAGCAAGACGTCGGCGTCGAGGACGGTCCCGTCCTCGAGCGAGACTCGGACGCCGTCCGCTCGCGACTCGGCGTCGCTGAACCGCACGCCCGTGCGCGAGGCGATGCCGCGCTTGCGGAACGCTCGTTCGAGGGCTTTGCTCATCGCGGCGTCCTCGGCCGGCAGCAACCGGTCGAGCGCCTCGATGATCGTCACCTCGGCGCCGAAGGAACGCCAGATGCTGGCGAATTCGACCCCGATGACGCCGCCGCCGAGGATGACGGCATGCCGCGGCACCGTGGGGAGCGCGAGGGCACCCTCGCTCGTGATGATCCGGTCGGAGAGCTCGAGACCGGGCAACGATCGGCTGTACGAACCGGTGGCCAGCACGACGTCCGTGCCGCGGTAGCGATCGTCGCCGACGACCACGCCGCCGTCAGCGTCGAGACGGCCCTCGCCGTGAACGACGGTGATCTTCCGCGCTGCGATCAGTCCTTCGAGACCTTTGTGCTTCTTCGCCACGATGCCCTCGCGGTACGCGTGGACGGCGGCGACGTCGATTCCTTCGAACGCGGCGCGGACGCCGACGTGGTCCGAGCCCCGGACGTTGTCGGCGACCTCGGCGGAGTGCAGCAGCGCCTTCGTGGGGATGCAGCCGCGGTGCAGGCACGTGCCGCCGAGCTTGTCCTTCTCGATGAGAACGACCGACGACCCGAGCTCGGCGGCGCGGAGCGCCGTGGCGTAGCCCCCGCTGCCACCACCGAGGATGACCAGATCGGCGCTGTGATCGCTCATCGCTGCGGTCCTCGCAGGAACTCAACGAGCGAGCGGACGGTCGCGGCGGTCGGCCCCTTGTCGGTTCCGCCGAAGGCCGCCTTCGTGGTGCCAGACCCGGCGATGTCGAGATGGACCCACGGGATGCGGGGTGCGTCCTCGTCCTCGCCGGTACGGCCGACGAAGCGTTGCAGGAACAGTCCGGCGAACAGCGAACCGCCGGCGGGGTCGCCGATCTTCGCGTTCTGCATGTCGGCGATCGGGGAGTCGAGCTCGTCCTCCATGTGTGCCGGGAGCGGCAGCTGCCACGCGGCCTCACCCGCGCGCTCCGCGGCCGCCAGGTAATCGGCGACGGCATCGTCGTCGCCCATGACGCCGGTGTGCCGGTTTCCGAGGGCGACGATGATCGCGCCGGTCAGGGTCGCCACGTCGACGATCGCGTCCGGCCGCGTACGGCTGGCGGCGACGAGGCCGTCCGCGAGGACGAGGCGCCCCTCCGCGTCGGTGTTCAACACCTCAACGGTCGTCCCGTCGAGCATCCGGAGCACGTCACCGGGGCGCGTCGCGCGGCCCGAGGGCATGTTGTCGGCCACGCACAGCCACGCCGACACGCGCACGGGGAGGGCGAGAGCGGCGGCCGCCTGCACGACCGCCAGCACCGTTGCGGCGCCGGCCATGTCGTACTTCATGCCGACCATGCTCGCGGGCGGCTTGAGCGAGAGACCGCCCGTATCGAACGTGATGCCCTTGCCGACCAGAGCTACGTGGCGCTCGGCCCCGGCGGGGGAGTACTCCACGCGGACGACGCGCGGCGGACGGTCCGAGCCCTGCCCGACGCCGAGGACACCGCCGAACCCCTGCCGCTCGAGCTCTTCTTCGTCGAGCACCTCGACCTCGATCGGCAGCCCTGCGACCGCCTCGATCGCACGCTCCGCCAGATCGGCAGGCGAGAGCCACTCGGCGGGGGTGCTGACGAGGTCCTTCACGAGAGCGAGCGAGCGTCCGAGGGCGTTCACCCCGGCGACCTCGTCGGCGGACGGCGTGGCGGGCGAGTGGATCGTGACCCGATCCGCCCGTGATTTCGGCGTGCCGCCCTTGTATCCCGCGAAGCGGTATCCGCCGATGGCGGCGCCCTCGGCGAGGGAGCCCCAGGCGTCGGCGGCCGCCAGCGGTGCGGCGACGGCGAGCGACGCGAACCCGGTGGTCACGCGCACCGCTGTGCCGATGGCGTCGCGGAGCGCATGGTCGTCGGGTTCGGACCCGGTCCCGACGACCACGACGGGCTTCGACGACACGGCGGGCAGGAACACGCGGTGGACTGATCCTCGCGCACCGGTGAAGCCGACGGCGGCGAGCATCGCGGCGATGCCCGGCCAGTCGGCGACGTCGGCCTGCTCGTCGAGCGGCGGCAGTGCGAGGACCAGAGCGTCGGCGTCGGATTCGGTGACGGGCGCGCTGGTGTGCGCGATCTCGGGGAACGGCATCCTCCCATCCTAGGTTCGCGCGTCGCGGGCGTTCGCTGACAGCGAGGGGCGAGCCGCCTCCGGGCGAGGATGCGCCTCGTAGAGTTGGAGCATGCCGCTGTCCGGACCGCTCTACGCACGTGCCGCCGGGTCTCCTCCCGTCCCCGCGGGACTGCCGCTCGTCATCGCGCTGACCGGGTTCACCGACGCCGGAGGCGCCGTCTCCCGCATCGTGGAGTACTTCCGCGGCGAGCTCGATCCCACGACGGTCGTCGCCTTCGACAACGACGTGCTGTTCGACTACCGCGCACGCCGACCGATCGTCACCTTCGACGAGGACCACCTCACCGATTACCGCGCGCCGCGCTTGGAGCTATCGCTCGCGCACGACTCGCTCGGTCAGCCGTTCGTGCTCCTCGCGGGCTACGAACCCGATTTCGCCTGGGAGGCCTTCGCCGAGACCGTCGTGGGCCTCGCCGAGGGGATGCAGGTCGCCTCGATCACCTGGGTGCACGCCATCCCGATGCCCGTGCCGCACACGCGGCCGATCGGCGCGACGGTCAGCGGTACCCGTTCGGAGCTGACGGCGGCGCATTCGGTGTGGCAGCCCCGCACCCAGATCCCCGCCACCGCGGGTCACCTGCTCGAGCTCCGGCTCGCCGAAGCGGATGCGCGCGTCGCAGGCTTCGCGCTGCTCGTGCCGCACTACCTCGGCGACACCGAGTACCCCGCGGCCGCCATCGCCGGTCTCGACAGCCTCAGCGTCGCGACCGGTCTCGTCTTCGACAGCGACACCCTCCGCAACGAGAACCGCGACTACCTCGACAAGGTCGAGGACCAGGTCTCGGGCAGCGAAGAGCTGACGACGATGCTCCACACCCTCGAAGAGCGCTACGACTCGTACATGGCGGCCTCGGCTCTCGGACAGCCCATCATCCATACGGGTGATCTTCCGAGTGCGGATGAGCTCGCCGCCGAGCTCGAACGGTTCCTCGCGTCGCGCCCCCCGGGCGACGACGACAAGCGCGGCCGCTCCTGATCTCCCCAGCTCTCTGCTCACGTCGCCACGAGTGGAGGGAATGCGTCACGCCCGGTCGGCGTTCTCATAGGAATGAATGCTTGCGCAGGAACAGCGCACGAGATATGAGACAATGAAGGACCTGACCCGTTGTCGATCCTGTGCTCCTCGTTCGTTCGAGTGGCGGGGGACTTGACAAGGGTCTTACTAGTGTCCGAGAACCCGGTGCGTTCGCACCGGTGAGAGGCTAACCGTGACGTCAGGCACGAAGACCACCCGCACCCGCGCGAGCGAGGACACCGAACTCGTCGAGGACGCGCCCGCCACCGCTGCGAAGGCTGCGCCCAAGAGCGCCGCGAAGAAGGCGCCCGCCAAGAAGACCGCGGCCAAGAAGGCTGCGCCCGCGAAGGCCTCCAAGGCCAAGGCCAAGGCCGACGACGAAGAGATGGACGACGAGGACGTCGAGGTCGACGTCGAGGTCGACGCCGAAGACGCCTCGGAAGACGCCGCCCCCGCAGACGCCGCGAAGGCGGACGACGACGAAGACGACGACGAGCCGAAGAAGCCCGCCGTCACCGAGGCCCTCCCCACGGGTGCCATCGTCATCTCGTCGAGCGACGAGGAAGATGTCCCCGTCTACTCGACGCAGATCACCGGCGCGACCGCCGACCCGGTCAAGGACTACCTCAAGCAGATCGGCAAGGTTCCGCTGCTGAACGCGGCCGAAGAGGTCGAGCTCGCGATGCGCATCGAGGCCGGCCTGTTCGCCGAAGAGAAGCTGTCGCACATGTCGGCTGCCGAGAAGTCGAACCAGCTCGGTCTCGACCTGCAGTGGGTCGCGCGCGATGGCCAGCGAGCCAAGAGCCACCTCCTCGGCGCGAACCTCCGTCTGGTCGTCTCGCTCGCCAAGCGCTACACGGGTCGTGGCATGCAGTTCCTCGACCTGATCCAGGAGGGCAACCTCGGCCTCATCCGTGCGGTTGAGAAGTTCGACTACACCAAGGGCTTCAAGTTCTCGACGTACGCGACGTGGTGGATCCGTCAGGCCATCACCCGCGCGATGGCCGACCAGGCGCGCACCATCCGTATCCCGGTCCACATGGTCGAGGTCATCAACAAGCTCGCCCGCGTGCAGCGCCAGATGCTCCAGGACCTGGGCCGCGAGCCCACGCCCGAAGAGCTGAGCCGCGAGCTCGACATGACGCCCGAGAAGGTCATCGAGGTGCAGAAGTACGGCCGTGAGCCGATCTCGCTGCACACTCCGCTCGGTGAAGACGGCGACAGCGAGTTCGGTGACCTGATCGAGGACACCGAGGCGGTCGTCCCGGCCGACGCGGTCGGCTTCACGATGCTGCAGCGCCAGCTCGAGTCGCTCCTGGACTCGCTGAGCGAGCGCGAGGCGGGCGTCATCCGCATGCGCTTCGGCCTCGGTGACGGTCAGCCCAAGACGCTCGATCAGATCGGCGACACCTTCGGCGTCACGCGCGAGCGCATCCGCCAGATCGAGTCGAAGACGATGGCGAAGCTGCGCCACCCGTCGCGTTCGCAGTCGCTCCGGGACTACCTCGAGTGACCGGCACCGCCAACGAGGGCAAGGCTCTCGAGGTCGTCGTCGACGGCACCTCCTACGCGCGGATCCCGATCCGCACTCGCGTGGTGATGCCCGGCGACGATCTCGACGCCGTCATCTCGGAGTATGCCGCGCCCACCGTGCAGCCGGGCGATCTGCTGTTCGTCACCGAGAAGATCGTGGCGATCACACAGGGTCGCTCCTACACGCTCGATGAGATCAGCGTGCGTCCGCTCGCGAGGTTCCTGTCGAAGTACGTGACCCGCACCCCCTACGGAATCGGCCTCGGCATGCCCGAGACGATGGAGATGGCGCTTCGCGAGTGCGGCACGCCGCGCATCCTGTTCGCCGCGGCTGTCAGCGCCGTCACGAAGCTCTTCGGCCGACGCGGCGACTTCTACCGCGTCGCGGGAGACAAGGCGCGCGCGATCGACGGCCCGACCTCCGGCACGATCCCTCCGTACAACAAGGCGGTCGTCCTCGGGCCGACCGATCCTCGGGGTGTCGCTGCGCGCGTCAAGTCACAGCTCGGTGGTATCGCTGAGGTGGCCGTCGTCGACATCAACGACATCGGCGGCAACATCCTCGGATCGACGCTCGACAAGGCCGGAGAGCAGCGGCTCGTGCGGATCCTGCGCGACAACCCGCTGGGTCAGGGCCACGAGTCGACGCCGCTCGGTGTCATCCGCGAGGTCTGACATGGGCGCGGTGAATCGGCTCTACCGGCGTGCGCGCTTCTTCGTCCGGCGTGTCGTGTCGTTCGACCGCGAGCGCGTGCTGCAGTTCGCCCGCCAGTCCGCCGCGCTCTCGAAGGCGCCGGTCTGGTGGGTCGCCGCCGACATGGCGTGGTGCGCGGTCCGTTATGAGACGACGTTCGAGAACTACTCCGAGTGGGACTTCCGCATCCTCAAGGCTCGCGAGCGCCGGACGTACATGACCGACCCGAAGTCGTTCCACCTGTCGCGGCGTCTCAACGACAACTCGGTGCGCGGTGTCTTCGACGACAAGCTCCAGTTCGCGCACCGGTTCGGCGACGAGCTCGGACGCGCGTGGCTCGACGTCGCCGCTTCCGACACCGCGGCCCTCGCCGCGTTCCTCGACGGTCGCGACCGCGTCATCACGAAGAACCCCGGGGGAGTCGGCGGCAACGGCATCACGATGCGCGAGGTCGCCTCGATCGATGATGTCGCCGCGCTCCGCGAGGAACTCCTCGCTTCGGGCGAGACGCTCGTCGAGGAGGTGCTGGTCCAGCATCCGGAGATGGCGCGCCTCTATCCGGGCAGCGTCAACTCGCTGCGCGTCGTGACCTATCGCGATCCCGACGACGTCGTGCATGTCCTCGCTGCGGTCCTCAAGGTGGGCAACGGCGGAGTCATCGACAACTTCTCCAACGGCGGCATGTACACGATGCTCGACGATGCCGGTCGGGCTCTGCACGCGGCGAGCGACGAAGAAGGTCGTCCTTTCGAGACGCACCCGATCACCGGGGTGCCCATCACGGGTTACCAGGTTCCGTTGTACCCGCAGGTCCTCGAGCTCGTCGATCGCCTCGCCCGGCGGGTTCCGGAGATGCCGTACATCGGCTGGGACATCGCGATCACCCCCGAGCGACCCGTCGTGATCGAGGGCAATCACAACACGGGTGTGTTCCAATCGAAGCCGTCGGTATCGGGCATCAGGCGCGGGCTGCTTCCGCGATACCGCGCTGCCATGCGCTTCTGAGCGTCTGCTGATCCGCAACCGGAACACCGAGAACACGGAGAGAACGAGCAATGGGTCGATCACGCGTCCGGCTGGGCTACCTCCTCGACCGCGCCCGCAACGTCCGGGTCGGCAATCTCGTCGAGTTCGGCCGGCAGGTGCAGAAGGTGTCGAAGGCGCCGCTGCCGGTGATCATCGCCGACATGCTGTGGTGCTCCGTCAAGTACGACATGGGTTTCCGCGATTACGCGGTGTGGGACATCCGTCTGCTCAACGCCCGTGAACGTGCGACCTGGATGACGCACCCGAAGTCGTTCCGCATCACGCGCATGCACAACACCCCAGAGGGCCGGGCGAAGCTCGAGGACAAGCGCCGCTTCGCTCGCGAGTACGCCGACCTGCTCGGGCGCGAGACGCTCGATCTGCGGGATGTCGACGACGCCGAGCTCGGCGCGTTCCTCGCCCGCCATCCCAAGGTGCTCGCCAAGCCGCTCGACGGCCACGGCGGCGGTGGGATCACTCTGCACGAGAACGTGACGGATGCCGCCGCGTTCCGAGCCGAGGCGACGGCAGCGGGTCAGTCCATCGTCGATGAGTTCATCGTTCAGCACCCCGAGATGGCCTCGCTCTACCCCGACAGCGTCAACACGGTCCGGATGATCACGTTCCTCACCCCGGAGGGCGATGTCCGACTCCTCGCCGGCGTGCTGCGGATCGGCAACGGCGACGTCATCGACAACTTCGCCTCCGGCGGTATGTTCACGATGCTCGATGAGCACGGCGTCGCGCTCTACCCGGGGGTCGACAAGAACTCCAACGTCTACCGTGAACACCCGGTCACGGGTACCGAGATCGTCGGGTTCACGGTTCCGTTGTTCGACCAGGTGCTGGCTCTCACCGAGCAGCTCGCCCGCCGTACCCCGGAAGCGCCCTACGTCGGCTGGGACCTCGCGATCACGCCGAACGGACCGGTCGTCATCGAGGGCAACCACAACTCGAGCGTGTTCCAGCCCAAGCCCTCCGCCTCCGGCGTGCGCACCGGCCTGCTCCCCGTCTACCAGGCGGCCGTCGGCTTCTGATCCGCGACCGGGCGCGCGCAGCACCCGGCAACGCGAAAGCCCCGAGCGCGATGCTCGGGGCTTTCGTCGTGGAGCCGGCCTCAGCCGGCGGCGACCAGGCGAGAGGTCTCGTCGTGCCAGCTGGTGGCGACGGCGCGGAGCTTCTCCTCGTACTTGCGGCCGTGGTGTGCGCAGAAGAGCAGTTCGCTGCCGTTCACCTCTGCGGCGATGTAAGCCTGCGCGCCGCACGAGTCGCAGCGATCGGCCGCAGTCAGGCGGTGGTCGAGGACGGCGGTGCTCTCGGAAGTGTTCGTGGTCATAATGGGTGCCTCCTCGGTCGATCGGGTCGTGCAACTGAGTGCCTTCGATACAACCACGACCAGCCGGGGGTATGCCCCATTTGACGATCATTTCGCTCAGCGCGTACGCTCACCGCGCGCACGTCGGCCCGGGTCCGCTCTGCGCGCGTGTGTCCTCCCCGCCGTGTCCGCACCCGCGGATACGCTTGGAGATCGTGACTGCTGAGTATTCCGCCCACCACCTCCAGGTGCTCGAAGGGCTCGAGGCCGTCCGCAAACGCCCCGGCATGTACATCGGGTCGACCGACTCCCGGGGCCTCATGCACTGCCTCTGGGAGATCATCGACAACTCCGTCGACGAGGCCCTCGGCGGTTACGGTTCGCGCATCGACATCGTCCTCCATGCCGACGGCAGCGTCGAGGTACGCGATCGTGCCCGCGGCATCCCCGTCGACGTAGAGCCCCGTACCGGACTGACAGGCGTCGAGGTCGTTTTCACCAAGCTGCACGCCGGCGGCAAGTTCGGCGGCGGTTCCTACGCCGCGTCGGGCGGACTCCACGGTGTCGGCGCGTCGGTCGTGAACGCCCTCTCCGTGCGCCTCGACGTCGAGGTCGACCGTGCCGGCAAGACCTATGCCATGTCGTTCCACCGCGGCGAGCCCGGACTCTTCGCCGGTGACACACCGGATTCGGAGTTCACCCCGTTCGAGCGCGCGTCCGAGCTGCGCGTGGTCGGGAAGGCGCCCCGCGGTACGACCGGTACCCGCATCCGCTATTGGGCCGACCGTCAGATCTTCACGAAGGACGCCGCCTTCCACCTCGAAGAGCTCGTGCAGCGGGCACGGCAGACGGCGTTCCTCGTGCCCGGCCTCGAGATCGTCATCGTCGACGAGCGCGGCGAGGAGCGCGTCGAGACGAGCTACCGGTTCGACGGCGGCATCTCGGAGTTCGCCGAGTTCCTCGCGCCCGACGCGCCGATCACCGACACCTGGCGGCTGACGGGTTCGGGTACCTTCACCGAGACCGTTCCGGTGCTCCAGGCCAACGGCGCGATGGTGCCGACCGAGGTCGAGCGCTCGTGCGAGGTCGACATCGCGCTGCGCTGGGGCACGAGCTACGAGACCGTGACCCGGTCATTCGTGAACATCATCGCCACGCCCAAGGGCGGAACCCATCAGCAGGGCTTCGAGCAGGGTCTGATGAAGGTCATCCGCAGCCAGGTCGAGCAGAACGCACGGCGCCTGAAGGTCGGCAACGACAAGCTCGAGAAGGACGACATCCTCGCCGGGCTCACCGCGGTGCTGACGGTGCGGCTCCCCGAGCCCCAGTTCGAGGGGCAGACCAAGGAGATCCTCGGAACCCCGGCGGTGCGGCAGATCGTCGCCTCGGTGGTCACCAGCGAGCTGAGTGCGCTGTTCTCCTCCACGAAGCGCGACGACAAGGCGCAGACGGGGCAGCTGCTCGAAAAGGTCGTCTCCGAGATGAAGGCGCGCATCTCGGCGCGCACCCACAAGGAGACCCAGCGACGCAAGACGGCTCTCGAGTCGTCGTCGCTGCCGGCGAAGCTGGCCGACTGCCGCAGCAACGATGTCGCCGAGTCCGAGCTCTTCATCGTGGAGGGCGACTCGGCGCTCGGCACCGCCAAGCACGCTCGCAACAGCGAGTACCAGGCACTCCTCCCCATCCGTGGCAAGATCCTCAACGTCCAGAAGGCGTCGGTGAGCGACATGCTCTCCAACGCCGAGTGCGCCGCCATCATCCAGGTGATCGGTGCGGGCTCCGGGCGCTCGTTCGATCTGAGCGCCGCGCGCTACGGCAAGGTGATCCTGATGAGCGACGCCGACGTCGACGGTGCGCACATCCGCACGCTGCTGCTCACGCTGTTCTTCCGGTACATGCGGCCCTTGATCGAGGAGGGCCGGGTGTTCGCCGCGGTTCCTCCGCTTCATCGCGTCGTCGTCGTGAATCCGGGGTCGAAGCCCAACGAGACGATCTACACGTACTCCGAGGCCGAGCTCCACGCGCTGCTCGCAAAGCTGCGCAAGTCGGGCCGGAAGTGGCAGGAACCGGTGCAGCGATACAAGGGCCTCGGCGAGATGGACGCCGATCAGCTGGCGACGACCACGATGGACCGCGCCGGGCGCACGCTCCGCCGGGTCCGCGTCGAGGATGCCGACGCGGCCAATGCCGTCTTCGAGCTGCTCATGGGCAACGAGGTCGCCCCGCGCCGCGACTTCATCGTCACCTCGAGCGATCGCCTCTCGCGCGAGGCCATCGACGCCTGAGCGCCGCGCACCGGTCCGCGACGGCGGACGCGCGCGCGAGGTTCGGAGAATGCCGCGGATGTCGGAGCTGGCCCGGCTTTCGGTCCGAGATACGTGACATTCTCCGACGTTCGCCGCGGGAATCGTTCGACTCAGGCGATGACGGTGCCGACCGCGCCGATGACGCCGTCGAGGGGCTGGCCCGACGCGTCACGCTTCGCGCCGACCTCGGGGAGAGTCCGGGTCGCGCCGTCGGTGCCGACCGCGCGGGGTGAGTCTCCCACCCACGCGAGCGTCAAGGTGTCCTCGCCGCGAAGGAATCGCTGCGCACGGACACCGCCGGTCGCGCGTCCCTTCGGGGGGAACTCCGCGAAGGCCGAGACCTTGCCGCTACCGGCATCGGCGCCGGCGAGAGACTGCGTCGACCCCGCGATCGTGACGACGACGGTGTCCTCGGATGCCGTCACCGCGGTGAACGCGATGACGCGCTCTCCGTCCGCGACGCGGACACCCGCCATGCCGCCGGCAGCCCGGCCCTGCGGGCGCACGGCTGCGGCGTCGAACCGCAGCAGCTGAGCGTCGGAGGTGACGAAGACCAGCTCGGTGCCGTCCGGAGCAGGCGCAGCCCCCACGACGCGGTCGCCGGGCTTGAGCGAGATGATCTCGGCGTCGGGCTTGCCGGGCGCGAGCTCCGTGGCCGCGAAGCGCTTGACGATGCCCTGCGCCGTGCCGATCGCGATGGGAGGCTCGGCGGTCAACGGCACGATCGCGACGACGTGCTCGCCGGCACCGAGGCCGAGGTACTGGTCGGCCTTCGACCCGGCCGCGAGCTGAACGCTGTTGCCGGGGACCGACGGCAGGTCGACGGGGGAGAAGCGGACGAGACGCCCCGTGCTCGTGACGGCGCCGAGGTCGCCGCGCACCGTCGCATCGACGGCCGAACGGATCGCGTCGTGCTTGCTCCGCCGGGCGGGCGGAACGATGCCGCTGCTCAGCAGATCCTCGCCGAGCTCGGCTCGCACCATCCGGCCGGTCGCGGACAGGAAGACGCGGCACGGAGCGTCGGCGATCTGCAGATCGGCGCCCGCCTTCTTTCCCGAGCGTGCGGTGACGGGGCCGCCGTTGAGGAGCAGGGTACGCCGGGGCGTGCCGTAGGTCTCAGCCGCGGCCTCGAGTTCGCGGGCGACCTGGGCGCGCAGCAGCACGTCGCTCGCGAGAAGCTCCTCGAGGTGCGCGATCTCGGCCTTCAGCTGATCGCGCTCGGTCTCGAGCTCGATGCGGGAGAACTTCGTCAGTCGACGCAGGCGCAGTTCGAGGATGTACTCGGCCTGCGGCTGGGAGAGGTCGAAGACGTCCATCAGGCGTCCGCGGGCCTGCTCGCCGTCGTCGGACGTGCGGATGACCTGGATGACCTCGTCGATGTCGAGGATCGCGATCAGCAGGCCCTCGACGAGGTGCAGGCGTTCCTGCTTGCGGGCCAGGCGGTAGCGGCTGCGCCGCGTGACGACCTCGATGCGGTGGTCGAGGTAGACGCGCAGGAGTTCTTTGAGTCCGAGTGTCTGAGGCTGGCCGTCGACGAGCGCGACGTTGTTGATGCCGAACGAGTCCTCGAGCGGGGTCAACCGGTAGAGCTGCTCGAGCACCGCGTTCGGGTCGAACCCGGTCTTGATCGTGATGACGAGGCGCAGCCCGTGATTGCGGTCGGTGAAGTCCTGGACGTCGGAGATGCCGGTCAGCTTCTTCGCGTTGACGGCATCCTTGATCTTCTCGATGATGCGCTCCGGGCCGACCATGTAGGGCAGCTCGGTCACGACGAGACCGGTGCGCCGCGGTCCGAGCGACTCGACCGAGACCTTCGCGCGGGTGCGGAAGGTGCCGCGGCCGTTGGTGTAGGCATCCTTGATGCCGTCGAGGCCGACGATCACGCCGCCGCCGGGCAGGTCCGGGCCCGGCACGAACTCCATGAGATCGTCGAGCGTCGCATCGGGGTTCTCGAGCAGGTGCACGGCCGCTGACACGACCTCGATGAGGTTGTGCGGGGCCATGTTCGTCGCCATGCCGACGGCGATGCCGGTCGTTCCATTGACGAGGAGGTTGGGATAGGCCGCTGGCAGCACCGCGGGCTGCTGGAACTGACCGTCGTAGTTCGGGATGAAGTCGACGACGTCCTCGTCGAGGTTCTCGGTGAGGGCGAGCGCCGAGGGAGCCAGTCGGGCTTCGGTGTAGCGGGCCGCGGCGGGACCGTCGTCGAGCGAGCCGAAGTTGCCGTGTCCGTCGACCAGGGGCACCCGGAGCGCGAAGTCCTGCGCGAGCCGGACGAGTGCGTCGTAGATCGCCGAATCGCCGTGCGGGTGGAGCTTACCCATGACCTCGCCCACGACGCGGGCGCTCTTGACGTGCCCCTTATCGGGTCGGAGGCCCATGTCGGCCATCTGGAACAGGATGCGCCGCTGCACGGGCTTCAAACCGTCGCGCGCGTCGGGCAGTGCCCGCGAGTAGATGACCGAGTAGGCGTACTCGAGGAATGATCCCTGCATCTCCGCCGAGACGTCGACGTCCTCGATGCGCTCCGGCTGGTCGGGGACGGGTGAAGCGGTGCGGGATGCGGCCATGAAGCTGTTCGGACCTCGATCGGGGATGGGAGTGCGGATGCCGTCTGTGCGAGACTGTCCGCGATGCCCTCAAGCCTACCGACCGACCCGCCCACGGCCCGGAGCCTCACCGGTGTGCTGCCGCAGCTGATCGCGTCCATGTCGGGTCGACCCGACTGGTTCATGCCCGCCCGCTCGGCGATCGTCATCGTCGCCGACGGGCTCGGTCGCGGCAATCTCGTGCAGCGGGCGGCCTACGCCCGATTCCTCTCCGAGCGGATGACCAAGCGAGACGCCGCACGCACCGTCTTCCCGGCGACGACGGCGGCGGCGCTGACCAGTCTCTTCACGGGGGTGCTCCCGGGGGAGCACGGCATCGTCGGCTACCGCGTGAGGGTGCCGGGTACGGCATCCGCTCCGAACCAGCTCACCGGATGGGAGGAGGACGGCCTCGACCCGCATGCGTGGCAGCGTTCTCAGCCCGTGTTCGAGCGCGAGGCGGCGAGCGGGAGGCGGAGTTTCGTCGTGAGCCGTGCGCAGTACGCCGCCACCGGCTTCACCGCGGCGACCGTCCGCGGTGCCGAGTTCGTCGCGGCATCGGGAATCGGCGAGCGTCTCGCCCTGGCGGAGGCGCTCGCGGGAGCGCACGAGGGCGCGCTCGTCTACGTCTACATCCCGGAGCTCGACATCATCGGGCACGCGCACGGCTGGGAGAGCGACCGCTGGGCCGCGCAGCTCGAAACGCTCGATGGTGAGCTCCGCCGGTGGGATCATCAGCTGGCATCGGGCATCGGCGCCGTGCTGACGGCTGACCACGGCATGATCGACGTCCCGGCGCACCGCCACGTGCTGCTCCGCGACGGCGACGAGCTGCTCGACGAGGTCGAGCTCGTCGCGGGCGAGCCGCGCATGCTCCACCTCTATACGGTGGAGGGATCCGTCGAGCGTGTGGCGGCGCGATGGCGTGAGTCGGAATCCGGCCGGTCATGGGTGATGACCCGCGACGAGGCGGTCGAGGCCGGGCTCTTCGGTGCGGTGGACCCGGCGGTGGTCCCGCGTATCGGCGACGTCCTCGTCGCGGCGCGCTCGGGCGTCGCGTACTACGACGACCGTCTCGCAGACAAGAAGCCGCAGCGGATGATCGGGCAGCACGGCTCGCTCACCGATCAGGAGCGCATCGTCCCCCTGGTCCGTTTCGGCGCCTTCGCCTGACCGTTCAGGCGAGAGCGTTCAGGCGTCTTCGCTGCGCGCGCCGAAGACGATCTCGTCCCACGACGGCATCGACGTGCGGCCGCCGCGGCGGCGCGTCTCCGGTGCCGCATCCTCATTCGAGTCGTCCGCGGTGGGCGTCTCCGGCTCGGGGGCGGGGTCGGCGGGCTCGCGATAACCGGGCTCGAGCGCATCGAACAACGCGACCGGTGTGCGCTCACGGGTCTCCGTGCCGCGATCGTCGCCGGGCATCGGCTCGCGCTGACCACGGCGCCGGCGGAGAGCCTCGAGCAGATCGGCGGTCTCGGACGAGGTCACGACGGGCTCGGGTGCGCGCTTGATGGCGGCATCCTTCGCACTCGTGCTGCGCAGAGCGCCGGACGGAGCGGCCTCCGGCTCGGCGGCAGCATGCCGCGGACCGAACGCGCCGCTGTCGAACCGCGAGTCGTCCTTCGCCTGCGGGGTGTCGAGGGCGCGCAGTCGAGGAATCAGCCCCTCGGGCAGCGATCCCTGCCGCGACAGCTGGGTCGCATCGGAGTTGAGGGGAGCGAGCGACGAACGCCGCGGGTCGAAGGACCACCGCGCGTCGTGCTCGACCTCGTCGACGGTGAACTCGAGCTTCACGATCCAGCCGTCGGGCTCGCGCCAGCTGCTCCACCGCTCGCCGGCGGCACCCGCCTCGGCGAGCTTCGTGCGCACGGCGGTGCCGAAGGTCGGCTGCGCGTCGGGCTCGAGCTCACCTGCGATGAGGACCGGTACCGCGAGCGCCTGCCCGACGATGTGCTCGCGCTCGGCGATGATCGGCCGCTCGTATCGCACGACATCCTCGACCCGGATGCCGAGGAGGGTGGCGACATCCGCGGCGCTCATGCCGGCCCGGATGTGCGACTGGATCTCGCGCGGGCTGGGGCGGGGCGCGCGCGGTTCGTCCGCCGGGCGAGCGCGGCGCAGTTGTGCGCGCAGCGTCTCGTTCACCGGCAACGCGAAGCGCTCCCCGGACTCGGTGGCGAGGACGAGGATGCCCTCCTCGGTCCCGATGACCTTGAGCTGTTCCATGCGCAGAACCCTCCCAGCGATACGTGTGCCGTCATGGTGTCACAGGCATCCGGGGACCGCGGGAATATCCGGGGCGCGCCGTCGGTTTCGGGGGGCGAACCGGTCATCCGCATCCGTTCCCGGAAGGATCTTCCGCGACGTTTTGCGAAATGCGCGCCGGTCATGCAAACTATCGCCGCCCCACTCGGCGCGGCAACCGGCAACACCTGGAAGTAGAGGCCTTTCGACATGGCTACGGATTACGACGCACCCCGCAAGACCGAGGACGACAGCGAGTCGATCGAGGCCCTGAAGGAGCGCGTGCCCGACAAGTCGTCGGGCTCGATCGACAACGAGGACGCCGACAACCCGTCGGGCTTCGAGCTTCCCGGGGCGGATCTCTCGGACCTCGAGCTCGACGTCGTCGTCCTTCCCCCGCAAGAGGACGAGTTCACGTGCATGGAGTGCTTCCTCGTGAAGCACCGCACGCAGATCGACCACGAGACCAAGGTCGGCGCGATCTGCACCGAGTGCGCCGCCTGACGACCACGACTCTCGCTGACCCTCGACGCTCCGGCGCCGGGGGTCAGTCTTTTGCGCTGGGCGATGCTTCGGGAGCGGGGGAGCCGGCTGCGGCGCGGGCGCTCCGGATCACCGCGGCGACCCGGACCGGTGTCCTGGACGAGAACACCCAATGCGTGACGGGGTCGTCCTCGTCCTCGACGGCGACACGGACCACCCCGTCGATGCCGCCCCGCAGCAGGTGCCAGGACGCCGGCGACAGGCCGGGCCCGCGCGCCTGTCGCGCGTCGTCTCCGGTCAGGGTCTCGATCTCGCCGAGATAGCCGAGCTCGATGTTCGCGCGGCCGACGCGGAGCCGGCCGTCGGAGATCTCGATCACGGGTGACATCGCGATGAGGCCGGCGACGACGAGGGCGCCGACGGCGATGCCTGAGAGCAGCCCGACGACCGAGTCGAGCGGGGCGAGCACGAGCGCGACCATGGGACCGCAGACGGCAGCGCTCACGAGTGCCCACAGCGAGGGGCTCAGGCGCTCGCGATAGCGCGCGGTGGGCGGGGTGGCGGGGGCGGAACTGTGCATTAGCCTCGTGGGGTGACCGAATCCGTGGACGTCCCCATTATCGCCGCGAACGTTCCCGTGTACGCCCACCCGGGGGATGCCGGAGCAGATCTCGTCTCCACCGAGTCGGTGCGGCTCGCACCCGGGCAGCGCGCGCTCGTGGCAACCGGCGTGCGCATCGCCCTGCCCGAGGGGTTCGCAGCCTTCGTGGTTCCTCGCAGCGGGCTCGCCGCGAAGCACGGGATCACCGTGGTGAACTCGCCGGGAACGGTCGATGCCGGCTACCGCGGCGAGATCAAGGTCACCCTCCTGAACACCGACACGTCCGAGGCCTACGACATCGAGCCGGGTGATCGCATCGCGCAGGTGATCGTCATGCCGGTCACCCGGGCCCGTTTCATCCCCGTCGACGCTCTCCCCGAGAGCGTTCGCGGCGAGGGCGGGTTCGGCTCGACCGGCTACCAGAAGACAGGAGCATCCGCATGAGCGACGACGCGAAGTCCGCACCCGCCGACCGCGCCACGGCCGGACCGTTCGACGAGTCCGAGGCCAACCCGGTCCGGCCCTACATCGACCTCGGCGGCATCAAGGTGCTGCCCCGCGAGGGCCTGAACCTGCGCCTCGAGGTGGAGGAGCAGACCAAGCGCATCGTGGCCGTCGGTCTCGATTACGCCGGGTCGACGCTGCAGGTGCAGCCGTTCGCGGCGCCTCGCTCGACGGGCCTGTGGGAGGAGACGCGCGAGCAGATCCGCCAGCAGGTGCGGCAGCAGGGCGGCCGTGTCGAGGAGCGCGAGGGACCGCTCGGTCCCGAGCTGCTGGCTGAGGTCCCGGTGATCGCCGGGGCGGAGGGCAGCGGCAAGCGCCTCGCGCGGTTCGTCGGCGTCGACGGTCCGCGCTGGTTCCTCCGCGGGGTCATCGGCGGCGCGGCCACGAACGACGTCGAGGCAGCCGCGCAGGTCGAAGACCTGTTCCGGTCGCTCGTGGTGGTGCGCGGGGGGTCCCCGATGCCGCCACGCGACCTCATCCCGCTGAAGATGCCGGCGACCCCCGGCTCGGCGTGAACCGCGACGAACGGGCCGACGCCGCGTCCGAACGCTCCGTCGACCTGACTCCGCCGGAGCCCGCGCCCCCCGCGTCGGGTGTCCTGGGGGCGGCACTCGGCGAGGCCGCCCGCAAGGCGGGTTTCGATCCCGAGACGAACGCCACGACGGGGGGAGTCGTGTGGCGTGCGATGGGCGGATTCCGCGGCATCGTCGAAGCGGTCCTGCCGGGCCTCGTGTTCATCGTGGTGTTCACGCTGACGACCGACCCCGAGACGCGCGAGGCGAACCTCTGGTTGTCGCTCGGTCTGTCGGTGGGTGTCGCCGCCGCATTCACTCTTCTGCGCCTCATTCAGCGGGGCCCCGCCAGCGCGGCCTTCGGCGGTCTCGTCGCCACCGCTGCAGCCGCGGGCCTCGCGCTGTGGACGGGGCGTGGCCAGGACAACTTCATCCCGGGGCTGATCACCAACGCCGCCTACGGCACGGCCTTCCTCGTCTCGGCTCTGATCGGGTGGTCGCTCATCGGCCTCGCGGCCGGATTCCTCATGAACGAGGGAATCGCGTGGCGCAGCGACAAGCGCAAGCGCCGTGTCTACTTCTGGCTCGCCATCGCGTGGGCGGCACTGTTCTACCTCCGCCTCGCCGTGCAGCTGCCGCTGTACTTCGCCGACGAGGTCGCCGCCCTCGGCACGTTGAAGCTCGTCATGGGGCTTCCGCTGTTCGCGCCGCTGGCAGCCGTCACCTGGCTCGCCGTGCGCGCGCTCTATAAGCAGCGCGCCGAGTGATACATTTATCTTGACGTCAAGATAAATTTCCCCCGATCCGACTAAGGGTCGCCTCACTAGATCGACCGGTGCGGCGAGGGGATGATGGGACAGTGCGCGCGAGCGTGCGGCCCGCCGATGAAGGAGAGCAGACGTGTCCACTGTTGACAGCTTCGGAGCCAAGAGCACCCTGACGGTCGGCAGCACCGACTACGAGATCTTCCGGATCGACACGGTCGAGGGTTACGACCGACTTCCCTTCAGCCTCAAGGTGCTGCTCGAGAACCTCTTGCGCACCGAGGACGGCGCGAACGTGACGCAGGAGCAGATCCGCGCCCTGGGTTCGTGGGACGCCTCGGCTGAGCCCGACACCGAGATCCAGTTCACCCCGGCCCGCGTCGTCATGCAGGACTTCACCGGCGTGCCCTGCATCGTCGACCTCGCCACGATGCGCGAGGCGGTCACGGCGCTCGGCGGCGACCCGAATCGCATCAACCCGCTCTCGCCCGCCGAGATGGTCATCGACCACTCCGTCATCGCCGACCTCTTCGGCAGCGAGAACGCGCTCGAGCGCAACGTCGAGATCGAGTACGAGCGCAACGGCGAGCGATACCAGTTCCTGCGCTGGGGCCAGGGCGCGTTCGACGACTTCAAGGTCGTCCCGCCGGGCACCGGCATCGTGCACCAGGTGAACATCGAGCACCTCGCCAAGGTCATCTACGACCGCAACGTCGACGGCGTCCTCCGCGCGTACCCCGACACCTGCGTCGGCACCGACTCGCACACCACGATGGTCAACGGTCTGGGCGTCCTGGGCTGGGGCGTCGGCGGTATCGAGGCAGAGGCCGCGATGCTGGGTCAGCCCGTCTCGATGCTCATCCCGCGGGTGGTGGGCTTCAAGCTCACCGGCGAGATCCCCGCGGGCGTCACCGCGACCGACGTCGTCCTGACCATCACCGACATGCTCCGCAAGCACGGCGTGGTCGGCAAGTTCGTCGAGTTCTACGGTGCCGGCGTCGGCTCGGTCCCGCTGGCCAACCGCGCCACGATCGGCAACATGAGCCCGGAGTTCGGCTCGACGGCCGCGATGTTCCCCATCGACGATGTCACCCTCGAGTACCTGCGTCTGACCGGTCGCGACGAGCAGACCGTGGCGCTCGTCGAGGCATACGCGAAGGCGCAGTCGCTGTGGCACGACCCCGCGAACGAGGCGACCTACAGCGAGTACATGGAGCTCGACCTCTCGACGGTCGTCCCCTCGATCGCGGGCCCGAAGCGGCCGCAGGACCGCATCCTCCTGTCGGAGTCGAAGGAGCAGTTCGCGAAGGACATCCTCAACTACGCGACGACCGCCGACGAGCCGGTCGAGGTCGAGGGCACGTTCCCCGCATCCGACCCGGGCAACGGACCCGGCGTCGAGCACGAGACCCTCTCGGACGACACCGTCTCGCACCAGCACGACCACGCGCACGCGGGCTTGCTCTCGAGCGGTGCGCCCCACGCGGCGTCCAACCCGGTGAAGGTGACGCAGCCGTCCGGCGAGAGCTACATGCTCGACAACGGTGCGGTCACCCTCGCGGCGATCACCTCGTGCACCAACACCTCGAACCCGTCGGTCATGATCGCCGCGGGGCTGCTGGCCCGCAAGGCATCGGAGCGCGGGCTCACCCGCAAGCCGTGGGTCAAGACCACGCTCGGCCCGGGGTCGAAGGTCGTCACCGACTACTACGAGAAGTCGGGCCTCGACAAGGACCTCGAGAACCTCGGCTTCTACACCGTCGGCTACGGCTGCACGATCTGCATCGGAAACTCCGGACCGCTGATCGAAGAGGTCTCGGCCGCGATCAACGAGAACGACCTCGCCGTCACCGCGGTGCTCTCGGGTAACCGCAACTTCGAGGGTCGCATCAGCCCCGACGTGAAGATGAACTACCTCGCCTCGCCGCCGCTGGTCGTCGCTTACGCCCTGGCCGGGTCGATGAACTTCGACTTCGAGACCGACGCTCTCGGCAAGGACTCGGACGGCAACGACGTCTTCCTCAAGGACATCTGGCCCGCTCCCGACGAGGTCCAGGAGATCATCGACTCGTCGATCTCGCGCGAGCAGTTCATCAAGCAGTACGCCACCGTCTTCGACGGCGACGAGCGCTGGAAGAACCTGCCCACGCCCACCGGCCCCGTCTTCGAGTGGGACGAGAACTCGACTTACGTCCGCAAGGCGCCGTACTTCGACGGCATGCAGATGGAGCTGACCCCGGTCGCCGACATCACCGGCGCGCGAGTCATGGCTACTCTCGGCGACTCCGTGACGACCGACCACATCAGCCCGGCGGGAAACATCAAGGCGGGCACTCCGGCGGCGCAGTACCTCACCGAGCACGGCGTGGCGCAGAAGGACTTCAACTCCTACGGCTCGCGTCGTGGCAACCACGAGGTCATGATCCGCGGCACCTTCGCCAACATCCGCCTGAAGAACGAGCTCACGGCAGCGGTCAACGACGGCAAGGTCGTCGAGGGCGGTTACACGCGTGACTTCACCCAGGAGGGCGGCCCGCAGTCGTACATCTACGACGCGAGCCAGAACTACCAGGCGCAGGGCACTCCGCTGGTGATCTTCGGCGGCAAGGAGTACGGCTCGGGCTCGTCGCGTGACTGGGCCGCCAAGGGCACCAACCTGCTCGGCGTGAAGGCCGTCATCACCGAGAGCTTCGAGCGCATCCACCGCTCGAACCTCATCGGCATGGGCGTCGTTCCCCTGCAGTTCCCGGCGGGAGAGAGCTGGAAGTCGCTCGGACTCGACGGCACCGAGGTCATCTCGATCACGGGCCTCGAGCAGCTCAACGACGGCGTCACCCCCAAGACGGTGAAGGTGGTGGCCGAGCCGAGCGAGTTCTCGCCCGAGGGCAAGCAGACCGTCGAGTTCGACGCGATCGTCCGCATCGACACCCCCGGTGAGGCGGACTACTACCGCAACGGCGGCATCCTCCAGTACGTGCTGCGCTCGCTCGTCTGAGCCTGCCAGCCGCGTAGCCCACGAGAGGCCGGAGCGTCGAGCTCCGGCCTCTCGTGCATCCCGCTGATTAGACTTACCGGCACCCGATGGAAGGAGGGGCACGATGTCGCTGCTCTCCTCGATCTCGCATCCGCGTGATCTGGACGCCCTCTCGCTCGCTCAGCTGGAGACGCTTGCGGCTGAGATCCGCGCGTTCCTCGTCGAGAACGTCGCGCGAAGCGGCGGACATCTGGGGCCCAACCTCGGCGTGGTCGAGCTGACGCTCGCGATTCACCGGGTCTTCGACTCGCCCCGCGACCCGGTCGTCTTCGACACCGGGCATCAGTCCTACGTCCACAAGCTCATCACCGGACGTCAGGACTTCTCACGGCTGCGCTCGCGCGGCGGACTCGCGGGCTACCCCCAGCGCAGTGAGAGCGAGCACGACGTCGTCGAGTCGTCCCATGCGTCGAGCTCGCTCAGCTGGGCTGACGGCATCTCCCGCGCCTTCGCCCGCACCGGTCGCACCGACCGCCATGTCGTCGCGGTCGTCGGTGACGGGTCTCTGACGGGCGGGATGACGTGGGAGGCGCTCAACAACATCTCGGACGACAACGACCGCAATCTGGTCATCGTCGTCAACGACAACGGTCGCTCCTACGCCCCGACGATCGGCGGGATGGCGCGGTTCCTGAACAAGGTGCGCACGACCGAGGGCTATCGTTCGCTGCACGAGGGCTCGGCCACGCTGTTCGGCCGGCTCGGGCCCGCGGCGCGCGCGGTCTACCGCGGTCTGCGAGGGGGAACGCACGGGTTCCTCTCGCGCTTCGTGAACAACGAAGCGCTCTACTCGAATCTCGACATCAAGTACCTCGGCCCCGTCGACGGGCACGACCTCGAGGCCATGATCGAGACCCTGCGCCTGGCGAAGTCGTATGGAGCCCCGGTCATCGTGCACGCGATCACCGAGAAGGGGCGGGGCTACGCACCTGCTCGCCTCGACGAGGCCGATCAGTTCCACGCGGTCGGCAAAATCGATCCGGCCACCGGGCAGCCCGTCTCCGCGGGCGGCAAGACGAGCTGGACGGATGTGTTCGCCGAAGAGCTCGTGTCTGCGGGGGAGCGCCGCAGTGATGTCGTCGCGATCACCGCCGCGATGCTGCGGCCGACGGGTCTGCTGCCGTTCGCACAACGCTTCCCGGATCGTGTGCTCGACGTCGGCATCGCCGAGCAGCACGCCGTCGCGGCCTCCGCGGGACTCGCCTTCGGCGGCTTGCATCCGGTCGTCGCGATCTACGCGACGTTCATGAACCGTGCGTTCGACCAGATGATGATGGACGTCGCGCTGCACCGCGCGGGTGTCACGTTCGTGCTCGACCGAGCGGGCGTGACGGGGCCCGATGGGCCGAGCCACCACGGCATCTGGGACCTCGCGATGCTCCAGCTCGTGCCCGGCGTGCGCATCGCCGCGCCCCGGGACGCGGAGCGCCTGCGCGAGGTGTTCCGCGAGGCCGTCGAGATCGAAGACGCACCGACGGTGGTCCGCTACCCGAAGGGCTCGGTCGGCGACGAGCTGCCGGCCGTGGAACGTCTGGACGATGGGACGGAGGTGCTCGTGCGGGGCGAATCCGACGATGTCCTCATCGTGGGAATCGGTCCGATGGTGCGTCTCGGCATCGAGGTCGCCGAGCGCCTGCGAGCACAGGGGATCGGCGCGACGGTCATCGATCCTCGCTGGGTGGTCCCCGTCGCGCGGTCGGTCGTCGACCTCGCGGCGCAGCACCGGCTGGTGATCACGATCGAGGACGGCATCCGGGTCGGCGGCATCGGTACCCGCATCCGTCAGGTCCTTCGCGAAGCCGGGATCGACACGGCCGTCGACGAGCTCGGTCTGCCCGACGAGTTCATCGACCACGCCGAGCGCGACGAGATCCTCGAGGACGCCGGCCTCACGGCAGCGAAGATCGCGCATGACGTCGTCGCGCAGGTTCTCGGCACCCGCATCCCGATCGCACGTCCGAGCGCCGATGCCGAACAGGACTGGGCGGATGCCGCGGACGCGCCGGGCCGCGAGGGTGCGAGTGACGGCGAGCCTCAGCCTCGCCAGCGCTGACGTCGGCGCTGCCCGGGATCGATGATTCGGTAGCGGTCGTCGAGGGCATCCTCTGTCGCGGCATCCGGATCCGTGGTCCGCACAACGTCGCCGAACCCCTCGGCGTCGAGGCGGAGGGCTCGCCTCATGGTGATGAACCACGCTCCTGCGAGTCCGATGGCGCTGAGAGGCACGTTGACGAGGTAGGCGGTCGCTGCGGTCCACCCGCCACCCGAGTCGCCGAGAAGCGCGGGAAGGGTGACCGTCGTGGTGACGACGCCGACCAGCGCGCCGTACGCCGAGAAGGCGAGGAGATGTGCGCCGACACGTGGCAAGCGTCGCAGCAGGCGACCGAGCGCGTACGCGCCGGGGGAGCCGATCACCACAGCGGGGACGGAGACGAGCAAGATCGCCGCGGTGCCCACGATCAAGCTGAAGCCGCCTGTCAGCACCGCCCAGCCGACGATGAGCAGCAGCGTCGTCGTGCCCCACGCGCAGGCGGTGCCCCCGAGGAACTCCGTGCGGGTGAAAGCGAGAGGTTCGGCATCCGTGCGGGGCGAGTCACGCCGCGGCGAGGGTGGCGGGTGCGGGCCGATGACCGTCACGAGCGCGCCTCGGCGATGAGGTCGAGGAGTTCGCGCAGCGGTCGGCGCAGCATCGGAAGGCGCGCGAGGGGGAGCGCCATCGCGAGTAGCGACATCCCTCTGTCGAGAAGGCGCCGCGTCTTCGCCTGCTCGTCAGAGTCGTCGTAGACCCAGTACATCGCGAGCAGCAGGTGCGAGAGGACGAGCGCGCCGGGCAGCGCCTCCGCGATGTCCGCGGGGAGCTTGTGATCGGCGCCCTCGACGGCGGTGCGGAAGAGGTTCTCGACGATCGCGAGCGATGCGTTGGACTCGGGCGACAGGGGATTGATCGACGAGCGCGGAGACACCGCCGCGGTCAGGAACTCGGGCGCGTGGTGGTGCGTCGGCGTCAGCTGGTCGAGTCCCGTGTGGAAGACGATCGCGAGTCTCTCCTTGAGGTCACGCGACGACTCGAGGCGGGGGAGCGCCGCAGCCCGATGAGCCTGCTGCACCTCCTGATAGAACTCCTGGACGAGTTCGTTCTTGGAGGCGAAGTGGTAGTTCGTCGTCCCGACCGAGACCCCCGCTTCTGAGGCGATGTGCCGGATGGTCGTCGCGTCGTAGCCGCGTTCACGAAACGATCGCAGCGCGGTCTCGACGATCAGGGCGCGGGTACGGTCTCGCTTCGACCCGGCGGGTTCCGGTTTGCTGAACATGTTCAGATAGTAGCGTCCGGCCCGGAGATCACGACCGTTCCACGCCCACGTGAAAGCATGAAGGGATGACCGGCGACAATCTCACACGTACCGACGCTCAGCGGCGCGCAGCCGATATCCGAGTCGACACCATCGACGTGCGACTCGATGTCCGCGACGCCCCACGTGCGGATGTGACGACCTTCGGCACCCGCGCCATTCTCTCGTTCGATGCGCCCGCGGGCGGGGAGACCTGGGTCGACTTCCTCGGATCGGCCGTCGACACGGTCACGGTGAACGGCGAGAGCCGGCCGGTCGAGTGGGACGGCGCGCGCATCCGACTCTCCGACCTGGCGGAACGCAACACCGTCTCGATCGAGGCGCGCGGCGTCTACAGCCGCTCCGGCGAAGGGCTGCATCGTTTCGTCGACCCCGTCGACGGCGCCACCTATCTGTACACGCAGTACGAACCCGCCGATGCGCGCCGCGTGTACCCCTGCTTCGAGCAGCCCGACGTGAAGGCGCGCTGGCGGATGCAGGTTGTGGCTCCGGAAGGATGGCGGGTGCTGTCCAACGGCGCGGAGACCGATCGCCGGGATGTCGACGGTGGTACCGAGGTCACTTTCGCCGAGACCCTCCCGATCTCCAGCTACATCACGGCCGTCGCGGCCGGGCCGTACCACCGCGTGGACGGGGTCTGGGACGGGCCCGAGGGGCCCGTCGACCTGGGAGTCCTCTGCCGCGCCTCGTTGGCGGCGTTCCTCGACGCCGAGGAGATCATCGACATCACCCGCCGCGGGCTCGCGTACTTCGGCGAGGCGTTCGGTCTCGGCTATCCGTGGGGCAAGTACGACCAGATCTTCGTGCCGGAGTACAACCTCGGGGCGATGGAGAATCCCGGGCTCGTCACTTTCACCGAGGCCTACGTGTTCCGCGGCGCTGCGACGGCGGCCCAGCGCGAGGCGCGCGCCAACACGATCCTCCACGAGATGGCTCACATGTGGTTCGGCGACCTCGTGACGATGCGATGGTGGGACGACCTCTGGCTCAAGGAATCGTTCGCCGACTTCATGGGGTCGCACGCATCGGTCGCGACAGGGCTCTATCCGGATGCCTGGGTGAGCTTCGCCAGCCGGCGGAAGGGGTGGGCCTACGAGCAGGACCAGCTTCCGACGACGCATCCCATCGTGGCCGACATCCCCGACCTGCAGGCCGCCAAGCTCAATTTCGACGGCATCACCTATGCCAAGGGCGCGTCGGTGCTCAAGCAGCTCGTCGCGTATGTCGGCGAGGAGCCGTTCTTCGCGGGCGCACGGCGGTATTTCGCCGACAACGCCTTCGGCAACACCACGCTCGACGACCTGCTGACGGCGCTCGAGCACGCGTCGGGGCGCGATCTGCGCGCCTGGAGCCGCGCATGGCTCGAGACGACCGGCATGTCCGATCTTTCCGTCGAAAGAGACGAGGCCGGTCGCGCCACCGTCGTGCAGAGCGACCCCCGGCCCCACCGCGTGACGATCGGGCGGTACGTGGAGACGGACGGAGTCCTCCAGCGAGAGCATGCGACGGAACTCGATCTCGTCGACGCCAGGACCCCGATGGGCGGCGACGCCACTGGCCACATGATCCCGAACGACGACGACCGCACCTACGCCAAGGTTCGTCTCGATGAGGACACGACGGCAGCGCTCGAACGCTCGCTCTCGACGATCGGCGACCCGCTCGCCCGGTCGGTCGCGTGGGCCGCGCTGTGGAACGCGGTGCGTGACGGTCGCCTCGCCGTCGCGCGATACCTGCGAATGGTCGGAGCGCATGCTGCGGCCGAGACGCACACGGGTCTCCTCGCCGACGCCGTCGCGCACGCGGACTACGCGATCGCGCACTATGCCGCTCCCGATCAGCGCGGGGCGCTCGCTTCGGACTGGCTCGAGAGCGTCTGGCGATCGCTGCACGAGGCCCGTCCCGGCAGCGACGCGCAACTCGTGTGGGCCCGGGCTCTGGGCGCCGCTGCCGCCGTGGACGCCGGACGCGCTCAATCTGTGCGCCGGCTGCTCTCGGGCGAGGACGAGACTCCGGAGGGCCTCGAGCTCGACGCCGACCTCCGATGGGGCTGGTTGTTCGCGCTCGCGGCGACCGGCGCGACGAGCGTCGACGACATCGACGCGGAGCTCGACCGGGACGACACCTCGAAGGGGCGGCGCGCCCACCGCGCCGCCCGGGCGGCGCTTCCGGAGCGCGCAGTGCGAGAAGCCGCGTGGCGCGCCGCATGGACCGACGAATCACTGTCGAACGACGAGCTCGACGCCACGATCGCCGGGGTTCGCGCCGGTGGGCGGCGAGATCTCATCGCCGCGCTCGACGGGGACTACTTCTCGCGGATCGGGCGGGTCTGGGAGACCCGGAGCATCGAGATCGCACGACGCCTCGTGCGCGGCCTGTTCCCCGCGACGGACGACCTGACGGCGGCCACGGCGTGGCTCGACGCGCACCCGGACGCGCCGGCTTCTCTGCGCCGCATCGTGATCGAGCAGCGCGACATCCGCGAACGCGACCTCCGGGTGCAGAGCGCGCAGCGCGCCAGCGCCGCCTGACGCGACGAGGGCCCCGCGGCTTTCGTGCCACGGGGCCCTGATCGACGATCAGCGCCGGGTGTCAGCGGTGCGCGATCCCGCGGATGGGCGGGTGGTGGAACGTGTCGCCGAAAGCCCTCTCGGAGGCCCCCTCGCGGTCGAGGTACGGCGAGGCCCCGCCGTCGATGAACGGCCAACCCGCGCCGAGGATCAGGCACAGGTCGATGTCCTCGACCTCGGGGACGACGCCCTCGTCGAGCATGAGATTGATCTCCTGCGCCAAGCCGTCCTGTACGCGCTGGAGGATCGTATCTGCTCCGACCGGCGATGAACCCGTCGCCTTCTTCGCCACCTTCTCCGCGGCCTTGGTGAAGCCGGTGACGCGCCCGCCCTTGTCCTTCTCGACGACCTCGGGAAGCTCGGCGAGCTGGTGGAAGTTCTCGTTCGCGTAGAAGCGCTCGGGGAACGCGGAGGTCATGGTGTCCTGCACGTGCGCGGCGACCTTCCAGCCGACGAGGTCGATGAGCTGGAACGGTCCCATCGGAAGACCGAGCGGCGCGAAGGCCCTCTCGACATCGGCGACGGGTGTGCCCTCGTAGACGGCCCGCGCAGCCTCGCCCATGACCTTGGCCAGCAGGCGGTTCACGACGAAGCCGGGCGCGTCCTTGGTCAGCACGGCGTTCTTGCCGAGACCCTTCGCGACGACGAAAGCGGTCGACAGGGCGGCATCTGTCGTCTGTGGCGTCTTCACGATCTCGATGAGCGGCATGACCGCGACCGGATTGAAGAAGTGGAAGCCCACGAGGCGCTCGGGGTGGGCGAGCTTCGCACCGATCTCCTCGACCGACAGCGACGACGTGTTCGTCGCGAGGATCGCGTCGTCGGCGACGATCTTCTCGATCTCGCCGAACACCTGCTGCTTGACCCCGACCTCCTCGAACACGGCCTCGATGACGAAGTCGCAGTCCGCGTACTCGGTCTTGTCGACGGTGCCGTGGACGAGCGAGCGGAGCTTGCCTGCGGTGTCGGAGTCGATGCGTCCCTTGGCCTCGAGCTTTCCGATCTCCTCGTGGATGTAGGCGAGTCCCTTGTCGACTCGCGCCTGGTCGAGGTCGGTGATCAGCACGGGTACCTGGAGCTTCCGGACGAACAGCAGCGCGAACTGGCTGGCCATGAGACCGGCGCCGATGACGCCGACCTTCGTCACCTTCTTCGCGAGCGCCTTGTCGGGTGCACCGACGGGCCGCTTCGCCCGCTTCTGCACGAGATCGAAGGCGTACATCGACGCGGCGAACTGGTCGCCGGAGATCAGTTCGGCGAGAGCGTGGTCCTCGCGCGCGAAACCTTCGTCGCGCGAGCCGCTGCGCGCCTTCTCGAGCAGCTCGAGGGCCAGGTAGGGCGCCTTCGGCACGGTGCCGATCTTCGACTCGAGCATTCCGCGGGCGACCTTGATGGCGATGGGCCATTTGGTCAGTCGCTCGAGCTTGCCGGGTTCGTTCTTCCGCGTCACCGAGACAGTGCCCGACAGCACGCGGTCGGCCCACGCGAGAGAGTCCTCGAGGTAGCTCACCGCCGGGAAGATCGCGTCCATGATGCCGAGATCGAACGCCTGCTGCGGCTTCAGCACGCGGTTCTGCTTGAGCGGATTGCTGATGACCACCTCGAGCGCGTTCTCGATGCCGATGAGGTTCGGCAGCAGGTAGGCGCCTCCCCAGCCGGGGATCAGGCCGAGGAAGACCTCGGGCAGGGCGATCGCTGCGGCCGAGGCATCCACCGTCCGGTAGGTGCTGTTGAGCGCGATCTCGAGGCCGCCGCCGAGCGCCAGTCCGTTGACGAACGCGAAGGAGGGCACGCCCAGTTTCGACAGACGCCCGAGCACCTGGTGCCCGCGCTGCGCGACGAGCTTCGCGATCTCCTTCGAGGGCAGTCGCGAGACGTCGGACAGGTCGGCTCCCGCAGCGAGGATGTACTGCTTGCCGGTGATGCCGACCGCATCGATCTCGCCCGCCGCTGCGCGGGAGGCGAGTGCGTCGAGCACCCCGCCCAGCTCGGCGAGCGTCGCCGGGCCCAGGGTGTTCGGGCGGGTGTGGTCTCGGCCGTTGTCGAGAGTGATGAGCGCGAGCGTGCGGCCCGAGGCGAGTCGGACGTCGCGCACCAGCGAGTGAGTGACGACCTCGTCGCCGGTGAGGGCGTCGAGGGGCGAGAAGTCGATGTCGTCGTAGGTCATGTCGGCGCGCCTCACTTCTTCGCGGTCTTCTTCTTGCCGGTGTAGTGGGGGTTCTCCCAGATCACCGATCCACCCTGGCCGAGGCCGACGCACATCGCGGTGAGGCCGTAGCGCACGTCGGGACGCTCCGCGAACTGGGCGGCGAGCTGGATCATCAGACGCACACCGGATGCCGCCAACGGGTGACCGACCGCGATCGCACCGCCCCACGGGTTGACCCGCGGATCGTCGTCGTCGATGCCGAAGTGGTCCAGCAGCGAGAGGACCTGCACCGCGAACGCCTCGTTGAGCTCGAACAGCCCGATGTCATCGATCGTCAGCCCAGCTTTTGCGAGCGCCTTCTCCGTCGAGGGGATCGGACCGATACCCATCACCTCGGGCTGGACGCCGGCGAAGCCGAACGACACCATCCGCATCTTCGGGGTGAGCCCGAGCTCCTTGACCGCGCGTGATCCGGCGAGAAGGCTGATGGTCGCGCCGTCGGTCAGGGGAGACGAGGTACCTGCCGTCACACGGCCGTGCGGCCGGAACGGCGTCTTGAGCTGCGCGAGGCCTTCCATGGTGGTCTCGGGCCGGCGCCCCTCGTCTTCGGTAGCGAGGCCCCACGCGCCGTCGGCGGACTTGACCGCGACGGGAACGAGGTCGGGCTGGAGTTTGCCGGCGTCGTATGCCGCCTGTGCCTTCTGCTGGCTGCGCATGCCGAAGCGGTCGGCCCGCTCCTTGGTGAGCACCGGGAAGCGATCGTGCAGACGCTCGGCGGTGATGCCCATGTTCAGCGCATCGGCGCTGACGAGCTTCTCGGTGAGGAACCGAGGATTGGGATCGGTGTCGCCCCCGCCGAGCGGGTGGCGGCCCATGTGCTCGACGCCGCCCGCGAGGGCGAGGTCGTACATGCCGATACCGATCGAGCCGGCCATCGTGGTGACGCTTGTCATCGCGCCTGCGCACATGCGGTCGATCGCGAAGCCCGGCACGCTCTGCGGGAGCCCGGCGAGGATCGCCGCGGTCCGGCCGAGGGTCAACCCCTGGTCGCCTTGCTGGGTCGTCGCCGCGATCGCGACATCGTCGATCCGGTCGAGCGGCAGATCGGGGTTGCGTTCGATCACGCCCCGAATCGCTTTGACGACGAGGTCGTCCGCTCGGGTGTTCCAGTACATGCCCTTCTCGCCGGCGCGCCCGAACGGGGTGCGCATGCCGTCGATGAAGTAGACGTCCGAGATCTCGGCCACTTTGCCTCCAGAAGATGGGATCGAGTCCAGCCTAAGGACCCGAGGAAGCCGGGAAAATCGGTTGGGTCGAACCTACGAAGCACTCGAGGGCGGCGCGGCATCCCCGTTCACGGAATCCACAAAGGCTTGAGCGATCAGCTGTGCGGTCTGCTCAATCTGCCACCGGCGCGCTCCGAGCTCGGCGAGGGCATCGCCGACGGTCTCGGGTGAGATCTCGGCGGGCGGCGCCCATGCGACGCGGCGCAGCAGCTCCGGGGTGAGCAGGTTCTCCGTCGGCATCGACAACTCTTCCGCGCGCTGCTCGATCAGCGGTTTCGCCGCCTTCAAGCGGGCGTCGGCCGGAGGGTTGCGATCGACCCATGCGCGGGGCGGCGGCAGGCCGTCGCCGGGCAGGCGGTCGGGTGGCAGCGACTGCTCGGCGCGTCCCGCCTCGAAAGCAGCCCACCACCGGTCGAGCTGCGAGCGGCTCGCGCGGCCGGTGAAGTCCTTGACCTTCGCCAGGTCCTGTTTCGTCTTCGGGTCGGCCGCGAGCGCCGCGACGAGCGCGCGATCGGGGACGAGCCGGCCGGGAGCGATGTCCTGTTCGCGGGCATACTCCTCGCGGGCGGTCCACAGTGCGCGGGCGACCGCGAGTGCGCGGCGGCCCCGGATGGTGTGGAGGCCGCTGAGGCGGCGCCACGGGTCCTCGCGCGGCGGTTTCACCGGCCGATCGAGGACCGCTTGGAACTCCTGTGCGGCGAAGTCGACCTTGCCCTGCGCCTCGAGCTCCAGGGCGAGCGCGTCGCGGACGTCGACGAGGTGCTCGACGTCGAGCGCCGCGTATTCGAGCCACGACTGCGGCAGCGGGCGTGTCGACCAGTCTGCGGCGGAGTGAGCTTTGGCGAGGACGATGCCCAGCGTGTCCTCGACGACGGCGCCGAGCCCGACGCGCGCGTGCCCGAGCAGGCGTGCGGCGAGCTCGGTGTCGAAGATCGACTTCGGATCGAGCCCGGCCTCGCGAAGCGACGGAAGGTCCTGGCTCGCAGCGTGCAGCACCCACTCGACGTCGCCGATCGCGGCCTGGAGGGGTGCGAACGTCGAGATCGCGGGTGGATCGAACAGGTGCACGCCGGCGCCGCGGCGGAAGACCTGGATGAGATAGGCGCGTTGCGAGTATCGGAAGCCCGACGCCCGCTCGACATCCACGGCGACGGGGCCGTCGCCGGCCGCGAGCAGTTCCGCGGCGCGTTCGAGTCCGGCGTCATCGGCGATGACGGTGTATTCAGCCACGGTTCCCCCGGCGTGCTCCGAAGACGGCGACGCCTTCCGACCCCGGAGGCAGGCCGGCCAGCATGCAGGTCAGTTCCGCCCAGGCGTCGATATGGGCGGTGATGTCGCCGACGGGGCTCCACGAGGCGCGCAGTTCGATCTGTGCACCGTCACCCTCCTCGGCGAGGCTTCCGAAACCGCGCGAGAGAGTCTTCGTCGCGGTTCCGGAGACGGAATGGAACGAGGCGCCGCGGTGGTCGAGCGCATCGATGAGCCACGACCAGGCGACTTCAGCCAGGAGCGGGTCGACGCCGATCTCGGGCTCGAGCGGTGCCTGGGCGAACGCGACGATGCGCCACGGGCCACCCCAGGCGTCGGGTTCGTCCTCGTCGTGGAGGACGACGATCCGCCCGGTGCCGTACGGGGAGTCGACGGCATGCTCTTCGGGCCGCACATCACCCGCCAGCGCGAGGGATTCCGGCGCGAGTCCGGTCGGCGCGGGGATCTCGCGCACGACGAGGTCGTCGCGGAAGGTCATCGTCAGCACCGCCTCGCGAGCGATGACGAATGCCGTCGCGTCGGCGGGAGGACGGGAATCGGCCACGTCGACAGACTAGAGTGAGGCCTCGATGATGGGTTCCAGGCGCGCCGGGGCTGCGGGCGCATCTCCCGCAGCAGCCGCCGCCGCGAAGACGACGATCGCGGCACTCGCCGGAGCTCTCGGAATCTCGTTGGCAGCGCTCGGAACGGTGTCGATGCGGGTCGCCCGCAAGGTCGTGACTCCCGCCGGCCGTGTGCCCGACACCGATCTCCTGGCCGTGGATGTGGCCGCTCAGACCCTCACGCTTTCGCGGAACGCCGACACCGAGCTGCCCGGACGCTACGGGCTCTTCACGACGGGGACAGCGTCCTACGTCAAGGTCGGCGCGGTGCTGGCTCAGGACGAGACCTCGGTCAAGCGCAAGCTGCTGACCGAGATCGGAACGGATGACCGGCTCTCGGCTGCTGCCGCGTTCAGCGGCTGGTACTACTCCGATCCCGCCGAGCTGCATCTGCCCTATCGATCCGAGCTCGTCGGATCGCCGCTCGGGCCCTGCCCGGCCTGGTTCTTCCCCGCCGCCGACGCGTCGGGTGAGCCGAGCGACACCTGGGTCATCCAGATCCACGGACGTGGCACCACTCGGGCGGAGACGCTCCGCGCGGTCCCGGTGTTCCACGCCGCCGGCGTCTCGTCGCTGCTGGTGTCGTACCGGAACGACGGTGAGGCACCGCGCAGCCGATCAGGAACATACATGCTCGGCGCGACCGAATGGCGCGACGTGGATGCGGCGATCGGGGCGGCCCGTCGCCGTGGTGCGCGGCGGATCTTCCTCATGGGATGGTCGATGGGAGGCGCGATCGCGCTCCAGGTCGCTCTGAACTCGGCCCACCGCGACATCATCGCCGGGGTCGTGCTCGAATCGCCGGCGATCGACTGGCGCATCGTGCTCGATTACCAGGCGCAGCTGCTGCGCATCCCCGGCCCCGTCGCGACCACCGCCGTCCGGGCACTCGACAGCGCGTGGGGCTCGCGGGTCGTCGGACTGAACACGCCGATCCCGTTCGACCGGCTCGACGTCGTCGCACGTGCGCGCGAGCTGCGGCATCCGATCCTCATCCTCCACAGCGACGACGACGGCTTCGTTCCCGCGGATGCGTCGTACCAGCTGGCCGAGGCGCGTCCCGACCTCGTCGAGCTGGAGATCTTCCAGACCGCCCGCCACACGAAGCTGTGGAACTACGACCCTGAGCGGTGGACCACGGTCATCCGCGAATGGCTCGGGCGTCGACGCTCAGCCGCAGATAGCTGAAGCCCGCAGCATCCATCAGCGCACCCGTGACCCGCGTCGACACGTCCGTCGACACGGGAAGGACGGGATGCCGCACCGGCCCGATCCGCGGCGCGATGGTCAAGCAGATCTCGTCGATGACACCCGCGGTGAGGAACTGCGCGGCGATCGTCGGGCCGCCTTCGCAGACGACCCGCTGCCATCCACGCGACGACAGCGCATCGATCACTCGGGCGGGCGAGAGGTCCGGACCGGGACCGGCCGTGATGACCGAGACACCGGCGGGCGCATCGGCGACCACGCCGTCGGGGACGACCAGCACCACCCGGTCGGCGTCGGCGCCCGCGAGGCGGTGCCCGTCGAGTCGACCCGACCGCGAGACGATCGCGAGAGCCGCGGTGCGCGGGACGACATAACCCTCGGCGCGGACGCTCTCAGCCCCCACCACCACGACGTCGGCATCGCGGCGGATGATCCCGAGGATGCTGCGGTCGGTCGGGCTCGTGATGGTGTCGCTCGTCCCATCGCCCCCGGAGGCCGACCCGGTGAGGGTGGTGACCATGTTCAGGCGGACGTAGCCGCCCGGGGCTCGCCGGTAGCGTCGAGCGAGCCAGGCTCGTCCGACATCCGTGGTGGAATCGGCGCTCTCACCTGTTTCCGGAAGCATCTCGCTCACACGCACGGCGTCATCCTTTCACGCGGTTAGGGTTGATCCGTGACGAGCACATCCGCCGGAATCCTGCGCCTCAGCGACCGTCGTCCCGAGGTGAGCGGCACCGAGATGCTCGCCGCCCTCGTGCCGCCGCCGCAGTTCGACGCGGCGACATTCGACTCCTACCGGGCCGACCCGCAGTACCCGTCCCAGCAGGAGGCGAAGGACCTGCTCGAGACCTTCGCCGGCGGCGGTGCGCCCGTCGCACGCGGGGGGCTGTTCCGCCGCGCGAAGAAGGCGCCGGAGACGAAGCCCGGCGTGTATCTCGACGGCGGATTCGGTGTCGGCAAGACCCACCTGCTCGCCGCGATCTATCACGCGATGCCGGCTCGCCGGAAGTACTTCGGTTCGTTCATCGAGTACACCGCGCTCGTGGGAGCCGTGGGCTACCAGAACACCGTCCAGCTGCTGCGGGGGGCCGACCTGCTCTGCATCGACGAGTTCGAGCTCGACGACCCGGGCGACACGATGGTCATGACGCGGCTCCTCGGCGAACTCGTCGCGTCGGGCACGCGTCTGGCAGCGACCTCGAACACTCCGCCGAACGCGCTGGGCGAGGGGCGTTTCGCGGCCCAGGACTTCCTGCGCGAGATCCATGCGATGTCGGCGAGCTTCCAGACGATCCGGATCGACGGCACCGACTACCGGCAGCGTGCCGTGGACGGGCACGCGGTCGCGCTGGCCCCCGAACAGTACGAGTCCGAGATCGCGGACGCTGCCGCCTCCGGCCTCGTCTCGGACGATGCCTTCTCCGACGTCATCGCGCACCTCGCGACCGTGCACCCGTCGCGCTACATCCGTCTCGTCGACGCCATCTCGACGATCGGGCTGCGCGACGTCACGCAGCTGACGGACCAATCGGCGGCGCTGCGCTTCGTCGCGTTCGTCGACCGCGCCTATGACGCGCAGATCCCGATTCGGGCGACCGGCCGGCCTCTCGACGAGGTCTTCGGCGACGAGATGCTCGGCGGCGGATACCGCAAGAAATACCTGCGCGCCATCTCGCGCCTGGTGGCTCTCACCCATTCCTGAGCACTCGTCGAGGGTTCGCGCGGCCCGCGGAAACCTGATGTTTACCGGGGGAGCGGTCGCGTAACCGATCGGAAACACGACTGCGCCGTCTGGGGAAACTGGCGGCCTCGACACTGAGGGGACCCGACGCTACACCTGCGTCCCTGCAGAGAGGTTCCCTTCGAGATGGATCAAGGCAACACCGCATTCATACTCATCGCGGCCGCATTCGTCCTGCTGATGACGCCAGGACTCGCATTCTTCTACGGCGGTCTCGTCAAGGCCAAGAGCGTCATCAGCATGATGATGATGAGCTTCGGCGCACTCGGCCTGATCGGCGTCCTCTGGGTGCTCTTCGGGTACGCCATCGCCTTCCCCGGCGCTGAGGGGACCGTCGCCCCCTGGTCGATCGACTGGAGCGCCATCGGTCTGAGCAGCCTGCTCGAGACGCCCGACGACGCCGCCTTCCCGCCCATGGCCTTCGTGTGCTTCCAGGCCACCTTCGCGATCCTCACCGTCGCGCTCGTCTCCGGCGCCATCGCCGACCGTGCCAAGTTCGGCGCGTGGATGCTGTTCGCCGGCGTCTGGGCGACGATCGTCTACTTCCCGGTCGCGAGCTGGGTCTTCAACTTCGGCCTCGCCGACGACGGCTCGTTCGAGTACGGCGGCTGGATCACCAAGGGTCTGCAGGACGTCTTCGGCGTCGGCGCGATCGACTTCGCCGGCGGAACGGCCGTGCACATCAACGCCGGTGCCGCCGCTCTCGCCCTGGCCCTGGTGCTCGGCAAGCGCGTCGGCTTCCAGAAGGGCGTCCACGTTCCCCACAACCCGCCGTTCGTCCTGCTCGGTGCCGGTCTGCTGTGGTTCGGCTGGTTCGGCTTCAACGCCGGCTCCGAGCTCGCCGCCGACGGCACGGCCGCGCTCGCGTTCATCAACACGATCGCCGCTCCGGCCGCAGCCCTGCTGGCCTGGCTCCTCGTCGAGAAGATCAAGGACGGCAAGCCCACGTCCGTCGGCGCCGCTTCGGGTGCCGTCGCCGGCCTCGTCGCGATCACCCCGGCCTGCGCCTCCGTCGACCCGATCTGGGCCATCCTGCTCGGCCTCATCGCCGGTGCCGCCTGCGCCCTCGCGATCGAGCTGAAGTACAAGCTCGGTTTCGACGACTCGCTCGACGTCGTCGGCATCCACCTCGTCGGTGGTCTCATCGGCACGCTGTACCTCGGCTTCTTCGCCAACGGCACCGGCCTGTTCATGGGTGGCGACGCGAGCCAGCTGATCGTTCAGGCGATCGCCGCTCTCGCGGTTCTCGTCTACTCCTTCGTGCTGGCCTTCATCATCGGCTTCGCGATCGAGAAGACCATCGGCTTCCGTGTGAAGAACGAGGACGAGATCGCCGGCATCGACACCGTCATGCACGGTGAGGTCGGCTACACCCTCTCCGACGCGAAGGTCTGATCAGGCCTCGCATCTCAGCCCGGGCGGGGCATCGCGGAGTGATTCGTGGTGCCCCGCCTCGCGTGTGCCCGAGGTGGGGGCCGTGTGCGTCGCTGCGGCGTTCCGTGCTGCAGCGTTCCGTGCTGCAGCGTTCAGTTGGCAGGCGACGCCGCTTCGCGTGGGGTGAACGGGCGTCAGCTGCCAGGTGAGCCGGTAGGGGAAACGGGACGGCCCGCCCCAGGCGCTGGGTTAGTTTGGGCGCATGGGTGTGCTTTCACGAGTGTGGGATCTGCTGCGTCCGCGCCGGACGGCGGATGGTTCATCCCGCCCTACCGGAACGCGGCCCCGCGCGAGCACCGGCACGCCGCCCCGCGGCGGCGGACGCCTTGCGTCGCGCGAAGCGGCCGGGACTGCGGCATCCGTCATCGAGGTGGCTCTGCCCGATGCTCGCGGCCTGCGTCTGGCTTACGAGCCCCGACCGGGCACTGACCCCGATCCCGGTGAGATCGTCTGGGCGTGGGTGCCGTACGCGGAAGATGCCGCGCGCGGCAAGGACCGACCGCTGCTCGTGCTCGCGCACGCCGAGGGTGACCGGAGCTGGGCGATGAAGCTCACGAGCAAGCCGCACGACGGGGAACGCGACCACATCCCGCTCGGCACGGGGGACTGGGACCGCGAGCGACGTCCGTCGTGGCTCGACGTCGACCAGATCTATCTCGTGCCCACGAGCGGCATCCGCCGGACGGCCGGCGCGCTCGACCGCGCGACCTACCGCCGAGTCGCACAGTCTCTCTCCGAGCGCTACGGCTGGCGCGCCGCCGGCTGACGGCCCGCACCCGGGCGGCTGCGCCGAGAGCGCACCGTCGACGTGAGCACGTACCGCCCGGCGTGCGCTTTCGTGGCGAGAGTGCGTCCTCGTGCGGTTGGGGGCCTGCCGCGACCGGTGTCCGGGTGGTTTCATGACGTCATGAGTGGATCGGTATCGGGAGCGCCGGGGGCGCACGCGGGGGAGCCTCACGGGGCGTCGATGTCGGGGCGGCTGAACTGGTTGCGCGCCGGTGTCCTCGGCGCGAACGACGGCATCGTGTCGACCGCGGCCCTCGTCGTGGGTGTCGCGGGCGCGACATCGGAGACCGCCCCGATCTTCGCGGCGGGTATCGCGGGTCTCGTGGGTGGCGCGATCTCCATGGCGCTCGGAGAGTACGTCTCGGTCAGCAGCCAGAGCGACAGTCAACGCGCCATGATCGCCAAGGAGCGCCGTGAGCTCGTCGAAGACCCTGCGGCCGAGCTCATCGAGCTCGCGGGCCTCTACGAGAGACGCGGCCTCTCTCCGGAGACCGCTCGCCGGGTGGCCGAGGAGCTGACCGAGCATGATGTGGTCGCCGCGCACCTCGAGGCGGAGCTCGGGCTGACCGAGGACGAGGTCGTCAGCCCCCTGGCCGCCGCCGGTGCCAGCGCGCTGGCGTTCACCATCGGTGCGCTGCTGCCGCTTCTCGCGATCCTCCTGCCGCCCGCCGACATCCGGGTTCCCGTCACGTTCGCGGCCGTCCTCATCGCCCTCGCTCTGACGGGCTACCTGAGCGCCCGGCTCGGCGACAGCCCCCCGCTCCGCCCCATGGTGAGGATCGTGGTCGGCGGCGCGCTCGCACTGATCGCGACGTTCACCGTGGGCTCTCTGTTGGGCGTCTCCGGCGCCGTTTGAGCTGGCCCGCGGCGGTGATCGGCCTCGAGCACGCACGCGCGCCGCGAGCACGCACTGGCTCAGGTGTACGTTCGCGGTGAGGGTGCGTTGTCGGCGAGTCGTTCCGGCCGGAAAGCGCGAATCTGGCGGGTCCAGGCGGCGAGTGTTGCGGCGAGAGCGAGTGCCAGGACGGCGGGGATGCCGGCGGCCGCGGCGAGATCGGCTGCGTCGACGCCTGCGGCGAGCAGCGCGCCTCCGAGTGCCGAGCCCGCGGACGCACCGAGATACATCGCGGCCATCTGGAACGCGATGATCGGCATCGCCTGATCGGATCGGTCTTTGGTGAGCGCCTGCTGGAGTGTGGGCACCGATGCCCATCCCGCGGCGCCCCACACCGCTGCGGCAGGAATCCATGCAACGGGGGAATCGGCGAGCCACAACGTCGCGAAGCTCGCGATCAGCAGTGTCGGCAGGACGATGAGGAACGGCCGGGGCCCGAACCTGTCGAGCGGTCGACCGATCACCGCCGATCCGGCTACCCCGCCGATGCCCCATGCCCACACGAGCGCGAAGCCCCACTCGGCCAGGCCGCCGGCCTCGGCCATCGGCATCAGGTAGGTGTACAGGCCCAGGCTGGCCGTCCCGAGGAGGAATGCCGCTGTGATCCCCACCGCGATGCGTCGAGAACGGAGAACGCGGAAGGCCCCGCCGCCCGCCGCGGTGACCAGCCCGGGCAATCGGCGCGCGCGAGCTGCGAGCGCGACCATGCCGAGCACCCCGATGGCAACGACGAGGCCCATCGTCCATCGCCATCCCGCGCTCTGTCCGATGACCATCCCGAGGGGCACTCCTGCGACGGTGCCGGTCGACAGCCCGAAGGTCACCATCGACATTGCCCGCCCGCGGTCGTGTTTCTCGACCATCGCGGCGGCGGTCGCTGTGGCGATGGCGGTGAGAACACCTGCTCCGGCGCCGGCGACGACGCGGGAGGCGAGGAACACCTCGATTCCCGGTGCCAGCGCGGTCGCGAGATTCCCCGCGTTGAAGATCCCCAGTGCCCACAGGAGGGCTCGGGCGGCACCACGGCGTGCGAGAGGGCTCGACAGCAGTGGCCCCGCGACGGCATACGCGGCTGTGAAGGTCGCGACGCCCAGCCCGATCGCCGCGACGGTCGTCTGAAGCGACGTGGCGATCTGCGGAAGCACGCCGGCGAGGACATATGCATCGACGCCGAGCGCGACAGCGGCGACGACGAGGGGCCAGACGCGGCGGATCACGCCTCCGCCTCAGAGCCAAGGTCTTCGCCGTACGCGGCGAGAACGCTGTCGAGCAGCCCGGGGAAGCGGTACTGCAGGTCGCCGTCGCGAAGCCGGATGAGGCACTTGCGCCCCTGAGCGCGGACGAACACGACACCGGACTCGCGAAGCAGGCTGGTGTGATGCGTGAGGGTCGAACGGGGGAGATCGGGGCCGAGCTCGATGCTGTCGACCTCGCCCCGTTCAGCGAGACTCCGCACCATGTCGAGCCGGAGCGGCTCGCTCAACGCGAAGAGCACGCGGGGGATCGCGATGTCGTCGGTGTCGGGGTGTTCGTAGGTGCGCGGAGACATGCTCGCCCTCCAACTGTTCGAGATCTGTCGAACGATCATCATTCGATAAATCTCGCACGTTTGCAATCCCGTACGCGGCGAGAACGTACGGATGCCGCGAGCGTGCATGATCCGCGGTGCGTGCTCGCGGCGACGGTGCGTGCTCGGCGTGCGGGGCTTAGCTTGCAAGAGGGCGTGGGGCAACGAAAACCGCCCCGGTCGAAGGACCGGGGCGGGATGGTGGGCGATGCGGGACTCGAACCCACGACCTCTTCCGTGTGAAGGAAGCGCGCTAACCAACTGCGCCAATCGCCCGTGCTGGCCCGTGAGGGCCGAGACACGAGCATACCGGATGCTGCGGCGGTTCCCGTACGCGGAGGTGAGACACGCGCGGGGCGCCGCCGGTTTTGCACTCGCGCGATCGTCGGCTAATGTTTAACAAGTGCCGGAGCGATCCGGAACGAAATGCGGATGTAGCGCAGTGGTAGCGCATCACCTTGCCAAGGTGAGGGTCGCGAGTTCGAATCTCGTCATCCGCTCGAGTGCGAGGATCTCCCGTCAGGGTGATCCGGCACGTGGGTCAGAACCACACACGGTGGCGTGGCCGAGCGGCTAGGCACCGGCCTGCAAAGCCGTTTACACGGGTTCGAATCCCGTCGCCACCTCGCCTCATAACTGAACAGCCTGTATAGGCGCGATTGGCGCAGCGGTAGCGCGCTTCCCTGACACGGAAGAGGTCACTGGTTCGATCCCAGTATCGCGCACCGAGTAAAACCCCCGGTCTCACCGGGGGTTTTGTCGTTTACCGGCAGGGTGAACCCGCCCGCCGGTTAGGCTCGGCGCCATGACTCAGCTCGTGCTCACCGTGGTCGGAGACGACCGGGTCGGACTCGTCCGCACACTCGCCGACACCGTGGCGGCGCATCGCGGGAACTGGGAGCGAAGTGAACTCGCGGAGCTCGCCGGTGCTTTCGCGGGCATCGTGCTCGTGGACGTGCCCGCCGACCGCGAAGCCGGTCTCGTCGAGGCGCTCGAGCGCCTCGACGGTCTGCTCCGCATCACGACGCACCAGCCGCTGGCTCCCGTCGTCGCGAGCGGACAGGTGCTGCGTTTCACCGTGCTCGGCAACGACCGCCCCGGCATCGTCCGCGAGGTCAGCGATGCGATCGGTGCTCACGCCCTGAGCATCGACGCCCTGACCAGCCGCACCCTCGATGCCCCGATGGCGGGTGGCACGCTCTTCGAGGCCACCCTCGTGGTGCGCCTCCCCGCCGAGTTCGACGCCGCCGAGGTCGTGGCCGACCTCGAGCGCCTCGCCGGCGAGATCCAGGTCGACCTCACCCTCGCGTGACCCTCGTCGACGACATCCGCCGCGCTCTGCAAGCCGCGGCGCAGCCGGAACGAGCACCCGCGCAGCAGGCCTACATGAAGTCGTCGATGCCCTTCCTCGGCATTCGTCTTCCCGAGGTTCGCCGGCTCGCTCGAACGCTCGGGGCGGGGGAGTCGGATGCCGCGGCGCTCGGCGCGGCCGCGCGGACCCTCTGGGACGAGGCCTCCCACCGGGAGGAGCGCTATGCGGCCATGGCGCTGCTGGCGCTGCCGCCGCTTCGAGGCGCACGGGAGTCGCTGCCTCTCATCGAGCACATGGTGCGAACGGGGCAGTGGTGGGACATCACCGACGAGTTGAGCGGGCGCGTCCGCGATCTGCTCGTCGCCCATCCCGAGCAGATCGCGCCCGTCATCCGGGCGTGGGCGCGCGATGCCGATCTCTGGATACGGCGGGTCGCGATCCTCTCCCAGTTGACGCGGCGCTCCGGCTTCGATGTGCAGCTCTTCACGGATGTCATCGTCCCGAACCTCGCCGATTCGGAGTACTTCATCCGCAAGGCGATCGGATGGGCGCTCCGCGAGCGCGCGCGCGTCGACCCGGACGGGGTGCGCGCGTTCGTCGACGAGCGGGGAGTGACCGGCCTCAGCAGGCGCGAGGCGCTCAAGCGCCTGTGACCAGCACCCCCCGGCTCTGACCGGCACCGCCGCCGGGAGGGCTCATCGCAGGGCGAGCGGCAATACCGACAGTCCGACGATGAGTGGCGCGGCGATGAGCCCCCACAGGATGAAGCGCCGCCACGGGACGTCGACGCCGACCGCGTGCAAGCGTTCGTGCCAGAGCAGGGTCGCGAGCGAGGCCCACGGGGTGATGAGCGGCCCCGCGTTGACTCCGACGAGCAGTGCGCCGAGTCGCTCCGGCGTCCCCGCCGCCGACTCGAGCAGCAGGTAGGCGGGCAGGTTGTCGACGGTGTTGGCCGCAACGAGGGCGGTGCCGGCCATGCGCCACAGCTCGAGCGGTCCGCCCGGCTCGCCCGCGATGACCGAGACGACCGCTGCCGATCCGAGCGACTCGAGCGCGGCCATAGCGGTGAACAGGCCCGCCGCGAACACGAGCAGCTGCCACGGGACGAGCCGAGCCGTCAGTGCACGGGGTGACCGCCACGCGAAGAGGCCGACGAGGAGGATCGCGGCTATCGTCGCCGGGATCCACGGCTCGAGTCCGCTGACGAGGGCCGGCATGAGCGCGATGACGACGACGGATGCCGCAACCAGCTGCACCCGGTCGATCACGCGCGGCACGGGCGCGGGGTCGAAGCGGCCGACGAGCGATCGCCGGTGGATCACGAACAGCAGGGCCACTGTCGCGAGAATCGCCACCGCCGCCGACGGCCCCATGAGCGCGACGAATGCGAGCGGTCCGCCCTCGGGAAGCCGGCCGAGCGCCAGCAGGTTCGTCAGGTTCGACACCGGCAGCACGAGCGACGCCGTGTTCGCCAGCCACACGGTCGTGAAAGCGAAGGGGAGCGGCGGAAGCCCGTTCGCGCGCGCGACTGCAACGACGACGGGCGTCAGCAGCACGGCGGTGGTGTCGAGCGACAGGAATGCGGTCGCGACGACCGCGAGCGCCACCACGAGGAGCCACAGCAGCGTGGTCCGCCCGCGCGAGGCGTGCGCGAGCCACCCGGCGGCCACGTCGAACACCCCCGCCTTCGCGGCGAGTTCCGCCACGATCGTGACGGCGACGACGAAAGCCAGGATCGGGGCGACACGCTCGGCGATTCCTACGAGATCGTCCGGGGGAAGCACGCCGAAGACCACCGCACCCGCTGCCACCAGCAGCAGTGCGGCCCCGGCGATGGCGAGCTTCACGGCATCCATCATGCGCCCTCGGAGCCCACCCCGAAGCCGCTGACGCCCACGAGTAGGATCGATGCATGGAACGACGCCGGATCGGAGCCCGTGTGCTCACTCGCTTCGTCGCCGCCGGCCGAACGCTCTCGGCCTGAGCGGGCGGGACGCGGCGTGCGTCCGAAGCTGAGTAGCCTTGATCCGAGCCACCCATCTGGAGATGTTCCCTTGACTGACGTCGTTTCCCCGTCGGACGTGTCGTACCCCGCCGACGGCTTCGCCCTTTTCCCCGATCGCTCCGTCGTCGCCCTGCGCGTGAACGGCGACCTGAAAGACCTCGCGACGGTCGTGGCCGAGACGGATGCCGTCGAGCCGGTCACCGTGTCGAGCCCCGACGGCCTCGCGATCCTCCGCCATTCGACCGCGCACGTGCTGGCGCAGGCTGTCCAGCGCATCCGGCCGCAGTCGAACCTCGGCATCGGCCCGCCCATCGAGGACGGCTTCTACTACGACTTCGGCGTCGACGAGCCCTTCACTCCCGAGGACCTCAAGTCGATCAAGAAGGAGATGGAGCGGATCGTCCGCGAGAACCAGCGGTTCGTCCGCCGGGTCGTCACCGCGGACGAGGCCCGCGCCGAGCTGGCCGACGAGCCGTTCAAGCTCGAGCTCGTCGACCTCGCGGGCGGGCCCGGATCGGGCGCTGACGCAGCGGAGGGGGCTTCGGCCGAGATCGGCGCCGGTGAGCTGACGATCTACGACAACGTCACCCGCGACGGCGTGACCGCGTGGAAGGACCTGTGCCGCGGACCCCATGTGCCCGGTACCCGCATGGTCGGCAACGGCTGGGACCTGACTCGGGTGGCCGCCGCCTACTGGCGCGGAAGCGAGAAGAACCCGCAGCTGCAGCGCATCTACGGCACCGCGTGGCCCTCGAAGGACGAGCTGCGCGCGTACCAGGAGCGCCTGGCCGAGGCGGCGCGGCGCGACCACCGCAAGCTCGGCGTCGAGCTCGACCTGTTCTCGTTCCCCGATGAGATCGGGCCCGGCCTGTCGGTGTTCCACCCCAAGGGCGGCATCATCCGGTACGAGATCGAGCGCTATATGCGCGAGCAGCTGCTCGCGAACGACTACGAGGTCGTCAACACCCCGCACATCACCAAGGGCGACCTGTTCATGACGAGCGGGCATCTGCAGTGGTACGCCGACGGCATGTACCCGCCCATGAAGCTCGACGAGATCGTCGACGCCGAGGGCAACGTGACCCGGCAGGGGCAGGAGTACTACCTCAAGCCCATGAACTGCCCCTTCCACAATCTGATCTTCCGATCGCGCGGTCGCAGCTACCGTGAGCTGCCCCTGCGCCTGAGCGAGTTCGGTTCGGTCTACCGCTACGAGAAGAGCGGCACCCTCTCGGGGCTCACCCGGGTGCGGGGCATGACCCAGGACGACACCCACATCTACGTCACGCCCGACCAGGTCGAGGACGAGCTCGTCCGCAGCCTGGAGTTCGTGCTGCAGACCCTGCGCGACTACGGGCTGAACGACTTCTACCTCGAGCTGTCGACGAAGGAGGAGGGCAACCCGAAGTTCATCGGCGACGACGCCCTCTGGCAGCAGGCGACCGAGACGCTGCGCCGGGTCGCCGAGGGATCGGGGCTGGAGCTCGTTCCCGATCCCGGCGGAGCTGCGTTCTACGGACCGAAGATCTCGGTCCAGGCCCGCGATGCGATCGGCCGCACCTGGCAGATGTCGACCATCCAGCTCGACTTCAACCAGCCTGAGCGGTTCGAGCTGGAGTACACGGGTCCCGACGGCGAGAAGCACCGCCCCGTGATGATCCACCGCGCACTGTTCGGGTCGATCGAACGGTTCTTCGCGATCCTCCTCGAGCACTACGCCGGTGCGTTCCCGGTCTGGCTCGCGCCGGTACAGGTCGTGGCCATCCCCGTCGCCGACGACTACGCGCCGTACCTGCAGGAGATCGTCTCTCGTCTGCGCAAGGCCGGAGTCCGCGCCGAGCTCGATCGCTCCGACGACCGGATGCAGAAGAAGATCCGCACCCACACCACCCAGAAGGTGCCGCTGCAGCTCATCGCCGGCGAGCAGGACCGCGCCGGCGGCACGGTGTCGTTCCGCTTCCGCGACGGGTCGCAGACCAACGGTGTGCCCGTCGACCAGGCCGTGGAGCGCATCCTCGCGGCTATCGCGAACCGCACCCTGGTCGACACCGCAGAGCACCTCACCACTGCGGAGCAGCTCGCGTGACCGGTTCGTCGGACACCCCGCGCCCGGTCGAGGACGCCGCGCACCTGGCCGGGGTGCCCGACGAGTTCCAGCGACTGTGGACCCCGCACCGGATGGCGTACATCCAGGCGGGGCCCGAGCCGCTTCGCGACGAGTGCCCGTTCTGCGCGGCTCCCGGCAAGTCGGATGCCGACGGTCTCATCGTCGCGCGGGGGCGCACGGCCTACGTGCTGCTGAATCTCTTCCCGTACAACTCCGGCCACCTGCTCGTCTGCCCGTACCGGCACATTCCGACGTACGACCTCGCGACGCCCGAGGAGGTGGCCGAGATCGGCGAGCTGACCCAAACAGCGATGCGCGTCCTGCGCGAGGTGTCGCGGTGCGACGGCTTCAACCTCGGGATGAACCAGGGTGCGGTCGCGGGTGCGGGTGTCGACGGGCACCTTCACCAGCACGTCGTGCCCCGGTGGGCGACCGACGCCAACTTCTTCCCGATCATCGCGAGGACGAAGGCGCTGCCGCAGCTGCTCGGCGAGGTTCGAGAGGCCGTCGCGACCGCCTGGCCGACGGACTGACAGCTCGTACCGAGATCTGCCCCGAGAGCGCAAGCCCCGGCGCGGGATGACGCGCTGCCGATAGCCTGACGGCTCACCGAGGAGGCTCCATGTCGATCAACGCTCGTCCGCGCGCCGTCATTCTGGCTGTGTCGGCCCTGGTCGGGGCGATCGCCCTGGCCGGCTGCACCCCCGCAGCCGATGACGCCTCTTCAGGTCCCGGGCCGACTCCCACGGTCTCGGCGTCGGGGTCGAGCGCTGCCGAGACGCCTGGCGCCGGCGATGATGCGACGGTGGGCGGCGACGTCCTCGCCGAGCGCGACGCCTTCATCGACGCCCAGCAACAGCCGGTGGGGCAGCCCACCCTGACAGCGAAGACACCGGCCCAGCAGGAGCTCGTCGCACAGCAGCGCGCGCATCTCGAAGCCAACGGCGGACAGTGGTCGGAACAGGCCGAGACCGTGACCCTCGCCCTGGGGCTCGACGCGTGCGAGACGTCGATCCTCAACGGTCACGAGATCGACGTGTCCTCGTTCCGCACGCACGTCGTGACGTCGCCGCTCATCCAGAGCCTCGCCGTCGACGACGCGTCCCGCGAGGGCGCCGTGAGCATCATGGTGTTCGGTACGCGATTCCTCTGCCCCGACGACGCTTCGCAGTGGGAGCAGGCATGGACCGAGGCCGGGGGAGACTACTGAGCCCGCTCAGCGCACCTGCTCGACGGTGAACTGCATGCGCGGGTGAGCGTACGCCTCCTGGCTCTCGACGAGCTGGAGCTCGCGCTCGCCCGACTCATGCGTGCGCGTGAGCAGGTCGAAGACGCTCGAGGTGGTGCGCGCGAGCGCCTCGGCCGCCGAGCCGGTGCTGCGGTAGTGGGCGGTGAACAGGGCGGCGGTGACGTCGCCGGAGCCGTTCGCCTTCATGGGGATGTGGGGCGTGCGGACGATCCAGGCTCCGGTGTCATCGGCCGCGAGCATCTCGATCGTGCCCTCGGTGCGTTCCGGGCGCTCCACGCTCGTGACGAGCACCGTGCGCGGTCCCATCGCGCGGGCGGCGTCGACGGAGGCGAGCGTCGAGTCGAGGTCGCTCGGGTCGGTCTCGGTCAGGAAACCGAGCTCGAACTGGTTCGGTGTGATGATGTCGGCCGCCGGCACGACGCGCTCGCGCAGCAGCACGGGGATGGCCGGCGCCACGAAGCACCCCGACTTCGCGTTGCCCATGACGGGGTCGCACGCGTAGACGGCATCCGGGTTCGCCGCCTTGACGCGCGCGACGGTGTCGAGGATGACATCGGCGATGCCCTCGCCGCCCTGGTAGCCCGAGAGGACGACGTCGATCTGCGGAAAAGCCCCGCGATCCTCGACGCCCGCGATGACGGCCCGGACGTCGTCGGGGCTGATCATCGGGCCGCCCCAGGCGCCGTAGCCGGTGTGGTTGGAGAAGTTCACCGTGTAGACCGGCATCACCTCCACGCCGATGCGCTGCAGGGGGAACACCGCCGCGGAGTTGCCGACGTGTCCGTATGCGACGGCCGACTGGATCGAGAGCACCTTCATGGGGTCATGCCTTTCGAGAGGGGAGGGCGGATGCGACGAGGTCCTGCACGAGGAGCGCGGCGTCGGCGTCGTTCAGATCGTGGACGGTGAGGCGCAGGTGGCGCGACGGCGCGTCGTCGGACAGCCGGAACTCGTCGCCGGTGCGGGCGAGCCACCCCCGACGCATGAGTGCGTCGGCGACGGAGCGGGCGGTACCGGGCACTTCGACCCAGAGGCTGAGCCCGTCACCCGGTGCACACGGCAGCCCTGAGCGTGTGAGCTCGGCGGCGAAGGTGGAGTTGCGGTCGGCGTAGTGCGCGCGTGCCGCCGCAATAGTGGCCACTGCGGTCGCATCGGACACGAGGGCATGGGTGAGGCGCTGCAGCAGGTGGCTGACCCAGGTGGTGCCCGAGCCGAGACGGAGTGCCAGACGCTCGGCCGTCGTGGGATCGGATGCCGTCACCGCGAGGCACATGTCGGGCCCGAGGAATTTCGACACCGAGCGCACGCGAGCCCACCGCTCGTGGCGCTCGCCGATGATCGAACGGTAGGGCTGGGTCGACAGGAGCGAGAAGTGGTCGTCTTCGATCACGAGGACATACGGGTGGTCGCTCAGGACCTCGCGCAGGGCTGCGGCGCGTTCGGCCGACAGGCTCGACCCCGTGGGGTTCTGCGCCCGCGGGGTGATGACGACGGCCCGAGCACCCGCGTGGAGCGCTGCTCGCAGCCCGTCGACCGTCATCCCCTCGTCATCGACGGGAACCGGGATCGCCCGGTAGCCCGCAAGCCGGACCGTGTGGATGCTCGCGAGGAAGCACGGGTCTTCGAGGGCGACGGCGTCGTCGCGGGTGAGCGCCTGCGCGAGAAGCCGTTCGACGGCGTCGACGGCACCACCGGTGACGGTGAGGTGGATGTCGGCCTCGGCCGGTGAGTCGGCGGCGAACCACCGTTTCGCCCAGGCCGCGAGACCCTCGTCGATGACCGGCTCGCCGTACAGGACGGGGCGGCCGGCGACCCGGCCGAGCACCCGGCTCGGGTCGGGGATGAGTGCGGGGTCCGGGTTGCCCGACCCGACGTCGCGCAGCACCGTGTCGGCGGCGACGCCCTCGGCGGCGACGGGGGAGACCTCGGTGATGCGCGTTCCGCCGCGGCCGCGGGCCACGACGACCCCGGCCTGAGCGAGCAGGCGGTAGGCGGCGACGACGGTGTTGCGGTTCACGCCGAGCTGTTCGGCGAGCGTGCGTACGGGCGGCAGGGCGTCATCGGAGCGCAGGGCGCCGCGCTCGAGCAGCATCCGGACACTGTCGGCGATCTCGCCCGCCGTGCGTCCGGTGATCGTGTCGCGGGAAGTCATCGAGACGATCTTATGTCGGATGCCATGCTACTTTTTGGCCTAGGCCGAAGATCAATCATCAGGAAGCGGCCGGATCGGAGCTCCATCGTGTCTAACGACCAGACCGTCACCGGATCCGCGCGCGTCAAGCGCGGCCTCGCCGAGATGCTCAAGGGTGGTGTGATCATGGATGTCGTCACGGCCGATCAGGCGCGCATCGCCGAGGATGCCGGCGCGGTCGCCGTCATGGCGCTCGAGCGCGTTCCCGCCGACATCCGCGCTCAGGGCGGCGTCGCGCGCATGAGCGACCCCGATCTGATCGACGAGATCATCGCGTCGGTGTCGATCCCCGTGATGGCGAAGGCCCGCATCGGGCACTTCGTCGAAGCGCGCGTGCTGCAGGAGCTGGGGGTGGACTACATCGACGAGTCCGAGGTGCTGTCGCCCGCGGACTACGCGCACCACATCGACAAGTGGGGCTTCACCGTCCCGTTCGTCTGCGGTGCCACCAACCTCGGCGAGGCGCTGCGCCGCATCACCGAGGGCGCCGCCATGATCCGCTCAAAGGGTGAGGCCGGCACGGGCGACGTCTCGGAGGCGACGCGTCACATCCGCACGATCACCGCCGAGATCCGTGCCTTGCAAGCCAAGAGCCCCGACGAGCTGTACGTCGCGGCCAAGGAGCTCCAGGCGCCGTACGACCTCGTCGCCGAGGTGGCCGACACCGGCGCGCTGCCCGTCGTCCTCTTCACCGCGGGCGGCGTCGCCACACCCGCCGACGCGGCGATGATGATGCAGCTCGGTGCCGACGGCGTCTTCGTCGGTTCGGGGATCTTCAAGTCGGGCGACCCGGCTCGCCGCGCGGCAGCCATCGTCAAGGCGACCACCTTCCACGACGACGCCGCCATCGTCGCCGAGGCATCGCGCGGCCTGGGCGAGGCGATGGTCGGCATCAACGTCTCGGACCTCCCCGCCCCGCACCGGCTCGCAGACCGCGGCTGGTGAGCCGGTGAGCGAGGGGCTGCCGCCGCGCGTCGGCGTCCTGGCGTTGCAGGGGGACGTGCGCGAGCACGTGCGCATGCTCCGCGAGCTCGGTGCGACGGCATCCCTCGTCCGGCGGCCGGGCGACCTCGAGGGGGTAGACGGTCTCGTCCTGCCGGGCGGCGAATCCAGCGTCATCGACAAGCTCGCCCGCGCGTTCGGGATGCAGCAGCCCATCCGTGACGCGATCGCGGCCGGAATGCCCGTCTACGGCACGTGCGCCGGGATGATCCTGCTCGCCGATCGGCTCGACGGAGCCATCGCGGGCCAGGAGACGTTCGGGGGTCTCGACGTCACGGTGCGGCGCAACGCCTTCGGCGGCCAGGCCGAGTCGTTCGAGACGGCGCTCGCCGTCGCCGGTGACGACGACGGATGGGACGTTCCGGTCGAGGCGGCCTTCATCCGTGCGCCGCTCATCGTCGAGGCGGGGGCAGGGGTCAGAGTCCTCGCGACGCTGCCTGATGGCGGGGTCGTCGCCGTCGAGCAGGGGCGCCTGCTCGCGACCGCGTTCCATCCGGAGGTCTCGGGTGAGCGCCGATTCCATGAGAGGTTCCTCGCGCACGTCCGTGAGGCGCGCGCATCCGCCCGGTAAGATCGAGCGCATGTCCGGTCACTCCAAATGGGCCACGACCAAGCACAAGAAAGCCGTCGTCGACGCGCGCCGTGCCAAGTCGTGGGCCAAGCTCATCAAGAACATCGAGGTCGCAGCCAAGCTCGGCGGCCCCGATCTGCAGGGCAACCCCACGCTCTTCGACGCCGTCCTGAAGGCCAAGAAGACCTCGGTCCCCAAAGACAACATCGATCGCGCGATCAAGCGCGGCGCGGGTATCGGCGGCGAGGCCGTCGAGTACTCCTCGATCATGTACGAGGGGTACGGGCCCAACGGCGTGGCGTTCCTCATCGAGTGTCTGACCGACAACAAGAACCGGGCGGCGGCCGAGGTGCGCACCGCCCTCAGCCGCAACGGCGGCACGCTCGCCGACCCGGGCAGCGTCGCCTACAACTTCAGCCGCAAGGGTGTCATCGTGGTCCCCTCCGAGGGCACCACCGAAGACGACGTCATGCTCGCGGTGCTCGAGGCTGGAGCCGAAGAGGTCGAGCCGCACGGCGACGGGTTCGGCGTCATCACCGAGGCCTCCGACCTCGTGTCGGTGCGCACCGCTCTGCAGGACGCCGGCATCGAGTACGACTCGGCCGACGTCGAGTTCGTCCCCTCGCTCAAGGTGGAGGTCGACGCCGACACCGCCCGCAAGGTGTTCCGTCTCATCGACGCCCTCGAAGACAGCGACGACGTGCAGAACGTCTACACGAACTTCGACCTCACGCCCGAGGTACAGGCCGAACTCGAGAACGACGACGAGTAAAAGGCCCGGCATCCGTCGCAGTTCCCGGTGTCGAGCGCAGTTTCTTCTGCGCCGGATGCCGGGAACTGCGCGTTTCGCGGGTTGTCGGCGCGCTGCCCGGCCGCGGCGGACGTAGCGTGGGGGAGTGACTTCTCTGCGCGTCCTCGGTGTCGATCCCGGGCTCACCCGATGCGGTGTCGGCGTCGTCGACGTCGCCCGCGATCGATCCGCCGCGCTCGTGCATGTCGGGGTCGTGCGCTCGGCCGTCGACCTGCCGATCGAACGCCGACTCGCCACGATCGCCGCGGGACTGCGTGAGGTGATCGCCGAGCACCGGCCCCACGTCGTCGCCGTCGAGCGCGTCTTCGCCCAGCACAACCGGACCAGCGTGATGGGCACGGCGCAGGCGAGCGGCATAGCGCTGCTCGTCGCTGCCGAGAGCGGCCTCGACGCCGCGACTCATACGCCCTCCGAGGTCAAGGCGGCGATCACCGGCTACGGTTCCGCGGAGAAGCTTCAGGTGCAGACGATGGTCGCCCGAGTGCTGCGGCTCGACTCCCTCCCGCAGCCCGCGGATGCCGCTGACGCTCTCGCGCTCGCGATCTGCCATGCCTGGCGCCGCGGGCCGGCCGGTCCCGCGACCGCCTCGGGGGGCGCTGCACTCACCCCGGCCCAGCGCGCCTGGGCCGACGCCGAGCGCCTCTCGCGGCGCTGACGCGCCCGCCCGCAGCGCCGCGCGGCGCGCGGTGCGTGTCGCTCGAACATACCTGCGAAGCGACGCCTAGGCTCGGATCATGATCTCCTCCCTGCGCGGCAGCGTGCTGCACCTCGAGTCCGACAGCGTCGTCATCGACGTCGGCGGGGTCGGGTTCTCGGTCGCCGTGACTCCCGACATCCCGCGTTCGTTCCACGTCGGCGACGAGATCGTGCTCCACACGAACCTGGTCGTCCGCGAAGACGCCCTGTCGCTGTTCGGGTTCGAGACGCGCGAGCAGCTCGGAGTCTTCCTCCTGCTCATCGGAGTGACCGGCGTGGGGCCGAAGTCCGCGCTGGGAGTGTTGTCCGCCCTGAGCGTCGCCCAGATCGCCGATGCCGTCACCGCCGAGGACGACGCACCGTTCCGCCGGGTGTCGGGGATCGGCCCCAAGACCGCGAAGCTCATCGTCGTGCAGCTCGCGGGCAAGCTCCAGGCGGCTCCCTCCGGCCCGGCGGCGTCCGTCGCAACTCGGGCCGGAACGCTGACCGCACAGGTCGTCGCGGCGCTCGTGGCCCTCGGCTGGAGCGAGCGGGTCGCGGTGGAGGCTGTCGCACAGGTCACCGCGGACGCCGCCGCCCCGGCGACGGTGCCCGCCCTGCTCAAGCTCGCGCTGGCGCAGCTCGGCCCCGCACGCCCGGAGCAGACCGGTGTCTGACGCGCACGAGCTGGCCGCCGACGAGACGGAGCTCGCCGTCGAGGGAGCCCTCCGCCCCACCTCACTGGCCGAGTTCGTCGGGCAGCAGAAGGTTCGCGGACAGCTCGAGCTGCTGCTGCAGGCGGCGGGGATGCAGGATCGCCCCGCCGACCACATCCTGCTGTCGGGGCCGCCTGGGCTCGGCAAGACGACGCTGGCGATGATCGTCGCGCACGAGAGCGGCCGGCCGCTGCGGATGTCGAGCGGCCCCGCCATCCAGCACGCGGGCGACCTCGCGGCGCTGCTGTCGAGTCTCGTACCCGGTGAGGTGCTCTTCATCGACGAGATCCACCGCATGGCGCGCTCCGCCGAGGAGATGCTCTATCTCGCGATGGAGGACTTCCGCATCGACATCATGGTCGGCAAGGGCGCCGGCGCGACCAGCATCCCGCTCGAACTCGCCCCCTTCACCCTCGTGGGTGCGACGACCCGTTCCGGGCTGCTGCCGAATCCGCTTCGCGATCGCTTCGGCTTCACGGCGCACATGGAGTACTACGAGCCGGAGGAACTCGAACGTGTGATCCAGCGGTCCGCGAGCGTCCTCGCCGTCGACATCCCACCGGTGGCGCGAGCCGAGATCGCTCGTCGTTCGCGCGGTACGCCGCGTATCGCGAACCGGCTGCTGCGCCGCGTCCGCGACTTCGTCATCGTCCACGGCGACGCGGGCGCGGGGGCGACCGAGGCGGATGTCGCCGCGGCCCTCGAGCTCTACGACGTCGATCCGATCGGCCTCGACCGCCTCGACCGCGCCGTCCTCGACGCTCTCGTCCGTCGTTTCGGGGGCGGGCCTGTGGGGCTCAACACCCTCGCAGTGACGGTCGGCGAGGAAGCGGAGACGATCGAATCGGTCGTCGAGCCGTACCTCGTGCGCATCGGATTCGTGGGGCGGTCGCCTCGGGGTCGGGTGGCGATGCCCTCGGCGTACCGTCACCTCGGTATCACCCGTGCCGACGGGGCGCTCGAGATCGATGACCTATAATCGCTGAAGGCTTCTCGCCGACGAATCCCGAGGGTGCGCATTCTTCGCGTGCCTCCCCGTGAAAGGTGCTCCCACCTCCATGCTCTTCTTCGCCACCACCCCGGCCGACGCTCCTCCCGCGAACCCGGCGGTGCAGTTCTTCGCCGAGTACGGTCTGCTGATCATCCTCGCGCTGCTCATCGTCTTCATGTTCTGGAGCCAGCGCCGTCGCGCGCAGCGGATGAAGGCGGAACAGGCCGAGAAGTCCCGGCAGCTGCTGCCCGGCGCGAAGGTCCTCCTCCAGGGAGGCTTCTACGGCACCATCGTCGAGTACGACGGCGACGACCTCTCGAAGTCGGCCCGCGTCGAGCTCGCTCCCGGCGTCGAGGTCGAGGTCCACAGCCAGGCGATCCTGCGCGTCGTCGACCCGGCCGAGGGCTCGCTCACAGAGGACGAGTACATCGAGGCCGAAGAGCACCACGACGAGTACGTCGCCGATGTCGAGCAGGGACTGATCTCCTCGGTCAGCGACGACGCTGCGCGCAACCGCGCCGACGCCGCCGCCGAGGGCGCGGCCGACCGCGACGACAAGCCCCGCGCCTGAACCGCCGCTGACCCGGCGCACGCTCGACGAAAGCTGACCTCCCCGTGGCGACTTCCACACCTGTGCGCCGTGCCTGGCGCGCGCTGACTGGACTCGTGGTCCTGACAGCGCTCCTATTCGGTATCAACGCGCTCGGCGTCTACGTGTTCAAGGCGAGCTCGTGGGCTCCCGAGCTCGCGCTCGACCTCCAGGGCGGCACGCAGATCATCCTGGAGGCGCAGTCCGACGGGGCGACGCCCTCGAGCGAGCAGATGCAGCAGGCGGCGTCCATCATCCGACAGCGCGTCGACGCGTCCGGCCTGGTCGAGGCCGACATCGCCACGCAGGCCGGCAACCAGATCGTCGTGCAGCTGCCGGGCGAAGTCGATGACGAGACCCGTGAGCGCATCGACGCCTCGGCCCAGCTCCAGTTGCGCGCGGTGCTCTACACGGGCTCGCCGGCGACCAGCTTCGTCGGCGACGACGGCAACGAGACGCCCTACCCGGCGCCGGATCCCAACCTCCCCGCGACCCCGTCGACGGCGCCGTCCAACGGCAGCGACCCGGCCTGGATCACCGAGGCGCTGCAGGCGCAGTTCCTCGCCTACGACTGCGCGAACCCGGCGAACGACCCCGCCGACGCGCCGGCCGATCAGCCGTTGATCACGTGCGACCGCACCGGGACCGCGAAGTACATCCTCGGTCCGGTCGAGCTCGATGGCTCGTCGATCGACAACGCCACGAACGGTCTCGAGCAGAGCACCGGCCGCTGGGCGGTGAACATCACGTTCGACCAGCAGGGCACCGAGACGTTCGGCAAGATCAGCCAGCGCCTCTACGGACAGCAGTCGCCGCTCAACCAGTTCGCCTTCGTCCTCGACGGTGCCGTCCTCTCGGCCCCCTCGATGGATGCCGTCATCCTCACCGGCAAGCCGTCGATCACGGGCACGTTCGATCAGGACAGCTCGAAGGTGCTCGCCGACCAGCTGAAGTTCGGCGCGCTGCCGCTCAGCTTCGAGGTGCAGAGCACCAACACGATCTCGGCCACGCTCGGATCGCAGCAGCTGCAGATCGGGCTCATCGCAGGTCTGATCGGCCTCGCGCTCGTCGCGGTCTACTCGCTCGTGGTCTATCGTGCGCTCGGAACGGTCATCATCGCGTCGCTGATGGTCATGGGCGTCCTCACCTACGTGGCGCTGACCATCCTCGCCTGGCGCATGGGCTTCCGTCTGTCGCTCGCCGGTGTGGCCGGCCTCATCGTGACGATCGGCTTCACAGCCGATTCGTTCATCGTGTACTTCGAGCGCATCAGAGACGAGCTGCGCGACGGCAAGTCGATCACGAGCGCCGTCGAGGATGGCTGGTCCCGCGCCAAGCGCACGATCTTCATCTCGAAGTCGATCAACATCCTCGCCGCGGTCGTGCTGTACATCCTGGCCGACTCGACGGTGAAGGGTTTCGCGTTCACCCTCGGGCTGACGACCGCCATCGACATCCTGATCTTCATCCTCTTCACCCACCCCGTGCTGCAGCTGCTCGTGCGCACACGGTTCTTCGGATCGGGGCACAAGCTGTCGGGTCTCGACCCCGACGCTCTGGGCGCCGTCTACCGCGGGCGCGCGCAGTTCCGTGCGCCGGTGGCCGCGGGGGCCAAGACCTCCGCGGAGCGCCGTGCGGCGAAGTCGCGGGGTGAGGCCGAACGGCGACAGACGATCGCGGAACGCAAGCGTGCCGAGCAGGCCGCGGGCGAGCAGCGCGACGCGACGGGGGACAAGCACTGATGCGTTTCTTCAACCGGTTCGGCAACGACCTCTACACGGGGAAGATCTCGTTCCCCTTCGTCGCCCGGCGCACACTGTGGTTCATCATCGCGGCGGCGCTCGTGCTCGCCTCGGTGCTGGTGCTCGTGGTGCGGCCCCCGCAGTTCTCGATCGAGTTCACGGGCGGGTCGCAGTTCACGGTGACGAACGTGTCGAACACCGATCAGCTGCTCGCGACCGACGCGGTGCAGGAGGTCGTGCCCGGAGCGACCACCAAGGTCACGACGATCGGCGAGGATGCCGTGCGTGTGCAGACCGATCAGATGTCGGACACCGAGACCCGTGACGTCACGGCGCGACTCGCTCAGGCATACGAGGTTCCCGCCGCGGAGGTGAGCTCGTCGTTCATCGGACCGAGCTGGGGCCAGGACGTCACCCGTCAGTCGCTCTGGGGTCTGGCGATCTTCCTCGCCCTGACATTCCTCATCCTCGCCCTGTACTTCCGCACCTGGAAGATGTCCGTCGCGGCGATCATCGGACTCGTCGACGTGCTCGTGGTGACCGTGGGGGTGTACTCGCTCTTCGGGTTCGAGATCTCTCCCGCGGCCGTCATCGGCTTCCTGACGATCCTGTCGTACTCGCTGTACGACACCACGGTCGTCTTCGACAAGGTCCGCGAGAACACCTTCGAGGACGGGGAGAAGTCGGGCAGGACGTTCGGCGAGTCGGTCAACCTGGCTGCCAACCAGACGCTCGTGCGATCGATCAACACCACGATCGTCGCTGCGCTGCCGACTGGTGCGATCCTCTTCATCGGTGCCCTGTGGCTGGGTGCTCAGACGCTCACCGACATCTCGCTGTCGATCTTCGTGGGCACCCTGGTCGCCGCGTACTCGACGCTGTTCGTCGCCGTGCCCCTGTTCGCGCTCCTGCGCGAGAACGAGCCCGGCATCAAGGCGAACGACACCCGGGTGCTCGAGTCTCGTGAACGCGCATCGGTCGAGGCCTGAGCGCCGCCAGGGCGCGTAGAATCGATGTCTGCATGGCGGAGGTGAGGGTATGACCGAGATCACCCCGCCGCCTGCCCAGAGTTCGCTGCGACGCCTCGTTCCCCGGATCTTCTCTCGGGCTGCGCCGCGCGAAGGGCTCGAGCAGCTCGTCCGGACGGTTCGCGCGCACCATCCGAAGGGCGACATCGCGATCATCGATCGCGCGTATCAGACCGCGTCGCGCGCACACGCGCAGCAGAAGCGTCAGAGCGGCGAGCCGTACATCACGCATCCGCTCGCGGTGGCGCAGATTCTGGCGGAGCTGGGTCTCGGTCCGCGCGCCATCGCGGCCGCGCTGCTCCACGACACGGTCGAGGACACCTCATACGGTCTCGATCAGCTGACGGCCGAGTTCGGCGACGAGGTCGCGATGCTCGTCGACGGCGTCACCAAACTCGACAAGGTCAAGTACGGCGACGCCGCGCAGGCGGAGACCGTGCGCAAGATGATCGTCGCGATGTCGCGCGACATCCGGGTGCTCCTCATCAAGCTGGCCGACCGGCTGCACAACGCCCGGACCTGGGGATTCGTTCCACCCGAGAAGGCCGCCAAGAAGGCGACCGAGACCCTGGAGATCTACGCGCCGCTCGCACACCGGCTCGGCATCCAGGCGATCAAGAGCGAGCTCGAAGACCTGTCGTTCGCGGTGCTGCATCCCAAGCTCTACGCCGAGATCGACAGCCTCGTCACGCAGCGCACCCCGCAGCGCGAGCAGTATCTGCAGACGGTCATCGACGCGGTCGAGAGCGACCTGCGAGAACTCCGCATCCGTGGGCGCGTCATGGGTCGTCCGAAGCAGCTCTACTCGGTCTACCAGAAGATGGTCGTGCGGGGACGCGAGTTCGACGACATCTACGACCTCATCGGCATCCGCGTGCTGGTGACGACCGTCCGTGACTGCTACGCCGTGCTCGGTTCCATCCACGCGCGGTGGACGCCCTTGCCCGGACGCTTCAAGGACTACATCGCGACGCCGAAGTTCAACCTGTACCAGTCGCTGCACACGACGGTCATCGGCCCGGGCGGACGCACGGTCGAGATCCAGATCCGCACGCACGAGATGCATCAGCAGGCCGAGTTCGGTGTCGCGGCGCACTGGAAGTACAAGGAGCGGATGGCGGGCGGCAAGGCCGACGCCAAGGCGCTCGACAACGACATGGCGTGGCTGGCCCACATCTCCGACTGGCAGGCCGAGACGGCCGACCCGGGGGAGTTCCTCGACTCGCTGCGGTTCGAGATCGGTGCGAAGGAGGTCTACGTCTTCACCCCGAAGGGGCGCGTCGTCGGCCTGCCCGCAGGAGCCACCCCGGTGGACTTCGCCTACGCCGTGCACACCGAGATCGGGCACCGCACGATGGGCGCCAAGGTCAACGGCCGCCTCGTGCCGCTCGAGTCGACCCTGTCGAGCGGCGATGTCGTCGAGGTGTTCACCTCCAAGAACCCCGACGCAGGTCCGAGCCAGGACTGGCTGACCTTCGTCAAGAGCACGCGGGCGCGCAACAAGATCCGCGGCTGGTTCACGAAGGAGCGGCGCGAGGAGGCGGTCGAGCAGGGCAAGGATGCGATCGCACGCGCCATGCGCCGTCAGAACCTGCCGCTGCAGCGTCTCATGGGTCAGGACGCGTTCACCGAGGTGGCGCACCAACTCCGCTACGAGGACGTCACAGCGCTGTATGCCGCAGTCGGCGAGGGGCACGTCTCGACGCAGTCGGTGATCGAGAAGGTCACGGCGCTCGTGCGAGCGGAGGAAGACACCTCCACCGGCCCGATCCAGCTGCCGGCCGTCGGGCGCTCGCGCCAGAAGCGCGACAGCGACTCGGGGGTCCTGGTGCGCGGCGCGCCCGACATCCTCGTCAAGCTCGCGAAGTGCTGCACGCCGGTTCCCGGTGACGAGATCGTCGGCTTCGTCACCCGGGGCAGCGGCGTGTCCGTGCACCGGTCCGACTGCACCAACGTCGAGTCCCTGATGCGCGATCCCGAGCGTCTCATCGAGGTGTCGTGGGCGCCGACGACCAAGAGCCTCTTCCTCGTTCAGATCCAGGTCGAGGCACTCGATCGCGCCGGGCTCCTCAGCGACGTGACCCGCGTGCTGAGCGAGCATCACGTCAACATCCTCTCGGCCTCGGTGCAGACCAATAATGATCGGCTCGCGCTCAGCAGGTTCGTCTTCGAGATGGGCGATACAGTGCACCTCGATCGCGTGCTCAACGCGGTACGGCGCATCGACGCCGTGTACGACGTGTACCGCGTCACATCGTCCTGACCCGCAGCGTCTCGAGCCACACGAGGGCCTGCCGTTTGAACGGCAGCGGGCCGCTCGCCGCCAGCGAGTCGTACGCCTCGGTGAGGACGTCGGGGAACGTCGCGAGCATCGCGGCGGCGGCCCGCCGCGGCGCCTCACCGGCCGCGGCGTCGGCGCGGAGCAGGTCGCACAGGGTACGCACGCGGCTCGAGACCGGCATCCCGCCCAGGTGCACGGTCTCGTGAGGGGGCAGCCGGAGGTCGCGGTAGTGCAGGCGGTGATCGAGCACGTGGTTACGGCGGCGCTCCGTGCACCGTTGAACACTGTGCCGCGTGGGCGGTTCGGGCAGTGCGCCGTGCACCCAGGCCGCGGATTCGTGGGTCAGCGCCAGCCCGTGCGCGACGAGCGGGCGGAGCGAGGCTGCCCGGATCTCCGGGCTTTCGACGACGTCCGCGGGCATGAACGACTCACCGACTTCGACGACATCGCCGTCGAGGCGGGCGGCGGTGAGCTCAGCTGCGGAGAGACGCTCACCCGGGGCGTAGACGAACGGCCAGACCATGACCTCAGTCTGGTGTGCACCCCAGCGAGCCCGTGGTCCGGCCGTCGATCTGTGGAGAGCCGCGCCCTCCACAGACAGCGCCGTGGGTGAGCGCGATCAGCCGCCGAGTGCGCTGAGCCAGGCCTTGCGAGCGCTCAGCGCCTCCTTGGCCTGCGCGATGGCGCGCTCGTCGCCCGAGGCTTCAGCCTCAGCCACCTCGGACTCGAGCTTCGCGATCGCGTTGTGCAGCTGCGACAGCATGTCGCCCTGGCGCGCCTTCGTCTCGGGGTTGTTGTTCTTCCAGTCGGCGTCTTCACGCGAACGCACGGACTGCTCGATCTTGCGGAGCTCGTCGTCGAGGGCGCGCTCCTTGTCTCGGGGGAAGATGCGGCCGATTTCGTCCCACCGGCGCTGGATGCCGGTGAGCAGCGCGCGCGCGGCAGCCGTGTCCTTCTCGGAGGTCACCGCCGCCGCCTCTTCGAGGAGGGCGCGCTTGGCGACGATCTTCTCCTGCGAGGCCTCGGCGTCGGCGTGCTCGCGCTCGGCGCGTGCGCCGTAGAGGGCGTCGCCGGCGGCCTTGAATCGCGCCCAGAGCGCGTCGTCGGCCTTCTTGCCCGCACGGCCGGACTGCTTCCACTGCTCGAGCAAGTCGCGGTAGGCGCCGATGCCGTCCTCGCCGCGGGGGGCCAGCGCCTCGGCGCGTTCGATGAGTCGCTGCTTCGCGTCGCGTGCGCTCTTGTGCGTCTCGTCGAGGCTGGAGTAGAACTCGCGACGGTGCTTGTCGATGATCGAGCGGGCGTCGCGGAACCGCTTCCACAGCTGCTGGCCGGTGCTGCGGGGCAGGCGCGGGCCGTCGGCCTGATGGCGCTGCCACCGTTCGAAGAGGTCGTTCACCTCTGCGGAGGTCTGCTTCCACTGGATCGACTTGGGGTCGCGCGCGGCGATCGACTCGATCGCCTCGACCAGCGCGGCGCGCTCGGCGATCGCGGCGTCGAGCGCCTGCTTGGCCTCAGCAGCCTCCGTCGCGGAAGCTGCGTCGAGCTCGCTCTCCAGCGCGATCAGGCGTGCCTCGAGGGCGGCGAGGTTGCCGACCGCGGCGGCACCGGTGATGCGCGAGCGGAGCGTGCCGACCGTCGACCGGAGGTCGGACGCCGATGCGCCGCCCCGACGATGCCGGACCTCGACGAGAGTCACCTCGCTCGCGAGGTCGGAGAACTTGCGCTGGAAGTACGCCAGCGCCTCTTCCGGCGTGCCGTCGGGGTACTGGCCGACGACGCGCCACTGGTCCCCCTCGCGCACCGAGACGGTGCCGTCGTCATCGACGCGACCCCACGGGGCGTCGTCGGCGGGGGTGATCGTGGAGTCAGGGGTGGAAGTCACGGAAGGCACCTCGTCGCGGCTCGCGCCGCATGGGGGTCAGGTCGGGGGACAGCCTAGTACGGCGGCGGTCAGGGAGTCGGGATCGTTGTCGGAGTGGGATCCGTCGGCGCCGGTGACGGCGACGACGGCACGGTCTGCGTGGGAGAGGGGGCCGGGGTCTCGTCGGGTGCCGGTGCCCCGGGACCGGCGGTGAAGTAGACGATCTGAGCGCCGATCGCGCCCATGATCAGAATGCCTCCCGCGACGGCCGCCATGAGGTTGTCGCGCGAGCGGCGCCGCTTCTGCCCATCGTGGTACTCGCGCCGTGCAGCATAGAGACGGGCGCGTTCCTGCGCCGCGCGATCGTCCCGGTTCGTGCCGCGACCTGCCACGTTGCCTCCTCCGTGCCCCGTTCCGGGCCGCTCAAGCCTACGGCGCGGGTCGGCGAGCCGACAAAATCCCGGTGTCGGCGTGCGCGACTAGCCTGAGAAGATGACCGATTCGAGCGCGCTCTTCTCCGGGCAGACGCCGCTCGCCGTCCGGATGCGTCCCACCTCGCTCGACGAGGTCGCCGGACAGGGCCACCTGCTGCGACCCGGCTCGCCCCTCGTGGCACTCGCCTCACCTGACGGCAACAAGGCGGGAGCAGTGTCGGTGATCCTGTGGGGCCCGCCCGGAACCGGCAAGACGACGCTGGCTCAGGCGATCGCCCGTTCGTCCGGACGTCGTTTCGTCGAGCTCTCGGCGGTCACCGCCGGGGTGAAAGACGTGCGCGAGGTCATGCAGGAGGCGATGACGCAGCGCGACCTCTACGGCATCTCGACCATCCTCTTCCTCGACGAGATCCACCGCTTCACCAAGGCCCAGCAGGACGCCCTCCTGCCGGGCGTCGAGAACGGCTGGGTCCTGCTCATCGCCGCCACGACAGAGAATCCGTCGTTCTCCGTCGTCGCGCCGCTCCTCTCGCGGTCGCTGCTGCTCACCCTTCAGCCGCTCAGCGACGACGACCTGGCAGGGCTCATCGATCGGGCGGTCACCGACGCCCGCGGGCTCGCCGGCTCGATCGTCCTCGCCGACGACGCGCGGACCGCCCTCGTCCGGCTGGCGTCCGGCGATGCTCGACGGGCGCTGACCTCGCTCGAGGCCGCGGCGACGATGGCCGAGCCTGGCGGTGGCGACGAACCGCCCGTCATCACCGCGGACCACGTCGCCCAAGCCGTCGACCGCGCTCTGCTCCGTTACGACCGACAGGGCGACGAGCATTACGACGTGATCAGCGCGTTCATCAAGTCGATCCGCGGGTCCGACGTCGATGCCGCCATGCACTATCTCGCCCGCATGATCGAGGCGGGCGAAGACCCTCGCTTCATCGCGCGACGTCTGGTCATCTCGGCGTCCGAAGACATCGGGTTGGCAGATCCCCACGCGCTGACGATCGCCGTCGCCGCCGCAGACGCGGTCGCCTTCATCGGGATGCCGGAGGGTCGCATCCCGCTCGCCGAAGCGACGGCCTATCTCGCGACCACCGCCAAATCGAACGCGGCCTACAACGCCATCAACGCCGCGATCTCCGACGTCCGCGCCGGCGGGTTCGGCCGCGTGCCCAAGCATCTGCGCGATGCCCACTACGCCGGTGCGAAGCGGCTCGGGCACGGCAAGGGCTACGTCTATCCGCACGACCTCGAGGTCGGGGTCGCCACGCAGCAGTACCTCCCCGACGAGCTGCGCGGGCGCCGCTACTACGAGCCGACCAACCGCGGTGTCGAACGCGAGATCGGCGCCCGCGTCGACAAGCTGCGAAAGATCCTGGGGGACTGACTCGTGACCGATCCCGTGCCCGACTGGACGCTGCTGGGCTCGTCGCCCGCGTACGACGGCTACGTCCGCGTGCGTCGTGACCGGTACCGGCTTCCCGACGGAAGCGAGAGCGATTGGGATGTCGTCGAGGTCGGCGACACCGTCACCGTGATCGCGATCACGACGGACGACAGCGTCGTGCTGTTCGATCAGTATCGGGTCGGCCCCCAGCGGGTGCTGGGCGAGCTCCCGGGCGGCCTCATCGATCCGGGCGAAGACGCCGTCGTGGCGGGCGTGCGGGAGCTGCGGGAAGAGACGGGCTATCGTGCCGGTGCCGTGTACGACGCCGGCACGGAATGGGCGGCGGCGAACGCACGTCGGCGCCGGCATGTGATCATCGCCGCGGACTGCGTTCGCGTCGCCGACCCGGGGTGGGGCGAGCACGAGACGGGACGGGTCCGGACGATCCCCGCCACCGACCTGCTCGAGCATCTGACGGCGGGGGAGACCAGCGACGCCGGTCCCGCCGTGCGCGCACTGGTCCGGTTCGCGGGCGATCACGGCGTCGACCCCGCTCTGCTCGGGCTCCGATCGCGAGTGCGGGAGCTCCTCACCGAGTATCCGGCCGGTGACGGCGCCGGCGACTCCGCTGGCGCGTCGGATCCGTTCGACGCGTTCTGGATCGCTGCCGAGGGGAAGCCTGCCGACCGCCTGTGGGCTGAGCTCGACGAGCTCGCCGCAGATGCCGGCGAGGCGGTGCGCCGGTACGAGCGGGCGTCGCTGCACGACTTCCTCGGCGAGGAGGTCGAGGCGATCCCGCTGTACCGCGGGGCGCTCGATGCCGGTCTGACCGGAGAGCGGCGTTCCGCGTGCATCATCCAGTTGGCGAGCTCGCTGCGCAACGTCGGTGACGCCTCGGGTGCTCTGGCGCTGCTGCACCGGTTCCCCGGCACCGACCCGCTCGCCGACGCAGCCCGGGCTTTCGAGGCGCTCGCGCTGTTCAGCGATCAGAAGCCCGCACCCGCACTCCGGACGGCGCTGCGGGCACTCGCGCCGCACCTGCCCGCCTACCGAGGTTCGGTGACGGCGTACGCAGCCGAGCTCTCCGCGCCGCACCGCATCCGCGTCATCTCGGTCGCCGTCATCGTCGCCGACGGCTTCGTCCTGGCTGAGGAATACCCCGGCGGTCCGGGTTCGGGGCCGTTCCTCCGCGCCCCCGGCGGAGGCGTCGAGTACGGCGAGACCGCAGCGGCCGCCATGCGTCGCGAGCTGCGCGAGGAGCTCGCCGCCGAGGTCGACGATCTGAGACTGCTCACCGTGAGCGAGAACATCTTCGACGACGGCCGCAAGAGCGGTCACGAGATCGCTCACGTCTTCGCGGTCCGCAGCGCCGCGCTCGAGGCCCTGCCACGGGGGCAACGGCTGCCCGTGCTCGACGGCGACACCTCCGTCGGCTGGCATCGCATCGACGATCTCCGTCGCGGCGCCACGCCGTTCTACCCCGCCGGCATCCTCGACCTCGTCGCCGCCGTCGACGCGGGCGCCGTCTGATAGACTCGACCGGCTCGAAGCCCAGTTTTCGGGCATCCCTCTCCTCTGATCAAGACCTCTCGGCGTGCCCCGGCGTGCAGTCCGAGACGGGCGAGGAGGCGGAGATACGTCCGTGAGTCGTGAACGTCGCGACCACGTCATCGGAAGGAGAGCTTCGTGACCACGAAGTCTCAGGACCGCCGCAAGGTCCGCCTGTCTCGCGCCCTCGGCGTCGCGCTGACCCCGAAGGCCGCCCGCTACCTCGAGAAGCGTCCCTACGCTCCGGGTGAGCACGGCCGCACCAAGCGCAAGGCCGACAGCGACTACGCCGTGCGTCTGCGTGAGAAGCAGCGTCTGCGCGAGCAGTACGGCATCCGCGAGAAGCAGATGCGCAACACCTTCAACGAGGCCCGTCGCAAGGATGGCCTGACCGGTGAGAACCTGGTCGAGCTGCTCGAGATGCGTCTGGACGCGCTCGTCGTCCGCGCCGGCTTCGCCCGCACGACCGCCCAGGCCCGCCAGCTGGTCGTGCACCGCCACATCCTCGTCGACGGCCAGCTCGTGGACCGCCCGTCGTTCCGCGTCAAGCCGGGCCAGCTCATCCACGTCAAGGAGAAGAGCGAGTCGCTCGAGCCGTTCCAGGTCGCAGCCGCCGGCGGTCACGCCGACGTCCTGCCCCCGGTCCCGGGCTACCTCGAGGTCGAGCTCGACAAGCTGCAGGCGCGCCTCGTGCGTCGCCCCAAGCGCGCCGAGGTGCCTGTCACCTGTGACGTGCAGCTCGTCGTCGAGTACTACGCCGCGCGCTGAGTCGCACGGCTCGCTGACTTCCAGCATCGCCATGAAGGGCGTCGGGTTCTCCCGGCGCCCTTCATGCTTTGCACCTAACATGGTTCCCATGAAGAACGCGCTGTGGTTCGTTTTGGGCGTCGCCGGCGGTTTCGTCGCTGCGCACGTGGTCAACAAGGATCCGCGCGGTCACGAGATGCTCGCCGAGGTCGATGCGCGGATCTCCGAGTTCGCCGATCGCATCGGCGACGCTTACCGCGAGCAGGAGGCCCGCATCGAGGGCCTCGCGGCGGACGTCAAGGGCGCAGCCTCCGACGCTCTCGACTCGGCTGCCGACGCCGCCTCCGACGTCGCGGACGCGGCCCGTGACGCCGTCGCGAAGGCCAAGAACGCCGCCGACTCCTCACACTGACACCCGACCCGATCGCGGCGTCGCGCCCTGGGCGCGACGCCGATGCCTGCCTGCCGAAGGAACCCGATGAAGACCGCCGAGATCGCCCAGCGTTACCTGGACTACTTCGAGAAGAAGGGGCACACGATCGTGCCCTCCGCATCGCTCGTCACCGAAGACCCCGCGCTGCTGTTCACCGTGGCCGGCATGGTCCCCTTCATCCCGTACCTGTCGGGCGATGTGCCCGCGCCGTACTCGCGCGCGGCCGATGTGCAGAAGTGCATCCGCACCAACGACATCGAGGAGGTCGGCAAGACCCCTCGCCACGGCACCTTCTTCCAGATGCTGGGCAACTGGTCGTTCGGCGACTACTTCAAGGAGGGCGCCATCTCGTTCGCCTGGGAGCTGCTGACGAGCCCCGAGGCGGAGGGCGGCCTCGGGTTCGATCCGAAGGACCTGTGGGTGACCGTCTACGAGGAGGACGACGAGGCTCGCGAGCTGTGGCTGAAGCACTCCACGTTGCCCGAAGAGCGCATCCAGCGCCTCGGTAAGGACACCAACTACTGGAGCACCGGCCTGCCGGGTCCCGCCGGCCCGTGTTCCGAGATCTTCTTCGACCGTGGTCCCGCGTACGGGATCGACGGCGGCCCGGCCACCGACGACGACCGCTACGTCGAGATCTGGAACCTCGTCTTCATGCAGTTCGAGATCGCCGATGTCCGCTCGAAGTACGACTTCACGATCGTCGGCGAGCTGCCGAACAAGAACATCGACACCGGCATGGGGCTCGAGCGGGTCGCCTTCATCAAGCAGGGCGTCGACAACATGTACGAGACCGACCAGGTCCGTCCGGTGCTCGATAAGGCCGTCGAGCTCTCGGGCAAGACCTACGGCGCCAACCACGACGACGACGTGCTCTTCCGTGTCATCGCCGATCACGTGCGCTCCTCGCTCATGCTGCTCTCCGACGGGGTCACCCCGTCGAACGACGGGCGAGGGTACATCCTGCGCCGTCTGATGCGCCGTGCCATCCGCTCGATGCGTCTGCTCGGCGTCGAAGGTCCGAGCTTCGCGGAGCTGTTCGCCGCGTCGCGCGACGCGATGCGGGAGGCGTACCCGATCGTCGAGACCGACTATGCGCGACTGTCGCAGTACGCCCTCGCCGAGGAGGCGACGTTCCTGCGCACGCTCGCCGCGGGCTCGGAGCTGCTCGACGAGTCGGTCGAGCAGGCAAAGAGGGCCGGCGAAGGCAAGCTGAGCGGCGCGCAGGCGTTCCTCCTGCACGACACCTACGGATTCCCCATCGACCTGACTCTCGAGATCGTCGAGGAGGCGGGACTCAGCGTCGACCGCGGCGCTTTCGACTCGCTGATGCAGGAACAGCGAGAGCGCGCCAAGGCGGACGCGCGTTCCCGCAAGGGACAGCTCGCCGACACGAGCGTGTACCGCGATTTCCGCGCGCAGGGCGAGACGGTCTTCACCGGCTACACCGAGCTGGAGACGGGCTCGCGCGTGCTCGGCATCCTGGTCGGCGGCGTCTCGGTCGACCGCGCCGCGCAGGGGCAGATCGCCGAGGTGATCCTCGCCGAGACGGCCCTGTACGCCGAGTCCGGCGGCCAGGTCGCCGACAAGGGCGTCATCGTGGGCCCGGGCTACGAGCTCGAAGTCCTCGACGTGCAGAAGCCGGTCCCCGGGCTCGTCAGCCACACCGTCGAGGTCACGACCGGTGAGGTGGCGGTCGGCGAATCCGCGACGACGGTGGTGGATGCCGCGAACCGGCGGGCGGCGCAGCAGGCTCACTCCGCCACGCACCTCGTGCACGCTGCCCTGCGCGACACGCTCGGCAAGAGCGCGACGCAGGCCGGCTCGCTGAACCGTGCCGGCTACCTGCGGTTCGACTTCTCGTGGGGTCAGGCGCTCTCGCCCGAGACCCGTACCGAGATCGAGGAGATCGCCAACAACGCTGTCCGTGACAACCTCGAGGTCACAACGCGGATCATGTCGCTCGACGAGGCGAAGGCCGCCGGAGCCATGGCGCTCTTCGGCGAGAAGTACGGCGAGACCGTCCGCATGGTCGACATCGGGGGTCCCTGGTCGCGCGAGCTCTGCGCCGGCACCCATGTGTCGTCCAGCGCTGAGGTCGGCCTCATCAACCTCATCGGCGAGTCGTCGGTCGGCGCCTCGAACCGCCGCGTCGAGGCGCTGGTCGGGCAGGATGCCTTCCGCGAGCTGGCAGCCGAGCGCGCGATCGTCTCGCAGCTCACGACGTCGTTGAAGACGCCGCGCGATCAGCTCGCGGCCCGTGTCGCTGAGCTCGCCGCGAGCCTCAAGGCCGCGGAGAAGCGGATCGCCCAGTTCGAGGCACGCGCCCTCGCCGACCGGCTGCCGCAACTCGTGGCGACGGCCTCGCCCGCGGGACCGTTCCAGATCGTCGCCGAGTCGCTGGGATCCGCGGGATCCGCCGACGATGTGCGCACCCTGGCGTTGCAGGTGCGCGAGCGGCTCGGAGCCGACACCGCGGCGATCGTCGCACTGGGTGCCGTCGTCGGCGAGCGACCCGTCGTCGTGGTCGCCGCCAATGAGGCCGCGCGCGCCACCGGCGCCAAGGCCGGCGTCCTGGCGAAGGCTGCGGCATCCGCTCTCGGTGGCGGCGGCGGTGGACGCGACGATGTGGCGCAGGGCGGCGGGACGGACGCTGCAGCGCTCCCGGCGGCGCTCCGCGCCGTCCGCGACGCGGCGAGCGGCTTGTGAGCGGATTCCGGCCCGGCGTCCGTATCGGCGTCGATGTCGGCACCGCTCGGATCGGCGTCGCGCGGTGCGACCGGGACGGTCTGCTGGCGGTGCCGGTCGAGACGGTGCCGCGTGGCGAGGGCGATCTCGCCCGTATCGCCGCCCTTGCGGCGGAGTACGAGGCGGTCGAGCTCGTCGTCGGGCTGCCGGTCGCGCTCAGCGGACGGGAGACGGCATCGACGGCCGATGCGCGCGGCTTCGCCGAGGCCCTAGCCGCTGCCGGCCACTCCGTGCGCCTGGTCGACGAGCGGCTGAGCACCGTCAGCGCGCACAGCGCATTGCGCGGTTCGGGCCGATCCCAGCGATCATCTCGTAGCATTGTTGACCAGGTCGCCGCCGTAGTGCTCCTCCAGCAGGCACTCGACGTCGAGAAGAGCACCGGTAACCCGCCCGGCGCTTCCGTCGCACCCTCGCAGGAGCACCCCTGACATGACTGACCGCCCGCCGCACGACACCGGCGTCCCGACGAGCCGACGGGCAGCGCGCGCGGCCGCCCAGAGCACGGCATCCGCGCCGGGTGGTGCAGCGCCTTCCGGTGACGCCTCGCGTCCCGAGTACGCGCCGGCCTCCGCCGCTGAGCACCGTGCATCGGCGCACGCTCCGGCGTCCCGCGATCAGGCTCAGGGCGAGCAGCCGACGCACCAGCAGGCGCCGCGGGCCGCTGCGCCTGCTGTCGGCACACTCGACGCCCTGTTCACGGGTGAGGTCAGCACGCACGAGGTCGGCGCGGTGCCCAGCCGGCACGACCGCGATCGGAAGAAGAGCCGCATCGCCAAGTGGGTCGTGCTCGTCGTGATCCTGGCGATCGTCGGGGGCATCGGTGTGGGCGCAGCATGGGTCTGGAACACCTACGAGCCGCAGATCCGGTCGGTGATGGGCTGGGAGGAGCCGAAAGACTTCGAGCCCGGCGAGGCGACGGGCGAGGTGCTCGTGACCGTCGTCGGCGGCGACACCGGCTCGACGATCTCGCAGACGCTCTTCGACCAGGGCGTGACCAAGACTCCGACGGCGTTCTACGATCACTTGATCGCGACGGCTCAGAACCCCACCTTCCAACCCGGTGTCTATGCGCTGCAGCAGCGGATGACCTCTGAGGCCGCCCTCGCCCTCATCCTCGATCCGACGAGCAAGCGCCAGAACGCAGCGCAGCTGCGCGAGGGGCTGACGATGGATCAGACCGTCGAGGTGCTCGCGCAGGGAACGGGGATGCCGGTCGAGGACTTCACCGCCGCCGTCGCCGATCCTGCCGCCTACGGTGTCGCCGCCGACACGCTCGAGGGCTGGCTGTTCCCGGCGACCTATCAGTTCGACCCCGGTCTGTCCGCCGCCGACATCGTGCGCACGATGGTCGACCGTACGGTCGAGTCCCTCAACGCCGCGGGGGTACCGGAGGATCGTCGTGAGGAGATCCTCACGACGGCATCCATCATCCAGCGCGAGGCACGGCTGTCGGACGACTTCTACAAGGTGTCGCGCGTCATCGCGAACCGCCTGACCGACGGCATGCGTCTGCAGATGGACTCCACGGCGCAGTACGGGTACGACGAGATGCACGACGGCACGGCGAGCTCGTCCGCAGCGGCTCTGGAAGATGACAACGCCTGGAACACCTACGTCCGGGAGGGCCTGCCGGCCGGACCGATCGCGAATCCCGGCGACAAAGCTATCGATGCGGCCATGCATCCCGCCGAGGGCCCGTGGCTTTACTTCGTCACGTGGAACATGGACACCGGCGAGACGATCTTCTCGGCGACGTACGAAGAGCACCAGGCGGGCATCGACCAGTGGCACGCGTGGTGCGACGCGAATGACAACCGGGGCTGCTGACCTTTCGGCGCGCCCGCGTCGTCGTTTCGAGGTGTGGGGCTCGCCGATCGAGCACAGTCTGTCGCCGCTGCTCCACGCCGCGGCCTACGACCGGCTCGGCTTGCCGTGGACGTACGGGCGACGTCGGGTCGACGAGTCGTCGTTCGCACGCGAGCTGGCCGCGCTCGACTCCGAGGTGCACGGACTCTCGCTGACGATGCCGCTGAAGACCCTCGCGCACACCGCGGGTCGCCGACGGGATGCCGCGGCGAGTGCGACCGGTGCGGCGAATACGCTTGTGCGCTCCGGCGACGGGTGGGCGGCCTTCAACACGGATGTCGGCGGCCTGGCGGCCGCGCTCACCGAGATCGGTCTCGCGGGCGCGGCACGGGCGCGCATCGTCGGCGCGGGGGCGACGGCGACCTCGGCGCTCCTCGCCCTCGAGCGCATCGGCGTCGATCGCGTCGACATCGCCGCGCGCAGACCCGCCGCGGCGGCCCCTCTGCTGGCGCTCGCGGCGAGCAGTGGCATCGACGCGACGGTGTCGCCGCTGGACGCTCCCGCGGGCGACGTCGAGCTGACCGTGTCGACGCTGCCTGGAGACGCACCGGTCACGGATGCCGTCTCGGCGCGTCTCGCGGCCGTCGGCGGCACGCTGTACGACGTCGTCTACGGCACCTGGCCGACTGCGCTCGGACACGCGTGGCTGGCGGCCGGCCGGCCCGCTCACGCCGGGGCGACCATGCTGCTCCACCAGGCGGTGCTGCAGATCCGCATCTTCGCGACGGGATCGCCTGACGAACCGCTGCCCGGCGAGGAGGGCGTCGTCGCCGTCATGCGCCGGGCGCTCGTGGGAGGATAGACGAATGCTCCGCGTGCTCACGGCCGGCGAATCGCACGGCCCCGAACTCGTCGCCCTCATGGAGGGTCTTCCCGCCGGCGTGCCCGTATCGCGTGCCGCCATCCAAGCCGACCTCGCTCGGCGCAAGCTCGGCTACGGCCGCGGTTCGCGCATGAAGTTCGAGGAGGACGAGCTCACGATCTCGACGGGCGTGCGTCACGGCTTCAGCCTCGGCAGCCCGATCGCGCTGCGCATCGGGAACACCGAGTGGCCCAAGTGGGTCGAGGTGATGAGCCCCGAGCCCGTCGAGCTCACCGAGCGCTCGCGCGGACGCGGCGCCGCCCTGACGCGCCCCCGTCCGGGCCACGCCGACCTCGTCGGCATGCAGAAGTACGGCTTCGACGAGGCCCGCCCGATCCTCGAGCGTGCGAGCGCTCGCGAGACCGCCGCGCGGGTGGCGCTCGGTGCCGTCGCCCGCTCGTTCCTCGGCGAGCTCGGGATCCGCCTCGTCAGCCACACCCTCTCCATCGGCCCGGTCCGGGTGCCCGACGGCGCGCCCCTGCCGAGCCCCGACGACGTCGACGCCCTCGACGCCGATCCGCTGCGGTGCTTCCACGCCGACACGTCTGCGGCGATGGTTGCCGAGGTCGACGCTGCCAAGAAGGACGGCGACACGCTCGGCGGCATCGTCGAGGTCCTCGCATACGGGCTCCCGCCCGGGCTCGGTTCGCACGTGCAGTGGGACCGCCGTCTCGATGCGAAGCTCGCGCAGGCGCTGATGGGCATCCAGGCGATCAAGGGCGTCGAGGTCGGTGACGGGTTCGAGACCACGCGTCGTCGCGGCTCTGCGGCGCACGACGAGCTGTTCGCGACCGATGCGGGCATCGCGCGTTCCAGCGACAAGGCCGGCGGCACCGAGGGCGGGATGTCCACCGGTACCGTCCTGCGTGTCCGGGCCGGTATGAAGCCGATCGCGACCGTGCCCAAGGCCCTGCGCACCGTCGACGTCGCCTCGGGTGACTCTGCGACGGCGCACCACCAGCGCTCCGACGTCTGCGCCGTGCCGGCGGCGGGCGTCGTCGCCGAGGCGATGGTCGCCATCGTGCTCGCCGAGTCGGTGCTCGAGAAGTTCGGTGGCGACAACGTCGCCGAGACGCGTCGCAACCTCGAGGGATACCTCGCGGCGATCCCCGAGACGCTTCGCTCGGCGGCGTTCAGCGACGACGCGATCGGATGACAGCCCCCGCGATCGTCCTGATCGGACCGATGGGCGCGGGCAAGTCGAGCATCGGAAAGAAGCTGGCGCGCGTGCTCGGGACGACGTTCACCGACAGCGACAGCCTCGTCGTCCGCGACCACGGCCCGATCGAGCAGCTCTTCGCGGCACACGGCGAGCACCACTTCCGCGAGCTCGAGAGACGTGCGGTCGTCGAAGCCCTCGGTCGCGGCGGCGTCGTCGCGCTCGGCGGCGGCGCGGTGCTGCATGCCGACACCCGAGCCGACCTGGCCTCGCACCGCGTGGTGCTGCTGACCGTGTCGGAACAGACGATCGCGTCCCGCCTCGCCGGGACCACGCGCCCGCTGCTGCAGGGCGACGACCCGGTGGGTCGCTGGCGCGAGGTCGCCGAGAGCCGTCGCGAGCTCTACGGACAGCTCGCCGACACGCGATTCGACACATCCACCGGCCGGATCCAGGACATCGTCGACGCCATCGCGGCGTGGGCTCAGGAGGAGACGTCATGACAGACACCACCGTCATCGCCGTCGGGGGCGCCTCGCCCTACGACGTCACCATCGGGCGCGGCATCCTCCCGCTCGTCGGCTCGGCTCTGCCCGAGACCGCCCGCAAGGTGCTCATCGTTCACCCCCCGACGCTGTCGGCGCAGGCCGAACGTCTGCGCGAGATGCTGGGGGCCGACCGTCAGGTGCTGCTCGCCGAGATCCCCGACGCCGAGCAGGGCAAGCGCGTCGAGGTCGCGGCCTTCTGCTGGCAGGTCATGGGCCAGGCCGACTTCACCCGGACAGACGCCGTCGTCGGATTCGGCGGGGGTGCCGTGACCGACCTCGCCGGTTTCGTCGCCGCGACGTGGTTGCGGGGCATCGCCGTCGTGCAGGTCCCCACGACGGTGCTCGGCATGGTCGATGCGGCCGTCGGCGGTAAGACGGGCATCAACACCGCGGAGGGCAAGAACCTGGTGGGGGCTTTCTGGCCCCCCGTCGCGGTCGTCTGCGACCTCGACCTGCTCGACGGGCTTTCGCGCAACGAGCGCGTCGCCGGGTTCGCGGAGGTCGTGAAGGCCGGCTTCATCTGGCACCCCGAGATCCTCGACCTCATCGAGGCCGATCCCGAGGCGGCGGTCGACCCGCACAGCGATGCGTTCCGGCGCAGCATCGAGCTCGCCATCGACATGAAGGCGAAGGTCGTGGGGGAGGACCTGCGCGAGGCGGGCCTTCGTGAAGTGCTCAATTACGGACACACGCTCGGGCACGCGATCGAACACGCCGAGCGGTACCAGTGGCGCCACGGCGCGGCGGTGTCCGTGGGGATGATGTTCGCCGCCGAGCTCTCGCGGCTGGCGGGCCGGCTCCCGGATGCCGCAGCCCAGCGCCACCGCGACATCCTCGAGACCCTCGGGCTGCCCACGTCGTACCGCGCGGGTGCGTGGCGCCAGCTGCTGGCAACGATGCAACGCGACAAGAAGACGCGCGGCTCGATGCTGCGGTTCATCGTGCTCGACGACATCGCGAAGCCCACGGTGCTGCAGGCGCCCGACGAGTCGCTTCTCTTCGCCGCGTACCAGGAGGTCGGGGCCTGATCCCGCCGGTCATCGGTAGGGTGGGCGCGTGAACACCCCCCGACGCCTGCTGCTCGTCAACGGGCCGAACCTGAACCTGCTCGGCATCCGCGAGCCGGAGATCTACGGCCGCGAGACGCTCGCTGACGTCGAGGCGCTCGTGGCCGAGACAGCGGCCGAGCGCGGTGTCGAGGTGCGCTGCGTGCAGAGCAACCACGAGGGCGTTCTCATCGACGCCATTCACGAGGCTCGTACGGACTGTGCGGGCATCATCATCAACCCCGGTGGTCTCACACACACCTCCGTCGTCCTTCGCGACGCCCTCGCGGGAGTCGCGCTGCCGGTGGCCGAGGTCCACATCTCCGATGTCTCCCAGCGCGAGAGCTTCCGGCACCACTCCTATGTCGCCGACGTCGCCGCCGTGCATGTCATCGGCGAAGGCGTCGCCGGATACGCGCGCGCGACGCGACAGCTGCTCGACATCCTCGCGTAGAATCGATCCTCGGCCCGTCGGCCGCCCGACCACACGAACGGAACTCCACACTCATGGCATCGACCGCAGACATCAAGAACGGCGTCGTCCTCAGCATCGACGGTCAGCTTTGGAACGTCATCGAGTTCCAGCACGTCAAGCCCGGCAAGGGTGGCGCGTTCGTGCGCACGAAGCTGAAGAACGTCGTGTCGGGCAAGACCGTCGACCGCACCTACAACGCAGGCGCGAAGATCGAGATCGAGAACGTCGACCGCCGCGATTTCACCTACCTCTACAACGACGGCGACAACTTCGTCTTCATGGACGTCGACGACTACGACCAGATCACGGTTCCCGCCGCCACCGTCGGCGACGCCAAGAACTACCTGCTCGAGAACCAGCAGGTGCAGATCGCGCTGAACAACGGCAACCCGCTCTACATCGAGCTCCCCGCTTCTGTCGTGCTCGAGATCACGTACACCGAGCCCGGCCTGCAGGGCGATCGCTCGTCGGCCGGCACGAAGTCCGCGACAGTCGAGACCGGGTACGAGATCCAGGTTCCGCTGTTCGTCGAGCAGGGCACGAAGGTCAAGGTCGACACCCGCACGGGTGACTACCTCGGCCGCGTGAACTGACGCCGGTCCTCGTCCGATGAGCGCTCGCTCCAAGGCGCGCAAGCGCGCCCTCGACATCCTCTACCAGTCCGACATCCGCGGCGACGACCTCGGCGTGACCCTCGCCGCCGAGGCGAAGCGTGCGGCGCTCGAGCCCGCGCGCGAGGCATCGTGGCTCTACGCCCGCGAGATCATCGACGGTGTCATCGACAACCGCGACGAGATCGACGAGCAGATCACCACGTTCGCGAAGGATTGGTCGCTGGCGCGGATGCCGGCCGTCGATCGGGCGATCCTGCGACTGGGCGTCTGGGAGATCGTGTACAACGACGCGGTTCCCCCCGCGGTCGCGATCGACGAGGCCGTCGAGCTGGCGAAGGAGTTCTCGACCGACGGTTCGAGCGCCTTCGTCCACGGCGTGCTCGGCCGGGTCGCGCGACTCGGCTGATCGACGTCGGAGGTACGCGCGAGGATCCTCGGATGAGGCCGAATCCGTGACCGTGAGGGCGACGCCGTCGTGGCGTACGGTTCTGCTGCCAGCGGCGACCGGTGAGAACACCGTCGCGCTCGGCCTGCAGCTGCGGCAACGAGAGAGCGCCTCGGCGGCTCATTGGGGCCCGCGGCGCGTGCTTCCGGCCACGGCGCGCAGCGTCGCGACGTCCGACGGCGAGCTCCGACTCGCCGCCCGCCCGCTGTCGCGGAGCGGGGCGAGCGGGCGATGGGTGCAGGGCGACGAGACCTGGGAATCGCTGCGGCGCGGCGCCTGGCGTGTCGACCCGTCCCGGGCGCGATGGTTCTCGACCCTCTACGGCATCGCTCACGACGCACGACTCCTCGGCGGATACGGCGACTCGGACTGGTTGACGATCGACGGCGCCGACTCGGAGTTGCTCTGGCCTCACTTGCGTTCCGCGGCGCAGCTCGGCATCCCGATCGTGGCGACGCGGCCCGACCAGGATGTCAGGCTCGGTGATTCGGCCTCGGTCGAGGTGCGCGTCGAGGGGGCCCCCGACGGCGGCTTGCTGCTCACACCCGTCGTGCGCTTCGACGACGGCGACGCCGCGGCGCATGCACGCCCCATCGGCCACGTCGGGGTCTACGGGATCGATCAGGCGGGCGATTCGCTCCGCGTCGTGTTCGCGCAGGCGGGCGTCGGACCCGGGGTGCGTTCTCTGCTGGCCGCAGGGAGCCCGGTCGCCGTGCCGGCGGCGGAGCGCGACGACTTCCTCCGTGAGGCCTACCCGCAGCTTGCGCGGGAGGGGGTCGTGGCAGCCGGGCCCGGGGTGCGGCTGCCGGCGCCCGCGCGTACGACCGTGGTCGTCACGGTCGATCAGCGTCCGCGCGACGAGCTGGCCTACACGATCGTCTGGCAGGTGCCGGGGGTCGGTCGTGTGCCCTGGGAGAGCGCGGCGGGCTCCTCGTCGGCTGACGCCGAGTTGCGGACGTCGCTCGAGGCGGCCTGGGCCAGGGCGACCGAACGCCCCTTCTCGCCCGGGGGAACCCGGAGCGGCATCGACGCCGCCGAGTTCACGAACGAGGTCGTGCCGGTGCTCCAGACGGTGGATGGGGTCCGCGTCGAGACCTCGGGCGTGGCGCGTTCGTATCGCGAGCTCTCCGGCGATCCCCGCATCCGTGTGCGTACGGTCGAGACGAGCGACGCCGACTGGTTCGAGCTCGGCGTGCACGTCGAGGTCGAGGGGCGCCGCGTGCCGTTCCGGCCATTGTTCACCGCACTCGCGCAGCGGCGGAAGAAGATGCTGCTCTCGGACGGCGCCTACTTCTCGCTGTCGCACCCGGCGCTGGACCGTCTCCGAGAGCTCATCGAGGACTCGCGCGACCTCGTCGAGTGGGACACCGGCGGCACGCGGGTGAGTCGCTACCAGCTGCAGCTCTGGTCGGACTTCGAGGACCTCGCCGACGAGGCCGAGCCCGCGGTCCGCTGGCGCGCCGCTCTCGATCGTCTGCGCGCGGACGAATCGGTAGGCGGTCGCCATGCTCAGCCGCCTCCACCGGCGGGCATCACCACGACGCTCCGTCCCTATCAGCGCGAGGGGTTTGCGTGGCTCGCGGCACTTCGCGACGCCCGGCTGGGCGGCATCCTCGCCGACGACATGGGCCTCGGGAAGACCCTTCAGCTGCTGGCGCTGCTCGAGCGCGAGCGGGAGCGCGGCGAGACCCATCCGGCGCTCGTGGTCGCGCCGACCTCGGTGGTATCGGCGTGGCGCGACGAAGCGGCACGTCACGCTCCCGGCCTGCGGATCGCCGTCGTCGAGCAGGTGGGAGCGCAATGGTCGGGGGCGGAGACCGACGTCGTCGTGACGTCGTATGCGCTCCTGCGGCTGGACGCCGCGTCGTACGCCGCCCATCGCTGGTCGACGGTCGTGCTGGACGAGGCACAGTATGTGAAGAACCCCCGCACCCGCGTGCACCGCGCGGTGCTCGGCCTCCAGGCGGACGTCATCTTCGCCGCGACCGGAACCCCGCTCGAGAACGGCCTCACCGATCTCTGGTCGATCCTGTCGCTGACGAGCCCGGGGCTGTTCCCGTCCGCGCGCCGCTTCCGCGAGGAGTACGTGAAGCCGATCGAGCACGGACGCGTCGACGAGAACGCCGAAGGCGGCGCCGCCCGAGAACGCCGTCTCGCGCGGCTCCGGCGTCGTGTGCAGCCGTTCCTGCTGCGGCGCACGAAGGACGTCGTCGCAGCCGATCTCCCACCGCGGCAGGAGCAGGACGTGCGCGTCGAGCTGTCCAGCGGGCACCGCGCGGTATACGAGCGTGTGCTGCAACGGGAGCGGCGGAAGGTGCTGGGGCTGCTCGATGACCTCGACAGCCAGCGATTCATCGTCTTCCGCTCGCTGACACTGCTGAGGATGCTCGCATTGGCGCCAGCGCTCGTGGATGTCGGCGGGCCGGGAATCGTCCCGAGCAAGCTCGACGCGCTCCGAGGCCGCCTCGATGAGGTCATCGCTGAGGGTCATCGTGCTCTCGTGTTCAGCCAGTTCACCTCGTTCCTCGACACCGTGGAGGACGATCTGCGGGCGCACGGTGTCGGCGTCGTGCGGCTCGACGGCTCGACCACCCGCCGTGCCGATGTCGTCGAAGCCTTCCGCCGTGGACAGGACCCCGTGTTCCTCATCAGCCTCAAGGCCGGTGGTGTCGGGCTGACGCTCACGGAAGCGGACTACGTCTTCCTCCTCGACCCGTGGTGGAACCCTGCGGCCGAGCAGCAGGCGATCGACCGGACGCATCGCATCGGTCAGGACCGCCCGGTCACCGTCTACCGGCTCATCGCCGCCGGCACGATCGAGGAGAAGGTGGTCGAGCTGCAGCGGCGCAAGGCGCGCCTCATCAGTGCCGTGCTCGACGCGGACGGCGCGTTCTCGAACGCCTTGACGGCGGACGACATCCGCCAGCTGCTCGCGTGAAGCGCGGACCAGCCCGCAGACGAACTGACACGGCCCGCAGCGGCCGGTCGTCGGCGGGGCCTCACGTAGACTCGACCAGTCGCAACAGGAGGTCATCGTCATGCGCATCACAGGCCTGGGACACGCGGGAATGTTCATCGAGACGGCAGGGGGCAGCATCCTCTGCGACCCGGTCGTCGGACCGAGCTTCTTCGGCTCGTGGTTCCCTTTCCCCGACAACCGCGGACTCGACTGGGAACGTTTCGGGCGCGCCGACTTCCTCTACATCTCGCACCGGCACCGTGATCACTTCGACCCGGCTCTGTTGCGCGCGCACGTGCCGACCGACATCCGTGTGCTGCTGCCCGAGTACCCGACCGACGACCTCGAACGCGATCTTCGCGATCTGGGATACGACAACATCATCTACACCCAGGCCGGTGTGCCCCTCGAGTTCGGCGATCTCACGCTCATGGTCACCCCGCTCCGGGCACCGAGCGACGGTCCGATCGGCGACTCGTCGCTGTCTGTCGACGACGGCACCGCCTCGGTGCTGAACCAGAACGACTCGCACCCGCTCGACCTCGACAAGCTGATGTCGTTCGGCAAGCCCGACGCCTACTTCACGCAGGTCTCCGGGGCCATCTGGTGGCCGATGGTCTACGACCTGCCCCAGGACGCGAAGCAGAACTTCGCTCAGCTCAAGCGCGACGCGCAGAACAAGCGCGCGATGTACTACATCGACAAGGTCGACGCGCCTCACGTGTTCCCGATGGCCGGGCCCCCGATGTTCCTGCGCGAGGAGCTCTTCCGCTACAACGGCTGGGGTGAGCAGAACGACTCGATCTTCACGGATCAGGCGCAGTTCCTGGCGCACATGAAGGAAGAGCGGCCCGACCAGAACGGGTACCTGTTCGTTCCCGGAACACAGGTGGACCTGAATCACGGCGCTCTCGAGATCACCCAGACGCTCTACACGGATGCCGAGATCGAGCGCATCTTCGCCGACAAATGGAGCTACCTCGCCGAGCAGCGCGACAGCCGCCAGGACGAGGTGCGCGCCGAGGTCGAGCGCCGCGCCGCGGTGCTGCCGCCGGACGAGATGCTCGCCGCGATCAAGCAGTGGTGGGAGCCGCTCCTGCGGCGTGCGCGGACGATCCGCAACGGTGTGGGCGGGATGGTTCGGTTCCGCATCGGCGAGCTCGACATGGTCGTCGACTTCCCCAAGGCGAAGGTGCGCGAGTACGCCGGGGAGGAGTGCATCTACTGGTACACGATCCCCGCCGACCTCGTGTCGACGAACATCCGAGACCACGAGATCGACTGGTCGAACTCGATCTTCCTGTCGATGCAGTTCGAGGTCGGTCGCAGCGGCAAGTTCAACGAGTTCCTCACCACGTTCCTCAAGTGCCTGTCGCGTGACCGCATCGAGTACGTCGAGAACTGGTACGCCGAGCAGTCGGACCAGACCGAGGATGCCGAGCTCGGCGATTGGACCGTGCAGCGACGCTGCCCGCACCTGCGCGCAGATCTGACGAAGACCGGGAAGATCGAGGACGGTGTGCTCACCTGCTCGCTCCACGACTGGAAATGGGATCTCGCTACCGGACGCTGCCTGACCACCCAGGGGCACCCGATCCGCGCGAGCCGCATCATCGAGACGGCGAACGCCACGAATCCGGCGGCCTGATCGAATCGGGACGGGCGTCGGGGTGGCCGATCACGACGTGATCAGCCACCACCAGATGAGCAGCAGCGTGACGATGAATCCGCCGAGCTGATTGAGCCAGAGGAACCGGTCCCAGCCGGCGGTGGCCCGCTCGCAGGTGTCGTCGGTGATGTTCCGGAACGGCCAGAGGGTGATGAGGTACGGGATCACGACGAGGGCCGCAAGAGGACCGGGCCACTCGGTGGCGAGCATGAGCACCCCCGCCAGGACGTAGCAGGCGAGCGCGAACCGCACGGTCCAGCGTGCGCCGCGGACGGTCGCGAGGGAGGCGATTCCCGCTTCGCGGTCTGCGCCGACGTCCTGGACGGCGCCGAAGGCGTGCGAGGCGACGCCCCATGCGGCGAATGCCAGCACGATGACGGTGAGCTGCCAGGTCCAGGTAGCCCCCGCCAGCACGAGCCCGTACACCGCAGGCGAGAAGAAGTGGATGCTGCTCGTCACCGAGTCGGCGAAGGGGCGCTCTTTGAGGCGCAATGGGGGAGCGCTGTAGAAGACGACGAAGAAGAGGCTCGCCGCGAGGACGAGCCACGACAGCGGCGACCCGGTGAGGACGAGGTATGCCACGAAGGGCAGACACGACAGGCCCGCAGCCCACAGGGTCGCCCGGTGCGCGCCGCGATCCAGGATCGCGCCGTGCGCTCCGCCCTTCCGAGGATTCCTCAGGTCGGACTCGTAGTCGAAGACGTCGTTGATGCCGTACATCGCGAGGTTGTAGGGCACGAGGAAGAAGAGGGTGCCGATGATCAGCGTCGCGTCGATCTGGCGCGTGGTGAGCAGATAGGCCGCGGCGAACGGATACGCGGTGTTGATCCAGCTCACCGGGCGCGAGGCGATGAGGAGTTGACGTGCGAGCGCGGGGGCGGTCATCGGTTCGGCTTCTCCAGGAGAGTTGCGACGGCCGGCACCAGGAAGGCCGCGCACAACGGGTACGCGAAGTCCTCGAGCGGTGCCAGGCCGATTCGGATGCCGCTGAGGTGCTCCTCCGGGTAGGTGAACAGCCCTGCGGCGATCATCACGTTATCGAAGACGGCCGTCAGCAGGATGAGCACGACGGCGGCTACCGCCGACCAGGCCATGCGCGCGGCGAATCGCGGACGACGGGCTGAGGCCGCCGTCACGACGATCGTCACGATGACGAAGGGAATGACGATGATCGGGTAGGTCACGGCGCTGCATCCGTTCGACGTTCCTCGTGCCACCGTCTGGCGCCGCCGTACGCCACGAGCGCCAGGTAGCTGAGGAAGAGCAGGAAGACCGGCTCTTCGAGCGGAAGGTGCGGGGCGAGGTCGATGCCCAGCAGTGACGCGCTGCCGCCCTTGACGAAGACGCCCGTCGCGATCCCCACCGCGTCCCAGACGAGGAAGAACACCGTGCCCGCCAGCGCGGCGACGATGGTTCGCCGTCGGTCGCGCCAGAACGCGAGCCGGAACCGCCGATCGAGCAGCCCGACGCCGCACAGCGACACGAGCAGGGCGATCAGGTACAGGCCCGGCAACGATCAACCGGCGGGCGTCGTGGGCTCGGGCAGCGGTCCGGCTGTCGTGTCGCCTCGCAGACGCTTGACGACGAGCTCCGCCGAGATCAGGCACATCGGCAGGCCGATGCCGGGCAGAACGGACGAGCCGGCGTAGTAGAGGCCGGGAACCTTCTTCGACGCGTTTCCCGGTCGGAACAGCGCGCTCTGCGTCAGCGTGTGCGCCAGCCCGAGGGAGTTCCCCCGCCACGCGCCGAGATCGCGGGCGAAGTCCGCCGGAGCGATCGTCCGCCGCACACGCACTCGGGAAGCGAGATCGGTCGCGCCCGTCCACTGCGCGATCTGCGCGATGGCGCGATCCGCCGCCGCTTCGATCGCGGCGTCGCCTCCGCCGTCGATGCCGCCGCGCCCGAGCCCGGGGTCGGCGGGGATCGGGACGAGGACGAACAGATTCTCCGAGCCGTCCGGTGCGACGGTGTCGTCGGTCGCGCTCGGCCGGCAGACATACAGCGAGGCGGGATCCGGGATGTGGGTGTCGCGGCCCGCGATCGCATCGAAGTTCTCGCGCCAGCCCCGCGTGAAGAGCAGCGTGTGGTGCGAGAGCTCGGGGAGTTCGCCGTCGACGCCGAGGAGGATCAGCAGTGCACCGAAGCTCGGCGTGCGCTTGCGCCACCAGCGCTCCGGGTACGACTGCCGTTCGGGCGGCAAGAGCACCGTCTCGGTGTGGTGCAGGTCGGCCGTCGAGACCACGACGTCGGCCGGGATCTCGGTGGTGTCGGCGAGGCGGACGCCGGTCGCCGTGCCGTCGGCGGCCGTGAGGATCTGCGAGACCGCCGTTCCGGTGCGCACCTCGACCCCGCGCTGACGGGCCAGGCGCTCGATGGCGGCGATGACCTCCGTGAAGCCGCCCCGGGGGTACAGGACCGCGTCGTCGAGATCGAGGTGACTCATCAGGTGGTAAAGGCTCGGCACGTCGTAGGGCGAGGAGCCGAGGAAGACCGCGGGGTACCCCAGAACCTGGCGGAGCACGGGGTCGTTGAAGCGGCTCTCGACGAACCGGTTCAACGACCGGGTGAGCAGCGGGGCGAGGGTCGGGACCCGCTTCAGGATGTCGGGGTCGCGGAGGCCCTCCGACGTGGCGTAAGTGTCGTAGAGGAACTTCGACACGGCCAGGTCGTAGGCGTCGGCGGCCGAGTCGAGGTACTCGTCGAGGCGTGCTCCCGCGCCCGGCTCGCGACTCTCGAACAGCGCGGCGGCCTCGGCGCGGCCGGACACGACGTCGATGTGTTCGCCGGCGCCGTCGCCCTCGGGTTCGGCGTACACGCGGTAGGCGGGCGCGAGGGGAACCAGATCGAGTTCGGCCGCCGCAGACGTTCCGAGGAGTGCGAAGAAATGCTCGAAGACTTCGGGCATGAGGTACCAGCTCGGTCCGGTGTCGAACCGGAAGCCGTCGCGCTCCCAGGAGCCGGCGCGACCGCCCGTGTCCTCGCGCGCCTCGATGACGGTCACCGTGTATCCCTCGTCGGCCAGCAGTGCGGCCGTCGAGAGCCCGGCGATGCCGCCGCCGATCACGACGGCGCGCGATCCCTGCGATGCCGTGTGCGAGCGTGCCCGGCGGCTCATGCGCCCGCTCGCAGGGGAGCGGCACCCACGGTCGCGCGGGCGGCGAGCCCGAGCTTGACGGCGTTGGGCACGCGAACCCGCTGGTCGGTCTCGCCGGCGCGCCGCAGGCGACGGGAGAGCGCCGTGAAGAGGTCGTGAGCAGCGGTGACCGCCCGGCGGCAGTCCGCGGGCAGCCGGGGGATGATCGCGCCCGCCGCGTCGAGGTCGGCGTCGATGCGGTCCAGGACCTCGGCGCGTGATGACGTGCCTGCGCCGCCCTCGACGCCGAGGTAGTCGCGCCCGAGGGATCCGACGTCGTGGGGGAGATCGCGCAAGAAGTTCACGTCCTGAAAGGCGGCGCCGAGACGGCGCGCGCCGTCGACGAGGGCGGGATCGGCGGGACGCGGATGCGAACCGCCGGCGTTGACGAAGGTCTGGAGGCACATCAGCCCCACGACCTCCGCCGAACCGTAGACGTACGAGTCATGCGAGCCGGCATCGTGCGAACTCACCTCGAGATCGGTGCGCATCGATGCGAAGAACGGGCGCACCAGGTCGGCGCCGATCCCGCACTCCCGCGCGGTGGAGGCGAAGGCGTGGACGATGAGATTGGCGCTGAAGCCTTCGTCGACCGCCACGAGCGTCTCCTCCTCGAGCGCGTCGAGAATGCGTCGTTGAGCTGGCAGCGGCATCCCCGCCTGTTCAGCCGAGCCGTCGACGATCTCGTCGGCGATCCGGACGAGGGCGTAGATGTTCCGCACGTGGGGACGCACTCGCGGCCCCAGCAGACGGGCTGCGAGTCCGAACGAGGTCGAGTACGCGGAGATGACCACGGCGGCCGCATCGCGCGCCGTCCGGTCGTACAGCGCGATAGCGGAGTGATCGGGGGTCACGGGATCCGTCCTTCGATGCCTTCGGCGAGTTGCTCGATGAGGGCGTGGGCGTCGGGCGGCAGTTCGGTTGCCCGGCGCCGCACCGACGCGAGCGTCTGGCCGATGAGGGTGACGAGCTGCTCGCGGGCGCCGCTCGCGTCGAGCTCGCGCTGCGCGGCCTGCACCGCGATCGGACCGGTCGGCGCCATCGCGAGCGCGGACGAGACCTGGGGCCAGGATGCGGACTCCCGGGCGAAGGAGATGAGCGGTGTCCGCTTGGCTTCGCGCAGATCGGCACCTGCGCCCCGGCCCGCCTGTGCCTCATCACCGAAGGTGCCGATGAGGTCGTCGACGAGTTGGAACGCCAGGCCGAGGTCCGCGCCGACCGACAACAGCACGGCCCGATCGCCCTCGTCGGCGGAAGCGAGGACGGCGCCGGCGGCGAGGGGTGCGCAGAACGAGTACACCGCGGTCTTGTCGTGCGCCGTGCTTAACAGCTGCGCGGTCTCGGGCTCGGTGGGCACGACCGCCTGCTCGACGTCGGCGAGCTCGCCGATCGCGGACACGAGCACGGCGTCGTCGAGGAGATCGAACAGTCCGACCCGCTGATCGGGGGCGACGTCGGCGGTGGCGACGAGGCGGGCCGCCTCGTAGAGCAGGATGTCGCCGGCGAGAACGGCCGCCGCGTCGCCGACGCGTTCGGCGTCGTCGACGCTGACGCCGAGCGAGCGGGCGTGCGAGCGGAAGGTGCCGCCGACATTGGGGACGCCGCGCCGCTCGACGTCTCGATCGATGAGGTCGTCGTGGATCACGAACGCGCTGTGGAGCAGCTCGAACGCGGCGGCGACGTCCCACAGGCCCGGAGCGCTCGAGCGGTCGCCTCCGAACGCGTCGAAGGCTGCGATTACGAGCGCGGGGCGGAAGCGCTTGCCCCCGGACGTCGCCGCAGAGGCCGCGCGGATGAGAGCGAGCGCGGACGAACCGTGCGGGATCGCTCGCTCGGTGAGTCGGGTGAGGACCTGATCGAGTGCGCGATCGACAGCGGCTTTGCTGTCGTCGGGCAGAGAGATCATGGTCACCATCCTGGGCGTGCCATTAGTATGGCGTTTTGCTAGCTTAACTAGCGTTTGAGCCGATGATAACCAGGCTCGAGAGGTGGTGTCCACATGGCTGACCCGAATGCCGATCTGGGGAGAAGTCGTGTAGAGCGGTCGGCTCTGCTGGCGGTGCGAGCGTTCAGCGATGCGATGGATCGGATGCACACGGGGCTCCGATCCGACATGGACATGAACGCCACCGACCTCTCGGCGCTGCGCATGCTGAGCATCCGCGAACAGCGCGGCGAGCTGGTGAAGCCCCATGACCTCGCACGGCACCTGGGCATCTCGAGCGCCTCGACGACCAAGATGCTCGATCGCCTGTCGAAAGAGGGATTCATCGAACGCGCGCCGCATCCGAAAGACCGGCGCGCGCTGGTGATCACCCTCACCGAGTCGTCGCGCCAGGATTTCGGCCGCCACTTCGCCACGCGGCTGACGCGCATGCGTGAGGCGATGGAACCGTTCAGTCCGGACGAGCTCGCGACGGTCGCACGGTTCCTCGACGGTATGAGCGACGCGATGCTCGCCGACTGATCGCCCCGCACGATTGATCACGGCTCGGCGCCGCTTCGGGGTGGCGGGCGCATACAACGAAGGCCCCGTCTTTCGACGGGGCCTTCGTTTTCTGTTGCGGGGACAGGATTTGAACCTGCGACCTCTGGGTTATGAGCCCAGCGAGCTACCGAGCTGCTCCACCCCGCGGCACAAGAGTTAACACTAGCACGGGCTCAGGAGGTCGTCCAATCGGGACGGTTCTGCGCGCATCCCCGGGCGTGTCGGGCCGGATCCGCGGCCACACGTGTTGCCGTCGTGTGCCCGTCACGGGGAGGATGGCGGCATGGGCCCGGCGACGCCGATCATCGGCCGGTGACGACGTCACCTGCCAGGCTCGCCGCTCACGCATCGCCACCGCCGTTCGGAGGACCGTTGACCGCACTCGCCGTCGCCCAGTTCGCGCCCGCCGCCGACGTCGGCGACAACCTCCGCGTCGTCGCCGACTTCGTCCAGCGCGCGACCTCGCGCGGTGCCGAGGTGATCCTGTTCCCCGAGTATTCGAGCTATTTCGTCGACCCGTTCGACGAGACGCTGCGAGAGAACGCGCAGGACCTCGAGGGCTCGTTCGTCCGGGGGCTGCACGAGTTGGCTCGCCGTCACGGCGTTCACATCGTCGCAGGCCTCCTCGAGCGGGCTTCGGATGCAGAACGCGTGCGGAACACCGTCGTGGCGGTCGGGCCCGAGGGTCTGGTGGCGTCGTATCGCAAGCTGCACCTGTACGACGCCTTCGGGCAGCGCGAATCCGATTGGGTCGAGCCGGGGGAGATCACGTCGCCGGAGACCTTCGACGTGGGCGGCGTCCGCTTCGCGCTCATGACGTGTTACGACCTGCGCTTTCCCGAGGTCGCCCGTGTGCTCGCCGACACCGGAGCGCACGTCGTCCTCGTGCCCGCTCAGTGGGTGCGCGGTCCGCTCAAGGAGTTGCAGTGGAACACCCTCCTGCGAGCGCGCGCCATCGAGAACACGCTCTTCGTCGCAGCGGCTGACCATCCGCCGCCCCTCGGCGTGGGAAACTCCGGCGTCTTCGATCCGCAGGGGGTGGAGATCGCCGCGGTCGGGACGTCGAGCGATATCGCGGTCGCACACGTCGAAGCCCATGCCATCGAGCGCGTGCGGCGGGTCAATCCCGCCCTGCGGCTGCGCAGGTTCGCTGTCGTGCCTCGATCAGAAGGCGCCGGCGAGCCGAGCTGACGCCTCGGCAAGGACGTCGGGCCGCTTGCACGCGGCGAATCGCACGAGGGTGGCGTACTCCGGCCGGTGCGCGGGCGACGCGAAGGCCGTGAGCGGGATCGCGACGACGCCCGCCCGAGCGGGCAGCTCGCGGCAGAACGTATCGGCGTCGGAAGCTCCCAGGGGAGCGGCGTCCGCGACCGTGAAGTACGAACCCGCCGGTGTCGACACGGCGAAGCCGGCTGCGCGCAGCCCCGCGCCCAAGAGGTCACGGCCCGCACGCAGGCGATCGGAGATGCCGACGAAGACGTCGTCGGGGAGGCGCAGCCCGGCTGCGACGGCGGGCTGGAATGGGCCGGCGTTGACATAGGTGAGCCACTGCTTGACCGCCAGCACGGCGCTGACGAGCTCGTCGGGCCCCGTCACCCATCCGACCTTCCAGCCCGTCACTGAGAAGGTCTTGCCCGCAGACGAGATCGACAGCGTGCGTTCGGCCGCGCCCGGAACGGTTGCTATCGGGACGTGCGGCGCGTCGAACGTGAGGTGCTCATACACCTCGTCCGTGACGATCACCGCGTCGTGTCGATGCGCGAGGCGAACGATCTCGTCGATCGTCTCGCGTGCGAAGACGGTTCCGGTCGGATTGTGCGGATCGTTGACCAGGATGATGCGCGTACGGTCGGTGATGGCGGCGGCGAGCTCATCGAGGTCTGGCTGGAAGTCGGGCCACCGCAGCGGCACGCCCACCAGTCGCGCGCCGGAGAGCGCGACCAGGGCCGCGTACGCGTCGTAGTACGGCTCGAACACGACGACCTCGTCGTCCGGTCCATCGACGAGCGCCAGCACGGTGGCTGCGAGTGCTTCCGTCGCACCGGCGGTCACGAGCACCTGCGTTCCGGGGTCGAGCGTGATGCCGTACCAGCGCGACTGGTGATCGGCGATCGCGCCGAGCAGCTCCGGTTCGCCGCGTCCCGGCGGATACTGATTGCGTCCGTCCGCGATCGCTGCGCGAGCGGCTTCGAGAACCTCGGTCGGACCGTCCTCGTCGGGGAAGCCCTGACCCAGGTTGATCGCGCCGGTTCGGGCGGCGAGTGCCGTCATCTCGGCGAAGATGGTGGGTACGGGCGAGCCTTCGTCGGTGAGCAGACCGGCGCCGCGTGCGGCGCGGCGCCAGGCGCCGGGAACCTCGTGCATCCGGTTCACGCTACACGCATAGGCGTGTCCCATCCTCGGCATAGGCAAACCACAGCATCGAGCGGCAACCTGTTCTTGCTTGGACAAAGGAGCAACCTCGATGAGCGACCAGAACTTCCCCGACGACCGCACTCCCGACGCGCGACGCGACGCCGAGCAGCCTGCCGACCACGCCCGTACCTCGCCCGTGTCGGCACCTGACGCGGCAGCGGCGCCGCGCGCAGACGCGACCATCCCGCCGCGCCCGCCGCTGCCCGGCGCGCCGGCAGACTCCGGCTCGGCGTTCCACACCCAGCCGACGCAGCCCTATGGCCAGCACGCGCCGCAGGGCGGCGCACCCGCCTTCGGCCAGTCCTTCACGGCGACCGCCGCCCCCGAGCAGCACGACCGCAGCAGGGTCGGCGGTGGGAAGATCGCGGCCATCCTCGTGGCCGCCGCCCTGGTCGGCGGCGCGGCGGGCGTCGGGGGAGCAGCTGCGGTGGGCTCGTCTTTCGTCGCGGCGCCCGCGTCGCAGAGCGCGGGTCCGTCGTCGATCACCGTCAACAACCCGGATTCCGTCAACGCGACGACGGCGATCGCCACGAAGGTGCTGCCGAGCGTCGTGACCATCTCCGCCTCGTCGGGCACCTCGGGCGGCACCGGCTCCGGTGTCATCCTGAGCGACGACGGCTACGTGCTCACCAACACCCACGTGGTGACCCTCGACGGCGCCACCGGCGACCCGAAGCTCTCGGTCACCACCTCGGACGGTCGGGTCTACGCGGCGACGATCGTGGGAACCGATCCGACCTACGACCTCGCGGTCATCAAGCTGACCGACGCCTCCGGACTCACCCCCATCGAGTTCGCGGACTCGAGCAAGCTGAACGTCGGCGACCAGACGGTGGCCGTGGGTGCACCGCTGGGGCTGTCGAACACGGTGACGACGGGAATCGTCAGCGCGCTGAACCGCTCGATCCAGATCGCATCGTCGGCAGCGCCCGATTCCGAAGGGGGAACGCCGCAGGACGAGACGCCCGGCGGGCGGACGCCGTTCGAGTTCGACTTCGGCCAGGGGCAGCAGACGCCTTCGCAGCCGAAGTCCTCGATCGCGATCTCGGTCATCCAGACCGACGCGGCCATCAACCCGGGCAATTCCGGTGGCGCTCTCGTCGACGGGAAGGGCCGTCTGATCGGCATCAACGTCGCCATCGCGAGTGCCGGCGGGACCTCGACCGAGGCCGGCTCCATCGGCGTCGGTTTCGCGATCCCGTCGACGGTCGCCGAGCGCGTCGCGAACGAGATCATCGACGACGGCTCGGCCACCCATGGTCTCCTCGGTGCGACCGTCGGTGACGCCGCGGCCGCGCCCGGGGCGACCCGTGCGGGCGCGCTGATCAACGAGGTGACCTCTGGCGGCGCTGCAGCGTCGGCGGGCCTGCGCAACGGCGACATCGTCACGAAGTTCAACGGGGTCGCCATCACCGATCAGGTCGACCTGACCGCCCAGGTGCGGGCGCTGGCCGCCGGGAGCAAGGCGGAGCTGACCTACATCCGCGATGGCCGGGAGCAGACGGCGAACGTCACCCTGGGCGAGCTGCAGCAGTAGACGTCGTACCGGCCCGGACGCCACCCCGCGATAGGCTCGCGGGGTGGCGTCCTTCTCGTTCGGCGCGGGCAACGTACGCAAGGTCCTGCGCATCCCCGCGTATCTCGTGGGACGCCTCGCCACCCTCGTCATTCCGCGCGACCGGTCAGCCTGGGTCTTCGGCTGTGCCGTGGGCGTGGCCGACGGCGCGCTCGCGCTGTGGCAGGCGGCGCCTCGCCACCGCGCCGTGTGGCTGGTGTCGTCGCCGCGGCAAGCCGAGGACGCGGAACGGCTGGGCATCCCGGCGGTGCGGCGCGATTCGCTCGCAGGCTTCTGGCGCACGGCTCGCGCGGGCGTCGTCGTCGTCACCCACGGGCTCGGCGACGTCAACCGTTACGGCGTCGGCGGAGCTTTCCTCGTCCAGCTCTGGCACGGCATCCCGCTCAAGCGCATCGGTCTCGATTCGCCGGTGACGACCGACCCCGGGCGGCTGCGGGCCGTCCCCGGCATCCGCCGGCTGCTGGCGCTGGCTTACCGGCGCGCACAGTCCCAGATCGACGTGCTGCCCGCGGCATCCCACCTCGTTCGGGGCCGGCTCGAGAGCGCCTTCGGTCTCGACGACGCGCGCGTTCCCGTGCTCGGCGAGCCGCGCGTCGATGTGCTGTCGGCACCCGACCCGCTTTCGGCCCGCCACGAGGCTCGCACGCTGCTCGAGACGGCCGTCCCGGGCGTCGGGGAGGCTCGCGCCGTGCTCTACGCGCCGACCTGGCGCGACGGCGACCCCGACCCTGCGACACCCGGTCCGGCCGACTGGGGGAGCATCCTGAGCGTTCTGGAGGCTCACGACGCCGTGTTGCTCGTCCGGTCGCACCCGTTGGGCGGCGGTGACTACACCCCTCCCGCGCCGACCTCGCGCGTGCGGATGCTGGGAAGCGACATCGTCCCCGACGTGACGCCGCTGCTAGCAGCCATGGACGTGCTGGTCACCGACTACTCGTCCCTCGCCTACGATGCCGGGCTCGTGCCGCTGCCGACGCTCTTCCTGGCGCCCGACGTCGAGAGCTACGCCCGGACGCGAGGGTTCTACGGCACCTACGCCGATGTCGCCGGCGCCGATGTCGCCAGGTCGTGGCCGGCGTTGTGCTCGCAGCTCGGCGACGTGCTCGGGCATGAGCCCGAGGCGGACCGCCGCCGATCCCGGGCCGCCGAACTGAGCCGCAGGGTGCACGCCTGGCGGGACGGCGGGAACGCGCGCCGTGTGCACGATGCGATCGTCGCCGCGGTGCCGGAAGCAGCGGGGGAGCAGTCGTGATGCGTGTCGATTTCAGCGCCGATGTCAGCGACGGAGGCCCTCCGGTCATGACCGTGACCGCCACGGGGCCGGTTCCCGCGACGGTCGAGCTCGTCGGACCGCGCGCGGTGACGCGCGGAGAGGTGACCGGGGGCGACGGTTCCTGGACGGCGCGCCTCGCGCTGCACGTCGCCCGCTGGGGCGGTGCGCTTCTCCCGCTGCCCTCGGGGACCTACGACCTCGTCGTGGACGGCGCTCCGGTGCGTGGTGACGGATCCGTCGGCGAAGCGCCTGCCGCGCTGCACGCGCCCACCCTCCGCGCGAGCTGGGATGGCGCCCGGCTCCTCATCGGCCCTCCCGTGGATCCGGCGCTCGATTCGGATGAGGGGCGCCGCGCGCTCGAGCAGCGCTACGCGGCTCACCGCGGGGCGCTCGAGAACGCCGTCTTCTTCGAGAGCTTCTACGGCCGCAGCGCGAGCGACAACCCGCGCGCGATCGATCGCGAATTGGCGCGAGTGGCACCCGGTGTCACCCGGTACTGGAGCGTCGTCGATCTCTCGGTGGCTGTTCCCGAGGGGGCCATCGCCGTGGTCGACGGCAGCCCGGAGTGGTGGCGGGCACGCGGCGCAGCCCGACTGCTCGTCGTCAACGACTGGCTGCGCCGTCGCTTCGTCCGCAAGCCAGGACAGGTGGTCCTGCAGACCTGGCACGGGACGCCACTGAAGCGACTCGCCCTGCACCGCCCCGGCTTCGACCCGCGGCGCGCACTCGCGGTGTTCCGTGAGAGCCGCCGCTGGGACATCCTGCTCGCCCAGAACCCGTACAGCGCTCGCGTCCTCCGGGCGGCGTACGGCTTCCGCCGCAAGCCGGTGTGGGTCGAGGGGTATCCCCGGACGGATGACCTGCACACCGGCGACCGGGATGCCGCGCGCGCGGCACTCGGCATCGGCCCCGCCGAGAAGGTCCTGTTGTACGCGCCTACGTGGCGCGACGACCGCCAGACCATCGTCGACTTCCTCGACCTGCCGGCTCTTGCAGAAGCCACGGGCGCGGTCGTGCTCGTGCGCGGACATTCGCGCACGCTCGCGCCGGGCGCGGACGAGCGTGGTGCGCGAGTGATCGACGTGACGTCGTACCCCGATCTGACCGACCTGCTGCTCGCCTCGGACGCGCTCATCACGGACTACTCCTCGGTGATGTTCGACTACTCCGTCACCGGTCGCCCCATGTACTTCTTCGCGCCCGACCTCGAGCACTACCGCGGCGCGTTGCGCGGCTTCTACTTCGATCTCGCCGACGCGGCCCCCGGGCCGATCGTGCGCACGCAGAACGAGCTGGTGCGTGCCGTCGCGGCCGGCGACGCCGGAGACCCCGAGCGGTACGCGCGCTGGCGCGCCCGCTTCAACTCGCGCGACGACGGCCGGGCGGCGGAGCGGGTGGTCGCTCGCATCCTCGACCAGGGGCTCGTCTCGCGCGACTGACCCAAACAGACTCGGGCTGGTTCAGGCTGGCTCAGGGGAGCGGCGTGTTGCGCGCGAGGCGCGACGTGTCGACCGTGCCGCGGGCGCCGCGCGACGCCCCCTGCAAGAATCCGACCCCCCACGAGAAGTGCATCGACGGCAGCACGGCGAGCGTCCACAGCCGATCGCGCAGACCACGACCGCCACCCTTCCCCGCTGCGACGACGGCGACGAGCGCTGCGTAGGCCGCGACGGGAAGGTGCAGGATCGACAGCAGGATGCCGGTACGCGCGGGAAGACCCCCGACCAGCTGCACCGCACCCACCACCAGCGACGTGGCCGCGGCGATGACGAGGGCCGGAGGCGCGAAGAAACGCAGGCCGTTCCGACGACCGAAGCGCCGGACGAGTTCCCCGCGCCACGAGCCGGTCGCGCGGAACTGTCGTACGAGACGGCTCCAGCTCTCGCGGGGCCAGTACGTCACATGGAGGTCGGGGTCGAACCACACCCGGTAGCCGGCGCGGCGGATCCGGAGGTTGAGCTCCCAGTCCTCTCCGCGGCGGATGCCCTCATCGAACAAGCCGACCTCGTCGAGCACACTGCGTCGCATCACGCCCAGGTACGCCGACTCGGCTGGGCCCTCCTCCGACCCGCCGTGGTACGCACCTCCGCCGAGGCCGATGCGGGAGTTGTAGGCGCGGGCGACCGCTCGCTGGAACGGAGTCCGGCCCTCGGCCCGCATCACGCCGCCCACATTCGCGGCCTGTACTCGTGCGAGCGTCTGCAGTGCCGCGCTGGTGTAGCCGGGCTCGAGCTCGGAGTGGGCGTCGACGCGGACGATCGTCGGGTAACGGGCGGACCGGATCGCGATGTTGAGGCCGACGGGAATATGCGCCGCGGGGTTGCGGACCAGGCGGATGCGCGCGTCCTCGCCGGCGAGTCGGCGTGCAACGTCGTCCGTGCCGTCGGCCGAGGGGCCGAGGGCCAGGATGACCTCGATCGGCGCATCGAGCTCCTGGGCGAGCACGCTGCGCACGGCGTGCTCGAGGTAGTCGCGCTCGTTGAGGACGGGGATGACGAACGACACTCCCGCATCCGGGGCCGGTACGGGTGCGGGACGCCACCGGTGCGCGTCGTCATGCATCCGTCGATCATGTCACGCGTCCCGGTCTCCGCTCACACCCTCGGTACCCTGGAGGGGTGGGAATGATCGCGGACGTCCGTAAAGCCGTAACCCTGGTGCGGCGGGCTGTGTCGAACCGGGCGGCGTTCATCGACGTGCGGCGCTCTCTCGCCAGTGCGCCGAAGCCGTCGACCGGACACTTCCGGATCGCGGTCTATTTCGCGGACGGCGATGTGAACATGTACCAGATGCGCCAGTGGTACAAACCACTGCAGCTGCTCGCCGAGAAGTGGCCGGTCGTCGTCATCAGCCGCAGTGCCACCGGCGCGCAGGCGCTTCTCGCCGACGGCGCCCTGCCCGTCCTGTTCGCGCCCTCGGTGCGTTCACTCGAATCGGTCGTCGCGGCGCAGGACATCCGCGTAGTGCTGTACGTCAACCAGAACACCCGGAACTTCCAGATGTTCCGTTACGGACACCGGTGGCACGTCTTCATCAACCACGGCGAGTCCGACAAGATGTACATGACCACCAACCAGTTCAAGGCCTACGACTACGCGCTGATCGCCGGCGACGCCGCGCGTGAGCGGCTGGGCCGGGTCCTCTGGGACTACGACCTCGACGCGCGGACGATCGCGATCGGACGACCGCAGGCGGATCACTTCTCGGGAGACCTTCCGTATCCCGAGGACGACCGCCGCGTCATCCTCTACGCGCCGACATGGGAGGGCGACCGCCCCGCCGCCCACTACGGCTCCATCGCCTCGCACGGCGAGTCGCTCGCGGCGGCGGTGCTCGCATCGCCGAGGCACCGGCTGATCTACCGGCCGCACCCGCGGTCCGGTGTGGTGGATGCGTCCTACGGTGATGCTCATCGACGGATCGTCGCGGCCATCGCCGCTGCCAACGCCGCCGACCCTCTCGCTCATCACGTCTATGACGACGGACCCGACCTGGGCTGGCAACTGGCCGCCGCCGACCTCGCCGTCGTCGACATCTCGGCGATGATCTACGACCGTTTGGCGGTGGCCAAGCCCCTTCTCGTGACGCGTCCCGCCGATCCGGCGGCTCTCGTCGACACGGGCGGGTACCTCGCGGATGCCGCTTGGCTCGAGGCGACGTCGGCGTCGTCGATCGTCGAGATCGCAGACCGCGTCGCCGACGACCCGGAGGCGTCGGAACGGCTGCGCGGGTGGTCTCGTCACTACTTCGGCGACACCACCCCTGGTGCAGCGACGGCGCGCTTCCACGCGGCCATCGAACTCCTGATGGATCGGTGGGCGGAGTGGGACGCGCGCACGGTCACCGTGGCAGACGAGCGCGACGAGGCGGAGTTCGACGACGCCTGAACACGGCGTCATCCGGGCTCAGTGCGCGCCGGCGCCGATCAGCACGGCGCCCAGCACGAAAAGCGCCGCGAGTACCAGCGCGATCACTACCAGGACGAGGTGCACGGTGAAGAAGCGGGTGCGCCGGCCGTGCTCATCGGTCGCTCGCGGGTCGCGCGCGACCCGCCGCAGGAACGTCGGCCAGGTGACGACGTTGAAGAGGGCGCCGATGATCAGGACCGTGATCAGGAATGCGGTCATGGTTCCTTCCGCTCGTCGAGGTCGGTGTCGAGGCCGCTGGATGGCTCCGTGCGCGAATCGTGCGCCACGCCACGCCGGAACGGTCGAGACGCGAACGAGCCGATCTGGCGGCCGCCTTCGGCGAAGACACCGCTGATCCGCCGTGCCATCGGTCCCGCGCCTCGTCCGATCGGTTGATTTTCGTCACGTGATTCGAGTGCCGCGGGGAAGCTCGCAGGCACGACTCCGAATGCGCGGCGTGCGCCGGAGATCACCCGGCGACCGAGGATGTGGTTGCCGGTGCCACCGATCGCCGCGCCGATGCCGAACGGGAGAGCCTTCCCGACGACCGACGCGCCACCGGCGGCAGCGAACCGTCGCAGGAACGCGTGCTTGAGCCGGTCCAGGACCGGCCCGACGGCCGTGCGGGGGAGCGACGAGGTCACGAGCTCGCCCCAGTAGGAGCTGCGGGGCGCGCCCCGACCACTCGCCTGCTTCGCGAACTGCCCCACCAGGTCGGCGCCCTCGCGGCCGAGCATGAGGGCGAGCACCAGAGCCCGCGCGCGGTCGGGATCGTCGACGGGGATGCCGTGCAGCTCTGCGAGGGACTGCGCGAACAGTGCCGTGGCCTCGAGGAACCCCGCCGTCTCGACGCCGCTGAGGGCGAGCGTCGTCGCCGTCCCGATACCGGGGATCACCGCGGTGGCACCGACGGCTGCGCCCCCCGTGGTGACCGCGGTGAGGTAGCGGCGCTCGAGCATCTGCGCGATCTGCGCAGTCGTCGCCTCGGGATGCCGGTGGCGGATGCCGCGCAGATGCGCGATCACGACGGGGCGCTGGACGGCCAGCAGCCGGTCGAGCGTCCGGACGGTCAACGTGTGTCGCCCCGCGTCGCCGTCGCCCGCGTCATGGCGTGGAGCGTCGTCGGGGAGGGAATCGATGCGGTGCACCTTGCGGGCCATAACATCCTCTCGCGCCCCGGGCGGGGCACGGCGCGATCAGACGTACAGGTTGGCGCGCTCGAGGTCCTCGGCGAAGTCGACCTCGACCGCGTACAGGTCGGAGATGTCCATCGGCTCGAGCCGCAGACCGTTCTCGGCGATGGCGAGCTCGAGCCCGCGCTCGAAGTAGTCCTGGTCATCGACGCGGCCGAGCTGCGCGATGAGCGCCTTCTTGTCGCGGCTCGAGATGTAGTTGATGCCGACCGCTTCGCCGATTCCGCCGCGGACCGTCTTCGAGAGCTCCGTGATGAACCCGTCGCCGCCGACGGTGTACTTGACCTCTTCGTCGCTCACCTTCGCGGTGTTCACGGTGACGAACGACTGATCGCGCTCGATGAGTGCGACAGCGCGGCCGAGCACGCGGGGGTCGAAGACGACGTCGCCGTTCATCCACAGGACACCCCCGCGTCCCGAGGCCTTGAGGGCGCGCAACAGGCTCTGCGAGGTGTTGGTCTCGTCGTAACGGGCGTTGTAGACGTAGTCGACATCCGGGAACGCGTCGACGATCGTCTCGGCGCGGTAACCGACCACCGTGGTGATGCGGGCGTCGTCGCCGAAGGCTGCACGGATGTTGTCGTGCTGCTGCTGCATGATGCTGCGGCCGTCGTTCAGCTCGGTGAGCGGCTTGGGGAGGGAGCGGCCCAGGCGGGAGCCCATCCCGGCAGCGAGGATCACGATCTGAAGGGCCACGAGAATCTCCTGAAGTTACGAGTTAGATCAGTATTCACCGGGGTGACATCCCGGGACAGCGTTTTTCATGGTAGCGAGCCCTTCTGGGAGGTCGCCCGGACACCCGGAGCCGTTGCGCTTTCGTGACCTTGCTGGTAGCGCGATTCTCGGTGTTCCTTCATGACGCGGCGCCTCGCCGCGGATGGCCTGCTTGATAGGTTTGGGGGGTGACAGACGACTCAGCCGCCCCCCAGCACGAACAGCGTGTCGCGTCGCCTGTCGATACCTCCGTGCCGCCTCTTCCCGACATCCCCGCCGAGGTCGCGGCTGCCGGGCTCGGGCCCACGGTGACGCCCGGTTCGGGCTCGCAGGACGGCACGACGACGACCCCTCCGACGAGCGCGCCGCGAACGCCGAAGCCGCGGAAGCCCCGCTCGCAGGGCACCGCCGGTGCGAAGAAGACGCCGCGTAAGCCCCGAAGCACGAGCGCGCCCTCGGCGGCAACGCCGCCCAAGCCCGAGATCCCGGCGGCCGTCGCGGCGGCCGCGTTCGTCGCCCCGCCCGAGCCGCCTGAGACAGAGAGTGTCGGGGCGGAAGACACGATCGCCGCCGACGTGATCGCGGATGACGGGGGTGCGGCCGACGTGGCATCGGCCGACGTGGCATCGGACACAGCAGCATCGGACACCGCGGCATCGGATGACGAGGTCGTGGGTGGTGCGGTAGGCCCCGCCACGGCCGAGCCCGAGCTGGACACCGCGGATGAGACCCCGCTCGAGCCCGACGTGGAGCCCGAGCCCGAGCCCGAGGTCGAGACGGCGGAACAGCCGGAGCCGCAGCTCGAACAGCTGGTCGCCCCGGAACAGGAACGGGCGCACGAAGCGGAGACGATCTTGGAGGAACCGCCGGCACATGAGGCGGCGGTGGCCCCGGAACTCGACGCGTCGGTGGTCCCGGAGGAAGAACCCGAACGCGAGCCCCTGCCGGAGCCCCCGGCCGCGGCTGGCGACGCCGTTGCCGACGAGGTCGTCGCTGACGTCGAAACGGTCCTCGCAGCGGAGCCAGAAGCCGCAACCGTCGACGCGCCGCCCGTGGACGACGCACCCGTGGACGACGACGAGGCCCTCGACGTGGTCGGGGCCGGCGCGGTCGCGATGAGCGACGGGTCGCACGAGCGGATGCCGGCCGACCTCGCGTCGAGCGCTCCGGCGCTGCGTCTGCGCGGCGTCACCAAGACCTACGGCGAGGCGCGTGCCGTCGACCGCATCGACCTCGAGATCCCGGCGGGATCCTTCTACGGGCTCGTGGGACCGAACGGTGCCGGAAAGACGACCACGCTGTCGATGATCGCGGGCCTTCTGCGACCCGACGAAGGCTCGGTCGAGATCGCGGGAGTCGACATCCGCCGCGCCCCGGCTGCCGCGAAGCGGCAGATGGGGGTGCTGCCCGACCGGCTCCGTACATTCGACCGTCTCTCCGGCCGTCAACTCCTCTACTACTACGGCGTCCTGCGCGGGCTGAAGCCCGCCGTCGTCGAGAACCGCATCGCAGACCTCGCCTCGGCGTTCGACCTGACCGACGCGCTCGGGCGCAGTGTCTCCGATTACTCCGCCGGTATGACCAAGAAGGTCATGCTCGCTGGAGCCATGATCCACGCGCCGCGCTTGCTGGTGCTCGACGAGCCCTTCGAGTCGGTCGACCCCGTCTCGAGCGCCGTCATCCTCGACATCCTGCAGAAGTACGTCGCACACGGCGGCACCGTCATCCTCTCGAGCCATGGCATGGAGCTCGTTCAGCGCGCCTGCTCGGGCGTCGCCGTCGTCGTGGGCGGGCGGATCCTCGCGGCGGGAACGGTCGATGAGGTACGCGACGGTCGCACGCTCGAGGAACGGTTCCTCGAGCTTGCGGGCGGGACCAGCGCGGTGGAGGGCCTCGAATGGTTGCACACGTTCTCCGACTGAGGTTCGACGTCCTGGTCGGGGCACTGCGGTTCCACCGCGCCCGCGCATTCGCGGCGCTCGCGGCCGCCGTGATCCTCGTCGGGGCGATCGTCCTCGCGCTCTGGCGTCTGCAGGATGCGCCACTGGCGAGCGCCCTGGTGGTGCTCGCGGTAGGCGGGGCGGCTGTGTCGGCATGCTTCGCTCTGGTGCCGCTGGTGACGCCCGTCCGCGACCCGCTCGACCCGCGAGCCTTCATCGTGACAGGCCGTGACTGGCGGCTCGTGGCCGCTGCGACGGCCGTCGCCAGCCCGCTGAGTCTGCCGTCGGCCGCCATGATCGCGATCTCGGTCGCCGTCGCGCTCACCTGGGTCGCTCACGGCGTCGACCCGGTCGCGGCCAGCTTCGGCGCGGCGCTGATCGTCGTCACTCAACTCCTCCTCGCCCGGGTGGCTCTCGGAATCGCCGCTCTCGTGCTGGCGGACCGCCGTTCACGCGAGCTGACGACTCTGCTCCTGCTCGGCATCGCTGTCGTCGCGATCCCCGTCGCGGTCTTCCTCGCCTCGTTGAACTGGGACGAGGGCGTTCCGAGCCCTCTGCTCGCCGCCGTCGAGACGCTCGCGGTCACCCCCATCGGGGCCGCGTGGGTGCTCCCGCTCGATCCGCGCCCGGTGGTCGTGCTCGTCGCTGTCCTGACGGCCCTGGCGCTGGCTGCCGCTTGGATCCTGATCGTGCGGCGCATGCTGACCCGCACCGAGCGGCCCGTATCGGTGCGGGAGCGCCGCGGACTCGGATGGTTCACCGTCACGCCCGGTACACCCGGCGGGGCCGTCGCGGCGCGTTCCCTCGTGTACTGGCTGCGCGATCCCCGGTATCTCGTCGACATCGCGATCATCCCGGTCGCCGCCGTCGTCGCGGTCGTGCCCCTCCTCATCGTCGGCGTGCCCCATGAGGTCGCGGCCCTGATCCCCGCGCCGCTGATCGCGCTCCTTCTCGGCTGGGTCGTCCACAACGACCTCGCCTACGACGGTTCGGCCGTGTGGCTGCATATCTCCAGTGCGGTGCGGGGTGCCTCGGATCGAGTCGGGCGCCTGGTTCCGCTGCTTCTCGTCGCGGTGCCGCTGCTTGCCATCGCGATCCCGGTCGGCATCGGCATCCACGGCGATTGGGGTGTGCTGCCGGCGATGGTGGGCGTCTGCTCCGCGCTGCTGCTCGGCGGTCTCGGTCTTTCGTCGGTGTCGTCCGTGCTCGCGCCGTACGCGGTAGCCCGCCATGGCGACAGCCCGTTCCAGCAGCCCCAGCGCACCGGCGGTGGGCTCGCCCAGGGGGCCGTGCTCGTCGGGGCGCTTCTCGCCGCGGCGCCGGCACTGTGGTGGTCCTGGCAGTTCGCGTTGGGGGAGGCGCAGGCGCAGTGGTGGGCGCTCGGCACCGGTGTGGGCGTCGGAATCGTGGTGCTCACCGCCGGGATCCTCGTCGGTGGGCTGCTCTTCGATCGGCGTGGCGATCGGCTGATGGCATTCGCCGAGACGACCTGACCGTTCGCCGATAGAATTCCGGCATGAGCACTCCTCTCGATTCTCCCGACCAGGGCGGTCTCGCGACCCTCGACCGTGAGCTCGAAGAGCTCATCCGCGAGGAGACGATCGAGCCGGGCGACCACGAGCGGTTCTCGCATTACGTCAAGAAGGACAAGATCCTCGAGTCGGCGATCACCGGCAAGCCCGTGCGTGCGCTCTGCGGCAAGAAGTGGACTCCGGGTCGCGACCCCGAGAAGTTCCCGGTCTGCCCCACATGCAAGGAGATCTACGAGTCGATGACGCGCTGACGCGTCGCCGATCTCGCGAAAACGCACCGTCCCGCCGAGAACGCACCGTCAAAGGTGCACTCTCAGCGAGGCGGTGCGTTTTCGGCGTGGTAGACCGTCGGGATCGCGGGTTCGGAGCGGCTGAGTGCGAGAGCTCGAACCGGCATCTCCTCGATCACGCTGGCGTGGTGGGCGCGGGCGGCCCGCACGCCGGCGGCACCGATCCAGTCGCCGACCGCCCGGCCATCCGCGAACAGCATCGTCTGCAGTGCGCGAGCGTCGGGGTGCTCAGCGGGCGTGTCGAGGGGCTCGAATCCATCGGACACCACCACGACCTCCTCCTTGGCGGTACCGCCGACGAGGGCTCGGAACGCCGTCTTGCGACCGCCGTGCGACACCTTGTCGGCGGAAGCCTTCGCCACGGAGAGCCATGATCCGTCGTCGTTCTGCCGCGCGACCAGCTTGTAGACCATGCCTGCAGTCGGGGTGCCCGAGCCCGTGACGAGCGATGTCCCGACTCCGTAGGAATCGACGGGGGATGCCGCGAGCGCCGCGATCGCGTATTCATCGAGGTCGCTCGTGACCGTGATGCGCGTGCCGTGGGCGCCCAGCGCGTCGAGCTGCGCGCGGACGTCCGCGGCGACGGTGGGGAGGTCGCCGGAGTCGATCCGCACTCCGCCGAGGTCCGTTCCCGCCACCCGTACGGCCGTCGCGACTCCCTCGGTGATGTCGTAGGTGTCGATCAGCAAGGTCGTGTCGACCCCGAGCGCGTCGATCTGGCTGCGGAAGGCCTCCTCCTCGCTGTCGTGGAGCAGCGTCCAGGCATGCGCGGCGGTGCCCATCGTGGGGATGCCCCACGTCCGTCCCGCCTCGAGGTTGCTCGTCGCGCCGAATCCGGCGATGTGCGCGGCGCGGGCGGCGGCGACGGCGCTGCGCTCGTGCGCACGGCGCGACCCCATCTCGGCGAGCGGACGGTCGCCCGCGGCGATCGCCATGCGTGCAGCGGCGGTGGCGACGGCGGAGTCGTAGTTGAGGATGCTGAGCACAAGGGTCTCGAGCACGACGGCCTCCGCGAACGTCCCCTCGACGGTCAGGACCGGTGAACCGGGGAAGTAGAGCTCGCCCTCGCGGTATCCGGTGATCGTGCCGGTGAAGCGATAGTCGGCGAGCCATGCGAGGGTCTGCTCGTCGAGCGCCCCGTGATCGCGGAGGAACGCCAGCTCATCGTCGCCGAAACGGAAGTCCTCGATCTCCTCGAGCAGTCGTCCGGTGCCCGCGACCACGCCGAACCGGCGGCCGCCGGGCAGCCGTCGCGCGAAGACCTCGAAAACGCAGCGCCGATCCGCCGTGCCGTCGCGCAGCGCGGCCTGCAGCATCGTGATCTCGTAACGGTCGGTGAGCAGAGCGCTGGAGGCCATGAGTGCCACTGTAGCGACGCGGCATTCCGTCACCGTCACGGGATGCCGCGGCCGCGACGCCAGGTAGGCTCGATGATCGTGAACGACGCGCCCATCGGAATCTTCGACTCGGGTGTCGGCGGGCTCACTGTGGCGCGGGCGATCTCGCAGCTCCTGCCCCGCGAGTCGCTGCTCTACATCGGTGACACGGCCCACTCGCCCTACGGGCCCAAGCCCATCGCCGACGTCCGTCGCTACGGACTGGAGGTGCTCGACACGCTCGTCGACGAGGGCGTGAAGATGCTCGTCATCGCGTGCAACACCGCCTCCGCAGCGCTGCTCCGCGACGCACGTGAGCGTTACGACGTGCCGGTGGTCGAGGTCATCAACCCCGCGGTCCGCGCCGCGATCTCCACCACCCGCAACGGTCGCATCGGCGTCATCGGCACGGTCGGCACGATCGCGTCGCGCGCCTACCAGGACATGCTCGAAGTGAACGAGCGTCTCGAGGTCTTCGCGGCATCCTGCCCCCGGTTCGTCGAGTTCGTCGAGGCCGGCATCACCCAGTCACCCGAAGTGCTGGCGGTCGCCGAGGACTACCTCGCGCCGCTGCGCGAAGCGGGCGTCGACACCCTCGTCCTCGGTTGCACCCACTACCCGTTCCTCGAGGGCGCGATCAGTTACGTCATGGGACCCGACGTCGCCCTGGTCTCGAGCGACTCCGAGACGGCGAAGGACGTCTACCGGCAGCTCGTGTCCGGCGGTCTCCTCGCGAACGACGACGCCGTGCCTCGTCATGTCTACGAGGCGACGGGCGATTCCGGCGACGACTTCCTCGACCTCGCCGACCGGCTCATGGGCCGAGGCGTGCCGTCGGTGCGTCTGGTCCAGACGGGCGCCATCGTCTTGCCGAAGCTCGCTCCGCCCGCATCCTGACCCTCACCCGCCCTCCGATCGGAGACTCTTCATGACCGATTCCCTGCGCGCCGACGGCCGCACCGCCGACCAGCTCCGCACCGTGACCATCGAGCGGGGCTGGAGCGCCCACGCCGAGGGATCGGCTCTTGTGAGCTTCGGCGGCACGAAGGTGCTGTGTACCGCCTCGTTCACCAACGGGGTGCCGCGCTGGCTCACCGGCAAGGGCAAGGGGTGGGTCACGGCGGAGTACGCCATGCTCCCGCGGGCGACGAACAGCCGGAACGACCGCGAGTCGATCAAGGGCAAGGTCGGTGGTCGGACGCACGAGATCTCGCGCCTGATCGGTCGCGCTCTGCGCGCTGTCGTCGACACCAAGGCGCTCGGTGAGAACACGATCGTCATCGACTGCGACGTTCTGCAGGCCGACGGTGGCACCCGCACCGCGGCGATCACCGGAGCGTACGTAGCGCTGGCCGACGCGATCGAGTGGGGCCGGTCGCAGAAGTTCATCGCACAGCGCTCCGTGCCGCTGGTCGACTCGGTGTCGGCGGTGTCGGTGGGGATCATCGACGGAACGCCGATGCTCGATCTCGCGTACGTCGAGGACGTCCGAGCCGAGACCGACATGAACGTCGTGGTCACGGGTCGGGGGCTCTTCGTCGAGGTGCAGGGCACCGCTGAGGGGGCGCCCTTCGACAAGCGCGAGCTCGACGCGCTGCTCGAGCTCGGCGTGAACGGCTGCGCGCAGCTGCGCGACATCCAGGCGGCGACGCTGGCATGACCGGCCGTATCGTCCTGGCGACTCACAACCCGCACAAGGTCGAGGAGTTCCACGCGATCGTCGCCGCCGTCCGCCCCGACCTGGAGGTCATCGGGTACGACGGGCCGGAGCCCGTCGAGGACGGCGTCACCTTCACGGAGAACGCGCTGATCAAGGCCCGTGCCGCGGCGGCGCACACCGGCTTGCCGGCCCTTGCCGACGACTCGGGGATCTGCGTCGATGCGCTCGGGGGAGCACCCGGTGCCTTCTCGGCCTACTGGGCCGGCCACAAGAAGGATGCCGCGGCCAACACGGCTCTGCTGCTCGATCAGCTCGCCGACATCGCCGACCCGCGACGCACGGCTCAGTTCGTCTCGGTCATCGCCCTCGTCGACGGCGACACCGAGCACGTCGTCGAGGGCGTCTGGCCGGGCCGGCTCGCGACCGAGGCCGCCGGCGACGGCGGCTTCGGGTACGACCCGGTCTTCGTGCCGGATGGCCAGCCGGAACCCGCGCGCACGGTCGCGCAGTGGTCCGCGGCGGAGAAGAACGCGGCATCCCACCGCGCCCGAGCCTTCGTCGCGCTCACGGAGCTGTTGCGCTCGCTCTGAGCGGGGCCTCGCCGGTACGCCCCCGCCTCGCGTCCGAAGTCTGCATCGCACCGTCTGCAGGCACCGTCTGCAGGCACCGTCTGCAGGCTGAGCCCCGGCATCACCGGCGCGGAAGCCCTCCGGCCGTCGTTCAGCCTGTGGACGGGACTACGATCGGGCTTGACCCAAGCCAATGGGGTGGGCGCAAGCCTGCCGTAAGCGTGAGGCGTTTAGTTTCGCGGGGCTGCCCGGTGCCTTGTGCCCGATACCCGGTGCCCCGTCGGCACTGTGGGCTTTCGCACGGCCCGTCAACAGGCTGAGGACTGTCGTGTGGCCCGAGTAGTGGCCTGATGCGCGGCTCAGCCTGTCGGCGGCACGGCACGGCCCGGCAGGGCACGGCAAGGCAGGTCACGGCCCGGCACGGCCCGGCACGGCCCGTCAACAGGCTGAGGACTGTCGTGTGGCCCGAGTAGTGGCCTGATGCGCGGCTCAGCCTGTCGGCGGCACGGCACGGCACGGCACGGCACGGCACGGCACGGCACGGCACGGCACGGCCCGGCAGGGCACGGCACGGCACCGCACGTCCATCGGAGCCCACCCGAACCGTCGGGAGGGCTAGCCCTCGTCGCGGCGGACGTCGCCCGGCTCGCGATCGGGGCGGAGGCCCCGCCACCGGGCGTGGCGCAGGATGCCGCCGGGCGTGAACTCGGCGAACTCGACCTCTCCGACGAGCTCGGGCCGCACCCACAGGGCGTCGGAGGCGTCGGCCGCGGGGATTCCGACGAACGGGTTCTCGTCGGTGCGGAGCGGGTCGAGGGCCGCGGTGAGCCGGGCGAGTTCGGCATCGGAGAATCCCGAACCGACGCGACCGGCGTACTGCAGCGAGCCGTCGTCGTCGGGAATGCCCAGCAGCAGAGAGCCGATGCCGCCTCGGCGCGAGCCCTTGCCTGGCCGGATGGCGCCGACGACGACGTCCTGCGTCCGAGTGAGCTTGACCTTGAGCCACTCGTCGGAGCGGACACCGACCCGATACCGGGACGACGGGTCCTTCACGACGGCGCCCTCGAGGTCGAGTTCGCGGGCGGTGGCCAGCGCAGCGTCGAGGTCGTCGGTCACGGGCGGCACCGTGAGCGGCGGCTTCGCGTCCCTGACCGCGGACTCAAGGAGCCGACGACGCTCGCGCAGCGGCAGTGCGGTCACATCGCGGGAGCCGTGCTGCAGCAGGTCGAAGACGAAGAAGTCCGCGGGTGTGCGGTCGCGCTCTCGGGCGATGTCGCGCGCCTTGGTCAGGTGCATGCGGTTCTGCAGGAGAGGAAAGCTCGGACGTCCGGACTCGTCAAGCGCGACGATCTCACCGTCGAGCACGAGAGGTGTGTCACCGAGTCCGAGATCCGCGTCGTCGCCCGTGAGTTCGGGATAGCGGGACGTGATGTCGGTGCCGCTGCGCGCGCACAGCCGCATCCGCTCGCCGTCCCAGTGCGCGATCGCCCGAACACCGTCCCATTTGAACTCGACCCACGGCCCCCACCGCTCCGCCGTCGCTCGCGCGGTTCCCGGAGATGACGAGACGGCCAGCATGGGAGCCGGCAGGCTGGCCGGGCCCGATGCCGTGTCATCGGCTTCGGCTTCGGCTTCGGGTTCGGCTTCGGGCCCGGCCTCGGAGCCAGACCTGCCGGATGCCGCAGACGGCGTGGCGCCCGGCTTCGCGCTGGCAGCCTCCGTCTTCATCCGGTGCAGCAGCCACTGCGACTTCTCACCCGATCCGCCGGTGCGGATGAGAACGAGGCGAGCGTCGGAAGCGGCTCCGCCGGGCGTGCCGTGGAGTGTGATGATGATCTCGTTTTCACGCCACTTCTCGAGGTCGTAGACGCCGGTGTCCCAGATCGTCATCGTTCCCGCGCCGTACTCGCCGGCGGGGATCTCGCCGTGGAAGCTCAGGTACTCCATGGGATGGGGTTCGGTCATCACGGCGAGATGATTGCGCTCGGTCGTCTCGGGGATGCCGCGGGGCACCGCCCAGCTGACCAGCACGCCGTCCCGTTCCAGGCGCAGGTCGTAGTGCAGGCGTCGCGCGTGATGCTCCTGGATGACGAACCTCGGCCTGTCTGCGGCACCGGCGCCGGAGACACCGCCTGCCGCGACCGACACGGCGTCGGGCATGGGCTCGGGTGTTCGCTCCGCCGACCTTTTCGCGAGGTAGGGCGCTAGCGGCGCGGTGCGACGGGGCGCGAGCGGCGCCAGTGGGTCGCCGAGGTCGACGGCGCGCTCGAGAACCTCGTCGAAGCGCAGGTGACGAAGGGACGGGTCTTCGAGCTCGTCCCATGTGCGTGGTGCAGCGACCGTGGGTTCGTCTCGCCCGCGGAGCGAGTAGGGCGCGATGGTGGTCTTCGAGCCGTTGTTCTGGCTCCAGTCGAGGAAGACCTTGCCGGCGCGGGCGCTGCGGTTCATCTGACTGATGACGAGGTCGGGGTGGTCGGCCTCCAGGGCCCGGGCGAGCTCTTTCGCGAAAGCCGAGGCCTGTTCGCTCGTCTGCGCGGCGGCGAGCGGGGCATACAGATGGATGCCCTTACTGCCGCTCGTCACGGGAAACAGCTCCATTCCCATGTCCGACAGGATGCTGCGCACCCACCGCGCGACCTCGGCGCATTCGGCCAGGCCGACTCCCGGCCCCGGATCGAGATCGAGGACGAGTCGGTCGGGTGCACCGCGCTCGCCCGCGTCGGTGAAGCGCCACTGGGGGACGTGCAGTTCGAGGCTCGCGACCTGCGCGAGGTAGACCAGCGCTGCCACCTCCTCGACGAGCGGATAGTCCTTCGCGCCGGTGGAGTGGTCGATGGGCATGCGGGGGAGCCACGAGGGGGCGCCGCGTTCGAGGTCTTTCGCGAAGAAGTCGGGCTGGTCGACGCCCTCGGGCCAGCGCTTGCGCGTCACCGGACGCCGGTCGAGGTGCGGCAGCATCAAGGGCGCGATGCGCGAGAAGTAGTCGATCACCTCGCCCTTCGTCGTCCCGGTCCGCGGGTAGAGCACCTTGTCGAGGTTCGACAGGCGCAGCCGGCGGCCGTCGACCTGCACCGTCTGCTCTCCTGCCATGCCGACAGGGTATTGCGCCAGCCGCTGGCGTCGGCGAGGGGTTGCGGTGTGTACTTCCTCCATGAGATCGATCTGGAAAGGCGCCCTCACCTTCGGGCTCGTCAATGTGCCGGTGAAGGTCTACTCGGCCACCGAGGATCACGACGTTCCGCTGCATCAGGTTCACAACGCCGACGGCGGACGCATCCGATACCAGCGCATCTGCGAGATCGACGGCGAGGTCGTTCCCTACGCCGACATCGATCGTGCCTACGACGACGGCGAGCAGACGGTCGTGCTCACGAAGGACGACCTGGCCTCGTTGCCCTCCGAGCGCAGCCGCGAGATCGATGTGGTGGAGTTCGTGCCGAGTGAGCAGATCGATCTGCTCACCCTCGACAAGGCGTACTACCTCGAGCCGGATTCGTCGTCGCCGAAGTCGTACGTGCTCCTGCGGAAGACCCTCGAACAGACCGATCGGACCGCGATCGTACGGTTCTCGTTGCGGCAGAAGACGCGGCTCGCCGCGCTTCGCGTGCGAGGTGAGGTCCTCGTGCTGCAGACCCTCCTGTGGGCCGACGAAGTCCGGGAGGCGGCGTTCCCCGCGCTCGATGAGTCGGTGCGCATCTCGGCGAAGGAGCTCGAGATGTCGGCGTCCCTCGTGGAGAGCTTTTCGAGCGACTTCGATCCCGAGGCATTCACGGACGAGTATCAGGAGGAGCTGCGGACCCTCATCGACGCGAAGCTCGAGAAGGGCGACGCCCTCGACACGTCGGAGACCTTCGGTGAGAAGGCCGAGAAGGAGGGCGGCGAGGTCATCGATCTGATGGAGGCGCTGCGGGCGAGCGTCGAGCGCAGCCGTGCGGCGCGTGGCGGGGGCTCGAAGACGTCGGACGGTGGCGACGCGGGGCGCGCGAGCACCCAGACGAACGCGAAGAAGACCACCACGAAGGGCGCAGCGAAGAAGGACGTGGACGAGAAGGCGCCCGCGAAGCGGGGGGCCGAGAAGAAGACGGCCGACAAGAAGACTCCCACGAAGAAGAGCGCGAAAGCCTCCTGATCAGCTCCGCGGCGGCTCGTGGTCTCGGTCGACGTCCGCCCGCGCACCCTCGGGACGGTGCGGGTGGGTGTGACCGTGCTCGTGAAAGACCTCCGGGTCGAGCACGAGCTCGCGTGCCTCGGCGGCATCGGTGTACTGATCGGGCCCGGCGGCCATCTCCTTCTTCGCTTTGCGCTTCTCGGCGAAGTAGTGCCACACGATGAAGACGACGGTGCCGACGACCGCGGCGAGCAGGATGACGTCGATGTACTTCGCGACGAACTCGCCGACACCGGGGATGAGGCTCACGAGGTAGCCGATCACGGTCAGGCCGAAGCCCCAGATGACGGCCCCGATGAGGTTGTAGAGCGAGTACCGATGCCACGGCATCTTGCCGACACCGGCGGCGACGGGCGCGAACGTGCGGACGATGGGCACGAATCGGGCGAGGATGACGGTGACGCCGCCGTATCGCTCGAAGAACGCGTTCGTGCGCTCGACGTTGCGGCGACTGAACAGGCCCGATTCCTTGCGCTCGAAGACGGCGGGACCGCCCTTGCGGCCGATGACGTAACCGACCTCACCGCCGAGGAAGGCCGACAGCCCGATCAGGAGACCGACGATCCAGACGTTGATCCCGAAGACTCCGTGGGGTGCGTGCGTGACCGGGTTCGACAGCAGGCCGGCCATGATCAGCAGCGTGTCGCCGGGGAGCAGGAAGCCGACGAGCAGTCCCGTCTCGGCGAAGATGATGAAGCACACCACGAGCAGAGCCCAGGGACCAGCCGCGCTGATGATGGTGGCGGGGTCGAGCCAAGGGATGAGGGCGATCTGATGCACGAGTTTCCCGTCGGGAGAGGATGACGCGAGGGCGGGCGAACGCCCGATCCGTGCGGAAGGTGGGACTTGAACCCACACGCCGTGAGGCACAGGAACCTAAATCCTGCGTGTCTGCCAATTCCACCACTCCCGCGGACGGGTTCAGTCTAGGCGTCAGCGATAAGCGAATCCGTCCGGATAACCCCCGAATTCGCCGAGACGATGGGGCGGTCGCGGCGCGCATGGCCGCTCGGGCCCACCTATCGCGCGATGGAGCTCCTGAGTCCAGAGTTCGGGACGTTCGCTGACGCGTCAGCGAGTCGCGGTGAGCCGCCGATGAACCAGTACCCCGCCCCGACGACGAGACCACCGCCGACGAGGTTCCCGGCGCCGACGAGCAGGAGATTGAGCGCGAAGCCGCCGACCGAGGCCGACGGGTCACTGGACAGCAGACCGATCGTGAACGTCGTCATGTTCGCTACGACGTGCTCGAAGCCCGAGGTGATGAACGCGAGGATCGCTGCGAACACGACCAGGATGCGGGCGCTCTCGCTGCGGAGCCGTACCGTCATCCAGATCGCGACGCAGACGAGGACGTTGCACAGGATGCCGCGGACGAACAGTTCGAGGGGCGATTCGTGGGCCTTCGCCGCGAGCATGTCGGAGACCATAGCGCCCGCCGCTGCGTTGCTGTGAAGAACGCCGGATGCGACGATCAGCGCCCCGAACACGACTGACCCGACGAGGTTGGCGCCGAACGTCCATACGATCGCCGCGGCGGCCCGACCAGGGGGCACGGCTCGCATGAGCGCGGCTTGGGGAACCGTCATCATCGACGAGGTGACGAGCTCGCCGCCCGCAACCACGACGATCGTCAGCGCGACGCCGAACACGAGGCCCGACACGAGCTTGCCCCAGCCCGAGCCGGCCGCGAGAAGCGGTCCGGCCGCGGTGACCATCAGTACGACGCCGACGCCGATGTACGCGCCCGCGAGCATCCCCGAGATTGTGAAGCGTGCGGGGGAGCGCAACCCATCGACCTTGTGCCGGCCGTTGTCAGCCTGCGCGGCGAGGGCCTGGGGGATCGTGAGCACGGGATCACCGTCCTTCCGCCGCCAGTGTGCGCTCGACGAGCGGGCGACGGGGATGCGGCGGGCCGGGGATAACCCGTCAGCGCACGGCGAGCGCGCTCGGCTCGGAGACCTCGGCCCGAACAATGGCTGCCCCCGCCACCAGTGCGCTGATCTTGTCGTACGCGACGGCACGGGGAAGCGGCGCCATGCCGCAGTTGGTGCTGGGGATCAGCTTGTCGGCGTCGACGAACTCGAGCGCGCGGCGGAGAGTGTCGGCCACCTCATCCGGGGTCTCGATCTCATGGCTCGCGACGTCGATGGCCCCGAGCATCACCTTCTTGCCGCGGATGAGCTCGATCAGCTCGACGGGCACGTGCGAGTGGTGGCTCTCGAGCGAGATGACGTCGATGCTCGATCGCTGAAGGAGCGGGAACGACTCCTCGTACTGCCGCCACTCGGGCCCCAGTGTCGCCTTCCACTCGTTGTTCGCCGTGATGCCGTAGCCGTAGCAGATGTGCACCACCGTCTCGGCGCGCAGGCCCTCGGCTGCTCGCTCGAGCGCGGCGATGCCCCAGTCCTTCATCTCGTCGAAGAACACGTTGAACGCCGGCTCATCGAACTGGATGATGTCGACGCCGGCGGCCTCGAGCTCGCGGGCCTCCTGATTGAGGATCGTGGCGAACTCCCACGCGAGCTTTTCGCGGCTGCGGTAGTGATGATCGGCCAGCGTGTCGATCATGGTCATCGGGCCCGGGAGCGCCCACTTGATGGGCCGGTCGGTCTGCTGGCGGAGGAAGACCGCGTCGTCGACGAACACCGGCTGGCGGCGGCTGACGGTGCCGACGACGGTGGGGACGCTCGCGTCGTAGCGGTCGCGGATGCGCACCGTCTCGCGTCGCTCGAAGTCGACACCGTTGAGGTGCTCGATGAACGTGGTGACGAAGTGCTGACGCGTCTGTTCGCCGTCGCTGATGATGTCGAGCCCGCGGCGTTCCTGCTCGTGCGCCGCGACGCGCAGGGCGTCGCGCCTGCCTTCCGTCAGCGTGTTGCCGGTCAGTTCCCACGGCGACCACAGCACTTCGGGCTTGGCCAGCCATGACGGCTTCGGAAGGCTGCCGACGGTGGAGGTGGGCAGGAGGGTGTGCGACACGGATCGTCCTTCGGTTCAGCGGGTCGGCGCGAGCGGGGCAGCGGGTGCGGTGTAGCGGGCGGCCCAGCGGCTGAGCACCTGCCGGTGGGGGGTGACGAAGTGCTCCTCGGCGTACTTGCCCTGCGTCGTGGCCAGTTGGCTGCGCTCGACCCGGTCGTAGGTGATGTCGGTCCGCACGAAGTCGTCCCGCTCGAGGCTGGGCCGGTAGACCTCGCCCGCGAGCTCGGTCGCGTTGTAGATCTCGGGCCGGTAGATCTTCTGGAACGTCTCCATGGTGCCGATCGTGCCGGCCAGTTGCAGATCGGTGTAGTCGGCCAGCAGCTCGCCGCGGTGATAGAACGCCAGCGGGGCGACACTGCCGCGCGGCATGAAGTAGCGCACCTGGAGCCCCATCTTGGCGAAGTACTCGTCGGTCAGCGAGAACGAGTCCTGCTCGTACTCGACGCCGAGGACCGGATGCCGGTTGCCGTTGCGCCGGTACGTACGGCTCGTCGACACGCTGATGCACACGACGGGTGCCTGGGGAAAACGCTCGCGGTAGGCGTCGGACTCGAGGAAGTGCTGGAAGAGCTTCCCGTGGAGGTCGCCGAAGTCGTCCGGCACGACGAACGTGCCGGGCGTCTGCTGGGCCGACGGCAACAGGATGCTGAAGTCGTAGTCGCGCAGGTACGACGAGAAGTTGTTGCCGACGATGCCGTGGTGGCGCTCGCCGGTCCGCCGGTCGACGATGTGGATGTCGAGCACCTCGAGCAACGGGAACTCGCGGTCCTCGCCGGTGGCGGCGGCAGCATCCTCGCCGTCATCTGCGAACCGCAGGTTCGCTGACACGATGTCGAGCTCGGCGGTGTACCGATCGCCCGCGGGGTTGTCGGTGCGGGTGAGGTCGTTGAGGCGGGCGTCGATCATCGCGAGTGCCCCGCGGAGGTTCTCGCGGCGGCGCTCGCCCCGGGCGAGGTTGGCGAAGTTCGTCGTGATGCGCGATGAGTCGGAGGGGGAGTAGTCCTCGTCGAAGCGCGTCGTGGAGATGCGGAACGTGAACTCGTTCGCCATGAGCAGCCAATCAAGCGGAGCTCCGGAGAGCCATGCGGAAGGTGATCGCTCCATCGTGAGGGGTGGCGACAGTCATCGGGTAATTCGCTCTCGCTATCCGGTGCCATAGTCTTTCGCTATGGCCGGGCGTCGAAGCGGGATCACCCTGCAGCAGTTGCAGTACTTCATCGAGGTGGCCGCCGAGGGCTCGATCTCCGCGGCCTCCGATCTGCTCTATGTCGCGCAGCCCACGATGTCGGCGGCGATGAAAGACCTCGAGACGCGGGTGGGCCGCGATCTGCTCGTCCGCTCGGCTCGCGGGGTGACTCTCACGACCGACGGCGTGGAGTTTCTCGGGTACGCCCGCCAGGTCGTCGAGCAGGCCGAGCTGCTCGAACAGCGCTACCTCGGACGGCCACCGTCGCGGCGGCTGCTCGGTGTCTCGACGCAGCACTACTCGTTCGCCGTCGACGCGTTCGTCCGGATGGTCCGGAGTACCGGGTCGCCCGAGTACGAGTTCTCGCTTCGCGAGACCCGGACGTGGGACATCATCGAAGACGTCCGGACGCTCCGCAGCGAGCTCGGCATCCTGTTCCGCAACGACTTCAACCGGAACGTCATCGACAAGCTGCTGCGGGATTCGGGGCTCGCGTTCCACCCGCTGTTCGTCGCCCAGCCGCACATCTTCGTCTCGCGCCGGAACCCGCTCGCCATGCGTGCCCGCGCAACGCTCGACGACCTCGTCGACCTGCCGCGCCTGACCTTCGACCAGGGCGCGAACAACTCGTTCTACTTCGCCGAAGAGATCCTCTCGACGCTGTCGAGCAAGCAGGAGATCCGGGTGTCGGATCGCGCGACGATTTTCAACCTCATGATCGGCCTCGAGGGCTACACGATCTCGACGGGCATCATCAGTGACGACCTCGACCCAGAGATCGTCGCCGTGCCCCTCGACGTCGACGAGCGCATCGAGATCGGCTGGATCGGCCGCACGGCCGTGCCACTCACCGAGCAGGCGCAGCGCTATCTCGATGAGGTGCGGGCTGTCGTCGGAGGTTTCGGGATCGAGCTGCTCGGATGAGGCTGGGATGGCGAGATGGTGAGCCGACCGGCCCTGTGGAAGGTCGCCACCGCTTCACGGGGTAGCCGCCACGATGCGGGGTGCCCGTTACGCCCCCACTGCTGCATCTGTGCAGCACGCATCGGCGGCATCGCGGCCGTTGACGGCGCGTCTATCTGAGCCGTCATGGGCTGCTTCACCGGAGGTTGAGTCATGAAGCGTTCGAGAGGCCAGTTTCTCCTCTTCTTCATCATCGCAGTGGGGGCGGGAGCGAGCCTGATCTGGTTGCTACCAGCGGCGCTCGGCGATGACGCCACCGTGCAGAGTTGGATCCCTGCCGCGCTCGGAGCGATCTTCGCAGCAAGCGCCTTCGTCGCATGGAAAGTCCGCCCAAACTGGAAGCAGACATCTCCGACGTAAGTGCCGCACACAGTAGGAGAATGGAAGACCCCCGTGGGTGATTACCTGCGGGGGTCTCTCTCGTACCGATGTCGCTCGCTGAAGTATCACCTGTCAGCGCCAAGCTCGACGTCACCCACAACGCCACGCCACCCCACGAACACCGTCCTGCCGTCCGCGCCTACGTGCGAATCAGTCGCCGCAATGTCATCTACGGCATGGCATGCGCCAGGTCGTTTAGCGCCTCTGCAGTCAGCTCGTCGTGTTGCGGCCGCATCTCGTCGAGAGGTCGCGTGCCTCGATTCGGCAACACGACACGTCGTCCGCGCGAATGCGACAGCCAGCCGCCGCGTTTCAGGCCGACGTTCGGGTTGAAGAGACCAACCGATCTGGCACTGTGGAAAGTCGCCACCGCCTCGTCGGATAGCGGCAACGATGCAGGGGTGAGCAGTACCCCGTCATCCGCACCCGGCTTCGAGCCCCCTGACCTGCCCCCAGAGACGCGTATCGCGTGCAGTCTGCGCGATCGGCTCCGGTCGGAGGGGATCGATCCCGCGCAGCGACCGGAAGAGGTCGAGCGCGTCGCGATCGCAGAAGTCCAGCGGCACAACGACTTCGCCCTGGCGCGGGGGTTGGAGGCTGTCGACGATGAGCACTCAGCGGTGCGGCGCGTTCTTGCATCCGTCGCCGGGTACGGCCCGTTGCAGGCGCTTCTGGACGACCCGAGCGTGGAGGAGCTGTGGATCAACGCTCCCGACCGGATCTTCGTCGCTCGCGGCGGCCGGAGCGAGAGAGTCGCGCTGACCCTGTCCGAGGGTCAGGTGCGCGACCTGGTCGAACGGATGCTGCACGCGAGCGGTCGGCGCGTCGATCTGAGCCAGCCCTTCGCTGACGCGTCGCTCCCGGACGGTTCGCGGCTCCACGTGGTCATCCCCGACATCACGCGGCACTGGGCTGTGAACGTCCGCAAGTTCCTCCGCACGTTCCGCACGCTCGACGACCTGGTGGACATCGGGTCGGTGACGGTCGAGGCGGCGGACATCCTACGCACGGCGATCGCACACGGACGGAACATCATCGTCTCCGGTGCGACCCACGCGGGGAAGACGACCATGCTCAGCGCACTGATCGCGGCGAGCCCACCCGCGCCGCGGGTCGTCACGGTCGAGGAGACCTTCGAGCTCGCCGTTGATCTGCCCGATGTGGTCGCCCTGCAGGCCCGCCAGCCGAGCCTCGAAGGCGGAGGAGAGGTGACGCTGCGACGCCTCGTGAAGGAAGCCCTCCGCATGCGACCCGACCGCCTCGTCGTCGGCGAGGTGCGCGATGCCGAAGCTCTCGACTTGCTCCTCGCTCTCAACACCGGCGTCCCCGCCGCCGCGACCGTGCACGCGAACTCCGCCGCCGACGCGCTTCGGAAGCTCTCAGCGCTCCCGCTCCTGGCCGGACGGAACATCGACATCGAGTTCGTGCGCGACGCTCTCGCGGCATCCGTCGACCTCGTGGTGCACTGCGAGCTCCTGGCTTCGGGACGTCGACGCGTCGCCGAGATCGTGTCTCCCACCGGCGCCGTCATCGACGGGGTCGTCGCGACGCGGTCGATCTATCGGAGCCCGGCGTGATCCTGCTGTGGGGCGCAACGCTCGGTGCAGGGCTAGTGCTCATCGTCCTGCCCTGGCTGTCGCCTCGCACGGCGACGACACCGGCGACATCCGGTCGCGCTCGGCGCTTCGGTCGCGACCTCCTCGGCTCTGCTGGATTCGCGCAGGCCCCGGTGAGCGGGTTCGGCGCCATCTCGGTCGGGACGGCAGCGCTTGCCGCCGCGGCTGCGTGGCTGGTGACGTCGCTCCCCGCCGTCGCCCTCCTCGCCGCCGGTGCGGGCGTCCTGCTGCCGACGGCCTGGCTGCGCTCCCGCTCCCGCAGACTGCGGCGGGCGCGCCGCGGGCTATGGCCCGACGTGTGCGACCTGCTCGTCGCATCCGTTCGAGCCGGGATGCCGCTCGGCGACGCGGTCTCGTCGATCGCGGAGACCGGGCCGCCGGCCCTTCGCCCCGCGTTCAGGGGGTTCGAGCGAGACCTCGCCGCCTCCGGACACTTCGACACCAGTGCCGCGCGTCTGCAGACGGTGCTCGCAGATCCCGTGGCCGACCGCATCGTGGAGACGCTTCGGATGGCCCGGCAGGTGGGAGGGACTGAGCTGGTCCCGGTGCTCAGGGCGCTCTCGACGTCCGTTCGTGCCGATGCGGCTCTCCGCGCTGAGGTGGAGGCACGCCAGTCGTGGATCAGAGGTGCAGCAGTGCTCGGATTGATCGCTCCCTGGGTGGTGCTCACGCTTCTGTCGCTTCGCCCCGAAGGCGCTCGCGCGTATGCCTCGGGAGAAGGAACCGTCCTCATCATCGTGGGCGCGGCGGTGTCGTTCGTCGCGTACCGGGTCATGCTGCGGATCGGCAGGCTTCCCGAACCGCGGCGGTGGGTGCGCTGACCGGTATGTCGGATCTCGCCGTTGCCGTCTTGCTGGGTACTGCACTTGCTTCGGGCCTCCTTCTCACGATCTCCGGGATGCCGCGGTGGATCGCGCCGCCCCTCGAACGCAGGATCGCCCCCTACTTGCGCGATATCGCCGATCCGATCGGCCTGACCCCGCTCCATCCGGGACCGTCCTGGCTCGGGGGCTGGCGAGAGCTCAGCATCCACATAGCGGCGAAGCTCGGCGGATCGGAAGCACTCCGCCGACGACTCGTGCGGGCGGGCTGGGCCCTGACACCCGAGGGCTTCCGTGTCCGCCAGCTGTTCGCGGGGATCGGGGGACTCACGGCGGGCACCACGCTGACGGTCGCAGTGGCGATGCGCGGAGAGGCGAACGGGGCGACGCTGCTGCTGCCGTTCGTGCTCGCTGCCGCGGGAATTCTCGTTCTCCACGTGGTGCTGGTACAGGCCGCCGAGAACCGGATGCGGCAGGTGCGTGAAGAGGTGCCGACGGTGCTGGAGTTCCTCGCGCTCTGCCTCTCTGCGGGAGAGGGCCTCCACGATGCGTTGCGTCGCGTCAGCGAGGTGGGTGCCGGTGAACTGACCGCACACTTGCGTGCTGCGGTCCTCGCGGCCGGAACCGGGTCGACCCTGACCGACGCCCTGCGCGAGATGGCGCGCTCACTCGAGGTGGCGAGCGTCGACCGCGCGGTCGACCAGCTCGTCGGCGCCGTCGAACGCGGTGCTCCCTTGGCGCAGGTGCTGCAAACGCAGGCCGCTGATGCGCGGGAAGACGCGAAGCGCGTCCTGATCGAACAGGCCGGGCGCAAAGAGATCCTGATGCTCCTTCCGCTGGTCTTCCTCGTGCTGCCTCTCTCGGTCCTGTTCGCAGTGTTCCCCGGCATCGTGATGCTGCGCCTGGGCCTGTGAGCGAAGTCGAAGACGAAGAAAGGAAACACAATGAGGGGACTGATCACGATGGTCCGCGGCACGGTACGAGACCTCCGGGATGACGAGCAGGGTGATGTTCCCGGCTGGGTGCTCGTGACCTTGATGACGGCGGGGCTCGTCGTGGTCATCTGGGCGCTCGCCGGTCCCGCGCTGTCGAACCTCTTCGAGCAGGCCATCGCACGGGTGTCTGGACTGTGACGTGGCGCTGACTCTCGACGAGCGAGGTTCGAGTCCGGCGGAGTTCGTGATGGTCGGAGCGCTCCTGACTCTGCTCATTCTGGGGGTCATCCAGCTCGCCCTCGCCGTCTACGTCCGCGGGGTCGCACACGACGCGGCCGTCGAGGGCGCCTACGACGCCGCGCTCGCCGATGTGACCGACGAGGAGGGAGCAGCGCGCGCCCGAGACATCGTCGACAGGACGCTCGGGCCGGCGTTCGTGCAAGACGTGCAGACACGCCGCACCACGGTGGGCGAGGCGACCATGGTGCAGGTGACGATGCGGATCACCCTGCCGCTCATCGGGTTGGCGGGCATACCGGCCGCATGGGAGGTGACCGCCCATGCACCGGCCGACGACGGAGAGTGAACGACACCGAAACGACGACGGCTCCGCGTCGCTCGAGTTCCTGACCGCCGGACTCATCCTGCTCGTCCCCGTCGTCTACCTGATCGTCTCACTCGGAATCGTGCAGTCGCACACGTTCGCCGCCCAGGCGGCTGCGCGACACGTCGCCCGTGCGATCGCGACAGCCGCGGATGTCGCTCAGGCCGATACGCGTGTCGACGCGATCACGCAGGCGATCGCCGCCGAGTACGGAATGACGGCCGACGACCTCGCGCTCGCCGTCGAGTGTTCGGGCAGCGGTCCATGCCCCGGAGCCGGTGAGATCATCCGCGTCACGGTGAACACCGACGCGGTTCTGCCGCTCGCGCCTCCCGTGCTCGGCCTCGACCGGCTCGCCCGGGTTCCGATCGAGGCGACCGCTGTGCAACGGATGCCGCGGGTGTGGGGCTGATCGTGAAGAGACGGTCCCGCCTGGGGAACGAGGGGAGCGTGCTGCCGCTCACGCTCGGCTACGCCCTCCTCGCCATCGCGCTGGTGCTCGTCAGCGTCGACGCGATGAGCCTCTACCTCGCGCACAAACGCGCGGACACGGTCGCGGAGGCCGCAGCGCTGGCGGCATCCGACGGGTTCACCTTCGTCGTCGAAAGCGGCTCGCCGCGCGCGCGACTCGACCCGGCCGACGTCCATGACCTGGCCGCCGAGGTCATCGCGGCATCCGGTGACGTGATGCTGGTCGACGCCGGAACGCCCGATGGGGTGTCCGCGCGAGTCACCGTAGCGACGGTGTGGCACCCTCCCGTCTCATCGGTGTTCGTGCCCGACGGTGTGCGGGTCGAGGCGACCGCGACGAGCCGGACCGTGCTGCGTTGAGTCCCCGACGCGCAGCAATCGCACAACCTCCTTTCCGGAGGAATGCGCGCTGACTATGGTCGGAGCACCGGCTATGCGTGGAGGGGGAGCCCGCTCATGACCCAGCAACTCGATGTCGACGACGACGCGGTGACGCGACTCGGCCTGATGGACACCGCCCCGGAGGAGCGCTTCGACCGCATCACGCGGCTCGCGCGCGAGATGTTCGACGTCGACTATGCCGTCGTCAACGTCGTGAACTCCGAGACGGTGTTCACGAAGTCGCAGCCGGCGGAGTCCGATTTCACGCACACCCCGATCGAGGACTCGTTCTGCGGCGAGGCCGTCAAGCAGCCCGCCGTGCTCGAGGTGCGCGACGGGCGCGCCGACCCGCGGTTCGCCGACCGTGCGATCGTCGCCGAGCACGGCATCCGCTTCTACGCGGGCTTTCCGATCCACACGGACGCGGGGGAGACCGTCGGCACGCTCTGCCTGCTCGACACCTCGCCCCGCGAGCTCAGCGACACCGACCGCGACGCCTTCGAGCGCTTCGGTCTCTGGGCTCAGGCTGAGATGCGCATGGACGACCCCGACGGCGCCGGCGCCGTGCCGCTGCCCGAGGGCGCCACGGTCCCCGCCGTACGCGATGACCGTCTCGCGGCGGGGGAGGTCCGCCTGGCCGCCCTGGCGATCCCGCACGGGCAGGTGAGCGGCGACCGCAGCAGCTGGCAGCAGCTCGGCGACCGCATCATCGTCACCCTCGCCGACGTGATGGGCAAGGGCGAGGAGGCAGGCGGTTTCGCTGAGGAACTGATCGGCGCGCTCCAACAGCGTGCTCACCTCGACCCCGTCGAGGCGATGCTGTCGGTCGAGGACTACGCCCGCCACGACAAGCGCTACCGTGACACCTTCGCGACCCTGTTCCACGCGGTGATCGACACCCGGAGCGGCCGCGTGGCCTACGTCGACGCCGGTCACGGACTCACCCTGCTGCTCCGCGCCGACGGCACGAGCGAACGTCTGAGCTCACGCAACCTGCCGCTCGGCCTCCGCCCGTCCGATGCCGATTGGGAGGCAGGCGAGACCGTGGTCGGCCACGGCGACCTCATCATCTCCGTCTCGGATGGCGCCCTCGACGCCTACGACTCCACGCTCGACAGCCTGCGCCTGATCGGCGAAGACCTGCGCCGTGCGGCAGAGCCCGACGCGTTCTTCGACGAGCTCTCGATCCGCGTCTCCGAACACACCGTCGACGACGATGTGACCGCAGTCGTCATCTCCGTGCGCTGACCTGCGTCGATGGCCCCGAGCTCAGCGGGGGATCACCGAGAACAGGAACCGCCGTCGCACCATCAGGTAGATGAGCGCGATGACCGCGGTATGGATGAGCGTCCCCTGCCAGAAGCTCTGCCGGTCGAGGCCGGGGATGTTCGCGACGGCCAGCACGAAGAACACGTGCACGATGAAGACGTACAGGCTCGCCTGCCCCAGCGGGATCCACAGCCACCCCATGACCGCGTTGATCGGCTTCCAGGCCACCGTGAGCACGGCGTAGCTGCAGGTGATCACGAGAACGAGGTCGAGCAGGCGCCCCCAGTGCAGGTCGATGCGCGGGTAGCCCGAGTCGTACAGCATCCCGTAGAGGCCCGCCGGGAACGGCGTCGGCTCGAACCCGAAGCTGTCGCCCGCCCAGAGGTAGACGAGGAACCCCGCGTAGCCGACGACGAAGATGCCGACGAGGATCTTTCCCGGTCTCGAGGTCAGTGCCCGGATGATCGGTCGCCGGTAGTACCCGATGACGAGTCCGTGCGTGAAGAGCACCTGCCAGGCCAGCAGGGGGAAGACCGCGTTGAACTGCGACGGCAGCGGCGACAGCTCCGGCATCGTGATGTGCAGGGCGTAGAGCCCCCAGCTTCCGGCGAGGACGAGCCACCACAGGCGACGGCGGATGAGCCACATGAGGGCCGGGTAGGCGAGACTCAGGACGACGAACAGGCCCATGATGTTGAACGGCCACGGCCCCATCTCCAGGAGGAGGAACTGCCTGACCGCATACCAGGGCGGTGGGTAGTCGAGCAGGCGATCGGCGTTGGGGTACAGGTCGTAGACGCGCCCGGTCGTGGTTTGCCCGTCCTCGCCGGTGCCTCGGTCGGTGAATGTCATGATCGCCGAGGCGTCGATGAACGGCACGAAACTGATGATGAAGATCAGCAGGATGACGGCGAGCGCGACCAGGTACTGCTTCCGCGCGCGCGCCCACGCGGCGAGGGCGGCGGCCCACTCGCCGCCGCGTTTGACGGCGGCCGGGAACACCATGCCGAGCACGATTCCGCTCAGGAGCACGAACAGCTCCGCGCCCGTGATGGCGCCGATGATATTCAGCGATGCGAAGGAGTACGGGCTCAGCACCTCGATGTGGGTGACGACGACCACGATGATGACGAAGCCCCGCATCATGTCGATGCGCAGGTCGCGGGTCGCGGAATCGTCGAGGTAGCGCCACGACGGCAGCGTCCGCCCGACGACACCCGAGACGAGGAATGCGATGGCGAGCACCGCTGCGGTGCCGGTGATCCAGTTCATCTCGTCGTTGCCCTGGCGGACCTGCACGGTGCTCGCCGCGGACTCCTGCGGAGTGATCACGTCGGTGATCGGGCTCCACTGCACCTGCCCGGAGGCGACGAGGTCGGCCCGGAACGCGTCGGCGAGCTCGCGCGACGCGGTCAGCCGCCAATCGACCTCCTGCGCACCGGCCTCGGCCTCTTCGCGCACGGCCTCGAGCCAGGTGACGGCGGTGATCCGCGGGTGGGTGGGCAGCTCGGCGAGCACCTGTCGCCACCAACCCTGCTTGACGGCGAGCTCGGAGTCGCCGTCGAGTGAGAACTCGTAGAGCGCGCCGGTGTCGAGGAGGAGATCCCGCTCCTGGCCCGCCGCGAACCGGTCGTAGAAGGTCTCCGCCTGCGGCACGGTGTAGCCCCACTGCTCGTCCAAGCGCGCGGCCACCTCGCCCTCGTCGGGCGCACTGTTCGACACGAGCGGCACGTCGCGACCCGCGGCTGCGCCGGACTCGCCTTTGCCGAAGTAGTACATCGTCAGACCCACCCGGTCGACGGCATCCGCGTCGGGGAAGTAGGGGCCGTACGGGTCATCGGCCTCAGTCAGCAGACCGTCGTCGTCGGTGTCGAGGGCACGGAGATCGGCGGGGGAGAGGTCATCGAGCCGGCCGTCGGCGCGTTCGAACGGGTACCCCGCGCCATACGAGGGGGCCCAGACCATCTCCGCGCCCGACCGGCCGTCGTGGACGGCGTCGGCCACCGTCTCGAAGGCGCGCACGAACTCCCGCGGCTGCTGCCCCCACGAGGTCCACGAGCCGTTCATCTCGGGGGCGAATCGCACCAGATGGTGCGTGTCGTAGTCGGCCTGCATCGTCTCGAGCATCGCGTTGAACGCCGCGGCATCCTCGCGCGTGAGGTCTGAGAGCGAAGCCCGGGGCTCCATGCTCAGAATCAGCACCGCCCCCTGGGCGGCAGCCGCGGTGGCAGCACGAGACCAGTCCTGCCGAGCCTTGTCGTCGAGCGGGTACGACAGGCGGATGGCGTAGCTCGCGGGCGTCTCGCCGAGTCGGTCGGCGTATCCGTCGGGCCCGTCGGACCCCCAGTCGAGCTCGGCGCCGAACCACAGCCCGTCTTGCGCGACGCCCGCTGTCCCCGGGTCGGGGGCTGCCGCGGCATCCGGACCCGCGCCCGTGTCGGCAACGGCAGCCGGCGCCGCGATCAGAGCAGCGGCGGCCGCGAAAGCGAGGGCTGTCAGTGTCCGTCTCAGGCGTCGTCTCACTCGCGACGGCACTCGAGACTCCACACGTTGCGCCCGTTCTCGTAGCGGTAGTCGAGCGCGTCGACGCTCGCGAGCGCGAGAGCGAGTCCGCGGCCGTCTTCGGCATCGGCCGTCGCCATCGTCACCGCACTGAGGTCGAGCTCCGCCGGCTGCGCGTCATCCTCGAACGTCGCTGTCAGAGCTTCGCGCGTGGCGTGGAGATCGAGCGTGAAGTGGCGGCCGTCCGCGCCCTGCGCCGCGACGGAGTGTTCGACGATGTTGCCGGCGATCTCCACGACGGCGGTCTCGAAGGCGAAACGCACGCGCGGCGCGACCTCGCCGACCTCTTCCCACCACGAGGCGAGGAGGTCGTGAACGGCCTCGACGCTTTCCAGCACGACCTCGGCGACGAGCCTCCGGTGCACTCCGTCATCCATCGAGAGCGTCCTGCACGGTCGCGCGTGGCCGGAGCACACGATCGAGGTTCGTGAGGCCGAGCACCATCGTCACTTGTTCGCTCGGAGCGGCCAGCCGCAGGTCGCCGCCGCCCTGTCGAGCGGTCTTGAGGCAGGCGACGAGGGCTCCCAGTCCCGACGAGTCGATGAAGGCGACGTCGGAGAGATCGACGACGACGGGGGAACCGCCGGCAGCGGCGATCTCCTCGGTCATCCGCTCGCGGAAGGGCCGCGCGGAGACCATCGTGAGCCGGCCATGGGGGCGGACGACGCGACCGTTGTCACGTACGTCGATATCGAGGTCCAGCATGTGTCAGGTCTCCTTCAGTTCCAAGTGCGCCGGCGGCCGGTAGAGGACGGCGCGGATGATGATGCTGAAGACCATCAGGTCGTACAGCACCCAGACGATGTTGATGAGGGGCGCGATGCCCTCGGCTTGACCGACGGCGTACCGGATGCCGACGGCGACGAGCGACAGGACGAGCGCGGCCATGGCGATCAGCTGGGGCTTCACGAGGTCCCACCGCGGGCTGTCCTCGGTGGCGCGGGTCTTCGGTGTGACGGCGAAGCCGAGGGCTCGACCGCGGTAGACATTCGCGAACGCGGTCGTCACGGAGCGGATCCAGACGGGGAAGAGCGCGAGAGAGTACTGCGCTCCGCGCCACGTGGGGCGTCCGTTGGCGACGACGAGGAAGAGCAGCTGATTGAGGAGGAAGAAGGGGATGAACCGTGCGAAGAAGTCGACGCTCCATGCCTGCACCGGCATGACCCCGAACGTCAGATAGAGCACCGGCGCGGCGATGTAGACGATGCCGGCGAAGCCGGCCAGGTAGCTCCACATCGTGCCGAAGTACATGATGCGCTGACCCCAGCTAAGGCTGCGTTGCACGAGGGGGTTCTCGCGGAACATCACCTGCATGGTGCCCTGTGCCCATCGGAGGCGCTGCGTCAGCATCGTGGGAAGGTCTTCGGGAGCAAGGCCCTCGGCGAGCACCTCGTCGTGGTACACCGACTTCCAACCGAGCCCGTGCAGCCGCATGGACGTCGCCATGTCCTCGGTCACCGAGATGGTCGCGAGGGGCATGATGGCCTGCGCCTCCTCGTCGCGTCCGACGTCGAACGCCGAGACGAGCATGCTGATCGACTCGAGCGCGGCGAGCGGTGACAGACTGCGATCGCCCAGAGCGTCGAGGGTGACCTCGTCGATGACGGCGAGGGCCTCCGTGTCGGCGGTGAGCTCCGCGAGCGCACGCAGCTCTGCGCGGACGTCGGACACATCCTGGTCGCTCAACTCACGGCGGACGCGGTCGATCCGGCTCTGGAACGCATAGGTCACGTCGGCGAGCGCGTCACCGCGCGCGATCTCGGCCTTCACCTGATCGAGAGCGTCTTCGACGGTGTCGAGGGCGGCGGCGATGCGGGGGTCGGAACCGTGGTCGCGGCGTGCACGAGTCAGCACCCGGCGCGACGACCGCACGCCGCGATTGACGGCCAGCGTCACTTCATCGACGTAGCGCGAGACGCCGAGCTGCATGAGGGCTTCGCGGCGCAGGATCGCGTTGGACCCGCAGAAGAACGCCGCGTTCCAGCCGTCTTTGGACTGCTGGATCGGGCCATAGAACAGTGGGGCCTGGCTGCCGAGCGGGTCGCTGGGCGGTACGTTCACGAACCACTGCGGCGTCTGGACGAGGGCGACCTTGTCGTCCATGAACCAGCCGAGTGTCCGATCGAGGATTCTCGGCGAAGGCACTTGGTCGGCGTCGAGGATCAGCAGGAACTCGCCCTCCGTCACCATGAGGGCGTTGTTGATGTTCCCGGCCTTCGCGTGGCGTGGCCGGTCACGCCACGCCTGCGACCTGGTGACGACGCCGATGCCCTCCGCCTCGGCGAGACGGCGGAGCTCGGGTCGATCGCCGTCGTCGAGGATCCACGTTTCATGCGGGTAGCTGATGGCCTGGGCGGCACGGGCCGTGCGCATGACGAGGTCGAGCGGTTCGTTGTAGGTCGTGACGAGGACGTCGACGGTGACCTCGCGCGTCAAGGGCGGCGCGTCGTGGCGTTCGCGCAGACGCCAGGCGCCGATAGCGAAGATGAGCGAGTCGATGAGGCTGTATGTCTCCGCGAGCACGAGCGGCACGGCTATCCACCACGCCTCCCAGTTCACCGAGGCGAGCCAGCGCCACACGATGTAGTTCAGGCCGGAGATCGCCGCGAGGAGAACCACGAGGCGGATCAGCGCGAGGCGCCGGGCCGACCTCTTCGAGCGGCGCGCCACATCGCGCCGCGTACCCTCGCGGCCAAGTGTCGTTTCGACGACCATTGATCTCCCTCGGTCGCAGCCCACGCTCTCAGGGGTCGTTCGCCAGACGAAACGGGTTGCGCCCGGGTGGCCGGTCACACCATGATTCGCCTCAGCAGTGGGTCATCACATGCTCAGGATCACCCTCGACGGTGAGGTCACGATCCCGGAGGACGACGGACGCGGGGGTGGAGGGGTCAGCGCATATCTCGGCCCAGGTCCGCGGCAGATTGTCGGTGTACTCGATGTCCACGACAGCCGTTCCGTAGACGTCGCGATACTCGTCGCACTCTCGATACGCTGCGCACTCCTCGACGACCGCGAAGTCGAAACCCGCCTCCTCGTGCAGCCGGGGTGCGAAGTCCGCCGCGTTCTTCTGCCCGGCTGCGAGTCCCACGGCGTGGGCCGCATCGACGTAAGCAGCGGCGAGAGCGAGGTTCCCCTCGATGTCGAGGGCATCACCTGATCGCGTGAAGGAGTCGAGATTGTCGAACTCGACGGCATCGAAGCCCGACTCCGCGCATCCGCGGATCCACGTGGCCACCAGATCGAGGATCCGATCCCGCTTGTCTGCCGTGGACGGGTCGAGCAGCACCTCGTCGGGCCACTCCGGGTCGACGACGGGGGCTCCGGCGACCGTGAGGAGCAGGTCGCTCTCCCACAGGTCGAGCTCGCCGGGTTGCGTCTGGAACCCGTTCACGTAGCAGATCGAGTAGGCGCCGGCGGCGGGCTCGGATGCGCGGTCGCGGCCGACGATCCGAACGTCATCGGCAGTCGGGTAGGCGCCGCCGAGCTGATAGTCGGGGAGCCCGTCTGTCGGTGGCAGTGCGACGTCGCCCAGCAGGGGCGGACTCGCCGTGTCATCGGTTCGCGTCTGCATCGGGGCGGTCGTGGCGCACCCCGCAAGCAGGGCGACAGCCAGCACCGCCGCGGCGGTAGCGGCGGTCGCGGAGAGTCGTCGCGCGGAGAGCATGCTACGCGGACGGGTCCGGCGCGTCGGGCGCGTCCGGTTCGTCGGTGACGCCAGGCGTGCGATCCAGCCGGGTCCGGGGGACGAACCGGGGGACCCACCGGATGAAGCCGAAAGCTCCGGCGAGACCGAAGCCGCCCATGACGGCGGCGGCGACGGGGAGCGACGCGACGGCGGTGATACCGGAGACCAGCAGCGGTGCGATCGCGCCGCCCGCATCGGTCAGCGTCCGCCACGACCCGAGGAACGGGGCGGGATTCGTGGTCGGTGCGACATCCGCTCCCAGGGTGAGGAGGATGCCGCTCGAGAGGCCGTTGCCGACGCCGAGCACCGCCGCGAACAGCGCGAACCACAGCTCCGGCTGCGCGCTGGCGGATGTCAGCGCGAGTGCGATCAGGCCGGCGCTCATCAGCAGCATCGCGGGGAGCGCTGCCCAGAGACGCCCGAAGCGGTCCATGACCTGCCCGCTGGCGTAGAAGAGGGCGAAGTCGATCGCGCCCGAGACCCCGACCACGAGTGCGATCGTCGACCCGTCGAGCCCGATCGCGACGCCCCAGAGGGGCAGCAGAACCTGGCGGGTGGAGCGCAGCGCCGATAGTGACGCGGCGGCGACGCCGAGGCGGGCGAGCACATCGCGATTTCGCCAGGCGGTGCGGACGACGCCCGTGCCGGGCACTCGCCGGGTGCGCACCGGCGCGGTCGTCAGTGCCTCACCCTCGGCGGTCCGAGCGACGGCGGGCACGGCGCCCAGGCGCTTCTCGGGTTCGGGACCGAACGCGACGAGCGCGATCATCGCGACGAGGCAGATCCCGAAGAACCAGATCGTGGCGTGCTCATCACCGAACAACCACAGCAGCGCGGCGGCGATGAAGGGACCGACGAACATGCCGAGGCGGAAGCTGCCGCCGAGCAGCGACAGCGCCCGGGCGCGGAAGGTGACGGGCACGCGGGTCGTCATGAAGGCGTGGCGCGCCACGCCGAATGCGGCCGCGCAGATGCCGATGAGGAAGACGGATGCCGCGAACACCCCGAGCACCGGCGCGAACGCCATCGCCGCCACGCCGACGAGGGCGAGAAGACCCGCGATGATCATGGTCGCCCGCTCGCCGATGCGCGCAACCGCCCACCCCGCAGGGAGATTGCCGCACAGTTGGCCGACGACCAGAGCTGCGGCCACCAGCGCCGAGGTGGCGACATCCGCGCCGAGCTGCGCGGCGATCACGGGGATCAGGGGGATGACCGCGCCCTCGCCGAGCCCGAACAGCGTCGTCGGCCCGTAGATCATCGGGGCGAGACGCCAGAGAACGCGGCGGATCGGTTCGTTCTCGTCGCTGGCTCCCATTGCTTCCACGATACTCTGGAGTGCCATGCTCGAATTCGATATCTCCGCCGACATCCAGGCCCTGCGCTCCACGTTCGCCGACATCCAGGCGGTGGTCGACGTCGAGGCGCTCCGGGCCGAGATCGCCCGCCTCTCCGAGGAGGCCGGCGCGCCCGATCTCTGGGACGACGTCGAGAAGGCGCAGAAGGTCACCAGCGCGCTCAGCCACCGCCAGGCCGAGCTCAAGCGCGTCACCGAGGTCGAGCGCCGCCTCGACGATCTCGATGTGCTGGTGGAGCTCGCGATCGAGATGGACGACGAGGAATCTGCCGATGAAGCTCGCAAGGAGCTGAAGCAGCTCGAAGAGGTCATCGGTCAGCTCGAGGTCCAGACGCTCCTCGACGGCGAATACGACGACCGCGCCGCCGTCGTGACCATCCGCTCGGGCGCCGGCGGTGACGACGCCACCGACTTCGCCGACATGCTCCTGCGCATGTACCTGCGCTGGGCCGAGCGCCACAAGTACCCCGTGAAGGTCATGGACACCTCCTACGCCGAAGGCGCGGGCATCAAGTCGGCCACCTTCGAGGTCGACGCGCCCTATGCGTACGGCACTCTGTCGGTCGAGGCCGGAACGCACCGTCTGGCCCGGATCAGTCCCTTCGGTTCCGCCGACAAGCGTCAGACGAGCTTCGCCGCGGTCGAGGTCATCCCCGTGATGGAGGAGGCCGTCGAGGTCGACGTGCCCGAGAACGACATCCGTGTCGACGTCTTCCGTTCGTCGGGACCGGGTGGCCAGTCGGTCAACACCACTGACTCGGCCGTCCGGATCACGCACATCCCCACCGGCATCGTCGTCTCGATGCAGAACGAGAAGTCGCAGATCCAGAACCGCGCCGCGGCCATGCGGGTTCTGCAGACCCGCCTCATGCTGCTTCAGCGCGAGGAGGAGGCGGCGAAGAAGAAGGAGCTGGCGGGCACCATCACCGCGAGCTGGGGCGACCAGATGCGCTCATACTTCCTCTACGGACAGCAGCTCGTGAAAGACCTCCGCACGGGCCACGAGGTCGGGAACCCCTCGACCGTGTTCGACGGCGACCTCGACGGATTCATCGCCGCCGGCATCCGCTGGCGCAAGCGCAAGGACGACGACGCCTGATCGAGTGCTGAGGCGCGGATGCCGCGGCGCGCGGGTGTCGCGGCTCGGTTGTGCGGGGGAGCGGCTTAGGCTCATCGAGTCATGATCCGGTTCGAACACGTCAGCAAGCGGTATCGCGGCACCTCGAAGCCCGCGCTCAGCGACGTCGACTTCGAGATCCAGCGCGGCGAGTTCGTCTTCCTCGTCGGCGCATCCGGATCCGGCAAGTCGTCGTGTCTGCGGATGATCCTGCGCGAGGACGTCGCGTCCGAGGGGCGCGTGGTCGTGCTCGGCCGTGATCTGCGCGGTCTCTCGACGCGCAAGGTCCCCTACTTCCGTCGCCACATCGGTGCCGTGTTCCAGGACTTCCGGCTGCTGCCCAACAAGACCGTCTTCCAGAACGTCGCCTTCACCCTTCAGGTGATCGGCTCGTCGCGAGCATTCATCTCGCAGGCGGTCCCGGAGGCGCTCGCTCTCGTCGGCCTCGCGGGCAAGGAGAAGCGGCTGCCGCACGAGCTCTCCGGTGGTGAGCAGCAGCGCGTCGCCATCGCACGCGCGATCGTCAACCGTCCGCAGGTGCTGCTGGCCGACGAGCCGACGGGAAACCTCGACCCCGCGACATCCGTCGACATCATGCAGCTGCTCGCGCGCATCAACGCCAACGGCACAACGGTCGTCATGGCCACGCACGAGGCCGGCTTCGTCGACCAGATGCAGCGACGAGTCATCGAGCTGAGCGGCGGCGTCATGGTGCGCGATGAGGTCGGTGGCGGCTACGGCGACACCTCCGCGTTGCCCAGCCTCGCTCCCGAGCCGGTGCGCGGTGCCGCCGCGGTCGCCGCCCTCACGGCTGTGCTCGAACTGCAGCGCGAGATCGCCGAGACCCCTCCGGCGGCCCACGTCCCCGTTCCGGACGCGCCCGAGGCTCCCGTCGAACCTCCGCCGCCCGTGGGCGAGACGCGGGCCATCCCGATCGTCGCCCCTGACATCGACCTCGCCGGCCTCGGCCTCCCCGATGTCGCGAAGAAGCTCGGACTCGGCGATAGCGACGATCGCACCGACGAAGTGGGGCCCACGTCATGAGAGTCGGTCTGATCCTCGGTGAGGCCCTGACAGGCCTGCGTCGCAACGCGTCGATGGTGATCTCCGTCGTGCTCGTCACCTTCGTCTCGCTCACGTTCGTGGGTGCGGCGATGCTCATGCAGATGCAGATCAGCAAGACGAAGGACTACTGGGCCGAGCGTGCTCAGGTCGCCGTCTACATGTGCCGTGAGGACGCCGCGGTGCAGAACTGCGCCGACGGAGCTGCGACCGACGAACAGATCGCCGCCGTCGCCGAGCGACTCGAGTCTCCCGCGCTGCAGAGCGTCGTCCGCGAGGTGCGCTTCGAGACGAGTCAGGAGGCGTACGACAACGTCCTGTCACTCATGGGGCAGGACTACGCCGAGTTCGTCAGCCCGGAGCAGCTCAACAACACCTACTGGGTCAACCTCGCCGATCCGTCGCAGAGCGATGTGATCAGCGAGGCGTTCAAGGACTTCGACGGGGTCGAGGAGGTCGCGAACCAGCTGCAATACCTCGACCCGCTGTTCTCCGCGCTCACCGTCGCCACGTACATCGCGGTCGGGATCGCCGGACTGATGCTGATCGCCGCGGTGCTTCTGATCGCGACCACGATTCGCCTCTCCGCTTATGCGCGCCGGCGAGAGCTCGGCATCATGCGCCTCGTGGGCGCGTCCAATCGGTTCATCCAGACCCCGTTCATCCTCGAGGGTGTGTTCGCCGCGTTGATCGGGTCGGCGCTCGCGAGCGTCGCGATCATCGCGATGGTGCAGATCGGCGTCGGCGACTATCTGTCGTCGCAGATCGACTTCGTCACGAGCTGGGTCAACCTCGGAGACGTCGCGGTGGTGGTGCCGGCGGTGATCGTGATCGGCGTGGCTCTGGCAGCCGTCTCTGCGGGGTTCGCCATCCGCCGATGGCTGCGCACCTGACCAACGCCGGGCTTTCCCGTCGAGCATGCCGCGGGTGTGCCCCTAGACTGTAGGGCTGCGCCAGTGCATCAGGAAGGAGGCGCGTCATGCCGAAGGAACAGGGCGAGAAGCTCGTGGCGAGCAACAAGCGCGCCCGACACGACTACGCCATCGAGAAGACGTATGAGGCCGGTCTCGTGCTGACCGGCACCGAGGTGAAGTCGCTGCGCCAGGGGCGTGCCAATCTCACCGACGGCTACGCCTACATCGATAACGGCCAGGCGTACCTCGATGCGGTTCACATTCCCGAGTACTCCCAGGGGCACTGGACGAATCACGCCACCAAGCGCACGCGCAAACTGCTGCTGCACAAAGAGGAGATCATCAAGCTGTCGCACGCGGTCAGTGCCGGCGGCTACACCCTCGTGCCTCTGCGGCTGTACTTCTCGGACGGTCGGGCGAAGGTCGAGATCGCGGTCGCGAAGGGTAAGCGCGAGTTCGAGAAGCGTCAGACCATCCGCGAGCGCGAGGACAAGCGCGAGGCTGAACGCGCGATGCGCACCCGCAACCGTCTCGGCGAGTAGCGGCGGGCGCATTCGCCAGGCGAATCCTGTGATGCGCTCCGCGTCAGCGCGCGCGGAAGCGGGCCTCCACCGCGGCTGTCACGACGATCTCGCTGGGACGGAGTTCCACTCCTCCGGATGATGCGTCGGCCGACATCGTGGCCGCGCGCGCGAACATCGGCGCCGCGGGCGGCGCGTCGCCACCGCTGAGCAGTCCGACATCTGCGATCTCGACGGGCTCGACCGTCGCGTGGCCGAGCGCTGTCGCGTACGCGGTCGCGCGGGCAACGGCGACGCCGACCGCTGAGGTCGCGACCTCGCCCTCGATGCTCGATAGCGTCGCGGGGGAGAGCTGCCATTCGACGTTCGACACGCGCATGCCGTCGTCGTCCGCGAGGAGCGACACCCATTCGTCCAGTGCGCGGATGTCGTCGAAGGCGGCGACCAGCTCTATCGTCGCGTGGTGGACAGGCGCGAGCTGGTTCCCCTCGGCATTCCAGGGCCGGTCGGACCACGTCGCGACGGATCCGCTCGACCAGGTCGAGACGACTCCCGCTCGGGCGAGTTCCTCGAGTCGTGTGCGCAACGGCGCTATCGTGGCGGCCACCCGCGACGCCACGGCGCTCCTCTCGGCGCCGTCGGCGGTCGCGGCGGCGTGGACCACGGCGACCTCGGGCTGGACACGTCGTTCGGCCTCGCCGCGGACGGAGATGAGGATGTCTGCCATGGTCCGACTCTAGGCCGGGTGCGCGGGAATGGCGCCGAGTGGCGATCGGTTGTAGTCTGTAGTGCTCGGGTGCTGCGGCATCCGGGTTGGTAACTCCACAGTGTGACAGCGGCCCTTCGTTCGAAGGCTCATGGGGATGATCGGTTTCGACATCGCCTGTGTGTCGGCGAGAAGCGGGCCGAGGATGCAGGGTTATCTCGTTAACGATCTCTGCAAACCAATAAGTGCCGAATCCAAGCGCACTGACTTCGCCCTCGCTGCATAAGCGAGCCCGATAGTCCGTCAGACCGTGTGTGATCCCGCCACGGACCCTGGCGTCATCTAGGGATCTTGCTGCGTGACGGCGTCCGGACGTCACGCGGGACTCTTCCCGGACTGGGCCTGTCGACTTATGTGTCTGTACTGAAAGTCGGGGCCGAGCAGAACGCCTCTACAGACTGCGCCCGGAGAAGACGCCGTATCTCAGCGATGGACGGGGGTTCGATTCCCCCCATCTCCACCACTGCCGCTGTCACGCTGCATAGCCCCCGATCCCCTGGAAGTAGTGGGATCGGGGGCTTTGGTCTCTCGGGTGGAGGTCGCCCCGTCCTGACCCGAATCAGGCGGGGCTCGCGCACCGCGTGCCCCCCAAATGCACCCGGTGCACGCGGGTCGGTTCGGAGCGATTCGACGATCGGATTGCTGTTGGGGCCGCCGCGATCCGCGTCGCAGGTGGGTGGGCTCGCGAGCGTGGGGTCGCCCCGGCGCGCGCAGCGCGGCCCCCAAATGCGTGCCGCGCGCATCGGAAGCGACCCGCTACGGTCCCACCCGGGGCAGCCTCGTCGACAGGGGGCTTATGCGGGGCGCGCTCATCCTTTATCTTTGGCGCGTCGGCCATCCCAGCCCAGCGGCGGTTCTGCCTCGAACGTCCCCCAAGCGCTCGGCAGGGCCGCCGCGCTCAACGCCGATGCCCGTCAGCGTGCCGGTGCCGTGTGGTCCGCTCCATGGCCGTGATCACAGCAAGATGCGGCGCTCGGAGGAAGGTACGGCGAAGGCCCCCGCCCTCGAGTGAGGGGCAGGGGCCTTCGCCGGTTCGGGCGGTCAGGTCTTGTTACGGATGGACCGCATCAGCCAGGCGATGACCGCGATGATGATGAGCGCGATGCCGACGAACAGCAGGAACTTCACCGCTTCGACGAAGATTCCGGTGAACAGCAACGCGATGCCGATGATGATGAGGATGATCGCAAGTGCAGGCATGTCCTCATTGTCGCGCGACGCGAGCTCAGACGCACGTGCTTGACCTCGCGTTCCGCAGACCCTATGGGCGCGCGTCTGCGGGCGACTGTTCCGTCCCCTGGTGGAATCGCAAGGCGAGGGCGTCGCCCGATGTCGCCCAGACCGACGAGTGGCGGCTGACGCGCGTGCCGGCGACGAGGCGATAGGTGACGAGCACCGTGTCGACGTCAAGCCGCTGGATGACCCATTCATCCGTGTGCGGAGTGTCGCGTGTGGCTTCCTCCATGAGCTCGACGAGGAGGTCAGACCGCGTCCACAGGCGACCCGACCGGCCGATCTCGGTGAAATCCGGGTGGATGAGCTCGCGAAGGCGTCGGGCGTCCTGTCGCACGGCACTCGTGAGCAGGTCGCGCTCGGCGTCGCGGATGCGCCCGGCCAGATCGTCAGCGACGCCGACGGCTTCGACGTCGTTCATCAACGTCGCTCGATGACGACGAGGCCCTGCTTCACGTCGGCTACCTGGGCATAGCCCTCGCCGAAGAAGTAGGTGACGCCGTAGCCGTCGCCGTCGATGTTGAGCGCGAAAGACGGGTCTTCGGTCAGGTAGACCCCGTCGTCGCCCTCTTCGCGGATCCACCCTTGCGATTCGAGGGTGCGCTGGGCCTCGGTGGTCTCGGCGGCGGTGAGCGGCGCCCAGCCGAACTGGAGGATGTTGCCGCCGGGTTCGGCCGCGTTCGTCCAGGTGCAGGACACGCCTGCATCGATCTCCGTCTCACCGATCATGAACGGCCCTTGCTCGTACTCCCAGCCCTGCGATTGCAGTTCGTCGAGGCTCGCTTCGCGGATGATGTTCTCGCACGTCGGGTCGGGCAGAGCCGGCTCCGAAGCGGTGGCCTCGGGCGTCGCTACGGGCGAGGAGGGGACGGCTTCGGGGGGAGCGGTCTCTTGGGGCTCGGGCGCGGAGCAGCCGCTCAACAGCATCAGAGCCACGGCCGAGCCGGTCGCAATGACGAGGGGTGCGCGCCGGCGGCGGGTCATGCGTCGCCCCCGTTGCGAGAGAGCAGTTCGAGGAAGGTGTCGTGCAGGATGCCGTTGGTCGCGAGCGACGAGCGCGTCGACACCGATGGGGCGCCGTCGATGTCGGTGAAGCGTCCGCCTGCCTCGGTCACGATCGGGACATGTGCGGCGATGTCGTACTCCTTCACCCCGAACTCGGCCACGAACTCCAACCGCCCCTCCGCGAGGAGCATGTACGGCCACGCGTCGCCGTAGCCACGATCGCGCCAGACGCGCCGCGAGAGGGCGAGGAGCTGTTCACCACGGCCGACCTCGTCCCACTGGTGGAGGCTCTGGAAGCTGATGCTCGAGTGCGCGAGATCATCGATCGATGACACCGATATGCGTCGGGGGGCGGTCTCGCCGGGAACGTTCGTCCAGGCGCCGCGGCCGGCGGCAGCCCACCACCGGCGCCCGATGGCCGGCTGACTCACGACACCCACCTCGGGCACGCCGTCGACGGCCAGAGCGATGAGCGTCGCCCACATGGGGATGCCCTTGAGGTAGTTCGCCGTGCCGTCGATGGGGTCGATGATCCACTGACGTCTGGCGTCGCCGGTGGCGCCGTATTCCTCGCCCAGCACGCCGTCGGCAGGCCGCTCCGCGCTCAACAGGTCGCGGATGGCGCGCTCGGTGGCGAGATCTGCCTCGGTGACGTGCGACGCGTCCGCCTTCAGTTGCACGTCGAGGTCGGCCGCGTCGAATCGGGCCATACTGACGGCGTCGGCCGCATCCGCAAGCCGGAGTGCGAATGCCAGGTCGTCGGCCAGGGCGTCTGCGGAAGCCGCTGTCGGATCCGGTGTGGTGGGGGTCACGGCTCAAGGATACGACGCGCCGGGGGCCCCGATTGGCGTCGTGACGTGAAGTGGGGTAACGTTTCTCCTCGGTTCGCTTCACTGCGAACAGCCTGCACCTCTAGCTCAATCGGCAGAGCAACTGACTCTTAATCAGTGGGTTCTGGGTTCGAGTCCCAGGGGGTGCACCAGCACGAAGGCCCCGCAACTCTCGCCAGTTGCGGGGCCTTCGTGTGTTGTGCGAACGTGAGCCGACGCGAATGGTCGCATCGGCATCGGCAGAGGTGCCGTTTACGTCGGCTCGACCGCCGGGAGTGGTGGCGGTCTGGGGCTCGTAGGCTGAGTGCATGACCACGCCCGAGATCGTCATCGTCGCCGCTGCCCGCACGCCGCAAGGCCGCCTGCAGGGCGCGCTGTCGTCGATGCCGGCCCCCGAGCTCGGTGGCGCCGCCATTGCCGGTGCTCTCTCCGCATCGGGCGTCGAGGCCGCGTCGGTGGACGCCGTCATCATGGGGCAGGTCCTCCCGGCGGGCAATGGACAGAATCCCGCACGGCAGGCGGCGCTGTCCGGCGGCATCGGTTGGGACGTCCCCGCATCCAGCGTCAACAAAGTCTGTCTCTCCGGGCTCACGGCGATCATCGACGCGTCGCGCATGATCGCCCTCGGAGATGCTGAGGTGGTCGTCGCCGGAGGCATGGAATCTATGAGCCGGGCACCCCACCTTCTGCCCGGATCCCGCTCCGGTTGGTCGTACGGCTCGATCGAGGTGCTCGACCACGCTGCCTTCGACGGCCTCACCGATGCGTACGGCCGCGAGAGCATGGGGGCGTCGACCGAGCGCCTCAACCCGCGTTTCGCCGTGTCACGAGGAGATCAGGATGCCGTGGCCGCACGCTCGCATGAGCGCGCCGCTGCGGCACGGGCCGAGGGCCGCTTCAGCGCAGAGATGGCGCCCGTGACGGTGCCGCAGCGACGTGGGGAGCCGGTCATCGTCGATGCCGACGAAGGCATCCGTCCCGACACCACGCTCGAGACTCTCGCGGGCCTGCGTCCCGCTTTCGCGAAGGGCGGCTCGATTACCGCCGGCAATGCGTCGCAGATCTCCGACGGTGCCGCAGTGGTCATTCTGACCACCCGAGACCGGGCGGAGCGCGAGGGATGGACGGTGATGGCCGCGCTCGGCGCCAATGGTCAGGTCGCCGGGCCCGACAACTCACTGCACGAGCAGCCCGCCGCCGCGATCGAACGCGCACTGGCCAAGGACGGCATCGCGGTATCCGACGTGGATCTCATCGAGATCAACGAGGCCTTCGGCTCGGTCGTCGCCGCCTCGGAGCGTCGCCTCGGTGTCTCATCCGACATCGTCAACGTCGACGGAGGCGGGATCGCGCTCGGGCACCCCATCGGTGCGTCGGGCGCACGTCTCGTCGTGCACCTGGCGCACGAACTCGTGCGTCGCGGAGCGGGCACGGCCGTGGCGGGGCTCTGCGGTGGTGGTGGACAGGGCGAGGCGCTGATCCTCACGCGCTGATACCCGCGAGCCAGCCCGCCTGGGCGGGTCAGCGGCGGTTGCGCTTGACCCGCTCGGTGAACAGCTCGTCGCGGTCGACCTTGGAGTCATCCGCGATGAGGCGTCCGCGCGCCCCACGGTAGCTGTCGACCACGGCGCCGATCGCGAGCGCCAGCGTGATACCCCAGCTCAGCCACGCGAGAGCGGTGCGCCACGTGAAGGGCTCGTCGCTTCGGGCCGAGCGGAGCAGCGTCACGCCGCCGGTGATCGCGGAGAAGAGGCCGGTGCCGAAGAGGTACTTGCGCATACCACAAACGTAGCTTCCCCCAAGGGGCGCCGGGTGCGCAGGTAGGCTGGGGCCATCGCCGATCGCAGCCTGGAGGCATGCATGAGCACCGCTGATTTCGTCGTCGTCGCCAACCGGCTTCCGGTTGACCGGAACACGGACGGTGGTGGAGACGGGGAGTGGCGCCGTTCGCCCGGGGGGCTCGTCACGGCTCTCGAGCCCGTCATGCGGCGTACCGAAGGCGCATGGGTCGGTTGGCCCGGGAAGCCCGATCTCGAGTTCGACCCGTTCGACTTCGACGGCATGCAGCTCGTTCCCGTCGCACTCAGCGCCGCGGACGTCGAGGACTACTACGAGGGTTTCTCCAACGACACCATCTGGCCGCTCTACCACGACGTCATCGCCGCCCCCCGATACCGCCGTAACTGGTGGGAGGCATACCAGCGCGTGAACCGGCGCTTCGCCGAAGCCGCGGCGGCGGCTGCCGCGGACGGCGGCACCGTGTGGGTGCAGGACTATCAGCTGCAGCTCGTGCCCAAGATGCTGCGCGACATGCGGCCCGATCTCACGATCGGCTACTTCCATCACATCCCGTTCCCGGCCTACGGTCTCTACTCGCAGCTTCCCTGGCGTAAGCAGGTGCTGGAGGGGCTTCTGGGCGCCGACGTCATCGGCTTCCAGCGTGTGGCGGACGCGGGCAACTTCGCACGCGCGGTGAGGCGACAGCTGCGCTACGAGACGAAGGCGAGCGGCATCCGCGTTCCGGCTGACGGCGGCGGGCACCGCACCGCACTCGCGAAGGCGTTCCCGATCTCGATCTCGACCGACGATTACATCGAGCTCGCGCAGCGCCCCGACATCCAGGCCCGGGCCGCGGAGATCCGCGAAGACCTCGGCAACCCGAAGACCGTGCTGCTCGGCGTGGACCGTCTCGACTACACCAAGGGCATCCGTCACCGGCTGAAGGCCTTCGGTGAGCTCATCGAAGACGGCCGGGTCTCGGTCGAGGACGCGACCCTCGTGCAGGTGGCGAGCCCCAGCCGCGAGCGCGTCGAGTCATACGTGCAGTTGCGTGACGAGATCGAGCTCACGGTCGCCCGCATCAACGGCGATCACGACACGTGGGGTCACAGCGCGATCCGATACATGCATCAGGCATTCCCGCGCGAGGAGATGGTGGCCCTGTTCCTCGCGGCCGACGTCATGCTCGTCACCGCTCTTCGCGACGGCATGAACCTGGTGGCGAAGGAGTACGTCGCCAGCCGCATCGACAATCGCGGGGTGCTCGTACTGAGCGAATTCGCCGGCGCTGCCGACGAGCTCGCGAGCGCCGTGCGCATCAACCCGCACGACATCGACGGTATGAAGGACGCCATCGTCCGGGCGATCGAGATGCCCGCAGCCGAGCAGGGGCGGCGCATGCGCGCGCTGCGCAAGCGCGTGCGCGAGCACAATGTCGACGATTGGTCGCGCTCGTTCCTCGACGCTTTGGCCGCTGCCGGTCGATCGAGCAGCCCCGCGCATTCGGCGGCTTCCGCCCGTTCCGTCTCGACGGCCATGACGGAAGCCGAGCACAACGCATGACCGCTCCGACGTTCACCTCCCGTGCGGGACTCGAGGCTGCGGTGGATCGCGCCGCGAAAGCACGCCACCTGCTCGTCGCCCTCGACTTCGACGGCACTCTCGCGCCCCTGGTCGACGAGCCCATGTCGGCGCGCATGCTCCCCGCCGCACGCGATGCCCTCGCACGTCTCTCGCACGCTCCGGCCACGACGGTCGCGCTCGTGTCGGGTCGGACGCTCGAACATCTCGCGGAGATATCGGAGCGCGAGCCCGACTCGCGCATCCACCTCGCCGGCTCGCACGGCGCGGAGTTCTGGCATCCGGATGGTGGTTCGGAACAGGATTCCGACGATGATGCCGAGCTCCGCGTTGCGCTGACCGCGCGGGCAGAAGCGATCATCGAGGGGGTCGAGGGGGCATGGATCGAACACAAGCGGTTCGGGTTCGGCCTTCACACGCGTCTCGCCGAACCCGCGGCCGCCGCCGAAGCAGCAGCCCGGATCGATGAGCTCGTCCGTGTCGGGGCCCCGACGTGGCGTCGTCGCACCGGGCGGGACATCCTCGAGTTCGCGTCGCGACACGAGGGCAAGGACTCCGCGGTGCGGAGCCTCCGCGAGCGCGTCGGCGCCGACGTGGTCGTCTTCGCGGGCGACGACGTAACCGACGAAGACGCCTTGCGGTCGCTCGAGGCCGGCGACGTGGGCATCCGGGTCGGCGGGGGAGAGACGGTCGCCGAATACCGGGTGGCGGATGCGGCCGCGCTCGCGGTGCTGCTCGGCCGGCTCGCCGAGTCTCGCGCGGGGGAATGAGCTCCGGCGCTCGGGCATAGAATTCGAGAATGCCCGACAGCTCCGAGACCATCGACATCAAGCCCCGCAGTCGTGCCGTCACCGACGGCATCGAAGCCACGACCTCCCGAGGGATGCTCCGTGCCGTCGGCATGGGGGATGAGGACTGGGACAAGCCCCAGATCGGCATCGCCTCGAGCTGGAACGAGATCACCCCGTGCAACCTGAGCCTCGACCGGCTCGCCCAGGGGGCCAAGGAGGGCGTCCACTCCGGCGGCGGTTACCCGCTGCAGTTCGGCACCATCTCCGTCTCGGACGGCATCTCGATGGGCCATGAGGGCATGCACTTCTCGCTGGTCTCGCGCGAGGTCATCGCCGACTCCGTCGAGGCCGTCATCATGGCCGAGCGGCTCGACGGTACCGTCCTGCTGGCAGGCTGCGACAAGTCCATCCCCGGCATGATGATGGCGAGTGCCCGCCTCGGGCTCTCGAGTGTCTTCCTGTACGCGGGGTCGACGATGCCGGGCTGGGTGAAGCTCAGCGACGGCACCGAGAAGGACGTCACGATCATCGACTCGTTCGAGGGCGTCGGTGCGTGCCGCGCCGGCAAGATGAGCGAGGCCGACCTCAAGCGCATCGAGTGTGCGATCGTGCCCGGCGAGGGAGCCTGCGGCGGCATGTACACGGCCAACACCATGGCCTCCGTCGGCGAGGCCCTCGGCCTCAGCCTGCCGGGCTCCGCCGCCCCGCCGTCGGCCGACCGCCGCCGCGACTACTACGCGCACCGCTCGGGCGAGGCTGTGGTCAACCTCCTGCGCCAGGGGATCACGACGAAGGACATCCTGACGAAGGAGGCGTTCGAGAACGCGATCGCCCTCGTCATGGCTCTCGGAGGCTCGACGAACGCCGTCCTCCATCTGCTCGCCATCGCCCGCGAGGCAGAGGTCGACCTCAGCCTGCACGACTTCAACCGGATCGGTGACAAGACTCCGCACGTGGCGGACATGAAGCCCTTCGGCCAGTACGTCATGAACGACGTCGACCGTCACGGCGGCATTCCCGTCGTGATGAAGGCGATGCTCGACGAGGGACTGCTGCACGGCGACGCGCTGACGGTGACGGGCAAGACCCTCGCCGAGAACCTCCGCGACCTCGACCCCGAGCCCCTCGACGGCAAGGTCATCCACACGTTCGACAACCCCATCCACGCCAGCGGCGGCATCACGATCCTGCACGGGTCGCTCGCCCCCGAGGGAGCGGTCGTGAAGACCGCCGGCTTCGACGCCACGGTGTTCGAGGGCCCCGCACGCGTCTTCGAGCGCGAGCGCGCGGCGATGGATGCCGTCGCGAACGGCGAGATCGAGCCGGGCTCGGTCATCGTCATCCGCTACGAGGGCCCGAAGGGCGGACCGGGCATGCGTGAGATGCTCGCCATCACGGCGGCCATCAAGGGCGCCGGGCTCGGGAAAGATGTACTACTCTTGACGGACGGACGATTCTCAGGCGGCACAACCGGCCTGTGCATCGGCCACATAGCACCCGAAGCGGTGGACGCAGGTCCCATCGCATTCGTGCGCGATGGTGATCTGATACGGGTCGATATCGCGGCTCGCTCCCTCGACCTACTCGTCGACGAGGCTGAGCTGAACGCCCGCCGTGACGGCTGGGCTCCTCTTCCCCCGCGCTATACCCGTGGCGTTCTGGCCAAGTACTCCAAGCTCGTGCGCTCCGCCGCGGAGGGCGCGACCACCGGCTGACTTCGGCTCCGACATCGTCTCCTCTTCTTCAGCGAGGTTCATCACCATGTCCACCGACATCTCCGCGGCCATTCCCCGGCCGCCGTCCCGCACCCCCTCAGCTCCCGTGATGACGGGAGCGGAGGCCGTCGTCCGCTCGCTCGACAATCTCGGTGTCACCGAGGTCTTCGGGCTGCCGGGCGGCGCGATCATGCCCGTCTACGATCCACTCATGGACGACGAGGCCGTACGCCACATCCTCGTTCGTCACGAGCAGGGCGCAGGGCACGCGGCCGAAGGCTACGCCTCGGCGTCGGGTCGGGTCGGGGTCGCCATCGCGACCTCGGGTCCCGGCGCGACGAACCTCGTGACCGCGATCGCCGACGCCTACATGGACTCCGTGCCACTTGTCTGCATCACGGGCCAGGTGTTCTCGACCCTCATGGGAACGGATGCCTTCCAAGAGGCCGACATCGTCGGCATCACGATGCCGATCACGAAGCACTCCTTCCTGGTGAAGACCGCTGAGGAGATCCCCGGTGCGATCGCGGCGGCGTTCGAGATCGCCGGCACCGGCCGGCCCGGCCCCGTCCTCGTCGACATCACGAAGGACGCTCAGCAGAACACCGCGCCGTTCGTCTGGCCGCCGAAGGTCGATCTGCCGGGATACCGTCCGGTGACGAAGGCGCACGGCAAGCAGATCCAGGCGGCCGCCCAGCTCCTCGCCGAGTCGCAGAAGCCGGTCCTCTACGTCGGCGGCGGCGTGATCCGGGGCCGCGCCTCCGACGAGCTGCTGACCCTCGCCGAGGCGACCGGGGCGCCTGTCGTCACGACGCTCATGGCCCGCGGCGCTTTCCCCGACTCCCACCCGCAGCATCTGGGAATGCCCGGCATGCACGGCACGGTCCCGGCCGTGCTCGCACTGCAGGAGTCCGATCTGATCGTCGCCCTCGGTGCCCGCTTCGACGACCGGGTGACCGGCAAGGCATCGCTCTTCGCCCCGAACGCGAAGGTCGTGCACGTCGACATCGATCCCGCCGAGATCTCGAAGATCCGCTTCGCAGACGTGCCCATCGTGGGAGACGTGCGCGACGTGCTCGTCGACCTCGAATCGGCGTTCCGCGGCGTGATCGGCGACGGAAAGCCCGACACGACCGAGTGGTGGGCCTACCTCGACGGCCTCCGCGAGGAGTTCCCGCTCGGCTACGCGCCGACGACCGACGGCCTGCTGTCTCCGCAGCACGTGATCCAGCGGATCGGCGAGCTCACCGGACCCGAGGGCGTGTACGCATCGGGGGTGGGCCAGCACCAGATGTGGGCCGCGCAGTTCATCAAGTACGAGCGTCCCAACTCGTGGCTCAACTCCGGCGGCGCCGGCACCATGGGCTACGCGGTCCCGGCGGCCATGGGCGCGAAGGTGGCCCAGCCCGACCGTGTGGTCTGGGCGATCGACGGCGACGGCTGCTTCCAGATGACCAATCAGGAGCTGGCGACCTGCGTCATCAACCAGATCCCGATCAAGGTCGCGATCATCAACAACTCGTCGCTCGGCATGGTGCGCCAGTGGCAGACGCTGTTCTTCGACGGCCGCCACTCGAACACCGACCTGAACACCGGGCACGGGACGGCGCGCATCCCCGACTTCGTCAAGCTCGGCGAGGCGTACGGTTGCCTCGCCATCCGGGTCGAGACCGCAGACCAGATCGATGACGCGATCAAGCTGGCGCTCGAGACGAACGATCGCCCCGTCGTGATCGACTTCGTCGTGAGCGCCGACGCCATGGTGTGGCCGATGGTCCCGCAGGGGGTCAGCAACAGCTACATCCAGTACGCCCGCGAGCACGCGCCCGCATTCGACGAGGAGGCCTGAGATGTCGCGCCACGTGCTGAGCCTCCTGGTGGAGGACAAGCCGGGTCTGCTGACCCGTGTCGCCGGGCTGTTCGCCCGACGCGGCTTCAACATCGAGTCGCTCGCCGTCGGTGTGACGGAGGTGCCGGGCCTCTCGCGCATCACCGTCGTCGTCGACGTCGAGGAACTGCCGCTCGAGCAGGTGACGAAGCAGCTGAACAAGCTCGTCAACGTCATCAAGATCGTCGAGCTCGACTTCTCGTCGTCGGTGCAGCGCGAACACATCCTCATCAAGGTGCGTGCTGACAACCAGACCCGCTCGAATGTCATCGAGGTCGCGAACCTGTTCCGCGCGGCGATCGTCGATTACGCCCCCGACGCCCTGGTGGTCGAGGTGACCGGAGACCGCGGCAAGATCGACGCGATCCTCCGCGCTTTCGAGCCCTTCGGCATCAAGGAACTCGCACAGTCGGGTCTGCTCGCCATCGGGCGCGGCGGTAAGAGCATCACCGAGCGCGTTCTGCGCGGCTGACCTTCCGAACCACGAATCAAGGAGAAACACACGAACATGGCCGAGATCTTCTACGACGACCACGCCGACCTGTCGATCATCCAGGGCAAGAAGGTGGCGATCGTCGGCTACGGCTCGCAGGGCCACGCTCACGCGCAGAACCTCCGCGACTCCGGCGTCGAGGTCGTCATCGCGCTCAAGGACGGCTCGAAGTCGGCCGCGAAGGCGCAGGACGAGGGCTTCGAGGTCAAGAACGTCGCGGATGCCGCGGAGTGGGCCGACCTCATCATGATCCTCGCGCCCGACCAGCACCAGCGCTCGATCTACGCCGACTCGATCAAGGACAAGCTCACGGCGGGCAAGACGCTCGCGTTCGCCCACGGCTTCAACATCCGCTTCGGCTACATCGACGCTCCCGAGGGCGTCGACGTCATCCTCGTCGCCCCGAAGGCTCCGGGTCACACGGTGCGCCGCGAGTTCGTCGCGGGTCGCGGCATCCCCGACATCATCGCCGTCGAGCGCGACGCGTCGGGTTCGGCCTGGGACACCGCGCTGTCGTACGCGAAGGCGATCGGCGGCACCCGCGCGGGCGTCATCAAGACCACCTTCACCGAGGAGACCGAGACCGACCTCTTCGGCGAGCAGGCGGTTCTCTGCGGTGGCATGAGCCACCTCGTGCAGTACGGCTTCGAGACGCTGATCGAGGCCGGCTACCAGCCGCAGATCGCCTACTTCGAGGTGCTCCACGAGCTCAAGCTGATCGTCGACCTCATGTGGGAGGGCGGCATCGCCAAGCAGCGCTGGTCGATCTCCGACACCGCTGAGTACGGCGACTACGTCTCCGGCCCCCGCGTGATCTCGCCCGAGGTCAAGGAGAACATGAAGGCCGTGCTCGCCGACATCCAGTCGGGTGCGTTCGCACAGCGCTTCATCGCCGACCAGGACAACGGCGCCACCGAGTTCCTCGGCCTTCGCGAGAAGGAGCAGGGTCACCCGATCGAGGCGACCGGCAAGGAGCTGCGCGGTCTCTTCGCTTGGAAGCAGCAGGACAGCGACTACATCGAGGGCAGCGCCGCGCGCTGACCCGTGACGAGCGGCACCGCCCGCTCCGCGACCCTCGGCGGCACCCCGTCGAGCCCGGCCTCGTGCCACGGAAGCCCGGTCCCCATCAGGGGCCGGGCTTTCGGCGTGCGCCGATACCACCGAGACCTTTTACGATGGAGGCATGCCCGTCCCGAAGAAGCAGTTCGCTCGCGCGCGCCTGGGGGCGGTGTGCGTCGCAGCTTCTGTGGTCGCGGGGGCGATCACCGCACCGGCGGCCTGGTCCGTCACGACGGAGGCCGTCGACCCCGTTCCGCATTCGGATGCTCCGGTCGCACCGGTGATTCCGGACGACACCTTCTCCGACGAGGACGACATGGCCCCGGCACCGGGCGAGACGGCGAGTCCGTCGCCCGTGCCGACGGACTCGCCGTCGCCGACAGACGGCGTACCGACGCCGACGCCGACGCCGACGCCGACCAGCCCGGCACCCACCGAGCCGCCGGTCGAGCCGTCGCCGGCCGCTCCGACCGAGCCGGCGCCCGCGCCCGTGCCGCCGCGGATCGACGCAGAACCCGATGGTCGTGTGCCCACGGCCGTGCGGCTCGGGGCGTTGCTGGGATACGCCTACCGCAACCCCGGGGTCGCCTCGCCGACACCGGCGCCGAGCGACGCCGTCGATCTGGACGGGAGCCCCGACGTGGGTGGATCCGCCGAACTCGGCGCGTCCGTTCCCGCGCAGGACCCGACGGGTCGCACCGACGCGGTGCGCGTCGGATCGTTGCACGATGGCTCGGGCACAGAGCTCGCGAAGCCGGCGGTGTGGGCGCCTTGGGGTGGGGCTTTGATCTTGGCCGGTGCTGCCGTCGCCGTCTTCGTGCTCCGCGGGGGCCGGCAGATCGGTCGTTGACGCGCCCGGCTTGTTCGCGCAGCTCGGCTGCGGGCTGCCGGGCGCTACTCTGAACATGTGACGAGCCGCGATGACGATGCCCTGAGCTGGGCCGGAGACGACGACCCGACTCTCGTCTCGGCTCCTGCCACGGAGCCCGCACCCGCGCCGTCGCAACGGCCGAGGGATGAGCCGGTCGAAGTCGCCGCCGACGAAGCGGCCGATGCCGGCGCGGACGGTTCCGCCGCGGGACTGAGCAACACGGCCCTGATCGCGCTCGGGGTGCTCGGCGGCGTTTACCTCCTGTACTCGATCGGATGGTTCGTGGGAGGGATGCGCGTCCACAACCTGAGCGGTCTGCTCGGGATCGAGGCCGCGGTCTCGGTTCCCGTGCTCGTGCTCGCGGTCGCCGCGCCCGCGATCTGGTTCGTCGCGACATATGCGCTCACACGCAGCTCGCGCGCGTGGGTGAGGTTCGTCTGGCTCGTCGCGGGGGCGTTGCTCCTCGTGCCGTGGCCGTTCGCGACCCTCGGGGCGGGGAGCTGATGATGGCGAGCGAAGCACGAGGAGTCGCGCAGACGCCTCCGGTCTGGCGGGTGGCGGTCGTCGCGGGAGCGTTCGGCCTGTTCTACGCATACGCGGTCTGGGCTGCCGTCCCGTTGTTGTTGACCCCGTCACCGGCACGGACCGCGGTCGGATGGGTGGCCGTCGTCGCTGCCGTGGTGCTGCCGATCGTCATCTTCGCGGGGGCCTTCGCGCTCGGGTGGCGCCGACGCTCGGGATCTTTCGCCCTGATCCTCCTGGCGGGGCTCGGGCTCTCAGCGGTGTTCTTCCTGAACGTCCTCTCGTTCGCCCTCACCTCCGGCGCCGTCTGAGTCGGCGGAACGTCACACGGTCATGGGAGCGGCCGACGCCGCGCTAGGCTGAGACGACCCGCCGCACCGCCGTCGGCTGTCGTGGCGACCACCCGTTCCGCGCTTCTGCGCATGCTCCAGAGGATCGTCCGTGCCCCAGCCCGTCGTGCTCATCGCCGAAGAACTCTCGCCCGCAACGATCGATGCTCTCGGTCCTGACTTCGAGATCCGATCGGTCGACGGCGCCGACCGCGCCGCGCTGCTTCCTGCTCTCGCCGACGCGCACGCCGTCCTGATCCGCTCCGCGACCAAGATGGATGCCGAGGCCATCGCCGCCGCCCCGTCGCTGAAGGTCATCGCTCGCGCGGGCGTCGGACTCGACAACGTCGACATCAAGGCCGCGACAGCCGCCGGCGTCATGGTGGTCAACGCCCCGACGTCAAACATCATCTCGGCGGCCGAGCTGACGGTCGGCCACATCCTGAGCCTCGCGCGTCATATTCCGGCCGCTCACGCCTCGCTCGCCGCGGGCGCCTGGAAGCGCTCGTCCTTCACCGGAACCGAGCTCTTCGAGAAGACCGTGGGCATCATCGGCCTCGGTCGTATCGGCGCGCTCATCGCCGCGCGCGTGCAGGCATTCGGCGTGAACGTCGTGGCATACGACCCCTACGTCACACCCACTCGCGCGCAGCAGCTCGGCGTGACCCTGCTGAGCCTCGACGACCTCCTCACGCAGAGCGATTTCGTCACGATCCACATGCCGAAGACTCCGGAGACGACGGGCATGATCGGCGCGGAGCAGTTCGCGCGCATGAAGAAGTCGGCCTACGTGGTCAACGTGGCGCGCGGTGGCCTGATCGACGAAGAGGCGCTGTACACCGCTCTCACGACGGGTGAGATCGCCGGGGCGGGGCTCGACGTCTTCACGAGCGAGCCTCCGAAGGAGGACGGCACCGCGTTCCCGCTCCTCTCGCTGCCCAACGTCATCGTCACGCCCCACCTCGGGGCCTCGACCGACGAGGCGCAGGAGAAGGCGGGCGTCTCGGTGGCGAAGTCGGTCAAGCTCGCCCTCGAGGGCGATCTGGTGCCCGACGCCGTGAACGTCGCCGGTGGTGTGATCGATCCGTTCGTGCGTCCCGGTATCGCGCTGGTCGAGCAGCTCGGGCAGATCTTCACGGGTCTCGCGCCCAGCGCGCTGACGAGCCTCGACATCGAGGTCCGCGGCGAGCTGGCCGACTACGACGTCAGCGTCTACCGCCTCGCGGCGCTGAAAGGGATCTTCACCAACATCGTCAGCGAGAACGTCTCGTACGTGAACGCGCCGCTCTTCGCCGAGCAGCGCGGCATCGAGACGCGTCTCATCGTCGAGTCCGAGAGCCCGCTGTACCGCAACATCACGATCCTGCGGGGCACCCTCTCCGACGGCTCGGTCCTCACCGTCGAAGGCACCCTCGCCGGAACGCGCATGGTCCCGAAGGTCGTCGGCATCAACGGCTACGAGGTCGAGGTGCCCATCGAACGGCACCACGTGGTGATGCGCTATGCCGACCGCCCGGGGATCGTGGCGATCTACGGCCAGAAGCTGGGGGAGGCGGGAATCAACATCGCTGGCCTTCAGGTCGCGCGTCCCGACGCTTCCGGTCGCGCTCTTTCGGTGCTGACGGTCGACTCGCCGGTGCCGGACCACCTTCTCGACGAGATGCGCGAGGCCGTGGCCGCCGACCTGTTCCGCCAGATCGAGCTGACCGGCTTCTGAGATCGGTCAGCGCTTCGTGACGCCGAGGACGAGGCCGATCAGCGAGTCGAAATCTTCGCCCTGCGGGACGGGCCCGACGACCGCGCCCGCGCCGAGTGCGTTGTTGAAGTAGAGGCCGTCGCCCACCAGGAGGACGAGCTGAAGCGCGGTCTCGTCACGGGTGTGGCCGCGCAGCGCGTCCTCCCACAGGGTGCGGACATCACGAAGCGCGGCGCTGGCCGCGGGATGACCGCTCTGGGCGAGCCGAGAGCCGGCGAGGAGCGCGCGATCGAGGGCGCTGTCCTCCATGACGGAGGTGCGGAGGTAGGCCGCGACGATGCCCTCGGGATGCTGCGCCATGTCGTCGACATCGAGGCGGGCGAGCTCCATCATCCGCTCGAGCAGCGCCGTCTCAAGCGCCTCCTTCGAGCCGTAGTGGTAGAGCAGGCCGCCCTTGGAGACGCCGGCGGCCGCAGCCACGGCATCCATCGTCGCGCCGCGCGCGCCGTCGGAGATCAGAAGGTTCTCGTACGCGTCGAGCACGCTTTCGCGGGCACGTGGGGGACGACTCATGTCTCCAATCCTCTCGCGTCTGAGCGTTCGCTCCTGTTACTATACCGGCTGGACGGTGAACTTATGACTTTGACTGAAGAGATCGCAATCGCTGACGGCCAGGGCCGGCGGGTCGGCTGGCGCGGGTGGGCAGCCCTCGGCGTGCTCATGCTGCCCGTACTGCTCGTGTCGGTCGACAACACGGTGCTGAGCTTCGCGCTGCCCGAGATCGCCCGCGCGCTGAGCCCGACCAGCGCCCAGCAGCTCTGGATCATCGACGTGTACCCCCTCATCCTCGCGGGACTGCTCGTGACGATGGGCTCCCTCGGCGACCGGTTCGGACGACGTCGGATGCTGCTGATCGGTGCGACCGGCTTCGCGGCCGTCTCCGGGCTTGCGGCCTTCGCTCCGAGCGCCGAGCTGCTGATCGTGGCGCGGGCGGCGATGGGCGTGTTCGGGGCGATGCTGATGCCGTCGACCCTCTCGCTGTTGCGGAGCATCTTCACCGACCGTGATCAGCGGCGCCTCGCGATCGCGGTCTGGGCCTCGATGTTCTCCGCGGGCGCAGCCCTCGGGCCGATCGTCGGCGGTCTCCTGCTCGAGCACTTCAGCTGGGGCTCGGTGTTCCTCATGGCGGTGCCGGTCCTCGTGCCCCTGCTCGTACTCGCGCCCTTCCTCGTGCCCGAGAGCCGCGATCCGCGACCGGGCCGCATCGACCCGATCAGCATCGCTCTGTCGATGCTGACGATGGTGCCGATCGTGTACGCGATCAAGGACTTCGCGGTGAAGGGGTGGGGCATCACCCCGCCGGTGCTGTTCGCGCTCGGCCTGGTGTTCGGATGGCTCTTCGTGCGTCGACAGCTTCGTGTGAGCGAGCCGATGCTCGACATGCGACTTTTCTCCCGCGGCACCTTCAGTGGTGCCTTGCTGGTCAACCTCCTGAGCGTCGTGGCCCTCGTCGGCTTCCTGTACTTCGTGACGCAGCATCTGCAGCTGATCGTCGGTCTCTCGCCGCTCCAGGCCGGGCTCGCCCTCGTGCCCGGTCTCGCCATGATGATCATCGCCGGGCTGGGAGTCGTCCCGATCTCGCGCCGGGTCTCGCCGCGGATCGTGGTGCCCGCAGCCCTGACGTTGTCGGCAGCCGGGTACGTCATGATCGCGCTCCTGACCGACGCGGAGAGCATGATCGAGCTCGTCCTCGCGTTCGCTCTCCTCGGCATGGGCATCGGCGCGGCAGAGACCGTGTCGAATGAGCTGGTGCTCGCAAGCGCTCCGCCCGCGAAGGCCGGGGCGGCCAGCGCGGTGTCCGAGACCGCGTATGAAGTGGGCGCGGTTCTCGGCACCGCCGTGCTCGGCGGCATCCTCACGGCGATGTACCGCGTCGGCATGGCCGTGCCCGAGGGCGTGCCTGCGGAGGCCGCCGATGCGGCCCGCGAGACCCTCGCGGGAGCCGTCAACGTCGCGCAGGACCTGCCCGAGCCGATCGGGCGTCAGCTGATGGACGCGGCCGCTCACGCGTTCGACTCCGGTGTCGGCGTGACCGCGGCCATCGGTGCCGTGCTCGTCGTCTGCGCGGGGATCATCGCGGCCACTACGCTGAAGGGATCCCACTCGCGGCGTGCCGAGCACTGAGCTCGCGACGCGCCGCGTCGCCGAGAACGAGGAGAGCGATGTCGCGTGTCGTGAAGCTGGCCGTGATTCCGGGCGACGGAATCGGTCCCGAGGTCGTCGCCGAGGCCGAGAAGGTCCTCGACGCGGCGGTGGCGGGAACGGATGTCGTCATCGACAAGACGCGGTTCTCGCTCGGTGCCGCCCGGTACCTCGAGACCGGCGACACGCTGACAGACGACGACCTCGCGGCCATCGCGGGGCACGACGCGATCCTCCTCGGCGCGGTGGGGGGAGTGCCCGGTGATCCGCGGCTGCGCGACGCGAACATCGAGCGGGGACTCCTGCTGAAACTGCGATTCGAACTCGACCACTACGTCAACCTGCGGCCGTCGAAGCTCTATCCGAGCGTTCCGGGTCCGCTCGCCGAGCCGGGGGAGATCGACTTCGTCGTGGTGCGGGAGGGGACCGAGGGCCCGTACGTCGGCAACGGCGGGAGCATCCGGCGAGGCACCCCCCACGAGGTCGCCAACGAGACGTCCGTGAACACCGCATTCGGGGTCGAGCGGGTCGTGCGCTACGCCTTCGATCTCGCTGAGCGGCGGCGCCGCAAGCTGACGCTCGTGCACAAGACCAACGTGCTCGTGCATGCCGGCGGCATCTGGAAGCGCATCGTGGACGAGGTGGCGGCGGAGCACCCCGACGTCGCCGTAGACTATCTGCACGTCGACGCGGCGACGATCTTCCTGGTCACGAACCCGGGCCGCTTCGATGTGATCGTCACCGACAACCTCTTCGGCGACATCCTGACCGACTTGGCCGGCGCCGTCACCGGAGGCATCGGCCTCGCCGCATCGGGGAACATCAATCCCGACGGCGCGTTCCCTTCGATGTTCGAACCCGTCCACGGATCGGCGCCCGACATCGCAGGTCAGCAGAAGGCCGATCCCACGGCCGCGATCCTCTCCGTTTCGTTGCTGCTCGATCACCTCGGGCTCACGGAGGCCGCTCGACGCGTCACCCACGCCGTCGAGGCCGACATCGCCGACCGTAGCTCGGACCCCCGTACGACGACGCAGATCGGCGACGCGATCGCGGCTCGGCTCCAGGCGTAGCCTGGAAATCGCCCGCCGCCCGACATCCGCTTGGAAGACAGATGACTCTCCTCGAAAACGACCCCGACGCCGGACTCGAACCCCTCGATTTCGCCGTCACCCGAAACCTCACCGCGGCCCCCGCCGCCCGTCGCGAGGAGATCCTCGCGAATCCCGGGTTCGGCACCCACTTCACCGACCACATGGTCGACATCTGTTGGTCGGTCCGCGGCGGCTGGCACCGTCCGCGCGTCCAGCCCTACGGTCCGATCACTCTCGACCCCGCCGCGGCGGTGCTGCACTACGGGCAGGAGATCTTCGAGGGCATCAAGGCGTACCGGCACGCGGACGGCTCGGTGCACACCTTCCGTCCCGACCAGAACGGCCGGCGACTTCAGCGGTCGGCTCGTCGCCTCGCGCTGCCGGAGCTTCCGGTGGAATGGTTCGTCCAGTCGCTCCGCGAGCTCATCGCGGTCGACGGCGACTGGGTGCCCTCCGGTGCCGACCAGTCGCTCTACCTGCGCCCGTTCATGTTCGCGAAGGAGGCTTTCCTCGGAGTGCGCCCCGCGAACAAGGTCGCGTACTACGTGATCGCCAGCCCCGCGGGTGCCTACTTCACCGGCGGCGTGAAGCCGGTGTCGATCTGGCTCAGCGAGGACTATGCCCGCGCAGGCAAGGGCGGCACGGGCGCGGCCAAGACCGGTGGCAACTACGCGTCGAGCCTGCTGCCGCAGGCGGAGGCGTACGAGAACGAGTGCGACCAGGTCGTCTTCCTCGATCAGGACCGCAACGTCGAGGAGCTCGGCGGCATGAACGTCGTGTTCGTCTACAAGGACGGCACGATCGTCACGCCGCAGTCCGACTCGATCCTCGAGGGCATCACCCGCGACTCGATCCTGCAGCTCGCGCGCGACCGCGGGCACAAGGTCGAGGGGCGCGCCGTCTCGCTCGACGAATGGCGCCGGGGTGTGGCATCCGGCGACATCGTCGAGGTCTTCGCCTGCGGCACCGCTGCCGTCGTCACCCCGATCGGCGTGCTCAAGGGTCGCGACTTCTTCGACGAGCAGCCCGTCGGTGAGCTCGCCCTTTCGCTGCGCGAAGAGCTCACCGACATCCAGTACGGACGACGCGAAGACAAGCACGGCTGGCTCGTGCGATTGGACGGCTGAGATGAAGATCGTACGTTTCTCGCACAACGAGACCATTCGTTACGGCATCCTCGACGGCACCGATCTGGTGACCCTCGCGGGTGATCCGATGTACGCCGGCTACGACACGACGGGCGATCGCGTGGCGCTGAGCGACGCCGTGCTCCTGGCACCCGTCATCCCGCGATCGAAGATCATCGCGGTCGGCCGCAACTACCGGGAGCACGCCGCCGAGTTCGGGAACGAGGTTCCCGCCGAGCCGCTGCTGTTCTTCAAGCCGAACACCTCCGTCATCGGCCCGGGCGACGCGATCGTCCGCCCGACGCAGTCGCAGCAGGTGGACTTCGAGGGGGAGCTCGCCGTCGTCATCGGCAAGGTCACCCGCAATGTCTCGGTCGACGACGCGCTGAGCCATGTGTTCGGCTATTCGATCGCCAACGACGTCACAGCGCGCGATCTGCAGCGCAGCGACGGTCAGTGGACCCGGGCGAAGGGCTTCGACACGTTCTGCCCGCTCGGGCCGGCGATCGAGACCGACTTCGACCCGTCGCAGGCCCAGCTCGTGGCCCGCGTGAACGGGGAGGAGAAGCAGCGTGCACCGCTGACGGACATGGTGCACGGCATCGCCGACCTCATCGCCTACGCCTCGGCGGCGTTCACGCTGCTGCCGGGCGACGTCATCCTGACGGGAACACCTGCCGGGGTCGGCCCGCTCGTCGCGGGCGACGTCGTGGAGGTCGAGATCGATGGTCTCGGCATCCTGCGCAACATCGTCCGGGATGCCTGACACGGTCGACACCCCTGCTCCGAGCGCGGCGTCCGCCGGCGTCCCACGGGAGGTCGTGCGGCGCCGCGCGCTCGTCGTGCTCTCGCTGGGCCAGGTGCTCGGCGGCATCGGTTTCGGGTCGACCATCTCGCTCGGAGCCGTCATCACCGAGCGACTCACGGGCGACGAGGCTCTGGCAGGTCTCCCGACCGCCGCGGTGACGCTCGGTGCCGCCCTGCTCGCGGTGCCGCTGGCCTCCCTCGCGTCGCGGTCGGGGAGGCGCCCGGCGCTTGCTCTCGGGATGCTTCTCGCGCTCGTCGGCGTCGCGCTCGTCGTCGTGGGTACGGCGGCGGGGCTGTTTCCGGTCCTGCTCGTCGCCTTCGCCTTGATCGGCGCGGGCCAGGCCGCCAATCTGCAGTCGCGGTTCGCCGCCACCGACCTGGCAACCGATCGAACACGCGGGCGCGACCTGTCGATCGTGGTCTGGGCGACCACGATCGGTGCGGTGCTCGGTCCGAACCTGATCGGTGTCGGCGAAGCGCTCGGCGGCGCCGTGGGGATGCCCCCGCTGACAGGTCCGTATCTGTTCACGGCGGTCGCGCAGGTGCTGGCCATCGTCCTCTACCTGTTGGCTCTCCGGCCCGACCCGCTGCTCCTCGCGCGCGAGTCGAGCGCCGGGAGATCGGGCGCCTCGCCCACGGCGCGGTCACGACCCGACCGGCCTCGCGCGGCGCGCTACGCCATCCTCGCGATCGCCGGCTCTCACGGGGTCATGGTGTCGGTGATGGCGATGACGCCGCTTCATCTGGTCCATCACGGCGCCGAGCTGTCAGTCGTCGGGCTGACCATCAGCCTGCATATCGCCGGGATGTACGCGCTCTCGCCCGTCTTCGGCATCCTCGCCGACAGGCTCGGGCGCGTGCCCACGGTGCTGCTCGGGCAGGCTCTGCTCGCCGCGTCACTCGTCGTAGCCGCTTTCGGTGCGGAATCGTCCGCCGCCGTCACGGTCTCGCTCATTCTGCTCGGGCTCGGCTGGAGCGCGGCCACCGTGGCGGGATCGGCGCTGCTGACCGAGGCGTCGTCACCGGAACGCCGGACGACCCGGCAAGGACGCAGCGACGCGGTCATGAACGTCGTGGGAGCAGCGGGTGCCGCCGCAGCCGGGGGAGTGCTCGGGCTGATCGGCTACGCGGGACTGGCGACGTGGGCTCTCGTCATCGTCGCGCTGGTCGCGATCGGTGGGGTCGTGGTGGGAGGGTCGATGCGTTCGGCGGACAGCGCGAGCGACCCGGCGGGCGTCTAGTCGTCGCGCCTGTCCACGGCAAGCATTTTGCTGCGGGCCGGAAGGCTGGCACCGTGGAGTCATGAGCCACCGCGCACAGTTGATCATCGCCCTCGTCGCGAGTGCGATCCTCTTCCTCTCCATCGCGCTGATGTTCGCGCTGGTGATCATCAGCTTCTTCACCGACGGCATCGAGTTCGCCGGTGATCCTCACATCGCCGACGCGATCGCCGTGACCGGCTGGGCGCGGACGGCGTGACGCTCGCGCGCGCCGTCGTCTCCGGCTGATCAGCCGAGGAGAGCGGCCACGGCGAGCTCGACGTCGCTCTCGTCATTGAAGACGTGGAACGCGAGGCGGGCATTGCCACGGCGACCGGATGCGGTGACCCCGGCGGCCGTCAGTCGCGCGAGGTCCGCGCCGGCGGGGTCGGGCCAGGTGACGATGGGCGTGGCTCGCAGGGGCTCGGGAAGTCCGAGTCGCTCGCGGAAGGCGGAAGCGAGGCCGGTCACTCGCGTGTGGAGGGCGGAGGCGTCGGCGCCGGCGAACATCGCCAGCGCGGGCTCTGCTCCCACCATCGCCTGCCAGGCCGGTGACACATCGAAGCGCCGCGCGGAGCGCGCGAGCGACGCGTCTACGCCGTAGCACGCGGCCCAGGGATCCTCGCCGGCGTACCAGCCGGCATGGAGCGGCGTGAGTGTCGCTGCGAAGTCATCGCCGACGACGAGGAACGCGACGCCGCGAGGCGCGCACAGCCACTTGTAGGTGTGGCAGACAAGGGCATCGAACATCTCTGCATCGACGGGGAGCCACCCCGCCGCCTGCGTGGCGTCGCACAGTGTACGAGCGTTGTTCCGCCGGGCCGCGTCGACGATCGCCGTCGCGTCGGCGACCTCTCCGGTGGCCGACTGCACGATCGAGAACGCGACGAGGTCGACATCCGCTGTGATCGCGCCGGCGAGGTCTGCCAGCGGAACCGCGCGCACGCGGATGCCGCGACCGGCGTGTGCGAACGGGAGGACGAGTGAGGAGAACTCGCCCTCGGGACAGAGCACGGTCGCGCCGTCGGGCAGGGAAGCGGCGATCATGCCGACCATGACCGAGGTCTGCGATGCGATCGCGACGCGTTCGGGCGCGGTGTTCACCAGACGGGCGAAGTGCTTCCGGCACCGCTCGGTGACGGCGGCGTAATGAACGAGGTCGGGACGGGCGTCGAGATCGGCGAGGACAGCCGCGCGGGTGGCATGCGTCGGGAGGCCCGTGCTGCATGCCGCGAGATAGCCGCGTGCGGCCGTGAATGCGGCGTGAAGCTCCTCGGGCGGGAGAGTCGTCGTCTGCATGCATCCAGACTGCGCCCCGCTGATCTATTGGTCTACGGCAGGATTTGCATGCAAAGCATCATATGCAGTTATCTGTCCGCATGAGCATCCCGGACTATCGTCTCGATGTCGCCGAGCTGCGCATCGTGCGGGCCATCGCCGACGGCGGGTCGATCACCGCGGCTGCGTCGGCCCTGGGCTACAGCCAGCCAGCCGTGAGCCAGCAGGTCAAGCGACTCGAACAGCGTCTCGGGGTGCCCGTCGTCGAGCGTGTCGGCCGGCGGATGCGGCTCACTGAAGCCGGTCGCGTGATCGCCCGGCACGCGGCGGCGGTGGCGACGGCCATCGAGGCCGCCTCCGGCGAGCTCGCCGAACTCGCCGGGTTGCGTTCGGGAACGGTGCGCATGGTCGGCTTTCCCTCTGCTTCGCCCACGGTCTTGCCGCGGCTCATGGATCGGCTCGCCCAGGCGGAGCCCGGGCTGACGCTGACGTACGTCGAGGCGGAGCCCCCCGAGGCGATCGCAGATGTCCGCGCCGACCGCGCCGACATCGCCCTCACCTTCGGCTATCCCGGCGATCGGAGCGACCCGCACGGCGAGAACGCACGCGGTCTCGACGCCGCGCTCATCGGCTACGACGATCTGCTGGCGGTGCTGCCGGCCGACCACCCCGCCGCTCACGGAAGCGGCGCCATCGAGATCGCGCCGCTGGCGCACGAGGCATGGATCGCCGGGTGCCCCCGCTGCCGAGGGCACCTGCTCGAGGTGTGCGGGCGAGCGGGGTTCGTCCCCGCGATCCGATTCGAGACCGACAACTTCGTCGCGGTCGAGCAGCTCGTCGCGCAGGGGATCGGTGTCGCGACCCTCCCGGGGCTCGCGGTCGCATCATTCCCGGTCCTTCCGGGTGTGGTCACACGTCCGCTGCCGGCGAGTGAACGCCGCGCCATCCACGCGGTGTCGGCGGGTGGCGCGGGCCGCGTGCCGGCGGTGGCCTCCGTGCTCGGCCACCTCCGGGCCGTCGTCGCGGAGCTCACCGACACGGATGCGCACGCGAACTAAGCTGGAGGGGATGTCCACCGCACCTCACCCCGCCACCACGACCGCTTCCGGAACCGACGTCCGCGTGCGGTTCTGTCCCTCGCCGACCGGCTTGCCGCACGTCGGCCTGATCCGCACGGCCCTGTTCAACTGGGCCTACGCGCGCCACAACGGCGGCAAGATGGTCTTCCGCATCGAAGACACCGACGCGGCGCGCGATAGCGAGGAGAGCTACCAGCAGCTTCTCGAGGCCCTGCGGTGGCTCGAGATCGACTGGGACGAGGGTGTCGAGAAGGGCGGCCCGCATGCCCCGTACCGCCAGTCGCAGCGTCACGAGATCTATCGCGAGGTGCTCGACAAGCTCATCGCTGCCGGTGTCGTGTACGAGTCGTACTCGACGGCAGAGGAGATCGACGCCCGCAACGAGGCGAACGGACGCGCGAAGCAGCTCGGCTACGACAACTACGACCGCGGTCTCACCGACGAGCAGAAGGCGGCGTTCCGCGCCGAGGGGCGAGAGCCCGCGTGGCGTCTGCGGGTGCCGGACCACGACCTGACCTTCGTCGACCTCATCCGAGGCGAGGTCACGTTCCCCGCCGGATCGTTCCCCGACTTCGTGATCGTTCGGGCCGGCGGCATCCCGCTCTACACGTTCGTGAACCCCGTCGACGACGCGCTCATGGGCATCACGCACGTCCTCCGCGGCGAGGACCTCATGCCGTCGACGGCGCGTCAGCTCGCGCTGTACGCGGCGCTGATCGAGGCGGGCGTCACCGATTTCGTCCCGCGCTTCGGGCACATGCCCCTCGTCCTCGGCGACACCGGCAACAAGAAGCTGTCGAAGCGTGACCCGAAGGCCGACCTCTTCCTGCAGCGAGAGAGGGGCTTCATCCACGAGGGGCTCCTGAACTACCTGTCGCTCCTCGGCTGGTCGATCGCGCCCGACCGCGACGTCTTCACGCGTGACGAGCTCATCGCCGCGTTCGACATCGCCGATGTGAACCCGAACCCGGCCCGCTTCGATCAGAAGAAGGCCGAGTCGATCAACGGCGACCACGTGCGGATGCTCGCACCCGACGACTTCGCCGAGCGCCTCGTGCCCTACCTCGCCGGCGCCGGGCTGATCCAGAACCCGCCCACGGCGGGGGAGCGCGAGATCCTCGAAGCGGCGGCGCCGCTCGTGCAGGAGCGGATGCAGCTGCTGGGCGATGCGCCCGGCCTGCTCGGCTTCCTCTTCCGGTCCGAGGTCGCATACGAGGACGACGCGCTGTCGGGTCTTCCCGCCAACGCGGGCGAGGTGCTCGTCGCGTCTGTCGGCGCCCTCGAGCTGGTCCCCGAGCAGGGCTTCACCGCGGCGGCGGTGCAGGAGGCGCTCGCGCCCGCGCTGATCGAGGGACTGGGTCTCAAGCCGCGTGTCGCTTACGGCCCGCTTCGCGTCGCCCTCAGTGGACGTCGCGTGTCGCCGCCTTTGTTCGAGTCGATGGAGCTGCTCGGCAAGGCTGAGACGATCCGCCGGCTCGACGCGCTGGTGCAGCGCGTCGGCTGACGCGCCCGGGCGGCACTCGGTTTGGCCGCATCCTCTCCGTCAGGTAGAGTTATTCCTCGGTGCGACTGAGGTCAAACCGACCATGGGGTATGGTGTAATTGGCAACACGGCGGTTTCTGGTACCGTTGTTCTTGGTTCGAGTCCAGGTACCCCAGCTTTGAGAAAGCCTCGCTTCGGCGGGGCTTTTCTGTTGGTTCCGCGGCGGCCGCGATCAGCGACGCGGGTTCGACTGTGCCAGCCGGGGCGCCACGATTGCGGCGGCGATCAGCGGGGTGGCCAGGAACAGCCACGCCGCGGACGAAAGCCCCGGGATCGCCAGCAGGGTTCCGACGATGAGGTTTCCGATCAACACCGCGACGCCCCCGCAGGTGGCGAGCAAGCCGAAGAACGACCCCGTCGGGTGGTCGTCCGCGAAGCGGGGGACGAGTGAGAGTGCGGTCGGGTTGGTCGTCATGTGGCCCGCCACGACGAGGGATGCCGCCACGACGACGATCGTGACGCGCGCGGCATCCGCATCCGCGGCGGGTGCCAGTGCTCCCAGCGCCACGACAGCGAAGCCGGCGGCAGACAGGACATAGCCGATGCGGAGGGCGACAGAAGCCCCGACGCGCGCCGACCAGCGCGCGACGGGGATCTGCAGCGTCAGCGTAAGGATCGATACCCACGCGAACATCCCGGCGGTCGCGGTCGCCGGGTGTTCCGTCGTCGCGAGCTGCAACGGCAGCGCGAGATAGAGCTGGTTGTAGGCGAGCAGGTCCGCGGCGTGCGCGGCCGAGAAGCCGACGAAGCGCCGATCGCGCAGCGACCACCAGTGGCCCGTGGGTGTCGTGGCGGCGTCCGACGTGGGTTCGCGTCGGACGAAGGGCAGCGAGACGGCGAGGAACAATCCGATCAGGACGAAGAAGGCGGCCCCGAACAGGGCGACCGTCTCGAACCCCCAGCCGAGGAGGGCGGCGCCGACGACAGGACCCGTGACGGCGCCGAGCTCGCCGGTGATGCTGAGCCAGGCGAAGAGCGACGCGCGTGTGGCAGCGCCCGAGGCGGGGCGTCGGCGCTCGGCGTCCGCCAGGAGGACGTTGAGCCCCGGAGAGAAGAGAGCCCCGCCGAGGCCGGTGAGGATGGTCCCGGTGACGAAGAGCACGAGCTGGGGCGACTCCAGGATCAGGGATGCCGCGAGCGTCGTGAACCCGGCGATCCGAACGCCGCAACCGAGGAGGATGACGCGACGCGCGCCCATCCTGTCGGCGAGCACGCCGCCGACGAGGAACATCCCCTGCTGGGCGAATGTGCGGACCCCGAGGATGAGTCCGACGGTGGTGGCCGCGACACCGAAGTCTTCGGTGAGGACGAGGGCGAGGAATGGCACGACGGCGTAGAAGCCGGTGTTGAACAGGAACTGCGTCGCGAGCAGCACCGGGGTGCGCGCGGCGCGCGGCGAGGCGCCACCGGGGCGGGGGATCTGCACGTCGGGTTCTCTCGGGCTTCGGATGTCGTTGGGGGCGCCGCCGAGTTCGGCTGAGCGACGGGCCGGAACGATCATCGCAAGACGACGGCCGTACGGCCGCGAGCGGCATGCGGTGGAGTGACAATGGGCGTATGGGACTCTTCATGCAGCGACCGGAGGAACCGAGCGAGTGGGCAGGTCTGCCGTCTGAGCCTGTACGCCGCACGTCGAACGCGGAGTTGCTGCCCAACGAGCCGCCACCCGCCGATCCCGCGGGCGATCTCCTCGGCGGGGGCGGCATCGCGTCGATCACGATTCCGCTTCCGGTCCCGTCGGAGCCGGCGGGCGAGGGGGCCGATGGCGACAGCGAGGCGGAGTCAGGTACGGAGCCGCCCGCTGTCTGACAGGTGTCGGATAAGCTGAGGTCATGGACCCGCGGTCGATGCGCAGCCGAGAGGCGCTGCGTCGCGCCGCGCTCGATCTGGCCGCTGTGCGCCCGCTCACCGACCTGTCGGTGTCGGAGATCTGCCGTACCGCAGGTGTCACCCGCGACACCTTCTACCGCCACGCTGACGCTCCCGTCTCGCTCGTCGCCGACGCGCTGAGCGTCGAGCTCGAGGACGTGCTGTCGGATGTCGGCGAGCTCGATTCGCTGTCGATTGCCGAAGCGCTTCTGCTCCGGCATGTGAAGCAGCGCGCCGACGTCTATCGCGGGGCTCTGCATCCCTCGCTCGCTGCTCCGATCCGTGCCGTGCTCGAACGGGTCATCGCCGCAGGCCTCGAGGAATGGCTCGCACGGCATCCCGAAATCGAGCCGCCTGCGATCGATGATCTGCCGTCGCGAGAGATCGCTGTGGCGTACGCGGCGGGCGGGACGGTCGCGGCGATCGAGGCTTGGCTGCGCTCGGGCGCCGATGACGTGGCGTGGGCGACGAGGGCGATCCTCGCCGCATCGCCGGAATGGTGGCTGCGGTGACGCAGCCGAACGAGAGGAGATCACGATGAAGGCAGCAGTGTTCCACGCGAAGGAAGACCTCCGCGTGGAAAACGTCGAAGAACCGACCGTGGAGGCTGGGCAGGTGAAGCTCAAGAACGCCTTCGCGGGGATCTGCGGGTCGGACCTGCACGTGTACTACGCGCCTGAGGCCGCGGGCCTCACCCTGGACGAGCCGCACCCGGTGACGGGCGCTCAGCTTCCGCAGATCCTCGGACACGAGTTCGCGGGAACCGTCGTCGAGGTCGGTGAGGGCGTCGAGGGAGTCTCCGTCGGCGACCGCGCCGCCGTCTGGCCGGTCTACTACTGCGGCGAGTGCCCCGCGTGCGAGAAGGGCATGTTCAACGCCTGCCAGAAGATCGGCTTCCACGGGCTCAGCTCGCACGGCGGCGGGATGGCGGAGTACACGACGGTTCCGGCCTCGATGCTGCACAAGCTCCCCGAGAACGTCGACCTCCGCATGGGCGCGCTCGTCGAGCCGATGGCGGTCGCCTGGCATGCTGTCGAGCGATCGCATGTGACGTCCGGACAGACGGCGATCGTCGCGGGGGCCGGCCCGATCGGTATCGGTGTCTGGTTCGCTCTCAAGGCCCACGGTGTCGAGAACGTCCTCGTTTCGGAGCCCAGCGCCGCGCGGCGTGAGACGATCGCCGCCCTCGGCGCGACCGTGGTCGACCCGGTCTCGGGTGACTTGGCCGCCGCGGTCGCCGAGCTCACCGGCGGTCGCGGAGCCGACGTCGCGTTCGACGCCGCGGGAGCGGGACCCGCCATCACGTCGGGCCTGGCGAGCCTGGTACCCGGCGGACGCTTGGTCGTCGTCGCCATTCACGAGCGCGCTATGGAGTTCTCGCCGACGCAGCTCGTGATGGCCGAGACTGAGATCGCCGGTGCGCTGGCCTACCTTCCGGCTGACTTCGATGCCGTCATCGACGCGATGTCGCGCGGCGTGTACGACACGACCGGTTGGGTCGAGGAGGTGCCGATCGACGGCGTCGTGGGAGCCATCGAGAAGCTCCGCGGCGGTGCCGGCGCAAAGATCCTGGTGCGGTCTGACGCCTGACGCCTGACGCCTGACGTCTGACGCCCGACGCGAAAGCCCGCGATTCCGAATGTCGGATCGCGGGCTTTCGCACGCTCGCTGTGCTGCCGAGCGCGTCAGCCGCGACGAACGTCAGGTGCGGCGCGGCCTCGGCGCCGGAGGCGGCGGAACGGGTTTGGCCGCGACGATATCCGAGCGGTGGATACGTTCGACCCCGCGTTTGCCGTCGACGACGACCAGCTCGTCGTCCGCGCTCAGCAGCTCGCCGAGCGCATCCGTGGCTTGTCCCGTGGGCAGCAGGTAGCGGACGACCACTCGGTTGCCCGGCACGGGCAGTCTCACCATGCGCCGGGGGAGTAGTCCTTGAGGAAGACGCCGAAGAGGTCTTCGCCGGCCTCGCCGCGGACGATGGGGTCGTAGACGCGCGCGGCGCCGTCGACGAGGTCGAGCGGGGCATGGAAGCCCTCTTCAGCGAGTCGCACCTTGGTCGGGTGCGGGCGCTCGTCGGTGATCCAGCCGGTGTCGACGCTGGTCATCAGGATGCCGTCGGTCTCGAACATCTCGCGCGCGCTCGTGCGCGTGAGCATGTTCACGGCGGCTTTGGCCATGTTCGTGTGCGGGTGGCCCGGTCCCTTGTAGCCGCGGTTGAACACGCCCTCCATCGCGCTCACGTTCACGACGTAGGTGCGGCGGGCCGGGCTGGCCGCGAGCGACGCGCGCAGTTTCGACACGAGCAGGAAGGGTGCCGTCGTGTTGGCGAGCTGCACCTCGAGCATCTCGAGCGGGTCGACGTCGCCGACGCGCTGCGTCCACGAGTTGACGCTGTCGAGGTCGGGGATGAGGCCCCCGGCGTCGATCGCCGTGCCCGCGGCGAGCCGGTCGAGCGAGCTCGATCCCGCGGCCATCGCCTGCTCGGTCAGCTCGTCGGCACGGGAGGCCGCGGCGGCGAGGATCGGGTGCGCGTTGACCGACCGCTCGAGCGCCTGCGGATGCATGTCGTTGGTGTGTCCGAAAGTGATGAGCTCGGGCAACGGCCCGTCTGGCAGGGGCGAGAGCTCGGCGTCGACGAGGGGCTGGTAGGCGCCGGGGGAGCGCCGCACCGTCTGGGTCGCGTTGTTGATCAGGATGTCGAGCGGGCCGGCCGCGGCGACGTCATCCGCGAGTCCGACGACCTGGGCGGGGTCGCGCAGGTCGATCCCGACGACCTTGAGCCGGTGGATCCAGTCCGACGAGTCGGGCAGGCTCGTGAACCGGCGCACCGCGTCGCGCGGAAAGCGGGTCGTGATGGTCGTGTGCGCGCCGTCGCGCAGCAGTCTCAGCGCGATGTACATCCCGATCTTCGCGCGGCCGCCCGTGAGCAGCGCTCGGCGCCCGGTGAGATCGGTGCGAGCATCGCGCTTCGCGTGGCTGAGGGCCGCGCAGTCCGGGCAGAGCTGGTGGTAGAAGGCATCCACGAGCGTGTACGGCTGCTTGCAGATGTAGCAGGCGCGCGCCTTGATGAGCGTGCCCGCGACCGGAGCGGTCGTCGACGACGAGATCGGGATGCCGCGGGTCTCGTCGTCGATGCGGTCGGGGGCACCCGTCGCGGTGGCGTGCACCACGGCGCGGTCGGCGGAGGCGACGGCATCCCGGATCTCTCGGCGCCGCACCTTCTTCGCGGCCTTAAACATCGCGGCGGTCGCGCGGCGCACCGTGACGTAATCCGGGTGGGCGTGATCGATGTCGGCGAGCTGCTCCAGGACGCGGAGCGTCGCGGCGAGGTCGGCCGGGTCGATGCCGCTGGGCGCGACGGAAGCGGGGGAGATCGTGTCGGGAAGCACACGGAATTCTACGACATCGGGCCTGAGCGACTCCGGTGGAGAGTGTGGCGCACTTTCGCGCGTCGGGCGCGGATTGAACAGCGATGGATGCCGCAAAGTGCGCGCCATCCGCTGCCGATGCCTCGGTGAAAAGGGGACGACCCCGCCGGAGATGAAATCTCACGGCGGGGCCGTCAGTGAGCCCTGGGAGAAAGTGACCCGAACACCGTCTCTACCGAACCGCTCACGTACAAGAGTGAAGCTACGCGGTCGGAGGCCGCCTGTCGGGGTTGTTGACGTCGCACCTCGGGCTCTGGTAGGCGATCAGCGCATCGCGTCGCCGATATAGGAGTACTTCAGGAAGACCTCCGACGCCCAGCCGGCCTCCTCGAGGACACCCTGGACCGCGGTGAGCATGTAGCGCGAGTCCCATCCCATGTAGAGGTAGCTGCCTTCGCCGAGCTCGTCCCACTGGCCGTTCCAGGCCATCGCCGGGTACACGGGGCCGCCCCGGCGGGCGCTGAAGTCGATCACGCTCTGCCGGGAATCCACCCACAGGCGCTTGAAGACGCGGTTGAACAGGTAGCGGACGTCGGGGACCTCCCAGTGCTCGCCGCGGAACTCGACGTAGTCGAACTCTCGTTGCCAGCCGCGCGGCCAACCCCGGCGCAGCTTCGCGTCGAGGATCGGCGTGAGGTTGTCGTCGTCGATCCCCGTCATCGGCGGGCGGCGCCAGAGGTCGACGAAGCGCGCCGCGAGCTCTTCCGTGCGCGCGCCGATCGCCCCGGTGTCCCAGCGCGCGTGCTCGGCGATCTCGCGAGACATCTCCACCCCGCTTCCCGCAAGGACGGAGCGAAGCTGCGGGAAGGTGGCGTCGAGCGCGCGCTCCGACCGTTCCTGCTCGAGCAACGTCAGATTGCCGATGGTGTGAGCCAGTGCGCGATGGCTGTTCTGCTCGTCCTCGCTGTAGTCGGCGAAGCGCCGGGCGCCGTCTCCGGACCAGTCGTCACCGGCGCCGGCGGGGAAGACGGGCGACACGTCGAGGAGGTCGGCGGGATCGACGCCGGCGAGCCGGCCCAGCACGTAACGCGGGTGGGGGAGGTCGCTGTACTTGAGGCCCACGCGCACGCGCTCGTCTGAGGGCGTGATGCGCGCGATCGCTCGGGTGAGGGCATCCGGCCCCTCGGCGTAGGCACGGCAGAGGCGCGCCACGAGCCGCTCGGTCGCGATGCCGACGACGACACGGCGCAGCAGAAGCGACTGGATGTCTTCGAGGCGGGCGATCAGCTCGTCGCGGGGCAGGATGCCGGCGCGCTGGTCGTGCACGAGCCGCATGGCGAGGGGGAACATCTGGCGGCCGAGAACCGCGAGGTAGCCGAGCTGGCGGCCGACCTCCGGGTCGTCGCTCGTGGCCGGGTCGAGCAGCTCGCGATAGATCTCGGAGAAGGTACGCCAACTCGTCGCGTGCTCGCGCAGGCTGTCGATGTCGAGCCGAGGGAATTGCTGGCGGAACACGTCGTAGACGCCGCGCCCACCGGTGATGAGCACCTCGCGACCGGTGAGCATGACCAGGTAGTGATTCCAGAACGACCCGATCGCGTCGCCGGTGTTCTGCTCGATCGGAAGCCAGTACTCCTGCTCGATCTCGTTCTGCTCGGTGTGGGTGAGCCCCATGAGCACGTAGTTGTGGATGAGCTCGTGATCGCGCAGCGGCTCACCGGTGGAGTTCAGGCTCTCGAAGATCTGCTGCGCGTTGGCCTGCGCGCCCAGGGTGATCGAGACGTGCTCGAGTTTCTGCAGCCCACGCCACAGCGTGGCGGCCTCGCCTGGGCGGATCTGGCTGCGGAAGAACGCGTAGTTGTCGTCGAAACGCGAGGCGCGCTGCTCGTCCTCCGGCCCGCGCCGATCGAGGACGACACTCTCGAAGACGTCGGCCCACGCACGGTGGGGTCGGAGCTTGGTGCGCGACGGGTCGTCCGCTCGCACGAGCACGGCCTCCAGCTCTCGCGCGAGGCCGGGATCGTCGTCGCGCAGCGTGTGATGCAGGGCTGCCACCAGCAGCATCAGCGTCGTGATCCGCTGCTGCCCGTCGATGAGCACGAGCTGGGCATCGTCGTCGGTCGAGGTGCTCGCGGTGGAGAGGATCGATCCGATGAAGTGGGTGTGAGCGTCATCCGAGGCCGAGACCGATCGGATGTCGCCGAGCAGCTGCTCGCAGCCGCCGATGTCCCAGCGGTACTGACGCTGATAGACCGGCACGACGATGGTGGTCTCGGATGCCGAGAGCCAGCCGATCGTGTTGACGGCGGTCGCTTCGACATTCGTGGCAGTGCTCATGTTCTCCGAAATCGCTCCTCGAAAACCCCGGACGAGTCTACCGGCGCGCTCAGGAGCCGTAGGTAGGCTGACCTAAGTCGGGCCTGTAAAAACTTCGCTTGTCCGACAGAAAGGTCATGATCCGTCATGGGTTACATCAAGTCCGCTGCCCTCGAGGAGACCGGCTACGTCGTCCTCGACCGCTACAACAAGGAGATCGATCCGAAGGAATGGCTCGACGTCGAGTACGTCGACTGGAAGTCCTCCGGAGACACCCGCTTCGCCCCGCTGGCCTCGGCCAAGGGTGAGATCGAGTGCAACGGTTTCTGGAACCACAAGCCGCCGCGCACCGACAAGGACGGTGTCTGGATCGATTCGCAGACCGCGATCGCGCCGACGCTGACCGCGCGTGCGCAGGAGCCCGGCGCGAACGTCGGCCGCTGCCGCATCATCGAGCTGCAGCCGAACACGTATGCCGACTGCCTCTACAACCTGCACCAGGACGACAACAACCGCCTCAACCCCGATGGCACGGGTTGGGTCGTCCGCGGCTTCTTCAACCTGACGGACGACAAGACCAGCTACTTCGTGCTGCGTGAGAACCGCACCGACCCCAGCGAGGAGACGCGCATCGCCCTCCCCGCCGGCGCGCAGCTCATCGTCGACACCCAGCGCCTGTGGCACGCCGCCGCTCACTACGGTGACGAGCCGCGCTACTGCCTCATCACGTCGTGGGAGTCCGGCCCCGAGCTCGACGCCTACATCGCCAAGTACAACGGCGTGAACAAGGTGGAGAGCTACCCGGTCGACCAGGAGATCCTCGATGCCGGTCAGATCGAGCAGGAGCGCCGTATCGCCGCTCGCGCCGCCGCCCTCGCGGCACGCGGTCAGCAGGAGGTCATCGCGATGAGCGAGGCCTGAGCTCGCACTCGCTGTAGGGGAGGCGTCGGCTGCGGCCGGCGCCTCCCTTTTGCCGTGAGGGCCGCGGGACCAAGGACCGTGTTGCTTTTTGTTGCTTTGGCTTTGATTGCGTTGTAACGTGTGGGCATCCGAAGGAGGATGTCGTGTACGCAATGGAGCGCCAGCAGCTCATCGAACGAATGCTCGTCGCTAACGGTCGCGTGGCCGTGGTCGACCTCGCATCGCGCTTCGACGTCACGACCGAGACCGTCCGCAGAGACCTCGCGGCCCTCGAAGAGACCGGGGTTCTGCGTCGCGTGCACGGAGGTGCAGTCTCCGCTGAGCGTGTCAGCACCGCCGAGCCTTCGGTCGCCGAACGTTCCCAGCGGCATTCTGCAGCCAAGGAACGAATCGCCCGCCGCGCACTCTCAGCGCTTCCGGCCGCGGCCGGATCCATCTACATCGACGCCGGCACCACCACCGCGTCGTTCGCCGAGGCTCTGGTCGAGCGCGGCGCACCGAGCGGGCTCGAGGTCGTCACCCACTCGATGACGATCGCGCACTCCCTCGCCGGTGCGAGCGGCATCGGCCTCACCGCGATCGGCGGCCGCGTCCGGGGTCTCACCGCAGCCGCCGTCGGCTCGGACACCGTTGCCGCGATCACGCGGCTGCGCCCCGACGTGGCCCTGATCGGCACCAACGGCATCGCCCGAGGTGCGGGGCTGACGACGCCCGACCCCGACGAAGCCGCCGTGAAGCGAGCGATCGTGGCGGGTGCGCGCCGCGTGATCGTGCTCGCCGACGCCGACAAGTTCGACGCCGAGCTGCTCGTGTCGTTCGCCGACCTGTCGGAGCTCGACGTCATCGTGACCGACCGTGAGCCCGAGGACGATCTCGCTCTCGCCCTGCGCGAGGCCGACGTGGAGGTATGGACCGCATGATCGTGACCCTGACGGTGCATCCGTCGCTCGACCGGACGATCTCGATCGACGCTGCGCTCCGCGTCGGAGAGGTGCAGACCGCGTCGGCCGTGCGCGAAGACGCCGGTGGCAAGGGCATCAACGTGGCCCGTGTCCTCCGGGCATCGGGAGCCGAAAGTCTGGCGGTGCTGCCGCTCGACCCGGCCGACCCGTTCGCCGCCGCGCTCGCGGCCGCCGATGTCGATGTCCGCACCGTGCCCGTCCGGGGACGCACCCGCGCGAACATCGCGGTCACGGATCCCACCGGCGAGACGACGAAGATCAACCTTCCCGGTGTGGCCTTGAGCGAGGGTGATCTCGATCACGTGATCGAGGTGGTCGCCGAGTCCGCGCGAGGCGCGCAATGGCTCGTCCTCGCCGGCTCTCTCGCGCCGGGGCTGCCTGACGACACCTATGTTCGGGTCATCCGCGCGGTGCGGGACCGGCTCGGCGAGCACGCACCCCGGGTGGCGGTGGACACCTCGGGTGCCGCGCTGCGCGCGGTCGTCGCGGACGGGCGTCCCGATCTCATCAAGCCCAACGACGAGGAGCTCGCCGACCTGCTCGGTGCGGCACTGCCAGCCGCCGAGCACCTCGCCGATGCCGTCCACATCGCATCGCGCGAGCTCGTGCCCGCGACGGTGGGGGCGGCCCTCATCACGCTCGGCGGCGACGGAGCTGTCTTCGTCTCCGAGCACGGCGCGTGGGCGGCCTCGCCGCCTCCCACTCGTGTGCGCAGCACGGTCGGAGCCGGCGACAGCTCGCTCGCGGGCTTCCTTCTCGCCGACTCGCGTGGCGCCGATCCCGCCGCGGCTCTCGTGTCCGGCATCCGTTACGGCTCCGCTGCCGCGGCGCTCGACGGCACGCAGGCGCCGACTCCCGCCGATCTCCCCACCGCGGACATCCCCGTCCGCGTGCTCCATCACTGATCCGAACGACCCGCACCACTCGAACCAGGAGGACACCGTGTCCGACACCATCACTCCGGAGCTCGTCAGCCTCGACGCGCCCCTCGGGACCGACAAGAAGGACGTGATCCGCGCTCTCGCTCGCCTCGTCGCAGCGCAGGGCCGCGCCACGGACGCCGACGCCCTCGCGAACGATGCGATCGCTCGCGAGGATAAGGACGAGACTGGGCTCCCCGGCGGCATCGCGATCCCGCACGCCAAGAGCGCCGCCGTCACGCAGGCCTCGCTCGCGTTCGCCCGCCTGAAGCCCGGCGTCGCTTTCGGGGCGCCCGACGGTCCCGCTGATCTCGTGTTCCTCATCGCGGCGCCCGCGGATGCCGCCGAGGAGCACCTCGCGGTGCTGTCGCGCCTCGCACGCAGCCTGATGCAGGACGCGTTCACGAGCGATCTTCGTGCGGCAGCGACCGCGGACGACGTCGTGCGCACGGTCCGCGCCGCGATCGGCGAGGCCGACGCTCCCGCGTCGGCTGCCACGGCGACGGCGTCGTCTGCGGCGTCGACTCCGGCCGCCGCGCCCGCCGCGCCCGCCGACGACCTGACGATCAACGGTCGCCCCGCGCGCATCGTCGCGGTCACGTCCTGCGCCACGGGCATCGCGCACACGTTCATGGCCGCCGACGCCCTCACGGCGGCGGGCAAGGAGGCCGGGGTCGACCTCGTCGTCGAGCCGCAGGGATCGAGCGGGTACCAGGCACTGCCCGCCTCGGTCATCGACAACGCCGACGCGGTGATCTTCGCCACCGACGTCGACGTCCGCGAGATCTCGCGGTTCGCCGGCAAGCCGGTCATCCGCTCGGGCGTGAAGCGCGGCATCGAGCAGCCCGCCCAGATGATCCGCGAGGCCGTCGCCGCGGCATCGAACCCGAACGCCGCCCGCGTCAGCGGGGCCGCAGCGGATGCCGGCTCCGGCACGAGCGCGGCTGCGACGCAGAACCTGTCGTGGGGCGCGAAGATCCAGCGCATCCTGCTCACGGGCGTCAGCTACATGATCCCCTTCGTCGCCGGCGGCGGCCTGCTGATCGCCCTCGGGTTCGCGCTCGGCGGCTACGAGGTCACGGCAAACGCGTCGAAGGTCATCATCGACAACGCGCTGTGGAACCTGCCCACGACCGACATCACCTCGCCGTTCGGGCCGCTCGGGCAGTACCTCGGGTCGGTGGCGTTCATGATCGGCTCGACATCCATGGGCTTCCTGGTGGCCGCACTGGCGGGCTACATCGCCTACGCGATCGCCGACCGCCCGGGCATCGCTCCCGGGTTCGTCGCCGGTGCGATCGCCGTCACGATGAACGCCGGCTTCATCGGCGGCATCATCGGCGGGTTCCTCGCAGGCTTCGTCGCCTGGTGGCTGGGACGTCTTCCCGCGCCGCGCTGGCTCCGGGGTCTGATGCCCGTCGTCATCATCCCGCTGCTCGGTTCGATCGTCGCCTCGGGGCTGATGGTCCTGTTCCTCGGTCGTCCCATCGCGGCTCTGATGGCGCTGCTCACCGACGGTCTCACCTCGCTCACGCAGAGCGGTGCGGGCCTCATCGTCGTCGGCGTGATCCTCGGACTGATGATGTGCTTCGACCTCGGCGGCCCGATCAACAAGGTCGCCTACGTCTTCGCGACGACCGGTCTCGCGGCCGCGTCCACGGAGAACACCGCGCCGTACCTCATCATGGCCGCCGTCATGACGGCCGGCATGGTGCCGCCGCTGGCTCTGGCACTCGCGTCGACCGTGCTCGCCCGTCCGCTGTTCACGCCCGTGGAGCGCGAGAACGGCAAGGCGGCGTGGCTGCTGGGCGCCTCTTTCATCAGTGAGGGTGCGATTCCCTTCGCGGCGGCCGACCCGCTGCGTGTCATCCCGGCCTCCCTCGTCGGCGGCGCGATCACCGGTGCGCTCAGCATGTGGTTCGGCGTCCAGAGCTTCGCCCCGCACGGCGGCGTCTTCGTGCTGTTCGCGATCTCCCCGGTGTGGGGTTTCTTCGTCGCGCTTCTGGCGGGTACCGTCGTTTCTGCGCTGTTGCTCGTCGTACTCAAGAAGTACGTCCGCAAGAGCTCCACCGCCCCGGCCCCGGCCGCGGCGACCGCGACAGTCTGAGGAGACACCACCATGGCAGAACGCACCGCCACCATCGCGAGCAGCTCCGGACTGCACGCCCGCCCCGCGAAGCTCTTCGTGCAGGAGGTGCAGTCGAAGGGCGTCCCCGTCACGATCGCCGTCGAGGGCGGCCCCGACCTGAACGCCGGCAGCATCCTGAGCATCATGGGTCTGGGCGCCTCGCAGGGCTCGGTCGTGACGCTCAAGGCCGAGGGTGAGGGTGCCGAGAAGGCGCTCGACGAGCTCGTCGCCTTCCTCGAGATCGACCACGACGCGGCCTGATCCGCTCAGAACACACGGATGCCGTGGACCTTCTGGTCCACGGCATCCGTCGTCTCACCGGTCAGATGTCGGTGGAGTCGCCCGGGTCGAGCGCGACGAACTCGCCGCCGTCCTGCTGTGCCGCCCACGTCAGCCGCTCGCGGCCCATCGACAGGCCCGCCGGCGACAGCGTCATGTCGTGGGTTGCGAACACCCGCCGGGGCTTGACCTCGAGCACGAAGTCCATCGCATCGCCGATCTTCAGCCACGGGGCGCCGACGGGTGCCGCCAGGAGCTTCACCTTCGCCCCCTTGGGCACGGCGTACGAATCGCCCGGATAGTAGAACTCGTCGTCGACGAGGACGCCGACGTTGTCGATCACGGGGATCGACTCGTGGATCACCGCGTGGTGCCCGCCGAAGAACTCGAGACTGAACGGACCCGCCTCGAGCTTGTCGCCGGGGGAGACCTCGCGGATGTCGAATCCGGCCGCAGCCCGCACGACGCCCTCCGGGCCGTAGACCGGGATGTTCGGGAACTGCTCGAGGATGCTCGACAGGTGCTGCGACGTCCAGTGGTCGGGGTGCTCGTGCGTGATGACGACGGCCACGACATCATTCAGACCGTCGAGGGGTGACGTGAAGGTGCCGGGGTCGATGAGCAGGGTCTTGCCGTCACGCTCGAGGCGCAGGCAGGCGTGTTCGTGCTTGGTGACATGCATGCTCTCAGTCAACGCCCGACACGCCCGAGAGGGCAATGGGGGCCCCGATTTTGCCGGATGCGCGGGGCCGTGGCATACTTTAACGGTTGCCTCCGGAGCCCCGGAGAAGACAAAAAAGTACGGCCCCATCGTATAGCGGCCTAGTACGCCGCCCTCTCACGGCGGTAACGCGGGTTCGAATCCCGCTGGGGTCACCAACACGAAACGCCCGTCCACTCGGATGGGCGTTTCGCGTTTCCGGGAAGTAGCGCCCGGGCCCGCGAGGTCAGTCGGCGGTCGAGTTACGTCGCGCGCGGCGCCGACGCGTGGTCGAGACGACGAGCCAGATCAGCGCGGCGGTGAGTCCGATCACGACGAGCCACGGCAGCAGGAATCCGAGCGCCACGATGATTCCGTTGAACGTCGCGATGAGGCCGTTCCACCCCGTCGCAAGCCCGTCGCCGAAGCCCGCGGGATCGGCATCCACCTTCTCGGCGGGCGCCTGCAGCTGAACGGTGAGCGACGAGAGGGCGACCTGCGACTCGAGCGCGGTGAGCTGCTGCTGCAGCGAATCGAGATCGGCCTGTCGCTCCGCGAGTGCGGACTCCGCCGCGATGAGGTCGGCGACCGATCCGGCTTCGCCCATCAGCTCCGTCAGCCTCTTGACCGACGCCTGCCCCGCAGCCACTCGAGCACGCAGGTCGGTGGTCTGGGTCGTGACGTCATCGCGTGAGACCTGAGAGGTCTCGACCTCACCCACGTCCGAGAGTCCGGCGACGGCGTCTTCGAGGCTCGCGGCGGGCACACGCACCGACACCCAGGCCGACCCGGAGGCAGCCGGCCACACCGCGCGGTCATCCGCGTACGGCAACGCCCCCGTCGGCGTGCCGCCGAGGCTCATGGACTCGACGTAGCCGCCCGTCGCGACGGCGGCCGCGCCGATCGACTCCGCCGCGGCGCGGGGGTCGGCGACGACCACGGTCGCGGATGCGGTGGCGACGACGTCGCGCCCGGCGGGGGAGTCCGACACCGTTCCGGAGGTCACGCCTTCGTCGGCCGACCCGTCCAGCGCGAAGGGTTCCGCCTGCGGCGCCGAACCGCCGGCGTCTCGCGACATGTCACCGTTCTCCGGTGCGCCGAACATCGTGTCGGGCGCGGTGGCCGGAGCGACGGAGGACGCCCCGCCGCTGCTGCTCGTCAGCTGCGGAGCGATCGCGGCGGCTACGACGATGACGGCCGCTGCCGCTCCTGACGCTCCCCACCAGGTGCGGCGGCGACGCCGACGCCGGGCCGCGGACACGTCGTCGCGGGCGCGCCCCTCGGCACGTTCGCGAGCGATGTCCGCGAACAGGGCTGCCTCGATCTCATCGATACGGCGGTTGTCGAGGGCGGGAAGATCGTTCATGACTGCTCCGGTTCAACGCTCGAGCGGACGAATGTGCGAATGCGGGAGAGGCGGTTCCGGACCGTCCCGTGGCTGACGCCGAGCTGGTCGGCGGCCGCTTGATAGGCGAATCCCTCTGCGGCGCAGAGCCGGAAGATGTCCTGATCGAGCGGGCTGAGAGATCCGACGGCGGTGAGGATGCGTTCGACCAGATCGCTCTGCGCGACCTGTCGCTCGACGTCGACCGTGTCCGCGACGTCAGCGGCATCCGCGTCGGTCGTGTGGCGGCGTTCACGTTGCCGTCGACGGATGCGGTTCGCGCTCTGGAATCGGCAGATGGTGACGAGCCACGGCAGAAGGGACTCGCCCGCCAGCTCGAGATCGGGAAGCTTCCGCCAGGCCACGAGGAACGTCTCTTGAGTCGCGTCCTCCGCCTCCGCGGGATCGCCGAGCAGGCCGTGTGCGAGCCAGTACACCGGCCGCACGTAGGCGCGGTAGAGCGTCCGGAAGGCGTGCTCGCTTCCGGATGCCGCCGCCTCGACGAGTTCGGCATCACCGCGTGTGATCGTGTCGACCATGCGTCCGAGTCCCTTCCCTCACCCCATCAGTGTCACGTCGTCGCAGACCGTCTCACACCCGGGCCACGGGGGAGCCGGGGTGTAGTCTCGGGAGGCTTCCTCCCCGAAAGGCTCGCATGGACCTCCCCGTGCCGTTCCAGATCATCGCGCTCGTCATTCTGGTTCTCGTGCTCGTCGCCGACCTGCTCATCATCGTCAAGCGGCCCCACATCCCGTCGCCGAAGGAATCGACGCTGTGGGTGCTGTTCTACGTCGCCCTCGCGCTGGTGTTCGCCGGCATCCTCTGGGCGGTCGCCGACGTCGAGCATGCCGGACAGTTCGTCGCAGGATGGCTGACGGAGTACAGCCTGTCGATCGACAACCTGTTCGTCTTCGTGCTGATCATGAGCCAGTTCTCGGTTCCGCGGCGGTACCAGCAGAAGGTGCTGATGGTGGGCATCATCATCGCTCTGGTGCTGCGGGGGCTCTTCATCCTCGCGGGCGCGGCGATCATCGAGCAGTTCAGCTGGGTGTTCTACATCTTCGGCGCCTTCCTCATCTACACCGCGATCAAGCAGGCGCTGCCCGAGGGTGATCACGACGACGACGTGAAGAAGGAGAGCTTCCTCGTCCGCATCATCCGGCGCACGGTCGACATCTCCGACGAGTACGACGGGCCCAAGGTCCGCACGGTCGTCAACGGCAAGCGGATGTTCACCCCGATGATCATCGTGTTCGTGGCCATCGGCGTCACCGACCTGCTGTTCGCCCTCGACTCGATCCCCGCGATCTTCGGCATCACGCAGGATCCGTTCCTCGTGTTCACGGCGAACATCTTCGCGCTCATGGGCTTGCGCCAGCTCTACTTCCTGCTCGGCGATCTGCTCGACCGGCTCAAGTATCTGCACTACGGCATCGCGTTCATCCTCGCCTTCATCGGCGTGAAGCTCATCCTCCACGCCATGCACGAGAACGAGCTCGCGTTCATCAACGGCGGCGAGGGGATCGCCTGGGCGCCGGAGATCTCGACCTGGGTGTCGCTCGGGGTCATCGTCGGCGCCATGCTCGTCGCAACCGTCGCGAGCCTCATCGCCGCCCGTCGCGATGCCCGCGCCGCCGGCCCCACCGAAGCAGCTGCCGCGGTGGCCGGCGAGCAGGGCACGCCCCCGACGGTCGAGCAGCCCGATGCGCGCGAGGACGAGCGCCCGTGACCGGACGTCGCCGCCGCACCCGGTGGTATTCTGACCGCATGCGGATCGCTCGCCTTCTCCTTAGCGGCCGCGGCGAGGTCTCGTTCTGAGCCCCTCCTCGCCGCGGAGTCCGTCGTGGGCTTGATCCCGGTTCGCAAGGAGAACGAAACCCATGAGCATTCCCACCCCTCCCGAGCGCCCGCGCACCCTGGCCGAGAAGGTCTGGGACGACCACCTCGTCGTCAAGGGTGAAGACGGTCAGCCCGACCTGATCTACATCGACCTGCACCTCGTGCACGAGGTCACCAGCCCGCAGGCCTTCGACGGCCTGCGTGCGGAAGGGCGTCCGCTGCGGCGGCTCGATCTCACGATCGCCACCGAGGACCACAACACCCCGACCCTCGACATCGACAAGCCGATCGCCGACCTCACGAGCCGGACGCAGATCGAGACCTTGCGCCGCAACGCCGAGGAGTTCGGCGTGCGCCTGCACTCGCTCGGCGACGCCGAGCAGGGGATCGTGCACGTCGTCGGCCCCCAGCTCGGGCTCACGATGCCCGGCATCACGGTGGTGTGCGGCGACAGCCACACGTCGACCCACGGCGCATTCGGCGCGATGGCCTTCGGCATCGGCACCAGCGAGGTCGAACACGTCATGGCGACGCAGACCCTGCCGCTGAAGCCGTTCAAGACCATGGCCATCACGGTCGAGGGCGAGCTGAAGGAAGGCGTGACGGCGAAGGACATCATCCTCGCCGTCATCGCGAAGATCGGCACCAACGGCGGGCAGGGCTACGTGCTCGAGTACCGCGGCAGCGCCATTCGCGCGCTCTCGATGGAGGGCCGCATGACGATGTGCAACATGTCGATCGAGGCGGGTGCCCGCGCGGGGATGGTGGCGCCCGACGACATCACCTTCGAGTACGTCAAGGGCCGGCCGCACGCACCCACCGGACAGGACTGGGACGACGCCGTGGCCTACTGGCGCACGCTCCCGAGCGATGAAGGCGCCGTCTACGACGCCGAGATCTTCATCGACGCGGCCGAGCTCGAGCCGTTCGTCACGTGGGGCACGAACCCCGGCCAGGGGGTCTCGCTCAGTGCGACGGTGCCGTCGCCGGACGATTTCAGCGACCCGAACGAGAAAGCCGCCGCTGAGCGTGCGCTCGAGTACATGGACCTGCGCCCGGGGACTCCGCTCAAGGAGATCCCGGTCGACGCGGTCTTCATGGGGTCGTGCACCAACAGTCGGATCGAGGATCTGCGCGCATTCGCGTCGATCATCGAGGGCCGGACGAAGGCGGAGGGCGTCCGCGTCATGGTCGTTCCGGGCTCGGCCCGCGTCCGGCTCGAGGCCGAGGCGGAAGGTCTCGACCGGGTCTTCACCGAGTTCGGTGCCGAATGGCGCTTCGCCGGCTGCTCGATGTGTCTGGGCATGAACCCCGATCAGCTCGCCCCGGGAGAGCGCTGCGCGTCGACCAGCAACCGCAACTTCGAAGGACGCCAGGGCAAGGGCGGTCGCACCCACCTGGTGTCGCCGCTCGTGGCGGCCGCCACCGCCGTGCTCGGGCGCCTCGCGTCACCGAGTGATCTGCCCGCACGCGAGAAGGTCGAGGCCTGAACATGGAGAAGTTCGAGACCCACACCGGTGTCGTCGCGCCCCTCAAGCGTTCCGCGGTCGACACCGACCAGATCATCCCCGCCGTATACCTGAAGCGTGTCACGAAGACCGGTTTCGAGGACGCGCTCTTCGCCAACTGGCGGCAGGACCCCGAGTTCGTGCTGAACCAGCCGGTCTTCTCCGGCGCCTCGATCCTCGTGGCCGGACCCGACTTCGGCACCGGATCGAGCCGCGAGCACGCCGTGTGGGCGTTACGCGACTACGGCTTCCGCGTCGTGCTCGCACCGAAGTTCGCCGACATCTTCCGCGGCAATGCGGGCAAGCAGGGGCTCCTCGCGGGCGTCATCTCCGAGAGCGACCGCGAGGCGATCTGGGCTGCCGTCGACGCGCAGCCCGGCGTGCAGATGACCGTCGACCTCGAGGCGCGCGTCGCCTCTCTCGGCGACCTCCGAGTCGCCTTCGAGATCGACGATTACACTCGTTGGAGGCTCCTCGAGGGACTCGATGACATCGGGCTCACGCTGCGCAATGAAGAGGCGATCGCGCAGTTCGAGGCGCGCCGCGAGGCGTGGCGACCTCGGACACTCCCCGTCGCGTAGCCCCGGATCACGCCCCTGAACCGTGGGGCGAGAATCCGCCCCGCCCTCGATCACCAAGTGAGGAAGTCCTGCATGAGCACTCCGTCGAGTGAGCCGAACGCATCGGAGAACGGCAGCCGCCGCGAAGACGGCGAGATCCTCGAGATCCGGGGCGGACGGCCCCTCGTCGGACGTGTCGACGTCAAGGGTGCGAAGAACTTCGCGACGAAGGCGATGGTGGCCTCGCTGCTCGGTGGGACCGAGAGCGTGTTGCGGGACGTGCCCGATATCAGCGATGTCGCCGTGGTGCGCTCGCTGCTCGAGGTGCATGGTGTGACGGTGGCCGACGACGGCGAAGGCACGTACCGGCTCGACCCGAGCGGGGCGGAGTCGGCGGGCTTCGAGGAGATCGATGCGCACGCGGGTGCCTCGCGCATCCCGATCCTGTTCTGCGGGCCGCTCCTGCACCTGCTCGGTCAGGCCTTCATCCCCGACCTCGGTGGATGCCGCATCGGCGACCGACCGATCGACTTCCACCTCGACGCGCTGCGCAAGTTCGGAGCGATCGTCGACAAGCAGCCCAGCGGCATCCGCCTCTCGGCACCCGACGGCCTCCACGGGGCCGACATCGAGCTGCCCTACCCGAGCGTCGGCGCGACGGAGCAGGTTCTGCTGACCGCGGTGCGTGCCAAGGGCACGACCGAGCTTCGCAACGCCGCCATCGAGCCCGAGATCATGGACCTCATCGCCGTCCTGCAGAAGATGGGCGCGATCATCTCCTATGAGCCGAACCGCGTCATCTTCATCGAAGGTGTCGACAAGCTCCGCGGCTACGACCACCGATCGATCTTCGACCGCAACGAAGCGGCGTCGTGGGCGTGCGCCGCTCTGGCGACCGACGGCGACATCTTCGTCGGCGGTGCGAAGCAGCAGGAGATGCTGACGTTCCTCAACGTCTTCCGCAAGGCCGGAGGCGACTTCGACATCCGGGAGGACGGCATCCGCTTCCGTCGTGACGGCGCGCTGCGCCCCGTCTCGGTCGAGACCGACGTCCACCCCGGGTTCATGACCGACTGGCAGCAGCCGCTCATCGTCGCCCTGACGCAGGCCGAAGGCGTCTCGACCGTCCACGAGACGGTGTACGAGAACCGACTCGGGTTCACTCAGGCGCTGAACAAGATGGGCGCGCAGATCGTCGTGCACCCCGAGGGCATCGCGAGCCCGGAGCGTCGTGTCCCGCGCCGGGCCCTCGAGCAGGCGGCCGTGATCACCGGCCCCACGCCGTTGCACGGCGCGGACGTGGTCGTGCCCGACCTCCGCGGCGGCTACAGCTACGTCATCGCGGCTCTCGCAGCCGAGGGGACGTCGGTCGTTCGCAACGTCGGGATCATCCGCCGGGGCTACGAGAAGTTCTTCGACAAGCTCGAGGCGCTCGGCGCCGACTTCGACATCATCGGCTGACGCATGTCCCACAACCGCCGTCGCGCGTCCCCCGAGAAGACGAAGCCGACTCCGTTCTGGTTGGCGGCAGCCGTCGTCCTGCCGGCGGTCGGTCTGCTCGCCAAGATCGAGATCGAGGGTGGGGAGCATCTGCCTGAAGAGGGTCCGTACGTCCTCGCGCCGAACCACTACAGCGAGTTCGATCCGATCGTGATCGCCGTCGCGACCTGGCGGCTCGGACGGGCGCCGCGATTCATGGCGAAGGAGAGCCTCTTCCGGGTTCCGGTCGTCGGCGCGGTGCTCAAGGGCCTCGGCATGATCCCCGTCTCGCGGACGACGTCGGCATCCGCTGCGGGGCAGGCGATCGCCCAGGCCGCCGAGCTGGTGGCCGACGGTCGTGGCGTGATCGTCTACCCGGAAGGGTCCCTCACGCGGGAGCCCGATCTGTGGCCGATGCGCGGCAAGTCCGGCGCGGTTCGCGTCGCGGTGGCGGGCGACATCCCGATCATCCCCGTCGCGACGTGGGGAGTGCAGGCAATCATGCCGCGCTACGGCAAGTTCAGCGTGTGGCCGCTCCGCAAGCGCATCCGGGTGCGGTTCGGCCCGCGCGTCGAGCTGCCCCTCGAGTCCGGCGTCACACCGTCGCCCAGTCAGCTCGTCGCGGCGACGGATGCGGTGATGGGACGCATCGCGGGTCTGCTCGGAGAGCTACGCGGCGAAGAGCCGCCCGCCCAGCGCTGGAACCCGGGGCAGCACGGTCAGAAGGAGACGGGTCGCCTTGAGCCGTAAGACCGAGACCATTGGCCCCCGCGTCACTGTCATCGGCTCGGGAAGCTGGGGTACGACGTTCGGGAAGGTCCTCGCGGACGGCGGCGCGCAGGTCACGATGTGGGCGAGGCGCGCGGAACTCGCGCATGAGATCCGCGAGGGCAAGCGCAACAGCCGGTATCTCCCCGGCATCAATCTTCCGCGTTCGATGACGGCCACCCATCATCTCTCGGAGGCGCTGGAGGGGGCCGAACAGGTCTACCTCGCCGTCTCGAGCCAGGCGCTGCGCGAGAACCTCACGGCCATCCGTCCACTGATCGCCGGCGGCTCCATGCCGGTGGTCTCCCTCATGAAGGGGGTGGAGAAGCGCACGGGACTGCGGATGAGTCAGGTGATCGAGCAGGGTCTCGACTGCGACCCGAATCGCATCGCCGTGGCCTCCGGCCCGAACCTGGCGCTCGAGATCGCGCGGGAGCAGCCGACGGCTGCGGTCATCGCCTCGACCAGCCAGGAGACCGCCGAAGCCGTCGCGCTGCGGTCTCGCAACACCTACTTCCGCTCGTTCGTGAACACCGACGTGGTCGGCACCGAGTTCGGCGGTGTGCTCAAGAACCTCATCGCCGTCGCGATCGGCATCGTCGACGGTGTCGGGTACGGCGAGAACACGAAGGCCTCGATCATCACGCGCGGTCTCGTCGAGATGACGGACTTCGCGGTGGCACAGGGCGCGCAACCCGAGACGCTCCAGGGTCTCGCCGGGCTCGGCGACCTGATCGCGACGTGCCAATCGCCCCTCAGTCGCAACAACACCGCCGGACGCCTGCTCGGACAGGGGTTCTCGTTCCAGGACGTCGTGAAGCAGATGGACCAGACCGCCGAGGGACTCGCTTCGGTGGCGCCCGTTCTGACGCTGGCGCGCGCGGCGGGGGTGCAGATGCCCATCGTCGAGCAGGTCAAGATGGTCTTGGACGGCACGATGAACCCGCGCGACATCGCGCCCCACCTGACCACCGACGACGACAAGCCGACCGGCGAGAGGACCCCCCATGGCGACGACAACAGTAGCGGTGCTCTTCGGCGGGCGTTCCAGCGAGCATTCGATCAGTTCCGCCACGGCGGCCGGGGTGCTGCGCGCGATCGATCGTGAGCGCTATCGCGTGATCCCGGTCGGGATCACGCGGGAAGGCGCGTTCGTCCTCGAGGACGACGACGCCGACAAGTTCGCCCTGAACCCGGAACGGATGCCCGAGGTCGCCGACAACGGCACACGGGTGCTGTGGCCGGAGCCCGGCGGCCGTCGCGAGCTGCGCGTGCGCCGCGCCGACGGAACGGTCGACGCGCTCGGCGAAGTCGATGTCGTGCTGCCGATCCTGCACGGTCCCCACGGCGAGGACGGCACGATTCAGGGCTTCTTCGACACGCTGCAGCTGCCCTACGCCGGAGGCGGGGTCTTCGATTCCGCGCTGTGCATGGACAAGCACTTCATGAAGATCGTGCTGCAGGCAGCCGGCATCCCGGTCGCTCCGTGGGTGACCGTGGACGAGGCGCGATGGCGTCGTGATCCCGAGGGCGTTCGAGCGGATGCCGCAGCCCTCGGCATCCCGAGCTTCGTCAAGCCGGCGCGCGCCGGATCGAGCGTCGGCGTCTCGAAGGTCCACGAGGCTGCTGAACTCGACGCCGCTCTCGAGCTGGCGTTCGCGGAAGACGGCAAGGTGCTCATCGAGCCTGCGATCGTCGGCCGCGAGGTCGAGGTGGCGGTCCTGGAAGGTCGCGGCGGTGAGCCGGCCCGCGCGTCGTTGCCGGGCGAGATCGTGCTGACGACCCGCGAGTTCTACGACTTCGAAGGCAAGTACCTCGGTGGTGACGGCGCGGAGGTCGTCTGCCCCGCCGACGTCACGGCCGACGAGATCGATGCGCTCCAGCGCATGGCGGTCGCCGCTTTCACCGCCGTCGACGGTCGCGGTCTGGCGCGCGTCGACTTCTTCCAGACGGCGGACGGCCTGTACGTCAACGAGCTGAACACGATGCCGGGGTTCACGCCGATCTCGATGTTCCCCAAGTGCTGGATCGCCTCGGGCCTCAGCTACGGCGATCTCATCTCCGAACTGATCGAGGTCGCGCTCTCGCGAGTGTCCGAGCGCGTCTGAGCGCACGCGGACGACGCGGCCTGTGGCACTGCCTCAGGGGCTGACCGGCGTCGGCACCGGCGTCGCCTCCGCGCGGTCGACGCATTCGCCGCCGTCGCGGGGGAGGCGGGAGACGACCCGCGAGAGCTCGTCGAGCACCTGGCGGCTCGAGACGCCTTGCGCGTCGTCGGAGGTCTCGGTGTCGAAGTAGAGCTCGACGGCGGGGGTGCGGCCGAATGTGACGACCCGGAACTTGGGTGCTTCGGACTCGTCGATCACCCAGTCGACGCCCGCCACCGACTCGCACCGCAGCGTCGTCGGACCGGGCGACGCGACGCCGCACGAGAAGATGACGGTCGTGGGGTCGCCCCATGCCGCGGTGGCCTGACTGTCGGTCCAGCGTCGCTCCGCACCGGCGACGGTCTGGGGAAGGCGGACCATGACGTCCGCGCACTCGGGGGAGTTCGCCTGCGGCGCCGATGGAACGTTGACGGTACCGGCGCAGCCTGCGAGGACGAGGGCCACCGAGGCCAGGACGAGAGCGGGGATCATTCGGCGGCGGGACACCTCTCCAGGGTACTGCGCGGCGAGCAGGGCCGACCGCGGCGGTAGCGTGGACGCATGCCCGAGCCCGCATCCGCCACCCCCGTCGGCTCGCTCTCGGAAGAGGCGGTGCTCGCGCACATTCTCGAATGCCTCGGTCCCTCGGATGCCCTCGTCGGGCCGGGCGACGACGCGGCGGTCCTCCGTCTCAGCGACGCGCGCGTCGTCGTGACCACAGACACGCTCATCCACGGTCCCGACTTCCGTCTCGCGTGGTCGTCGGGTCGAGACCTCGGCGCGAAGGCAGCGGCGGTCAATCTCGCCGACGTCGCCGCGATGGGTGCACGCCCCGTCGCGCTGTTCGTCGCGCTGGCGATGCCTCCCGAGACGACCATCGGGTTCGTGGGCGAGCTCGCGGCCGGCCTCCGTGAGGCCTGCGAGGAGCTCGCACCGGGATGCCGGGTCGCCGGGGGCGATCTCACCAGTTCTGACACGCTCACGGTCGCCGTCACCGCGATCGGCGAGCTGGAACCCGGTCGCGCTCCGGTGCTGCGGTCGGGTGCGCGTCCCGGCGACGTCGTGGCGATCTGCGGAGATGTCGGGCTCGCGGCGGCGGGTCTCGACATCCTGTTCGAACGGTTCCGCGATGAGCGAGGCGCCGCCATCACTGTCGACGCCGGGTCGCTGTCCGACTCAGAGCGTGCGGCGGTGGCGGGCCAGCTCCGCCCGCGCCCGCCCATCGCCTCTGGGGTGGTCGCGGCGCGCTCTGGGGCCACCGCGATGATGGACGTCTCCGACGGACTCGTGCGGGATGCCCGTCGGCTCGCCCGTTCGTCCGGCGTGACGGTCGACCTCGAACGGAGTGCGCTCGGCGTGGACAGCGATCGTGCTCTCCGCGGCGGGGAGGATCACGCCCTCCTCGCGACCTTCCCCGAGGGGACGGCCCTGCCGGCGGGCTTCCGTGCGATCGGTTCGGTGAGTGAGGCCGGTTCCGTCCCGCTCACCGTCGACGGTCGGGCGGAGCGGTCAGCCGGCGGATGGGATCCCTATCGCGACTGGGACGGTGCCGGCGGCTGATCGTCGTCGATCGCGCGTTCGAACCACCACAGCGCAGTGTCGCCGTAGCGCTTGCTGCGCAGCGGTTCGAGGAGCGCCGGAACACGGGGCTCGGGGGAGCGGCTGGCGCGTTCGACGATGACGATCGCACCCGGCGCGGCGACCTCGCCCAGCAGCGCGAGAGTGACCGCGAGGGCTTCGTCGTCGAGGTCGTATGGCGGGTCGACGAAGACGAGGTCGAAGGGCCCGGATGCCGACTGGAGGAATGCGTCGGCGCTGCTGCGATGGACTCGGACGGCCGATGAGCCGACGGCACGGGCGACAGTGCGCGCATTCCGCTCGGTCACCGCGGCTGCCGCGGTCGACTTCTCGACGAGGTCGACGGACGCCGCTCCACGGCTGACAGCCTCGAGTCCGAGGGCGCCCGAGCCGGCATAGAGGTCGAGCACGCGGGCGCCGTCGAGGATGCCCGACGCGTCGAGCCCGCCGAAGAGCGATTCGCGCACCCGGTCGCTCGTCGGGCGGGTGCCCCGATCGGGAACCCGCAGGACGAGCGATCCCGCGGAGCCGGCGATGATCCGCGTCATGACGGCCCCGCAGCCCGCGTGACAGTGTCGTCGCCGGCGCTGCCGCGTTCCTCGTCGCGCAGGCGCGGCTCGCTGCGCAGCTCGGGACGGAACCCGGCCTTATCGGCGTAGAACTCGCGGATGACGTCCATGTCGGCGGCGACGTCGCCCGTGAGCTCGATCGTCGGGCCGAGGCCGGTGGTCATGGTGGTGCGATCGACGTACCCGAGGGTCACGGGCAGGCCCGAGGCGCGGGCGATGCGATAGAAGCCCGACTTCCACCCGTTACGGGAGGTGCGCGTCCCATCAGGGGTGATGACGAGACCGAACACCTCGCCCGCGGCGATCTGCGCGAGCACATCGTCGACGACGCGCGAGGGGTCGTCGCGATCGACGGGGATGCCGCCCAGACGACGCATCGGGCCGCGCCGCCAGCCGCGGAACAGGCTCTTCTTGCCGAGCCAACGGATGGGTATCTGCAGGCGCCACGCGATCGCGAGCATCAGCACGAAGTCCCAGTTGGAGGTGTGCGGCGCCCCGATGAGGATGGTCGGCCCTGTGGGGGCGGGGGTGCTGACGAGGCGCCAGCGGCTGAACGTCCAGAAGAGGCGGGCGATCGCGCGTCGGAGCATGCTCTTACCGTAAAGCCTGGCGGCAGCGTGTCCGACCTCCTGCCTAGACTCGACTCCATGCCGCAGGTCGACCTGGATACCCCGCTGGTGCAGGCCGTGGGTGAGAAGGTCGCCGCGACTCTGTCGCGCGCGTTCTCGATGTCGACGGTCGGCGACCTGCTCGCGCACTACCCGCGTCGCTACGCCCGTCGGGGTGAGCTGACCCCCATCTCGTCCCTTCCCGTGGGCGAGATGGCGACGATCGTCGCGGAGGTGAAATCGGTGTCCGAGCGTCCCATGCGTCAGCGTCGCGGGTCGCTGATCGAGGTCGTCATCAGCGACGGTGTCGGCGAGGCGACGCTGACCTTCTTCGGACAGAAATGGCGGCTGCAAGAGCTCCGTGTCGGGCGGCAGGGCATCTTCTCCGGCAAGGTCGGCGTGTTCAAGGGGAAGCAGCAGTTCGCCCACCCCGACTACGAGCTCTTCGACGACGAGGTCGAGGCGCGCGTGACGGCCGTGGCACGAAGCCTCGAACCGATCCCCATCTACTCCGCCACGAGCACCATCACGAGCTGGCAGCTGCGCAAGATCATCGCCGACGTGATCGGCCGGCTCGGCGACGTGCCCGATCCGCTGCCCGACAAACTGCGCGAACGCCGTCAGCTCCTCGATGCACGGACGGCGCTCGTCCAGGTGCACACACCGACTGTCCCCGAGCAGGTGCGTCCGGGGTTCGAGACGCTCCGCATGCACGAGGCCTTCGTCCTCCAGGCGGCGCTGCTGCAACATCGCATCCAGGTGCGGCAGCTCGCCGCCACCGCGCGGCCCGCGGGCGACCTGCTCGAGCAGTTCGACGCCGCCCTCCCGTTCGAGCGCACGCCCGATCAGATCGCTGTCGGCGACGCGATCGCCGACGATCTCGTCAACGAATGGCCGATGAACAGATTGGTGCAGGGCGAGGTCGGATCGGGCAAGACGCTCGTGGCCCTGCGGGCGATGCTGCAGGTCGCGCAGTCCGGAGGCCAGGCGGCGCTCATCGCGCCGACCGAGGTTCTCGCCGCGCAGCACGTGCGATCGATTGCGAAGATGCTCGGCCCGCGACTGGCGCCCGAGCTCATGCCCACGCTGCTCACCGGGGCGCAGCCCGCGGCCGAACGGCGAAAGGCCGCCCTGCGCGCGGCATCCGGGCAAGCGCGGATCGTCGTGGGCACCCACGCGCTGCTGAGCGCCTCGACGACATTCGCCGATCTCGGTCTGGTCGTCGTCGACGAGCAGCACCGGTTCGGCGTCGAGCAGCGCGAGGCGCTTCGCGCGAAAGGCACCTCCCCGCACGTGCTCGTCCTGACCGCGACGCCGATTCCGCGGACGGTGGCGATGACGGTCTTCGGAGACCTCGACGTCTCCACGATCCGCACGATGCCGACCGGGCGCGCGGGCATCTCCACGTTCGTCGCGCCCCTCGCCGAGAAGCCGGGATGGTTCGGCCGTGTGTGGGAGCGCGTGGCAGAAGAGGTCGCGGCCGGCAGGCAGGCCTTCGTCGTGTGCGCGGCGATCGACGCCGAGAAGGCCGTCGTCGACGACACCGACGACGCGGGCATGCTCGAAGACGGCACGCGAACGCGCACACGCTGGGGAGTCGTGCAGGCCACCGCGATGCTCGCACAGCATCCGTCGTTCGCAGACCTCACCGTGGCGACGTTGCACGGCAAGATGCCAGCCGACGAGAAGGATGCCGTCATGCAGGCCTTCGCCCGCGGTGACATCGACGTACTCGTGGCCACGACCGTGGTGGAGGTCGGCGTCGACGTGCCCAACGCCTCGACGATGGTGATCCTCGAGGCCGAGCGCTTCGGTGTGTCGCAGCTGCACCAGCTCCGCGGACGCGTCGGCCGAGGGAGCGTGCCCGGGCTGTGTCTCCTCGTCACCGAGGCCGACCCCGACACGGCTGCGCGGTCGCGCGTAGAGGCAGTGGCGGCCACGACCGACGGCTTCTCCCTCGCCGAGGTCGACCTCGAGCTCCGAGGCGAGGGAGACGTCCTGGGCGACGCTCAGTCGGGCGCGCGGTCATCGCTGCGTCTCCTGCGCGTCGTCGCTGATGCCGATCTGATCGCGCAGGCGCGCGACGAGGCCGCGTCGGTGCTGCAGCACGACCCCGATCTGTCGGGGCATCCCGGGCTCGCCGCCGCCATCGCGCGGCGCCTGGGCGAAGAGGAGCGCGGCGCGCTCCACAGGAACTAGGCTCAGACCATGAGCAACCGGATCGCGGTCGTGCCCGGCTCCTTCGATCCGCCGACCCTCGGCCATCTCGATGTGATCCGTCGGGCTGCGGCTCTGTACGACCAGCTCCACGTTCTGGTCGTCCACAACCCCGGCAAAGAGGCGATGCTCCCCATCGCGCAGCGGCAGGCGCTTCTCGAGCAGTCGATCGACGAGGCCGGCATCGAGGGCGAGATCGTGGTTGCGGCGTGGAGCATGGGTCTGCTCGTCGACTACGCCACCGACGTCGGCGCCGGCATCCTCGTCAAGGGCATCCGCTCGCAGGTCGACGTGGCCTACGAGACGCCGATGGCGATCGTGAACCGACACCTCGCCCGGATCGAGACCGTGTTCCTGCTTCCCGACCCGGCGCACGCGCTCGTGTCGAGCTCGCTCGTGCGACAGGTCGCCTCACTCGGCGGAGACGTCGCGCCGTTCGTACCGGGGCCCGTCGCCCGCTTCCTCGACACGGGATCGCGCGGCATCTGAGTCCGGACGCCCTCGCGGCGACTACCATGGTCGATCGTGGGTAGAAAGCACGTCACCGGACCATTCGTCATCCCCGTGCACGACATCGTGCGCCAGCCGGGGGAGATGCGGGAGTTCGCGTTCAGCGTGCCCGCGCCCGACAAGTGGGGCGAGGGTCTCGTCTCCGTCGCTGCGGGCCAGCCGATCGATCTCGAAGTACGCCTCGAGTCGGTGCACGAGGGCATCCTGGCGACCGCTGAGGCCGACACCGTCTACGACGGTGTGTGCGGTCGGTGCCTCACGGAGCTGACACGCCCCCTCCGAATCGAGTTTCAGGAGCTCTTCGGGTATTCTGGGGACGAAGCGTCCGACTTCGAGGTTCAAGACGACCACGTGGATCTTGAAACTCCGGTCAGGGACTCGATCGTCCTGGCGCTTCCGTTCCAGCCGGTGTGTCAGCCGGATTGCCCCGGGCTCGACCCGGTCACGGGTGAGAAGCTGACGCCGGGAACGGAACCTGCCGAGCAGGTGCAGATCGACCCGCGCTGGGCCGCGCTGACGGCCTACACCCCAGACCACGACGACGCAGACCACCGCGTCGCGCCCGACACAGAGAAGAGCTAGCCATGGCAGGTAACCCCCCGAAGCGGAAGGTCTCCCGCTCCAACACGCGTTCGCGTCGCGCGCAGTGGAAGGCCGAGGCTCCCGCCCTCGTCAAGACCATCGAGAACGGCAAGGTCGTCTACAGCCGCCCCCACCAGGCGAAGGTCGTCACCGACTCGCAGGGCACCGAGCTGTTCCTCGAGTACAAGGGTCGCAAGGTCGCTGACGTCTGACGACGAGCGGCGTGACTGAGAACATCACCGAGCGCTCGGCGCTCACCGACAAGCTCGGGGTCGACATCGACCCCGAGCTTCTGTCGCTCGCCCTCACTCATCGGTCGTATGCCTATGAGAACGGCGGGACGCCCCACAACGAGCGCCTGGAATTCCTCGGCGACTCGATCCTGGGCCAAGCCGTCACCGTGCACCTCTTCCGCACCCATCCCGACCTCGATGAGGGGGCGTTGGCCAAGCGGCGTGCGAGTGTCGTCTCGACGGTCGCTCTCGCCGAGGTCGCTCGGACGATCGGGCTCGGCGACCACATCATGCTCGGCCGCGGCGAGACGCAAACCGGCGGGCGCGACAAGGACTCGATCCTCGCCGACGCGATGGAGGCCGTGATCGGCGCGGCGTTCCTGTCGGCGGGAGCCGAGAAGGCGCAAGACCTCGTGCTGCGATTGGTCGCCCCCCTGCTAGCGGATCCGGCGCGGTACGGCGCTGCCATGGACCCGAAGACTTCGCTGCAGGAGCTGGCGGCCCATCTGGGGGTCGCGCCGCCCGTATACGCTATCGAGGCGTCGGGACCGGACCACAACCGCGTGTTCACCGCGACCGTCACGGTTGGCGACGTGTCACGCCAAGGCGTGGGGAGCAGCAAGAAACAGGCGGAGATGGCTGCGGCCCTGTCTGTGTGGCACGAGCTGTCAGCCCGTGCCTGAACTGCCCGAGGTCGAGGTCGTTCGTGCCGGGCTCGAGCCTGCCGTCGTCGGTGCGCGTATCGAGGCGTGCACGGTCCTGGACCCTCGCGCGCTCACCCGACACGTCGGGACGCCGGAGTCGTTCGAGCGCGAGCTGACCGGCCGCTCGTTGAAGGCGGTAGCGCGCCGCGGCAAGTTCCTGTGGTTCCCGGTGCAGGGCACGGGCCGCGCTGTGATCGCGCACCTCGGGATGAGCGGGCAGATGCTGCTCCGCGAGCCGGGTGCGCCCACCGAGCGTCACGAACGCATTCGCTGGGACATCGTTCATCCCGAGCACGGCGAGCTCGCCGTGCTCTTCGTCGACCAGCGGACCTTCGGCTCCCTCGCAGTGGACGATCTCGAGGCCACCGCCGACGGAGCCGCAGGCGGGCGGGGAACCGATGCTGCACTGGTTCCGGGTCAGGTGCGACACATCGCCCGCGACCCCCTCGACCCGGCCTTCGACGCGCCGCGCTTTCATCGGGAGCTGGCCCGCCGCTCGTCGGGCATCAAGCGCGTCCTGCTCGACCAGGGTGTGGTCAGCGGCATCGGCAACATCTACGCCGACGAGGCGCTGTGGGCTGCCCGCATTCACCCGGAGACCGCGGCATCCCTCCTCTCGCGGCCTGCGCGCGAACGCCTCCTCGAGGCCGTCGTCGCGGTCATGACGAAGGCTCTTGCAGAGGGCGGTACGAGTTTCGACGCCCAGTACGTCAACGTCAACGGGCAGGCCGGCTACTTCGCTCACTCGCTCGAGGCCTACGGGCGCACCGGAGCGGAATGTTCGCGGTGCGGGTCCGCGATCATCCGGGTCGCGTTCACGAATCGCTCATCGCACTACTGCCCGCGCTGCCAGCGGCGGAGGTGACGGGGCAGGCGGGCTCCGCGCCCGCCGTACGTGGCACGAGCGGGGCGCAACCCTTGCGCGTGGGCGAGTCGCCGTGCTTTCATAAGCTGTCAGGCAGCTAATCATGTTGCCGCTCCGGGAGGTTGAGTCGATGGCTGAAGACGCGAAACCGGGCGTGCTCGCACCCATCCGCCGGGTACCAGCAGCCGAAGCCGTGCTTCGAGCGCTCCGCAAGGCGATCCGTGACGGGACCTTCCCCGTCGGTTCGAAGCTGCCGTCCGAGGCCAAGCTCGCCGCCGAGTTCGGTGTCAGCCGGCCGGTCGTTCGCGAAGCGCTCCTCGGGTGCGCGACCCTGGGCCTGACCGTCACCCGGACGGGGAGTGGGACTCGCGTCGTCTCGCAGACCGAGGACGAGGGCCTGAAGCTCGGCCGCTACTCGGCTCGTGAACTGTCCGAGGCTCGACCCCATATCGAGATGCCCGCTGTCGCCCTCGCCGCTGCACATCGGAGCGACGACGACGTCGCGACGTTGAGGCAGCTGATCGACGAAATGGAAGCCATCACGCGCGGCGAGCTCGACGGCGGCATCATCCGGTGGGTCGAGCTCGACGCCCGATTCCACACGACCATTGCGCGACTGAGCCGCAACGGCATCTTCGAGCGCATGGTCGGCGAGATCCGCGAGGCCATGGTTCGGCAATCCGGATTCCTGACCCTCGTCGCAGCCCGCGCGGAAGAATCCGACGTCGAGCACCGCCGCATCCTCGAAGCCATCGCGGCTGGAGCGCCGGGCGAGGCTTCGGCTGCCATGAGCCATCATCTGCGCGCCGTGGACGCGGCCGTGGATCGTATCGACAGGCTGTGATCTGAAACGCCGGCGCCGATGATCGCCGACTCCTGACGCGAGGACGTGCCTTCCGACGACCACGCCCCGAGTCCATCGCCGACCGGTGTTCCCGCGAACACCGCGTTGTTCCACCATCCGCAGCGTGCCGTCTATCGGCGTGCCCGAAACAGGCCGGTTCAGCAACCGGCTGAACCTTCTGAGAGGAAGAGATGTCCAGCAGTGAAGCCCCTCGCAACGAGGCGAGGGAAGACGTGTCGGATGCCGCGCTGGTGAACGAGGAAAAGGGCTACAGCAAGAATCTGTCTGCCCGCCAGATCAACATGATCGCGATCGGCGGTTCGATCGGGACCGGGCTCTTCCTCGGCGCCGGTGGCCGGCTCGAGACCGCGGGGCCGTCTCTCGTGCTGTCCTACGCCCTCTGCGGTCTTTTCGCGTTCTTCATCCTCCGCGCACTCGGGGAGCTGGTGCTCCACCGGCCGTCGTCGGGCTCGTTCGTGTCTTACGCCCGAGAGTTCTTCGGAGAGAAGGCCGCCTTCGTGTCCGGATGGTTCTACTGGGTGTCGTGGGCGACGACGGCGATCGTCGACATCACCGCCGCTGCCCTGTACATGAACTTCTTCGGAAAGTACGTCCCGTGGATCGGTGCGGTGCCCCAATGGGTCTGGGCTCTGACTGCTCTCGTCCTGGTGCTCACCCTCAACCTGCTCTCCGTCAAGGTGTTCGGTGAGCTCGAGTTCTGGTTCGCATTCATCAAAGTCGGTGCGCTCGTCAGCTTCCTCGCGGTCGGTGCGTACTTCGTGTTCTTCGGTACGCCGATCGACGGTCAGGACGTCGGTTTCGCGTTGCTTTCGGGCAACGGCGGCTTCTTCCCCAACGGGCTGCTGCCCATGATCCTGGTGATGCAGGGCGTCATCTTCGCCTACGCGTCGATCGAGTTGATCGGCACCGCGGCCGGCGAGACCAAGAACCCGGAGAAGGTGATGCCGCGCGCCATCAATGCCGTGATCATCCGCATCGTGATCTTCTACGTCGGCTCCGTGCTGTTGCTGGCCCTCCTGCTGCCGTACACCGCGTACAGCGCGGGGGAGAGCCCGTTCGTCACCTTCTTCGCCTCCATCGGCGTGCAGGGCGTGGATACGCTGATGAACTTCGTGGTCCTCACGGCGGCGCTGTCCTCGCTGAACGCCGGCTTGTACTCCACCGGCCGCATCCTCCGGTCCATGTCGTCGGCAGGGTCGGCGCCGAGGTTCGCGAACCGGATGAGCCGTGCGGGTGTGCCGTACGGCGGCATCCTGCTCACCGCCGTTGTCGCGCTGGTCGGGGTCTTCCTGAACTACGTGGCGCCGTCGGAGGCGTTCGAGACCGTGCTCAACGTTTCGGCCGTGTGCATCGTCGTCACCTGGGCGACCATCATCGTCTGTCAGCTGCGGCTGAAACACCTGAGCGACCGGGGAGCGATGGTCCGCCCGTCCTTCCGCATGATCGGCGCCCCGTACACCGGGTACCTGACACTGCTCTTCCTGCTGTTCGTGCTCGTCATGACCTTCGTGTCGTCTCCACAGACGATGGTCGTGACGGCCGTCATGTCAGCCGGCATGGCGGCGGGATGGTTCGCGTGTCGTCGGCGCATCGCACAGATCGCCGCCTCACGGGAGGGGTACACCGGGGTCTACCCCGTCGTGCCGAGTCCGTTCGGTGAGGATGAGGCCCCGTCGGCGCGGCCTGTAACAAGGGGTTAGGACCGAGCTGCGAGCGGTAGTTTCTCCTGACGCGACAAGGATCGGAGTGCCCCGGATGCTGACCCCTTACATGACGGAGCCTGGGTTGTTGGCGTCACTGCGTGGCCAGCAGTACATCGTTCTCAGGCCGACAGTCGCGGTGGCGGCCTTCTACGAGAGCGAGCAGTCGAAGCTTCTGACGCGGCTGCCAGGCTCGACGCCGCACCCGAACACCGGGCACGTCACACTCCGCGGGCTCTACGAGCCGGACCGAGTGCACGTGGTGCGGGACCTCATCGAGTCATGGGCCGACGCCATGACGCCGATCGACCTGATCGTCGATGCGATCGACGGGTTCCCGCCCCCGTTCGCAGTCCTCATCGCGCGGCTTGCGCGTACGAAATCCCTGACCGAGGCGTACTCGAGCTTGACCGAGCTGCTCGACGCCACCGATGTTCGCCGGATCGGGGAGCTTCCGCTCGACGACTGGGTGTTCCACCTCTCAATCGCGTACGCGAGTGCGCTCGACGAGCAGGAGTGGCACGACGTCCTCGCGGCGAGTGCGCGAGCAGTGACGTCCTCTCCGCGTGAGCGTGTCTCATCTGTCGACTTCGTCTGGTACGACGACGACGGCGAGCACATCGACAGCTTCGCCTTGCGGTCATCCTGAGGATGGGATGGAGGCGCGCCCTAGGCGTTCAGGCGGGGAACGATGCCGGCGACTGTGCGCAGCGTGCCCACCGGCTCGCCGCCGCCGAGTACGGGTGCGCTCCGGAGCTGCGTGAGCGCGTGCTGATCGACCCCGAGCGCCTCGAGGATGCTGGCGGTGATGGTCGATCGTGCGCGATCGCCGCCGTCTGAGACCTTGACGGCGATACCGACAGCGGAAGTCGCGAGTCCGCCCAGCTGTACGCCCTCTGCGCCGTCCTTGGCGATGAACCCCGGCACGGCGCGCATCATCGTCGTGACGTCGCGCTCTTCCCCGGCCACCATCTGCGGGAACGCGCGCATCGCGGCCGCGACCCGCGCCTCCGCCGTATGGTCGGGTGCGGTGGCGAGCCGGGCATAAGCGCGTGCCATCCCCCGGAGTGAGTGGGCGAGAAGCGGGGTGCCGCAGCCATCCACGGTGACTGCGACCGCGCGTTCGCCGGTGAGGTCCGCGACCGTTGCCTCGACGAGCCGTTGCAGTGGGTGGTCGGCTCGAAGGTAGTCGTCCGTCGACCACCCATTTATCAGGCAGGTGGCGATCATGGCCGCGTGCTTGCCCGAGCAGTTCTGTGCGAGCCGGGACGGTTCGCCGCCTCCGCGGACGAACACAAGGCGTTCCGCGACGCAATAGGGCAGGTCCTGCACGTTGCGCAGCGCGGCGGCATCCGTCCCGTGCATCTCGAGGATCTCCCGCGCGCCGGCGCGGTGAATCGGGGCGCCCGAGTGGCTGGCCGCGCTCAACGCGAGCAGGTGATCCGGCAGATCGAGGCCGGCACGGACCATCGCGACGGCCTGCAGCGGCTTCAACGCGGAGCGCGGGTACATCGGCGCTGCGCCGTCTCCACCCTCGGCGAGCACATGTCCCTCGGGGGAGACGACGGCGAACGAGCCGTAGTGCACCCCCTCGATGAGCGGGCCACGGGTGACCTCGACCAGCGGAATGTGGCGCACGGGGCGGGCCAGTGCAGGTGCGGTGGTCATCGTTATCGGCCCCGATCTCTCGTCTTAACGGCGCGCAGGCAGCTATGCCGGCTAAACCAGCATAGCTGCCTGACAGATTACGCCGAAGTCCGCTCTGCGCCACTCCCGGCGTCATCCGAAAGCCGCTTCTTCCACGCCCCTTCGTACGACACCGGTCGGAAGCCGATTGCCTCGTTGATGTCGAGCATCGGGCGATTCTCTTCGGCGTTGTAGGTGATGACGCGGGGTGTATCGGGGGCGATGTCGCGCCACGCGACGAGCCCCGCGCACTTCACGAGCATTCCGAGGCGGTGGCCCCGGTGGGACGCCGCCACGAGCGTGTCGTGCTGGTGGGTCGCGCCGGTGCGGTCGGAGCTGATCATGAGCTCGTTGAAGGCCGCGAGCTCGCCAGTCTCGACGTGCTGCGCCGCAGTCACGAGCAGTGTCTGCTCCGCTTCGACGTAACGCGCATCGTGGCGGGCCAGGCGCGCGGCATCCCACTCTTCCTCGTCCACCTCGAGGCCGGCGGCGGGGGCGTCGGTCGACATGCGCGATTTGAGCCAGGCGTACCCTTCGACGAACTCCGGCGGCGTCGGCGCGGTCCATCGCACGACGCGATACCCGGCGGCCGCCACCGTGGCTCTCGCCAGGTGCTCATCGACGACGGCGGCGGAGTCGGTCAGATCGAGCACGCTCTTCCGGTTGATCTGCTCGAGCGTGTAGCCGTGACGCAGCAGGAAGCGCGCGGCATGGTCGCGTGGAATGTCGCCGTACCCCGTCGGTGCGGCCAGCCTGTCGCCCGGCTGGTCGGGATGCTCGGCATACGTCTGCAGAACGTGGCGGCCATGGGCGCGGGCGGTCCGCTCGACGAGCGCGTGGGCCTGCGAACCGATGCCGAGTCCGTGGACCTCGCGCAGGAGTTCGATGAGCGAGTACGCGCTGTCGGATCCGGCTTCGTGGGGGATGTCGAGCCCCACGCGCCCGACGACTCTGCCGTCCCACACCGCAAGCCAGCTGAATCTCGTCTCGTCTGGGCTCGGGCGATAGTGGGGGAGCAGCTCGTCGGGGCGGGCGGTATCGTCATCGCCGCCGGTGATCTCGCGGTACACGAGATTGCGCACGCGCACCATCTCGCAGAAATCCGCGGCGTCCGGTGCGTCGATGCTCTCGGGGATGCGGAGGGGGCGCAGCTCGAGCCGCGCAGTGATGTCGTTCATAATTCTCTTTCGGCGGCGGGGGTCTCGTCACCGAGACCCCCGCGGATCAACGGTAGGGAGTGAGCAGGTACGCGCGTTCCCAGTGCCGCTCGCGCGCCTCGCGGGCGGCGAGCTGTTCGCGGCGGTACGCGACCTCGGGAGCAGAGCTGGCGCCGCGGTTCGCGCTCCACACGATGAGGCGCAGTGCGATGCGCAGCGCAAGGCGCTGGGCGAGGGTCGGACGGCCGAGAACCGTCTGCTCGGAAATGGCAGGCCGCGCAGGCGCGACCTCGGGACGTCGTTGTACGACGGTGTTCATGGTGTCCTCGTTCGAAGAGGGCGGACGTGCGATGGCGACGATGTGTGTCGCAGGTGCAGCCGTCGGCTGCGACCGACGCGAACGATCGCGCGGGCAGAGAGGCAGAACGGGGCGAGGGACTCGCAGACTCAGACGTTCAGCGGAGCACCCGTGACGGCGGCTCCACCGATCGCGCAGGAGAAACGGTCGCGGTGCTCGGAACGAACAGCAACAGCGTTAAACGCGGTGACAGAAATCAACATCGGGGAACCTCCTTTCGTCAGGGATGCGGGAAGTGACGCTAGCGGTCCTTGCGGTGCGGCGTCAAGTCCGCCCCGTCATCCTCCGGTAGCGTGTGGGCATCCGCCGAGCGCCGGGAGGGCCCGACATGCACCTGAAGAGCGTCACGCTCAAGGGCTTCAAGTCGTTCGCCCAACCGACCACTTTCGTGCTCGAGCCGGGGGTCACCTGCATCGTCGGGCCTAACGGCTCGGGCAAGTCGAACGTCGTCGACGCTCTCGCCTGGGTCATGGGCGAGCAGGGGGTCAAGACCCTCCGCGGCGGGAAGATGGAAGACGTCATCTTCGCCGGCACCGCGACGCGCGGCCCGCTCGGCCGCGCCGAGGTTCAGCTGACGATCGACAATCACGACGGCGTGCTTCCGATCGAGTACGCCGAGGTGACGATCAGTCGCACGCTGTTCCGCAACGGATCCAGCGAGTACGCGATCAATGGCGAGACGTGCCGGCTGCTCGACGTGCAGGAGCTGCTGAGCGACTCCGGCCTCGGCCGCGAGATGCACGTGATCGTCGGGCAGGGCCGATTGGACACCGTGCTGCAAGCGAGCGCCGAGGACCGACGCGGTTTCATCGAGGAGGCGGCGGGCATCCTCAAGCACCGCCGTCGCAAAGAGAAGACGGTCCGCAAGCTCGAGGCGATGGAGGCGAACCTCACGCGGCTGAGCGATCTGGCCGGCGAGCTGCGGAGGCAGCTGAAGCCCCTGGGCAAACAGGCGGAGATCGCACGCGAAGCAGCGACGATCGCCGCTGTCGTCCGAGATGCGAAGGCACGCCTGTTCGCCGACGACCTCGTCGCGCTTCGCGCTCAGCTCGCCGATCATGCCCGCGACGAACACGAGCGCCACTCCGAAAGGCTCGTGCTGCAGGACCGGCTCGACGGTGTGAAACGACGCATCGACGAGCTCGAGGCCGAGCAGCGGTCCGAGGCGGTCGACCGGGCACGAGCCACCGCGTTCGCGCTCGAGCAGGTGCAGGAACGGGTACGGGGATTGCACACGCTCGCAGCGCAGCGTCGCGCGCTCCTCGAAGACGACGGCCAGCTCTCGATCGAGGTCGCCACGGTGGGACAGGCGGCGATCGACGAGGCCCGCGAGGAGGTCGACGAGATCGCTTCGGGCGTCGGCGACGCGCAGGATGCCGCCGCCGCGGCATCCCGGGATGTGATCCGAGCGCGTGCCGAGTTGGATGCTCTCGACTCCGACATCGCCGCGCAGAGCGCCCTCGTCTCCGAGCACGACATGCGGCTGACCAAGCTCCGCGGCCGAGCAGACGCCGCCGCGTCGCGCTTGGAAGCCCTGCGCGCGACGGTCGAACGGCAGCAGCGGGGGCTGGACGCCGCACGCACGCGGCGCGCGGAGGCTGAGGCGGCCCTCGAGCAGGTCCAGTCCGAAGCGGCTCCCGAGGCGAGCTCCGCCGAGCACACGGCTGCGTACGAGCGCGCTCAGCGTGAGGCGACGGAGGCCGAGACGACGCTCGCGGGCATCCGGGAGCGGCTGCACGCGGCCGAGCGCGAGGTCGAGTCGCTGACGGCGCAGACGGCTGCGCTCGGGCGGGCGCTCGAGGTGCGCAACGCGGCCGCCGATCTGCTGTCGCGCGGCGACGATGGGCTGCGGTCACTCGTCGCCGACGCCCTGAAGGTGGAACCGGGATACGAAGCGCCTGTCGCGGCGGCGCTGGGGGCGCTGGCCGAGGGCGTGCTCGCCGCCGATGTGCCCGCAGCGCTGCGGGCGGCAGCCACCGCTGCCGAAGACAACCTCGGTGTCGTCGACATCGTCCTCGCGCATGCCGACCGGGGAGAGGCTGTCGACGCCGTGCCGGGTGCTGTGCGTGCGATCGATGTCGTCAGCGGGCCCGACGGCGTCGTCGGCCAGCTCGAGCACGTGCTCGTCGCTGATGACCTCGAGACAGCAGTCCGTATCCGCGATGCATGGTCGGCGAGCGAACGCGGACGCGCCGTCGTCGTGACCAAGCAGGGCGAGCTGGTCTCGTGGCGCACGGTCCGAGCCGGATCCGGCGAGGGCCGGTCACGTCTCGAACTCGCCGCGGAGCGAGACGCGGCGGCCGACCGGCTGAGCGAGATGACCGTCGTCGCCGATGCACTCCGGGAGTCGCTGACCGATGCGCAGGCAGCCTGGACCGAGGCTCGCGCCCGGACGAGGACAGCGCTCGAGACGCTGCGTGCCCACGATGCGGCGCTCGCGGCCGACGCGGAGAAGCTCAACCGAGCCACCGTGCGGTGCGAAGCGGCCATCGCAGAATGCGACCGGCTCGAGGCAGGCATCGCACCGGCCGTCTCGGCCGCGACCGAGGCCGAGACAGCGGCCCGCGATGCCGAGGAAGCGCTCGCAGCGGCGGCTGCGGCGCCGCGCCCGATCCTCGACGCATCGGCGCGTGACGGTGTCCTCGAAGCCCTCGAACAGGCTCGCGAACGCGAGATGCGCGCACGCCTCGACGTCGAGACCCTGCGAGAGCGCGTGCGAGCCGGCGAGGCCCGCGTGGTTCAGCTCGAACGCCAGCGCGAGCGAGAGCGCGCCGCCGCCGCCGAGGCCGCCCGACGCGCCGTCATCCGGCGGCAGCAGCGTGCGATCGCGGATGCCGTCGCCGCACAACTGCCGCCGCTGCTCGAATCGATCGACAGGTCCGTCGCCGCAGCCCGCGTGGAACTGGGGAGGGCCGAGCAGGCGCGGAGCGAGATCACGAGCGAGCTCGCCGAGTTGCGCCGCCAGGATCAGTCGGCGCGCAGCCGGCTCTCGGCCTTGACCGAGTCGGTGCACGGACTCGAGATGCAGATGCACGAGAAGAAGCTGCACGTGACGAGTCTGCTCGAACGCGTCGGGTCGGAACTGGGCTTCGACGAGGACATTCTCGTTTCGGAATACGGGCCGGACCAGCCCGCCCTCGATGATTCCGGCGAGCCGGTGCCATTCGACCGGGCGACTCAGCGCCGCCGTCTGACGGACGCGGAGCGGAAGCTCGGGCAGCTCGGCCGCGTGAATCCGCTGGCGCTGGAGGAGTACGCGGCGCTCGAGCAGCGACACGCGTTCCTCACCGAGCAGCTCGCCGATCTCACGCAGACGCGCGCGGATCTCCTGACGATCATCGGTGAGCTCGACGAGCGCATGCAGACGATCTTCCTGGCTGCATTCGAAGACACGAAGGTCGCGTTCGGTGAGGTGTTCCCGATCCTGTTCCCGGGCGGCACGGGCAGCATCTCGCTCACCGACCCCGACAATCCGCTGACGACCGGCATCGAGGTCTCGGTGCGACCGGTGGGAAAGAAGATCGAGCGGCTGTCGCTGCTCTCGGGAGGCGAGCGCTCGCTCGCGGCGGTGGCTCTGCTGACGGCGATCTTCAAGGCGCGCCCGAGCCCGTTCTACATCCTCGACGAGGTCGAGGCGGCGCTCGATGATGCGAACCTCGGGCGGCTGCTCGGCGTCTTCGAGCAGCTCCGAGAGTCGAGTCAGCTCATCGTGATCACGCATCAAAAGCGCACGATGGAGATCGCGGATGCCCTCTACGGCGTGTCCATGCGTCAGGACGGTGTGTCGGCGGTCGTGGGCCAGCGCGTACGTGAGCGTGCAGGCGCCGTAGGCTGAGGGGTATGGCCGAGAATCCCTGGTCGCTCTCGCGCGCGTTGCGCGGGCTCTTCGTCAAGCCGACCATCGACGAGAACACGTGGGACGACCTCGAGACGGCGCTCCTGACCGCCGACTTCGGGCCCGACATCACCGAGCGCCTGGTGGACGACCTGCGCGGCAAGGTCGAGCGCTACCGCACGACCGACCCTCGCGACCTCCAGCGGATGCTGAAGGAGACGCTCGAGGAGCGGTTCGCCGCCTTCGACTCGACTCTGCGCTTGACCGAACGTCCCGCGGTGGTCCTGGTCGTCGGGGTCAACGGCGTGGGCAAGACCACGACGATCGGCAAGTTCGCCAAGTTCCTGCAGCGCTACGGCCGCTCGGTCGTCGTCGGCGCTGCCGACACCTTCCGCGCCGCTGCCGTCGATCAGCTCGCGACGTGGGCCGAGCGCGGCGGTGCTCAGATCGTCCGCCCGCAACAGGAAGGGCAGGATCCGGCTTCGGTCGCTTTCCAGACGATCGACTACGCCAAGCAGACGGGCACCGAGATCGTGCTCGTCGACACGGCCGGCCGCCTTCACACCAAGGGCGGGCTCATGGACGAACTCACCAAGATCCGCCGCGTCATCGAGAAGCAGGCACCCATCAGCGAGGTGCTGCTGGTTCTCGACGCGACGACCGGTCAGAACGGCGTCATGCAGGCCGAGGCGTTCCTCGAGCACGCGGGAGTGACCGGCCTGGTGCTCACGAAACTCGACGGCTCCGCCCGCGGCGGATTCGTCCTCGCGGTGCAGGAGCGCACCGGCATCCCCGTCAAGCTGCTCGGTCAAGGAGAGGGCATCAACGACCTCACCGGCTTCACCCCGCACGTCTTCGCGTCGGCGCTCGTCGATTGACTCCCGCGCCGCGCCGCATCAGGACTTCCCCCGCACCCTCACGGCTGGTTTCATAAACACATGGCGATCGAGCACGACTACTTCGGACTCCTCGAGTCGGGGCCGGACGGATCGATCTTCTGGTCGGATCACGTCGAGATCGGTGACCAGACGGTCACCGTCGACCTGACGGCTCCGGATCAGGATGACGTGTCCGCCGCCGCCCTCGATGTCGCTGCCGCGATGATCTCGGCGATCGAATCGATCGACCTGTCTGCCCGCAATGCCATGGTCTCCGAGCTCAACGATCGCACGAGCGAGGTGATCGAGTTCATCCTCCAGCAGCAGGAGGAGCTCGGCGAAGACATCGAGTCGTACCTGGTCGACATCTCAGGCGACGTTCATATGGACGTCATCCGATCGCTTCAGCTGATCAGCATGACGATCCTGGCCGACGAGCATGGGGGATCCGACCCGTTCGCCGTGCTCGAATATGCCCTCGACCCCGACTCGACCGAAGAGGTCCTTCTGGTCAATCTCACCAGCGACGGCAGCATCCAGTCGGTCACCAGCGCGGACTGACGTGCAGACCTTCCTGCCGTACCCCTCGTTTTCAGAATCGGCGGCAGTACTCGACATGGCGAGGCTCGGCAAGCAGCGGGTCGAGACGTTGCAACTCCTGCGCGCCAATACTGTGGCGGGCTATGGCTGGCGGAACCACCCGGCCGCAAAGATGTGGCGAGGGTATCTGCCGGCGCTGACGGCGTACGGCCTTGCGATGACCGACGCGTGGATCGCGGCCGGTCGCGCCGACACGGTCCGGCCGCAACTGCGGGAGTTCGCGCCCGATGTCGACGGAATCTCTGAGAGTGATCTCGAGATGCCACCGTGGCTCGGCGACGAGGCGTTCCATCTGTCTCACCGCTCGAACCTCTTGCGCAAGGATGCCGCCTACTACCGGCCGCGCTTCGGTGACGTCCCCGACGACCTTCCCTATGTCTGGCCGCCGGACCCGACCGCGACCTGAGCGGGGCGTGGCCAGGCCCCCCGGGTCGTCAGACGGCCTGCGCGAATCCTGACTGCGCCGAGTCGGCGAGATGTGCCAGGTGCGGCGGGATGTCGCGGCCCTTCGCGACCATCGACTGCGCCCACAAGCGTCCGGCGCGGTAAGAGGATCTCACGAGCGGGCCGGCAAGCACCCCCAGGAAGCCGATGCGCTCGGCCTCCTCTCGGAAACCGACGAACTCCTCGGGCTTCACCCACCGGTCCACGGGCAGGTGGCGCGGTGTGGGGCGGAGGTACTGCGTGATCGTGATGATGTCGGTCCCGGCGTCGTGGAGATCCTGCAGAGCCTGGACGACCTCGTCGGGTGTCTCGCCCATGCCGAGGATGAGGTTCGACTTCGTGATGAGCCCGGCGTCACGGGCACGTGTGATCACTCCGAGCGAGCGCTCGTAGCGGAACGCTGGTCGGATCCGCTTGAAGATACGGGGGACCGTCTCGACGTTGTGGGCGAAGACCTCTGGCCGCGACGCGAACACCTCGTCGAGCTGTGCGGCATCCCCGTTGAAGTCCGTCGCGAGGATCTCGACGCCCGTACCCGGGTTGTCGGCGTGGATACGACGGACCGTCTCTGCGTGCAGCCACGCCCCGCCGTCGGCGAGGTCATCGCGTGCCACGCCCGTCACCGTCGCGTAGCGCAGTTGCATCCGGTGGACGCTCTCGGCGACGCGACGCGGCTCGTCGGTGTCGTACTCGGCGGGCTTCCCCGTGTCGATCTGACAGAAGTCGCAGCGCCGTGTGCACTGCGACCCGCCGATGAGGAAGGTCGCTTCTCGGTCTTCCCAGCATTCGTAGATGTTCGGGCATCCTGCTTCCTGGCAGACCGTGTGCAGGCCCTCATCCCGGACCAGGTCGTGAAGCGCGCGGTACTCCTCGCCCATCCGGGCCTTCGTCTTGATCCACTCGGGCTTGCGCTCGATCGGGGTCTGGGCATTGCGCACCTCGAGGCGCAGGAGCTTGCGTCCCTCCGGCCCGCCCGCTGCCGGGGCGCCGGCGGGCACGGCGCAGCCGCCGCTCACGCTGCGACCGCCGTGTCGAACTCGGCGCGGAAGTGGCGGGTGACGGTGTCGAGCGCCGATGCGGGCGAGATGTCATCGCCCAACACCGTCGACAGCGTGGCCACCCCGGCATCGGTGATGCCGCAGGGGATGATCTGGTCGAAGGGCGCGAGGTCGTTGTCGCAATTGAGGGCGAAGCCGTGCATCGTCACGCCGCGCTGGACGCGGACGCCGATCGCCGCGATCTTCGCGTCGTGGCCGCCGTCACGTACCCACACCCCGCTACGACCCGTCACCTGACGGGCCGAGATGCCGAGCTCGGCGACAGCGTCGATGAGGACACGTTCGAGTCTCCGCACGTGCGAGACGACGTCGACCGGCTCGGGGAGGCGGAGGATCGGATAGCCCACCAGCTGCCCGGGCCCGTGCCAGGTGATCTTGCCGCCGCGGTCGACATCGACCACGGCGGTCCCGTCGGTCGGTCGTTCGCCGGGGGAGGTGCGTGCTCCCGCGGTGAACACCGCCTCGTGCTCCAGCAGAAGGAGTGTGTCCGGACCGCCGGCGACCACAGCGTCGTGAACACGACGCTGCAGCTCCCAGCCTTGTGCATATGGGACGACGGCGGGGGCGAGCCCCACGACGCGGATGTCGAGCACGGATCCTCCTCGAGATACTGGACTGCGTCCAAGAATACGACACGCCTAGGCTGTCATGGTGACGTCCCGATCCCGCGCCGGCCGGCCCCGCGTGTCGTCCCGCGAGACGCTGGCCGAGGCTGCGTGCGAGTTGTTCCTCGAGCAGGGCTACGACGCGACGACCGTCGCTGACATCACACGGCGCGCCGGCGTCAGTCGATCGAGCTTCTTCAATTACTTCTCGTCGAAGTCCGCCGTCCTGTGGTCGGGGCTCGACGAGCGGCTCGACGCACTCGAGCGCGCTCTGCGCTCCGCCTCCGACGTCGAGGACGTCGCGGCGGCCGTGGCCGACCTCGCCCAGGGCTTCGCTCCCGATGCGCTGGCGCTGGCGATCGTCAACGATGCAGCGATGGGGTTGTCGGACGAGCTCGCACGCGACGCGGCTCTGCGCTCCGCTCGGGTCGCTGCCGCCGTGGCGGAGACGCTCCATCGCGCGGGGACGGGCCGGCTCGAATCCGACATCCTCGGTGGCGCGTGGGGCGGTGCGGTGCTGGGTGCCGTCCGGTCGTGGGCGCGTGGGGGAGCGGGCCGTAGCGACCTGGCGCAGGAGATGGCCCGGGCGATCGCTGTCGTCCGCCGGCGCTGAGCGGCCGAAGCCGCGGTCGGTGCCCGCGGGCGGCCACCCGCTCGCATAGAATCGAGGGATCATGGCAACTTTCGGCACGCTCTCCGACCGTCTCACCGAGACCTTCCGGAACCTCCGCACCAAAGGAAAGCTCTCGGCGGCTGACGTCGACCAGACCGTCCGTGAGATCCGCCGTGCGCTGCTCGACGCCGACGTCGCCCTCGTGGTCGTCAAGGAGTTCACCGCCAAGGTGCGCGAGCGCGCGCTCGGCGACGAGGTCAACCGCGCGCTGAACCCGGCGCAGCAGGTCGTCCAGATCGTCAACGAGGAGCTCGTGGGCATCCTCGGCGGCGAACAGCGGCGGCTGCAGTTCGCGAAGAACCCGCCGACCGTCATCATGCTCGCGGGTCTGCAGGGTTCGGGTAAGACCACGTTCGCAGGCAAGCTCGCCAAGCAGCTCGAGAAAGACGGCCACACGCCGCTCCTCGTCGCGTGCGACCTCCAGCGCCCGAACGCCGTGAACCAGCTCCAGGTCGTCGCCGAGCGCGCCGGGGCGGCCATCTACGCGCCCGAGCCGGGCAACGGGGTCGGCGACCCCGTGCGGGTTGCGCGCGACGGCGTCGATCACGCCCGCCGTCACCAGCACGACGTGGTCATCATCGACACGGCGGGACGACTCGGCGTCGACGCCGAGCTGATGAAGCAGGCGGCCTCGATCCGGAAGGCGACCGATCCCGACGAGGTGCTGTTCGTCATCGACGCGATGATCGGTCAGGACGCGGTCAACACCGCGAAGGCGTTCCAGGAGGGTGTCGACTTCACCGGCGTCGTCCTCTCGAAGCTCGACGGAGACGCCCGCGGTGGCGCCGCGCTGTCGGTCGCCTCGGTCACGCAGCGGCCTATCATCTTCGCGTCCACGGGTGAGGGCCTCGACGACCTCGAACCCTTCCACCCCGACCGGATGGCCAGCCGCATCCTCGACCTGGGTGACATCCTCACCCTGATCGAACAGGCTCAGCAGGCGTTCGATGAGCAGGAGGCCCTCGCGGTCGCCGAGAAGCTCGCCAAGGAGCAGTTCACGCTCGAGGACTTCCTCGACCAGCTTCAGCAGATGAAGAAGATGGGCTCGATGAAGAAGATGCTCGGCATGCTGCCGGGCATGGGGCAGATGAAACAGCAGCTCGAGCAGTTCGACGAGCGCGAGATCGACCGCACCGAGGCGATCATCCGGTCGATGACGCCGTCTGAGCGACGCAACCCCAAGGTGCTCAACGGCTCGCGCCGCCTGCGCATCGCCCGCGGCTCGGGCATGACGGTGACCGACGTCAACCAGCTCGTGCAGCGCTTCGAGCAGGCCGCGAAGATGATGAAGACGGTGGCCCGAGGCGGCGTGCCCAACATCCCTGGTATGGGACCCATGGGTGGGAAGCCCGGCGCGTCGAGCAAGCGCGGCAAGCAGGCCAAGAGCAAAAGCGGTTCGCGTTCGGGAAACCCGGCCAAGCGCGCCGCCGAGAATGCGGGCCTCGCGACTGCCACAGCGCCGACCGGCTCGGGCTTCGGCCTCGGAACCGGCGGTCAGGCTCAGCCGAGCGAGGCCGACCTCGCCGAAATCCAGAAGCTTTTCGGCAAGGGCTGAGTCAGCGGGGCCGGCTCAGCGGCCCTGACTCAGCGGCCGACGTCCGGCTGCGCCAGGTGCTGGCGCAGCGTCGGGCCGTCGCGGAACTCGCGGATGAGGTGCTGCACGACCTCGCGGAGGTCGCCGTCGGCCGCATCCGCGACGCGCGTCTGCCGGAGATAGCTGGCCCCTTGATCGAGGATCGTGTTCAGCCCTCGGAACTCGCGGGCGCAGTGCAGCTCCTCGGCGATCGGCTCGAGCTCCGCCATCGTGTCGCGGAGGTGGTCTGCGACGTGCCGCTGAGTGCCGTCCGCATCGACGATGAGACGTGCGTCGAGTCCGTACCGCGCTGCGCGCCACTTGTTCTCCCGGACGAACCACGGCGGGATCGTGGGAAGTTCACGCCCCTCGTCGAGCTGGCGGGAGAGGTGCTCGGTGAGCACCTGAACGAGGGATGCCACGGCGGCGAGCTCGGGAAGGGTCGACATCCCGTCGCACGCCCGGATCTCGAGCGTTCCCCACTTCGGCGCCGGGCGGATGTCCCAGCGCACCTCGGATGCGTCCTCCATGACACCCGTGCGCACCATGCCGTCGAGGTAGTCCTCGAAGTCGCTCCACTTCGTGAAGCTCCAGGGCAGGCCGGCGGTGGGCAGCTGCTGGAAGACGAGGGCGCGGTTGGATGCATAGCCGGTGCGGTCGCCCGCCCAGAACGGGCTCGACGCCGAGAGCGCCTGGAGATGGGGGAGGTAGACCGAGAGGGCGTTGATCAGCGGGAACACCTTGTTGACGTCCTCGACGCCGACGTGGATGTGGATTCCCCAGATCATCATGTTGCGGCCCCACCACTGCGTCCGCTCGATGAGCTTGTGGTAGCGGGTCTTGTCCGTGATCTCCTGCTCGTACCACCGTGCGAAGGGGTGGCTGCCGGCGCACAGCATCTCGAGACCGCGCGGTGCGGCGAACTCTCGCACCCGCTGGATGGCGTCGTCGATGTCATCGACCGCGGCTGCGACGGTGTCGCCGACTCCGCTGGTGACCTCGATGGTGTTCGTCAGCAGCTCGCCGGTGATGGTGTAGCGCTCGAGCGCCGAGGATTCCTCCACTTCGGCGAGCACTTCGGGCGCTCGGGGCGCGAGATCTCCGGTGTCGCGGTCGGCGAGCATCAACTCCCACTCGATGCCCACGGAGGAGCGGGCAGACGTGGCGAAGGGGACCGTCATGCGCTCAGTCTGACACGCGCTACGGCGCGGTTCGCGACGACCGTCATCATCTGGCAAAATAGACGGTTGGACCGCTCGCTCGACCCTCTATCCGGCGAGAAGGTCCACCCTCAGAGCTCCCGCCGGGTGTGCACCCCACGCTCCAGGCGACGTTCACTTCACATCACACCACTCAGGAGAATTGTGGCTGTCAAGATTCGTCTCAAGCGCCTCGGCAAGATCCGCGCACCCTACTACCGCATCGTCGTCGCCGACTCGCGCACCAAGCGCGACGGCCGGGTGATCGAGGAGATCGGTCAGTACCACCCGACCGAAGAGCCCTCGGTCATCAAGGTCGACTCCGAGCGTGCCCAGTACTGGCTCTCGGTCGGCGCGCAGCCGACGGAGCAGGTCACCGCGCTGCTCAAGCTCACGGGCGACTGGGGCAAGTTCAAGGGCGACAAGAACGCCGTCTCGACCGTTCGCACGGCCGAGGCCAAGGGCGACTTCGTCGCCGACGCGTCGAAGAAGTCGGTCATCAAGCCGCAGGCCGCGAAGAAGGCTGAGGAGCCCGCCGCCGAGGCTCCCGCCGACGAGGCCGCCGCCGACGCGACCGACGCGGAGTAATCCGTTGCTGTCCGCCGCGCTCGAGCACGTCGTCAAGGGGATCGTCGATCACCCCGACGACGTCGTCATCCGTTCCTCCTCGTCGCCCCGCGGCGAAGTACTCGAGGTGCGCGTGCACCCCGACGACCGGGGACGGGTGATCGGGCGCGGCGGGCGCACCGCCAAGGCGCTGCGAGCATTGATTTCCGCGCTGGCCGACGGCACGCGCGTCCGTGTCGACGTCGCGGACGACTGAGATGGCCGCCGAACCCGCTCGCACTCAGCTGCGCGTCGGGCGCCTCGTCAAGGCGCACGGGCTCAAGGGCGCGCTCAAGCTCGAGCTCTACACCGACGATCCCGACGGTCGCTTCGTGACGGGCGCAACGTTCACGTTGCAAGTCCCCGAAGCATCGCCGTGGCACGGCAAGACCGTGACCGTCCGCGAGTTCCGGTGGATGAACTCGCACCCCGTCCTCTTCCTCGAGGACGTCAACGACCGCGACGCCGCCGAGAGCCTCGTGAAGGCCATCCTGTGGGTCGACCAGGACGGCGACGCCACTGCTGAGGACGACGCGTGGTTCGACCACCAGCTCGTCGGCCTCGACGTCGTCCGCGACGGGCAGAAGGTCGGACGCATCGCACGCGTCGACCACTTCCCCGCGCAGGACCTTCTGATCGTCCAGCGCGACGGTGATGACACCGAGGTCCTCGTCCCGTTCGTCAAGGCGATCGTGCCCGAAGTGGATGTCGCGGCGGGCCGCGTGATCGTGACGCCACCGGCCGGGCTCTTCGAAGAGCTGCCTGTCGAGGAATCGGATGACGCGGCCGTAGCCGCTTCCGGCTCCGAGGGCGACGACGACCGCGCCGAGGACTGACGTGCGCGTCGACGTCGTCACGATCTTCCCCGCGTTCTTCGACGTCCTCGAGGTTTCGCTCCTCGGCAAGGCCCGCGGCGCGGGTCTCCTCGACGTCCGCGTTCACGACCTGCGCGACTACGCCACCGATCGTCATCGGACCGTCGACGACACCCCCTACGGCGGCGGCGCCGGCATGGTGATGAAGCCCGAGCCCTGGGGGCTCGCGCTCGATGCGATCGTGGCGGATGCGGCCGACCGGCCGACGTTCATCTTCCCCTCGCCCGCCGGGGAGCGGTTCTCGCAGGCGTCGGCGCGTGAGCTCAGCGGAGCCTCGCACCTGGTGTTCGGCTGCGGACGCTACGAGGGCATCGACGAGCGCGTGTTCACCTACGCGGCGACCCTCGGCGATGTCCGCCTCATGAGCCTCGGCGACTACGTCCTCAACGGGGGAGAGGTCGCCTCGATGGCGATGATCGAAGCGATCGGTCGCCTCATCCCCGGTGTCGTCGGCAACCCCGAGAGCCTCGTCGAGGAGTCTCACGAGGACGGGCTTCTCGAGTACCCCTCGTACACCAAGCCGGCATCGTGGCGTGGCCACGATGTCCCGGACGTCCTGCTCAGCGGACATCATGGCCGCGTCGCGGAGTGGCGGCACGCCCAGCGGGTCGAGCGGACGCGCGAGCGCCGTCCCGACCTGCTCCCCGGCGGCCTCGGGGACTGAGCGCTCGTCGGGATCGGACGAGCCCGCCGCGGCCCCTCAGTCGACGCCGAGGAAAGAGCGGTCGGTGAGGATCACGGGACCCTCGGCCGTGATCGCGACGGTGTGCTCCGAATGTGCCCCACGCGATCCGTCGGCGCTTCGCAACGTCCATCCGTCCGCGTCGGTGATGAGCTTGTCCGTGGTCTGCAGGAACCACGGCTCGAGCGCCACGACGAGGCCGGCGCGAAGCGGATAGCCCCGGCCGGGCTTGCCGTCGTTGGGGACATGGGGATCGCCGTGCATCTCGCGGCCGACGCCGTGTCCGCCGAAGTCGGTGTTGATCGACAGTCCGTCGGCCCGGGCGACCGTCGCGACGGCGTGCGAGATGTCGCCGATCTTGTTGCCCACGACGGCGGCGCTGATCGCCGCGTCAAGCGCGCGCTCGGTCGTGTCGATGAGCGCGAGGTCTTCGTCACGAGCGGTGCCGACCACGAACGACACCGCCGAGTCGGCGACCCAGCCGTCGACGGAGACGGCGAAGTCGAGCGTGACGAGGTCGCCGTCGCGCAGCGCATAGTCGTGGGGGAGGCCGTGGAGGACCGCATCGTTGATCGAGGTGCAGATGACCTTGCCGAACGGACTCGCCCCGAAGGACGGGTGGTAGTCGATGTAGCACGACTCAGCGCCGGCACGTCGGATGAGCTCGTGCGCGCGCCGGTCGATCGCCAGGAGGTTCGTCCCGACCTTCGTCTCGTCGCGAAGGGTCGCCAGCGTCTCGGCGACGAAGCGTCCAGCCGGACGCATCGCTTCGATCTCGGCAGGTGTGCGCAGCTCGATCATCGTGATCCTCTCTTCAGGTTCTATCCTGCCGGACCGGCGTAGCATCAGGAGCATGTGGCTGCGACGCGCACTCTTCTCCTGGCTCCTCCCGGCAGCTGTCGTGCTGCCGCTCTGGCTCGTCGTCGGCTGGGCGATCTCTGGAGCGGGTGGCTGGGTCTTCCTGTGGGTGCTGTTCATCGCAGTGCCTGCCGTGTTGATCGGCCAGCTGGTGACCACGTTGCTCGTGCGGGCTCGGGGCACCGTCCGGCACTCCCGGATGCTGTCGTGGTGGGACGTCCTGGTCTTCGCCGTGTGGCACGGGCTCATCATCGCGATCGGGTTCTACCCCGCTGGCGCCTTCTGGCCGCTGCTGTTCGCAGCGGTCGCCGCATTCCTCGCCGTCTTCTGGGTTTCGCTGTGGCAACTCTTCCGCGAAGCGCGCCCCGTCTCGCTGTTCTCGGTGGCGACCGATCCGAGCTACCTCCGTGAGGCGATGCGGCCGAGTTCCGAGCGTCTCCCCGACGAGAAGATCGTGATCATCGAAGAGGTCCGGCGCAGCGACAGCTGACGTTTTGGTGCGCGGGGCGCGGCGTGGCAGAATGGACGCTTGTGCCCTGACAGTTCTCTGCCTCAGGGGAGCGGCGCCCGGCGGGCGCCCGGGGCACCGCATCCTTATTCAACTTTTTCGTGGTCGACCTGAGGCGGTCGCAGGAAGAACAGATCATGCAGATCCTCGACTCCGTCGACGCAGCATCGCTGCGTAGCGACATCCCCGCATTCGCCCCCGGAGACACCGTCAAGGTGCACGTCAACATCACCGAGGGCAACCGCTCGCGTATCCAGGTCTTCCAGGGCGTCGTCATCGGCCGCTCGGGCGACGGCGTGCGCGAGACCTTCACCGTCCGGAAGATCAGCTTCCAGGTCGGCGTCGAGCGCACCTTCCCCGTCCACAGCCCCGTGATCGACCACATCGAGGTCGTCACGCGCGGTGACGTCCGTCGCGCCAAGCTGTACTACCTGCGCAACCTGCGCGGCAAGAAGGCGAAGATCAAGGAGAAGCGCGACCGCTGATAGCAGCGACGCATTCTCTGGATGCCCCGGGCTCAGGCTCGGGGCATCCGTCGTCTGCGCTGCGCGGTGACCGGCGTTGGCCGCGGAATGTGCGACCCTGGGTAGGGCTCCCCGGCGGGTGAGTCGGATGAGAGGCGATGAATGACCACCGATGACCTTGCCGCGCAGGCGCCGAAGCCCGCGCGTTCACGATCACGTCGCCTCGGCCTGCTGCTCCGCGACGTCCTGGTGATCGTCGCCATCGCACTCGCGGTGTCGTTCTTGGTCAAGACGTTTCTCGTCCGCTCGTTCTACATCCCCTCCGGGTCGATGGAACGCACGCTGCTGAAGGACGACCGGATCCTCGTCGACCAGCTCACGCCCCGATTCGGCGGCTACGCGCGCGGCGACGTCGTCGTCTTCCGTGATCCGGGCGGTTGGCTCCCCGCGACGGTCGAGCCGGCGCGCCCCCCGCTCGTGGAGGGGATGGACTGGGTGCTCTCGATCGTCGGACTGTCAGCCCCCGACAGCAAAGACCACCTCATCAAGCGCATCATCGGAATGCCGGGCGACCACGTCGTGTGCTGCAACGCCGTCGGCCAGATCACCGTGAACGACGTGCCGATCGACGAGTCGTCGTACGTGTCGCTCGCCGACGGGCAGTCGGCTCCACAGGAGGTGCCGTTCGATGTGACGGTGCCGGAGAACTCGCTGTGGGTGCTCGGTGACAACCGCGATCACTCGCGGGACTCGCGCTACAACCGCGATCAGCCTTCGCAAGGCTTCGTCCCGCTCGACAACGTGGTCGGACGAGCCTTCCTCATCACGTGGCCGCTCGACCGTTTCGGTCTCATCGATTTTCACCACGACGCCTTCGCGGGTGTTCCCGCGCCTGTGACGCGATGACCGTCGTCGCGCCCCGGCTGACCGTCGAACGGCGGCTGCTGCGCGAGTACGAGCTCGTCGTCGCCCTCGACGAGGTGGGGCGCGGTGCGCTCGCGGGGCCGGTGTCGGTGGGCGCCGCCGTGCTCGACGCGTGCGGCGCACGCCGGCGCATCCCCGAAGGACTGCGCGATTCCAAGCTCGTCACGGAGCTCCGCAGGCCCGAGCTGGCAGCGAGAGCCGCGGACTGGGTCATGGCGTCTGCGGTCGGGTCGGCGACGCCGGCCGAGATCGACGAGATGGGGATCATGCGGGCCCTGGGGCTCGCCGCCGTCCGCGCGATCCAGAGCCTCGACGGCGTCGACCCCTTCGCCGCGGAGACCGTCGTGATCCTGGACGGCAATCACGACTACGTGAGCCCGATGGCCGGACCGGGCATGACCGTTCAGACGATCATCAAGGCCGACCGGGACTGCGCCAGCGCCGCGGCGGCGTCGGTCATCGCCAAGGTGGCTCGCGACGCTCACATGACCGGGCTTCACGATGAGACGCCGATGTACGAGTGGGCGCGGAACAAGGGATACGCCAGCGCGGTCCACCGCGCTGCGATCCGTGACCACGGGCTGTCGCGTCATCATCGGGCGTCGTGGGCGATCGCCGACGCGCCGACCCTGTTCTGAGCCGGACGTGCCGGGGGTGGCCGGGGACGATCACGGCGTGCTGCCGCCGCCTAGGATGGAAGCACCATGGATGACGAAGTCTTCGAAGACTATGACCGCGAGCTGGAGCTGGCGCTCTACAAGGAGTACCGCGACGTCGTGTCGCAGTTCCAGTACGTGATCGAGACCGAGCGTCGCTTCTACCTCGCGAACGACGTCAACGTCGTTCGTCGCGACACCGAGCACGACTTCTACTTCGAGCTCACGATGAACGACGTGTGGGTCTGGGACATCTACCGAGCCGACCGTTTCGTGAAGTCCGTGCGCGTGCTCACCTTCAAGGACGTCAACGTCGAAGAGCTTCAGCGTCGCGACTTCGAGCTTCCCGACGAGCTCTCGCTCGACAGCTGAGCTCCTCCCCAAGACCGGCGCCCCGTCGCTTCTGCACCGTCTGGGAGCCCTGACTCCTGGGCGGCACGTCGCCAGGCGAGAGTTCTCGTATGGCAGCGAAAGACGACCGGGGCCGAGCCGGTGAAGAGCGGGCCGCGCGGTATCTGAGCCTCCGCGGGTACGAGATCCTCGACCGTAACTGGCGTGACCGTCGGGGCGAGATCGACATCGTCGCGGTGTCGCGCGACGAACTCGTCGTCGTCGAGGTGAAGACCCGTCGCAGCGCCGCGTACGGGCACCCGTTCGAGGCGGTGGACGAGCGCAAGAAGGATCGGCTGTGGCGCCTCGCATGTGCCTGGATCGCCGCGCATCCGGGTGAGGTGCGGGGCAGGCGGATCCGCCTCGACGTCATCGGGATCACGGGTGACGACGTCGACTCGGCGGTGATAGAGCATGTCGAGGATCTGCGGTGAGCCTCGGTCGCACGTGGGCGGTTTCGCTCACGGGACTCGCGGGCGACCTCGTGGAGGTCGAGGCCGACCTGTCGAACCAGACGCCGGCGTTCCGCATCGTCGGCCTCGCGGATCGGGCCCTCGCCGAGGCGCAGCAGCGTGTGCACAACGCCTGTCAGAACAGCGGGCTGCCGCTGTCGCGGCGCAGGGTCACGGTGAACCTCTCGCCCGCGAGCTTGCCGAAGCAGGGATCGGGTTTCGATGTCGCCATCGCCGTCGCGGCGCTCGCGACGGAACTGCCGATGGATCCGGCGTCACTGGTCGACACCGTCCACATCGGCGAGCTGGGGCTCGACGGGCGGCTTCGTCCCGTGCCGGGCGTCCTGCCCGCCGTCATCGCCGCTGCCCGGGCGGGACGCCGTGCGGTCATCGTGCCCGAGGCGTGTCGTGCGGAGGCCGCTCTCGTCGACGGGATCCGCGTCGTCGGGTGCCGCACCCTCGCCGGTGTGGCGCGTTGGCATGGGCTCGACGTCGACGGCGACGATGAGGCGGTGCCCGAAGTCGCGCTTCCCGTCAACGAGGGCAGACACGGGGACGGTGAGTCGCCCGTCGACGACCTGTCGGACATCCGTGGACAGGAGGAGGCGATCGACGCGCTCGTCGTCGCGGCAGCCGGCGGCCATCATCTGCTTATGAGCGGTCCGCCCGGCGCCGGAAAGACGATGCTCGCGCGCCGCCTACCGGGAATCCTGCCACCGCTCGACGACGAGACGGCCCTGCAGGTGGCGTCGATCCGATCCCTCTCGGGCGCGGTCGTCGAGAATCTGAGCAGGATCCCTCCGTTCGAGGCGCCGCATCACAGCGTCAGCGTCGCAGCGCTCGTGGGCGGCGGCAGCAGGTCGCTCCGCCCGGGGGCGATCGCTCGGGCGAGCGGGGGAGTGCTGTTCCTCGATGAGGCCGGGGAGTACAGCGCTCACGCGCTGGACTCGCTGCGTCAGCCGCTCGAGGCGGGGTCGATCGACATCCACCGGGCGGGATTCCGGGCGACTCTGCCGGCGAGGTTCCAGCTGGTGCTTGCCACGAACCCCTGCCCGTGCGGACAGTACGGCGTCCGTGGCGGCAGTTGCTCGTGCCCGTCCCTCGCGATCCGCCGCTATCTGGGGCGGCTCTCGGGCCCGCTGCTGGACCGCATCGACATCGAGCTCTCGCTTTCGCGGGTCTCGCTCGCCGACCTGGCGTCACGAGGTCCCGCGCAGACCACGACCGATGCCGCCAGGCAGCGCGTGGCGGCTGCACGCTCGCGTGCCGCCGAGCGGTTGGGGGCGACACCGTGGCGGAGCAACGCCGCCGTGTCCGGAGCATGGCTGCGAGACGGGCCTTTGGCTCCCGAACCGCGTGTCCGCGCGCCGCTCGACGCCGCACTTCACCGCGGTGCGCTCACGCTGCGTGGCTATGACCGGGTGCTGCGAGTGGCATGGTCGGTCGCCGACCTCGCGGGCCGCGAGCGGCTCACCGCGAGCGACGTCGGGCATGCGCTGTTCCTCAAGAAGGGGCTTCAGCAGTGACCGACGAGGAGGCCCGCGTCGCGCTGACGGGGCTCGTGCCCGCCAGCGACCTCGACGATCCCGAGAGCTGTCGCGAGCGCTGGGCGCGAGCGCGATGGTCCGTGCTGGCTGAGCCCGGCGACGGTATCGCAGGGCTCACGATCCAGCGTCTGGGTGCGTTCGCTGCGCTCCGGGTGGCCCTGCGGGACGACGCCCCTCCCGAAGAACTCGACCTCAGCGTGCGCGATTGGCGCCGTGCCTGTGCCCGCTGGCGCCCGCGGCAGGACGACCACGCGTACGCGATCGAGCGTGCGAAGCGCGTCGGGGTGCGACTCATCGTGCCGGGTGATGCGGCCTGGCCGGAGAGGGTCGACGAACTCGGCGTTCATGCCCCCGCCGTACTCTGGGTCAGAGGGGCGGCCGATGCTCTCGCCGCGCCCGGGGCAGCGATCGCGCTCGTCGGCGCTCGCGCGGCGACGGCGTACGGCGTGCAGGTGGCGGGCGAGATCGCGGGCGAGCTCGCCGTCGCCGGCGTGACGATCGTTTCGGGTGCGGCCGTCGGAATCGATGCGGCGGCACATCGCGCCTGTCTCGCCGTCGACGGCAGCACGATCGCCGTGCTGGCGGGGGGCGTTGACAAGGCATATCCGTCCGGGCACGCCGGACTGCTGACGAACGTGTCGCGCCGCGGCGCGGTGATGAGCGAGGTGCCGTGCGGCACGGCCCCGACGAAGTGGCGCTTCCTGCAGCGCAACAGGCTGATCGCCGCCCTCTCCGATGCCACTGTGGTGATCGAGGCAGGCTGGCGGTCGGGCTCGTTGAACACCGCCGGGCACGCGGCTGCGCTCGGGAGGGCGCTGGGCGCCGTGCCGGGACCGATCACCTCTGCGGCGTCGGCGGGTTGCCACCGGATCCTCCGTGAGTACGACGGGCGGTGCATCACGAGCGCGGATGACGTTCGGGAGATGATCGGATGGTCAGACGGGCCTCGACGTGACGCGGAGTCCGCCGCCGACGGACGCACGGACGATGCGACGAGGGTGCTCGACGCACTGAGCACGCGAACGCCGCGGGATGTCGCGGAGATCGCGAGGCGCTCCGGCGTCGCCGGTGAGGAAGTGAGCGCCTGGCTGGGACTGATGACGCTCGACGGGCGGGTCGTGTCAGACGAACGCGGGTGGCGGCGGCAGGGAGCCTGACGACCGGGTCTCCGCGAGCCTGGCCCCGCGGTGCCTGAGGATCGGTCATGCTGACTGCATGCTCATCTCGGAGGCGGCGGAGGCGTACGCGGACCATCTGCTGCGCGTGCGCAGGCTCTCGGAGAATACGGTGCGCGCGTACCGCAACGACCTCGCAGACCTCGCGGGTGCCGCCGGCGACATCGAGCTCACGGACGTGGACATCGAGGTGCTGCGTGACTGGGTCTGGCGCGCGAGTGAACGGGGCGACGCGCGCTCGACACTGGCCCGCCGAACCGCGACCGCGCGAGGCTTCTTCGCGTGGGCTGCCGAGCGTGGGGTGATCGCGAGTGACCCCGCGCTGCGTCTGGCGTCGCCGAAACGAGCGCGTACCCTGCCAAAAGTCGCGACCGCGCAGACGATGGCATCGGTCCTCGACGAGCTGCAGATGCGCGCGGCTGACGGTGATCCGTTGCTGCTGCGCGACCACGCGATCCTCGAGCTCCTGTATGCGACGGGCATCCGCGTGTCCGAGCTGTGCGGACTCGACGTCGACGACGTCGACGGTGATCGCCGCACGGCGCGCGTCACGGGCAAGGGCGACAAAGACCGAATCGTCCCCGTGGGCGGCCCGGCATTCGACGCGCTGCAGGCCTATCTCGTTCGTGGGCGGCCTGTGCTCGCCGCACGCGCCGTCGGCCGATCGACCGGGGCTCGCGCGGTGTTTCTCGGCTCGCGCGGCGGCCGGCTAACGGCGCGAGCCGTCTACGCGACGGTCTCGGAGAAGCTCGGGCCCGCGCTCGGTGTCGACACCGTCGGTCCGCATACCCTGCGGCATTCCGCCGCCACCCATCTGCTCGACGGCGGTGCCGATCTACGCGCTGTCCAGGAGATCCTCGGGCATGCGAGCCTGGGCACGACGCAGATCTACACGCACGTCTCGGGGGAGCGGCTCGCCGCCGCTTACCGACAGGCACATCCGCGCGCATGATGGTTGGGTGGTCTCCGCCGTCGTAGCGTGGGGGAGCACGCGGAGGCACATGACGAGGAGACGCGCATGAAAAGACTTGCTGCAGCGATCGGCGCGACAGTGCTTGTCGCGATGCTCGCGTCGTGCACGCCAGTGTCGTCGGATGAACCCGACCGTGTCGTCCGGCCGACGGCGCCGCGGACCTCGGCGGCTCCCTCGACTCCGCCCGCCGCGACACCGCAAGCAACGTCCGAAGCAACGGTTCCGGCGGAGCCGGGTGCGGACGATCTCGCGTGCGTCGACGGCGTCGTCGCGATTCGCGGAACCGATCTCGACGTCGCCTTCGCCGGAGAGTGCGACGTGGTCCGCATCGAGGGCGCTTCGCTCGACGTCGACCTCGACCGAGCGCGCGTCGGAAACGTGGTCGCGAGCGGTGATCGCATCGAGATCGACCTCGGATCGGTCGACTCGCTGGAGATCACGGGGCAGTCCGCGGATGTGGATGCCACCAGGGTCGGCGCCCTCACCATCGCCGGGGACCGGAACTCCGTCGATGCCGATGAGATCGGAGCCGTCTCGGTGTCGGGCAACGACAACCGCATCGACGCGGATCTTCTCGGGTCCGTCATGCAGAGCGGTGACCGCAACGCGATCGGCAACGGCTGACCCTCAACAGCATGGCAGCAGGACCGGACGCGCGAGCCCGCTGATCAGCAGCAGGGGATTGATGTACTCGCCGTGGCGGCGGACGCCGAAGTGGATGCTGCCATCCCCACCATGACCGCCGAGGGCCGCAGAACCCACCGGCTGGCCCTGGACGACGGGCGTGCCGGGTATCAGCGACGTCTCGACCGGCTCGAGGCTGGTCACCAGGCCGTCGCCGTGATCGATCGTGATGACCGCGCGCCCGGCGACGGGGCCCGCGAAGGCGATCACTCCCTCAGCCGGAGAGACGACCTCGCGGCCCGGACCGGAGATGTCCACTCCGCGGTGGCCCGGCGCGTAAGCGTGCGCGGGGGCCTCGAACGGGCGGATGACGGTCGCTTCCCGCAGTGGCATCGTCCAGGGTGATCCCGTCGGAGGAGCGGCGCCCGACTCTGCGACGTCGGGAACGAAGAGGCGGGCCGCCACGATGAGTAACGCGACGATGACGAGGGACGGGCTGCGGCTCACATGGTCAGTCTCGATAGCTCGCCGTTCCGGGGCCTCGGCTGGCCCTCGACGCGTGGACACGCGGGCTGCGGAAGGCCTCGGGGAGGAGTGGCCGACTGCTACACTGATGTCCGCACCTCGCTCGTCGAGGTGACTACGCGTGCCCTGAGCGATCGGTTCCGATCGTGGCGCACCTTCCCCAGGTCTCCCGCTCCGGCGGCGAGCGGAAGTGCGCCGGGCACCAGGAACACCGGACCGTCGGTCCGGCGAATCAACCGAAACAGAAGGAGAACGGCCATGGCCGTCGTCACCATTCGCCAGCTGCTCGACAGCGGCGTCCACTTCGGGCACCAGACCCGCCGCTGGAACCCGAAAGTCAAGCGCTTCATCCTGACCGAGCGCTCGGGCATCCACATCATCGACCTGCAGCAGTCGCTGTCGTACATCGACCGCGCCTACGAGTACGTCAAGGAGACCGTCGCCCACGGCGGCACCGTCCTCTTCGTCGGCACGAAGAAGCAGGCGCAGGAAGTCATCGCAGAGCAGGCGACCCGCGTGGGCCAGCCCTACGTGAACCAGCGCTGGCTCGGTGGCCTGCTGACCAACTTCCAGACGGTCTCGAAGCGCCTCGCCCGTATGAAGGAGCTCGAGGAGCTCGACTTCGAGAACCCCGCGGCCAGCGGCTTCACGAAGAAGGAGCTGCTGCTCAAGAAGCGCGAGCTCGACAAGCTGCACAAGTCGCTCGGTGGTATCCGCAACCTGCAGAAGACCCCCTCGGCGATCTGGGTCGTCGACGCCAAGCGCGAGCACCTCGCCATCGACGAGGCCAAGAAGCTCGGCATCCCCGTGATCGGCATCCTCGACACGAACGCCGACCCCGACGAGTTCCAGTACCCGATCCCCGGTAACGACGACGCGATCCGCTCGGTGAGCCTGCTCACGCGTATCATCGCCGACGCTGCCGCCGAGGGCCTGATCCAGCGTCACCAGCCGACCGACGAGTCGGCCGAGGCCGAGCCGCTCGCCGACTGGGAGCGCGAGCTGCTCGAGAGCGCTCCGGCAGAGGCCGCTCCGGCCGAGGCTGCTGCGTCGACCGAAGACACCGCTTCGACCGAGGACGCCGCCGTCGAGGGCGCTGCCGCCGAGGTCGCTGCGACCGAGACGCCGGCCGACGAGGCGGGCGCCGAGGCTCAGGCCGAGACCGTCGCCGCCGAGGCGACCGAGAAGTAATCAGCGCGTCTTCCTGACCCGCTACGATCGGCGCGGCCGCGGCTGAGCCCGGCCGCGCCGATCGGCATCCACGAGATTTCCCACAGACAGAAGGAGCCGCCACTCATGGCAAACTTCACCATCGCCGACATCAAGGCTCTGCGCGAGCAGCTCGGCACCGGAATGGTCGACACCAAGAAGGCCCTCGAAGAGGCTGACGGCGACGTCGAGAAGGCCGTCGAGATCCTCCGCCTCAAGGGCGCCAAGGGCAACGCGAAGCGTGCCGACCGCTCCACGAGCGAAGGTCTGGTCGTCGCACGCGAACAGGACGGCAAGGTCACTCTGGTCGAGCTCGCCTGCGAGACCGACTTCGTCGCGAAGAACGACCGCTTCATCGCGCTGGCCGACAAGGTCGCGGATGCTGCCGCTGCAGCATCCGCCGATTCCGTCGAGGCTGCTCTCGCCGCTGACGCGTCGGGCCAGACCATCGAGCAGCTCATCAACGATGAGGCCGCGATCATCGGCGAGAAGGTCGAGCTCCGCCGTGTTCGCACGCTGACCGGTGACGCCTTCGAGATCTACCTGCACAAGACGAGCAAGGACCTGCCTCCGCAGATCGGCGTCGTCGTGGCGTACTCGGGCTCGGACGCGGAGACCGCCCGCTCGATCGCGCAGCACATCTCGTTCGCCAACCCGAGCTACCTCTCGCGCGAGGACGTTCCCGAGGCGGATGTCGAGAAGGAGCGCGAGATCGTCACCGAGATCTCCCGCAATGAGGGCAAGCCCGAGGCTGCTCTCCCGAAGATCGTCGAAGGTCGCGTCGGCGCGTTCTTCAAGCAGGTCGCCCTCCTCGACCAGGACTACGCGAAGGACAACAAGCTGTCCGTCGCACAGGTCGCGAAGGACGCCGGCATCACGATCACCGACTTCGCACGGTTCAAGGTCGGCGCGTAATTGCCCGAAAGGCCCGCATCCTCGGATGCGGGCCTTTTCCATGCCCGTCCGGGCGATACTCTGCAACACAGCGACGAGAGGGACACGATGAACGATGAGAAGACCGGGCGCCGGCGCGTCCTGCTGAAGCTGTCGGGCGAGGCATTCGGTGCCGGCCAGCTGGGCGTCAACCCCGATGTCGTCGGGCAGATCGCTCGGGAGATCGCCGAAGCGGTCGACCGTGTCGAGGTCGCGATCGTCGTGGGCGGCGGCAACTTCTTCCGTGGCGCCGAGCTGAGCCAGCGCGGCATGGACCGTGGGCGCGCCGACTACATGGGCATGCTCGGCACCGTGATGAACGCACTCGCGCTGCAGGACTTCTTGGAGCAGGCCGGCGCGGCCACGCGTGTGCAGTCGGCCATCTCGATGACGCAGGTCGCCGAGCCCTACATCCCGCGCCGCGCAGAACGGCACATGGAGAAGGGGCGCGTCGTGATCTTCGGCGCCGGTGCCGGCCTGCCCTACTTCTCCACAGACACGGTCGCCGCTCAGCGTGCGCTCGAGATCAAGGCCGACGAGGTCCTCGTCGCGAAGAACGGCGTCGACGCGGTCTACACCGCCGATCCCAAGAAGGATCCGACCGCGCAGAAGATCGAGAGCATCACCTATGGCGAAGCACTGCAGCGCGGCTTGAAGGTCGTGGATTCGACGGCATTCAGCCTGTGCATGGACAACCGCATCGACATGCGCGTGTTCGGCATGGAGCCGGCCGGCAATGTGACCCGGGCACTGCTGGGCGAGCGCATCGGCACGCTCGTCACCGTGTGAGCGGCCGCTGCCCGCAGACTAGACTTGACCGGACGTACCGACGAATGGAGTGACGTGATCCCCGAGATCCTCGCTGACACGAAAGCCCGCATGGAACGCGCCGTCGAGGCGGCGAAGGAGGACTTCTCCACCGTGCGAACGGGGCGTGCCAACACGGCGCTGTTCCAGAAGATCCTCGTCGACTACTACGGGTCGCCGACGCCGCTCGCGCAGCTCGCGTCGCTGAACACACCCGAAGCCCGGACGATCATCGTGACGCCGTACGACAAGTCGGCGCTCAAGGCCATCGAGCAGGCCATTCGCGACACCCCGAACCTCGGCGTGAACCCGACGAACGACGGCAACATCGTCCGTGTCACGATGCCCGAGCTCACGGAGGAGCGCCGCAAGGAGTACGTCAAGCTCGTGCGCTCGAAGGGTGAGGACCACAAGGTCCACCTGCGCGGCATCCGCCGCAAGTCGAAGGACGAACTCGACGGCCTCAAGAGCGAGGTCGGCGAGGACGAGCTGGTGCGCGCCGAGAAGGAGCTCGACGGGCTCACCCGCTCCCACGTCGACCTCATCGACGACGCGCTCAAGCGCAAAGAGGCCGAGCTCCTCGAGGTCTGAGACCGATGAGCGCACCCGGCGACGACGCCCCGTCTCGATCCGAGCGGGAGCGCTCCCGTTCGCGCGAGCACGGCGATTCGACGTTCCAGAATCAGGTGCGTGCTGCGCGGACGGAGTTCGAGCACCAGATCGGCAAGGCTCGGGCTGACTTCGAGCAGGCCAACGAGCGCATCAACGCGCGCACCGGACGCAATCTGTTCGTGGCGACGCTGATCGGCATCGCGATCGGCGTCGTGGTGATCGGCTCGCTCATCTTCGTTAAGTGGGTGTTCGTCCTCTTCGCGATCCCCGTCGCTCTTCTCGGCGTGTTCGAGCTGGTCCGTGCGCTCCAGGCCGCGGGTCGGCGCGTCGACGTCGTGCCGCAGCTCGTCGCCGGTGCCGCGGTGCTGGCGGCGGGCTTCTTCCTGGATGCCGGCACCCATTGGGTCGTGGTGTTCGCGGCCGTCGTGTCGGTCATCGTCTGGCGGCTGATGGCCCAGATGGTGAGTGTCGAGGCGCGCCGCTACGGTCAGGTGCTCAGCGATGTGCTCATCAGCGGCTTCGTGCAGCTCTACGTGCCGTTCCTCGGCAGCCTGCTGCTGATCCTCCTCCGTGAGGACGGCGGCGAGTTCTGGGTGCTGGCGATGATCGCGGTCGTGGTCGGAGCCGACACCGGCGCCTACGCCGCCGGCCTCGCCTTCGGCAAGCATGCGATGGCTCCGCGCATCAGCCCGAAGAAGACCTGGGAGGGCTTCGCGGGGGCGGGCATCGTCGCGATGCTGGTGGCTGTCGGATTCGCCTGGCTGCTGCTGGACCTGCCCGCATGGACCGGCCCGATCATCGGCCTCGTGATCCTCGGATCCGCCACCGTGGGCGACCTGGCCGAATCGATGATCAAACGCGATCTCGGGATCAAGGACATGAGCTCCTGGTTGCCGGGCCATGGGGGAGTGCTCGACCGTCTGGATTCGATCCTCCCGTCCACCGTGGTCGCACTCGTCCTCTTCCACGTTCTTTCTCCCCTGGTGATGTCATGACCTCGACCGAGAGTTCCCTGTCCACGAGCCCGTTCCCCGGGACGCAGGGTCGCGCGAGGGGATACGACCGCGCCGCTGTCGATGCATTCCTGCAGCGCGCCCGCGAAGCGTTCGAATCATCAGAGGACGATGACCTCGACTCCGCCACGATCCGAGCAACGGCTTTCCCCCTCGTGCGGGGCGGGTACGCCGTCGCCCCCGTCGATGCGGCGATCGGGCGGATCGAAGACGCCTTCGCCGCGCGAGAGCGCGAGCGCGCCCTGTCGCGTGCGGGGGCCCGTGCGTGGGTCGGCCGCTCGCGGAACCTCGCGCAGGAGATCCTCGACCGGCTCTCGCGTCCCGAGCGACGGCGATTCGATCGCGTCGGTGTGCTGTCCTATGGCTACCGCATCGACGAGGTCGACCTCGTCGCTGATCGCATCGCGCGCTACCTGGAGTCGGGCGAACCCCTGACCGTGGAGCAGGTGCGTTCCGTCGCTTTCCGGATGCAGCGCGGCGGCTACCGCGAAGCTCAGGTCGACGCCGTGCTCGACGGCGTCGTGTCGGTCATTCTCGCGATCGGGTGAGTCTGATGGAGACATGCGCCTCGTCTCGCTAAACTCGAGGGCATTGTGACTTCCCGCTCGACTGTGACCCGGCGCACGACGCGCACCCCGGTCGCACACGTTCCGGCTCCGGCGCGCGCGCGCTGGTCGCGCAGGCGCGGTGTGTCCGCCGCGTTCGCCGCCGTCGCGGCTCTCGGCATGGCAGGTGGCGCTCTCGCTCCGCTGGGGACGGCGCTCGCGGCCGCGCAAGAGAAGCCGGTCGAGGTCGTCTCGCTCTGGGCTGACTCTCGGGGCGACGCTCAGGCTCTCGCCTCCGACGGGCAGACCCTCGCTCCGGCTCAGCTCGATCGCAGCGGGTTCACCGTCTACGTCACCCCCAAGCCCACGCCGACGCCGACACCGACACCGACCCCCGTCGACGGCGAGAGCGCGGGTGCCTCGCGCTCGGCGCCCGTCATGTACAGCGGCGGCGGATCGTCGACGGACTGGCTGAGTGCGGCCGGCATCCCCGAGAGCGACTGGGGCTACGTCGACTACATCGTCTCGCGGGAGAGCAGCTGGAACCCCAATGCGACCAACGCCTCGTCGGGTGCGTGCGGGCTGGTCCAGGCGTACCCCTGCAGCAAGGTGCCCGGAAGTGGATACGACCCCGTCGACAACCTGAGGTGGGCCAACGGGTACGCCGTCGGTCGCTACGGCAGCTGGGGCGAGGCGTACGCGTTCTGGTCCAGCAACCACTGGTGGTGACAGCGGCCGTCATGCCCCGTTCCAACAGGAGACGGCCGGATCCTCGAGACGACTCGCTCGATCGGCTGCTGAGCGGCTGGAAACGCTCCGAGACGCGGCGCGGCGTCGAGTGGACCGTGCAGCCGGTGTCTGCGGCGCAGGCGCAGAAGACGTACACGTGCCCCGGGTGTGGACGGGACATCGTGCCGGCGACGGCCCACCTGGTCGCGTGGCGTGCGGATGGTGTCCTGGGTGACGCCGCAGACCTGGCCGCGCGTCGGCACTGGCATTCGGCATGTTGGAGGATCGCATGAGCTTCGAAATCCGGGGGCCGGTACAGCTCCCCGCACGGCGCGAGGACATCGAGCTCCACACCCTCGACGACCTGACACTCGTCGGCGAGCTGGCGCTGCCCGAGGAGCGTGAGCCGGTCGCGACGCTCGTCACGCTGCATCCCCTTCCGACCGCGGGCGGCTTCATGGACTCGCACATCCTGCGCAAGGCCGCAGGCCGGCTGCCGGCTCTGGCTGATCTCGCGGTGCTGCGTTTCAACACCCGCGGCACCACGTCGCCACGTGGTACCAGCGAGGGCGCGTTCGACGGCGGTGTCGGCGAGGTCTTCGACGTCGCCGCTGCCATGTCGTTCGTTCATGAGCGGGGGCTTCCCCGCCCGTGGCTCGTCGGCTGGTCCTTCGGAACGGAGCTCGCCCTCAAGTACGGGCGTGACCACGACATCGAAGGCGTGATCCTCCTCTCGCCGCCGCTGCATCGGGCGACCTCCGAAGAGGTCGCCGCCTGGGCCGGCGACGATCGCCGCGTCGTCATCGTCGTGCCCGAGTTCGACGATTACCTCCGCCCCGATGAAGCGCGTGAACGGTTCGCGGCGATCCCGCAGGCGACCCTCGTCGCCGTCGAAGGCGGCAAGCACCTGTGGGTGGGAGAGAACCAGACCCGCCGGGTGCTCACCGAGATCGTCGCGGCCGTGAACCCCGACGCTCTCCCACTCGCCGAAGAGTGGGACGACGACTGAGTCTCAGCGTTCGTTCTGGCGCGGGATCACGACCTGGCGGTAGATGATCAGGATGCTGGCCGCGACGGGGATGGCCACGAGCGCTCCCAGCAGCTGACCCAGCGCCGCACCCGCGAGAGCGGCGATGACCACGACCGCGCCGGGGATCGACACCGCCCGGTTCATGATCCGCGGCGAGATGAAGTACGCCTCGACCTGCATGTAGACCAGGTACCAGATGGCTGCCCAGAGCGCGGTCTGCGGCTCCGCCAGGCCGGGGATGAGGCAGGTGAGCACGATGATCGCCGAACCTGTGAGGGTTCCGACGAGCGGGATCAGCGAGAAGAAGAAGGCGATGACCGCGAGCACGGCGGGGAAGGGGGCCCCGATCACACTCAGGAAGATCGCGCTGAGCACGCCGTTGATCACACCGAGCGACACCTGCCCCATGACGTAGAAGCCGACGGACGCGGTGATCTGCTCGGCGAGATCGATGAAGCGCGGGCGCCGGGATGCCGGGACGAGCTGGTAGACGGCGGCTTTGAGGCTGGGGGTGGACGCGGTGAAGTAGATCGTCAGGATCAGCACGATGACGGCGCCGGTGAAGCCGGTGATGATGCCACCGCCGATGAGGATGATCGAGCCGGTGATGGACCCCCCGATGGCCCCGATGTCGAGCGAGTTGTACCAGTCCGAGAGGTACTGGAACAGCTCATCGACGTTGAGCTGCGGGAAGGTGACGGTCAGCCAGTCCTTTACGGCGTTGACGGGGTCCCAGTTGCCGTTGGTGACGAGATCCTGAATCGCTGCCACGAGCTGGGAGATCTGCGACACGATGATCGGCACGACCATGAGGATGATGCCGGCGAACGCAGCCAGGAGTGCCGCGAACGTGATCAGGAGCGCCGCCCAGCGGGGCAGGCGACGACGTTCGAGCCAGGAGACCACCGGATCGAGGCCGAGCGCGAGGAACAGCGCCGTGCCCACGTAGAGGAGGATCGTCGAGAGGGTTTGGATACCCCCGATGATCACGATGCCGACGCCGACGCCGAGCGTGGCGATCAGCGCGGTGCGAAACGGGTTCTGGATCTTCACGAACGCCTCCGGGGTCGAATCACCTCACTTTACGATCCGAGCGGGCTTTCGGCGGGAGGCGCCCCTTTCACGACCTTTTCAGGTCGTTTTGGATACTCTGGAACGTCGATCAAGCGTTCGGTGGTCCCGTTCCGGATGTGGAGAGGTGTTTCTTCGTGCGTTTCGTGTGGGCTGTTGTCGCGTTCGTCCTGGCGACCGTCATGATCGGGGCGGGCATCGCGCAGCGTACGATCCTGCGCGGGCCCGAGAGCGTCACCGAGTCGGTGACGGTGTCGGGCGACGCGCCGTTCACCCTCATCGACGGCTCCGTCCTCACGTCCCACCCCGGTGCACAGTCGCTCAGCGTGCAGGGCACCGGAACGGTGTTCGCCGCGTACGGCCGGTCATCCGACGTGACGGCGTGGCTCGCACGCACCGACTACACCCGGCTCGGCGTCGATGAGGAGGGTGCGATCACGACGACCGAGGTCGCCGCGGCATCCGCTCCCGCCCCGGGCGCCGACGGGGTGGTTCCCGCTATGCCGTCGCCCGTCGGGTCGGACCTCTGGCTCGAGGAGTTCCAGCGCGACGGAGCCTTGACCACGTCGCTGCAACTGCCGCAGGAGATGAGCGTTCTCGTCGCCTCCGACGGTTCCAGCCCCGCGCCGGCAGACATCCAGGTGACATGGCCGATCGAGTCCAACACACCGTGGGCTGGTCCGCTGATCGTCGGCGGCGGGATTCTCCTCGCCTTCGGCATCGTCATGTACGCCCTCGGCTGGCGGCACCTCCGCCGGTCGCGCGGCCCGCGACGGAAGGGCCTTCCCATGACCGCCACCCAGCCCATCGACCTCACCGTGGACGACGAGGCGAAGGGCGTCATCTCGTCGACACCGCCGCGTCGACGGCTGACCCGCGGCCGTCAGGCGTTGCTCGCCGTTCCGCTCGTGTCGATCGTGGCGCTGTCGGGGTGCTCGGCCGATGCCTGGCCGCAGCTCGCACCCAGTCCGACGCCGTCGCCGACGGCGACAGTCGTCGCGGACCCCGACCAGGCACCTCCGGCTGTCACGCAGCAGCAGGCAGAGCGCATTCTGACGCGCATCGCCGAGGATGTCTCGACGGCGGACGCGAGCGCCGACGCCGCGCTTGCGGCTACGCGTCTCGCGGGCCCGGCCCTCGCCGAGCGCGAGACGAACTACACGCTTCGCTCCAAGATCGCCGACCGCGCGCCACTGCCTCCCGTGCCCGCGGAGCCCCTCGAGATCCTGCTGCCCGAGACTTTCGAGAAGTGGCCCCGGACGTTCCTCGCCGTCGTCGAGGGAGGCGAGGGCGCGGCTGACACGATCATGACCGTCAGCCAGCAGGACCCCTGGTCCAATTACAAGCTCGGGTACATCGCCGAGCTCGCCACGGACTCCTTCCCCGAGCTCGCCCCCGCCTATCTCGGCGCGGCGCAGGTCGCTCCCGATTCGCCGTTCCTGGTGCTGCCGCCACAGGATCTCGCGGCGGCGTACGCCGACCTCCTCACGAACGGCGACGCGAGCCCCTACGCGCGGCTGTTCGAAGCGGAGGGCGACGCCTTCCGTGCGGGTGTCGCGTCCAATCGCGAGCAGATCCTCAACGACTTCAACCAGACCGGTGCCGAGACCGGGACCGTGTCGTTCACGACCCAGGCCGGCACCCAGACGCCGATCGCGCTCCAGACCCTCGAGAGCGGAGCGGTCGTCGCGGTGACGATCACGGAGGACCACACGTTCACCCCGAGCAACCCGGACGCCGTGATCAACGTGCCGGACACCAACCCTGTCGCAAGCGCTCTGACGGGCGTCTCGCAGTCGTCGACCGGATTCACCACGACGTACGCCGACCAGCTCTTCTTCTTCGTGCCCGGTGCGGGCTCCTCCGAGCCGATCCAGTTCCTCGGCTACCGTTCCAATGTCCTCTCAGCGAAGGTTGTCTGAATGAGCGATCCGTCCCCCAGCGCCGTGCTCCGCGGAGCCCTCGACCTGTCGTCGTTGCGAAACCGCCCCTCGGCCGCTGCGCCGACCGGCCCCGCAGCCGCCGCCGAACCGCCGTCGGGCGGCACGTCTCGTCTGATCTTCGACGTGACCGACCAGACGTTCGGCGACGTGCTCGAGCTCTCGCGCACCGTTCCGGTCGTCGTCGATCTGTGGGCCGAGTGGTGCGGTCCCTGCAAGCAGCTGAGCCCGGTTCTGGAGAAGGTCGTCACCGAGCTCGCCGGCCGGGTCGTGCTGGCGAAGGTCGACGTCGACGCGAACCCGCAGCTGGCGCAGGGATTCCGGGCGCAGTCGATCCCGATGGTGGTCGCGCTCGTCGCCGGACAGCCGGTGCCCCTGTTCACCGGCGCCGTGCCCGAGCAGCAGGTGCGCGAGGTCTTCGCGCAGCTGCTCCAGCTCGCCGGCCAGCACGGGGTCACCGGGACCGTTCCGATGGACGACGCGACGGAGGCCTCGGAGGAGGCCGTCGAGCCGCCCCTGCCGCCGCTGCACGCCGAGGCCTTCGCCGCGATCGAGGCTGGTGACTATCCGCGCGCCATCAGCGCCTACGAGCGCGCGTTGGCGGAGAACCCGCGCGACGCAGACGCGCAGGCCGGCCTCGGGCAGGTCAAGCTGCTCGACCGGGTGCAGAGCGTGGACCTCGGCGAGGCGCGCGCTGCGGCGGCGGCCGCTCCGCATGACGTCCAGGCTCAGCTGCGCGTGGCCGACCTCGACGTCGCCGGCGGCCACGTCGACGACGCGTTCGCACGCCTGCTCGATCTCTTCGCCGCGGTCGACGGCGACGCGCGCACGACCGTGCGCGACCGGCTGCTCGAGCTCTTCGGCCTCGTCGGCGACGCCGACCCGCGTGTTCTCGCGGCGCGGCGGCGCCTCACCTCGCTGATGTTCTGACACGAACGAGACGGGCCCGGGGCTCTCACCGTGGGTGAGTGGCCCCGGGCCCCGTCTCGTCTCAGTCGCGTGGGTCTTCGGCCACGCCGGGTTCGTGGTGCAGCCAGAGCACACCCAGCGGCGGGATCACCATGGTCGCGCGGCCATCGCGCGCGTGGACGGCGCCGAAGTTGCCGACGCCGGAACCGCCGTACTGCTCTGCATCGCTGTTGAGGACCTCCCGCCACGCACCGTCTGCGGGCAGTTCCAGCGTGTAGTCGTGCAGCGGCACACCCGCGAAGTTGCAGATGACCGCGACCGTGTTGCCGTGGTGATCGCGACGGGTGAACGCCATCACGTTCGGGTTCCAGTTCGGCGCGCCGAGTCGGGAGAAGGCCGCGCCGTCGGAATCGCGAGCCCACAGGGCCGACTGCTCCCGGTAGGCGCGGTTCATGTCGGCGACGAACGTGTGGAGTCCGCGGTGAGCGGGCTGATCCAGCATCCACCAGTCGAGCTCGCGCGACTCGGACCATTCCGACATCTGGCCGAACTCCTGGCCCATGAAGAGCAGCTGCTTGCCCGGGTGGCCCCACATGTATGCGAGGTAGGCGCGCATGTTGGCCAGCTTCTGCCAGTGATCGCCGGGCATGCGCGTGAACAGGCTGCCTTTGCCGTGCACGACCTCGTCGTGGCTGATTGGGAGGACGAAGTTCTCACTGAAGGCGTAGACGAACGAGAATGACAGCTCACCCTCGTGGTGGCCGCGGTACATCGGGTCGCGCTTGATGTACTGCAGCGAGTCGTTCATCCAGCCCATGTTCCACTTGAACCCGAAACCGAGGCCGCCGTGCTCGGTGGGCGCGGTCACACCGGGGAAGCTCGTCGACTCCTCGGCGATCATCGCGATGCCCGGATAGCGCTTGTAGGAGGTCGCGTTGACTTCCTGGAGGAACGAGATCGCTTCGAGGTTCTCGCGTCCGCCGTGGATGTTCGGCTCCCACTGTCCTTCCTCGCGCGAGTAATCGAGGTAGAGCATCGAAGCCACGGCGTCGACCCGGAGGCCGTCGACGTGGAACTCCTCGAACCAGTAGAGCGCGTTCGCGACGAGGAAGTTCCGCACTTCGTTGCGGCCGTAGTCGAAGATCAGCGTTCCCCAGTCGCGGTGCTCGCCGCGGCGGGGATCCGGGTGCTCGTAGAGCGGCTGCCCGTCGAAGCGGGCGAGCGCGAACGCGTCCTTCGGGAAGTGTCCGGGCACCCAGTCCATGATGACCCCGATGTCCGCCTGGTGCAGCCGGTCGATGAGGTAGCGCAGGTCGTCGGGGGAGCCGAAACGGCTCGTGGGGGAGTAGTACCCCGACACCTGGTATCCCCACGACCCGCCGAACGGATGCTCGGCCAGCGGCAGGAACTCCACATGCGTGAAGCCCTGCTCTCGGACATAGTCGATGAGCTGGTCGGCCGCATCGCGGTAGCCGAGGCCAGCGCGCCACGAGCCGAGGTGCACCTCGTAGACCGACATCGGCTGCGAGACGGGCGTCGAGGTGCCGCGACGCTCGAGCCACGCGGCATCCTCCCACTCGTACATGCTCTCGGCGACGATCGACGCCGTCGCGGGAGGAACCTCCGACTGGCGGGCCATGGGATCGGCCTTGTCGATCCAGGCGCCGTCCGCGGTGAGGATCTGGAACTTGTACACGGTGCCGGCCGTCAGGCCCGGAACGAAGAGCTCCCAGACACCGGAATCGCCCATCGAGCGCAGCGCGTGTCCCTGCCCGTCCCACCCGTTGAAGTCTCCGATGACCCGAACCGCTCGCGCGTTGGGCGCCCAGACGGTGAACGAGACCCCCGGCACGCCGTTGTGGATGCGGACGTGGGCGCCGAGGACGCGCCAGAGCTCTTCGTGACGACCCTCACGGATGAGATGCAGATCGAGTTCGCCGATCGTCGGCAGATGACGGTAGGGGTCATCCGCCACCCAGGCCGGCGCGTCGTCGTAGGTCGCGACGACGCGGTAGGCCTCGGGGCGTTCGTCGAGCGTCGCTTCCCACACCCCGCCGCGAAGGTGGCGGAACGACGACTCCGGCTGCTTCGCGAACACCGCGGTCACCGTGCGGGCCAGCGGCCGCCGAACGCGGATCAGCCAGCCATCCGCCGTCTGATGGACACCGAGCACGTCGTGGGGTGCGTGGTACGAACCGGTGGCGACCGAATCGAGCACGTGGTCTGCGGGGGCGTTCATCGGCGTTCCTTCACGTGGAGGATGTGCACCGGCTCGACGAACGCGTCGAGGCGCACATAGTTGTGGTCGTTCCAGGTCCAGACCGACCCGCTGAGCAGGTCTTCGACCTCGTACTCGTCGCCCGGTGCCACACCCCACACGGAGGTGTCGAGGTGCACCGTCGTCTCGCGTGCCGAGTGGGGGTCGACGTTGACGACGACCAGGACGGTGTCGGCCTGCCCGTCGGCGGTGAGCGCACCGGGCAGATGCTTCGAGAACACCACGATCGCGTCGTCGTCGGACCAGTGGAACGACAGGTTGCGCAGCTGCCGGAGCGCGGGGTGCGCACGCCGGATCTCGTTGAGCCGGGTCAGGAAGGGAGCGAGTGATTCGCCCCGCGCCTCGGCGCCTGCCCAATCGCGGAGCTTGTACTCGTACTTCTCGTTGTCGATGTTCTCTTCCGAGCCGGGACGGGCGACGTTCTCGACGAGCTCGTATCCCGCGTAGACGCCATACGAGGCGCCCGCCGTCGCCGCGACAGCGGCGCGGATCTTGTAGGCCGGACGCCCCCCGTACTGCAGGTACTCGGTGAGGATGTCGGGAGTGTTCACGAAGAGGTTCGGCCGCATGAAGTCGGCCGTGTCGTGGGCGACGGAGGTGAGGAACTCCTCGAGCTCCTCCTTCGTGTTGCGCCAGGTGAAGTACGAATAGCTCTGCTGGAACCCGGCCATCGCCAGCCCCTGCATCGGCGCGGGGCGAGTGAACGCCTCGGCCAGGAAGACGACGCCGGGGGTCTCGTCGGCGACGGTCGCGATGAGCCACTCCCAGAACTGCAGGGGCTTGGTGTGCGGATTGTCGACGCGGAAGATGCGCACGCCCTGTGCGATCCAGTGCCGGACGACGCGCAAGACCTCGGCGCGGATGCCGTCCGGGTCGTTGTCGAAGTTGATCGGGTAGATGTCCTGGTACTTCTTCGGGGGGTTCTCGGCGTAGGCGATGGAACCGTCGGGGAGAGTGGTGAACCACTCGGGGTGCTCGGAGACCCACGGGTGGTCGGGCGACGCCTGCAGCGCGAGGTCGAGCGCGACCTCGAGGCCGGCGTCGGAGGCGGCGGCGACGAAGCCGCGGAAGTCCTCGAGGGTCCCGAGATCGGGGTGCACCGTGTCGTGGCCGCCCTCCGGGCCGCCGATCGCCCAGGGGGACCCGGGATCGTTCGGTCCCGCGGTGAGCGTGTTGTTGGGACCCTTGCGGTGGGTGCGCCCGATCGGATGGATCGGCGGCAGGTAGAGCACATCGAACCCCATCGCAGCGACCGCGGGCAGACGGTCCCGCGCGGTGACGAAGCTGCCGCTGCGGACGGAGCCGTCGGCGAGGCGTTCGGCGCCCTCGGACCGGGGGAAGAACTCGTACCAGGCACCGACGCCCGCGCGCTCACGCTCGACGAGGAGCTCGTGCTCGTCGCCGACCGTCACCAGCGACTGCAGCGGACGGTCGGCGAAGACGCGGGCGATCTCGGCGTCGCGGACCACCGTGAGCGCGTCGACGGCGTCGGCCGCGGCATCCCGAAGCCTCGACGCGGCTTTCTCGAGAAGCTTGCGCTCGGCGGCGGGACGTGACTTCTCAGCGGCGGCGCGGCTCATCAGCTGGGCTCCCGCCTCGCGCATGAGGTCGACGTCGACGCCGGCCGCGATCTTGATCGCCGCGGCGTGCTGCCACGTGGCGAAGTCGTCGCCGAACGCTTCGAACCGGAATCGCCACACGCCCTCGGTCAAAGGGGCGATGAGGACGGACCACCGGTCGAACCCGTCGTTGAGCGGCGTCAGACGGTGCAGTGACTCGCGGCCATCCGGCGCGGTGAGCCTCAGATGCACGCCGATCGCGTCGTGGCCCTCGCGGAACGCCGTGACCCGGAACGGCACGGCCTCGCCTGCGAAGGCGGACGGACGGAACCGATCGCCGGGGACCGCGGGGGCGGGTCGCTGGAGCGGAATGCGTCCGGTGACGGTGTCGCCGATCGAGGGAACGGGTGCTGCGGGCCGGCCGGGGATCTCGCCGGTGCTGCGGAACGGGACGGGTGAGGTCGTGCGCGTCGTTGATGCCACGGCTCGAACCTATCGCGGTGGGCGAGATCGAAAAACGGGCTTGCGCCTTACTCGGCTCTGAGCAAATGCAACGTCGGCCCGGAGAGGGCGAGACGCTCGCCCGGGGCGAACCGTTCGTGGCGGGCGCGGGGGTGTTCGTCGGCGCTGGACCACAGCGAGACGAACGAGGTCGCCGTCCCGACCGATGGCAGCACGACCTCCGAGTCTGCTTCACGGCCGTGGATCACCAGGAGTATGCAGTTATGCGGTTCGTGCGCCGGCGTGGAGGTCGCGACGTACTGAAGCGTGCGCTGTTCGGGGTCGGTCCAGGTGCTCTGCGTCATGGGCTGGCCCTCGGCGTCGAACCAGTGCATGACGGAGGCTTCGGGAATCTCATCCTCGGGGTCGGCGTAGCGCACCGGCCGCAACGCCGGGTTCTCCGCCCGCAGCCGCGTGAGCGTACGCACATGCGCGAGCAGGTCGACCTGCCAGTCCGCCAACTGCCAATCGACCCAGGTGAGGGCGCTGTCGTGGCAGTACGCGTTGTTGTTGCCCAGCTGCGTACGCCCCATCTCGTCTCCCGCCGTCAGCATCGGCACACCGGCAGAGAGCAGGAGGGTCCCGACGAGGTTGCGCATCGTGCGGCGGCGCGCGGTCAGGATGTTCTCGAGTGACGTCTCGCCCTCCGCGCCGTGGTTGAACGAGCGGTTCGTGTCGGCGCCGTCGCGGCCCTGCTCACCGTTGGCGTCGTTGTGCTTGACGTCGTACGAGACGAGGTCGCGCAGGGTGAAGCCGTCGTGGGCGGTGATGAAGTTCACGCCGGCGAGGGGGCCTCGTTCCGCGCCGAAGAGCGGTGCGGAACCGGCGAGGTGGGTGGCGAGGCCTCCGACACCGGCGGGCGAGGTGCCGGCGCGCCGCAGATAGTCGATGTCACTGAGCCAGAAGTTGCGGATACCGTCGCGGTAGCGGTCGTTCCACTCCTGCCACCCGTCGCCGAACCCACCGGTGTGCCACCCGCCGAGTCCGATGTCCCAGGGCTCGGCGATGATCTTGTCGTCGCGGAGCACCGGGTCGTCGGCGATGGCGCGCAACAAGGGGTGTTCCGGATCGAACACGTGCTCGCCGTCGCGACCGAGCGTGACGGCGAGGTCGAAGCGGAACCCGTCGATCTGCACGTCCTCGCTCCAGTACCGCAGCGAGTCGAGGATCAGACGTGCGGCGGCATCGGTCGAGGTGTCGACGGCGTTGCCACATCCGGTCACATCGATGTACGCCCCATCGTCTCGCTGGCGGTAGTAGGCGCGGTTGTCGATTCCCCGGAAGCTCGAGCGCGGCCCCCCGAGCTCGAGCTCGGCGGTGTGGTTGTAGACCACGTCGAGGATGACCTCGATACCGGCCGCGTGCAGTGCCCGCACCGTGCGCTTGAGCTCTTTCAGGACGGCCGTCGGCCCGCCGCGGCGGGCATCCTGCGTGGCGTAGGCCGCGTGGGGAGCGAAGAAGCCGAGCGTGTTGTAGCCCCAGTAGTTGGCCAGTCCGAGCGCGAGCAGACGGGGCTCGCTCTCGAACGCGTGGATGGGGAGCAGCTCGACGCTCGTGACTCCGAGCGCTTGCAGGTGATCGATCATGGCCGGGTGACCGAGGCCCGCGTACGTGCCGTGCAGCGCCGGCGGGATGTCGGGATGCCGTTTCGTCAGTCCTTTGACGTGCGCCTCGTAGATGACCGTGCGATCGCGGGGAATCCGCGGTTTGCGGATGCCGCCCCAGTCGAACGCCGGATCGACCACGACCGAGCGATGATCGCCGGGGGCGCCCGAGACGACGCCTCGGCCGTACGGATCGAGCAGGAGCGTCTCGGGGTTGAACACGTCTCCCGGACCGTGGGGTCCGTCCACGCGCAGCGCATAGCGCACTCCGGGGCGCAGTGTCTCGACGTGCGCCTCCCAGATACCGCCTCCGACGGGCGACAGCGGGCGCTCGTCGACCGCCCAATCGAGATCGTGATCGTCGAACAGCACCACATCGATCGTCGTCGCCCGCTCCGACCACACGCGGATCGTGCCGCCGTCGTCGCGGATGGTGACGCCGAGGTCGGTGAATCGGGAATCGTGCAGTCCGGCCGGGCTGATGCTGTCGGGCATGCGATCTACAGTAATGAGCGACGGTGAACGCTCGGGGAGGTGCAATGGTCGTCTATCTCGATCACGCTGCGACGACCGCGCTCCGACCCGAGGCGCGCGACGCGTGGTTGGCGGCGCACGAGACGCTCGGCAACGCTTCGTCGGTACACGGCGCCGGGCAGGCCGCGCGCCGTCTCCTCGAGGATGCCCGCGACGCGGTCGCGGCGGCGCTCGGCTGCGAGCCGATCGAGGTCGTTCTCACATCCGGCGGCACGGAGGCCGTCAATCTGGCGGTCAAGGGTCTCTGGCTCGCGGCCGAGGGCGTGCCGGCGGGCCCGATCGTGCTGCCCGACGGCGAGCATCACGCGACCATCGACGCCGTCGCCTGGCTCGCAGCCCGCTGGGGCGCTACCGTGCGGTCCGTCGGGCTCGACGACGTCGGCCGGATCGATCCGCGGCGGTTCGCGGCGGCACTGCCCGGAGCCGTCCTCGCGACCGCCCTCGTCGCCAACAACGAGGTCGGGACGCGCAATGACCCGGCGGCACTCGCCGCTGCGGCGCGGGGTGCGGGGGTCCCTCTGCATCTCGATGCGGTCGCGGCCCTCGGCGCTGTCCACCTCGACTTCGCCTCCTGGCGGGGCGCGGGCTCGGGTCCTGGCGGGCTGGTGGCGATGTCGGTGTCCGGACACAAGGTCGGTGCCCCCGTGGGCACGGGCGCGCTCGTCGTCTCGCGTCACGCGCAGCTCACGCCTCTGGCCCACGGCGGCGGTCAGCAGCGCGGGCTGAGAGCGGGTACGCCCGATGTCGCCGGCGCCGCGGCGTTCGCCGCGGCGCTGGGAGCCGCCGAAGCCGACCGCACACGTGAGACGCGCAGGCTCACGATGCTTCGCGACCGTCTCATCGACGGCATCCGTTCGCTCGTACCCTCGGCCGAGATCCTCGGTGACCTCGGCGATCGACTTCCGGGCAACGTGCACGTGCTCTTCCCGGGCACGATCGGCGAGACGCTCCTCTTCCTGTTCGACACCGTCGGAGTCGCCGTGTCGACCGGATCGGCCTGTCAGGCCGGGGTCACGGAACCCTCCCACGTGGTTCTCGCGTTGGGACGTGACGCTGACGACGCACGTGCGGTACTGCGTCTCACGCTGGGGCGAACCAGTACGGACGCGGATGTCGACGCTTTCCTCGCTGCGCTTCCCGAGGTGCACCGACGTGCGGTCGCCGCCCGCGCCGGTCGCGCAGCCCGTACGTAGACTGGACAGATGCGAGTACTGGCTGCCATGAGTGGAGGCGTCGACTCGGCGGTGGCCGCTGCCCGAGCCGTCGACGCCGGCCACGACGTCGTGGGCGTGCATCTCGCCCTGTCTCGCGCGGGCGGCACTCTCCGCGCCGGAAGTCGCGGCTGCTGCACGATCGAAGACGCGATGGATGCGCGCCGTGCCGCTGATCTGCTCGGCATCCCCTTCTACGTCTGGGACTTCTCGGAGCGCTTCCGCGACGATGTCATCGACGATTTCGTCTCGGAGTATCGCGCGGGTCGCACACCGAATCCGTGCATGCGCTGCAACGAGAAGATCAAGTTCGCGGCGCTGCTCGAGCGCGCGATCGAGCTCGGCTTCGACGCTGTGTGCACCGGTCACTATGCGCTGCTGGTCGATGGTCCCGACGGGCGCGAGCTGCACCGCGCGTCGGATGCCGCGAAGGACCAGTCGTACGTCCTCGGCGTGCTCACCGCCGATCAGCTCGCTCACACGTACTTCCCCCTCGGTGCGACGCCGTCGAAGGCCGAGGTGCGTGCGGAGGCTGCGGAGCGCGGGCTGACAGTGGCGCAGAAGCCGGACAGCCACGACATCTGCTTCATTCCCGACGGCGACACCCGGGGGTGGCTCGCCGAGAAGGTCGGGGCCGAGGCCGGGGAGATCGTCGATCGCACGGGCACGGTGATCGGGCGTCACGAAGGCGCCCACGCGTTCACCGTGGGTCAGCGCCGCGGCCTGCAGCTGGGAGTGCCGGCGCCTGACGGCAAGCCCCGCTTCGTGCTCGAGGTGCGTCCGGTCGACAACCGTGTCGTGGTGGGTCCGAAGGAGGCGCTGGCGACCGCCGAGATCGCGGGCGCCCGCTTCACGTGGGCCGGTCGCGCACCGAGCCAGCGGACCTTCTCGTGTGAAGTGCAGATCCGCGCTCATGCCGAGCCGGTGCCGGCGCGGGCCGAGATCACGGCGAGCGAGATCGTCGTGGTGCCGGAGACGCCCTTCGACGGTGTGGCGCCGGGTCAGACGGCCGTCATCTACGACGGCACCCGCGTGCTCGGACAGTTCACGATCGACCGGACCGTCTCGGCCGTTCCGGTCGACGCCTGATCGATCCGGCGGCTGCGCGGAGCGCGTCGTCGAGCTCGGTGTAGCGGAACCGGTATCCCGAATCCAAGAGCCGTTCCGGCGTGACCCAGCGGCTCTTCAGGATGAGTTCCGGCTCGGTGCGCAGCACCCACATGGCGGGTTCGAGCATCCACCGCCAGGAGGGGATCCCGATCGGCATGCCCACGATCGACCGCAGCTGGCGCATGAGAGTGCGGTTGTCCGACGCGTGCGGGCTCACGACGTTCAGGACCCCGGTGATGTCGTCGTGCGCGTCGACCCAGCGCAGGGCGCCTACGACGTCATCGATGTGCACCCAGCTGAAGCGTTGGCGTCCACGGGTGCGGTGCCACGGCGCCGGGCCGCCGGTGGGATCATCACCGATTCCGCGGTAGCGGCGATGCGGGATGATCGGGCCGTCGATCTGCGGCCCGCCGAGGCCGAGGCGTGCCAACGTCAGCAGCATCGCGGTCGCCGGCCCCGGGCCGAGGACGATGGCCATCCGCAGGGCGACGCGGCGGGTCCCGGGCAGCTCGCCGCGAAAGAACGACGCCTCCCATGCCCGCGCGACATCGACGGAGAAACCGGTGCCCAGCTCTCCATCGGACTCGGAGTTCGGGCGGTCGACGGCGTGGCGGTAGATGGTCGCCGTCGAGGCGTTCACCCACAGTCGCGGAGGCCGCTCAGCGCGTCCGACGGCTTCGGAGAGTGCCCGCGTGGTCGCCACGCGCGATCGCAGGATCTCGTCTCGGTTGCCATCGGTGTAGCGGCAGTCGACCGACTTGCCCGCGAGGTTGATCAGCAGATCCGCGCCGTTCACGAGGCAGTCGATACCGGCGGAATCGGCCCACGTGGTGCCGGAAGTTCGACCGATGATGTCGACGGTGTACCCATCGGCCGTGAGCGCGTCGACGACGGCCGCGCCGATGAATCCGGAGGCGCCGGCGACGACGGCGCGGTGTCGGGTGTCGTTCATGACGCCATCGTAGTAGTTTCTGAACATGTTCAGTGCAGCTGCGACACCTCATGTCAGCCGCCCCTCCGTGTACGAGCGAGCGCTCGGCGACGGGCTGAAGCGGATGCCACCCGTGCTTCAGGTGTACTTCGGCCCGATCGCCGACGGGTGCGCGGGCGTCGGGCACGGCATCTATGACGAAGCGGGGTACTGCGGCCCGCTGTGGCTGCGCCCCGTGATGCGCCTGTTCGCGGGGAGAGGTGTGATGTTCCCGGAGGACGGCACCGATGTCCCGTTCGTGATCACGAACACGCCACGACCCGACGGGTCGTTGCGCGGCGAGCGCGACTTCCTCTTCGCCACCGCGCGGCGGCGGATGGTCGACGCGATGACGAGCGCACGACCGGGCGAGATCGTCGACCGATTGGGGCGCCGGGGCGCACTGGAGATACGACTGCGCGCCGAGGCCGATACGACCGGGATGCGCCTGCGGTCGACCGGGATCGCCGCGCGGCTCGGGGTTCTGCGTCTGCCCCTCCCGCCGGTAGCCCGGGTGACGGTGACGGAGACGTCGGACCCCGCGGATGCCGCGGCGCAACGTGTCGACGTGAGGGTGCGGGCCTGGCTCGTGGGGGAACTCTTCCGCTACCGCGGCTCGTTCACGTACCGCATCCGGCAACTCGACGGGAAGCCCGGCTGGAGCGTCGTGCCCCCTGCCTAGACTGACCACGTGGCAGACGGAGAACTCCCCGAGATCACTCTCGACGAAGCGCGCGCGGAAGCGCGTGACCTGATCGAACGGATCACCGCGGCGCGCGATGCCTACTACGGCCGCGACGCCGAGGTTGTCGATGACGCGACGTACGACGGCTGGATGCGCCGGCTCGACGCACTCGAGAGGTGGCATCCTGAACTGCAGTCCCAAGACTCGCCGACCCAGACCGTCGGCGCCGCCGAGTCGACCCTGTTCGCCCCGGTCACGCACGCCGAACGCATGCTGAGTCTCGGCAACGTCTTCTCGCCCGAAGAACTGACCGACTGGTGCATGAAGGCATCAGCCTCTGCCGGACGCCCGGTGCGCTGGCTCTCCGAGCTCAAGATCGATGGGCTCGCGATCAGCCTGCGCTACGAGAATGGCGTGCTGACGTCTGCTGCGACCCGCGGCGACGGGCGCGTCGGCGAGGACGTGACCGTCAACGCGCTGCGCGTCGCCGGCATCCCGCAACGACTCGCGGGCTCGGGACACCCTTCCCTCGTCGAGGTCCGCGGCGAGATCTTCATCCCCGTCGCCGAGTTCGCTCAGCTCAACGCGCTCCAGGCGGCCATGCGCGACCGGGTGGTCGATGAGGCCCGTTCCCGTTCCCGGGCGTTCGACGAGGAGCGCGCGCGTACCAGCGCCGAGCGACGCTTCCCGGCTTTCGCGAACCCCCGCAACGCGGCCAGCGGTGGCCTGCGGCAGCAGCTCGACAAGAAGACCGGGCTCGAACTGGAGGCCTCGGAGGCCCGTGTCCGCTCGCTCCGCCTGTACGTCCACGGGATCGGCGCGTGGCAGAACCCGCCGGTGTCGTCGCAGAGCGAGATCTACACGCTCCTCGCCGAGTGGGGGCTTCCGATCAGTCCCCACTCGCAGACCCACGAGAGCATCCAGGGGGTGCTCGACTACGTTGAACACTTCGGCGAGAACCGGCACAGCGTCGAGCACGAGCTCGACGGCGTCGTCGTGAAGATCGATGAGTTGGCGCTGCACGACGAGCTCGGTGCGACGAGCCGGGCGCCGCGGTGGGCGATCGCATACAAGTACCCGCCCGAACAGGTCAACACCAAGCTGCTCGACATCGTCGTCTCGGTCGGCCGCACGGGGCGAGCCACTCCCTTCGCGGTGATGGCACCGGCTCGCGTCGCGGGGAGCGTGGTGCGCCAGGCGACGCTGCACAACCAAGACGTCGTCCGCGCGAAGGGCGTCCTCATCGGCGACACGGTCGTGTTGCGGAAGGCGGGCGATGTGATCCCCGAGGTGCTCGGACCGGTGGTCGAGCTGCGCAACGGCACCGAACGTGCGTTCGTGATGCCCGCCGACTGCCCCGAGTGCGGGTCGCCGCTGCGCCCCGCCAAGGAGGGCGACATCGACCTCCGGTGTCCCAACGCACGCTCGTGCCCCGCACAGGTGCGGGGCCGCGTCGAGCACGTCGGCTCGCGGGGTGCGCTCGACATCGAGGCGCTGGGCGAGGTGACGGCGGCGGCGCTGACGCAGCCGCTGGGGGAGGCCGAGCCTCCGCTCGTGACCGAAGCGGCTCTCTTCGAGCTCACTCTCGACCAGCTGGTGCCGATCGAGGTCATCGTGCGCGACTCCGAGACCGGCGAACCGCGCGTCGACGACACGACGGGCGAACCGGTGCGGCGAGCTCCCTTCCGGCGCAACCCCTCGGCTGCGGAGAAGAAGGAGGGGCTGACCGGTCCGCAGCCGTCGGCTCAGGCGCTCAAGCTCCTCGACGAGCTCGAGAAGGCGAAGACGAAGGAGCTCTGGCGGTTCCTCGTCGCGCTCAGCATCCGCCATGTCGGTCCGGTCGCGGCTCGTGCGCTCGCGCAGTGGTTCGGCTCGATCGCGGCGATCCGAGCGGCGACGCGCGACGAGCTCGCGGCGGTCGAGGGTGTGGGCGGCATCATCGCGGACTCGCTGATCGATTGGTTCGGGGTCGACTGGCACCGCGAGATCGTCGAACGGTGGGAGGCAGCCGGAGCCCGTCTCGAAGTGCCGGGGCACCCGGGTCCGGGCGCCGCTGTCGTCGAGGGAGGAGTGCTCGAAGGAATCACGGTCGTGGCGACTGGATCCCTCGAGGGCTATACCCGCGAGGGCGCGCAGGAGGCGATCCTCGCTGCCGGCGGTAAGGCTGGCTCGTCCGTCTCGAAGAAGACCGACTTCGTCGCCGCCGGGCCGGGCGCGGGCTCGAAGCTGGCGAAGGCCGAACAGCTGGGCGTGCGAATCATCGACGCCGCGCAGTTCCGCGTCCTCGTCGAGCAGGGGCCGGCCGCTCTCGGGTCCTGACTCGCGGTCGACTCCGCACCCCGCCCGGGCTGCGTCAGCCCGCGAGCAGTCGATCCCTGACCTGGCGGCGGAGGACCTTGCCGATCATCGATTTCGGCAGTTCGTCCACCACGACGACCCTGCGCGGCACCTTGTACGGGGTGAGGATGCCGCGGCAGAAGTCGCGGACGTCGCCCTCGTCGATCGTCGCCCCGGGCACCGCAACGACGGCGGCGACGACGTCCTCGCCCGAATGCTCGCTGGGGAGGCCCACCACCGCGGCATCGGCGATCTGCGGATGCTGGCGCAGCGCGATCTCGACCTCGGTCGGGGCGACGTTGAACCCGCCGGTGATGATGAGCTCCTTGATCCGATCGACGATGCGCACGAAGCCCGCCTCGTCGATCGTGACGATGTCGCCGGTGCGGAACCAACCGTCGACGAAGACCTTCTCGGTTTCCTCGGGCTTTCCGTAGTAGCCCGAGAACACCTGCGGACCCCGCACCAGAAGCTCACCGCGACCGCCGGGCTCGACGTCGCGTGTCGGTTCGTCAGGATCCACCACGCGGCACTCGGTGCCGGGAAGCGGCAATCCGACCGTCCCGGGCACACGGTTGTCCGCGACCGGATTGGCCATGAGAACCGGCGAACATTCCGAGAGGCCGTATCCCTCGACGAGGTATCCACCGGTCGATGCCTCGAACGGGACGACGAGTTCGTGGGGGAGCGCCATAGCGCCCGAGATGGCGACCTGCGTTCCCGCGAGGGAGACACCGGCCTCGTCCGCCGCCGCGAGCAGACGCTCGGCGATCGGAGGCACCAGGGGCAGGAGTGTGGCCGGATGCCGCTTGTGGACGGCGAGCACGAGGGCTGGATCGAACTTCGGGAAGAGCACGAGCCGGGCGCCCATCGACATGGCGAAGGTGAGACAGAGCGTGAGGCCGTACGCGTGGAACATCGGTAGCACGGCGTAGACCACGCAACCCTCGCCGCGCTCGATCGTCGGCGTCCACGCCTGCGCCTGCGCGGCGTTGGCCAAGAGGTTGCGATGGGTGAGGGCGGCGCCCTTGGGGTTTCCGGTCGTTCCGCTGGTGTACTGGATGAGCGCGAGATCTCCCGTCGTCGGGCCCACGTGGCTCACCGGCAGGGGGTCGTGTCGTTCGGCATCCGACCAGAAGCCGTAAACGCGTTTTCGGGGCACCGGAGAGGTGAGCGCCTCGCGAGACTCCCGCGCTTTCGCGATGGGAAGCCGGAGCGCCGCCCGCATGCCGAGCGGCATCGCCGTGGTGATGTCCACGGAGATCACGGCGTTGAGCGCGAGATCGTCGGGGAAGTCCAGGAGCATCGAGACGAGCTTGTTCCAGACGATCGCGACCTTCGCGCCGTGGTCCTCGAACTGCTTGCGCATCTCACGCGGCGTGTAGAGCGGGTTGTGCTCGATGACGACGGCTCCGAGCCGCAGCACGGCGTAGAACGCGACGATGTGCTGGGGGCAGTTGGGCAGCACGATCGCCACCCGGTCGCCGCGGCGCACGCCGGCGTCCCTCAGATAGGCGGCCGCACGTTCGATGCGGTCCTGCAGCTGCCGGTATGACACGGTGCGCCCGAAGAACTCCAGGGCAGGAGCGTCGGGATGCTCCCGCGCCGACGTCGCGACGATGTCGACGAGTGAGCCCTCCATGGGCGGGAGATCGTCCGGCACCCCGTCGGCGTAGCTGGCGATCCAGGGACGTGGCGGGTCGTAGGTCGTCACGCTGACACCCTACGGGTCTCGTGCACGATCGGGCCCGAACTAGAATCGACGGGTGTCTGAAATCACCCCCGATCTCGTGCGCCACCTCGGCGTGCTCGCCCGGATCCAGCTGAACGACGAGGAGGTCGAGCGTCTCACCGGACAGCTCGACGCGATCGTCGACAACATCGCGAAGGTGTCGGAGGTGGCGACCCCGGATGTCCCGGCGACCAGCCACCCCATCGCCCTCGAGAACGTCTTCCGCGAGGATGTGCCCGGCGACATGCTCACGCTCGAACAGGTGCTCCAGAATGCACCCGAACGTGCGGACGACCGTTTCCGCGTGACGGCGATCCTGGGGGAGGAGCAGTGAGCGACATCATCCGTTCGAGCGCCGCCGAGCTGGCGGCGCGCCTGGCCGACGGAAGCGTCAGCAGCGTCGAGGTGACCCAGGCGCACCTCGACCGCATCGTCGCCGTCGACGGCGACGTGCATGCGTTCCTGCACGTCTCCGACCACGCGCTCCAGGTCGCAGGCGAGATCGATGCGCGCCGCGCCGCGGGAGATCCATTGGGCGAGCTGGCCGGCGTGCCCCTCGCGATCAAGGACGTTCTCGTCACGACCGACATGCCCTCGACCAGCGGATCGAGAATCCTCGAAGGCTTCATGTCGCCGTACGACGCGACGGTCGTCGCCCGCGCTCGCGCCGCCGGCCTCGTGCCCCTCGGCAAGACCAACATGGACGAGTTCGCGATGGGCTCGTCGACGGAGCACTCAGCGTACGGACCCACCCGCAACCCATGGGACCTCGAGCGCATCCCCGGCGGCTCGGGAGGCGGCTCCGCCGCGGCCGTCGCCGCTTTCGAGGCGCCCCTCGCTCTCGGGTCCGACACGGGAGGCTCGATCCGTCAGCCCGCGCACGTCACGGGCACGGTGGGAGTCAAGCCGACCTACGGCGGCGTCAGCCGATACGGCTCGATCGCCCTCGCCTCGAGCCTCGATCAGGTGGGTCCGGTCTCGCGCACCGTGCTCGACTCGGCGCTCCTGCACGACGTCATCGGCGGGCACGACCCGCACGACTCGACCTCGCTCGCCGACCGGTGGCCGTCCTTCGCCGCAGCGGCGCGAGAGGGTGCCCGCGGCGATGTGCTGCGCGGGCTCAGAATCGGTGTCATCCGCGAGCTGGCCGACGTGGGCTTCCAGCCCGGCGTGAGCGCGTCGTTCCGCGCGTCGCTGGCGGCTATGGAGGCGCAGGGGGCCGAGATCGTCGAGATCAGCGCACCCCACTTCGAGTACGGGGTGGCGGCCTACTACCTGATCCTCCCGGCCGAGGCATCCAGCAACCTCGCCAAGTTCGACTCCGTCCGCTTCGGGCTGCGCGTCGACGTGCCGGGCGGCACTGTCGAGGACGTCATGTCGGCGACGCGCGAAGCGGGGTTCGGCGACGAGGTCAAGCGACGGATCATCCTCGGTACGTATGCGCTGTCGGCGGGCTACTACGACGCCTACTACGGCAGTGCGCAGAAGGTGCGCACCCTCATCCAGCGCGACTTCGACGAGGCGTTCGCGCAGGTCGACGTCATCGCGACCCCGTCCGCACCCACGACCGCCTTCCGCCTCGGCGAGCAGATCGACGATCCGCTGCAGATGTATCTCAACGACGTCACGACCATCCCGGTGAACCTCGCCGGCGTCCCGGGGATCTCGATCCCGTCGGGGCTGTCCGAAGACGACGGCCTGCCGGTCGGCATCCAGTTCATCGCGCCTGCGCGCCAGGATGCGCAGCTCTACCGTGTGGGCGCCGCGCTCGAGACTCTGCTCGTCGACAGCTGGGGTGGCCCGCTGCTCGACCGCGCACCGATCCTGGGAGGGGCACGCTGATGGCTGCCAAGGTCGCACTGATGGACTTCGACAAGGCGCTGGAGCTGTTCGAGCCGGTGCTCGGCTTCGAGGTGCACGTCGAGCTGAACACGCGCACGAAGATGTTCTCGCCGGCGGCGAACCCGGCTCACCCCGACAATCACGACGCGGCTCCGAACACCCTCGTCGCGCCGGTCGACATGGGCCTGCCCGGGGCACTCCCGGTCGTGAACGAGACGGCGATCCGGTCGTCGATCAGTCTGGGCCTGGCGCTCGGCTGCTCGATCGCTCCGTCGAGCCGGTTCGCGAGGAAGAACTACTTCTACCCGGACCTCGGCAAGAACTACCAGATCTCGCAGTACGACGAGCCGATCGCGTTCGAGGGCGCGGTCGAGGTGGAGCTGTCGGACGGAACGACCGTCACCGTCGACATCGAGCGGGCGCACATGGAAGAGGACGCGGGCAAGCTCACCCACATGGGAGGCGCCGCTGGCCGCATCCAGGGCGCGGAGTTCTCGCTCGTCGACTACAACCGTGCCGGCGTGCCTCTCGTCGAGATCGTGACGAAGCCGATCTTCGGCGCCGAGCACCGCGCGCCGGAGATCGCCAAGGCGTACGTGCGCACGATCCGCGACATCGTCATCGGCCTGGGCATCTCGGAGGCGCGCCTCGAGCGCGGCAACCTGCGATGCGATGCGAATGTCTCGCTGCGGCCACGGGGCCAGGAGAAGCTGGGCACCCGTACCGAGACGAAGAACGTCAACTCGATGCGCTCCGTCGAACGGGCGGTGCGCTACGAGATCCAGCGCCAGGCCGCCATCCTCGCCGAGGGCGGCACCATCACGCAGGAGACCCGGCACTGGCACGAAGACACCGGCACGACCTCGCCGGGGCGGCCGAAGTCGGATGCCGACGACTACCGGTACTTCCCGGAGCCCGATCTCCTGCCGGTAGCTCCTTCGCCGGAGTTGATCGAAGAGCTCCGTGCCGCCCTTCCCGAGCCGCCCGCGGCCCGGCGTCGCCGGCTTCAGGGCGAGTGGGGCTTCACCGATCTCGAGTTCCAGGACGTCGTCAACGGCGGTCTGCTCGCCGAGGTCGACGCCACGGTCGCGGCCGGCGCGTCGCCGGCCTCTGCACGGAAGTGGTGGACGGGTGAGATCACGCGCGTCGCGAATGCGCGTGGCGCGGAGCCGCAGTCTCTGGTCGCGCCCACCGACGTGGCGGCGCTCCAGAAGCTGGTGGATGCCGGCACGCTGACGGACAAGCTGGCCCGCCAGGTGCTCGAGGGTGTCATCGACGGCGAGGGATCTCCTCAGGATGTCGTCGACGCGCGCGGACTGGCCGTGGTCTCCGACGACGGCGCGCTGATCGCCGCGATCGACGAGGCCCTCGCCGCGCAGCCCGACGTCCTCGCGAAGATCAAGGACGGCAAGGTGCAGGCCGCGGGTGCGGTGATCGGTGCTGTCATGAAGGCGATGAAGGGTCAGGCCGACGCGGCGCGGGTGCGCGAACTGATCCTCGAGCGGGCGGCTCAGTAGCAGAGCGATCCGCACGACCCCGGCGGCGTCGTCGACTCCCTCCTCGTGAGGGGCGGCGGCGCCGCTTCGTCGCCCGAGCAGCGCCCGGTGTCGGTGGCACGGGCGAGAATGGAACCATGGGACGCGGAGACGGTTCGGGGCGCATCGTTTCGCCGCCCGACGCCGACGACACCGGCACGCGCATCCTCCACGTCGACATGGATGCGTTCTACGCGGCGGTGGCGGTGCTCGACGATCCGTCGCTCGCCGGCAAGCCCATCATCGTGGGCGGCGTCGAACGGCGCGGGGTTGTGTCGAGCGCCTCGTACGAGGCTCGTCGCTTCGGCGTGCGCTCGGCAATGCCGGTCGCACGTGCCCTGCAGCTCTGCCCGCAGGCCATCGTCGTGCCGACGACCTTCGAGCGGTACGCCGAGCTCTCACGCGGCGTGATGGAGATCTTCCGATCGATCACACCTCTGGTCGAGCCGCTGTCGATCGACGAAGCCTTCCTCGACGTGAGCGGTGCTCGTCGGCTCTGGGGGAGCCCGCGCGACATCGCTCAGCTCATCCGCGCACGTGTCTTGGACGAGACGGGCCTCACCTGCAGCGTCGGGGTCGCGGCGACCAAGCATGTCGCGAAGATGGCGTCGACGATCTCCAAGCCCGACGGTCTCCTCGTCGTCTCCGAGCACCAGACGCTCAGATTCCTGGCCGGACGGCCGGTCGGCGCTCTGTGGGGCGTCGGGCCGAAAGCAGTAGAGGCCCTTCTCACACGCGGCATCCGCACTGTCGCCGACGTTTGGGACACCCCCAGATCGGTGCTCGACCGCGCCCTCGGGCCCGCGATGGGCGAGCGTGTGTGGCATCTGTCGCGTGGGCACGATGCGCGGCAGGTCCAGACCGAACGGGCTGAGAAGAGCATCTCGCACGAGGAGACGTTCTCTCACGATGTCACCGATCTCACGGTGCTCCGTTCCGAGCTCCGACGCCTGGCTGATCGGGTCGGAGCGCGGCTGCGCGCGGGTGGGTGGGAGGCCGGCACGGTGTCGATCAAGGTCCGTCTGAGCGACTTCTCGACATACTCACGCTCGCAGACCCTGCCGCTCGCGACGAACGTCGGCCAACGGATCGGTTCGGCCGCCATTGATCTCCTCTCGACGGTCGAGCTGTCGCAACCGGTGCGACTCATCGGGGTGCGCGCCGAAAAGCTCCGACCCGACGGAACCGGCGGACTGACGCTCTGGGACGACGACGAGGAGTGGCGCCGCGTCGACGACGCGCTCGACGGAGCCCGCGCTCGCTTCGGTCGCGGCGCGGTCACGCGGGCGAGCGTGCTCGGGCCTCGACGCGACGTCGGCGCCATGCCCACCAACCCACGGCCCGACCACGATCACTGACACCTGTACCGCGAGCGCCGGAGGAGGGTACGGTGGGTCCATGCCCAACCTCGCACTCGAACTCGGCAAGCAGTCCGCGACCATCGGCGTCACCAGCGCTTACGGTGAGCAGCAGGATGTCGGTGGCATCACGCTCATCCCTGTCGCGTTGACGTGCAGTGGGTTCGGCGCGGGCGAGGACACCGAGGGCAACAGCGGCGGCGGTGGCGGCGGTTACGCCATTCCTGTCGGCGCGTACGTACGCAAGGGTGACGATCTGCGCTTCGAGCCGAACCTCGTCTCGCTGGTCGCCGTCGGCATTCCCTTCGTCTGGGTCGTGGGCCGCGCTCTCAGCCGTGTCATCCGCGCCCTCAAGAAGTAGGGCTGCCGCGCGCCTGACACCGGGCGCGCTCATCGAAAGCGTGCTGGGCGAATTGTCGCCGGGCGGTGTCGTGATCATCGACGGACGCAGCGGCGCCGGCAAGTCGACGCTGGCCCGTGAGCTCCAGCGGCGGTGGGCCACCCTGAGCACGACGCCCCAGCTTGTCGCGCTCGATGAGCTCTATCCCGGATGGGACGGTCTCGCGGCCGGCGCCGAGTACGCCGTCGCGCGCGTGCTCGCCCCCCGCCGTCACGGTGAGGCAGCGCGATGGCAGCAGTGGGACTGGGCTGAGGACCGTTACGGCGCTGAGCGTGTCGCGAACGCGGCCGACGCGATCATCCTCGAGGGGAGCGGCGCGTTGACGCCCGCGGCGGCGTCCTTCGCGGCGGTCACGATATGGCTGGACGCCCCGGCGGATGTGCGCAAGCAGCGCGCTCTGGCGCGTGACGGCGAAACCTACCGGCCGCACTGGGAACGCTGGGCGGCGCAGGAGCAGGACCACATATCCCGCAATGACCCTCGGAGCCTCGCGACGCATGTCGTCGAGCTCGCCTGATCACGCGTCGAGCGATTGCAGCAGCATCTCCTGCCGATAGCCGAGCCACTCGTAGACGTCGAAGCGCGGATCGCCGACAGGCATGATGCTCTCGTCACTGATTCCGATGCGCTCCGCGAGTACGAGACGAAGTCCCGCCAGGGTGCGCAGCCATGCGGTCTGCTCTCGCGCGTCGAGTGCGAGTGTCAGTATCGCCGCGGGCTCCGTGTCGCCCTCATGATCATGAGGGCTCGAGAGGGCCGCCAGCATCAGCCGGGCGTCCGCGGCCCGTGTGGCCGCCAGATCGTCGCGGGTGAGTTCACGGAACTCCGCCGCGGCATCCGGGTCGTCCGGATAGGCGTCAGGCGAGAGCCGTCGCGCCGCCGGGTCACGCGGGTCATCGGGCGTGGTGACGAGTTCGAGGTACTGCTCGACGAGCTCGCGGAGGTAGTCCGCCTCAGGGCGGGGTAGTCCGAAGACGACGGAAGGGGTCATTCGTTCCCCCGCCGCACGGTCGCCCAGAGGCCGAACTCATGCATCGCTCGCGTGTGGGCCTCCATCGCTTCACGCGGACCTTCCGCGACGATTGCGTGGCCATCGTGATGAACGGCGAGCATGAGCTGTGTCGCGCGGTCGCGCGAGTACCCGAAGTAGGTCCGGAACACATGGACGACGTATGACATCAGGTTCACGGGGTCGTTCCACACGACGGTCTGCCACGGTTCGTCTGGCGCGGCGCGAAGGTCGGTCTCGCGGTCCAGGTCGGGGAGCGCGGTGCTCATCATGCCCACCCCAGCTCGTGCAGGCGGTCGTCGTCGATTCCGTAGAAATGAGCGATCTCGTGGACGAGGGTGGTGTGGATCTCGTCGCGAAGGCCCGGAAGATCGTCGCAGGCGGCCAGGTGGGGTTCGCGGTAGACGATGATGCGATCCGGCAGTTCGCCCTGACCGTAGCGGTCACGCTCGGTGAGGGCGTAGCCGTCGTAGAGGCCCCGCAGGTCGAGGCTGCCGTCTTCGGGGCGGTCTTCGACGACGAAGATGACGTTGTCGAGCCCGTCGATCATGTCATCGGGCAATCGGTCGAGCTCGTCGGTGACGAGGAGTTCGAACTCTTCGACATCCATCTCGATCATCTGCACTCCCGGACCGGGGTGTTACGTGGGGTGGCTAACGGGACTTGAACCCGCGACCCCCGCGACCACAACGCGGTGCTCTACCAACTGAGCTATAGCCACCATGTCTCCCGGTGAAACCGGGCAACCCTACGATTGTATTACACGGATGGAGCGTACGACGACACGGCTGCCTCAGCGGCTGCCCGGGCCTCGTCGCTGGTGGGTCCGGGCTCGGCCACGAACACGGCGGAGCGGTAGTAAGCGAGTTCACGGATCGACTCTCGGATGTCGGCCAGCGCCCGGTGTCCGCCGTCCTTGGCCGGCGCCTGGAAGTAGGCGCGAGGGAACCAGCGTCGCGAGAGTTCTTTGATGCTCGAGACGTCGACGTTGCGGTAGTGCAGCCAGGAGTCGACACGCGGCATGTACTTCGCGAGGAACATACGGTCGGTGCCGATGGTGTTGCCCGCCAGCGCGGCCTTCCCCTCGGGAACGAAGCGCTGGATGTACTCGAGCACGGCGGTCTCGGCATCAGCGAGCGCCACGCCCGAGTCGAGTTCGGACAGCAGCCCCGAGGTCTCGTGCATCGCGGTGACGAAGTCGCCCATGTTCGCCCGTGCGGCCTCGCTCGGACGGATGACGAGCTGGAAACCCGGGTCGAGCGGTCGGAGCTCGTAGTCCGTGACGATGACGGCGACCTCGACGAGCTCGTCGACGCTGAGATCCAGCCCCGTCATCTCGCAATCGATCCATACGAGACGGTCGTTCTCGGCTGTTCCCACCATGTCGCCCATCCTAGTGATCGGCTGCGACACGGCGGCCCGCCCCGTGGCTGCTCGCGCCCGGCGCGGGTACCCGGAAGGCGTTTTCCGATTCGTCGGAGAAAATCCTTGACCACGCGCGTCGTTGTGTCCATCATGACTACTACGTCGTAGTAATACGTAGTAGAAGCGCAACGCTCAGGAAGTGCGAGGAAGCATGTTCAGGATCGGCATCATCGGCACCGGCGGCATCGCCAGCGCGCACATCGGTGGGTACCTCGCCTTCCCCGGCGAATGCGAGATCGTCGCACTCGCCGACGTCTCGCCCGGGAAAGCCGCGCAGAAGGCCTCCGAGTTCGGCCTCGTCGACGCCGTCGGGTACGACGACCCCCTTCGGATGATCGCAGAGGCTGATCTGGACCTCGTCAGCATCGCGACACCCCCTTCGACCCACGCGGCACTGTCGATCGCGGCCCTGGACGGGGGAGTGAACGTGCTGGTGGAGAAGCCGATGGCGCCGTCTCTGGAGGAGTGCGACGCGATGCTCGCGGCTCAGGAACGCTCGGGCAAGATGCTCTCGGTGGTGGCGCAGAACCGGTTCCGCGACGACCTCGCGACGCTCAAAGCCGTCGTCCAGTCCGGCCTGCTCGGATCGATCTCGTCAGTGCGTGTGGACTCGGCTTGGTGGCGTGGGCTGCCCTACTACGACCTCTGGTGGCGCGGAACCTGGGAGAAGGAGGGCGGCGGCTGCACCCTCAACCATGCGATCCACCACATCGACCTGCTGCTGTGGCTGCTGGGTCGCCCGACGGAGATCACCGCGATGCTCGCGAACGCGCAGCACGACAACAGCGAGGTGGAGGACCTCTCGGTCGCCGTGTTGCGATACGAGCGCGGCCTCGCTCAGCTCACCAGCTCCGTGGTGCATCACGGCGAAGAGCAGGAGATCGTCATCCAGGGGGAGAAGGCCCGGGTATCCCAACCCTGGCGGGTGATCGCCGAGCGCACAGACAGCGGGGGGTTCCCCGCGAAAGGCGGCGCCCCCGACGTGGTGGCCGCCATCGAAAGCGTCGTCTCCGCGCGGAAACCCCTCGCTCACTCCGGACACGCCGGGCAGATCGGCGATCTGCTCGGCGCGATCCGGGACGGCCGCGCGCCGATTGCGGACGGGTGGGACGGCCGCAACGCGATCGAGGTCGTCACCGCCATCTACAAAGCGGGTATCGAACGCGCGTTCGTGGAGCTGCCGATCGGGGCCGACGACCCCTACTACCGTGCCGGTCGACTGGTCGAGCGGGCACCGCACTTCTTCGAGAAGCAGAAGTCGCTCGCAGAGGCGGCATCGTGACCGTGTCATCGTTCCCCGGCGGCACCTCGCTGTCGCACCTCGACATCTACGATGACCCCGCTTCGGACGGCATCCGCGGCGGCAGCCCGCACATGCATCTCGTCTCGACCGAGGCGTACCTCGTCGTCGGTGGGCGGGGAGCGCTGCAGACCATCGACAGCGACGGATTCCGCGAGGCGGTCCTGGAGTCCGGGTCGGTCGTCTGGTTCACGCCCGGAACGATCCACCGGGCGGTCAACCAGGGCGGGCTCGAGGTGCTGGTGCTGATGAGCAATGCGGGCCTGCCCGAGGCGGGCGACGCCGTGATGACGTTTCCGTCCGAGATCGTCGGCGACCCGGCCGCCTACGCAGACGCCGCGTCATTGGGCGAGGGCGACGAGCGCGCCGCCCGTGCCGCACGTCGGCGTGATCTCGCCGTGTCGGGGTTCGAGACACTCCGCGACGCCGTCATCGACGGCGATCGGACGCCTCTCGAGAAGTTCTACCGACAGGCCGGGGCCATCGTCCGGCACCGCGCAGCCGCCTGGGGACGACTCGTGCGCGAACGCGCGCTCGCGCAGGCGGAGCAGTCGCTGACGCTCACCGACGCCGTCGCGCGTGGCGACGTGACTCACCTGCACGATGCGCGAATCCATGAAGCTCCCACGGCGTCCGGCGATCGCGCATTCGGCATGTGCGGACGGATCCGCGCCTACGACCTCACAGACCAGGAGAACCCCCGATGAGCCATTCATACACTTTCGACGCCCTCCCGCGTCCGGTCGTCGAGCCGGGCGAGTTCGCCTTCGCGGCTGTGGGCCTCGACCACGGGCACATCTTCGGGATGACCGACGGGCTCGTCGGTGCCGGTGCGACCGTGACCTGGGTGTTCGACGATGACCCCGCTCGTGCTGCCGCGTTCGCGAAGCAGTACCCGACGGCACGTGTCGCGTCGAGCGAGCAGGAGGTGCTGGACGATCCCGAGGTGCGCTTGATCGCGACGGCGGCCATCCCCTCGCAGCGTGCTTCGATCGGACTCCGCGCGATCGAAGCGGGCAAGCACGCGTTCGTCGACAAGGCCCCGCTCACGACGTTCGCGCAGCTGGATGCCGTGCGCGAGGCGACCGCGCGGACCGGGCTGCTCTACGCCGTCTACTACGGCGAGCGCGTCCATTCGGAGGCGGCGATCCTCGCCGACCAGCTCGTCGAGCGCGGAGCGATCGGCCGGGTGCTCCAAGTCGTCTGCTTCGGGCCGCACCGCGTCGGGAGCGGACGACCCGACTGGTTCTACGACCCAGCGCAGTACGGCGGCATCCTGTGCGACATCGGAAGCCACAACTTCGATCAGATCCTGCATTACACGCGCGCGGCGGGCGGTCGCGTGTCGATGTCGACGATCGCGAACTACGCGCATCCTGAGACGCCCGGCCTGCAGGACTTCGGCGACGCGCACGTGATCCTCGACAACGGGGCGACGGGCTACGTCCGGGTCGACTGGTTCACACCGGACGGGCTGGGCGTGTTCGGAGACGGCAGGACACTGCTGCTCGGCACCGACGGGTACATCGAGCTGCGCAAGTACATCGATATCACCACCGACAACGGCGGTGGCCAGCTGTTCCTCGTCAACCAGAACACGCAGCAGCGCTTCGATGCGAACGGGATGACGGGCTTCCCGTACTTCGGGCGGCTCATCCGCGACTGCCTGGACGGCACCGAGACCGCCATGAGTCAGGCGCACGCGCTGATGGCCGCAGAACTGAGCCTGCACGCGCAGGCGGGTGCGACGCTCGTCGGCTCGTCCTCGCATGCGTCGGTGCTCACGCCCTAGACGCAACCCGCTCACGAGAACCACGACGATGTGGAGTTCCCTATGACGCAATCCGTTCACCCGCCCGTGCGGCTCGGCGATGCCCCGCCCGCCGGCACTGCGACGCGCGCGATCACGACTGCGCCGGCGAAACGGCGACGGTTCCGGCGAGATCGCACGCCCCGTGCCAAGCAGACCTGGCGCCGCGCCCTCGCCCGGGACTGGCGGCTGTACACGTTCCTGCTCGCGCCGGTCGTCTTCCTGCTCGTCTTCAGGTACATCCCGATGCTCGGGAACGTGATCGCGTTCCGGCGGTTCCGCCCCGGCGGCTCGATATTCGGCGACGAGTGGGTGGGCTTCTACTACTTCGAGGCGTTCATCTCGAACCAGCAGTTCTGGACGGTGTTCTGGAACACGGTGGTTCTCGGCGGTCTCACCTTGCTCATCACCTTCCCGTTGCCGATCATCCTCGCCCTCATGCTCAACGAGCTGCGATCGCGACGCTTCAAGCGGATCGTGCAGACGATCTCGTACCTGCCCCACTTCATGTCGGTCGTGATCGTGGCGGGCCTCGTGCTGCAGCTCACCGCGCTGAACGGCACGGTGAACCAGGTGGTCGAGGCGATCGGGGGCGACCCCGTCCCGTTCATGCAGCGGCCCGAGTGGTTCCGCTCCATCTACGTGTCGTCGGAGGTGTGGCAGACCGTCGGCTGGGGAACGATCCTGTACCTCGCGGCGCTCACCACGATCGACGACCAGCTGTACGAGGCTTCCCGCATCGACGGGGCGAACCGCTGGCAGCAGACCTGGCACATCACTCTGCCCGGAATCCGCCCGACCATGATGGTCCTCCTCATCCTCAACATCGGCTCCTTCATGGCCGTCGGATTCGAGAAGGTCCTGCTGCTGCAGAACCCGCTCATCTATTCGACGGCGGACGTCATCTCGACCTACCTCTATCGCGTCGGCATCCAGTCGGCCCAGTTCTCGTACGGAACGGCCATCGGCTTGTTCGAGGCGATCATCGGCCTCGTGCTCGTGCTCGGCGCCAACGCCCTCTCACGTCGATTGGTTGGTACCTCGCTGTGGTGACCGAAGCCCTGCCCCCCAAGCCCGACGCCGCACGCGTGCGGCGGGAGACCGGCGTCATCCGGGAATCGCCGGGATACCGCGCCTTCCGTGTCGTGAACGCCGTCGCTCTCGTCCTCGTCTGCGTCGTCACGCTCTACCCCTTCATCAACCTCGTCGCCAAGGCGTTCTCGTCTGAGGGGTACATCGCCGCCGGCGAGGTCAACCTCATCCCGCGGGGATTCAACATCGACACCTTCCGCGTGGTGATGAACGACGGCACGTTCTGGACGAACTACGGGAACACGTTCCTCTACACGATCGTCGGGACCATCATCGCGATGGCGATCACGACGACATATGCGTACGCGCTCAGCAAGCCGTATCTGAAGGGCCGGACCTTCTTCGTCGGCATCGCCGTCTTCACGATGTTCTTCGGCGGCGGGCTCATCCCGAACTACATCCTGATCGCGAACTATCTCGGGTGGCGGAACAGCATCTGGGCGGTCGTCGTCCCCGGGGCGCTCAGCGTGTTCAACCTGCTCGTCATGAAGTCGTTCTTCGAGAACTTCCCCGAGGAGCTCGAAGAGGCGGCAGCCATCGACGGGCTCACAACCTATGGCATCTTCTTCCGGGTCGTGCTGCCGCTGTCGAAGGCCGTGCTCGCGACGATGACGCTGTTCTACGCGGTCAGCATCTGGAACTCGTGGTTCAACGCCTTCCTGTTCCTCGACGACAAGTCGCTGTTCCCCGTGACGGTCTATCTCCGAAACCTCATCGCTGCCGCGACGGGGGTACAGGAAGCGCTCGGCGGCGAGTCCGCGCAGGTCGCCTCGAACATCCAGGCCGTCACGATGCTCCTCACGGTGCTCCCCATCATCTGCCTGTACCCCTTCATCCAGCGCTACTTCGTCTCGGGCGTGATGCTCGGGTCGGTCAAGGGCTGAATCCCCTACGTCGAACGACGGCGTTCACACAGAGGAGAAACACAATGAGAATCACTCGCCACACCTTTGCCGGTGCCGCGGGCTTGGCGGCTGCCGCGCTCGTGCTCTCGGCCTGCTCCGGACCCGGTGCCGAGGATGCTGCCGGCGACGGCGGCGCCACGATCGCGGATGCGCAGTCCGTCGGCGCCATGGAGGACTTCGAGGCCGGGGTCACCTTCGCCGCGACCGAGCCCGTCGAGTTCTCGCTGATGTACCGTGACCACCCCAACTACCCGGTGAAAGACGACTGGTCGATCTTCCGGCATCTTGAGGACGATCAGAATGTCACGTTCTCGCGCACGGACATCCCCATGGCCGACTTCGACCAGAAGAAGTCGCTGCTCATCGGTAGCGGCGAGGCGACCGACATCATCTCGTCGACCTACGCCGGGTCCGAGACGCAGTTCGTTTCCGGCGGGGCGCTCCTGCCGATATCCGACTACTTCGACTACATGCCGAACTTCCAGCAGAAGATCGCTGACTGGGGTCTCGAAGACGACCTCCAGAATCGCCGGCAGGAGGACGGGAAGATCTACCATCTGCCGGGGCTGCGAGAAGTTCCCGACGTTCAATACTCCGTTGCCATCCGCGAGGATCTCTGGGAGAAGGCCGGCATCTCCGAAGACCCGGCCACGTGGGACGAGTACCTCGAGCAACTCGAGAAGGTTGCCGCAGCCAACCCCGAACTCGACTACGCCATGTCGGACCGCTGGACCGACGCGACGCCGCTCGGCTCGCTGCTGAGCATCATGGCGCCGAACTATCCGACGGCAGCCGGCTGGGGCTATGCGAACACGTGGTACGACCAGGAAGCCGGCGAGTACGTGTTCACCGGCGCGTCCGACGGGTACAAGGAGGTCGTCTCCGATGCGGCCGCTCTGGTCGAGGCGGGCGTCCTCGACCCGGAGATCACCCAGAGCGACGACCAGGCCGTGCAGAAGTTCATCGCCGGCAAATCGGCGGCGATCTCCGGCAACACGCAGACAATCGCCGAGTACCGGCAGAAGTTCGCTGACTCGGGGCAGGGCGACGTTCCGATCCGGCTGCTCTCGCTCCCCGGCGGACCGGCGGGGGACAAGCTGCCGAGCGGTCGCTTCACATCGGGCATCCTCATCTCGAGCGCTGCCGCCGAGAAGCCCTACTTCAAGGCGCTGTTGCAGTTCGTCGACTGGCTGTACTACTCCGACGAGGGCCTCGAGTTCGCGCAGTGGGGCGTCGAGGGCGAGACGTTCACACGCGAGGCGGACGGCACGCGCAAGCTCATGGACGACATCGCCTGGAGCTCGATCAACGCCGGCGCACCGAAGCTGCTCAACGCCGATTACGGCTACAGCAACGGTGTCTTCCTGCTCGCGAACGGCTCGTCTCAAGAGCTGGTGCTCTCGATGATGACCGACGAGATCGCCGCGTGGACGGCGGCGCAGCTCGAGAAGAAGGAGCAGCTCCCGACGGCGCCCGCGCCGCTTCTCAACGAGATCGAGCTCGAGCAGACCTCGCTGCTGCAGACGCAGCTCACCGACGCCGTGCACGCCGCGACCGCATCGTTCATCACCGGCCAGCGCTCCATCGAGAACGACTGGGACGCGTACGTGGCCGAGCTCGAGGGACTGGGGTCGGGCCAGCTGATCGACACCTTCAACACAGCCCTCGAGCGAACGCTGAAACAGGACTGAGCGGAAGGGCGCGGGACGGAGGGAGCGAGGAAATGGATGTCGAGGCCACCACGGATCGTCGAAGCGACCCGGCCGATGAGGTCGGCCGGGGGCCGTTGTCACGCGGCGCGGCGTTCGTCTACCGACAGATGGTGCTGGAGGCGCAGCTGCTGATCGCCGTGCTGCCGTCCATCGTCACGATCCTGTTGCTCGATCGCGACCCCTCGAACCTCCCGTTGTTCGTGCTCGCGTTGCTGCCCGTCGCCCCCGCGCTCGTCGCGGGGGTGGCGGCGGCCACGGTCGCGCACACCGATCTGTCGCCCAGTCGCCATTTCTTGCGCTCATATCGCCGCGACCTCGTGCCCACTCTTCGGTGGGCGGCGCCGGCGGCGCTCGCGCTCGCACTGCTGACCTTCAACCTGATCCACCTCGGAGACGTCGACGGCGGGGCGGCCCTGCGCCCGCTCTACACGGTGCTGAGTGCGCTCGTCCTCATCTGGGGCGGCCACATGGTCGTCCTCACTGCCAGCTTCGAGTTCCGTCTGCGTGATGCGGCTCGTATCGCCGTGGTCCAGCTCGCGTCGCAGTGGCGGTTCTCGTTGGGCGTGCTGTCGCTCATCGTCGTCGCGGCGTTCCTCGTCATCGTCTCGAGCGAAGCCGTCCTGCTGCTCGTACTCTGGGCGTTCGCGGGCCTGCTCGCGCTCATGGCGCGACCGTTGCGAGACGACACGGCCCGGAGGTACACGCGGTCATCGTGACGCGCACGCGGAGTGCCCCCGACAGGATTCGAACCTGTGACCAACGGATTAGAAGGCCGCTGCTCTATCCACTGAGCTACGGAGGCGGATGTCTCTACGGTATCGCGCGGCGACGGGCATGTCCGGCCAGAAGGCGCCGGGCTCTGGCCCCGCGGGTTCCGGCGGCGTAGCCTGCCGGTGTCGGAAGGGGTTCGAGGATGAACGCGCAGACGCGATCTACAGCACTATGGGTGGCATACGGAACCGGGGGAGTCGCGGGGATGATTCGCCATCGCGGCGACGAGTACGTCGTGACGATGGCGGGAGCAGACGCCGAGCTCGGCTCGTATCCCACGATGGAGATCGCGAAGAGCGCCCTCCATGCGCACATGACGCCGGGAGCGGAGTGGCCTACGTTCCGGGAGCACTGAGGCCGGGCATCGGGGCGGCGGGCGCCGCGGCAGGCTCGGCCCGGCCCGTGCCGCCACCCACGCGACTGCGGGAACGCCGGTCGAACAGCGGCAGGCTGACGTGCACGATGGGGCCGATGAGGACCGCGAACAGAACCGTGCCGAGGCCGACCGTGCCACCGAGCAGCCACCCGGTGACGAGGACGGTCGCCTCGACGCCGAGTCGACCCGCCCAGATGGGCCATCCCCACCGCTGGTGGATGCCGGTCATGAGTCCGTCACGGGGGCCCGGGCCGAGACGTGCGCCGATGTAGATCCCCGAGGCGACCCCGACCAGGACGGTGCCTGCGAGGAACATCACGACTCGAGCGAGCCAGTGGTCGGGCGTGCCTAGCAGGGGAAGGCTGAACTGCATCGCGGCGCCGACCACGAGGATGTTGGCGACGGTGCCGACGCCTGGCCGTTGACGCAGAGGGATCCACAGCAACAGCACCAGGAACCCCGTAATGCTCACCACCCATCCGATGCCGATGCCGGTGTTCTTGCTCACTCCTTCGGCGAAGACCGTCCACGGGTCGAGCCCGATCCCGGCGTCGACCATGACGGCGCAGCCCACGCCGAACAGGACGAGGCCGACGATGAGCTGTGAGAAGCGGAGGATCACCCGACCATTTCACCGGTGAATTGGCCATTGCGAAAGAGGCCAATTCACGTACTGTGGCCGTATGCACTCCCGGATCTCGGCCAGGTCGTTGGAAGTCGCGCTCGGAGGCTGGCGCACCCGAGAGCCGGCATACGAGGCTCTTGCAGACGGCATCCGACTGCTGTGCCTCGACAATCGCATCGCTGCGCGCACGCTGCTCCCGGCCGAGCGCGCTCTCGCACAGACGCTGGGGCTGAGCCGGACGACAGTGGCGAGCGCGTACGCCAGCCTGCGCGCGACCGGGCATATCGAGAGCCTGCGGGGTTCGGGCAGTGTGACCACCGCCCAGCCGTCACGCGGCGGAGGGACGGTACTCGCAGAGCCAGGGTCGATCGATCTGCAGCAGGCGAGCCCGAGTGCTTGGCCAGGACTCGCAGGGGTCATCGCGGAGACGGCATCGCATGCCGCAAGGCTCGTCTCGCGAACGGGTTACGACACCTTGGGGTCGAACCGTCTGCGCGACGCGATCGCGGACCGCTACACCCAGCGCGGCATCGCGACGTCGCGGGATCAGATCCTCGTCACCGCAGGCGCGCAGAGCGCCATCCATCTCTTGTCGGAGGTGCTCGTGGCCCGGGGTGAGCGCGTGCTCGTCGAGACCCCCACCTACCCCCATGCCGCTGAGGCTCTGCGAGCCGCGGGGGCCCGCCTCGTCGCGGTGCCGGTCACCACGACCCACGGGTGGGATCTCGATCGCCTCGACGAGGCAGCACGACGAACCCGACCGGCGCTCGCGTATCTGATGCCCACCCTGCAGAACCCGACGGGCCGCTCGATGACGAGGCGCGAGCAGGAGGCGCTGCGCGAGGTCGCCCAGCGCGGCTGCACGCTCGTCGTCGACGAGACCACGGCGGAACTGGCGTTCGGTGCGCCAGCGCCCCTGGCATTGCAGGAGGAGGATGTCGTCCGGATCGGCTCGCTCGGAAAGACCGTGTGGGGCGGCTTGCGCGTCGGATGGGTCCGCGCCCAGCCGGAGGTCATCCGCCGGCTCCACGCGGCGCGTCCGGCGCGTGACCTCGGTACGGCGGAGTTCGAGCAGGAAGTGGCGGCACGTCTCCTTCCGCGGATGGCCGAGATACTGCCGCAGCGCGCCGAGCTGCTCTCGAGCGGCTACCGCGCCGTGCGGGCGGCTCTGCGCGACAAGCTGCCTGATTGGGATGTTCCCGATGTCGACGGTGGCGTCGCTCTGTGGGTCGGTCTCCCGGCGCCCCTCAGCGGACCGCTTGTCCTCGGTGCGCGTGCGGAGTCCGTCTACCTCAGCTCCGGTCAGCGCTTCGCCGTCGACGGGGGACACGAGAACCGACTGCGCATGCCGTTCACGGCATCGCCGGCCGAGCTCGAGCGAGCCGTCGATGTCTTGGCCTCAGTGTGGGCGCGTGTGACGAGCGGCGCCCGGACGGCGGGACCGCCGCCCCTCGACGCCCTCGTGTGAAGCGCGCTCGGCGCGGGTCGCGAGGGGTCATCGTGAGAGTCGGAGGGTGTCGGCCGCCTCTGCGATGCGCCAGAACTCGCCGATCGATCGGAAGGAACGGGACGGCGCGTGGAATCGGAGGGCGAGGAATCGCTCGCCGCGCGGCGTCTGGACGCGGCGGACGAGCCCCCGCACGTGGCCGTCGCCCGCGACGACCCGCCAGCGGTCGGTGCCGAGCGCCACGAGCCTGTCACTCGGGCGCCCCGTCACTGTCAGGGTCTGATCGATCTGAGCCGGCATCGTCGACATGTGTGCCTCCTCCTCGGAGGCTACGCAGTGCCTCCGACATCGGCGGGAACACCGGCGCGGGCGTGATGGTTGGCTAGGGTGAGACCTCGCGTGAGCGGGAGAACGGAGCTTTCCATGACCACCACCTTCATCCTCGCCGGGGGCTGCTTCTGGTGCCTCGACGCCGCGTACCGCGCGCTCGACGGTGTTTCCGAGGTCGTGTCGGGTTACATCGGCGGCAACGTCCCGCACCCCAGCTACGAGGCGGTCTGCACGGGCACGACCGGCCACGCCGAGGCTGTATCGGTGACGTTCGACCCGGATGTGATCCCCGCAGACGTGATCCTCGACGCCTTCTTCACGATGCACGACCCCCGACAGCTCAACCGGCAGGGAGCCGACGTCGGCACCCAGTATCGTTCGGCGATGTTCCCGCTGGATGACGCGCAGCGCGAACTGTTCGCCGCCGCCCGCGACCGCGCCGACGAGATGTGGGGCGGCGGCGTGGTGACGACGATGGAGCCCGCCGATGATTTCTACCCCGCGGAGGACTACCACCAGGACTTCTTCGCGAAGAACCCCGGACAGGGATACTGCCTCGCGGTGGCGGTGCCGAAGGTCAACAAGGTGCGCGCCCGTTTCGCGGAGTACGTCCGGAGCTGACTCCTCCCCAGCGGGTAACGAGGGCGGTTCTGCACCGATGTGCGGAACCGCCCTCGTCGTCGACCGTGCGGAGCACAAGCTAGGAGCGCTCCGGCACTCGGCGGGCACGCGGGTGCCGGAGCGTTCCCCTTCCGTGCCCCGCTGAGGAGCAGACATGTCAGACCGCATCACCGTCATCGGAAACATCGCCACCGAGCCCGAGCAGCGCCGCACGGGCAGCGGCATCCCGGTCACGAGCTTCCGGCTTGCGAGCAGCCAGCGCTATCGCGACGCGCAGTCCGGCGAATGGGTCGACGGGACGACGAACTGGTACCGGATCAGTGTGTTCCGTGCGCTCGGCGAGAACGCCTTCGCGTCCCTTCGGAAAGGGCAGCGGGTCATCGTCGACGGACGACTGCGGCTGAAAGAGTGGGAGGCCGGCGACAAGCGCGGCATCGAGATCGAGATCGACGCCGATGCGATCGGACATGACCTCAAATGGGGTACGGCCACATTCCAGCGCACCCCGCGCCCGGATGCAGACGCCCCCGACCGCTCCGGCGCCGTGGACACGGGCCCGGCCGTCCCGCCGGGTCCCTCCAGCGTCGACGGTGACTGGGCCGTCGCTGTCGTTCCGGAGACGGACGGCGGCGGCCAGACGCCCTTCTGACAGGGTCGGGTGACGGAGCTCCGTCTAGAATCCAGGCATGCGTCTGCTTCGTTCGCCCCTCGCCCGCTCGTTGGTGGGGGCGGCCGGCGCTCTCGTCGTCGTCGTGTCGCTATCGGGGTGCTCGATGTTCGTCCCCGAGCCGGCGCCTCCCGCCACATCGGCTGCTCCCACCCCTCAGCCGACCACGTCGGAGGGGCCCGCGCCCCTCTCGCCCGAGAGCACGGCGAGCGACAACCTCCCGCTCTTCACCGAGGTCATGAATCAGGTGGCGGCCTCGCCCGACAGCGTCGCGGGTCGCGCTTATGTCGACGCGCTCGTGGCGGCGGGCTTCGACAAATCCACGATGCAGGTGACGGCCGACCGGACCTCTGTCGACGACCCGGTCGACAGTCTGCAGTTCTCCGTCCTGTGGGCGGGAGAGTGTCTCGTCGGACAAGTCGGCCCCTCGACCCCCGCACCCACGGCCATGGTGGTCCCGGAGCTTCCGAGCGGTGGCTGCCTGATCGGGAACACGCGCCCCATCGACTGGTGAATCGCGGGGCCCGCGCGGCGGAACCCGACGGCCCCGCCGACTAGACTCGAGACGTTATGGCCGAATACATCTACTCCATGGTCCGCGCCCGCAAGGCGGTCGGCGAGAAGCTCATCCTCGACGACGTCACGATGGCATTCCTCCCCGGCGCAAAGATCGGTATGGTCGGCCCGAACGGCGCCGGTAAGTCCACGATCCTGAAGATCATGGCGGGTCTCGACCAGCCGTCGAACGGCGAGGCGAAGCTCACGCCCGGCTTCACCGTGGGCATCCTCATGCAGGAGCCCGAGCTCGACGACACAAAGACCGTGCTCGAGAACATCGAGTCGGGCGTCGCCATCAAGGCCAAGCTCGACCGGTTCAATGAGATCTCCGCGCTCATGGCCGACCCCGACGCCGACTTCGACGCGCTGCTCGCCGAGATGGGCACCCTGCAGGAGGAGATCGACGCCGCCGACGGCTGGGACCTCGATTCGCAACTGAACCAGGCGATGGAAGCGCTGCGCACTCCGCCGGCCGACGCATCGGTGGCTCCGCTCTCGGGTGGAGAACGCCGCCGCGTCGCACTCGCGCGACTGCTCCTCCAGAAGCCCGACCTGCTTCTGCTCGACGAGCCGACCAACCACCTCGACGCCGAGAGCGTGCTCTGGCTCGAGCAGCACCTGCAGGCCTACAAGGGCGCCGTCATCGCCATCACGCACGACCGGTACTTCCTCGACAACGTCGCGGAGTGGATCGCCGAGGTCGACCGCGGCCGGCTCCTCAGCTACGAGGGCAATTACTCGACCTACCTCCAGAAGAAGGCCGAGCGCCTCGACGTCCAGGGTAAGAAGGACGCCAAGCTCGCGAAACGTCTGAAGGAAGAGCTCGAGTGGGTCCGCAGCTCGGCGAAGGGCCGTCAGACCAAGTCGAAGGCGCGACTGGCTCGCTACGAGGAGATGGCCGCCGAGGCCGAGCGCACGCGCAAACTCGACTTCGAGGAGATCCAGATCCCCGCCGGCCCGCGCCTGGGCAGCGTCGTGATCGACGCGAAGAAGCTGCACAAGGCGTTCGGTGACCGCGTGCTCATCGACGGACTCAGCTTCAACCTTCCGCCGAACGGGATCGTCGGTGTCATCGGACCCAACGGTGTCGGAAAGACCACGCTCTTCAAGACGATCGTGGGCCTGGAGCCGCTGGACGGTGGTGAGCTGAAGATCGGCGAGACCGTCAAGATCAGCTACGTCGACCAGTCGCGCGGCAACATCGACCCCGAGAAGACGCTGTGGGAGGTCGTCTCGGACGGGTTGGACATCATCACGGTGGGCAAGACCGAGATCCCCTCGCGCGCGTACGTGTCGAAGTTCGGTTTCAAGGGACCCGACCAGCAGAAGAAGGCGGGGGTGCTCTCCGGTGGTGAGCGCAACCGTCTGAACCTCGCGCTGACCCTGAAGGAGGGCGGAAACCTGCTGCTCCTCGACGAGCCGACCAACGACCTCGATGTCGAAACGCTCAGCTCGCTCGAGAACGCCCTTCTCGAGTTCCCCGGCTGTGCCGTCGTCATCACCCACGACCGGTGGTTCCTCGACCGCATCGCGACGCACATCCTCGCGTACGAGGGCACCGAGGAGAACCCGGCGCAGTGGTACTGGTTCGAGGGCAACTTCGAGGCGTACGAGGCGAACAAGATCGAGCGGCTCGGTGCGGATGCGGCGAACCCCGCGAAGTCGACCTACCGCAAGCTCACGCGTGACTGATCACGAGTCGCACTCGGTGGCCTCGGTGGTGACGACCGCCGGGGCCACGCGCGTCCGTATCCCGATCCATCTGCGCTGGGGAGACCTCGACGCGCTCGGACACGTCAACAACACCTCGATGCTCAAGCTCCTCGAAGAGGCGCGCCTGCGTGCGTTCTGGAAGCCGGAAGTCGGTCTCTCGGGGCCATCGACCGCGATCCTCGATGCCCTGAGCCTGTCAGCTGAGACCATGACGCTGATCGCGCGGCAGGAGATCGAGTACCTCGCGCCCGTTCCCTACGGTCAGCGCCCACTCGACGTCCAACTCTGGATCGGTCGCATCGGGGGGTCGAGCATCGACGTCTGCTACGAGGTCTACAGTCCCCGTGACGATGAGGTGCAGACGTGCTACGCCCGGTCCACCGCGGTGGTGGTGATGGTGTCGACCGAGACCGGCCGGCCCGTACGCCTGACCGATCAGATGCGAACGGCGTGGGCCCCTATCGTCGGAGAGCCCATCACCTACGCTCACCGTCGCTGATCGTCCCCGAGATCTCCGTGCCGGGGACCCGCACCATGATCTCCTGCGCGACGCTCGCGATGAGTGTTCCCGCGCGGTCGTAGATGCGTCCCGTCGACAGGCCTCGCCCGCCACGCGCGCTGGGCGACTCCTGGACGTAGAGGAGCCAGTCGTCCACGCGCGCCGAGCGGTGCCACCACATCGCGTGGTCGAGGCTCGCGACCTTCAGGCCCGGCGTCGCCCACGCGAGCCCGTGTGCGCGCAGCACCGGCTCCTGGATGGTGAGGTCGCTGAGGAACGCGAGCGCCGCGCGGTGCACGGTGGGATCGTCGGGCAGGGCTGAGCGGGTGCGGGCCCAGACCGCCTGCCGGGGCGTCTTCGTGGGGTCCGGGTCCAGGTAGATCGGAGCGGTGACGTGGCGCAGCTCGATGGGGCTCGCAGAGAAGATCCGCCGGCTCAGCGGGTGCATGCCGCTCAACTGCTCTTCGAGTGCGGGGAGGTCTTCGGGCTGCGGCATTCCGTCGGGCATCGGTTCCGCGTGCTCGACGCCGGGGTCCTCGTCCTCGAACGACGCGATCATCGAGAAGATCGGCATCCCGTTCTGGAACGCCTGCGTTCGCCGTGTCGAGAACGAGCGCCCGTCGTGGATGCGGTCCACGGAGAAGGTGATGTTGCGCGCCGAGTCGCCCGGGCGCAGGAAGTACCCGTGCATCGAATGGGGCACACGTTCGTCCGGCACGGTGCGCATCGCAGCCATCGTCGCCTGGGCGAGCACCTGCCCTCCGAAGACGCGTCCCTGGGGCATGACCTGCGATCTGCCGGTGAAGATGTCCTCTGTCGTCCGCGCCTCGCTCGACGAGAGGTCGAGCACGCTGAGCATGGCGGCGACGGAATCCGTCTCTTCGGCGGAGTGGTCGGGTGCGGGAGCTGAGCTGTGTGCGGACATCGCTCGGTAGTCTAGGACGGATGTCCGAGCGCCTCTTCTTCCCGCATTCCGAGGTCGCGCGCGACGTCCTGACGTTCGCCGGCCGCGCCGCCCGGCACGGCGACGGCGTCGTCAGGCTGCAGGCCGGCGCCGGCGTCCTCGCGCTCTCGTGTGCTCCGCTGTCTCCGCGTTCGCTCACCGACCCCACCCCGTTCGTCCTCGCTCTGCGGACGGCGCGGGTCGATCCCGAGCTCGAGTGCGACCTCACGGTCGACGCCGCTGCCCTCGCCCCCGACGCCGACGACGATCGCGCCGTCCGGCTCCCGGACAGCGCGGTCACGGCCGCGTGGTCCGGTGTTTCGCCGCCGCGCACCGGTTGGCGGGAAGACGGGACGCTCGACTCCGCCCGCGTTTCGCTCCGCGCTCAGTGGGGTATCGCCGCCGTCGCGCGTCAGCTGCCCACGGGGGCCGGTGACGACGTCGTCCACCTCGTCCGCTCGTCGGTGTGGGGTGCGCCGGACGGCGATCTGGCGGGTCTGCCCCTGGGTGTGGCCTTCGCGGCTGTCGGACTGGGGTTCATCGCGGGCGCCGAGAAGCCGACGATCCGTCGCACCGACGTCTGGACGCGCGTGTCCTTCGCGCGCGGGCACGTGCTCACCCGCGGCCCCGTCGCGATGGGGCTGACCCCCGTGCGGGCGACCGGCCCCGGACGGTGAGTCAGCTGGGCGTCGACGTGTCGTCGGCGGGTGCGGGATTCAGATCGATCGTCGCCCGGCCGTCCGGGCGCTGCGAAGCGATCCCGGCAGGCTCGAACGTGTTGACCATCGCATACGCTGCGCGTTCGAGGTAGTCCCAGAGCGTCGCCTCGTGCAACGGCGGTAGCGCGAGCTCGTCGAGCGCCGTTCGCATGTGGCGCAGCCACCGGTCTCGCGCGTCGGGATCGACGTGGAACGGGCGATGACGCATACGCAGCCGGGGGTGACCGCGCTCCTCGCCGTAGGTGCTCGGACCGCCCCAGTACTGCTCGAGGAAAGTCGTCAGCCGGTGGGCCGCGGGAGCAAGGTCTGCCTCGGGGTACATCGGCCGCAAGACGTCGTCGGCGGCCACCTCCCGATAGAAGACATCGACGAGGCGCACGAACGTGCCGTGTCCGCCGACCTCGTCGTAGAAGCTGACCTGGTCGCTCACGGGTTGCCCTTCTGCTGATCGGATGAATCGCCGTCGCCGGGGTGCGACTCGGGCGAGGCAGCGGCATCCGATCCCGCGCCGCCGCCCTTGTTGCGCTTCGGCCGCCACTGCGGGCGCCCCTTCACCGGCGGCGGGGTCACGGGGTGGGGCTTGGTCCGCGGCGGATTCGCCCCCCGGATGCTCTGGGCACCCTCGAAGCCGGTGAGGACGGTGGAGTTGAGCTGCGGCAGCTTGACCCCGAGCTCATCCACCGCGTGCTTCAGCCGTACGCGCAACGCTCGCGCGACGTCGTCCTTCGCGTTGGGACGCGTCTTCACGACCACGCGGATCACAAGAGCGTCGCCGGTGATTGACTCCAGCCCCCAGAGCTCGGGCTTCTCGATGATCCGGCTCCGCCACTTCGGCTCGCGTGCGAGGTCCTTCGCCGCGTCGATCACCGTCTTCTCGACGACCTCGACATCAGTGTCGGCAGGCACCGCGAGATCGATGATCACCCGCGACCAGCCCTGCGACATGTTGCCGATGCGGGTGATTTCGCCGTTACGAACGAACCACAGCGTGCCGTTGACGTCGCGAACATGCGTGACACGCACGCTGACGTACTCGACGATGCCGGTCGCGAGTCCGAGGTCGACGACATCGCCGATGCCGATCTGGTCCTCGGCGACGATGAACATGCCGTTCAGCACGTCTTTGACGATGTTCTGGGCGCCGAAACCCAGGCCCGCGCCGATGGCAGCCGACAACAGCGTGAACGAACCGAGAATGCCGGGGCTGAGGACCCCGACGACCATGAGCAGCGCGACGATGACGATGGTGACGTTGACGATGTTGGTCAGGATCGAGCCGAGCGTCCGCGTGCGCTGCACGATGCGCACCTGAGCCAGCGGCGACATGTCGATCGCGCGCGTGTCTTCGGCCTCGGCGCGCGTCTTCGCGCCGCGTACGATGCGGTCGACGATGCGCCCGATGAGTCGGCGCATCACCCACGACAGCGCGAACGCGCCCAGCACGATTCCGGCGACGGCGACGATGTTCCAGCCCGCTTCGGACAGGAACTTCCAGAAATCCTCAGCGGGGAACTCCCAGGCCATGGGCAGCGGAGTGGTCACGGTGGTCATCGCTCCGATCCTAACGATGCGTCCCTCGACTCTCCCGAGAGCATGGTCAGGAGTCGACGCCGGGATCGGCGAGCCCATGGGCGATGAGCACGGCGTGCACGCGGTCTCGTGCGGGGAGCTTGGTCAGGATACGACCGACATGGGTCTTCACCGTCGACTCGCTGAGGAACAGCTCGGCCGCGATCTCGAGATTCGTCAGCCCTCGCGCCATCGCGGCCAGGACGTCCGCCTCGCGGGCGGTGAGCGAGCTCGGGGCGACCGGCTGGGGCGCCGGGAGTCCTGTCGCGGTGACCAGCTCGATCATCCGCCGCGTGATCCGCGGAGCCAGGGTCGCTTCGCCCGCGGCGACCGCACGCACCGCGGCGACGAGCTCGTCCCGTCGCGCATCCTTCAGCAGGAAGCCTCCGGCGCCGGCGCGGAGCGCGCCGAACGCGTACTCGTCGAGGTCGAAGGTCGTCAGCACCAGCACCGCGACGCCCGGATACTCCGCTCGGATGCGTGCGGTGGCCTCGATGCCGTCGACGCCGGGCATACGCACGTCCATGAGCACGACATCGGGAGACGACGAGGCGACGGAGCGGAGCGCCGCCGCGCCGTCATCCGCCTCGCCGACGACCTCGATGCCCTCGGCAGCGTCGAGCACCATGCGGAACCCCAGGCGGATGAGCTGTTGGTCGTCGACGATCAGCACGCGGATGGGGGAGGCCTGGTCAACGGTCATGGTTCTCCTGTTCGAGCGGGATGCGGGCGTGCACGCGCCATCCTCGGCCGGGACCCGCCCCCGCGGTCACAGACCCACCCGCAAGGATGACGCGCTCGCGGAGTCCGCGCAGCCCGTATCCCGACGGCGACAGTGTGGGTACCACCGGCTCGCCGTCGTCGACGATGTCGACCTCTACAGCGTCCGGACGGTACGCGACTCGCACGTCGATGCGTTCCGCATGGCGCGCGTGGCGCATGGCGTTGGTGACGCCTTCCTGGACGATCCGCGAGATGGCCAGCTGCACCGCGCTGCTGAGCTGCGGCCTGTCGCCCGAGACGGTCAGCGTCGCGTCGAAGCCGGCGGCACGCGCGGAATCGACCGTCGCGACGGTCGTGTCGCGGGCCAGGGGAGCGAGCGGCGCGATGTCGTCCTCCCGCAGGATGCCGAGCGTGGCACGCATGTCACGCAGCGCTTCACGGCCCGTGGACGCGATCGCGGTGGCGCCGGGACGAGCCCGATCGATGTCGTTGGACGCAGCGACCCCCTCGGCGAGGGCGACCATCACGGTGAGCGAGTGGGCGACGATGTCGTGGAGTTCGCGCGCGATGCGATCGCGCTCGGCGGCCGCGGCGAGCCGGGTCTGCTGGTCGCGCTCGACGACGAGCTGGCGCGACCGGTCGATCAGCGCCGCGACGTAGCGGTGACGGTTGCCGACGTTGGCGCCGATGAGCGAGCCGATCAGCGCAGCGAGCGCCTCGCTGACCAGGGAGTTCCAGGCGATCGCGGGGCTGATGCCCCCGGTGAACGCGAGTACCGCGACCACCGAGGCCATCACGCCGAGGGCCGCACCGACACCGATGAGGCAGGCACGGACGCTCCGGTGGACGGCGAGGGTATAGGCCGCGATCCCGAGCATCGGGCCGCCCGTCGGCAGAGGCGCGAGGAGGTAGGCCAACGAGACGATGACCGCTCCCACGAACACGACCGTCGGGTAGCGTCTGCGCACCAGGAGTGACGCGCAGCCCAGCACGATGATCACCATGACGAACGGTCCGGTCGCGGGCCACCGCTGGCCGAGACCGACCGCTTCGTCGATGCGATCCTCGTAACTCGTCGCGGGGACGAGCGAGAACGCGAGGCAGATCAGCGCGGTGAGGATGTCGGCGAAGACGGGATGCCGTGCCCAGAACTGCCGCAGCACCCCCGGGGGACGCGGAAGCCGCAGCTCGTCATCATGCGATGACGGGCTGCGGCTTCCGGGAGACACTCCTCGTACCCTACGCGTCGGTCGAGCGGAGAATCGCCCACCCGCCGAGCAGCGTCGCAGCCGGCCAGGCGAGGAGGGTGATGAGGCCCGTCACGAACTCATCGCTGCCGGGTGTCGTGACGGTCTGGGCCGCGCTCGAGGGCAGGTACTGGGTGAGATCGACGATCCACGCCCAGGACTCGCCCGCGAAGGAGAACATGCTCAGCACGATGGGCAGGACGAAGAGGATGCCCACCGTGGCGGCGATCGCTCCCGCACCGCTGCGGATGATGAATCCCCAGCCGAGACCCAGGAGCGCGAAGGTCGCCATCGCGAGGACGCCCAGGACGAGGGGGACCACGGATGTCTCGGCATCCGACCAGTCGATCGCACGGTCGCCGAAGATCGGCGCGGAGGCGATGACCGACACGATCGTCGTGACGACCGTCGTCGCGGCGAGCAGGAGGGCGACGACGACGCCCTTCGCGACGAGCACGGCCCCGCGGCGCGGTTCAGCGGTCAGTGTCGAGCGGATCATTCCGGTGGAGTACTCGCCGGTGATGGCCATGGCGCCGAGTATGCCGGCGACGAGCATCGTGAACTGCATCGGTGCGACGATCGCACCCACCGGATTGAAGTCGCCGCTGAACTCCTGGGAGGCCCATGCCATGAGGAGCGAGATCCCGATCGCCAGGACCGCGGTGACGGCCAGCGACCACCAGGTGGAGCGCAGCGTCAGCAGCTTGATGGCCTCGCTGCGGACGAGGCGTCCGAAGGACAGACGAGCGTCGGGCTGCGTGGGGCGCGCGGGCGCCGCGGTGTGCACAGCGGTGGTGGTCATCGCATGGCTCCCTTGGTCTGGTATTCGACCGATCCCTCGGTCAGAGCGAGATAGGCGTCTTCGAGCGAGCCGGCGCGCGGTGTCAGCTCATGAAGCGGGATGCCGTGCGCTGCGGCGGCGTCGCCGATCGCAGCGGCGCTGAGTCCTGCGACCTGCAGCAGACCGGGCTCACCCGTCGTGACGGCGACATCGGGGCCCGCGATGAGCCGGGTGAGCTCGTCGGCGCGGGGCGTCCGAACGACGACGGTGTTGCTCGTCCACGAGCGGACGAGCTCGTCGATGCCGGCGTCGGCCAGGACACGTCCGCGTCCGAGCACGATGACGTGATCGGCGGTGAGCGCCATCTCGCTCATCAGGTGGCTCGACAGCAGGACGGTGCGCCCCTGAGCTGCCTGCCCGCGGACGAACTGGCGCACCCAGCGCACGCCCTCGGGATCGAGGCCGTTGACGGGCTCGTCGAGGATCAGCGTCTGCGGATCTCCGAGCAGCGCCGCGGCGATGCCCAGACGCTGGCCCATACCCAGGGAGAACTTGCCGGCGCGCTTGCCCGCCACCGAACCGAGGCCGGTGATCTCGATCACCTCGTCCACGCGCGAGCGGGGAATGCCGTGAGTCGCGGCCATGGCGCGCAGGTGGTTGCGCGCGCTTCGGCCGGTGTGCACGGCCTTGGCGTCGAGCAGGATGCCGACCTCTGTGAGCGGGGAGCGCAGCGAGCGGTAGTCGCGGCCGTCGATCGTGACCCGGCCTGACGTCGGCCGGTCGAGCCCGACGATCATCCGCATCGTGGTGGACTTGCCGGCACCGTTCGGGCCGAGGAAGCCGGTCACCTTGCCGGACTGCACGGTGAAGCTCACCCCATCGACGGCGGTCTTGTCTCCGTACCTCTTCGTGAGGCCATCTGCAACGATCATGCGCCCCACGCTATCGAGGGCCGTCGCGGCCTGTCGTCCGTCGCCAGTGCCGTCACATGCCGATGGGCGTCGTACCGGAGTACGACGCCCATCGGCATTGCGGATGACCTCAGCCCTGCGCGTCGCGCTCCTGCACGGCGAGCGCGCGCTCGACGCCGGCGAGGTTCTCGGCCACGAGTCGACGCAGAGCGGCGGGAGCCTCGGGGTTCTGCGAGAGCCAGGCGCGGGTCGCGTCGCGCAGCTCGGTGTTGGCGAGCGCCGCGGGGTACAGGCCCACGATCAGATACTGCGCGATCTGGTAGGTGCGCGACTCCCAGACGGGCGACAGCATCGCGAAGTACTCGTCGACGAACCCTGCGAGATGGGCCACACCCGCCGGGTGGGTGAATCCGGCGGCGGCGGAGCGGACCACGGTGTTGGGCAGATCGTCGTTCTCGATGAGCGACGCCCACGCCGCCTTCTTCGCCTCGACTGAGGGGAGAGCTGCCCGAGCCTGCGCGGCGAACTCTCCGCCCTTGGCGGTGTTGTCGGCGGCGAGCGCGGCATCGATGTCGGCGGCCGAGACGGCGCCCGACGCCGCGAGCGAGACGAGGAGCGCCCACGACAGGTCGGCGTCGATCTCCAGTCCCGGGAGGACGGTGTCGCCCGATCGCAGCGCGCGGACGACATCGGCGTGGCCGGGGGTCGACGCCGATGACGCGAATGCGGTCACGAACTGGAGCTGGCTGTCACTTCCGGCCTCGGCCTGCTGCGCGAGGGCCCACAGCCCGTCGGCGACTCGGGCCCGGGCGGCATCCCGGTTCTGCGGGTCGACGTACGAGTTCGCCGCGAGCTGCAGCTGGCCGAGGGTGGTCCGCACGGTGGTGGACTCGGTCTCGGTACCGATGTTGCGCAGCACGAGGTCGATGTAGTCGGTTGCCGAGGCCTCCGCATCACGGGTCTGATCCCACGCGGCGCCCCACACCAGCGACCGCGCGAGTGGGTCGCTGATCTTCGCGAGGTGCTCGACGGCCGTGCGGAGCGAGCGCTCGTCGAGACGGATCTTGGCGTAGGCGAGGTCTTCGTCGTTCAACAGGACCAGGTCGGGCTGCGCGCGGCCCTGGAGCTCGGGGACTTCGGTCAGGTCGCCGTCGACATCGAGCTCGACGTGGTGGGTGCGGACGAGGGCGCCGTCCGTGAGCGAGTAGAACCCGACCCCGAGGCGGTGCGGACGGATCGTGGGATAGTCCGCGGGTGCCGTCTGGACGATGGCGAAGCGGGTGATGATGCCGTCGGAATCCGTGGCGATCTCGGGCTCGAGCGTGTTCACGCCCGCCGTCTCGAGCCACTTCTTCGACCAGGACTCGAGCTCGCGGCCGCTCGTGGCCTCGAGTTCGACGAGAAGGTCCGACAGCTCGGTGTTTCCCCACGCGTGCTTCTGGAAGTATGCCGACACCCCGGAGAAGAACGCTTCCACGCCTACCCAGGCCGCCAGCTGCTTGAGGACGGATCCACCCTTGGCATACGTGATGCCGTCGAAGTTGACCTGAACGTCCTCGAGGTCGTTGATGCGGGCGACGACGGGATGCGTCGAGGGAAGCTGGTCCTGACGATAGGCCCAGGTCTTCTCCATCGCATTGAAGGTCGTCCAGGCCTCGGTCCATTCGGTGGCCTCGGCCGTGGCGATGGTGGACGCCCACTCCGCGAACGACTCGTTGAGCCACAGGTCGTTCCACCACTTCATGGTGACCAGGTCGCCGAACCACATGTGCGCGAGCTCGTGCAGGATCGTCACGACGCGACGTTCCTTGACGGCGTCGGTGACCTTGGAGCGGAAGACGTACGTCTCAGTGAACGTGACGGCGCCGGCGTTCTCCATGGCTCCGGCGTTGAACTCGGGCACGAAGAGCTGGTCGTACTTCGCGAACGGGTAGGGGACGCCGAACTTCTCCTCGAAGTAGGCGAAGCCCTGACGGGTCTTCTCGAACACGTAGTCGGCGTCGAGGTACTGCCACAGGCTCTTGCGCGCATAGACGCCGAGCGGGATCACCCGTCCGTCTGCGCTGGTCAGTTCGGAGAAGACCTGCTCGTACGGACCTGCGACGAGCGCCGTGATGTACGACGAGATACGGGGGGTGGGCTCGAACGCCCAGGTCGCCGTTCCGCCGTCGCCGGGCACCGGCTCGGGCGTGGGGGAGTTGGAGACGACCTTCCATTCCGCGGGAGCGGTGATCGTGAAGCGGAACTCCGCCTTCAGGTCGGGCTGCTCGAACACGGCGAACACGCGACGCGAGTCGGGGACCTCGAACTGCGAGTACAGGTACACCTCGCCGTCGACGGGGTCGACGAAGCGGTGCAGGCCCTCACCGGTGTTGGTGTAGAGGCAGTCCGCGTCGACGATGAGCTCGTTCTGTGCGGCGAGGTCGTCGAGCGCGATGCGCGAGTCGCGGAAGGACGCGAGGTCGACCGCGCGACCGTTGAGGGTGATCTCCCGGACCTCGCGCGCGATGAGATCCACGAAGGTGGACGCGCCTTCGGTGGCGGCGAAGCGGATGACGGTGCGCGACCGGAAGGTCTCCGCGCCGACGGTCAGATCGAGGGCGATGTCGTAGCTCTGCGTGTCGACGATCGCGCGGCGCTCCTGCGCCTCGATGCGGGTGAGGTTCTCTCCAGGCACGTGCGTTCTGCTCCCAGGGTCGGGGTGAGGATTCAGGGCCGCGCGCTGCTGGCGCCGACGGCAACCGTGCCAGCCTACGCTTTCGGGGCTCGCACATTCATAGGATGGTGCCATGCGCATCCATATCGCGACCGACCACGCCGGTCTCGAGTTCTCCACTCAGCTCCAGCACCATCTCGCCGAGGCCGGTCACGACGTCGTCGACCACGGCCCGATCGAGTACGACCCGCTCGACGACTACCCGGCGTTCTGCATCCGAGCGGCGAAAGCCGTGGTGCGGGACCAGCAGGCCGGGGTCGAGGCCCTCGGAGTGGTCTTCGGCGGGTCGGGCAACGGCGAGCAGATGGCGGCGAACAAGGTGCACGGGGTGCGCGCAGCACTCGTGTGGAACATCCCGACCGCCGAGCTCGCGCGCGAGCACAACGACGCCAACGTGATCGCCATCGGCGCCCGCCAGCACACGTTCGACGAAGCGGTGACCTTCATCGACCGTTTCATCGCCACACCGTTCAGCGGAGAGGAGCGCCATGCACGCCGCATCGCGCAGCTCGCCGCTTACGAGGCCGACGGCAGCCTGCTCCCCGATCCGCGGGCGGGCGCGGACGGCGCCACGTCGCCGCTTCCCGCCTCCGACTCGTTCGATCCGGAAGCAGGCTGATGCCCGAGGGCCACTCCGTCCACCGGATCGCCCGCCAGTTCGAGCGCAACATCGTGGGGCACGTCGTGGCTGCTTCGAGCCCGCAGGGGCGGTTCGTCGAGGGTGCCGCAGTGCTCGATGGCCGCGAGGCGCTCGAGGCGCGCGCGGTGGGAAAACAGATGTTCCTCGCCTTCGAGGACGACGTCTGGCTGCGTGTGCACCTCGGGATGTACGGCGCGTGGGACTTCGCCGGCCAGATCGTCGTCGATCCGACCATCGCGTCGGCCAACGGTCGCATGGGACACACCAACCAGCGCGGCACCGTGCTCGCGCCGGTTTACGACAGCGCCGGAGAGAACTCGCTCAGCTCGATCGGCGCGCCCCGCCTGGCCCGAGGCCGGGTGCGCATGAGCGAGCAGACCACGGGGCTCGGCGGTGAGGGCGCGACCGGAGACGACGACTGGCCGCCTCCGGTCGTCGGACAGGTGCGGTTGCGTCTGCTCACCGAAGAGACCTGCGCGGACCTGCGCGGGCCGACCGCCTGCCAGCTGCAGACGCCCGAGGAGGTCCAGGCGACGATCGCCAAGCTCGGCCCCGATCCTCTGGTCGACGATGTCGAGGACGGCGAGGAGCGGTTCACCGCGACGGTCCGTCGCAAGCCGACACCCATCGGACTGCTCCTCATGGACCAGAGCGTGGTCAGCGGCATCGGGAACGTCTACCGTGCCGAGATGCTCTTCCGTGCACGCCTGAACCCGCACACCCCGGGTCGTGACGTCCCTGAGGAGACCGTCAGGCACCTGTGGCGCGACTGGGCCCGGCTGCTCGCGATCGGTGTCGAGACGGGCCAGATGATGACGATGGACGATCTCGACCCGGAGGCGTGGCGCCGGGCCATGGCTCACCGCGACGATCGGCACTGGGTCTATCACCGTGCGGGTCTGCCCTGCCGTGTCTGCGGCACCGCGATCGTTCTCGAGGAGATGGCATCGCGCAAGCTGTATTGGTGCCCGAACTGTCAGAGGTGAACGCATGAGGCAGAACCCGAGCTTCGCGATGACGGACGTCGTCGAGATCCGTCGCGTCATCGCGGAGAATCCCTGGGTCACGATCGTCAGCACGGGAGCCGACGGCCTGGTCGCGTCCCACTACGCGGTGCTTCTCGATGAGGAACGCGACGACCTCACCATCGTCGGGCACGTCGGACGTCCCGATGATCTGCTTCACGGCCTCGGGCAGGGCGAACTGCTCGTCGTCTTCCAGGGGCCGCACGGTTACGTGTCCCCCCAGTGGTACGGCGACGTGGCCGCGGTTCCCACATGGAACTTCGTGTCGGTACACCTCTCCGGAGTGCCGGAGATCTTGACGCCGGACGAGAACCTGCGCGTGCTCGAGCGCCTGGTCGACCGGTTCGAGTCGGGGCTCGCAGACCCCCGGGGACTGTGGGCTCCGCCGAACGACGAGGGCTTCGTGCGCCGTCTCGAACGTGGCACGGTGGGGTTTCGTCTGTCTCCGACGCGCGTCGAGGCGAAGCGCAAGCTGAGCCAGAACCGACCGGATGCCGTGGTCGACACGATCATCGACAAACTTGACGCGGGTGCCACCCCGTACGCCGATCCTCGCCTCGCGGACGAGATGAGACGCGCGCACGCGACGATGCGCGCGGCCCGCGAGGTTCGGTCGTGACCGGTCCCGCACGTGGCGATGGCGTCGCCGTCATCGCCGACGTCCGTTTGACCGGGCCGGGCCGCACCGATCCGTTCGGGGCGGACCCCGTCGACGTGCACCTCTCCGGCGGAACCATCGCCGACATCGCGCCCGCCGGAGCACTGCCCCGGCGCGGCGCGGTGATCGACGGGGGCGGCGGTCGGCTGCTCCCCGGCCTCTGGGACCACCATGTCCACACTGTGCAGTGGGCGCTCGCGGCCCGGCGGGTCGATCTCGAGGGCATCGCGAGCGCCGCCGAGGCGGCGGCTGTCATGGGAAGAGCGGCCGCCGACCACGACGGCCGCCGTATCGGCTCGGGCTTCCGTGACGCCCTGTGGCCGGATCGCCCTTCCCTCGAACTGCTCGACGCGATGACCGGCGACGAGCCGACCTATCTCATCAACGCCGACGTCCACAGCGTCTGGCTCAACAGTGCTGCTCTCCGGCGCGAGGGGATGTCGACGACCGACGGCGTGCTGCGCGAGGAGCCCGCCTTCGAGATCTCACGCCGACTGAACGCGTGCGATCCGTCGCTCGCGGACACCGCGGTCATGGAGGCGATGTCGGCCGCGGCGGCGCGGGGGATCGTCGGCATCGTCGACCTCGACATGGCATGGAACGCCGAGGCCTGGGCTCGCCGGCTCAGCCGCGGATACGATGCCGTGCGCGTCTCGTTCGGGGTCTACGCCAGCCTGCTCGAACGGGCGATCTCCGAGGGACTCGAGACCGGCGATGCCATCGATCCACGCGGGCTCGTGCGGATGGGGCCGTTCAAGGTGATCACCGACGGGTCGTTGGGAACGAGGACGGCGGCATGCTCGCACCATTACCCGGGTGCCGCGACCGACTTCGGAGTCATGACCGTGCCGCCGGGTGAGCTCGTCGAGCTGATGCGGCTCGCGACGGGCGCGGGGATCGCCAGCGCGGTCCACGCGATCGGCGACGTCGCGAACTCGCACGCGCTGGACGCGTTCGCGATGACCGGAGCCACGGGCACGATCGAGCACGCTCAGCTCGTCGCGCACGCTGACATCCCCCGGTTTGCGCGCCTCGGCGTCGGCGCGAGTGTTCAGCCGTCGCACGCGGTCGACGATCGTGACATGGCGGACGAGTTCTGGGCGGGGCAGACCGCGATCGGCTACCCCATGTGCGAGCTGGTCGACGCGGGGGCGAACCTGCTCTTCGGCTCGGATGCTCCCGTCGCGCGTCTCGATCCCTGGACGACGATGTCGGATGCGGTGTTCCGAACGCGCGATGATCGAGAGCCTTGGCGCCCGCACCAGCGGGTGTCGGCGGCAGCAGCCCTCGCGGCGTCGACCGCCGGCGGCTCGCAGACCGGGTCGGCGATCGCACCCGGCGACGTCGCCGACCTCATCATCGTCGACCGCGATCCTCTCGCGGCCGAGACGCCGGGGGCACTGCGGTCGACCGCCGTCGCCGCGACGCTGCTCGCGGGCCGCCTCACCCACCTCGCCTGAGGGGCGGAGCGGCCGGGGACGTCACCCATGAACGACGCAACGGCGCGGCGACCGGCGTACCAGGCTCTCGATTGATCGCCCGGTACCCGGTCTCCGCGCCGTTGCGTCGGCGCCGTGGATTACTCGGCGAGATGCGCCAGGAGGAACCAACGGTCCTTGTCAACGCCGCGCTTGATCTCGATGGCGACGTCCTGGCTGGTCAGGTCGACCTCGTCGAGACCGTCGATAGCGGCCTGAAGGTCGACGAGGGTCGCGTCGATGTCGGAGACGATCGCCTTGATCTCGTCCTGCCACTGCGCGAACCCGGCGGGCACGGCCGTCGTGGTCTTCTCGGCCATGGTCGAGACGCGCGAGTCGATCGGGAGGCCCAAGGCGACGATGCGCTCTGCCGCGGTGTCGGCGTAGTCCTGAGCGTGAGCGACGACCGAGTCGAGAAGCTCGTGGATCGCGATGAAGTTCGAGCCGCGGACGTTCCAGTGCGCCTGCTTGCCGTTGACGACGAGTGCCTGCATCTTGTGCACGACCGGGGTGAGGAACTGCGCGGCTGCCGCGGCGACCTCGGGGTCTGCGGTGAGGGCGGGAGTGGTGATGTTGGTGTCGGTCATGTCTGCGCTCCTTCTGGCAGGTCGTGGCCTGCATCTGTCCAAACGCTACTCACGCGGGAACATTCCGCAAGCAAGAGAAGGCTGGGCTCACCAGGGGTAACGTGTGGCCATGAGCGTCGCCTCCACCGCATCTCTGTTGCCGCTGGGAGAAAGGCGACCCCGCCTTCATCCGACGGTGTTCGTCGCGGATGGCGCGCGGCTCGTGGGCGATGTGGTCATCGGCGAGCAGTCGAGCGTCTGGTACAACGCCGTGATCCGCGGCGACCGCTCGCGCATCGAGATCGGCGACCGGAGCAACGTGCAGGACGGGGTCGTGATCCACGTCGACGCTTCGTCGCCCGCGCGCATCGGAGACGATGTCTCGATCGGTCATAACGCGGTCGTCCACGGCTGCACCGTGGAGGACGGCTGCCTCATCGGGATGAACAGCACGATACTCAGCGGTGCGGTGATCGGAACCGGATCGCTGGTCGCCGGGGGAGCCGTCGTGCTCGAGGGGACGGTGGTCCCGCCCGGCTCGCTCGTCGCCGGCGTTCCCGCGAAGGTCCGGCGAGCTCTCACGCAGGACGAGCGGAGCGGGCTGGGCCGGAACGCTGCGACATATGTGCAGCTTCGCGACGATCACTCCGCAATCGCGGCCGAATGAGGAACTCCTCCTCGTTCGCCGACGAGGAGGAGCGATGGAGGGGCTGACGAGAATCGAACTCGCATCATCTGTTTGGAAGACAGAGGCTTTACCACTAAGCTACAGCCCCGCATTCGACCGAAATCGAATGAGGATCACCACCATACTGAGGGCAATGCCCCGCACGCGGCAACCCGATCAGTCTAGCGGACTCCGTCGGCTAGACTGACCACGGCCGTTTTCCGACGCACGTGTGCTGCGCGCCCGGGGCGTAGCTCAGCTTGGTAGAGCGCCCGCTTTGGGAGCGGGAGGCCGCAGGTTCAAATCCTGTCGCCCCGACAACGGCCCCACGAACCCAGACCACCGAACGGACGCGCATGTGCGCGGCCGGATAAAGGAGAACGACAGGCATGGTCACCAGCACCGTCGAGACGCTCAGCCCCACGCGGGTGAAGCTCCACATCACGGTCAGCCCGGACGAGCTGAAGCCGAGCATCACCCACGCGTACGAGCACATCGCTCAGGACGTGCAGATCCCCGGCTTCCGCAAGGGCAAGGTGCCCGCTCCCATCATCGACCAGCGTGTCGGCCGCGGTGCGGTCATCGAGCACGCGGTCAGCGAGGGCCTCGACGGCTTCTACCGCGAAGCGGTCGCCGCCAACGAGCTCCGTGTTCTCGGCCGTCCGTCGGCCGAGGTCGTCGACTGGCCTAGCGACAAGGACTTCTCGGGCGACCTGAAGGTCGAGGTCGAGGTCGACGTCCGTCCCGAGTTCGAGCTGCCCGCCTACGAGGACATCACCATCGAGGTCGAGCCCGTCGCCACCGACGACGCCGCCATCGATGAGGAGCTCGACCGCCTGCGCGGCCGCTTCGGCACGCTCGTCACGGTCGACCGCCCGGCCGCGAAGGGCGACTTCGTCGAGCTGGACCTCGTCGCGACCATCGACGGCACCGAGATCGACCGGGCCGAGGGCGTGTCGTACGAGGTCGGCTCGGGTGAACTGCTCGAGGGCATCGACGAGGCCATCGAGTCGCTCACCGCCGGTGAGGACACCACGTTCCGTTCGAAGCTCGTCGGCGGCGACCACGCCGGCGAAGAGGCCGAGGTGGCCGTCACCGTCAAGGCCGTCAAGGAGCGCGAGCTCCCCGAGGCCGACGACGACTTCGCCCAGATGGCGAGCGAGTTCGACACCATCGCCGAGCTGCGCGAAAGCCTCTCCGAGCGCGTCTCGCAGCAGAGCCTGTTCACGCAGGGCGCCGCTGCGCGCGAGAAGCTCGTCGACGCGCTGCTCGAGAAGATCGAGATCCCCGTGCCGGCCGGACTCGTCGAGGACGAGGTGCACGCTCACCTCGAGGGCGAAGGTCGCCTGGAAGACGATGCGCACCGTGCCGAGGTGACCGAGGCGAGCGAGAAGCAGTTCCGCACGCAGATGGTGCTCGACAAGATCGCCGAGGCCCACGAGGTGCAGGTCTCGCAGGACGAGCTGACGCAGTACCTCATCCAGGCGTCCGCGCAGTACGGCATGGCGCCCCAGGACTTCGTCAACGCGCTCCAGCAGAACGGCCAGCTTCCCGTGATGGTCGGCGAGGTGGCACGCAACAAGGCCCTCGCGGTCGCGCTGGGCAAGGTCACGGTCGTCGACACCGACGGCAAGCCGGTCGACCTGACCGGCTTCATCACGGTCGAAGGCGAAGAGACGGCCGCCGACGAGGTCGTCGAGGAGGCGCAGGAGATCGCTGACGCCGCGGCCGACGCCGACGCCGCCGAGGCGGAGGAGAAGCCCGCCAAGAAGGCTCCGGCCAAGAAGGCTCCCGCCAAGAAGAAGGCGGATGCCGCGGACGAGGCTCCGGCAGCGGACGAGAAGGCTCCCGCCAAGAAGGCCCCGGCCAAGAAGGCGCCGGCGAAGAAGGCCCCGGCCAAGAAGAAGGCCGACGACGAGGCTGCCGCCGAGTGATCCTCTGATCCCGGCGGTCGTCTGACCGGCAAAAGGGGCGGATGCTGCGGCATCCGCCCCTTTTGCGATGACACGGCTATGCCCACGGCGAACACGGTCGGGGGCACGTGGCGGCGTCGGTAGATTCGACACGTCACGAAACTTCGGATCAGGAGCACACATGGCTGACCCCCTCATCGCAACAAGCGTCTTCGACAGACTGCTCAAGGACCGCATCATCTGGCTCGGGTCGGAGGTGCGCGACGAGAACGCGAACGAGATCTGCGCGAAGATCCTCCTGCTCGCCGCCGAGGACTCCGAGAAGGACATCTACCTCTACATCAACTCGCCCGGCGGATCCATCACCGCTGGCATGGCGATCTACGACACGATGCAGTTCGTGCCGAACGACATCGTCACGGTCGGCATCGGCATGGCCGCCTCGATGGGACAGCTGCTGCTGACCGCGGGCACCAAGGGCAAGCGCTACATCACCCCCAACGCCCGGGTGCTGCTTCACCAGCCGCACGGCGGCTTCGGCGGAACAGCCAGCGACATCCAGACGCAGGCGCAGTTGATCCTCGACATGAAGCGCCGACTCGCCGAGATCACCGCGGCGCAGACAGGCAAGTCGGTCGAGCAGATCAACGCCGACGGTGACCGCGACCGGTGGTTCACCGCGCAGGAGGCCCTCGAGTACGGCTTCGTCGACCACATCCGCGAGTCGGCCACCGACGTCGTCGGCGGCGGCGGCACCGAGAACTGATCGACCGGAGGAGAAAGACAACGATGAACACACCCGCCTTCGGCCTTCCCCACGGCGCTGCGATGCCCTCGAGCCGGTACATCCTGCCGCAGTTCGAGGAGCGCACCGCCTACGGCTACAAGCGCCAGGACCCCTACAACAAGCTGTTCGAGGACCGCGTCATCTTCCTCGGCGTACAGGTCGACGACGCGTCGGCGGATGACGTCATGGCCCAGCTGCTCGTGCTCGAGTCGCAGGACCCCGACCGCGACATCATCATGTACATCAACTCGCCCGGCGGATCGTTCACGGCCATGACCGCGATCTACGACACCATGCAGTACGTGTCGCCCCAGATCCAGACGGTCGTGCTCGGTCAGGCCGCCTCGGCGGCGTCGGTGCTGCTCGCGGCCGGTGCGCCCGGCAAGCGTCTGGCGCTTCCGAACGCCCGGATCCTGATCCACCAGCCCGCTGTCGGCGAGGCCGGCCACGGGCAGGCATCCGACATCGAGATCCAGGCCGCCGAGATCCTTCGAATGCGGACCTGGCTCGAGGAGACGATGGCACGCCACACGAACCGTACGCAGGAGCAGGTCAACAAGGACATCGACCGCGACAAGATCCTCTCGGCGCACGAGGCGATGGAGTACGGCATCGTCGACCAGGTGCTGACGTCGCGCAAGCGCACCCCCGCGGCGATCACGTCCTGACACGCGAGCTCACGTCGTATGGCCCCGGCATCGAGCCGGGGCCATACGTGTCATTGCGGCCGTTCGAATCGAACGCCGCGCAAATCCGCGGTGATGTCCGCGGGAGAGGTTAGGCTCGGAGCACCACGCTCTCAGGGGAGCGATGGATTCCGGCATCCAGGAGGGGTACATGGCTCGCATCGGTGAGAGTGCCGACCTGTTCAAGTGCTCGTTCTGCGGAAAGAGTCAGAAGCAGGTCCAGCAGTTGATCGCAGGACCCGGCGTCTACATCTGCGACGAGTGCGTCGAGTTGTGCAACGAGATCATCGAAGAGCGCATGGCCGAGTCGGGCGACGAATCTGTCGCCGAGTTCGATCTTCCGAAGCCGCGCGAGATCTTCTCCTTCCTCGAGGAGTACGTCGTCGGCCAAGACCCGGCAAAACGCGCCCTCTCCGTGGCCGTCTACAACCACTACAAGCGCGTGCGCGCACACTCGACACTCCAGCCGGCCGAACAGCGCGCGGACGACGTCGAGATCGCCAAGAGCAACATTCTCCTGCTGGGCCCCACGGGCTGCGGCAAGACCTATCTCGCTCAGACTCTCGCGAAGCGCCTCAACGTTCCCTTCGCGGTCGCCGATGCGACCGCCTTGACCGAGGCCGGTTATGTCGGCGAAGACGTCGAGAACATCCTCCTCAAGCTGCTGCAAGCGGCCGACTTCGACGTCAAGCGCGCCGAGACCGGCATCATCTACATCGATGAGGTCGACAAGATCGCGCGAAAGGCCGAGAACCCCTCGATCACCCGCGACGTTTCGGGTGAGGGCGTGCAGCAGGCCCTCCTCAAGATCCTCGAGGGCACCGTCGCGTCGGTTCCGCCCCAAGGCGGACGCAAGCACCCGCACCAGGAGTTCATCCAGATCGACACGACGAACGTCCTCTTCATCGTGGCGGGCGCCTTCGCCGGGCTCGAAGAGATCATCTCCTCGAGGGTCGGCAAGCACGGCGTCGGCTTCGGCGCGCCCCTGCAGGAGAAGGACAAGCAGCTCGACCTCTTCCGCGAGGTCGAGCCCGAAGACCTGCACAAATTCGGCCTCATCCCCGAGTTCATCGGCCGTCTTCCCGTCGTCACGTCGGTCGCGCCATTGGACCAGAAAGCGCTCATCGAGATCCTCACCGGTCCGAAGAACGCCTTCGTGAAGCAATATCAGCGGATGTTCGAGCTCGACGGCGTCGAGCTCGAGTTCGAAGACGACGCACTGCGTGCGATCGCCGACCTCGCCGTCGCCCGCAAGACGGGTGCCCGCGGCCTGCGCGCCATCCTCGAAGACGTCCTCGGGCCGATCATGTTCGAGATCCCCTCGGCCGATGACGTCGACAAGGTCATCGTCACCCGGGCTGCCGTCGACGAAGGCGCCGCCCCGACGCTCGTCCTTCGTCAGAAGCGCAAGAGCGCCTGACATCACCGGCGGTCACGCACCGCCGCGGTGGTGTCGGACGTACGGCATAGCATCGCGTCATGCAACGCATCCTCTTCGATACGGCGAGCTCGCTCGACGGTTTCATCGCCGACGCCGGCCACTCGCTTTCCTGGCTCTTCGCGGTCGATGGGGGCGACGAGCCCGACGCGAGACTGGTTCCCGCCGATGCCGGCGTGCTGGTCGAAGGGTCGACGACATACGAATGGCTTCTCGCCGAGTCCGATCTGCTCGCACATCCCGACCGGTGGCAGGAGTTCCACGGCGATCGGCCGACGTTCGTCTTCACCTCGCGCGATCTGCCCCGCCCTGCTGGCGCGGACATCACCTTCGTCTCCGGACCGGTCGCGGATGTCCTCCCGCGCATCCGAGCGGCTGCCGGTGAACACGACATCTGGGTCGTCGGCGGGGGAGACCTGGCGGGGCAGTTCCTCGATGCGAACGCGCTCGATCAGATCGCGGTGTCGTTCGCACCCGTGACGCTCGGTCGCGGATCGCCCCTGCTTCCGCGCCGCGTCGAATCGAACCGGCTCGCGTTGCGATCGGTCGAGCAGGTGGGGGCGTTCGCGCGCCTGGTCTACGACGTCAGGCCCACCGGTGGAGGCAATGCCCCGCTCCCACCGGTGGATCCCGCGTGAATGATGCGATTCAGGCGCTGAGGCCGCGGCGCGCGAGGAGCGGCTCGATGCGGGCGTCACGCCCCCGGAAGTCACGGTATGCCTCGAGCGGGTCCTTCGAGCCTCCGACGCCGAGCAGCCGCTCGCGGAAGCGGTCGCCATTGGCACGGGTCAGTCCGCCGTTCTCTTCGAACCACTCGACGGTGTCGGCATCGAGGACCTCGCTCCAGATGTAGGAGTAGTACCCCGCGCTGTAGCCGCCCGAGAATATGTGGGCGAAGTAGGTCGACGAGTAGCGTGTCGGCACCGCCGGGTCGTCGAGTCCGATGTCGGCCAGCGCCGCGGCTTCGAAGGCGGCGACGTCGGTGACCGCGGCTGCCTCGTCGGCACTGAGCGAGTGCCATGCGAGGTCCAGCCATGCGGCCGCGAGGTACTCGCTGGTGGCGAATCCCTGGTTGAAGGTGCCTGAGGCCTGGAGGCGCGCAACGATCTCCGACGCGAGCGGTTCGCCGGTCTCGACATGCCGTGCGTAGTTGGCGAGCACCTCGGGGTGGTAGATCCACATCTCGTTGACCTGGCTGGGAAACTCGACGAAGTCACGGAAGACGTTGGTCCCGGCGAACGTCGGGTACGTCACCGCGGCGAACAGCCCATGCAGCGCGTGTCCGAACTCGTGGAAGAGAGTCGTGACCTCATCGAGCGTCAGCAGCGTGGGGGTCCCCGGAGCGGGCTGGGGCACGTTGAGGTTGTTGACGACGATCGGTGTCGTACCGCGCAGTTCGGACTGCGACGCGATCGAGTTCATCCAAGCCCCGCCACGCTTGGTGTCGCGGGTGTACAGGTCGAGGATGAACAGGCCGAGGTGCGAACCGTCCTCGTTCGTGACCTCGAAGACACGGACGCCGTCGTGATAAGCGGGCAGGTCGTCGCGCTCGCGGAAGGTGATGCCGTAGAGCCGCGTGGCCGCGAAGAAGACCCCCTCGCGCAGCACTCGCTCGGCCTCGAACCAGGGGCGGAGCGCCGTCGTGTCGATGTCGAGGGTGCTGGCACGCACGCGCTCCGTCGCATAGGCCCAGTCGGCGGCCCCAACCGTTTCCGCGTCGAGGATCTCCGCGAGCGCGTGCTTCTCACGCTGTGCATTCTGTGCGGCGGGCGCCGCGAGCTTGCGGAGAAGCGATGAAACGGCCTCCGGGCTGCCGGCCGTCTGATCGGAGGTGACGTACGCCGCGTGCGAGGGGAAGCCGAGCAACTCGGCGCGTTCGGCGCGAAGCCTGACGATCTCGAGCAGCACGGGGCGGTTGTCGTGGGGTCCGCTTCTCGAGCCACGCGACCGCGACGCGGCGAGGATGCGCTGGCGGGATCGGGGATTCGTCAGGGACGCAAGTGCGGGGTGCCCTGTGAAGAGCGTCAGCGTGATGACGAAGGCGCCGGGAAGACCTCGATCGTCGGCGGCGCGTGCGGCGGCGGAGAGCTCGCCGTCGCTCAGCCCATCGAGCTCTTCATGCGTCTCGAAGACGACGGCGAGATCGTTGGTGTCGGCGAGAAGATTCTTCTCGAAGGTCGTGGTGAGTACGGAGAGCCGGCGGTTGAGCTCGGTCAGTCGCTGCTTGGCCGGCGCGTCGAGCCCCGCGCCGGCGTGGGTCATCTGCACGAACCTCCGCTCCAGCAGGTAACGCTGTTCGTCTGTCAGCCCCAGGTCGGCACGCGCACCGTACAAGCGTTCGATCCGGGAGTACAGCCGTGAATCGAGCAGGATCGCGTCAGAGTGCGCGGACATCATCGGCGCGAGCCGTTCGTCGACCTCCTGCACCGCCGGCGTCGCGTCGGCGGAGCTGACGGTGTAGAAGGTGCGGGCGACGTGGCCGAGGAGCTCGCCGCTCTTCTCCCAGGCCGCCACGGTGTTCTCGAACGTCGGCGGCTCGGCGCTGCCGGCGATGGCGTCGATCTCGGAGCGCTGCTGATCGAACGCCTCTGCGAACGCGGGGAGGTAATCGGAGACGGAGATGTCGCGGTAGTCCGGGAGCCCCCAGGGGAGCGTCGGTGAGGCCAGAAGCGGGTTCGAGGATGCCGGCATCCCCCCAGCCTACGACGATTCGCAAAGAACATGTTGCAAAGAACTACTTGCAAAGATACCTTTGGATCCATGACCGTCAAGCAGGACGAGGCGCCGGGCCGCCGCGACATCCGCACCCTCGATTCCGGAGCGCTTCGGGCGCTCGCTCACCCCGTGCGCGTGCGTCTGTACGACATCCTCAGTCAGCAGGGCCCTCAGACGGCCAGCTCTTTGGCCGCGATGACGGGGGAGTCGTCGGGTTCGACCAGCTACCACCTGCGCGCGCTTGCGAAGCACGACCTCATCCGCGAGATTCCCGAGCGCGGCACCGCGCGAGAGCGCTGGTGGGAGCGTCCCAGCGGAGGTGTCTCATTTCCCGGGCCCGACACGATGCGCACCCCCGCGGGACGCGCGGCGACCCAGGTCGTGATGGGGGAGTTCCTCGATCGCCGCCACGACCAGCTCATGCGTTTCGTCGGAACCACTCTGCGAGACGAGCTCGATCCGTGGGCCGAGAAGGCGTTGATCACCTCGGCCACCGTCTCGCTGACGGTCGAGCAGCTCGGCGAGGTCAATGCCCGGATCCAGCGCGTCATCGACGACGTCGTCGACGAGTACCGCATCGCCCCGGGCGCCGAACCGACCCCGTCCCCGGACCGCCGGATCGTGTCGCTGCGCGCCGAAGCATTCCCGATCACCACCGAGAGCGACTGATCATGAGCGTCATCACCGCCTCCTCGACCCTCACGCCGCCGTCGGCCCGCCCGCTCGGGCGCGACTTCTCGCGGCTGTGGACGGCCGCCGCGTTCAGCAATCTCGCTGACGGTCTCGGACGCACCGCCGTCCCGCTCATCGCGACGACCCTCACGCGCGACCCCTTGCTGATCTCCCTGCTCGGCGCAGCAGCATTCGTCCCCTGGCTGGTCTTCGGCGTCCCGGCAGGCATGATCGTGGATCGTTTCGATCGTCGTCGCGTCATGGCTCTCGCCAACACGGTGCGCGGCCTCGCTGCGGTCGGACTCGCGGTGCTGACGGTCACCGGCGGTCTCGATGTCACCTGGCTCCTGGTGGGCACCCTCGTCTTCGGGTTCGGTGAGACGCTCTTCGACAACGCGACCAACGCGGTCATCCCGAGTGTCGTCGCCCGCGACCAGCTCGATCGTGCGAACGGTCGGATTCAAGCCGCGCAGATCACGATCGACAGCTTTCTGGCACAGCCGGTCGCCGGGGTCCTCTTCGCCGTGTCTCTCGGACTGCCACTGTGGCTCGGCGCCGCGGGGTACATCGTCCCGATCGCCCTTGCGCTCCTGCTCCCGGTGGCCGCGGCGCGGTCGCGCTCGTCGTCCGTCGTCGGCGGCGACCGGGGCGAGGTCGTCGCCGGCGCTGTTCCGGAGCCCCTGCCCGCAGCGCCCGCCGCACCGGTTCCCGCGCGCGACGCGTTACGGTACCTCTGGCGCCATCGCTTCCTGCGCGCCCTGGTCGTGTTCACCTCGGTCGTCGGATGCGCGTTCGCCTTCGCGCAGGCGCCCACCTTGCTGTACTTCCTCGACGTTCACGGCCTCCCCGAGATCGCCATCGGTTTCGTCACGGCGGGCGTCGGCGTAGGCGCACTCGCGGGCTCGCTCCTCGCGGCGCGCCTGGTGAGCCGGTGCGGGCGTGGCAATGTGATGTGGGGCGCGAACCTGGCCGCCGCGGTGTGCATGGTGGGGGTGGGTTTCGCCCCGAACCTCGTGGTGGCGATCGTGGCTTACGCGGGAATGGCCTTCGCGGTGTCGTTGTGGAACGTACCCTGGGGTGCGCTGCGACAGCAGATCATCCCGCCGGACCTGTTCGGACGCACTCTCGGCATCATCCGGACACTCACGTGGGGCCTCTTCCCGGTGGCCACGGTTCTGGGCGGTATGGTCGCATCTCTCGACCTGCGACTGCCCTACATCACGGCGGGGATCGTGTGTCTCGTCGCGACGACGATCTGCACGCGCCTCATCCGATCCGCGTCCGCACAGGTCTCTCCCGCCGTCTCGGAGTGAGCGACGGGAGAAACCTGCGGCATCAGAACGTGTCGTCGTCGATCTGACCCACCACGGGCTCGCCCGCGGCGTCGAGTGAGACCACGACACCGGTCTCGAGCTCGGCCACGGGGCGTCCCTCGAGCCAGGTCAGAGTCCACTTCGGGCGGGGATCGACGTCGAGCACGCGATCGACCGCGTGGATCTGATCACGGAATGCGGCGGGCAGCGAGGCCGGCGGTTCGTCGCCGCTCGTCCACCGCGTTCCCAAGCGCACGTCAGACCTCCTGCGGCGCGAGCTCGACGCGCTCCACGACCAGGTCGCCGTCGCCCTCGAGGAGATCGAGCTCGGCGATGCGTCCGACCGCCTTCAGGTCGCCCTCGGCGCGACGCAGGCGCTCGATCGTCGCGGCATCCGCGCGGAGCGAGAGAACGGAGACGGGGGTCTTCTGCGAGGCCTTGGCCTCCGTCTTCGCCCGTCGGATGCCGATGAGCGCGGCGCTGGCGGTGGTGAGGACGGCCGGGTCGCCATCGATGCCGCTGGCCTCGGGCCACGAGGCCGTGTGCACGGAGCCCTCCTCGAACCACGACCATGCTTCCTCCGCCGCGAAGGCGAGGACGGGCGCGAGCAGACGCAGAAGCGACGAGAGGGCGAGACGCAACGCCAGTGCCGCCGACGCTTGTCCCTCGTCGGAACGGTCGTAGGCGCGCTCCTTGACGAGCTCGAGGTAGTCGTCGCAGAAGGTCCAGAAGAACGCCTCGGTGATCTCCAGTGCGCGAGCGTGGTCGTAGGCCTCGAACGCGCGAGTGGCGTCGACGATCACCCGGTCGAGCGTGGCCAGCATGGCGGCGTCGAGGTCGTGAGTCACTGCGGCCCCCTCGGGGACCGGGAACGAGAGCACGAACTTCGCGGCGTTGAGCACCTTGATCGCGAGTCGGCGCCCGATCTTGACCTGCGTCGGGTTCTGGGGGTCGAACGCGGCGTCGGAGCCGAGGCGACTCGAAGCGGCCCAGTAACGCACCGCGTCCGTGCCGTGCTGCGCGAGGATGTCGGCGGGGGTGACCACGTTGCCCTTCGACTTCGACATCTTCTTGCGGTCGGGGTCGACGATGAAGCCGGAGATCGCGGCATCCGACCACGGCGCGCGGCCGTCCTCGAGTGCGTTGCGGAGCATCGTGGAGAACAGCCACGTGCGGATGATGTCCTGTCCCTGGGGACGCAGGTCGAAGGGGGCCACGAGCTGCCACAGCTGTTCGTCGCGCTGCCATCCGCCGGCCAGCTGCGGCGTCAGCGACGACGTCGCCCAGGTGTCGAAGATGTCGCGCTCCGCGTCGAAACCGCCCGGCACGCCTCGCTGGTCTGCGGTGTAGCCCGCAGGGACATCGGTGGTCGGGTCGATCGGGAGCTGCGATGGGTCGGGGGTGATGACGCGGTCGTAATCGCGTTCGCCGTTCTCGTCGAGGGCGTACCAGATCGGGATCGGCACACCGAAGAAACGCTGACGCGAGACGAGCCAGTCGCCGGTGAGGCCGTTGGTCCAGTTCTCGTAACGCACCCGCATGAAGTCGGGGTGCCACGACATCTCCTGGCCGAGCGAGATCAGGCGGGAACGCAGCTCTTCATCGCGCGCACCATTTCGCAGGTACCACTGGCGCGTCGAGACGATCTCGAGTGGACGGTCGCCCTTCTCGAAGAACTTCACCGGGTGACTGAAGGGCTTGGACACCTCGAGCAGCTCGCCGGACTCCTGCAGCAGCTCGACGATGCGCTTCTTCGCGCTGAAGACGGTCTTGCCCGCGAGTTCCGCGTAGGCCGCGCGTGCGGAGTCGGTGACGATGACCTCGGGAGCGTCGGCGATGATGCGGCCGTCGTGTCCCAGGATCGTGCGGTTGGGCAGATCCAGCTCACGCCACCAGATGATGTCGGTCACGTCACCGAACGTGCAGATCATCGCGATTCCCGAGCCCTTGTCGGGTTGCGCGAGGTGGTGCGCCAGAACCGGCACCTCGACGTCGAAGAGGGGCGTGCGGACCGTCTTGCCGAAATAGGGCTGGTAGCGCTCGTCATCCGGGTTGGCCACGAGTGCGACGCAAGCCGGCAGCAGCTCGGGTCGCGTCGTCTCGATGTGGATGTCGCCGCTGCCGTCGGTCTTGTGGAACGCGACACGGTGGTACGACGCCTGCTGCTCCCGATCCTCGAGCTCGGCCTGCGCGATGGCAGAGCGGAAGTCGATGTCCCAGAGCGTGGGGGCGAGGGCCTGGTAGGCCTCGCCGCGGTCGAGGTTTCGCAGGAACGCGAGCTGGCTGATGCGGATCGTGTCGTCGGAGATCGTCCGATACGTCTGGGTCCAGTCGACGGAGAGGCCGAGCTGCCGGAAGAGCGACTCGAACTGCTTCTCGTCCTCGATCGTCAGCTTCTCGCAGAGTTCGATGAAGTTTCGCCGGCTGATGGGCACCTGATCGGCGGCACGGCTCGACTTGTTGTCGCCGCCTTCGAACGGCGGTACGAACGACTCGTCGTAGGGGAGGGTCGGGTCGCAGCGCACGCCGTAGTAGTTCTGAACGCGGCGCTCGGTCGGGAGGCCGTTGTCGTCCCAGCCCATCGGGTAGAACACGCTCTTGCCGCGCATGCGCTCGAACCGCACCTTGAGGTCGGTGTGGGTGAACGAGAAGACGTGACCGATGTGCAACGATCCGGATGCCGTGGGGGGCGGCGTGTCGACGGAGAAGACACCGCCACGGCCCGTCTCAGCGGCGCGGGCGCGGTCGAAGAGGTAGGTGCCCTGCTCGGCCCACGCGGCGTCCCACTTCTGCTCGAGGCCTTCCAGAGCGGGCTTCTCGGGAATGTGCGCTGTCATGGGAACTCCTCGACGATATGTGCGGCACTGTGTGAGCGTGCCTGAGTGTGCGTCCTCCGAGTCTACCGGGGGTGGGGCGCCGCGCTGGTGCCCCACCCCCGGCGTCAGAAGGCGGCCTCGATCGTGGCGTTGCCCTCGATCACCTTGCGCACCTCATCGCTCGTGAACGCGTCGATCAACGCCCGAGTCGCCGGAGAGTCCGCCTCCGCCGAGGGGACGACGAGCTGAAGTGCGAAGCGGTCGTCGAGCTCGGTGAGCAGACCGTCGTCCTGCGGCGTGAGGCCGAGCGCGGCGATGTGCGAGGGCCACTGGAACACCAGGTCCGCCTCGTCGTACGCCGTGTTCAGCTGGTTGATCTCCAGCGACAGGAACTGGAGGTTCTTCGGGTTCTCCGCCACGTCGTCGAGCGTGGCGGCGTACGGGTCGACGCCGGGGGCGAGGCCGATGATGTCGGCGTCGGCCAGCAGCTTGAGCGCCCGTGCGGTGTTGGACGAGTCGTTCGGGATGGCGACCGTGGCACCGTCGGTGAGCTCGTCGATGTCGCGCAGTGTCTTGGAGTAGAACGCGATGACGAAGTTGTAGACGGGCTGAACGGCCTCGAGCGACGCGCCGTTCTTCTCGTTGAACTCCGTCATGTACGGCTCGTGCTGCGAGAAGTTGGCGTCGATGTCGCCGGCCGCGAGCATGTTGTTGATCGTGACGTAGTCCGACACCGGAACGAGCTCGATCTCGTACCCGTCGGCGATCGCCGCTCCGGCAGCCTCGACGATGTCGGTGGCCGGGGCGGTCACCGCGCCCACGCGCAGTGTCGTGACCGCGGAATCCGCGTCGCCGGGCGAACCGGCGCAGCCGGCCAGGAGCCCGGCAGCCGCCAGGGTGGCGACAGCCGCCGTGGCGATGCGGGTGCGAAGGGTGCGAAGGGGCATGGGTTCTCCTCGTGAGAGCGGATGGATGAGGGTCAACGGTGGTCGAGGCGGACGGACAGCCGGTGACCGATCGATTGGACGATCAGCACGACGGCGAGGATGACCGCGATCGTGAAGTACATCAGTGGGTAGTCGTACTCCTGGTAGCCATAGCGGAGCGCGAAGTCGCCGATGCCGCCACCGCCGACCACTCCGAGCACAGTGGAGTACGACAGCAGGCTGATCGTGGCCGAGGTGAGCGCGTAGACGAGGCCGGGAATGGCCTCCGGCAGGAGGAAGCGCACGATCGTCTGGGGGAGTGTCGCCCCCATCGTGCGGGCGACACGAGGAATGCCGGGGTTGATCTCCCGCAGGATCTGCTCCACCAGTCGTGCGTAGATCGCGACCGCGACGAAGCAGAGGGAGAACGTGGCCGCCGGGGTGCCGAACGTGGTCCCGTAGACGAGCCGGGTCACCGGGATGAGGAACACCACGAGCAGCAGGAACGGGAAGGACCGCACGATATTGATGAAGAGGTTCCCGACCCACCACACGACACGGTTCGGTGCAGTGCCGCCCCGGCGCGTCAGGTACACGAGCATGCCGAGCGGGAGCCCGAGCACCACAGCAGCTGCGAGCGAGACGACGAGCATGTAGCCGGTCTCCCCGAGCGCCTCCAGCAGATCCTCACCCCGGCGCCCGAGCGATTCGCCGAGGCCGGTCACGCGCCCAGCTCCCGCCGCGCCCGATCGAGGTAGGTCTCCTCTGCGAACCCCGCGTCCGGCTCCACCGACAGGATCTCCCGCAGGCGCCCGTCCTCGACGAGAGCTACGCGGTCGCAGATCCGCCGGACGACGGTGAGATCGTGCGTCACGACGACGACAGTCGTGCCGAATCGGTCACGAGCCTCGCGAAGAAGCGTCAGCACGCCATCCGTGGTCGTGGCGTCGAGTGATGAGGTCGGCTCGTCGCACAGAAGGATGTCGGGGCGAGCGACGAGGGCTCGGGCGATGCCGACCCGTTGGCGCTGGCCACCGCTGAGCTGCGAGGGATAGGCGTCCTCGCGGCCGGCGAGACCCACGAAGCCGAGCATGTCGTCGACCGCACCGCGTCGCTCGCTCGCCGGTACGCGCCCACGGGGGCCGCGCAGGTCGAGCGCCAGCGCGACGTTCTGGCGAACGGTGCGGTTCGCGAGCAGGTGCACCCCCTGGAACACGACCCCGATGCGCCGACGCAGGCCGCGCAGCGCCGCTCGGCTGAGTCCCGCGGGGTCGTGACCGAGGACCCGCACCGTGCCCGCCGTCGCCCCGACCTCGGCCGTGAGGAGCGACAGGAGGGTGCTCTTGCCCGCGCCGCTCTCACCGATGACTCCGAAGATCTCGCCGGACGTGACAGCGAGATCGATGTCGACGAGCGCACGAGCTCCGCCCGAGTACGTGACGCCGACCCCGCTGAGGGTGATCGGATCGTCGGTCGGTGGCACGCGGCATCCTCTGATAGTTGGACGACGTTCAACTATAGTCGACGAATGGTCATCCGATACCGCACCTCCGCGCTCAACGACGACGGCGGAACGGGGGTGAGCCGCGTGCCGGACGGCGTTGAGGTCGCCGTCTCCAACCCGTTGCAGCCGGGCCACGACACCCACGCGAGCAATCCGGAGCAGTTGCTGGCATTGGCGTGGTCGACATGTCTGAACGCCACGGCTCAGGCGATCGTCGCCGGCCGCCACCGCACGAAGGTGCGGGTCGAGGTCGCCCTGCGCGATGCCGAGGAGCGCCCGGGCTACGAGTTCGTCGCCACGGCTTTCGTGTCGGGCGAGGGCCTGGACGAGAGCGGAGCTTCGCAGCTGGCCGCTGCGGCGCACGACCGGTGCCCCGTGTCGCGGCTCCTCGAGGCCTCGCCGCTGGCCGAAGTGCGAGGCGAGGCCTGGGCGGTGACCTGATGAGCCGCCGTCAGCGGTCGACGGCGAAGCCGAGATGCGGCATGTCGACGCCGCGGTAGTGCACCATGAACCGGCGGCGCACCGTCATCCCGAGCCGGATGGCGACGTTCATGGAGGCGATGTTGGTGTCGCGCACCTTGGCCCAGATCGCCGGTGCGCCGAGTTCGCGGAATCCCCAGTCGCGCGCCGCCGTGGCTGCCTCGGTCGCGTACCCGCGATGCCAGTGCGCCCGCTGGAACAGGTACCCGACCTCGAGCACCTGCTCGTCGCCCACGTACTGGCGTGTGATGCCGCACTGCCCGATCATCCCGGCGCCGGGAAGATCGACGGCCCACAGGCCGAATCCGTCCTCGTCGTATCTCTGGAGGTTGCGTGCGAGCCACTGCGCGCTCTCGTGGTCGTCGAACGGCCCCTCGTAGGCGGTCATCGCGACAGGGTCCGTGAGGATCTCGCGAAGGGGGCCCAGGTCGTCCTCGGTCATCGGACGAAGCACCAGGCGCTCCGTTCGAGCGATCACGGGTGCGAGTCCCCGGCGGAGTCGTCGTCGCGGACGTCCCACCCGAGAGCAACGCCGAACGCGGCGGCGTGCACCTCGATCTGGCGCCGGGATGCGGTGGCGCCGGCAAGCGCCCGGATGTCGGTGAACGCGAGCGCCTCGAGACCGCGGAGATCGAGGTCGGTGCTGGAGAGCGCCCGGGTGTCGAACTCGTCGACCGTGGTGTTCGCGAATCGCACTCGTTCCAGGAGCGCGCCGGGAGCGTCGAGCGTGCCGATGCGGCAATCGATGATCTCCACGTCGCGCAGCGTCGAGGCCGGAACCGAGAGGTAGTCGATCCGGATGCCGCGCAGGATCACGCCGTCGAAGCGAGCCCGCTGCGCGTCGAGTGTGCCGATCCTCCCTCCGATGAGGGTCACGGTGCGCCAGGTGCCGTCGCCGACGCGCAGCTCGGGGGTCGCGAGATCGCGGATGACGACGTCGCTGAGGACCGCGCCGGTGAGATCGAGCCGCTCAGGAGCACCGGGCTCGACGACGCTCTCGCTCAGTCGCGCGTGGGCGCCGTCCACCGAGCCGCCACCGACCGAGACGGAGACCTCGACGAGATCGCCGTGCCGCGACAGGGTGGCGGGCTCGAGATGACGCGGCAGATCGGGGTCGCTCACGCGAGGGGGTGCCGGACGGGTACGCGGACGGGCCATACGATCAGCGTATGCCGACGGTATGATGGGGTCATCAGCACCGATCCGGCCATCACCGGGGAGCTCTCGGAAGAACGGCGGTCATCCGCTCAGTAGAACCGAGCGGGGCAGGCCCGTCACAGCCGCTGGGAGAGTGGCCCTCCGGGGCAAGCGGGGTGGTACCGCGGTCGCACGATCGTCCTCGCAGGAAGTCCGACCCTGCGAGAGAAGCCATGACCTATCCGAAGTCCTCTGCTTTCGGCCCCGCCGCCGACAGCGTCGTGCCGAGCCCCCGCTTTCCCGACCTCGAGCGCGAGGTGCTCGCGTTCTGGCAACGCGACGACACCTTCCGCACCTCGATCACGCAACGCGAGGGCGCACCCGAGTGGGTCTTCTATGATGGCCCGCCCTTCGCCAACGGCCTGCCGCACTACGGGCACCTGCTCACCGGGTACGCGAAGGACGTCTTCCCCCGGTTCCAGACGATGCGCGGCAAGAAGGTCGACCGCGTCTTCGGGTGGGACACCCATGGGCTGCCCGCGGAACTCGAGGCGATGAAGCAGCTCGGGATCACCGAGAAGAGCGAGATCGAGGCGATGGGCATCGCCGCCTTCAACGAGAAGGCGCGCTCGTCGGTGCTCGAGTACACACGCGAGTGGGAGGACTACGTCACCCGGCAGGCGCGCTGGGTCGACTTCGAGCGCGGATACAAGACGCTCGACACGGGCTTCATGGAGTCGGTGCTCTGGGCGTTCAAGGAGCTGTGGGACAAAGACCTCGCCTACGAGGGCTACCGGGTGCTGCCCTACTGCTGGCGCGACGAGACTCCGCTGTCGAATCACGAACTGCGCATGGACGACGACGTCTACAAGATGCGACAGGACCCCTCCGTCACCGTGACCTTCCCCTTCGTCGGCGCGAAGGCCGAGACGCTCGGACTCACCGGCGTCCGTGCCCTCGCCTGGACGACGACGCCATGGACGCTTCCGACCAACTTCGCCCTCGCCGTCGGCCCGGACATCCGCTACGTCGTGCTGCCCGGCGGCCCGGCCGGCGCTGCCGACGTCCACGAGGACCGCGCCGAGGCCGACGCCCATCGCTACCTGCTCGCCGAGGATCTGCTGGGCGGATATGCCAAGGACCTCGGCTACGGCGACGTCGACGAGGCGCGCGCCGCGGTCGAGCGGACCGTCGTCGGCCGCGAGCTCGCCGACGTGCAGTATGACCGGCTCTTCGACTACTACGCCGATGCCGAGACCTGGGGAACGGGGTCGGCGTGGCGCGTGCTGGTCGATGACTACGTCACGACGACCGACGGCACGGGAATCGTCCACCAGGCTCCGGCCTACGGTGAGGACGACCAGCGCGTCACGGCCGCTGCCGGCATCCCGCTGATCATGAGCCTCGACGACGGCGGACGGTTCCTGCCCCAGGTCGCGGATGTCGCGGGCGAGCTGTGGATGGACGCCAACCGACCGCTGATCCGCCTGCTGAAGGCCGAGGGACGTCTGCTTCGCGAAGCGAGCTACGAGCACTCGTACCCGCATTGCTGGCGCTGCCGCAATCCGCTGATCTACAAGGCGGTGTCGAGCTGGTTCGTGCGCGTCACGGCGATCAAGGACCGCCTGCTCGAACTCAACGAGCAGATCACGTGGGCACCCGAGAACGTCAAGCACGGGCAGTTCGGCAAGTGGCTCGAGGGCGCGCGCGACTGGTCGATCAGCCGAAACCGCTTCTGGGGCTCGCCGATCCCGGTCTGGAAGAGCGACGACCCCGAGTACCCGCGAACCGACGTGTACGGCTCGCTCGCCGACATCGAACGCGACTTCGGTCGCCTGCCGCGCAACGAGGCGGGCGAGGTCGACCTGCACCGGCCGTTCATCGATGACCTCACGCGTCCGAACCCCGACGACCCGACCGGCCGCTCGACGATGCGCCGCATCGAGGATGTCTTCGACGTGTGGTTCGACTCCGGGTCGATGCCGTACGCACAGGTGCACTACCCCTTCGAGAACCGGGAGTGGTTCGACGAGCACGCTCCGGCCGACTTCATCGTGGAGTACATCGGACAGACCCGCGGCTGGTTCTACGTCATGCACGTCCTCTCCGGCGCCCTGTTCGACCGGCCGGCGTTCTCGGGCGTCGCCTGCCACGGCATCGTGCTCGGCAGCGACGGTCAGAAGATGTCGAAGTCGCTACGGAACTACCCGGACGTGTCCGAGGTCTTCGACCGCGACGGTTCCGACGCGATGCGGTGGTTCCTGATGGGCTCGTCGGTGCTCCGCGGCGGCAACCTCGTGGTCACCGAGGAAGGCATCCGCGCCGGCGTCCGAGAGTTCCTGCTTCCGCTGTGGAACACCTGGTACTTCTTCGCCACCTATGCCAACGCGGCCGGCGGCGAGGGCGGCACGGGGTACGCGGCACGGCGGCGCACCGACTCGACGAACGTGCTCGACCGCTACATCCTCGCTCTGACCGGCGACCTCGTACGCGACGTGGCCGCCGACCTCGAGGCGCTCGACTCGACGATGGCGGCCGCCAAACTGCGCGACTTCGCCGAGGCGCTCACGAACTGGTACATCCGCCGCTCCCGTGATCGCTTCTGGGTGGGGGTCGTGCCGGGCGACGATTCGTCGACCGAGGCGTTCGACACCCTCTACACCGTGCTCGAGACGCTGACCCGTGTCGCGGCGCCGCTTCTGCCGCTCGTGAGCGAGCGGGTCTGGCAGGGCCTCACCGGCGGACGGAGCGTGCACCTCGAGGACTGGCCCGACGCAGGGGAGTTCGCCCCGGCTGCCGACATCCGCTCGGCGATGGATGCGGTCCGCGAGGTGTCGTCGGTCGCCAACGCACTGCGGAAGAAGGAGGGGAAGCGGGTGCGGTTGCCCCTTCCTCAGCTCACGGTGGCCATCACCGACGCGGTGGCGCTGGAGCAGTTCTCGGACATCCTCCGCGACGAGCTCAACGTGAAGGATGTCGCTGTGGCCGAGCTTTCGGACGACCTCGCGGCCTCGTATGGCATCAGCCAGCGACTCTCGGTCAATGCGCGCGCGGCCGGGCCGCGACTGGGCAAGCAGGTGCAGCACGTGATCGCCGGCGCGCGCGCGGGCCTGTGGAGCGAGCAGGACGGTGTCGTGACGGTCGACGGGATCGCTCTGGAACCCGGGGAGTACGAGCTGACGCTCGAGGCGGGCGGTGTGGCCGAGGGAACGGCGATCGCACTGTTGTCCGGCGGCGGATTCGTTCTGCTCGACACCACGACCACGCCGCAGCTCGAAGCCGAGGGGCTGGCCCGCGACGTCATCCGGGCCGTGCAGGACACGCGCAAGGCCGCCGGTTTCGAGGTCAGCGACCGCATCCGACTCGGACTCACCTTCGACTCCGACGATGACGCCGCCGCGGTCGCATCGGCGTTCGAGGCCGCTGATGTCGCGGGCGAGACACTGGCTCGCGAATGGGCGGTGCGGTCCCGGTCGCAGACCCTCGCGACATCCGCGGAGCTCGCCGCCGAGGGCAGCGCCGACTTCGAGGCCGTCGTCGCCGCCAAGACCTACGCGAACCAGGCCGGCCTCACCGTGAGCGTCACCCGTCTGACAGGAGAGAACGCATGACCGATCAGGCCCGGGCGGACGCCGTCTATGCAGCGCTGCTGCAGCGTCAGGGGGAGCAGTGGGTGCAGCCGCGCGTCGAACGTACGCGGCGCGTCCTCGAGCTGCTCGATGATCCGCAGCGCACCTATCGCGTCGTCCATGTGACGGGCACGAACGGCAAGACGTCCACCAGCCGCATGATCGAGAGCCTCGTTCGAGCACACGGCTTGCGCACCGGGCTCTTCACCAGCCCGCATCTCGAACGGTTCACCGAGCGGATCCTCATCGACGGCGAGCCGATCGCCGACGCAGCCGTCGCCGACGCATGGGAGGAGATCTCGCCGTTCGTCGATCTGGTGGATTCGGAGCTGGATGCCGCAGGCGACGCACCGCTGACGTTCTTCGAACTGCTCACCGTGCTTGCATTCGTCGCGTTCTCCGACGCGCCGGTCGATGTCGCCGTCATCGAGGTGGGTATGGGCGGGTCGTGGGACTCCACCAACACCGCCGACGGCGACGTCGCGGTCATCGGGCCCATCGCTCTCGACCATGCCGATCGCCTCGGGGAGACGATCGCCGAGATCGCTGCGGTGAAGGCAGGGATCATCAAGCCCGGCGCGGCAGTCGTCTCGGCGGTGCAGACCCCCGAGGCTGCTGCGCAGATCCGCGCGCGCGCGGCGGAGGTCGCCGCGACCGTCGGGTTCGCCGGAGATGACTTCGGCCTGTCGGGGCACAGTCTCGCCGTGGGCGGGCAGCAGATCAGCGTCCGTGGCCGGGCGGGGGAGTACCCGGAGCTCTACCTGCCGCTGTACGGCTCGCACCAGGCGGAGAACGCCGCTCTGGCCGTCGCCGCAGTGGAGGCCCTCATCGGGGCCGAGGACCAGGCGCTGCACGCGGAGGTGGTGGCGGATGGCCTCGGCGCGGTGACGTCTCCCGGTCGGCTGCAACTCCTCGGCATCAGCCCCACCGTCCTCGTCGACAGTGCCCACAACCCGCACGGGGCCGCCGCCCTCGCCGCGGCGCTGCGCGAATCGTTCGACTTCGATGAGTGGGGCGTCGTGCTGGGTGTGCTGGGCGACAAAGACGCCTCCGGGATCGTCGACGCCCTCGCGCCGGTCGCGACGCACGTGTTCGCGACCGCACCGGACTCGGAGCGCGCTTCGGAGCCGACCCTCGTCGCCGACCTGGCGGAGGATCGCGGACTCGGTGTGACCGAGCACCGGGACCTGGTCGAGGCGGCCGAGGCCGCACGCGAGTGGGCTGCGGCCGCGGAGCGTCGCGCGGTCGTCATCGCGGGTTCCGTCGTGCTCGCCGGAGAGGCGATCGCCCTCGCCGGCGCGGAGGACTGGAAGTCGGGATGGCAGGCGTGAGCCGGGCGCGCGAGCGCCGTCGTCGCGGGGCCGCCGAGTCCCTCGGGTCGGTCGTGCTCGGCTTCGAGTCGATCGTCGTCTTCCTCGGCGGGCTCACGGTCTACGGACTGGGCGTTCTCCCCGACGGCATCCCGGACTGGTGGGGGGTCGTCGCTGGAGCTGTGCTCGCCGTCGTGATGATCCTCACGTCCGGGGTGCTCCGGCACCGGTGGGGCATCGTGCTGGGCTGGGCGCTCCAGGTCATCCTGGCTCTCGGCGTGTTCCTCGTGCCCGCGCTGGGAATCGTGGCGCTGGTTTTCGGGGGCATGTACGCATATGCGACGATCAAGGGGGCTGCTCTCGACCGGCGGAACGCCGCCCGCGCAGCCGACGAATCGAACGGAGACTGACATGCCCACCGAAGAGACCCTCGTCCTCGTCAAGCCCGACGGTGTGGCCCGCGGCCTCACCGGCGCGATCCTGGCCCGTATCGAGGCGAAAGGCTACGCGCTCGTCGACATCCGTCTCGTCGAGGCTGATCGCGAGCTGCTCGAGAAGCACTACGCCGAGCACGCCGGCAAGCCGTTCTACGAGCCGCTGCTCGAGTTCATGCAGAGCGGGCCCTCCGTCGCGATCCGCCTGGCAGGAAACCGCGTCATCGAAGGCTTCCGCTCGCTCGCCGGGACCACCGATCCCACGACCGCCGCCCCGGGAACGATCCGCGGCGACTTCGGCCGCGACTGGGGGCTCGCGGTCCAGCAGAACCTGGTCCACGGCTCTGACAGCCCCGAGTCCGCCGCCCGTGAGCTGCAGATCTGGTTCGGCTGACCTTCCCCGCGACATTCCGCCCGCGACTCGACGTCATGACGTCGGCTCGCGGGCGTCGTGGTTTCAGAGGAAACCGATCCAGTCGAGGCGGATCTGCGCGACGACGGCGATCGCGACATAGCTGAGCACGGCCAGCAACGGGACCCAGCCGGAAAGACTCGCCGCCACGGCGCGCCCCCGTCGCGGGAGCGGCACGACGCCCGACCGCAGGACATGCAGGGTCACCGCGTAGAAGCTCGGGATCGTCACGAACCAGGTGACCATGCACCACGGGCAGAGGGTGCCGAGCACGAAGATGCTCTGCGAGATGAGCCAGATCACGAACCCGAAGGCGAACGCCATCCCTGCCCAGAAGAGCAGCCAGAACCACCGTGAGAAGCGGGCTCCGGCGAGGATGGCCGCGCCGACGACGACGGGCGCGACCCAGCCGGTCAGCCCGAGCAGAGGATTGGGGAAACCGAAGACCGAGCCCTGCGGGGAGGTCAGGTTGGCGCCGCACTGGACCACCAGGTTGAAATCGCAGGATGCCGTCGCCGTCGCGTCCTCGAGAAGATGCAGGCGCTCGGTGGTCAGAGCGAACGCGGCGATCCAGCCGATGACGCCCGCGATCATCAGCCAGACGGCGAGAGCGACGGGGCGGGCGTGGCTGCGAGGAGCGGACATGACGGCGATTATCCCATCGCACTCGATGACCCGGCCGTGAGGCTCGGAGCCCGCGTCCCACGAAGCGACGCGCGTAGTGCGATAATGGATGTCGATGCACGCACGCAGCCGCGCTGCGACAGTGCTTCACGAGAGACTTCGGGCAATGGCTGCCCACGCAGGCCGTGCCGAGAGCCGGCTGCACACCGAGTGAGTTCGCGGCTCGTCCTTCCGGGAGCGACGCCGCCAGAGATGTGCCGGGTGGCGCGCGGTGCCGCCCGAAGAGGAGTACGCCAGTGATGGCCGACGATCGCAACGACAATCCGACCCCCGCTGAGTCCGCAAGCGCGGTAGACGCCGCCGCAGCCGAACTGGCTGACGCAGTGGCGTCGATCGACGCCACCGAGGAACACATCGACAGTGGGCGGGCCGCAGAGGACGCCGCAGCCGAGCCTGCTGCGGGCGAGAGCGACGGCGCCGAGGCGACCGACGCTCCCGCGGTACCGGATGAGCCCGCCGCGGCCGGCGAGTCTGCACCGGCCGCGGAGCCCGCACCGGCTGAGGATCAGACGGTTTACGAATCTCCTGCGCCCGCTGCGGAGCCTGAGCCCGGCGACGAGCCCGCCCCCGGCGACGCGGGCCCGCCGACCGCGGTGTCGCTCGGCCTCCTTCCCGCGGAGTTCGTGTCGGCGGTCTCGACCGCGCTGCACTTCTACGCGCCCGAGCTCCCGCCGCTCCCCGCGCTGCCGGACGACGGCGACGATGACGAAACCGCATCTTCGTCGGGGCCGGGCAGCTCTCGTCGTCGCGGCCGTCGCCGCGGCGGATCCAACGGCGACGACGGCAACGACCCGGCTCCGCGGCAGCGTGCGGTCGAGCTCATCACGGAGCCGCAGCGGATCAAGGGCTCGACCCGCCTCGAGGCGAAGAAGCAGCGCCGGCGCGACGGCCGTGAAGCAGGCCGTCGTCGCACCGTGGTCACCGAGGCCGAGTTCCTCGCACGCCGCGAGGCGGTAGACCGCGTCATGGTCGTCCGCTCGAAGAACGGTCGTATCCAGATCGCCGTGCTCGAGGACAACGTTCTGGTCGAGCACTACGTCGCCCGCAACCAGGACGCGTCGCTGATCGGCAACGTCTACCTGGGGCGGGTGCAGAACGTGCTTCCGAGCATGGAAGCCGCCTTCGTCGACATCGGTCGTGGTCGAAACGCCGTGCTGTACTCCGGCGAGGTCGACTGGGATGCCGTCGAGACGGGCAATCAGCCGCGCCGCATCGAGCTCGCACTCAAGTCCGGTGATCGCGTCCTCGTGCAGGTGACGAAGGACCCCGTGGGACACAAGGGCGCCCGGCTCACCAGCCAGATCTCGCTGCCCGGCCGCTACCTCGTGTACGTCCCCGGCGGCGCCATGAACGGCATCTCGCGAAAGCTCCCCGACACCGAGCGGGCGCGGCTCAAGCGCATCCTGAAGGAGGTCCTCCCCGAGTCGTCGGGCGTGATCGTGCGCACTGCCGCTGAGGGCGCGACGGAGGACCAGCTCACGCGGGACGTGCAGCGACTCACCTCGCAGTGGGAGCACATCAGCTCGCAGCTCGAGAAGATCCAGGCACCCGCACTGCTGCACTCCGAGCCCGATCTGCTCGTGAAGATCGTGCGAGACGTCTTCAACGAGGACTTCTCGCGGATGCTCATCCAGGGTGACGAGGCGTACGCGACCATCACGTCGTACCTGACGGGAGTCGCTCCTGACCTTCTCGAGCGCGTCGAGAAGTACGAGGACGAGCAGGACCCATTCGACGCGTTCCGTGTGACGGAGCAGATCGAGAAGGCTCTCGACCGCAAGGTCTGGCTGCCGTCGGGCGGTTCGCTCGTGATCGACCGCACCGAAGCCATGACCGTGGTCGACGTGAACACCGGCAAGTTCGTCGGATCGGGCGGCAACCTCGAGGAGACCGTCACCAAGAACAACCTGGAGGCAGCCGAGGAGATCGTCCGGCAGCTGCGCCTGCGCGACATCGGCGGCATCATCGTCGTGGACTTCATCGACATGGTGCTCGAGTCGAACCGTGACCTCGTGCTGCGGCGCCTCATCGAGTGCCTCAGCCGTGACCGCACGAAGCACCAGGTGGCGGAGGTCACCTCCCTCGGCCTCGTGCAGATGACCCGCAAGAAGCTCGGACTCGGCCTCCTGGAGACCTTCAGCGAAGCCTGCGACGTGTGCGCGGGACGCGGCGTTATCGTCCACCACGACCCGGTCGTCAAGCACCGCGGCGCGGGCTCGCAGAACGGCAACGGCAACGGCAACGGGTCGGCACGCCGCAACGGTCGGGGCGGTGGCGGTGCCACGGCGCCGGCTCCGGCCACCGGAGGCACGCACGTGATCACCGAGGGTGCGAAGTCCGCTCTCGCGCAGATCGCCGCTTCGACGATTCAGCCCACCGCCGCGGAGGAGGACGCCGAGCTCGTCGCAGTGGCGGTGGAGCCCGAGGCCGCGCCCGTCGAGCGACCGAAGAAGCCGCGTCGCAAGAAGTCCGAGCCCAAGGCGCCGCGCACCGAGAAGGACCTGCTGCTCGACTCGGTGCTCAACGCGCTCCCCGAGCCCAAGGCCCCGGGCCAAGGGCGTGGACGGCGTCGAGTCACGACGGCCGCCCTCAGCGGCACCCCCGTCTCGGCGTCGCCGACCACCGAGGACTGACGCCGTCATCGACGTGAACGCCGCGGGACCGATTCAGATCCCGCGGCGTTCGCGCGCTGTCACGCGAAGCCCGGACGCGATGAGCCGCCGCACGAGCTCGTGGCCCGACACATGCTGTGCGCCGCCGGCTACGAGACGGTCGAACGCCGAATCGGGCACGTCGTAATGGTCGAGGTCGAATGCTCGAGCCGGGAGATCGTGGCGCTGTGCGAAGGCGTGAAGCTCGTCGATGTCCGAGTCGCTGACGAGGTGAGACCAGAGGCGGCCGTGCGCCGGCCACCGCGGATCGTCGATCAGAATCGCCATGCTCTGATCCTACGAAGCGGATGCCGCCGGGCCCCGCGCCGCGACACACCCGGCGGTCCTTTTGCCGGATCTGCCGGTATCCGGTAAAGTGGACCCTTGGTGCAGCGAGTCCGTCGACGTCCCGTCACGATAGCGGCTCAGCCACAGGATCATCTGGGGCACGCGCACCAAGACTTTCCAGTCTCGCAAAGACAATCGGAGCCGTGCGCTCCACAGAAGAAACAGGTGTGAAGTGGTTTACGCAGTTGTGCGCGCCGGCGGCCGTCAGGAAAAGGTCGAGGTCGGCACGATCGTCGTCCTCGACCGTCAGGCGGCTCAGATCGGTGACAAGCTCGAGCTTCCCGCTGTTCTCCTCGTCGACGGCGACGCCGTGACCACCGACGCTGACAAGCTCGCGAAGGTCACGGTCACCGCCGAGGTTCTCGGTGAAGAGCGCGGCCCGAAGATCGTGATCCAGAAGTTCAAGAACAAGACCGGCTACAAGAAGCGCCAGGGCCACCGTCAGGACCTCACGCGCGTCAAGATCACCGGCATCAAGTAAGCCAGGGAGACGCAGAGATGGCACACAAAAAGGGCGCAAGCTCCACCCGTAACGGTCGTGACTCCAACGCACAGCGCCTCGGCGTGAAGCGCTTCGGCGGCCAGGCCGTCAGCGCCGGCGAGATCCTCGTCCGCCAGCGCGGCACCCACTTCCACCCCGGCGCCAACGTCGGCCGTGGCGGCGACGACACCCTGTTCGCGCTCGCGGCCGGCGCCGTCGAGTTCGGTACGAAGGGTGGCCGCAAGGTCGTCAACATCGTGGCGGCCGCCGAGTAATTCGGACCAGACCACTTCGCGGCGAGGGGCGGGCTTCGGCTCGCCCCTCGCCCTGTTTTCCAGGAGGCACCGCATGGTGACGTTCGTCGACCGGGTCACGCTGCATCTGCGTGCAGGCAAGGGCGGGAACGGCTGCGTGTCGGTGCGCCGTGAGAAGTTCAAGCCGCTCGCCGGCCCCGACGGGGGAAACGGCGGTGACGGCGGAGACGTCGTGCTCGTCGCCGACCCCCAGGTGACGACCCTGCTGTCGTATCACCACTCGCCTCACCGCTCAGGCGGCAACGGCGGATTCGGCATGGGCGACAACCGTTCGGGCGCGGCCGGGGAGCACCTCGAGCTCCCGGTGCCCGTCGGCACCGTCGTCAAGACTCCCGAGGGCGAGACCCTCGTCGACATGGTCACGCCCGGTATGCGCTTCATCGCCGCGCCGGGCGGCCAGGGCGGCCTCGGCAACGCTGCGCTGGCGTCCCCGAAGCGCAAGGCACCGGGCTTCGCGCTGCTCGGAACCCCCGGGTGGGAGGGCGACGTTCAGCTCGAGCTGAAGACGGTCGCCGACATCGCGCTCGTCGGATTCCCCTCAGCGGGCAAGTCGAGTCTCATCGCGGCGATGTCGGCCGCACGCCCGAAGATCGCCGACTACCCGTTCACGACCCTGCACCCGAACCTCGGGGTCGTGCAGGCCGGCGATATCCGCTACACCATCGCCGACGTCCCCGGCCTGATCGAGGGCGCGAGTGAGGGCCGCGGACTCGGTCTCGAGTTCCTCCGTCACGTCGAACGGTGCTCGGCGCTGGTCCATGTGCTCGACTGCGCGACGTTGGAGCCCGGACGCGATCCGATCTCAGACCTCGACGTGATCCTGGCCGAACTCGGGGCGTACCCCGTGCCGGAGGGTCAGGTTCCGCTGCTCGACCGACCCCAGCTGATCGCGCTCAACAAGACCGACGTGCCCGAGGCGCGCGATCTCGCCGACCTCGTCCGTCCCGATCTCGAGGCGCGCGGTTACCGGGTGTTCGAGATCTCGACCGTGAGTCGGCAGGGTCTGCGCGAGCTGTCGTTCGCCATGGCGGAGCTCGTCGCCGAGCACCGGGCCTCGGCGGCAGCCGAGGTACCCGCAGAGCGCATCGTCATCCGTCCCCAGGGAGCCGAACGCGACTTCACCGTGCGCGTCGAAGGCGGGACGTACGGCGATGTGTACCGCATCCTCGGCGCAAAGCCCGTTCGGTGGGTCCAACAGACCGACTTCCAGAACGAAGAGGCTGTGGGCTTCCTCGCCGACCGTCTCGACAAGCTGGGCATCGAGAACGAACTGTTCCGTCTCGGCGCGACCCCGGGATCCACGGTGGTCATCGGCGAAGGCGACGGGATCGTCTTCGACTGGCATCCGTCGCTGTCATCCGCCGCGGAACTGATGTCGGCGCCGCGCGGAACCGACCCGCGACTCGATCTCAACCCGCGTCGCACGTCGAACCAGCGTCGCGAGCGCTACCACGAGCGAATGGACGCGAAGGCCGAGGCCCGTGCCGAGCTCGAGGCCGAGCGTCGTGCGGAGAAGACGCGAGGTGCCTCAGAGGACGAGGCGTGAGCCTGCTTTCGCGCGCCGAGCTCAACGGCGCCCGACGGGTGGTCGTGAAAGTGGGATCATCCTCGATCAGCGGCGACAACGCCGGGAAGATCGACTCTCTCGTCGACGCGCTCGCTCAGGCGCACGCGCGTGGCACCGAGGTCGTCCTCGTCTCATCGGGTGCTATCGCCACCGGCATGCCCTACTTGCGTCTCGCAGAGCGTCCGACAGACCTCGCGACCCAGCAGGCGGCGGCCGCCGTAGGGCAGAACGTGCTCGTCTACCGCTACCAGGACGCGTTGCGGCAGTTCGGAATCGTCGCGGGTCAGGTGCTGCTGACCGCCGGTGACTTCGACGATCCGACACATCGCTCGAACGCGCGCCGCGCCATGGAACGGCTGCTCGGTCTGCGCATCTTGCCGATCGTGAACGAGAACGACACGGTCGCGACGCACGAGATCCGCTTCGGCGACAACGACCGGCTCGCTGCCCTCGTTTCACGCCTCATCGGTGCCGACGCCCTGGTGCTCTTGAGCGACATCGCCTGCCTGTACACACGCCCGCCGAGCGAGCCCGGCGCGCGCCCCATCGAGCGGGTCGCCTTCGACGACGATCTCAGCGGCTACGAGTTCGGGGCCACCGTCGTCAACAGCGTCGGGACCGGGGGAGCCGCTACCAAGGCTTCCGCCGCCCGGCTGGCAGCCGAGGGCGGCGTCGCGGCCCTCGTCACCAGCATCGATCTCGCCAGCGAGGCGCTCGCGGGTGCCGATGTCGGCACGTGGTTCGAGGCCGACCCCGCCCCGGCGCTTCCGTCGGGCACCGGTGCCATCGGCGTCGCCTGATGCTGAGGCGCCCGTCGCTAGACTGGCGTGATGATCACCGCCGTCGCTACCGACGTCTCTGAGCGCTTGCGCGCCGCGAAGCGGGCGAGCCGCTCGATCGGCCTCCTCGATGATGCTGCGAAGGCCGCGCTGCTCGACGCGATCGCCGACGCGCTGATCTCGGACACCGCAGTGATCGTTGCGGCGAACCGTGACGACCTCGCGCGCGGCGACGCGGCCGGCATCTCCGCGGGCTTGCGCGACCGGCTCGTGCTCGACGATGCGCGCGTCGCCGCGCTCGCGGATGCCGTTCGGGATGTCGCGCGCCTTCCCGACCCCGTGGGCCGTGTGCTCGACGAGCGAGAGCTGCCCGGCGGTGTCCGACTGCAGAAGGTCTCCGTGCCGTTCGGCGTCGTCGCCTCGATCTACGAGGCGCGCCCCAACGTCACCGTCGACATCACCGCGCTCGCGCTGCGGTCGGGAAATGCCGTCGTGCTTCGCGGCGGGTCAGCCGCGCAGTCGACGAACGCGGCCCTGATCGAGTCGATGCGGAACGCGCTTCACCGCGCCGGGGTCGATTCCGACGGCATCCAGACCGTCGACGACTTCGGGCGTGAGGGCGGGCGACTCCTCATGCGCTCTCGCGGACTCGTCGACGTCCTCGTCCCCCGGGGCAGCGCGCAGCTGATCGAGACCGTCGTGACGGAATCGACGGTTCCGGTGATCGAGACCGGCGCAGGGGTCGTCCACATCGTCCTCGACGAATCGGCGCCGCTCGACTGGGCCCGCGACATCGTCGTGAATGCCAAGGCGCAACGACCGAGCGTATGCAACGCGGTCGAGACCGTGCTCGTGGTGCGTTCAGCGGCCGAGCGTCTCATCCCGCCCGTATCCGAAGCGCTCACCGGAGCCGGCGTCAGGATTCACGGAGACGACGACGTGCGTCGCCTCGTGCCACGGGCCGTGCCCGCGACCGAAGACGATTGGGCGACCGAGCACATGAGCCTCGATCTCTCGATGCGGGTGGTCGACGACCTCGATGACGCGCTCGAGCACATCCGCCGCTACTCGACGATGCACACCGAGGCGATCGTGACCGCCGATGAGGCGAACGCCGAGCGCTTCCTCGCCGAGGTCGATGCGGCGGTCGTCATGGCGAACGCCTCGACGCGCTTCACCGACGGCGGTGAGTTCGGATTCGGCGCGGAGGTCGGGATATCGACCCAGAAGCTGCACGCCCGGGGTCCGATGGGACTCCCCGAACTGACCAGCACGAAGTGGCTCGCGCGCGGCGCCGGGCAGACGCGCGCCTGACCACCTAAACTTGACTTGCGCCGCCGCGCGAAACGAACGGAGCCCTGATGACACTCGCCACGATCACCGCATTCGCCGCCGAGCAGACGGAGCACCACGGCAACGTGCAGGCGGAGACGATGATCTTCGGCGTCATCGCCCTGGTCATCTTCTTGGCACTAGGGCTCGTGACGTTGTCGTACCGCAACGTCGCCAACCGTCACGCCGGCAAGGCCGAGGCCTACGCAGCATCGCACGGCAACCAACTGACGCAGACGGAGAACGGCCACCACTGAGGCCGAACCGATGACGGGAACGCGTGCGCCGCGTATCGGCGTGATGGGCGGCACGTTCGACCCGATTCATCATGGACACCTCGTGGCTGCGAGCGAGGTCGCCCAGTCTTTCGACCTCGACGAGGTCATCTTCGTCCCGACGGGAACCCCCTGGCAGAAGTCCTTCGTGTCGCCGGGGGAGCACCGGTACCTGATGACGGTCATCGCGACCGCATCGAATCCGATGTTCACGGTGAGTCGCGTCGACATCGATCGAGACGGCCCGACGTACACGATCGACACGTTGCGTGATCTGAAAGCGCAGCGGCCCGACGCGAACTTCTTCTTCATCACCGGAGCCGACGCCATCGCGCAGATTCTCAGCTGGAGGAACCATGATGAATTGTGGGAGCTCGCCCATTTCGTCGCGGTTTCGCGTCCCGGCCACACGCTTTCGAGTGCCGGACTACCCAGTGATGACGTGAGCCTGCTCGAGATCCCCGCGCTGGCGATCTCGTCGACCGACTGCCGGGCACGCGTCGGACGCGGACATCCGGTGTGGTACCTCGTCCCGGACGGGGTCGTCCAATACATTGCGAAGCATCATCTCTATCGGAGCAAGGCATGAGCGACAACGAGCAACAGCCATCGACTCCGCAGCTGACGCGCCGGCAACTGCGTGAGCTGCGCAACACGGCGTCCAACCCGATCATCGTCGACCCCGACGCCACCGACGACGCGTCCGCGGTCGGAGAGGCGCCGACGCCGGCTCCGGCTCCGCTGCCGCGCGCCGCGGAGCCCGTGGAGGTGCCGCCGGCACCTGTGCCGCAGGCGTCGGTCGACCTCGGATCGCCGGCGCTCACCCGTCGTCAGGCCCGCTTGCAGGAGAAGATCCGCACCGCATCCATCCCCGTCGTGACGGCTACCGGAGAGCACCCGACGGTCTCCGGCGATCACGCTGACACCGATCACGCTGACGCCGACGTCCCCGAATCGCCGGATTCGACCGGCGAACAGGCGAACGAGGACGTTGACCACGTCGAGGACGGCGCGTCGATCGAGGACGCCGCTGCGGCCGACATCGAGCGGGCGGACGCCGACGCCGCGTCCGACGCCCCGGAAGAGGAAGTCCCGGAAGAGGAAGCCCCGGGGGAGGAAACTCCCGAGGAGGACGCCGCCGATCACGCCGACGAGCTCGAGGCGAGCGTCGACGACGTCGACGAAATGGAGCCGGAGTCCGGCGACGCTGAGTCCCGCGACGACGAGGCGGGCGAGTCCGAGGTCGCTGCTCCCGAGGCGGATGAGTCGGAAGTCGTCGAGCACGACGCCGAGCACGACACCGTCGCTCCCGAAGCTGTCGATGGGGCCTGGGAACCGGCCGCTGAGGCCGAGGCCAAGACCGAGAACCAGGGTGCCGGAGTCGCAGAAGCCGAGCATGGCGACGACGAGGAGTCCGAGCGTCACGTCGTGTCGAACGACCTCGGTGCCGATCTGCTCGCGGGTGAGGCTACGGCGACCGAGGTACCCGCCTCGTTCGATCAGTTGCTCTCGCGCAGCGCCGCGGCAACGGGCGCCTTCACGACGCCGAACGCTCTCATCCTGGCCGAGAACCCCGACGCGGGCCCGCTGGTGGCACCGGTGACCGCTACGGGCGAGGTCCTCATCACGGGCACCTTCTCGCTTCCCGAGAACTTCGGTTCGACGGGAGTCGTTCCCGGAGTGGCCGACGGAAAGGAAGTCGACGCGGTCCTCGTGGACGGCGAGCTTCCGGCGTCATCGTCACCCACGCCCATCGCCGCGAGCGCGGCCATCTCGACCATCAAGAGTGCCGAGGACGTCATCCGTCCGCCGGCACCGGAGAAGGGCAGCCGTTGGACGGTCGCCCTCGCCATCACCGCGGGGGCGCTCGCCCTCGCCCTGGCGGGCGTTCTGCTCGTCTCGCTTTTCACAGGAGTCTTCGGATGAGTTCACAAGCAGTCATCGACATGGTCGCCGTCGCGGCGGCGGCCGCAGAGTCCAAGGGCGGCGAAGACCTCGTCGCCCTCGACGTGTCGCAGCCCCTTCCGCTCGTCGACGCCTTCCTTCTCATCAGCGGCAACAGCGAGCGCAACGTCGCCGCGATCGCCGACGCGGTCGAGGAGGGCATGCTCGAAGCCGGTCACAAGCGTCTGCGCCGCGAGGGACGCACCGAGTCGCGCTGGGTGCTGCTCGACTTCGGCGACCTCGTCGTGCACGTCTTCCACGAGGAGGAGCGGGTGTACTACGGCCTCGAGCGCCTCTGGAAGGACTGCCCGGTCATCCCCATCGAGGCGGCCGTGGTCACGAGCACACCCGGAGATGTTGTAAGCTAAATGAGTTGCCGCGAGAGCGGGAACCACGGGCCTGTGGCGCAGCTGGTAGCGCACCTGCATGGCATGCAGGGGGTCAGGGGTTCGAGTCCCCTCAGGTCCACCGAACAAAGATGAAAAGCCCCGCCATCGGCGGGGCTTTTTCGTCTCGCCTCTTGTCGTGCACGACAGGTCCCTTATGCGGACGCCAGGCGACCTGTATCGGTCATCGAATTCACCGGATGCGCCCCTGCAGGTAATGCGAGGCATGCACGCGAATTCGAGTCGACGATGATCCTTTCCGTTTCCTTGGAACGAGCGGCGAGGGATCCACCGCCGTATCGGCCCGAGCTGCGTCCTGGTACGAGATTCCGCGGGCCGGGAACACGTTCAACTGCATCCTCGGATCGGGGAACAACACGGCCCGACGACGCGGTCACATCTCGAATGGTGGGGCGGCGGATCGATCTGCACGCGCGGATCGCAACTCGGCCTCTGACCGGAGAGGTCGTCCCAACGATTCAGTCGCGCGCAGCGGCCGGGGTCAGCACATCGAGCACAGCCCGGCGCAGCGCTTGCCCACGGGTGCTCAAGAGCCGTTGCTGACGAACGTACTCGGCTTTTCCGTCGGGCGTCTCGATCGCGACGGGGGAGTAGCCCCAATCACGCAGATCATAGGGCGAAGCCCGCATATCGAGCTCACGAATGTCGCGAGCGAGAACGAATGCGTCCAGGAGAAGGTGCCCCGGCACGAGGGGACCGAGCTTCAGCATCCATTTGTAGACGTCCATGCCTGCGTGCAGGCACCCCGGCTGTTCCCGCGCGACGGCGCCCTCGCGATCGAGCGGCTCGCGGTTACGCGGTGCGGCCTCGGCGGTGAAGAAGCGGAACGCATCGAAGTGCGTGCACCGCAGGTCATGCGCCTCGACGACGGCATCGGTGCCCGCCGCCCCCAGCCGGAGGGGGATCTCGTGGCGCGTCGCATCGGCGCGGTAGACCATCGCCCACTCGTGCAGGCCGAAGCAGCCGAACGCCGCGGGGCGGTCGAGAGTCGCTCGCAGGAGGCCGGTGACGCCGCGGTAGAGCGAGCCACGTTCGTGGCGGAACTGCTCGTCGGCGACCCGCACGTGGTCATCGTGGACTGTCTCGTACCAGCGCCACCCTCCGCGTGCGTCGGCAGCACCTTCGAGGACGACGCCCGGGCCCGGGTGCCAACGCCGGAGGACGGCCGGTTTGTAGGAGTAGTAGGTGAAGAGGAAGTCCTCTACCGGGTGCTTCTCGGCGCGGGAAGCACGACGGCGGTGGTCGGCCGTGAGTTCGTCAGCGCGCTCCGCGTGCACCTCGGACCGTTCACGCCACACCTCGGGTGCGAGCGTCACGGGTTCGGAGAGGCGGAGTGTCACCTTTCGAGGATAGACACCGGTGCGTGGCGACGGCGCGTCAGGCAGGCTCGATCAGGGACGGCTCGTCGTTGCGCACGTTGCCCACTGCCGCCCCGACAGGGAACCACGTCAGCGTGTCGACGACGGACGGTGCCGCGTCGACCACTGCGTCGAGCAGGTCGGCCGGGTACTCGGTGGTGGGATCGAGCCAGACGTCGGCGTACTCGGCGTCGATCATCAGCGGCATCCGGTCGTGGATCTGTGCCAGGCCGTCGACAGCCGCGCATGTGAGGATCGTGAAGCTCAGCAGCCAGCGCGCGGGGTCGTCGGCGGGGCGTGCCGGGTCCTTCCACCACTCGTAGAGCCCGGCGAAGAAGAGCGGCTCGCCGCCTTCGGGCCGAACGAAGTGAGGTGTCTTCGCGCCGGGCTCGCCCTGCCACTCGTAGTAGCCCGATGCGGGCACGACCGCGCGACGTGAAACGAGCGCGTCGCGAAAGGTCGGCTTCTCGGCCGCTTCTTCGGATCGGGCGTTGAATGCCCGCGATCCGACCGAAGGATCTTTGGCCCAGCCGGGAACGAGGCCCCATCGCGCCGACGCCAGCCGACGCGTGGGCGGCTCGGTCTTGGCGGAATCGAGGACGATAGTCGCTTGAGCGGTGGGTGCGATGTTGAACGAGGGTCCGGGGAGGTCGTCGGGAACGACCTCGGCGCGCAGAACGCTCGCGAGCTCGGAACCGACGCGGGCTACGACGAAACGACCGCACATCTCTTCAGCGTACGGGTCAGGTGGAACATCGGAGTGCGCCGCACCCGGTCACGGTTCAGTCGCGCGCGATGACGCCGACGTCGGCGAGCCGGTCGAGGAGCGCGGCTCCATCCGACCCGGTGACCCACGGCACCTGCGCGGCGGAGTGGTCGTTCACCGCGGTTCGGCCGCCCGCCAGAACCGCCTCGGCGGGGGAGAGGCGGCGGATGGCGACCGCGCGCACGCGATCGGGGTACTCGCTGGCGAACGCGGTGTAGAGCGCGTCGTCGTGCTGGCCGTCGTCGCCCACGAGGAGCCAGCGGACGTGCGGGAACTCCTTCGCGAGGCGCCGGAGGTTCTCGGCCTTGTGATCGCGTCCGCTGCGGAACCAACGGTCGTGGGTCGGTCCCCAGTCGGTGAGGAGCATCGGGCCGGACGGGAACACGTGGCGCCGCAGGAAGCGGATGAGCGTCGGTGCGACGTTCCAGGCGCCGGTGGAGAGGTAGATCACCGGGCTGCCGGGACGATCTCGCGTCAGGCGCTCGAGCATGACCGCCATGCCCGGGACCGGCTGGCGGGCATGCTCATCGAGCACGAACGAGTTCCAGGCGGCGACGAAGGGACGCGGCAGGGCGGTGACCATGACGGTGTCGTCGATGTCGGAGACGATCCCGAAGTCGATGTCGTCGGAGATCACGAAGACCCGTGTCTCGATGACCTCGCTACCCTCGACGGTCATCGAGATCGTCTGCCAGCCGGGCTCGAGCGCCCCGGGGAGCTCGACGTCGACGACCCCGCCACGATCGGCGATGACCTCGTGGGTCGTGCCCGCGATCGTGACCTGCACCTGCGCGAAGGCCACGGGGACCGACGCGAAGCTGCGCCAGCCGCGGACCGATGCGTATTCGCCGCCCTTCGCGGGGCGCTTCTGGGGCGCGATCAGCACTCGCCCGAGGACGCGGACCCACCCGTCGCCGCCGTAGCCGGGATACGCCGCGACGGTCGGTCGTTGACCGCGCGCGCGGGCGCGACGTTCGCGCCACGAGTGGAATCGGCGCTCGAGGCGCGCCAACCACAGGATCTTCTTCCGTGGTGCGGGTGAGGAAGCCATCGCTTCAGTCTTTCACGTCCCCGTCGGCGAGTCGGGTCTTCTCCTCCTCGAGCCGCAGATGACGTGCCTCGCGCCGGGAGATGAGGCGCTTGATGAGGTAGGCGAGCAGGAGGAAGACCACGATGACGCCGACGAACAGGTAACCGGCGTACTGGATGTTGTCGGAGATCTCGCGATAGGTCTTCGCCGCGGCCGCGACCACTCCGACGTACAGCGATGTCCAGATGACGCAGGCGGGCGCCGTCCATGCGATGAAACGGCGATACGAGAACCCGCTCATGCCGACCGTCAAGGGAACCAGCGAATGCAGCACGGGCAGGAAGCGCGAGAGGAAGATAGCGGGACCGCCACGGCGACGGAGGTAGAGCTCCGAACGCACCCAGTTGTCCTCGCCGATACGGCGGCCGAGGCGCGAGAAGCGGATGCGGGGGCCGAGCCAGCGCCCGAGCGCGAAACCGATCGACTCGCCCGCGAGTGAGCCGGTGACGACGGCGGCGCCGAGCACGAAGCCCTCGCCGACGCTCCCGACGGCGGTCGCGGCGACGATGACGACCGTGTCTCCCGGCACCACGAGCCCGATGAGCGCGCTGGTCTCGAGCATGATCGCGATGCCCGCGACCACCGTGCGCAACACCGGGTCGATGCTCTGCACGGTGTTCAGAATCCAGTCGAGGATCTCGTTCACGCTCCGAGCCTAGGGGCGCCGGCTAAGACATAACCTGTGACGGTGCCCGAGATGACCAGCTTCCGCTGCCTCGACGGCTGGACCGATCCCGCCGAGCTCGTGCGCGCGGTGCCGGGCGACCACGTCTTCTGGCTCGACGCCGGCGTCGACGCGCATGAGGGCTGGAGCTGGATCGGATCGGGTGCACCCGCCGACGCCCCGGACCCGGTGGTCGACGGATCGCAGCGGTCGCGCCGGAGCGGCGCTCGGGACATCGGACCTTTCGTCGGAGGGTGGGTCGGGTGGGTCGGGTACGACGCTGCGGCATCGCGCGCGGGATCCCCTGCGACGCCGGATGCCGGTGAACCCGAGGCGCTCTGGCTGCGGGTCGACCGATTCGTGGCTTTGGACCACGCACGACGACACGTGTGGGTCTCGGCGCCCGACGACAGCATCGAGGACTTCGCGGCAGAGGTCGATGGTTGGCGCGCCACGGTCGCAGCCCGCTCCGGCGCTGGGTCGGTCGCGCATGCCGTGGATGCGCCGGGAACGCAGAAGCGGGGCCTCGTCGCCGCGGCCCGTGTGGATCCTGAAAGGTATGCCGCGCTCGTCGAGGAATGCCGGCTCGCGATTCGGCGGGGTGACGCGTACCAGCTCTGCCTGACGACGCGCTTCTCGGTCCGCGACGATCGCCCGATCGACCCGCTCGCCGTGTTCCTGAGGCTGCGGGCGGCGTCATCCTCGCACCACGGCGGACTGATCCGCTCGGGAGAGCGGGCTCTGATCAGCGCGAGCCCGGAACGGTTCCTCGCACTTGCCGGTGGCGCCGTGCTCACCAGCCCGATCAAGGGCACACGACCGCGCGGCGGCGACGCGGCATCCGATGCGCGGCTCGTGCGCGACCTCGTTTCGAGTCCGAAGGAGCGCGCCGAGAACGTCATGATCGTGGACCTCATGCGCAATGACCTGCAGCGGGTCAGCGCGCCTGGATCAGTCGTCGTCGAGCGTCTGCTCGAGGTGGAGACCTACCCGACCGTCCATCAGCTCGTCAGCAGCGTGTCGGGCGCGATCCAGCCGGGTACGCGCCTGTCTCAGGTTCTCGCCGCCACCTTCCCCGCCGGGAGCATGACCGGTGCACCGAAGCTCTCGGCGATGACGATTCTGAGCGAACTCGAGGACGCGCCTCGAGGTACGTACGCGGGATGCTTCGGCTGGGTCGGCACGGACGGCGACGCGGATCTCGCCATGATCATCCGATCGATCGTGGTCGCCGGTGAGCACGCCTACGTCGGGGCCGGCGGCGGCATCACCTGGGGATCCGAGCCGCAAGCCGAGGTCGACGAGGTCGCGCTGAAAGCGCGGGCGCCCTTGGCCGCGCTCGGTGCGGAGCTGCCGCCCCGGTGGCGGGAGCGGGTCCGGTAGCCTGGAAGCGGTGCTCTCGCGCCCTTTCTCGCATTCCCAGATAGGTTCACCCGTGACCGACAGCTCCACTGATCGCGCCAACACGCCCGATTCCGCCGCTTACGACGCCCACGCCGTGCAGGCGAAGTGGCAGCGCGCGTGGGCAGACGCCGATCCCTTCCGCGCGGGCGGCGACGACGACAAGCGTCCCCGCAAGTACGTCCTGGCGATGTTCCCGTACCCCTCGGGCGACCTCCACATGGGGCACGCCGAGAATTACCTCTACTCCGACATCGTGGCCCGCTTCTGGCGCCACCGCGGCTACAACGTGCTGCACCCGATCGGATGGGACAGCTTCGGGCTGCCCGCGGAGAACGCCGCGATCAAGCGCGGCGCCGACCCGCGCGCCTGGACCTACGACAACATCGCGCAGCAGAAGCAGAGCCTGCACGAGTACGGCGTCTCGTTCGACTGGAGCCGCGTGCTCCACACGAGCGACCCCGAGTACTACACCTGGAACCAGTGGCTGTTCCAGAAGCTGTACGAGAAGGGACTGGCCTACCGCAAGGAGAGCCCGGTCAACTGGTGCCCCAACGACCAGACGGTGCTCGCCAACGAGCAGGTCGTCGACGGGCACTGCGAGCGCTGCGGTGCCGAGGTCGTGAAGAAGAAGCTCACGCAGTGGTACTTCAAGATCACCGAGTACGCCGATCGACTGCTCGACGACCTGAACCAGCTCGAGGGCTTCTGGCCGCAGAAGGTCATCCAGATGCAGCGCAACTGGATCGGCCGATCGGTCGGCGCCGACATCGACTTCGAGATCGAGGGTCGTGACGAGAAGGTCACGGTGTTCTCGACGCGCCCCGATACGCTCCACGGTGCGACCTTCATGGTCGTCGCACCCGACTCCGACCTCGCTGCCGAATTGGCGGAGGGTTCGTCGGATGATGTGCAGCAGCGCTTCCGCGAGTATCTGCAGACCGTGCAGAAGACGAGCGAGATCGACCGGCAGACCGCCGACCGGCCGAAGACCGGTGTGTTCCTCGACCGTTTCGCCATCAACCCCATCAACGGTGAGCGACTGCCGATCTGGGCGGCCGACTACGTGCTGGCGGACTATGGCCACGGCGCGGTCATGGCGGTTCCCGCCCACGATCAGCGCGATCTCGACTTCGCGCGCGCCTTCGACCTGCCCGTGCGGGTCGTCGTCGACACGACCGCCCCGGTGACCGGCGCGATGCCGGTCATCGAGCTCGACGACGAGGGCGTGCCGCTCGATTCGGCGCCCGCGATCGACGACATCGACCCGGCCCGCACCGGTGTCGCCCTCACGGGCGACGGGCGCATGATCAACTCGGGCGCACTGGACGGGCTGAGCAAGCGCAACGCCATCGCGCGCGCCATCGAGCAGCTGACCGCGAGCGGCACCGGGCGCGCGGCCAAGACGTATCGCCTCCGTGACTGGCTGATCTCACGTCAGCGGTTCTGGGGAACCCCGATTCCCATGATCCACACGGATGACGGTCGAATCGTTCCCGTCCCCGCGGAGGAGCTGCCGGTGCGTCTGCCCTCCGTCGAGGGACTGGACCTCACCCCGAAGGGCGCGTCGCCCCTCGGCGCCGCGACCGACTGGGTCGCCACGACCGATCCCGAGACGGGCGAGCCGGCACGCCGCGACCCCGACACGATGGACACGTTCGTCGACAGCTCGTGGTACTTCCTGCGGTTCCTGTCGCCGAACGACGCCGGACAGGCCTTCGCGCCGCGCGAGGCCGACAAGTGGGGCCCGGTCGACTTCTACATCGGCGGCGTCGAGCACGCCATCCTGCATCTGCTCTACGCGCGCTTCATCACCAAGGCGCTGTTCGACATGGGCCAGGTGGAGTTCACCGAGCCGTTCTCCAGCCTCATCAACCAGGGAATGGTCATCCTCGACGGTGCGAAGATGTCGAAGAGCAAGGGCAACCTCGTGCTCTTCCAGGAGGAGCTCGAGCAGCACGGCGCCGACGTCCTGCGCGTGGCACTCGCCTTCGCCGGCCCCGTCGAGGACGACAAGGACTGGGCCGATGTCTCGACGACGGGAGCGGCGAAGTTCCTCGCCCGTGCCCTGCGCGTCGCCGCCGACGTCGACAGCGAGATCGACGTCGTCTGGGCGGAGGGGGATGCTGCGCTCCGCCGCGTCACTCACCGCCTGTGGGCCGATGCACCGGGGCTGGTCGAGCAGACGAAGTTCAACGTCGTCGTCGCGCGCCTCATGGAGCTCGTGAACGCCACCCGCAAGGTCATCGACAGCGGTGCCGGAGCGTCCGACCCGGCCGTCCGCGAGGCGGCAGAGGCGATCGCGGTCATCCTCGACCTGTTCGCGCCGCACACCGCCGAGGAGATGTGGGCGACGCTCGGCCACGAGCCGTTCGTCGGCCTCGCCGTGTGGCGCCAGCCCGACCCGACCCTCCTCGTCGAGGAGTCCGTCACCGCGGTCGTCCAGATCGACGGCAAGGTCCGCGGCACGCTCAGCGTCTCGGCGAAGGTCTCTTCCGATGAGCTCGAGGCGCTCGCCCGCACCGACGAGAAGGTGGTCCGCGCCCTGAACGGCCGCGAGATCGCCCGGGCCGTGGTTCGCGCTCCCAAGGTGGTCAGCTTCACGACCGCTCGCTGACGACGGCGGGGGAGTCGTCACAGGGTGACACACTTCCCCGCCGCGATCGCCCGCGGGCTACCGTGGCGATCGTGCAGCCGATTCCCGCCGTCGTCGTGACCATCGTGCTCGTCGCTTTGGTCGCGGCGATCGGCGTGATCTTCCGGCGCTCGCGCGGTCGTACGCACGACGTCGCGGACGGTGAGCTCCTGACTCCCGCGATGGTCGGCACGCCGGCCTTCGGCCGGTCCGCGACCTTGCTGCAGTTCAGCACCGAGCTGTGCTCTCGGTGCCCAGCGGCGCGGCGCGTGCTGACGTCGCTCGCGGGGGACCACGACGGCGTCCGACACGTGGAGGTGGACCTCACGCATCGTCGCGACCTCACTCGCCGGTTCGATGTCATGCAGACACCCACGGTGCTCGTGCTCGACAGCGCCGGGAGGGTGCGTCAGCGCACGGGCGGAGTCCCGGATCGGTCCGCGCTCGAGACCGAGCTCACCCGTCTGCTGCAGGAGGTGTGAGATGACCGCGATCGAACGTCTCGACGTCCGTGCGCCACGCTTCGCGGCATCCATCACGGCCATCCTGCTGCTTGCAGCCTTCCTCGCATCGCTGCTCGGAATCGCGACGGCGCCGGCCGGCGCAGAATGGCGCCTGGCCGCAGCGCCACTCGCCGATCGGGTCGTCGACGCGGGCTTCCTGCTCGTGCTCCTCGCGGCACTGCTGTTCCTGTGGGGCGTCGTGTCACCGCGGACCGCGCCCTGGGCTGTGCTCTTCCGCCGCGTCGTCCGGCCACGCCTGTCACCCCCGCGAGAGTTCGAGGACGCGCGTCCGCCGCGTTTCGCGCAGGGCGTGGGCCTCACGGTGACGGCGGCGGGACTGCTCCTGCATCTCGCAGGCGTTCCGTGGGCGTTGCCGATCGCCGCTGCGCTCGCGTTCGCAGCCGCATTCCTGAATGCCGCGTTCGGCTTCTGCCTGGGCTGCGAGATGTATCTGCTGCTGCAGCGGGCGGGTCTTGTCGGGCGCGCGCGGGCGTAGCCCGATCTGACCGTACCTCCTCCGTTTTCTGTGTCTGATCCGGTTTCCGAGCTCCAGGTTCGGGGTCGATTCGCGGTGTCGTCGACCCCCCTTGTGACGCCTGGAGGCCCGTCCTAGCTTGGGTGGCATTCACAGGGGCGGCTTCGACCGCGGGGACACGGTCGACCCCTCGCCGCCTCTATTCGGCGTGCAATGAGGAGACGAAATGAACGACGAGACGATCAGCCCGGCAGCCCCTCTGTTCACCAGGCCCACGGAGGCGAAGGGTGCGCCGCGGCACGTGATTCCCCAAAACGAATCGCTTCCCGCGACCGCGAAGCAGATCGTCGAGGATGAAACGATCCTCGACGGAAATGCACGTTTGAACCTGGCCACGTTCGTGAGCACGTGGATGGATGACGAGGCGAAGGACGTCTACACCTCGTCTTTCGACAAGAACATGATCGACAAGGACGAGTACCCGCAGACCGCGGCCATCGAGGACAATTGCTGGCGGATGCTCGCCAATCTGTGGAACTCGCCGGATGCCGGGCACAGCATCGGCACCTCGACCATCGGTTCCTCCGAGGCATGCATGCTCGGCGGGCTCGCATTCAAGCGCCGCTGGCAGCAGCTCCGCCGGGCGCAGGGCAAGGACGCGTCCACTCCGAACCTCGTCATGTCGAGCGCCGTGCAGGTGTGCTGGGAGAAGTTCTGCAACTACTTCGACGTCGAGCCCCGGTTCGTTCCGATCACGGAGGAGCACAAGACCCTCGACGGCCACGACCTGGAGAAATACGTCGACGAGAACACGATCGGCGTGGTGGCGATCATGGGCGTGACGTACACCGGGATGTACGAGCCCGTCGCGCAGATCGCGGCGGCGCTCGACGCGATCCAGGAACGCACCGGTCTCGACATCCCCATTCACGTCGACGGCGCATCGGGTGGGATGATCGCCCCCTTCCTGCAGCCCGACCTGGTGTGGGACTTCCGTCTCGAGCGGGTGCACTCGATCAGCACCTCGGGCCACAAGTACGGCCTGGTGTATCCGGGCCTCGGCTGGGTCGTATGGCGCGAAGCGCGGTGGCTGCCCGAAGACCTCGTCTTCCAGGTGAGCTATCTCGGAGGTGAGATGCCGACGTTCGCGCTGAACTTCTCGCGGCCGGGCGCTCAGGTGCTGCTCCAGTACTACCTGTTCCTCCGGCTCGGCTTCGAGGGATACCGTGCCGTTCAACAGGAGTCGCAGGACGTCGCGAAGTATCTCGCCGCCGGGATCGGCGCGCTCGATGCGTTCGAGCTGTGGAACGACGGCAGCGACATCCCGGTGTTCGCGTGGCGTCTGAAGAAAGGACACACCGACAACTGGACGCTGTACGACCTGCAGGACCGGTTGCGGATGCGCGGCTGGCTGGTGCCGGCCTATCCGATGCCGGACGATCTCACCGACATCACGGTGCAGCGCATCGTCGTGCGCAATGGGCTGAGCATGGATCTCGCCCAGTCGCTGCTGGCCGACATCCAGCGCGAGGTGGCGTACCTCGACGGCCTGCAGTCGCCCATGCCCACGGCCGCCGCGAATTCGGCGTTCCACCACTGAGGCGCGTCGTCATGTCCACGTCTCAGCCATCCCCCCGTACGACGCCGAACCATCCCCTGGCACCTCGGTCGAGCGTCACGACCTACCTCGGTGTCGGCCAACTCGCGCTGCTGACGCTCGTCGTCGTCGCGAGTCTCCGCTCGCTGCCGGCGATGGCGGTCTTCGGCCTCGGCAGCGTGACCCTGTACATCCTCCCGGCAATCTTCTTCCTGATTCCGACAGCACTGGTCGCGGCAGAGCTCGCAACGGGCTGGAAAGGCGGCATCTACGTCTGGATCCGTGAAGCGATGGGCAACCGCTGGGGCTTCACCGCCGTCTGGCTCCAATGGATCCAGAACGTCGTGTGGTACCCCACGCAGCTGGCGTTCATCGCCGCCGCGCTCGCGTTCGTCTTCCTCGATCCGTCACTGTCGAGCTCGGGCTTCTTCACGGCTGTGGTGATCCTCGTGCTGTACTGGGGCTCGACGCTGGTGACGCTCCGCGGCGGAAACCTCTTCGCGAAGCTGGGCTCCTGGGGCGGCATCCTCGGTACGCTGCTCCCAGCAGCCATCCTGATCGTCTTCGGAGCGATCTGGGTCTTCACCGGCGAGAAGAGCCAGGTGCCGCTCACGCCCGACGCGGTGATCCCGCCGTTCACCGGCATCGCATCGATCGTGCTGATCGTGTCGAATTTCCTCGCCTATGCGGGCATGGAGGTCAACGCGGTGCACGTGAACCAGATGAAGGACCCGGGCCGCGGATTCCCGCGGTCGATCCTCATCTCGTCGATCCTGATCCTGCTGGTGTTCATCCTGCCGACCCTTGCCATCTCGGTTGCGGTGCCGCAGGAGGAGCTCGGACTGACGAACGGGATCATGCTCGCGTTCCAGGAGTACTTCCAGCACTGGGGCGTGGGGCAGTGGGCGACGGCCGCGATGTCGGCGCTCATCGCGGCGGGCGCTCTCGCCTCGGTGATCACCTGGATCGCGGGTCCGTCCAAGGGCGTGCTCGCGGCAGCGGAGACCGGGCTCCTCCCGCCGCTGCTGCAGAAGAAGAACGAGGCCGGCGTGCAGTCGGGCATCCTCATGCTTCAGGGCACGATCGTCACGATCCTGGCGGCGATCTTCATCGTTGTTCCCAACGTGAGCGCGGCATTCGTGGCACTGATCGACATGGCCGCGGCGCTCTACCTGATCATGTACATGATGATGTTCGCCGCTGCGCTCGTGCTCCGACGGACGCAGCCGGGCGTGAAGCGCACGTACCGGGTACCGGCCATGGGGCTGGTCGCCGGCGTCGGGTTCCTCGCGAGCCTCGCCGCGTTCGTGTTCTCGTTCATCCCGCCGTCGGGGTTCAGCGCCTTCTCGCCGGCGCTGTATCCCTGGATCGTCGGGCTGGTGATCATCGTCCTCGGGGCTCCGCCGCTCATCTTCTACGCCGTGCGCAAGCCGTCGTGGGACATGCGCACCGCGGAGGACAAGAGCGTTCCCGTCACCCATGAGGCGGACGCACCCGCCGCTGCTGGTGGCGGAACAGCGCCGAGCAGTCGGCGGCGCCCGGATCCCTCGTCGAGCCCTCCACAGACGGGGTGAGGTCTGCGGCGTCCCGAGGCAGCAGCCGGACACCGTATGGTCGGGGGCAGCGCGCCTAGCCTGACGGCGTGACTGCTCACGATCCTGCTCCGGCCCGGCGCCGCCTGGGAGTCGGCGCGCTGATCGTGCTGATCCTCGCGGCCGCGGCGGTCACCGTCGGAATCGGCGTCGTACGCTCACTCGCTGCACCGGTCGCGCTGGTGACGCCCGTCGTCACCCCGACCGCCGTCACTGACGACGCCGTGTACGTTCACGTCCACGGCGCGGTCGTGACGCCCGGACTCTACCGACTCGACGCCGGCGCACGGGTCGTCGACGCGGTGGCGGCGGCGGGCGGGTTCAGCTCAGCGGCCGATCCGGCAGGCGTCAATCTCGCCCGCGCCGTGACCGACGGCGAGCAGCTGTTCGTCCCCGAGCCCGGCCAGGAGCCGCCGCCGGATGCCGCGGGCGGGGGCGGCGCAGGCGTAACGGCCCCCGACGGCGTCGTCGATCTGAACACGGCGGATGCCGCGGCGCTCGACACCCTTCCGCGGGTGGGCCCGGCTCTCGCGGAACGGATCATCGCCTGGCGTACCGAGAACGGGCGCTTCACGAGTGTCGATGACCTGCTGGCGGTCTCCGGCATCGGCGAGAAGATGCTCGAGGCGCTGCGCGATCGGGTGCGGGTGTGAGCGGGCGCGTCCGCCGCCGTGACCTTCGGATGCTGCCCGTAGCGCTCGGCGTCTGGGCCGCCGCGCTCATCGCGACGAATCGTCCCGACCTCGCGGTCGCACTGGCCGGCGTACTGTGGGCCACCGCGTGCGTGCTGCTACCCGGGCTGCCGGTCCTGGCCCGCAGACGCCGTCGCGACGCTCGGCCACGACCGACGTGGATCGCGATCGCCGCTGTCGCGGTGGCGTTCTCGGCCGGGTCGGTGTCCGTGGTCGCGATGAACGTGCCCGATCGCGATCAGGCGCTCGCCCTTCCGCTCAGCGGCGGTCGCATGGTCGTCATCGAAGCAGACGTGACGGGCAAGATCGAGGCCTCCCCGACGGGCTGGCGCTTCGACGCCGTCACGAGCCGAGTGCATGCTGGCGATGCGGACGTCGCGGTCAGGGTCCCGATCATCGTGCGCACGCCGGCACGTCCCGCCGGGCTCGACCTCGGCTCGGCCGTGTCGCTGACCGGCTCGGCTTCGCCCGCCCGGGCGGGGGAGCGGGCGGTCCTCGTCGTCACCTCGACCGCGCCCCCGAGCGTGTTCTCCACGCCGCACGGCCCGCTCGCTCTAGCCGCGACGCTTCGCGAGGCACTGATCGAGCAAGCCGCATCGCTGCCGCAGCCTGGAGCCGGGCTCGTACCCGGCCTCGCTGTCGGCGACACCGCCGCCGTCACCGCGGAACTCGACGCGCAGATGAAGACCGCGTCGCTCTCCCACCTGACCGCCGTCTCCGGGGCGAACTGCGCCCTGGTGGTCGGCATCGCGTTCGTCGGCGCCGGGATGCTGGGGCTGCGGCGCCCCTGGCGCGTCGCGATCGGGCTCGCCGCGCTGTCCGGGTTCGTGATCCTGGTCTCACCCGAGCCGAGCGTGGTGCGGGCGGCTGCCATGGCCGCCATCGCGATGCTCGCAGCGCTGCTCGGGCGCGCGGGCGCGGGGGCCTCCGTTCTCTGCCTCGCGATCGTGCTCTGTCTGATCGCCGATCCCTGGCTCGCGGGCAGCATCGGGTTCGCGCTGTCGGCGACCGCCACCGCAGCACTCGTCCTGTTCGCCGGTCCGGTCAGCGATTCACTCCACCGCGCCATGCCGCGCCCTCTCGCCCTCGCTATCGCGGTGCCCGCCGCGGCGCAACTCGCATGCACTCCGATCCTGGTGATGATCGACCCCAGGCTGCCCGTGTACGCCGTGCTCGCCAACGCGCTGACAGCACCGGCGGCGCCGCTGGCGACGATCGCCGGTCTCGCGGCGTGCCTGAGCGTCGGGATGCCGTGGCTGGCGAGCGGCCTCGCCGTCATCGCCTGGCTTCCCTGCGCATGGATCGCCGCCACCGCCGAGGCGGTCGACGTCATGCCCGGCAACTCCATCGACTGGCTCCCCGATACCCCGGGGGTGGCGCTCGCCACGGTGCTCTGCGCAGCCCTTTTGCTCTCCGTTCTTCCCCGCACGCCCCGCCGGACTCGCGGGGTCTCGGCTGGGCTCGTCGCCCTCGTCGCCGGCGCAGCCGCGGGATCCGCCCTCGTGACCGGGCCGCTCGAGCGCGCGCGGACACCCGACGACTGGGCGGTCGCCCAATGCGACGTGGGACAGGGCGATGCCGTGCTCCTCCGATCAGGCGACACCGTCGCGCTGGTCGACACCGGCCCCGATCCCGCTGCCTTGGCGGCATGCCTCGACCGCTTCGGCGTCGAGCGGGTCGATCTGCTGATCCTGACGCATTTCGATCTCGACCATGTCGGAGGCGCCGACGCGATCGTGGGACGCGTCGGGACGGTGTTGCACGGCCCGGTGGCCGATCCGAAGGAGCAGGCGCTCCTCACGCGTCTCTCCGGTGCGGGTGGCAACATCGTCGAGGCTTCCGCGGGTATGGCCGGCCTCTTGAGTGACGCTGAATGGCAGGTCCTGTGGCCACGCCCCGGAAGCGACGCGTTCGCCCCGGGCAACGACACCAGCGTCGTGATCGATGTTCGTGGTGGCGGCATTCCCGCCACGCTGCTGCTCGGCGATCTGTCCGAAAGACCCCAGCTCACCCTCGGAGCCGCGCTGCGCGCGACCTACGACGTCGTGAAGGTGTCGCACCACGGCAGCGCCGACCAATCGGCATCGCTGTATCGCCGTCTCGACGCGCGTGTCGCCCTCATCGGGGTGGGGGAGAACTCCTACGGCCATCCGCGTGACGAGACCCTGGCGCTTCTGCGCTCGCTCGGCCACGAGATCGTCCGCACCGACGAGACCGGGGCGGCCGCGCTCACCGTGACCGACGACGGCATCCGCGTGTGGCGCGAGCGCGTCGCAGCGAGGTCCTGATCGAGGCGATGTCAGTCGACGCCCGGCGAGCCGTGGGCCGCACCGCCGCCCGCGTTCGCGAAAGAGATCATCCTGGCGTGCAGGTCGAGGATGATCGAGGCGAGCGATGCCGCGTCATCCGCGGCGGTCCAGAGATCGAGCGCCGTATCGAACAACCCCGCAACGATCATGGACGTCAGGGCCGCATCGACCTCCTCCGCCCCGCGCCGCAGCAGCCCCTCGCGGATCGCGCCCGCCAACGCCGCAGACTTCGATCGCTCTCGTTCGATGAGGTGCGGATCCGACGCGATGATGATCCGACGCTCACGGATCCCCTCTCGCCAGGCTTCCAACTCCGGCGTCACCGCGAGCAGACCGTGCATGGCGAGCGCCATCGGATCGAGCCCGGCGGGCGCCGATGCGAGCAGCTCGACCACGACATCCGGGAACTCCCGTTCCCGGAGGAAGAGCACGTCGCGCTTATCGGGAAAGTGCCGGAAGAACGTCCGGGTCGTCAGGCCCGCCCGTTCCGCGATCTCCGGAACCGTCGTTCGCGCATATCCCTGCGCGCGGAACAGCTCGACCGCTGCCTGCTCCAGGCGCAGCGCGGCATCGGGGGCCCAGCGTGGCATACCGCGAGCCTACCTGACGACATGATGTGTCATCATGGGTGCGCGACCTATGACATTGCGTGTCATCACTTTCCGAATCGGAGCCCGCATGCCCCCGAACACCGCCGCTTGGCTCCCGTCCCCACGAGCGGATCTCGTCGTCGAACCCGCCGCGATGCATGAGCCGGGAGCGGGGGAGATCCTCATCCGCAGCCGCGCGATCGCGGTCAACCCGCTCGACGACGTCAAGCAGTGGACCGGGAACCTGATGTATCGCTGGCTCGGGTATCCCGCGGTGCTCGGCGAAGATGTCGCCGGTGAGGTGGCCGCTGTCGGGCCGCGGGTGACGCGTTTCGCCGTGGGAGACCGTGTGGCTGCGTACGCCGTCGGGATGGAGCGCGGCCGGCGCCACGAAGCCGAGGGCGCCTTCCAGCTCTACGTCGTCGTCAGAGAAGACCTGGCGACCCCGTTGCCCGACGGCCTTCCGTTCGAGCGAGCCGTGGTGCTGCCCCTCGCCGTATCGACCGCCGCCACCGCGCTCTTCCAGGACGACCAGATCGCGCTCCGCTCCCCGACGGCACAAGCGCGGCCGACGGGGGAGACCGTGGTCGTGTGGGGCGGCTCGACGAGCGTGGGGAGCAACGCGATCCAGCTGGCGGTTGCGGCGGGCTATCGCGTCATCGCCACCGCGTCAGCGCACAGCGAGGCCCGGGTGCGTGAGCTCGGCGCCCACCTCGTCGTCGACCGTCACGATTCCGGGGCTGTCGACGCCGTCGTGTCGGGAATCGGGGAGGACCCGCTCGTCGGCGTCGTCGCGATCGGGACGGGCTCCGGCGATGCGGCGGTGAGGATTGCGGCAGCCGGCGGAGCTCGACGCGTCGCTCTGCTGAGCCCGCCGGTCGCCTTCACGACACTCCCGCGGCGAGGCGGTCCCAGCGTGGCGTTCCTGCGCACCATGGCGAGGATCGGGCTGTCGCAACTCGCGACCCAGGTCCGAGCCCGCGCACACGGCGTCACGGCCCGATTCGTCTGGGGCAGTTCACTCATGAGCAACGACGTGGGTCCGATGCTCTGGCGGGACTACCTGCCCGCGGCTCTCGCGGCGGGCAGACACATCTGTGCGCCCGACCCGGAGATCGTCGGTGAGGGCCTGGAGAGCATTCAACACGCGCTGAACCTGCTCCACGACGGTGTTTCCGCACGGAAGCTCGTGGTCCGCCTGTAACGGCCACCGCACGGGGTCTGTGGTCGCGATTAGGCTGGGAGCATGCCGCCGAGCCCCCGCCGTCCTGCCGCCCGCAGCGCTGCGAAGTCGGCCATCAGGCAGCTCTCGTGGCGTGCCCCCGAACCGGCTCCGATCGTGCTCGTCGCGGGTCCTGAAGAGGTGTGTGCCGAGCGCGCGATCGCGGGTCTCCGCGACTACTTGAAGGCCGAAGACCCGAGTCTCGAGGTCTCCGACATCCGCGCCGACGACTACGCCGCGGGCACCCTTCTCGGCATGGCGTCGCCGTCGCTGTTCGGCGAGCCGAGGCTGGTGCGCGTCGCCGGTGTCGAGAAGTGCTCCGACGCCTTCCTCGCCGAGGCCCTCGCCTACCTCGAGAACCCGCAGGAAGGCGCCACGATCGTGCTGCGGCACACGGGCGCGAGTGTCCGCGGCAAGAAGCTGCTCGAAGCCATCCGCTCGGGTACGGGAGGCGGTGTCGAGATCTCGGTGCCGGCGATCAAGCGCGACTCCGACCGTTTCGACTTCGCCGCGGGGGAGTTCAAGGCAGCCGGCAAGCGCATCGCGCCGTCGGCCCTGCGGACCCTCGTGTCGGCGTTCGCCGACGACCTGACCGAGCTCGCTGCCGCGTGTCAACAGCTGATCTCCGATGTGCCCGGCGACATCGGCGACCAGGTCGTCGAGCGGTACTACGGCGGCCGGGTGGAGACGACCGCTTTCGCCGTCGCCGACACCGCGATCGCAGGTCGTTACGGCGAAGCGCTCATCACGCTGCGTCATGCTCTCGCCAGCGGTGCCGATCCGGTTCCCCTCGTCGCCGCCATCGCGTCGAAGCTGCGCACCATGGCGCGCGTCGCCGGCTCGCGGGAACCATCGGGCGCACTGGCCGCCCGCCTCGGCATGAAGGACTGGCAGGTCGATCGAGCCAAGCGCGACCTCGTCGGTTGGACGGAGTCGGCCCTCGCAACCGCGATCCAGGCGGCCGCCCGCGCGGACGCAGAGGTGAAGGGTGCCTCGCGCGACCCGGTCTTCGCTGTCGAGCGGCTCGTGACCGTCATCGCGACGCGGGCACCCTACGGGTCCTGAACGCGCGGCGGCAAAGCGAAAGGCCCGCCCCACGCGGGGACGGGCCTTCGACAGTGACGGCTCAGAGAGCGGCGACCTGCTTCGCGATAGCAGACTTGCGGTTCGCAGCCTGGTTCTCGTGGATGACGCCCTTGCTCACGGCCTTGTCGAGCTTCTTCGTAGCCTTCGCGAGCGCCTTCTCGGCAGCGGCCTTGTCGCCGGCGGTGATGGCCTCGCGGGTGCGACGCACCTCGGTCTTCAGCGCGCTCTTGACGGCCTTGTTGCGCTCGCGCGCCTTCTCGTTGGTCTTGTTGCGCTTGATCTGCGACTTGATGTTCGCCACGTTCGACGTATCTTTCGTTCGGAGTTTTCGGTGGATGTGCCGGACGACAGTAGAGGGATGCCGCACGGCGGTCGTGTGAGGGAGGAACCCACACGGCAAGCCGACTTCAGAGTCTATCAGGTCGCGTCGCGAGAGCCGGTATTCGCGAGGGTCGCGAGGGCGAGATCGATGACCGCGTTGAACACGCGCGGACGCATGGCGGTGACGAGGTGGCTGGTGCGCGGGACGACAATGAGCTCGGCATGCGGCGCGAGCTTCGCGAACAGCCGTTCATTGACGCGCAGCTGGTCGTACTGACCGTTCACGAACCAGGTCGGCACATCGATCCGTCGGATCGCCGCGAGCAGGTCGAGCACCGACAGGCTGGCCAGCGCGACGTCCTGCGCGTCGTAGGCGTAGCCGCCGGCGCCGAAGTCCGGCCGGGTCTCGACGGGGAGCGTGCGGTCGAGGACCCAGTCGGTGATCCGCTGGCCACGGCCCGGCAGGCGATCGAACCCGAGGGCCAGGGCTCGGTACACCGCGAGGCCGAATCCACGGGGGATCGCGGTGCAGGATGCGGCGATGAACGCCGACACCGGGGGACGTTCCTCTCGTCCGACGTAGGCGGTGCTGAGCAGCCCGCCCATCGAGTGACCGACCAGCAGGACCGGACCGCGCTCGGCGGCATCCCGAACCGCATCGTCGATCGTGGCGAACGCGCCGTCCAACGTGAAGGTCTCGGCCATCCGGGTACCATGCCCGGGCAGGTCGAGCGCGGTGACGGGGATGCCGCGCTCTCGAAGATGGGCGACCTGGGCGCGCCACATCGTCGCCGACGTTCTGATCCCGTGCACAAACACCACCTGTGCGGTCATGCCTCCACCCTAGGGATCGCAAGCATGCACGGGGGAGCTGCTCAGCAAGCTCATGGACGAGTGAGGGCGACCGGTCATCCCGGCCGCCCTCACTCCGCGTCAGCGTCGCCGCACGCTCATCGCATCGGCATCGCGCTGCGTCGACGCGTGACCGCGAGCACGCCACCCGCCACGAGGAGCATCGCACCGGCGAGGAGCACGCCGAGCGGCGTCTCGGCACCGGTCACCGCGAGCTGCCCCGCACGCACGACGGTGATCGCGAAGTCGAGCGGCTGCTCGCCGGATGTCGAGATCCGCAGCGTGTGGGCTCCCACGGCGAAGTCCGCAGGGATCGCCACCCGGAACGAGGTCACACCGGAGTCGTCGGCGGCCGGGATGCCGCGAACCTCGATCGGTTCGCTGAAGAGGGTCGCACCGATCCGCTGGCCGGGCTCGAGACCCGACACCCGCACATCGATGAATCCGCCCTGCTCGACTCGGGTCGTGGACAGGTCGACCTGCGCCCAGGTCCCGGTGCCGGGGTCGGTCCCCGGCTCGGTGCTCGGCTCGCCGATCCGAACGGGGACGGTGACGGTCGTCTCCGTGGCATCCGTCGTCAGGACCAGCTCCGCAGCGCCGTCGGGGAGGCCCGCCGGCAGCGGTACCGCCACGACCGCGCTCCCGCCCGCCACGGGTGCCGACGCGATGACCGAGCCGTCGAGCGAGACATCCACCGCGCCATTCTGAGGCGCGCCGAGGCTTGTCATGTCGAGGTTCGACACGGTGAGCTCGAGCATCGAGCCCGCAGCCGCGGTCTCGGGGACTCCCTGGACGCGGACGGCGTGCTTCGCGAACGACGGCGCGACCGGCTGCTGCTCGCCGAGGTAGTCGATCCAGGCCTCGTGGTCGAGGAAGCCGGTGTCGACGTAGTCGGTGCCCGCAGCGAACGCGCGGAAGTTGTCTCCCGAGCCGGACGCGAGGAACGAGAGCGTGCCGATGCGGTACTCCGCGTCGAGGTCGAGCGGCTGCCCGTCGACCGTGACCGACGTGATCCGACTACCCTCCGGACGCGTGTCGTCGTAGGTGTACGACACGTTGTCCGACAGGCCCAGCTGCAGGTAGGGGCGCGACGGCACGTTGCCGTCCTTGTCACGCTGCCACTGCTGCTCGAGCACACGCACGAAGTCGGCGCCGGTGAGCGTCACCAAGGCCATCGTGTTGTTGAAGGGAAGCACCGCATACGCCTGACCCCAAGTGACCGTGCCGTCCGGTACCCCCGCGACCGCGTTGGCGCCGAACTCGGCCTGCGTGTCGAACAGGTCGGCCCGGAGGCCGCCTGAGTTCGTCACTCCGATCTGCGCGCCGTTCGGCAGGTTCGCGAGGTTCGAGCGGATCGACTCGGCGACGAGGTTGCCGAGCGAGGACTCCGACGCCCGATCGTCGCGCTTGCCGCCGGCGTAGGCGCCATCGACATACGAGCCGCCCGAGTACGCGCTGGTGATGTCGGCGGAGATCGTCGCGACCGGCGTGTTGCCGATCTCGGCGAAGTCCGCGAGCGCCTTCCGGACGATCTCGTCGACCTCGGCCACCCGCGGGTAGGTCGCGATCAGGTCGGCGGCGGGAGTCTTCGTCTGCCCCACGTTCTCCTGCGTGTGAGCGACGACCTCGCCGCTCGCCGGATCGACCGAGAGGACGACCTTGCCGACGAACTCCCCGTACGAGCCGGTCTGCACGATCGGACGCGTCCGATCCGTTCCCGGGACCGGCGCCGACCACGCGTACAGCTTGTGCGTGTGACCGGTGTAGATGGCATCGACCTCGGGGGAGGTCTCGTTGACGATGCGAGCGAAGACCGCACTGTCGGCCACGGCCTCGTCGAGGCTCGCGTCCGACGCGCTGTCGGCCGCACCCTCGTGGTAGAGCGCGACGATGACGTCGGCCTGATCACCCGAGCCGTCGGTGAGGTCGGCCGCGACGCGGTTGACCGCCTCGACCGGGTCGCCGAACTCGAGCCCGGCGATGCCCGCGCCGCTCACCAGCGCCGCGGTCTCCTCGGTCACGACGCCGATGACGCCGATCGTGAGGCCCTGCGATTCGATGAGCGCGTACTCGTCGAACTGCGGGTCGGTCGTGCCACTGGCGTAGACGTTCGCCCCGAGGTGGGTGAAGTCGGCACGCGGGATGACGCGGTCGCGCAGGTCGGCGAAGCCGCGGTCGAACTCGTGGTTGCCCACGGCGCTCGCCCGCAGGTCGAGAGCGTTCAGCACGTCGATCGTCGGCTCGTCCTGCGCCAGCGACGACGCCGGGAGCGAGGCCCCGATGTTGTCACCGGCCGACAGGAGCACGGCGTCGGGAGCCGCGGCTCGCAGCTCCTCGATCGTCCCGGCGAAGCCGACGGTTCCGGGGATCTCCGGCTGCGCCTTGGTCTCGCCGACCGCGGGCTTGGGCGGCGTGACGCCGGTGATGCGGCCGTGGAAGTCGTTGATCCCGAGCAGCGTCAGATCGATCGGCTCGACAGGGGCAGCGGCTCCCGCCGAAAGACCGACCTTGACCGGGTCGTGGTCGGACGAGCGGTAGGGGCCGTCGTCATAGAACAGGGCGCCGTGATTGTTGTAACGGCTGTACTCGAACGAGACGGGCTCACCCGAGTTGATGTTCCAGATGTCGGCGCCGGTCGCGCGCTGGCGTGCCGCGTCGTTCATCAGAACATGGTCGAGTGAACCCGCGAGGCCCGAAAAGGAATAGCTCGACTTCTCGATGCCGAGAGCGACCTCGGCCGATTCGTAACCTGCGCCTCGCAGCACCTCGATGGGGTCTTCGCGGGTGTACGAGTTGAAGTCGCCCACGAGGATGACGGCGTCGGTGTCGCCCTGGATGGTCGGGACCCACTCGCTGAGCGCGGTCGCCTGACGCACGCGCGACTCGTTGGACTTGCCCTGTCCGTTCGGGTCCTCGCCATCGCCCGGCCAGGGTCCGGCCGAGCCCTTCGACTTGAAGTGGTTCACGACGAGGAGGAACTCCTCGCCCCCGCCGGCCGGCGCGAACGTCTGCGCGATCGGCTCGCGTGCGTTGCCGAACGCCTGTCCGTCCGCCGAGAGCGTGCCGAGAGCGCGCGCATCGCCGACACGTTCGACGAGCGCCGGCTGGTAGATGATCGCGTTGGTGATCACGTCACGCAGGGATGCCGGCGGGAGCTCGGCCGACGACGGAACATAGGCCCACTTGCCGGGCTCCGAAGCAGCGTTCAGCGCCGCGACCAGCGAAGCCGTCGCTTCGTCGACGGTCTCGCCGAGCGCTGCGGAGTCCTCGATCTCCATCAGACCCACGACAGAGGCGTCGAGGGTGTTGATCGCCGCGACGATCTTCGCCTGCTGACGCTCGAGGTCATCGGCGTCCCACGCTCCGCGCTGATCGCAGCCGCCCTGCACGTTGACGCCGTCGCCGGTGCGATCTGTGTAAGCGTCACAATCGCTGTCGTCGACCCCCAATGTCGTGAAGTAGTTCAGGACGTTGAACGACGCCACGCTGAGATCGCCGCCGACCGCTGCCGGGGAGGCCGGGCGATCGACGGTGAAAAGGACCTGGTCGCCCGCGCCGGTCGCGTCGCCGACGCGGAACTGCGTCGGATTCAGCTTCCAGGTGTCGTTGCGGTAGTCCAGGACGTACGCGCCGCTCAGGGTCGCGCTGCCGCCGACCACGGGCGGCTCGTCGAGCGACAGGTACGCGGGGATCAGATCGCCGTTCACCAGCGCACCCGTATCGCGGTCTCGCGCCGCGAAGTTGATGGAGCCACCGTCGTCGAGCACGACTCCACGTGCGAGGTTGTCGGCAGCGACCGCCGCGGCCTCGGCAGATCCGGGTCGCGCGGCATCCGTCGGCTGGCGCAGCGGCGTGCCATCGGTCGCCAGACCCACCTCGCCGTACTGGCCGGTCGAGTAGGTGTTGCTGATGGTGAACTGCTCGTCGACCTCGACGAGCATCGACTCGAGCGCCTCGCGCGCAGCGACGTCACGCGGCCATTCCGCGAGAGTCACCGGCGCGGGAGCTACTGCGGCCGCGTCCAGCCGCTCAGCCGCACCGGCCGCGACGGAGAGCTGGGTGAGCCCGTTGAACTCGCTCGCGACACCCGTCACCCGCACGTTGTCGCCGAGTGCGACCTCGCGTGCCACCGCCGCTGTGCGGGTGTAGACGAAAACGGCATCCGAAGACGTGCGGTCGGGGTCGTAGGCGCCGCCGCTACCGGCGGTCTGAATGACGTAACCGTTGTAGCCGCCGGTCGCGTAGTGCGCGGTGACGACGCCCTCGGTCGTGACGGTCGTGCCGGCAAGGGGAGTGGCGTCGCCGGAGCCCTGGATCTCGGCGATCGAGACCACCGCGGGCTCGGCCGGCTGCTCCGGCTCGCCGGGCTCTTCCGGCTGGCCTGCGACGCGCCCTTGCGGTGTCGGCGCACCCGCGGTGAAGTCCGCGGCATTGTTGGCCGAATTGCTACCGTCCATGCTCCGCGCGACGCTCGTCGCGTTGGACGTCGCGGGTGCCGCAGCCGAGCCGGCGAAGTCCGTCGCGTTGCCCCAGCCGACGTAGTCGACGACTGTGTCGTTCTGGGCGAGGCCCGATCCGCCGCTGAGCGCGGTCGTCGAGCTCACGAGCGCGACCTTGCCCTGGGTGCCGCTCATCGGGATGGAGCCCTCGATGTCGGCGGTGAAGCCCGGGAGCTGGGCATCGCCGCCGAGCGCCTGGCCGATCAGCAGATGTCCGCCGGGCTCGATCGTCGCGCCCGCCAGCGTGGTGACCTGCCAGCTGGAGCCCGTGGCGGAGGCGTACTGAACGCTCCAGCCGTCGAGCGAGACGGCCGCATCCGAGGTGTTGCGCAGCTCGATGAAGTCACGATTCAGCGGGGCGCCGCTGTTGCCGCCACCGCCGTAGATCTCGTTGATCACGACGGGCGCGTCGGCGCTGACGGCGGCACTCGCCGGCATCGCGGCCCATCCCACACCTCCCGCCACGATCGCGACGGCGGCGCTGGAGGCCACCCATCTCTGCCAGGGTCGTCGCGCGGGCGCGACAGGGTCTGCTGTGATCACGGTGCTCTCCCGGGGGCGGACCGGGCACGGGGATTTCGCGCAATTGCCGGCCGCCGCATTGAGCATTCGACGCCACTGATGTGTTCGGCAAGTAGCGGAATGGTTAATTGTTTTTCACCAGACCAGTTACTGGCGTGTCCGTCGCCGGTCCTCGTACGATCACGCGCGCGAGCTTCTGCGGCAGTGTCGTCTCGCCACCCCGGGTAGACTTCCCGGGACATGTCTCCGCGCGCACTCCAGCCGCTCGCGCCTGCCGCAACGCCGCCCGAGCTCATCCGCAACTTCTGCATCATCGCCCACATCGACCACGGCAAGTCCACGCTGGCCGATCGGATGCTGCAGATCACCGGCGTTGTCGCCGACCGCGACATGCGCGCTCAGTACCTCGACCGTATGGACATCGAGCGTGAGCGCGGCATCACGATCAAGAGCCAGGCGGTGCGGATGCCGTGGTCGAAGGACTCGGGCACGTTCGCGCTCAACATGATCGACACGCCGGGTCACGTCGACTTCACCTACGAGGTCAGCCGATCGCTCGCGGCGTGCGAGGGTGCGATCCTGCTCGTCGACGCGGCGCAGGGCATCGAGGCTCAGACCCTTGCGAACCTGTACCTCGCGCTCGAGAACGATCTGCAGATCATTCCGGTGCTGAACAAGATCGACCTTCCCGCTGCCGACCCCGAGAAGTACGCGGCCGAGCTCGCGAACCTGATCGGCGGCGACCCGGAAGACGTCCTTCGCGTGAGCGGCAAGACCGGCATGGGCGTCGAGGAGTTGCTGGATCGCATCGTCGACCGCATCCCGGCCCCCGTCGGAGACCCCGACGCTCCGGCGCGCGCCATGATCTTCGACTCGGTCTACGACGCCTACCGCGGTGTGGTCACCTACGTCCGCATGGTCGATGGCAAGCTCGAGCCCCGCGAGCGCATCCAGATGATGTCGACGCGCGCGACGCACGAGCTGCTCGAGATCGGCGTGTCGAGCCCCGAGCCGATTCCCACCAAGGGACTCGGCGTCGGCGAGGTCGGCTACCTCATCACCGGCGTGAAGGACGTCCGCCAGTCCAAGGTCGGTGACACGATCACCAATCATCGGAAGCCCGCGACGGAGGCCCTGCCGGGGTACACCGACCCGAAGCCGATGGTGTTCTCGGGCATCTACCCGATCGACGGCAGCGACTACGGCGACCTCCGCGAGGCGCTCGACAAGCTGAAGCTGTCGGACGCGTCGCTGCAGTACGAGCCCGAGACCTCCGTCGCCCTCGGTTTCGGCTTCCGATGCGGCTTCCTCGGGCTTCTCCACCTCGAGATCATCACCGAGCGCCTGTCACGCGAGTTCGGCCTCGACCTCATCACCACCGCGCCGTCGGTGACCTACGAGGTCGCGACCGACACCGGCGAGACCGTCGTGGTGACCAACCCCAGCGAGTACCCCGACGGGCGCGTCGCCGAGGTGTCGGAGCCGGTCGTCAAGGTCGGCATCCTCGCGCCGAAGGACTACGTCGGCACCGTCATGGAGCTGTGCCAGTCGCGTCGCGGCACGCTGCTGGGCATGGACTATCTGAGCGAAGACCGCGTCGAGCTGCGCTACAACATGCCGCTCGGCGAGATCGTGTTCGACTTCTTCGATCACCTCAAGTCGCGCACGCAGGGCTACGCGAGCCTCGACTACGAGCCCGCCGGATCGCAGACCGCCGACCTGGTGAAAGTCGACATCCTGCTGCAGGGCGAGAAGGTCGACGCTTTCAGCTCGATCGTCCATCGCGAGAAGGCGTACGCCTACGGCACGATGATGACCGAGCGCCTGCGCAAGCTCATCCCGCGCCAGCAGTTCGAGGTGCCGATCCAGGCCGCCATCGGCGCGCGCATCATCGCCCGCGAGAACATCCGCGCCATCCGCAAGGACGTCCTCGCCAAGTGCTACGGCGGTGACATCACCCGCAAGCGCAAGCTCCTCGAGAAGCAGAAAGAGGGCAAGAAGCGCATGAAGATGGTGGGTCGTGTCGAGGTGCCGCAGGAGGCGTTCATCGCCGCGCTGTCGGGCGACGTCGAAGGCAAGGACAAGAAGTAGCCCCACCGGGAGCAACGAGGAGACCCATGCATCAGCGACGCGGGACCTTCCGAGACGAGACCGTCGACTACGCGGCGGTCGGTGCGACGCGCGCGCACGACCTGATGGCGTATCCGCCGGAGCAGAGCATCCCCGCCGAGGATGCCTGGCGCATCGGCAGCGGGCAGTCTCGGTTCGACACCGCCGCCGACCTCCTGATGTCGTGGGCGGCGATCCGAGGCGCGGGGCTGCGGGTGGCCGATGTCCGGCCGGCCTCAGGTCCGATGTACACCGGCGTCGCATTCGACGACCAGGGCAACGCCGTCGCGCCCAGCAGCATGGACCACGAGCAGCGCTTCGCGGCGGACGGCACTCCCTACCTGGGTGCCGGCACGACGCTGCGGGTCCATGGGCGAGTGTCGGGTCTGAACGCGGATGCCGAACTCCGCGTGATCTTCGTCGACGAGGAGCCCCGACGCGTCGCGTTCGCTCTCGGTACGGTCGGCGGTTCCGTGGTCAGCGGGGAGGAGTCTTTCCTCCTCGAGTGGCGCGACAACGACGAGGTGTGGTTCGTGGTGCGCGCGTTCGACAGGCCGACGGCGCTGGCCTACCGCATGCTCAAGGGCCTCGTCCGCCGCCGCCGCCGGCTGCTGTTCCAGGGATACCTTCGCGCGATCTCGCCGCTGTACGCGACGCCCGGCGCCTGATGGGGGCGGCACTGCCGATCGGTGATCCGGTGCCGGTCGGCGGCACCCTGCCCGACGACCTCGTCATCGCCCCCGACGTTCCGTTCGGGGTGTACGTGCACGTCCCGTTCTGCCGCGTGCGATGCGGCTACTGCGATTTCAACACCTACACAGCCACGGAACTGCGCGGTGCTCGTCAGGACGCGTACGCCGACGAGGTGCTGCGCGAGATCGCCCTGTCGGCTGCCCTGATCGACGAGCGCGGCCCCCGTCGTGCGGCACAGACGGTGTTCTTCGGCGGCGGCACCCCCACGCTGCTTCCGGCGGGAGATCTCGCGCGGATGCTGAGCGGCGTGCGTGAGACGTTCGGCATCGCCGCGGGTGCGGAGGTCACCGTCGAGGCGAACCCCGACACGATGAGTCCACGAGTCGCCGACGAACTGGCGGCCGCCGGTGTCACCCGTCTGTCGATCGGCATGCAGTCCGCCGTGCCGCACGTGCTGGCTGCGCTCGATCGCACGCATGATCCCGCCAACGTGTCGACCGCCGTCGCCGCTGCCCGCGGGGCTGGGCTCGACGTCTCGGTCGACCTGATCTACGGCGCGCCGGGGGAGAGCCTCGACGATTGGCGACGCTCCGTCGACACCGCCGTCTCGCTCGAGCCCGATCACGTGTCCGCCTACGCCCTGATCATCGAGGAAGGCACGCGCCTCGAGCGGCAGATCCGACGCGGCGAGGTCGCCGCGCCCGACGATGATCTGCAGGCGGACATGTACGAGCTGGCCGACGAAAGCCTGGCCGACGCGGGCTTCTCCTGGTACGAGGTGTCGAACTGGGCGAGGTCGACGGATCAACGCTCGCGCCACAACCTCGCCTACTGGCGGGGGACCGATTGGTGGGGCTACGGGCCCGGCGCCCACAGCCACGTCGCCGGTCTCCGGTGGTGGAACGTCAAGCATCCCGCCGCGTACGCCCAGCGACTGGCAGCGGGACACTCGCCCGCGGCGGGCCGGGAGCGCCCCGATGCGGACGCGCTGCGGCTGGAGTCCGTGCTCCTGCGCTCTCGCATCGTCGAAGGGCTCGGGATCGACGAGTTGGGCGACCCCGGCCGGCGAGCCGTGGCCTCGCTCATCGCCGACGGCCTGATCGAGGGCGCCGACGCGGTGCGCGGGCGCATCGTGCTCACCCGGCGCGGACGTCTCATGGCCGACGCCGTCGTTCGCGCACTGACGGAGTGACCGCCGGGAGGCGATCGCGGTCGTCCACGCGATAGAATTGGCACTCACAGACTTCGAGTGCCAAGCAGGAGGTGACGGACATGGTCTCAGAGCGCGGACTGCAGGTGCTGCGGGCGATCGTGCAGGACTATGTCGACACCCGCGAGCCCGTGGGTAGCAAGTCGATCGTCGAACGGCACGCGTTCGGCGTGTCGGCTGCCACGATCCGCAACGACATGGCGCTCCTCGAGGACGAGGAGCTCATCGCCGCCCCCCACACCTCGTCGGGACGCGTTCCGACCGACAAGGGCTACCGCGTCTTCGTCGATCATCTCGCGGGCCTCCGCCCGCTGAGCGCTGCACAGCGCTCAGCGATCACGACCTTCCTCGACGGGCCCACCGACCTCGACGACCTGCTGGTGCGCACGGTCCGCGCCCTCACCCAGCTGACCGGTCAGGTCGCCATGGTGCAGTACCCGTCGTTCGCGCGCGCCCAGGTGTCGCACCTCGAGCTGGTGGACTTGGGCGGTGGACGCCTCGTCGTCATCGTCGTGACCGACACCGGCCGGGTCTCGCAACGGGTCGGAGTCGTGCGGACGCTTCTCGACGGAGCGCAGTTCGAGGTCGCCAAGGCGACGCTGCGCGCTGCCGTGACGGGCGTGGCGGTGCGCGACGCGGTCACTGCCGTCACGGCCCTCGCAGAGGGAGATCCCGTCGCCGATCCGATCGGCGAGGCCGTGCGGGAGGTCTCGCGCATCCTCGTCGAGGAACTCGAGACCTTCCGCCAGGACCGCCTGGTGATGGCGGGCACAGCGACGCTCGCTCGGCGCGAAGCCGACTTCCGCGGCAGCATCTACCCACTGCTCGAAGCGATCGAGGAGCAGGTGACGCTGCTCCGGCTCATGGGCGAGATGGTCGCCGACGACCGCGGCGTCGCGGCGCGCATCGGCCGCGAGAACGAGGCGTACGGACTGTCCGAGGCCTCGGTCGTGACGAGCGACTACGACGTCCCGGGGTCACGTGCCCGGGTCGGTCTCATGGGACCGACCCGCATGGACTACCCGACGAACCTCGCGACGGTCCGCGCCGTCGCGCACTACCTCAGCCGGCTCCTCGACGAAGACGAGAAGTCGCGCTGACCCGACCCATCCACGCCCGCAGGGGCGGAAAGGCGATCCGTGGCTGACCACTACGAGGTCCTGGGCGTCGCGCGCGACGCGTCGCCCGACGAGATCAAGAAGGCGTACCGACGCCTCGCACGAGAGCTGCACCCCGACGTGAACCCGGGGGAGGACGCGTCCGAGCGATTCAAGCTCGTCACGCACGCCTACGACGTCCTCAGCGACCCGGAACAGCGTCAGCGCTACGACGTGGGCGGCGACTCCGCCGGCGGTTTCGGTGGCGCTGCCGGCTTCGGGGGCTTCAGCGACATCTTCGAGACCTTCTTCGGGGGTGGCGGCGGCGGTGGCCGTGCCGGGCGCCCGCGCTCTCGACGTGAGCGCGGGCAGGATGCCCTCGTTCGGGTGACCCTCGAGCTCGGTGACGTCGTCTTCGGTGTGCACCGAGACATCGAGGTCGACACCGCGGTGCTCTGCGACACCTGCCAGGGCTCCTGCTGCCAGCCGGGAACCCAGCCCGTCACATGCGATGTCTGCCATGGCGCGGGAAACGTCCAGCGCACCGTCCGGAGTCTGCTGGGCAACGTCGTGACGTCGCAGCCCTGCAACGTTTGCCAGGGCTACGGCACGACCATCCCGTATCCGTGCACGACCTGCCAGGGTCAGGGACGCGTCCGGGCCCGCCGAACGGTCTCGCTCGACATCCCCGCCGGCGTCGAGACCGGACTGCGCCTCCAGCTCCCCGGCTCGGGCGAGGTCGGTCCCGCCGGTGGACCGAACGGCGACCTGTACCTCGAGGTCACGGTCAACCCCCACGACGTCTTCAGCCGCGAGGGCGACGATCTACTCGCGACGCTCGAAGTGTCGATGCCGGATGCCGTGCTGGGCACCAGCACGACGATCGAGTCCCTCGACGGACCCGTCGAGCTCGAGCTGCGTCCCGGAGTGCAGTCCGGTGACGTCCTCACTATCAAGGGGCGCGGCATCACGCCTCTCCGTGGCTCGAACCGCGGCGACCTGCGTGTCGGCGTCCACGTCGTGACCCCGACGCGACTCGACGCCAAGGAACGAGCGCTGATCGAAGAGCTGAAGAAGCGCACGAAGTCTCCGGCGCCACAGCTCGCGCAGTTCCACCAGGGGATGTTCGCCAAGCTCCGCGACCGGTTCCGGAACAGCTGACCGCATGGCGCTGCACTTCCTCGTCGACCTGCCCCTCACCGCCCGACCGGGCGAATCGGTCGAGCTCACCGGCGCCGAAGCGCATCACGCGGCCGGTGTCCGTCGCGTGCGGGTCGGCGAGACGGTGACGGTGGGCGATGGTGCGGGTGCGTGGCTCGAAGGCACCGTCACGGCGGCCGACCCGAAGCTCGTCCGCATCGAGGTGCGCGTCCGCGACGAGTACCCCGCGCCCGCTCGACGCGTCACGTTGATCCAGGCGCTCGCGAAGGGCGATCGGGACGAGCTCGCGGTGCAGGCCTGCACCGAGCTCGGCATCGACGCGATCGTCCCGTGGCAGGCCACCCGAAGTGTTTCGCGCTGGAGCGGCCCGAAGGTGGAACGCGGGGTCCAGCGCTGGGCGACCATCGCACGAGAGGCGGCGAAGCAGGCGCATCGCGCGTGGCTGCCCGCCGTGGAGGCGCCCCTGTCGACGGCTGAGGTCGCACAGCGGTGCGCCCGTGAACGCGTGCTCGTGCTCGAGCCGACGGCGACGCGACGGCTCAGCGATGTCGACGCGGGGGAGGGCGACGTCTCGCTCGTCGTCGGGCCGGAGGGCGGAATCGCCCCGGAAGAACTCGACGCGCTGACCGCCGCCGGTGCGATCACCGTACGTCTGGGCGACACGGTGCTGCGGACGTCGACCGCCGGCCCCGCTGCACTCGGCGTGGTGAACGTCGCCATCGGGCGCTGGTGACACCGGCCCGTCCCGGCGCCGAACCCCGTCGATAGACTGAAGCCATGAGCGAACCGTCCGTCTTCACGCGCATCCTCCGCGGCGAGATCCCCTCGGAGATCATCGCCGAGACCGAAAACGTGTTCGCCATCCGCGACATCGCGCCGCAGGCGCCCGTCCACCTCCTGGTGATCCCCAAGACCGAGCGCTACCGCACGGTGGTCGAGCTCGCCGCGGGCGACCCCGCCCTCCTCAGCGAGCTCATCGGGCTCGCCAACGCCGTCGCCGCCGAGCACGCCGACGGCGACTTCCGCCTGATCTTCAACACCGGCCCGGGCGCGGGACAGACCGTGTTCCACGTTCACGCCCACGTCCTCGCCGGCGACCTCTCCGAAGGGAGCCTCGGTGGCTGATGCTTCCGAACCCGCCGTCGCGACGATCCTCGCCGACGGTGTCGCCATGGTCCAGCTGCTGGGCCCCCAAGACAGACTCCTCCGCGTCGTCGAGCGCGAGCACCCCGACGTGGACGTGCTCGTGCGCGGCAACGAGATCACACTCACGGGAACGACGGATGCCGTTGCGGCGGCCAAGACGCTCGTCGACGAGCTGATCGCGATGGCGCGCGCCGGGCAGGGGCTCGACCCGAGCGACGTCACGACCTCGAGCCGCATCCTGCAACGCCGCAACGGCGACGAGGGCCTTCGTCCCTCCGAGGTGCTGGGCGAGGCGATCCTCTCGTCGCGCGGCAAGGTCATCCGACCGAAGACGCTGGGGCAGAAGGCATACGTCGACGCGATCGATGAGAGCACGATCGTCTTCGGCATCGGTCCTGCCGGAACCGGCAAGACGTACCTCGCGATGGCGAAGGCCGTGCAGGCGCTGCAGCGCAAAGAGGTCAACCGCATCATCCTCACTCGACCCGCCGTCGAAGCGGGCGAGCGCCTCGGCTTCCTCCCCGGGACCCTCACCGACAAGATCGACCCGTACCTTCGGCCGCTCTACGACGCCCTCAACGAGATGCTCGACCCCGAGCTCGTTCCCAAGCTCATGGCCACGGGCACGATCGAGGTCGCACCGCTCGCCTACATGCGCGGGCGCACGCTGAACGACTCGTTCGTCGTGCTCGACGAAGCTCAGAACACCACGCCCGAGCAGATGAAGATGTTCCTCACGCGTCTGGGCTTCGGCACGCGCATGGTCGTCACCGGCGACATCACGCAGGTCGACCTTCCCCAGGGAACGTCGGGGCTGCGAACGGTGACGCGCGTGCTGAAGAACATCGACGACATCCACTTCGCCACCCTCACGAGCGACGACGTCGTGCGCCACACGCTGGTCGGCCGCATCGTCGATGCCTACAGCGAGTACGACGAGCAGCGCCTCGCTGCCCGTCGCGAGCGCGACGAGGCGAGCGAGTTCGCCAACCGGGCCGAGCGGCGCACCGCGACACGGCCCGTCGGTCCGCGCGACCGGCTCCCGAAACGAGGACGTTCATGACCATCGAGATCACCAACGAATCCGGCGTGTCCGTCGACGAGACCGTGCTCCTGCGGCTGACCGAGCACAACCTCGCCCAGCTGAACGTGAGCCCGGATGCCGACCTCGCCATCCTCCTCGTCGACGAGGGCGCCATGGAGTCGCTGCACGTGCAGTGGATGGACGAGCCCGGGCCCACCGACGTGCTCAGCTTCCCGATGGACGAGCTCCGCCCGGGCACCGAGGACGCGCCGACGCCTCCGGGTCTCCTGGGTGACATCGTGCTGTGCCCACAGGTCGCCGAGGCCCAGGCCCAGGCGGCGCGGCACACGACGCTCGACGAACTCATCCTCCTCACGACGCACGGGCTGCTGCACCTGCTCGGATTCGATCACGCCGAGCCGGACGAGGAGCGCGAGATGTTCGGGCTCCAGCGCGAGCTGATCTCGGCCTTCCACGCAAGCGAGCGCCGCCGCGCGTGACCGTCTTCCTCCTCGTCCTCGGCGCGGTGTTCCTCGTCGCGCTCGGGGGCCTGATGGCCGCACTCGACGCCGCGCTCGGAGTGACATCGCGCGCCGACCTCGCCGATTGGGCCGAGACGAGCCGACGGCAGCAGGCCTTGCGTCGCATCGCGGACGATACGACGGCGCACGCGAACGCCGTCGTCTTCATCCGCATCCTCGCGGAGTCGACGGCTGCGGTGTTCGTCACGGCTGCATTGACGTTGGCGCTCGAGAACCTGTGGTGGGCGATCCTCGTCGCCGCCCTTCTGATGACGGCGGTGTCGTTCGTCCTGGTCGGCGCGAGCCCGCGGGCGGTCGGGCGCCAGCACGCCCGCGGCCTGCTCATCGCCTGCGCCCCGATCGTGCGCGGTGCTCGGATCGTGCTCGGCCCGCTTGCTCACCTCCTGGTCATCGTCGGCAACCGCGTGACCCCCGGAGTCTCCCGCGGCACGTCGTTCGCCTCGGAGGAACAGCTCTTGAGCATGGTCGACGAGGCGGTCTCGCAAGACCTGATCGAGGCCGATGACCGTGACCTCATCCACTCCGTCTTCGATTTCACCGATACGCTCGTGCGGTCGGTGATGGTGCCGCGGACCGATATGGTCACGGTGCCGCAGACCGCGACGACGCACGAGGCGCTCGCGCTCTTCCTCGAGCGGGGTGTGTCACGGGTGCCGGTCACCGACGACGAGCGCGACGACATCGTCGGTGTGGTCTACCTGAAGGACCTCGTGCAATTCTCGTACGGGGAGGCGTCGGGCTGGCGCGACGTCCCCGTGGGACGAGTGGCGCGGCCGGCCGTGTTCGTGCCCGAGTCGATGCGAGCTGAGTCGCTGCTGCAGCAGATGAAGCGGGATGCCGTCCACGTGTGCCTCGTCGTCGACGAGTACGGCGGGGTCGCCGGGCTCATCACCCTCGAAGACCTCATCGAGGAACTCGTTGGCGAGATCGCCGACGAGTACGACCGGGGCGCCGCCGAGGTCGTCGAGCTCGAGCCCGGCCGATACCGCGTGAGTGCACGGTTGGGCCTCGATGAGGTCGGCGAGCTGTTCGGCATCGAGCTGGACGACGACGACGTCGACTCGATCGGCGGTCTGCTCGGCAAGACGCTCGGACGGGTCCCGATGCCCGGCGCGACGGTGACGGTCGACGGGATCACGATCACCGGTGGGGTCTCACGCGGACGCGGGCGGGGTCTCGCGACCGTCTTCGTCGAACGCGCCCCGGCCGACGAGACGGACGACATGGCACACCCGCGTACCGGCGAGGTCCGCGTGGCACGAAGAGGAGAAGACAGCAGATGACCGCAGCAGAGACCCGGTCGGGGTTCGTGACCTTCGTCGGTCGCCCCAACGTCGGCAAGTCCACTCTGACGAACGCCCTCGTGGGGGAGAAGGTCGCGATCACCAGCGACAAGCCGCAGACGACGCGGCGCGCGATCCGCGGCATCCTGAATCGGCCCGGCGGCCAGCTCGTCATCGTCGACACACCCGGCATCCACAAGCCGCGGACGCTGCTCGGCCAGCGGCTGAACGACCTCGTCGAGCAGGTCCTGGGCGACGTCGACGTCATCGGCTTCCTGGTTCCCGCCGTCGACAAGGTCGGCCCCGGCGACCGCCGCATCGCCGCATCGCTCGACGGCTACCCGCGCGCCAAGAAGGTCGCGATCGTGACGAAGACCGATCTCGCCGGCCGTGACGAGATCATGGAGCGTCTCATGGAGGTCGACAGCCTCCGCGAGGATTGGGCTGCGGTGATCCCCCTCTCCGCAGTCACGGCCGAGCAGCTCGACGTGCTGTCCGACGAGCTGCTCGCCCTCATGCCCGAGGGGCCGGCGCTGTACCCCGACGATGTCGTCACGGACGAGTCGACCGAGGACCGGATCGCCGAGATCATCCGCGAAGCCGCCCTCGAAGGCGTGCGCGATGAGCTGCCCCACTCGATCGCCGTCACGGTGGAGGACGTCGCTCCTCGCGACGGCTCCGACCTCACGGACGTCTACGCAAACATCGTCGTCGAGCGCGACAGCCAGAAGGCCATCATCATCGGCCGCAAAGGCTCCCGGCTCGCGGATGTCGGTGCTCGTGCCCGCGCTCAGATCGAGCCGCTTCTCGGGACCCGGGTGTTCCTCTCGCTGCGGGTGCGTGTCGCGAAGGAATGGCAGCGCGATCCCAAGCAGCTCGGGCGCCTCGGCTTCTAGCCGACCTCGCGCATCGCCGACTGGATGACGACGACATCCTCACCGAATTCGGCGTCCGCCGCTTTCTGGAGTGTTCCGTCGTCCCACACGACCGTGACCCAGAGGCGACCGTCGTACGCGCCGGATGCGAGCACCGTGTCGCCGAGGGTGTCGTGCACCCGCTGTTCGACGTCGTGGAGCTCGGCGTCGTCCGCCCTGCCGGGGACCCCGCCGGTGGGGTCGGGAAGCGGCATCGGATCGTAGAGCGCGAGCGGCACCGCCGGCGCAGTGACGGCGAACGACGATCCGTCGTAACGCCCCTGGACGGCATAGGTACCCCAGGTCGAGCCGGACATCGTGGTCGCGTCGGTCAGAGATTCCCAGTCCCACCCCGTGAGGGGAATGCCGGAGCACTGCGGCGGGGCCGACTCCGCGACGGCGCCGAGACACAGCTGAGCGCCCGGGCCGTCGTCGAGGACGGTCCCCTGGGCCACGACGTCGCCGGCGGGCGGAGCGGGGTCGAGCGAGGTCGGCGCGGCCGCAGGTGTCGAGGCGCAGCCCGCGGTCAGGGCTATCGCACACATGATGAGGGCGAACAGGCCCGCGCGCGGAGTACTCATATCCCGACAGTGTCGCGCACGACGCCATCGTCTCAGCGGCGGCACGCCTGTGTGCGGCGGACGGATGAGCGGGGTGTAACCTGGGCGCATGCGCTTCGGCCGACTGCTTCTCCTTAGTCGCCGCGACGAGTCCTCGTTCTAGGGCCTCTCTCGTCGCGGAGCTTCGCGTTGGCCCGCCACACCGGATGAGGAAGAGCGAGACGACCATGGAGAACAACCAGAAGCCCTCGGGCATGCCGATTCACAAGTATCGGCCGTTCCACGAGCAGATCCGCGTCGATCTGCCAGACCGAACCTGGCCAGCGAAGCGCATCGAGACGGCGCCCCGCTGGTGCGCGGTCGACCTGCGCGACGGCAACCAGGCTCTCATCGATCCGATGAGCCCCGAGCGCAAGCGCGTGATGTTCGAGCTGCTCGTGAAGATGGGCTACAAGGAGATCGAGGTCGGGTTCCCGAGCGCGAGCCAGACCGACTTCGACTTCGTTCGTCAGCTGATCGAAGACGGCCTGATCCCCGACGATGTAACGATCCAGGTGCTCACCCAGGCGCGCGAACACCTCATCAAGCGCACGTACGAGGCGATCGCCGGTGCGAATCAGGCCATCGTGCACCTGTACAACTCGACGAGCATCCTGCAGCGCGAGGTCGTCTTCCGCACCGACCGCCAGGGCATCATCGACATCGCGCTCGAGGGCGCGCGCCTGTGCCGGCAGTACGAGCAGACGGTCCCCGAGACGGCCGTCTACTACGAGTACTCGCCTGAGAGCTATACCGGCACCGAGCTCGAGTTCGCCGTGGACGTCTGCAACCAGGTCATCGAGATCTTCGAGCCGACGCCCGACCGCAAGGTCATCATCAACCTTCCCGCGACCGTCGAGATGGCCACGCCGAACGTGTACGCCGACTCGATCGAGTGGATGAGCCGACACCTCGCTCATCGCGAGAACGTCGTGCTGTCGTTGCATCCCCACAACGACCGTGGCACGGCGATCGCTGCCGCGGAACTGGGCTACATGGCCGGCGCCGATCGCATCGAGGGCTGCTTGTTCGGCAACGGTGAGCGCACCGGAAACGTCGATCTCGTGGCTCTCGGCATCAACCTGTTCACACAGGGCATCGACCCGCAGATCGACTTCAGCGACGTCGACGGCATCAAGCGCACGGTCGAGTACTGCAACCAGCTGCCCGTTCCCGAACGGAGCCCCTGGGCCGGCGACCTCGTATTCACCGCCTTCAGCGGGTCCCATCAGGACGCCATCAAGAAGGGCTTCGAGGCGATGGCGGCCCGCGCGGCGGCCGACGGCGTCTCGATCGACGAGATCGAGTGGGCGGTGCCCTATCTGCCCGTCGACCCCAAGGATCTCGGACGTTCGTACGAGGCCGTGATCCGCGTCAACTCGCAGTCGGGTAAGGGTGGCGTCGCCTACCTGCTCAAGACCGACCACGCCCTGGACCTGCCGCGCAAGCTGCAGATCGAGTTCTCGGGAGTCGTGCAGGAGAAGACGGATGCCGAAGGCGGCGAGGTCACGAGCGACCAGATCTGGTCGATCTTCACCGACGAGTACCTGCCCGCCCCGGCCGACGACGACAAGTGGGGCCGGTTCGAGCTTCTCGGCACGCGCACGCAGAGCGACATGTCGGGCGATGTGCGCCTCGACGTCACCCTGCGCGACGGCGACGAGCAGACCGACGTGTCCGGCGTCGGGAACGGGCCCATCGCCGCATTCCTCGAGGTTCTGGGCGATCGCGGGTTCGACATCTCCCTCTACGACTACGTCGAGCACACCCTGAGCTCGGGCGGCGACGCTCAGGCGGCGGCCTACGTCGAACTCCAGGTCGATGACCAGCGCCTCTGGGGAGTCGGCATCGACGGTGACATCTCGACGGCGAGCCTCAAGGCCGTCGTCTCATGCGTCAACCGCGCGATCCGCACCCGCGAGCGCTCGTCGGAGTTGACCGCGGTCTGAGGGACATCGCTCGCGGGTGAGGGCGGCCTCGTCAAGCGGGGTAGTTCTCACCCGCGAGCGTCAGCGGATGGGCCACGATCCGTCGACCTCGGCGTCGATCCGGCCGATGCTGACGAAGTACTCGGTCAGGCTTTCGGCCTGCGCCCGAGCCCAACCGATCTGACGGGTGTGGAGCTCCGCGGCGGTCGACGGCAGCCCGTCGGCGAACCGCTCAGCCAGGATCTGCGCGACCCGCCCCGCCGCGATCGCGTCTGCGGAGGCCTCGTGCGCCCCGGTGAGGGTGACGGCATAGTGGTCGGCGACGACCGACAGGGTGCGCTTGCCCTTGCGGTAGCGGTCGTATCGCTTATCGATGACGAGCGGGTCGATGACGGGGGAGGGCGCGACGATCGGAGTGACGCCGTGCCGCAGCGCCTCGTACTTCAGCATGGAGAAATCGAACGGGGCGTTGTACGCCACGACGGGGATACCGGCGTCGAAGAGCCCACGCAAGGCGGCGGCGACCTCTGCGACGACCTCTTGCGCAGGACGCCCCGCCCGGCGCGCGTGCTCGGTCGTGATGCCGTGGATCGCCGCAGCGCCCTCGGGGATGTCGATTCCCGGGTCGGCCAGCCAGCTGTCGGCGCGCACCGGGACTCCGTCGGCATCGAGCACGCCCACGTGCGCCGTGACGATGCGGTCGGTCGTCACGTCGACACCCGTGGTCTCGAGATCGAAAACCCCGAGCACCCGCGACCATTCCGGTGCGCCGAAGGGCCAGAGATCGAGTTCGGGCGTCGTCACGGCGAGGGGTCGGTCCGGCTCCACGGATTCGAGGCTACGGCTCAGGTCCGACACTCAGGATCCGACGCGCCGCCTCCGTAGACTCGACGGGTGCCGAACGTCTCGCCGTACGAACCGCTCCTCGCACGCATCCCGGTGCGGCGTCACGAGGCCGATGTGCTCGGGGGGACGACCGTCTACTGGGTGTACGGACGCGACGACGCCGCGCAGACGCTTCTGGCCGTCCACGGGTTCCGTGGCGAACACCATGGCCTCGAGCCCGTCGTCGCGCACCTCGGCGACGTCCGCGTCGTCATGCCGGATCTGCCCGGCTTCGGCGAGACACCGCCGATCCCCGGACGCGCGCACGACCTCGACACCTACGCCGACTGGCTCACCGCCTTCTCAGCCGCCGTCGCTCCCGGTGCCGTCGTCGTCGGTCATTCCTTCGGCTCGATCGTCGCCGCCGCCGCGGTGGCGGGCGGGCTCCCGACACCGCGGTTGATCCTCATCAACCCGATTGGCGCCCCGGCGCTCGAGGGACCGCGCGGCATCTTCACGCGCCTCGCCGTCGGGTACTACGCCGTCGGAGCGCGTCTGCCCGGCCGCCTCGGCGAGGCGCTCCTGCGCAATCGGATGATCGTCCGGGTCATGAGCCTCGCGATGGTCAAGACCCGCGACCGGGCGCTTCGGCGATTCGTCCACGATCAGCACGACACCTACTTCTCGAGCTTCGCCGACCGTGATGTGCTTCGCGATGCGTTCGTGACCTCGGTCTCGAACGACGTGCGCGCTTCGGCGCCGCGCATCTCGCAGCCGACGCTGCTGATCGCCGCTGTCCAGGATGACATCACCCCGATCGAGGCCGAGCGCCGGTTGCGCGAGCTCTTCCCCGCCGCCGAGCTCGTCGAGATCGATGGGGTGGGGCACCTCATCCATTACGAGAAGCCGCGCGAAGCGGCGGCCTCGATCAGGCGGTTCCTCGGGCTTTCCGACGACGGTATGCGTTGACGTTCATCCGGTTGCCGCAATTGCCGGTGTCGCAGTAGCGCTTCGAGCCGTTCTTGGAGAAGTCGACGTAGACCGCGGCGCAGTCGTCGGCGGCACAGATCCGCACACGGTCGTAGGCGTCGGCGCGGATGACGTCGACGAAGGCCATCCCGGCCTCGACGAGCACGCGGGTCGCGAGCGGCGCGTCATCCGGGGTCGCGTGAATGTGCCAGTCGTACCCGTCGTGGATCACCAGCTGGGGCTGAGCACGCCCGTCGCGCAGCATGGCGTTGACGTGAGCGACAGCGGAGTCGCGGTCGAGTTCCCACAGCTCCCGGAGTCGCGCCCGGATAGCGCGCATGGCCTGCAGCTCGGCGTCGTCACGCACGATCGCTCCCGTGAAGGCGAACTCGGTGAGGAAGGCATCCAGATCGCCGCGATCGGCGAGCGTGTCGGCGGCGTCCGCGCCCGTGAGCGGCAGCGTGTTGACCAGCGCAGCCGTCGCGCGCAGCGACAATTCCGTGTCATGGATGAAGACCACGTTGACTCCTGACGATCGCGAGCATTACTGTCACGAGTGTAGATAACGTTCACCCCTGACCACCGAGGCTGTCGATGACGAACCCCACCGCGCCCCTGCCCATCATCGCAGGCTCGCCGGAGACAGCGCCCGCGAGCGCCCCCGGCCGCCGGACGGCGGGAATGGCCATGGCTGTCGCCTCCGCACTGGCCTTCTCGTCGAGCGGACCTCTGGTCAAGCCGCTGCTGGAAGGCGGCTGGTCGCTCGGGGCGGCGCTCTTCATCCGGATCGGTGTCGCAGCCTTCATCCTCTCGCCGTTCCTCATCCGAGCGGTCGCGCGCGAGCGAGGCTTCCTGCGCCGACACGGCCTCGCTCTGATCGCCTTCGGCGCGATGCCCGTCGTCGGCTGCCAGCTCTTCTACTTCTCGGCGATGCAGCGGATGCCGGTCGCCGTCGCCCTCCTCATCCAGTACCTGGCACCCGTGCTCCTGGTCATCTGGGTCTGGCTCACAACCCGCCGCCGGCCGTCTCCCACGGTCATCGCCGGCTCCGTCGTCGCGATGGCTGGTCTCGTGCTGGTCGTCGATATCGCCGGGGCTCGCTTCGACTTCTGGGGCACGCTCCTCGCCCTCGGCGCCGCACTGTGCACCTGCGTCTACTTCGTCATGGCCGAGCGCACCGGCGACACGCTGCCGCCCCTCGTCCTCGCCGCCGGCGGAATGGTCGTCGCGACCGCGATCATCGGCAGCCTCTTGCTCACCGGCATCCTGCCCTTCACCACGAGCACGGTCCTCGCCGACGTGGTCGGGATGCAGCTGCCGCCCGTCGTCGTGCTGCTGTGGGTCGGCGCAGCCACCGGGACCGCCTACGCGCTGGGCGTCTCAGCGGTTCCGCGGACGGGATCACGTCTGGCGTCGTTCATCGGCTTGTCCGAGGTGCTGTTCGCCCTGGGCTTCGCATGGCTGCTCCTGGCGGAGGCCCCCGCGCCGGTGCAGTTCATCGGCGGCGCGCTCATCCTCGTGGGCGTCGTCCTCGTGCGGCTCGACGCCGACCGGACGACGACGGCCGTCAGCCCGCGCGTCCCTGCGCGAGCAGCGGCTTGACGCGGTGGGGGATGACGTCGTCCATGACGAGCGAGGTCTCCGTGCGCTCGACCCCGTCGATGGCGAGGATGCGGGCGTCGACAGCGAACAGGTGCTGGGTGTCTCGGGCGACCACCCGGACCATCAGGTCGACCTGGCCGCTCAGCCCTTGAGCCTGCAGCACCTCGGGGATGGTCGCGAGCTCCTGAGCGATGCGAGGCAGGTCGGGCTGACGCAGGACGACGCTGATCAGCGCCTCGATCGGGAAGCCGAGGACACGCATGGAGATCGACCGCTCATACGAGAGGAAGACGCCGGACTGCTCCAGCCGCGCCATGCGCGCCTGGACCGTGTTGCGTGACATCCGCAAGCGCTCGGCGAGGGCGACGACCGTCGCACGGGGGTCGTCGGCGAGGGCCTCGAGCAGAGCGAGGTCGACACGGTCGTGCATGGTCATGATGCTGGACGATACACCGCTCGAGGTACCTTCCATGAGCGGCGCCTCCCGACGGAGCCGCCGCGATCAGGCCGTGGCGATCAGGTCGTCGCGAGCGCGGGGGAGTCGATGAGGCGCAGACGCTCGCGTTCCATGACGAAGGTGTGGGCCGAGCCGTTGGCCAGCCGCACCCCCTGCAAGGGGAACTCCTCGCCGGTCGCGTGACGGATGACCTCGCGGATGAGCGCACCGTGCGCCACGACGATCAGCGGCACGGATGTCGGCGCCGTGGTGGCGCGCGCATCACGGACCGCACGTTCGAGCCCGCGCAGAGCGCGTTCGCGGACCACCGGCCATGGCTCGGCGTTGGGCACGTCGGCGACAGCCCACTCGCCCCAGCGGGCGTGGAACTCCTCGACGCCGACTCCCTCGGCATCGCCGTAGCTGCGTTCTCGCAACTCGGGGTAGGTGCGGGGTGCGGCGGCGCCGAGGCCGTCCGCGATGATGCGCGCGGTCTCCGCTGCGCGGGAGAGGTCGCTCGAGGCGACGACGACGTCACCCTCGATCGACGTGCGGAGGGCCGCCGCGACTGCGCGAGCCTGCTCGCGGCCGAGGTCGTTGAGCGGGATGTCTGTGGAGCCCTGGATCCGGCGTTCGCGGTTCCAGTCGGTCTCGCCGTGGCGCACGAGGGTCAGGATGGTCACCACTCGACCCTACGCGGGGCGCCGCGAGACCTCGACCTCAGTGCTCTGACGCGAGCGCATCGGCGAAGACGCGGAGGACGTGACTCGTGCCGCCGTCGATCTTCACCGTGGCCTTCGCGTCCGACCGCGTCACGCCACGATTGACGATCACCACGGGAAGCTTGCGCCGGCGCGCGCGTTCGACGAGGCGAACCCCGGAGTTCACGACGAGCGAGGATCCCGCCACGATGAGCGCCTCGCTCGTGCGCACCAGCTGTTCGGCCTCCGCGAACTTCTCGCGGGGCACGAACTCGCCGAAGAAGACCACATCGGGTTTGAGCATGCCGTCGCAGACCGTGCAGGTGGGCACGATGAAGCCGTCGCTCGTCGCGGGCAGGGCATCGCCGTCGGGGCCGAGCTCGACGTTCTCGGGCACCGTGATCCAGGGGTTTTCGCGCTCGACGCGTTCTGCGAGGTCGCGGCGGTCGAACACCTGCCCGCAGTGCAGACAGAACACCCGCCGCATCGTGCCGTGGAGTTCGACGACCCGGCTGCTCCCGGCCCGCAGATGCAGTCCGTCGACATTCTGCGTGACCACGCCCGTCACGATTCCGGCACGCTCGAGGTCGGCCAGCGCCGCGTGACCGTCGTTGGGACGGGCGGCGGCGAAGGCCTGCCAGCCGAGATGGCTGCCCACCCAGTAACGCCGACGCGCGTCCGCGCTCGCGAGGAACTGCTGGGCCGTCATCGGCGTCCGCACTGGCGCGCCCGCGCCCCGGTAGTCGGGGATGCCCGAGTCGGTCGACACGCCGGCGCCCGTGAGCACCGCGATTCGACGGCCGGCGAGCACGTCGAGGGCGCTCTGGATCTCGTCGCCCGCGGGCGTGTCGAGATCGGGAATCGTCACGGTCCTACTCTACGAGCGTCCGCGCGACCCCCGGGTGACGTGCGAGGCTGGACGAGTGCCCGTGATCCGCATCGACGACGCCACCGATCCCCGCCTCGCGGACTACCGCGACCTGACCGACGTCGCATTGCGGCGAGTCCTCGAGCCCGCGGGCGGGCTGTATATCGCCGAATCCGCGAAAGTGATCGCCCGGGCCCATGCCGCGGGACACCACGCACGTTCGTTCCTCGTGCAGGAGAAATGGCTTCCCGATGTGGTCGACCTCGCAGGCGACGCGCCGGTCTTCGTCGTCTCCGACGAGGTCGCCGAGCAGGTGACCGGTTACGCCGTGCACCGCGGTGCCCTCGCCGCGATGCACCGGCCGCGTCCCGCTCCCGTGAGCGAGGTCGTCGCCGACGCCCGGCTCGTGCTCGTCCTCGAAGACATCGTCGATCACACGAACGTGGGCGCCGCCTTCCGTGCCGCCGCCGGGCTCGGCGCCGACGCCGTGCTCGTGAGCGAGCGCTGCGCCGACCCGCTCTACCGTCGCAGCGTTCGCGTCAGCATGGGCACGGTCTTCCAGGTGCCGTGGACGCGCCTTCCGGCATGGTCCGAAGCGGCACCGATGCTCCGCGACGCCGGCCTGCACCTCGCCGCCCTCGCTCTCGCCGAGGGTGCCGTGCCGCTCGACGAGTTCGCCGCGGCGCGGCCCGATCGGGTCGCGCTCCTGATGGGAACCGAGGGCGACGGGCTGAGCAGACGTGCCCTCGCTGTCGCCGACACCGTCGTCACGATTCCGATGGCCGGGGGAGTGGACTCCCTCAACGTCGCGGCGGCCGCCGCGGTGTCGCTCTGGGCGTTGCGCTGATCACTCGGGGTCGTCGGCGCGCCGGAGCACGGGCAACGGCTCGGGCCGCTTGGCCGTGATGTGGTCGCCCGACGACTGATGCCGGAGTCGTCGCAGCACCCAGGGCATGAGGTACTCCCGAGCCCAGACGAGGTCGTTGGCGCGAGCCGCCCGCCACGTGAGGACCGGCGTCGTGTCGGGCTGCATGGGCTGGAGATCGTTCGGCACATTGAGCGCCCGCAGCACCATGCGTGCGACCTCGTGGTGCCCGAGGGAGTTGTAGTGCAGCCGGTCGTCGTCGAAGAAGCGCATGTCCTGCACCTCCTTCAGAGCCCACTGGTCGGCGACGATGGCGTCGTAGCGATCGGCGATCGCCCTGATGTTCTCGTTGTAGATCGCCACGCGGCCGCGGATCCCGCGGAAGACCGGTGTGAACTCGGTGTCGATGCCGGTGAAGAGCACGAGTGTCGCGCCGGTCGACGACAGGCGCACGACGGCATCCTCGAACTGCTGCGCGACCGCGTCGGGATCGGAGCCGGGCCGGATGACGTCGTTGCCGCCTGCCGAGAACGTGATCAGGTCGGGCTTGAGCGCGAGGGCGGGCTCGATCTGGTCGGCCACGATCTGACCGATCAGTTTGCCGCGCACCGCGAGGTTCGCATAGGCGAAGTCGGAGACCTGCGAGCTGAGCACCTCCGCCACGCGGTCGGCCCAGCCCCGGTGCCCGCCCGGGCTCCCCGGCTCGGGATCTCCGATGCCCTCGGTGAACGAATCGCCGATCGCGACCATGCGGCGCCATGGGTGGGCGGTCTCGTTCGGCACGTAAGGCGTGCGGCGCGCGTCCTCGGACGGCTCGTTCTTCCTCATGACCCCTCCTGAAGCTCCGTACCTGCCACGGTATCTCGTGCCGGGCGATCGTGTGGGTGGGGTCGTTTAAGGTGGTCCATCGTGACAGAGGACCCCCAGGAGCACTTCGGAAGCTTCGCCGCCGAGCACCTGTCACCCTCGTTCCCGCAGCGTGCGCCGTGGGGTACGGCTCAGCGTCTGCGCGCCTGGCAGGCGGAGGCGCTGGACCAGTACTTCGGCGCCGACGGACCGGAGGGTGTCGGGCGCGGACCGCGCGACTTCCTCGCCGCGGCGACCCCCGGCGCCGGTAAGACGACGTTCGCGCTCCGCCTGGCGTCGGAGCTGCTCCGCCGCGACGTCGTCGACCGCATCGTCGTGGTCGCCCCCACCGAGCACCTCAAGACGCAGTGGGCGGATGCCGCCGGCCGCGTCGGCATCCGCCTCGATCCGCGTTTCAGCAACCGTCACGGGATGCCGTCGCGGCAGTACCACGGCGTCGCGGTGACCTACGCGCAGGTCGCCGTCAAGGCATCCGTCCACCAACGGCTGACGATGGACGCCCGGACTCTGGTGATCCTCGACGAGGTGCACCACGGCGGCGACGCGCTGAGCTGGGGCGATGCGCTGCGTGAGGCCTACGGGAGGGCGACGCGACGCCTGCTGCTCTCGGGAACACCGTTCCGGAGCGACACCGCTCCCATCCCGTTCGTGGAGTACCACCCGAACGAGAAGGGCATTCGTCTCTCCAAGACGGACTTCAACTACGGGTACGGTCGAGCCCTCGCCGACGGCGTCGTGAGGCCCGTGCTGTTCCTCGTCTACGCCGGTCACATGAAGTGGCGGACCAAGACGGGCGACGAGTTCGAGGCCCACCTCGGCCAGGACAACACGAAGGACATCACGTCGCAGGCGTGGCGCACCGCGCTGAACCCCGAGGGCGACTGGATCCCGGCCGTGCTGCGGTCAGCTGATCGTCGCCTGACGGAGGTGCGCCAGGACGTACCGGATGCTGGCGGGCTCGTCATCGCCACCGACCAGACCGCGGCGCGCGCCTATGCCGACATCCTGCAGCAGATCACCGGCGAGGCCCCGACCGTCGTCCTCTCCGACGACAAGGCCGCGTCGGGCAACATCGAGGTCTTCGCGCAGTCGACCTCCCGGTGGATGGTCGCGGTGCGCATGGTTTCGGAGGGCGTCGACGTGCCCCGGCTCGCCGTCGGGGTGTACGCCACGTCGTCGTCGACACCGCTCTTCTTCGCCCAGGCGATCGGCCGCTTCGTGCGGGCGCGTCGTCGCGGCGAGACCGCGAGCGTCTTCCTCCCGAACGTGCCCGTGCTCCTCAACCTCGCTGCGGAGATGGAGCGTCAGCGCGACCACGCGCTGGATCGTGAAGCAGGTGACGATGACGGTCTCGAAGACACGTTGCTCGCCGAGGCCGAGAGCGAAGACAAGGCATCCGAGGAGCTGACCCAGGAGTTCAGCTATCAAGCGCTCGGCTCGGTCGCCCATTTCGACCGCGTCCTGTTCGACGGGGCGGAGTTCGGGCAGCTCGCGGTGCCCGGGACCCCCGAGGAGGAGGAGTTCCTCGGTATCCCCGGTCTTCTCGAGCCCGAACACGTCCACGAGCTTCTGATGCAACGGCAGTCCCGCCAGACGAAGCATCGGCACAGCCGGGAGGCCCGCGAGAAGGCGACCGCCGGCACCCCCGGCGACGAAGCCCCCACTGCCGAGTCCACCCTGCCGGAGCCGCTGCACCGTTCCCTGAAGGAGCAGCGCCAACTGCTCAACAGCCTCGTGGGCCTGTACGCACGGCAGAGCGGTGAGCCGCACGGACAGATCCATGCGGAGCTGCGGCGCGTATGCGGCGGCCCGGCCGTCTCGCACGCGACGGTGGCCCAGCTCCAGGCCCGCATCGCGGTGCTGCGTTCGCGCGTGAGGTCGTGACTCCGAGGGGTGCGCCACGCCCGGCGTGCCGACGATTCTTCACCCCGGGACGGACGTGTTAGTGTTGTTCCTCGGTTGGGAACAACTGAAAAACACTGCGCGGGTGGCGGAATAGGTAGACGCGCTAGCTTGAGGTGCTAGTGCCCGTATAGGGCGTGGGGGTTCAAGTCCCCCCTCGCGCACAGTGAGAGAAGGGCTCCGGAAACGGAGCCCTTCGTCATTTCCAGGAAGCGTTCGCGACTACCGTGGAGAGCATGTCCGAGTACGACGATCTGCCCGAGGTCGCCCGCGTCGCGCGAGACCTGATCCGATTCGACACCACCAACTACGGTGAGGGCCGCTCACGCGGCGAACGCGAGGCGGCGGAGTACGTGGGGGCCTACCTCGAGGCGCTCGGTCTCCGACCCGAGTACTACGAGCCGATTCCGCGGCGGACGAACGTCTCGGTGCGCATCCCGGGACGCGACCCTTCCAAGCCGGCTCTCGTCCTGCACGGCCACCTCGATGTCGTGCCGGCGGTCGCCGACGACTGGAGCGTCGACCCGTTCGGGGGAGTCGTTCGCGACGGGATGCTGTGGGGCCGAGGCGCCGTCGACATGAAGGACATGGACGCCATGATCCTCACGTCCGTGGCCGAGCTGCTGCGGGCGGGCGAGCAGCCCGAGCGCGACCTCGTCGTGACGTTCTTCGCCGACGAGGAGAACGGCGGGGTCGAAGGCTCCCAGCTGGTCGTGCGCGACCGCCCGGAGTGGTTCGCCGGCGCGACCGAGGCCATCAGTGAGGTGGGCGGGTACTCGATCGGCGTCGACGGGCACCGGGCCTATCTCCTGCAGGTCGGCGAGAAGGCCCTCGTCTGGCTACGACTTCACGCGACCGGGCGGGCGGGCCACGGCAGTCGCCTGCACCCGGAGAACGCGATCACCCGGCTCGCCGAGGCCGTCGCGGCCCTCGGCCGCGCCGCCTGGCCGATCGAGCTCACCGACACCACGCGACGCCTCGTCTCCGACCTCGCCGGCATCAGCGGGCGCGATTCCTCGGATCCCGATGCCGTCGCAGCTGCGACGGGTCCGACCTCCGCCTTCCTCGCGTCGACATTCCGCACCACGACGAATCCGACGGGCCTGACCGCGGGCTACAAGCACAACGTCATCCCCGATGCCGCGTCGGCCGCGATCGACGTGCGTACGCTCCCCGGGCAGGAGGACGCCGTGCTGGCGCAGATCCAGCGGATCGTCGGCGACGACATCCGCATCGAGATCGTGCACCGTGACATCGGGCTCGAGGTTCCCTTCGAGGGATCGCTCGTCGATGCCATGGTCGGCGCACTCGGACGCCACGACCCCGGCGTTCCGGTGCTGCCCTACCTCATGGGCGGCGGCACCGACAACAAGGCCCTCTCGGAGCTGGGGATCGCGGGATTCGGGTTCGCGCCGCTGCGCCTCCCGGCCGATATGGACTTCACGGGTATGTTCCACGGAGTCGACGAACGCGTCCCGATCGACGCACTCGTCTTCGGACAGCGCGTGCTCACCGATCTCATCCGCACGTATTGAAAGGCCGCTCATGCAGCTCCTCGAGGCCATCATCCTCGGTATCGTCCAGGGTCTGACCGAGTTCCTGCCGATCTCCTCGAGCGCTCACCTGCGCATCGTGGGGGAGTTCCTGCCATCGGCCCAGGACCCCGGCGCCACCTTCACCGCGATCACCCAGATCGGCACCGAGCTGGCCGTGCTGGTCTACTTCTGGAAGAAGATCACCCGCATCATCGGTCGGTGGTTCCGATCGTTCACCGGCTCGGTCCCGCGCAACGACGCGGATGTGCGACTCGGGTGGATCGTCATCATCGGCACGCTCCCGATCGGCGTGCTCGGCTTCCTCTTCCAGGACGTCATCCGCGACACTTTCCGCAACCTCTGGCTCGTGGCCATCGTCCTCATCGTCTTCGGCCTCATCCTCGGCGCCGCCGACGCCCTCGGGCGTCGTGTCCGCACCGAGAACGACCTGACCTACGGGCACGGTCTCGCGCTCGGTTTTGCGCAGGCACTCGCCCTCATTCCCGGAGTGTCGCGCTCGGGAGCCACCACCACCATGGGGCTCGCGCTCGGGTACACACGCCCGGCCGCAGCTGAGGTCGCTTTCCTTCTGGCTGTGCCGGCCGTCTTCGGCAGTGGTCTCTATGAGCTGCTGCAGGCGATTCGCGAGCCCGGCGCCTCGGTGTTCTCGCTCGTCGACACCGCCGTCGCCACCGTCGTCGCCTTCGGCGTGGGTCTCGCGGTGATCGCCTTCCTCATGCAGTACCTCAAGCGCGGCAGCTTCCTGCCGTTCGTGCTCTACCGCGTCGGCCTGGGCGCTGTGCTGATCGTCCTGCTCTCGCTGGGTGTGCTCCAGGCATACTGAACCGGCCGAGCGCCGGTCGCGGCTCGCCTCTCAGCGATGCGGGCCGCGACCGAGGCCGCGGCCGTCACCGCCGTCGCCGCGGTGCCGGAGGTACTTCTCGAACTCCTGCGCGATCGCGTCGCCCGACGCCTCGGGGGAGTCCCAGGTATCGCGCGTCTGCTCGAGTTGCCGGATGTACTCCGTCATCTCTTCATCGTCCGCGGCAGCGGCGTCGATCGTCGCCTCCCAGGCGAGTGCATCGCCCGGCAGCGAGCCGCGCGCGATCTTGGCCCCCGTGATGCCCTCGAGCTTGTCGAGGAGCGCCAGAGTGGCTTTCGGCGACGGCGAGTGGCCCGCGACGTAGTGCGGCACGCTCGCCCACAGCGCGGCCGTGGGTATTCCGGCCTCCTCCGCGGCTGCGGCGATGACCGACAGGATGCCGACCGGGCCCTCATACGTCGAGCGTTCGAGGCCCAGCGCCGTCCGTAGCTCGTCGTTGTCGCTTCCGCTGAAGACGGTGATGGGGCGAGTGTGCGGAACGTCGCTCATCATCGATCCGAGCGCCACCACACCGGTAATGTCTTCTCGCAGTGCGGCGTCCACCAGCTCGGCGGCGAACGACTTCCAGGCACGCGCCGGCTCGGCGCCGCTGAGGATCCACAGCCGGGTGCCGCGCGCGGTCGCGCGGGGGCGCCAGATCGTCGCATCGGGCCACGTGAGGGATCTGCGGCCGTCGGCGTCGGCCTGGATGTGCGGCCGCGTGTACATGTAGTCGAAGTAGAGCTCGGGATCGACCGAGTAGACCGCGTCGTAGGGACGGGATTCTCGCAGCTGCGTGGCGGCGGCCGTGGCCGCCTCGCCGGCGTCGTTCCATCCGTCGAACGCGACCACGAGGACGCGGCGTCCCAGACTGTTCAACCCGTCCTCCGTTCCGTGCCGGCTCGCTCTGCGCGAGCGGGTCTGCTCCACGATACGCCGAGGCCGGTGCGTGCGGGTCGGGCCACGCGGCCTCTCAGCCCCGCATCGGTAACATGGTGCGGATGACTTCTCGTTCCCCCGCCGCGGTCCTCTGGGACATGGACGGCACGCTCGTCGACACCGAACCGTACTGGATGGCCGCGGAGGGACCGCTGGTCGAGAGCTTCGGCGGCGTGTGGACGCACGAGCAGGCACTCGGTCTCGTCGGACTCGGACTCGAGGATTCCGCCCGCATCCTGCAGAACGCCGGCGTTCGGATGCAGACGCACGAGATCATCGACCACCTGACCGAAACCGTCTCGGGGCAGCTCCGCCTCGGCGGCACGCCGTTCCGCCCGGGCGCGCGCGAACTGCTCTCCGGTCTGCGCGAAGCGGGGATCAAGACGGCGCTCGTGACGATGTCCATGCGCAGCATGGCCGACACGGTCGTGTCGTCGATTCCCTTCGACGCGTTCGACACCGTCGTCGCCGGCGACGAAGCGACCCGCCCCAAGCCCTATCCGGACCCCTACCTCCAAGCATGCGAGGCGCTCGGCGTCGACGTGGCCGACACCGTCGCCATCGAGGACTCTCCGAACGGCCTGCGCTCGGCGGTCGCCTCCGGCGCGGTCGCACTCGGGGTGCCGTTGATGGTGCCGCTGCACGGGCTCGGCGCTCATGCACTCTGGGACTCCCTCGCGGGACGCTCGGTGGCCGACCTGGCCGATCTCTTCTCCCTCCACCGACTCGGAGCCTCCGCATGATCGACGACCTGCAGCCCCGCGGCCCCTTCCGCTACGGTGACCGCGTGCAGCTGACCGGCCCCAAGGGACGGATGCACACGATCACGCTTCGCGAGGGAGGCGAGCTGCATACCCACCACGGGGTCCTGCGCCATGAGGTGCTCGTCGGTCAGCCCGACGGGTCGGTGGCGACCAACAGCGGGGGCCACGAGTACCTCGCGCTGCGGCCGCTGCTGCGCGACTTCGTGATGTCGATGCCGCGCGGGGCTGCGATCGTCTATCCGAAGGATGCCGCGCAGATTCTGGCCGCCGCCGACATCTTCCCGGGGGCGACCGTCGTCGAAGCGGGCGTCGGCTCGGGCGCGCTGTCGCTCTGGCTGCTGCGAGCCATCGGCGAGACGGGCCGGCTCGTGTCCTTCGAGCGTCGCGCCGAGTTCGCCGAGGTCGCCGAGGCGAACGTCACGACGTTCATGGGCAGCGCCCCCGCGAACTGGTCCGTCGTCGTCGGCGATCTGGTCGAGAGTCTTCCCGACGCCGTCGCGCCGGGGACCGTCGATCGCGTGGTCCTCGACATGCTCGCCCCCTGGGAATGCATCGACGCCGTCGCCGACGCGCTCGCCCCCGGCGGCGTGGTGCTCTGCTACGTCGCCACCGCCACCCAGCTCAGCCGCGTGGCCGAGTACGTGCGCGGCACCGGGCTGTTCACCGACCCCGACGCCTCCGAGACGATGATCCGCGGCTGGCACGTCGAGGGACTGGCCGTGCGTCCCGACCACCGGATGGTGGCGCACACGGGCTTCCTCCTCACCGCCCGCCGGCTGGCGCCGGGAGCGATCCCGCCGGATGTGCGCAAGCGCGCGTTGAAGAAGCCGTCCTATGCCGATGCCGACGTCGAGATGTGGACGCCCGGGGCCGTGGGCGACCGCGAGATCACCGACAAGAACCTGCGCAAGCGCGTCCGTGAGGCCCAACGCGCGGCCCGCGGCGCCGCCTCCGCGTCGGACGGGCACGACGGCGAGTCCGCGTAGACTGCTGCGGTGCGTAGGATCATCGCCGCCGCCGGCGCCCTCTCTCTGACCGTGCTGTCCCTCACGGCCTGTGCCACGCCGTCCTCGGGCTCGGCGTCGTGCACGCGCGACGTGTCCGCGTCGTCGGCCCTCGATCTGGTCGAGATCACCGACACGCCGGTCGGTACCAAGCCCACGGTCGAGCTGTCGGCTCCCGTGCACGTCGACGGCCTGTCGGCACGTGACACCATCACCGGCGAGGGCCGCGCCATCACGAGCGATGCCCAGGACGTCGTCTTCGACCTCACGGTCATCGACGGCTCGTCCGGCGCCCCGATCGCGGCATCCGGGTACACCGGCCAGCTGTCGGAGGTCTACCCGCTCGACAGCTGGGAGGCGACGTTCCCCGGGCTCGTCGACGCGCTGCACTGCGCGACCGAGGGGTCTCGTGTCGTGATGGCTCTCGGGCCCGACGAGGTGACGGCAGACACGCGCGCCCGCTTCGGCATGGCCGAGGATGCGACGACCGTCGTCGTGCTCGACCTCCAGAAGGTCTACCTCGCCGCGGCCGACGGTGCGGAGCAGTTCAACGACCGCGCAGGAATGCCCTCGGTCGTCGTCGCCCCCGACGGACGCCCCGGGGTCCTCATCCCCGACAACGACCCGCCCACCGATCTCGCGGTCGAGGTGCTGAAGAAGGGTGATGGCGAAGAGGTCACCGGTGATGTACCGGTCCGTGTGCACTACACCGGCGTGACGTGGGCCGACAAGAAGGTCTTCGACAGCACGTGGGATCGCGGGGCTCAGCCCATGGAGCTCGACCAGACGATCCCCGGATTCGCGGAAGCGTTGCGTGGCCAGACCGTCGGCTCGCAGGTCCTCGTGGTCATTCCACCGGACCAGGGATACGGCGAGACCGCGCAGGGCGCGATCCCCGCGAACTCCACCCTCGTCTTCGTCGTCGACATCCTCGGCCTCGACCCCGCGTCCTGAATCTGCCGCGGGCGCGCACGCCTAGAATCGAAGGCATGTCCGTCACCCCAGCACGCGTCCCTCCCGAGGAGCGCCTGGTCAACCTGGTCGTCGCCCTCATGGCGACCGAACAAGGCGTGACGAAGGACACGATCCTGGGTTCCGTGTCGGGATACCGCGAGCAGGTCGAATCCGGTTCACGACGCGAGGCGCTCGAGAAGATGTTCGAACGCGACAAGGAGAACCTCCGCGGCCTCGGTGTGCCGATCGAGACGATCGGCGACTACGCCGACCCCGACGACCTCCGTGAGGCGCGCTACCGCATCCCACCGACGGAGTACGAGCTGCCCGCCGACATCACCTTCACCCCGGCAGAACTGGCCGTGCTGACGCTGGCCGGGGGAGTGTGGGGCGAGCACACCCTGTCTGCCGGGGCGCGTTCGGGTTTGCGCAAGATCCGCTCGCTCGGCATCGACGTGGACGAGCCCATCATCGGGTTCGCCCCGAGGCTCGACCTGCACGACGCGTCGTTCCTGCCCCTTCAGCGGGCTATCGAGCAGGCCCGGGAGGTCGAGTTCGACTACCTCCGTCCCGGCTCCGATCGCCCCCGGCGGCGCCGGGTGCGCCCATTCGCGCTGGTGGAGTTCGAGGCCCGTTGGCACCTGTTCGGGTGGGACACCGGCGTGGAGGCCGAGCGCACGTTCCTGCTCTCCCGCGTTCTCAGCGACGTCGTCGTGACGCGGCAGGGATTCGACGAGAGCCTTCGCGTCGGCGCCGGCGAACGGGCGCTATCAGGCCTTCGCGACGTCGCGCTCCGTCAGAACGCGACCGTCACGGCGGTGCCGGGAACCGAGGCGGAACTGCGTCTGCGTCGCCGGGCCCGTGCCGAAGCCACGAATGGGCGACAGGTCGAGATCCCTTTCGTCGACCTCGAGGTGTTCGCGGACGAGCTCGCTTCGTACGGACCTGAGGTGATGGTTCTCGAGCCGCGCGCGCTGCAGGATGCCGTCATGCGGCGTCTGCGCGCCGCCCGCGACCGATCGGCGGAGTCGGCGTGAGCGGCCAGCCGGTCGTGGCGACCGACCGTGCCGCGCTGATCCTCCAGCTCGTCCCTTATCTGATCGCGCAAGGCGAGGTGACGGTGGCGCAGGCTGCCCGCGACTTCGACGTCGAACCGCGGCAGATGCGTGCGATGGTCGAGAAGCTGACCGTCATCGGGCTCCCCGGCGAGGGCGGTTTCTGGCAGATGGCGAACGATCTGTTCGACATCGACTGGGACCTGCTCGACCGCGAGGACCGCATCGTCATCACCAACGCGGTCGGCTTGGAGCGGTCTCCCCGCCTCACCGCTCGCGAGGCCGCAGCCCTGCTCGCCGGGCTGCAGCTCGCCGCCGCCGTTCCGGGGGTCGGCGACAGCGGTGTCGTGCAGGGGCTCCTCTCGAAGCTCTCGCGCGGTGCAGGGCAGACGCCCGCGGATGTCATCGTCGCGCCCGCTCCCGTCGACGACGTCCGTGAGACGGTGGCGCGCGCACTCCGCGAGGGTGTCGCCGTGACGTTCACCTACACCGCCCCGGATGCGCATCCGATGACGCGCACGGTGGATCCGGTGAAGGTGACCATCTCGGCGGGGCAGTGGTATCTGCAGGGCTGGTGCCACATGCGCCGCGCCATGCGCACCTTCCACCTCGACCGCGTCACCGAGCCCGCAGTCACCTCGATCGCGGCGCTGCACTCTTCGGAGCCGGTGCCCGAACTCTTCGAGCCGGGAGACGACGAGGTCGTCGCCGAGATCCGTTACCCGGCGCACGCAGCCTCGGCCGTCGGCGAGTTCCTCGCCAACGCGCAGGTGCACGAGGAAGGCGGATTCCGGAGGGCGTTCATCCGCGTCGCCGACCCCCGCTCGCTGAAACGACTCGTCGCCCGGAGCGGTGGCGACGTCGAGATCGTCGCGCCGCCGGAGGCCCGGCGGGCAGCTCACGACTGGGCTCAGGCGGCTCTCGATCAGTACCGCTGAAGCGGGCTTTCGCATCAGTGCGGGGGTTAGACTGTGCGAAACCATCGATGAGGAGACTCAATGAGCAATCTGTTCGCAGGTCCGCACCTGTGGATCCTACTCATCGTCATTCTGCTGCTTTTCGGTGCCGCGAAGCTTCCGGCGCTGGCCAAGAGCATGGGACAGTCCGCCCGTATCTTCAAGGGCGAGATGAAGGCCATGAAGGAAGACGATGCCACCGCCGGCACCGCCACCTCGACGACGGCTGACGTCGCACCCGTCGAGAAGCCCGCGGACCCGAAGAGCGGTCCCGCGGCTCCCACACCGTAGCCCCGCGTGGTGACGGCTGAGCGCACGCGCTCAGGGGCGGAGGGCGCGCCCCGGCGCGACAAGCGCATGTCTCTCGGACAGCATCTGATCGAGCTGCGACGACGTCTGATCATCTCGGCGATAGCCCTTGTGGCGTCGATGGTGGTGTCCTTCTTCCTCACCGACTGGATCATCTGGGCGATGACCGAGCCGATCCGGATGGTTGCGGAGCAGCGTGGCGACACCGAGGCCGTCAAGCTGATGTACTCGACGATCACCGGCCCGTTCGACATGCGGCTGCGCATCTCCTTCTCGGTCGGCATCATCCTCTCCGCCCCGGTCTGGCTGTGGCAGATCTGGGCCTTCCTGATGCCCGGCCTGACGCGCAAAGAGGTCCGTTACACAGTCGGCTTCGTGTCGGCCGCAGTACCGCTGTTCTTCGCGGGCGTCTACACCGGCTGGCTCGTGATGCCGCACATCGTCGAGATCATGGCGACGTTCTCGCCGGAATCGTCCGCGAACTTCTACGAGGGCAAGTACTACTACGACTTCGTCTTCAAGCTGCTGCTGGTGGTCGGAGTCGCATTCATCATCCCCGTCTTCCTCGTGGCGCTGAATTTCGCCGGGATTATGAGCGGCAAGGCGATCCTCAAGGGATGGCGCGTCGCGATCCTGATCGCCGTCGTCTTCTCGGGGCTCGCGACGCCTGCCGCGGACATCGTCAGCATGCTCATGCTGGCGTCGATCCTGACGGTGCTCTACTTCGCGGCCGCCGCGTTGTCGCTCCTGCTCGATCTTCGGCGCTCGCGTCGTGCTCCTGAGCTCACCGTTCCCGGTCCGGCCCCGACGACCGATCCACTCTCGTGAGCGACGCGAGTCCCGCCGAGCGATTCCTCGCGGCGCAGTCCGCCCGGGCGCATCCGCTCACGGCGGCGTTCGCCGGCATGCAACGATTCGACCTCGACCCGTTCCAGGTCGCCGGGTGCCATGCACTCGAGGAAGGCAGGAGCGTCCTCGTCGCTGCTCCGACGGGCGCCGGCAAGACGATCGTGGGCGAGTTCGCCATGCACCTCGCGATGCTCGAACCCGACACCAAGGCGTTCTATACGACGCCCATGAAGGCGCTGTCGAATCAGAAGTTCCGCGAGCTCGTCGACGTCTACGGCGAGGACGAGGTCGGCCTCCTGACCGGCGACACCAACATCAACGGCAGCGCTCGCATCGTGGTCATGACCACGGAAGTGCTCCGCAACATGCTGTACGCCGACTCGCCGGCTCTGCGTGGACTGCGGTACGTGGTCATGGACGAGGTGCATTACCTCGCCGATCGCTTCCGAGGCGCGGTGTGGGAGGAGGTCATCATCCACCTCCACCCGTCCGTGCGGATGGTGGCGCTCTCGGCGACGGTCTCGAACGCCGAGGAATTCGGCGACTGGCTCGACACGGTCCGGGGTGACACCGCGGTGGTGGTCTCCGAGATCCGCCCGGTCCCTCTCGAGCAGCACGTCCTGGTGCGCGGGGATCTCCTGCCGCTGTTCGACGACCGCTCCGGTGTCGCGACGGCTCAGGTCAACCAAGAGCTCACACGTCTGAGGTCGCCCCAGAGCCAGCGTTATGAGAACAACCGCCGCGCACACGGATACCGCGGGGGAGGGGGCCGCGAGGCGCATCGCAAGCACCGCGGCGGCACAGCGCCCGCGCGCCCAGCAGCCGTGCAGCGCCTCGAGCGCATCGACCGTCCCGCGGTGGTCGAGCTGCTCGGCCGGGCCAACCTGCTTCCCGCCATCTTCTTCATCTTCAGCCGAGCGGGTTGCGACGGGGCCGTCCAGCAGGTTCGCCGCGCGGGTCTGCGCCTCACGACCCCCGAAGACCGCGACGAGATTCGCGCGATCGTCGATCGACGCACGCGGGCGCTGGCGCAAGAAGACCTCGCGGTACTCGGCTTCTGGGAGTGGCGCGACAACCTCGAGCGCGGGGTTGCCGCTCACCACGCGGGACTGCTGCCCGCGTTCAAGGAGGTCGTCGAGGAGCTGTTCCAACGAAAGCTCGTGAAGGCGGTGTTCGCGACCGAGACGCTCGCGTTGGGGATCAACATGCCCGCCCGCACGGTCGTGCTGGAGAAGCTCGAGAAGTTCAACGGCGAGGCTCGGGTGGCGATCACCTCGGGCGAGTACACCCAGCTGACCGGACGCGCGGGGCGCCGGGGCATCGACGTCGAGGGCCATGCGGTCATCCAGTGGAGCGAGGGGCTCGATCCGCAGGCGGTCGCCTCACTGGCGTCTCGGCGCACTTACCCGCTGAACTCGAGCTTCCGGCCGACCTACAACATGGCCGTGAACCTCATCGACCGGTTCGGACGCGACGAGGCCCGCGAGATCCTCGAGTCGTCCTTCGCCCAGTTCCAGGCCGACCGCTCCGTCGTGGGCCTCGCACGCCAGGTCAAAGAGAAGGAACAGACCCTCGACGGGTACGCCCGTTCGATGACGTGCGACCGCGGCGACTTCGCCGAGTACTCCGGCATCCGGCGCGAGCTGAGCGACCTCGAGAAGCTCAACCGCAACGACCGCACAGCCCCGGCGCGGATCCGGCAACGCCGGCAGGATGAACTGGCCGGGCTCCGGAAGCGAATGCAGCGCCATCCCTGCCACGACTGCCCGGACCGTGAGCACCACGCTCGGTGGGCCGAGCGCTATTGGCGGTTGCGGCGCGACGTCCAGAAACTGCGGCAGCAGATCGACACCCGCACCGGCACCGTCGCGCGCGTGTTCGATCGGGTGGTCGATGTCCTCACCGCACTCGATTACGTCGCTGTCGACGCCGACGGCACGACGACGCTGACGGCGGCCGGTGCGACGATGCGACGGATCTACGGTGAACGCGACCTCCTCGTGGCCGAGTCGCTCCGCCGAGGGATCTGGCGCAACCTCGACCCCGCAGGTCTCGCGGCGCTGGCATGCAGCCTCGTCTACGAACCGCGTCGCGAAGGCGACGGGCCAGGTGAATACGGCCTGCCGCGCGGAGCTTTCCGCACGGCGCTGGCCGAAACGCAGGAGCTGTGGGCGGTGCTCGACGACCTTGAGAAGGATCACCGTCTGCCCGGCACGGAGCCGGTGGCGACCGGGCTGGCGAAGGCCATGCACTCCTGGGCGCGGGGCGTCATGCTCGATCGCGTGCTGGTGGAGGCCGACATGGCGGCAGGCGACTTCGTGCGCTGGACGAAGCAGGCCATCGATCTCCTCGATCAGCTCTCGCTCGTCGCGGAGGCCGAGGTGGCGCGGACGGCGCGAGCGGCGTTGGAAGCGGTCCGCCGCGGCATCGTGGCATATTCCGGCGTTTAGGCTCGATCACGTGCCCGACTCGTCTCCGGCCGCCGAGCGGCCCCTGATACCGCTGTGGCTGGCACTCATCGGCGCCGTCGTCGGCGGCGCCGTGCTGGATGCCGCGTTCCCCGACATCGGGTGGTGGCCGCTGGCGTTCGTCGGCGTCGCATTCGCGCTCGTGGGTCTCATCGGGCGTTCGGTCTGGGGGGCTCTCGCCGTCGGCGCTGTGTTCGGGGCGTCGTTCTACTTCATCCATATCTCGTGGATCACCCGGTATCTCGGGCCGCTGCCGTGGTTCGGCCTCGCCGGCATCGAGACCGTCTTCTTCGCCGTCGGATCGATCCCCATCGCTCTCGCCTACCGCTGGCTACCGCGGCTGCTTCCCGGCGGGGCAGGACGGCCTGTGGCACTTCCGGCCCTCGTCGCGGGGCTGTGGACCGCCCGCGAGCTCTTCATGGGCTCCTGGCCCTACACCGGGTTCCCCTGGGGCCGGATCGGGATGAGCCAGTCCGAGAGCCCGCTCGCGCACATCGCCTCTTGGACGGGTGTCGCAGGCCTTACCTTCCTCATGGTCTTCGTGACGGCGGCAGTCGTGGAGTGGCTGCGCCTCGGTCGCCTGCGCGACGTCCGCACGGCTCTGCCCGCGGCCATCGTCACGGTCGCGCTCGTCGCTGTGCCTGCCTTCCCGACGGCGGATGCCGGGACCTATCGGGTCGGCTCCGTGCAGGGCGACGGTCCGACCGGCTACTTCGACTCGCGCGAGCCTTACGACGTCCTGCGCTCGCAACTCGCCGCGACCCAGCCCATCATCGACCAGCCGATGGACCTGTTGGTCTGGCCGGAAGGCGGAATCGACGCCGACCCCCTCTCCAATGCCTCGGTCGCCGACACCCTCGACCGTCTGTCGGAGCGGGTCGACGCGCCGTTGCTCGTCAACGCGGCGACGCAGCGCGGCGACGACGTCTACAACACGTCCATGCTCTGGGAGGCCGGCGCCGAGAACCCCGTCGCCATCCACGACAAGTCGCGGCCCGTCCCGATGGGGGAGTACGTGCCCGATCGGTGGTTCTTCGAACTGATCGTGCCCGATCTGATCGGGCTCATCCAGCGCGAGTACACGCCGGGGACCAATGCACCGTTCATGGACGTGTCGGGTGTGGGTGTCGGGCTCGCCATCTGTTTCGACGTGCTGTACGACGACGTCATCTGGACGGGCGCGCGCGATGGCGCGCAGCTCTACGTCTTCCAGACCAACAATGCCGACTTCCGCGACACCGACGAGAACCTGCAGCAGCTCGCGTTCGCGCGGATGCGGGCAATCGAGACCGGGCGCGCGGTCGTGAACATCTCCACCGTCGGAACGAGTCAGGTGATCGCGCCCGACGGGAGCGAGCTCGACGGACTGCCGGCGGCCGAAGCAGGCGCGATGCTCACCGAGGTGCCGCTGCGCACCGGCCTCACGCCGGCCGTCGTGGTCGGGGGAGCGGTGCAGCTCATCCTCGGCTGGGGGAGCCTCCTGGCTCTCGTGGCGTGCGGTGCGACCGTCGCCATCACGCGCCGCCGGTCGGGCTCCGCTCCGCGAGAATGAGAATGCCGTCGGCCCCGAGGGACCGACGGCATGTCGCGCGGAGCTGGAGGCTCAGGCGCTCAAACGAGAGCCGCGGCGCTCACGGAGCATCGCGAGACGCTCCTCGAGCAGCTCTTCGAGCTCGGGGATCGTGCGGCGTTCGAGCAGCATGTCCCAGTGAGTGCGGGCGGCCTTGTCGCCCGAGTGATCGACCTCGACGAGCCCGTCGCCCACGCGCAAGAGAGCCTCGGCGCCGCATGCGCGGCACTCCCAGGTCTCCGGCGCTTCTGCGTCGGCGGCGAACGTCATGACGGTCTCGTGCTCACAGCGCGAACACACGTACGTGTGGTTGACCCGGTCGTGGAAGACGACGCCCTCTTCGCTCTGTAGGCTCGAGGCGCCGAGTCGGATGCCGCGCAAGCTGCGGTCTGCCATTGTGTGGTCCTCTCGTCGGCTATCAGTTGTAACGTGCGCAGCTGTGTGCATCATCCGAACAACGGTTCGTCATCGGGGTTTCACAGCCGATGTTCAGCGTGTCGGGGTATTCAGCGTTCCCCCGCCGCGATGGTCAGCGCGCGGTCGGACCGATCCGTGACGATGCCGTCGACGCCGGCAGCGAGCAGGCGTCTCATGCTGTCTGCGTCGTTGACCGTCCAGACATGTATTTCGACGCCGGCACGATGGACCGCGCGGATCATTCGGGGGGAGACGATGCGGACCGGACCCCGGCGCTCGGGGACCTGTACCGCGTCGATGCCGCGCAACGCACGACCCATCAACCATGGCACACCTGAAGCGACGGCGGCGACGAGCGCCGCGATCCGGATGGTCCCCGCCGATGTCGCCGGGCTTCCTCCCGCGGCACGCGCGGCGCGGAGGGCGCGCACGCGCGTGCGATCGGAGAAGCTCGTGAGCAGGACTCGCTCCGCATGAGGGGCCACGAGCTGTCCGACATTCTCGGCTGCGGCGTCGACCTTCACGTCGAGATTGAACGACAGGGACGGGAACGCCTCGAGCGCCTGCGCCAGAGTCACGAGCCCTCCGCGGTCGGCCATGATCTCCTCCAGCTCGCGATCGCCGACATCCGCGATCGGGCGCGGGTCGCCGGTGACCCGCGACAGGTCGGCGTCATGGAAGAGGATCACGGTGCCGTCAGCGCTCAGGTGGCAGTCCGACTCGACGTATCGGACTCCGAGTGCGTGCGCTGCCGCGAAAGCGGCGAAGGTGTTCTCGACGACGCCCTCGGAGTCAGGGGGCACGAAACCGCGGTGCGCGAGCACCCTCGGTCGCTCCGCCCTGAAGTACGGATGCGTCACGGCGCGGGCGGAGCGGAACGGTCGGCGGGCGGCACCGGCCGGTCGTCGCGACGGCCCGCGAACCCCGCGCTCATGCTCTTGAGCGCCTCGGTGAACTCGCTCGGGATGATCCAGAGCTTGCTCGACGCGCTGTCGCTGATCTTCGGGAGGGTCTGGAGGTACTGGTAAGCCAGCAGCTTGTCGTCGGGGTTGCCGTCGTGGATCGCCTGGAACACGGACTGGATCGCGGCCGACTCGCCCTCGGCGCGCAGGATCTGAGCCTGCTTGTCGCCCTCGGCTTTCAGGATCTCCGCCTGGCGGCGACCCTCCGCCTCGAGGATCTGCGACTGCTTCGAGCCCTCCGCGGTGAGGATCGCGGCGCGGCGGTCACGCTCGGCGCGCATCTGCTTCTCCATGGAGTCCTGGATCGAGGTGGGCGGATCGATCGCCTTCAGCTCGACACGCGAGACCCGGATGCCCCACTTGCCGGTCGCCTCGTCGAGGACGATGCGCAGCTGGCCGTTGATGTTGTCACGGCTCGTGAGCGCTTCTTCGAGGTTGAGGCCTCCGACGACGTTTCGGAGCGTCGTGGTCGTCAGCTGCTCGACGGCTCCGAGATAGTTGTTGATCTCGTACGTGGCGGCACGCGCGTCGGTGACCTGGAAGTAGACGACGGTATCGATAGAGACCACGAGGTTGTCCTCGGTGATGACCGGCTGCGGCGGGAACGACACCACCTGCTCGCGCATGTCGACCAGGGGGAGGACCCGATCGATGAAGGGCACGAGCAGATTCAGTCCGGGCGCGAGCGTGCGCTGATAGCGCCCCAGGCGCTCGACCACGCCCGCGTAGGCCTGCGGGATGATCCGGATCGAGCGGAAGAGCACGACGATCACGAAGATCGCCAGGACGACGAGGAGCACGATCACGAAGATCTGCCCGACGAAAGCGCCGACATCAACCACGGGCGTTCTCCTTCGTATCAGGGGCGGGGGAAGTGACCTCGACCGTTGCACCGCGGACGGCACGGACGACGAGGCGGGAACCGACGGGGACGTCTGCGCGATCGTCGACGAGGCGGGCGGTCCACGTCTCGCCGTTGTCGAGCTTGACCGACCCTGCTCCGTCGACGAAGGGGACGAGGACGCGGGCGCCCAGGCCCGCGAGCGCGTCGACGTTGGTCGGTATGTGCTGACTGCTCCGGCGCAGGGCCCGCAGGAGGAGCGGCCGGATGGTGAACAGCAGCAACGCCGACACCGCAGCGGCCGCGGCGACCTGAAGCCACCACGGGGCGGACAGGAGGTTCGTTCCCAGACCGCCGATCAAGGTTCCACCGGCGAGCATGAGGAACGTGAACTCGAGTGTGAGCAACTCGACGATGACGAAGATCAGGGCCAGCACGAGCCACGCTATCCACAGATACTGCGTGAGATCAGGCAACATCGACGCTCCTTCGTCCCTCGTCCGAACCTATCAGTCAGGGGTCCGATCCGGGCCGGTTGATAGGCTCGTGCGGTGCCGGTGAACCGCCGTGCCGACAGCCTTTCTTCCCCGCAGGAGCGCCACATGACTCAGCCCCTTCCCGCCGGAACCCTCTCCGGTCGCACGGCACTGGTGACCGGATCGTCGCGCGGTGTCGGCGCGGATACGGCGCGCTTCCTCGCGCAGGCGGGGGCGAACGTCGTCATCAACTTCCGCAATAAGGCGCCTCGTGCCGAGAAGCTCGCCGCCGAGCTGCGCGAGCTGGGCGTCGAGGTGCTCGTCGTCGGCGCCGACCTGACCGACCGCGCCTCGGTCGACGAGATGTTCGCCGCCGTCCGTGAGACGTTCGGCCACCTCGATCTGCTCGTGCTGAACGCGTCCGGCGGGATGGAAGGCGGCATGGCCGAGGACTATGCGCTCACCCTCAACCGCGACGCGCAGCTCGGCACCCTCGACGCGGCGCTGCCGCTCCTCGAGGACGGATCGCGCGTGGTCTTCGTGACCAGCCACCAGGCCCACTTCATCCGCACGACCCCGACGATGCCCGAGTATGAGGCCGTCGCGTTGTCGAAGCGCGCGGGCGAGGACGCCCTGCGTGAGCGGGTGGGCGAGCTCGCCGAGCGCGGGATCGGATTCGTCGTCGTGTCGGGCGACATGATCGAGGGCACCATCACCGCGACCCTGCTCGAACGTGCCAACCCGGGCGCTATCGAGACGCGTCGGAAGTCGGCCGGCAAGCTCTACAACGTGTCGGAGTTCGCCGCCGAGATCGCACTCGCGGCCGTCGAGCCGATCCCGGCGGACAACACCCGTCTCGTGGGAGACATCTCGTCCTTCGGCGGCGAGTGATCGTGGGCCCCACGGACATCGAGACGCTGATCTCCGTCGGGCGTCCGACGGTCGCGTCCGACGGCTCGTTCGCCGTGTTCGCGACATCGCGACCCGACATATCCGCGGATCGGAACGTGGGGCAGCTCTGGCGCATCGAGTTGCCCTCGGGCGAGCCGCGACGTCTCACCCGGGGTGTCGCGGACACGTCGCCGCGGCTGTCGCCGGACGGCGGCCATGTCGCGTTCCTGCGCGGCGACGCCGACGGCAAGGCCCAGATCCATGTGATCGAGGCATCCGGTTCGGAGCCCGTGCAGGTCACCGACGCACCCCTCGGAGTCGGCTCCTTCGCCTGGGCCCCGGCGGGCGACGTGCTCGCCTACACCGCGCGAGTGCCCGAGTCGGGCCGATACGGCACCATCGACGGTCTCGCGCCGGAGGCGGAGTCCCCTCGCCGCATCACCGGCATCCGATGGCACGCGAACGGCGTCGGATACATCGCCGACCGACCCGCTCACGTCTTCGTGGTCGCGGCACCCGACCTCGGCTCGGAGCCGTCCTACGAGACCGCCCCCGGACCGCAGACCTCGTCGTCCACCCGCGCGCGGCGTGTGCCCGAGGCGGCGCGCCAGCTCACCTCCGGCTCACGTTCGCACGACGGAGTCGTGTTCACCGCGGACGGGACGGAGATCCTCACGACGACCGACGAGATCGAGCACGATCGTCGCGACCTGCGTTCGCCGCTCGTCGCGGTGCGAGTGGACGGGACGGGGGAGCGCGTTGTCCTCTCGGCGACGCTGTCGATCGCCGACATCGCCGTCGCGGCCGATGGGAGCATCGCTTTCCTGGCCTCCGATCCGGGTCCCACCGGGATCGACTTCGTCGCCCCCGGCGTGGCGCTGTGGGTCCTCGACGGCGACCAGCCCCGCCGACTGACCGACCCCGACACGATCGACCTCGGCGAGGTGGGTTCGCACATCACCGCGGTCGGTGACGACTTCCTGGTGCAGAACCGGACCCGCGGTGAAGTGCACCTGCTGCGCGTATCGCGCGACGGCGCTATCGCGCGTCTCCGCCGTGGTCTGGAGGTCGTGGGTCACGGCGCCGACGCAGCGGGCGAGCGCATCGTCTGCGCGGTGGCGACCAACCGGTCGGCCGGTGAGATCCTCTTCCTCGACGCCGCAGGCGTGGACGCGCGACTACTCACCTCGTTCGGCGACGCCGCCAGCCGGGCCGGGTTCGTCCTTCCCCGCGAGCTCGAGGTGACGGCGCCCGACGGCTACCCGGTGCACGGCTGGGTCGCGACGCCTCCGGGCGACGGCCCGTTCCCCGTCTTGCTGCAGATCCACGGCGGCCCGTACGCCGCCTACGGTGTGCACCTGTTCGATGAGACGCAGGTCCTCGTCGACGCGGGCTACGCCGTCGTCTACTGCAACCCCCGCGGCAGCGCCGGATACGGGCGGGCCCACGGCCGCAGCATCCGGGGCCGGATGGGAACCGACGACTTCGTCGACGTTCTCGCCTTCCTCGACGGAGCGGTGGCGGCGGACGAGCGCCTCGATGGAGACCGTGTCGGCATCATGGGCGGGTCATACGGCGGGTATCTCACCGCGTGGACGATCGCGCATGACCACCGGTTCGCCGCCGCGATCGTCGAGCGCGGCTTCCTCGACCCCACGACGTTCTCGGGCACGAGCGACATCGGGTCGTTCTTCGGCGATGAGTACGTCGGCACCGATCCGACCGCGATCCGGGCGCAGAGCCCGATGGCGGTCGTCGACCAGGTGACCACGCCCACCCTCGTCGTTCACTCCGAGCTCGATTTCCGGTGCCCGCTCGAACAGGCGACCCGGTACTACTCCGCGTTGCGCCGCCAGGGCACGGCGGCCGAGCTGCTGATCTTCCCCGGCGAGAACCATGAGCTGACCCGTTCGGGCCGGCCGCGTCACCGCGTGGAACGGTTCGAGGCCATCCTCGATTGGTGGGGGCGCCACCTGCCGGTGTGACGCCCCACACGCGACCGTCAGGGACGGAACGAGAGCCCTCGGATGATGTTGACGATGCCGAGCGCCACGGCCGAGATCCCCAGCAGCCACCACAGCACGATCACGCCCCACAGCGGCGTGAACAGCAGCATGACGCCGGCGATGATCGAGAGGATCGCGAAGGCGATCGTCCACCCGCGCGACGTCGACTCGCCGACGACCGACAGCGACACCGCGCCTTCGACGATCCACGTGATGCCCACCAGCACGCCGAGGAAGACGGCGAACGACACCGTGAATGCCGGGAGGTTCGCGAACGCCACGATTCCGACGACGACGAAGAGGATGCCGAGTGCGATGTGTCCCACGCGGGCCCAGCCGCCCTTCGTCCGCGAGAAGATCCCGAGCGCGGCGTAGACGATGCCCGTGATGATCGCGTAGGCGGCGATGATGCCGGTCAGCACCTGAGCCGTGCGGCCCGGCCAAATGAGGATCAGCAGGCCGACGATCAGAGTCAGGATGCCGCCGACGATGAACGAGGTTCGCAGTGACCTGACGAATCTCGCGGCGGTGTTCTCCGTGCTTGTCATGACAGGACCTCCTTCGCGGGAGCCGCGCGCCCCCGACACGCCACACGTTAGTGGACCGGGGGGAGTCCCGTCAGGGCCGCAGATGCGGAACCGCCGATCAGCCGCGGGGGGAGGTCAGCCGAGCAACAGCGTCGCTGCGAGCAGAACGGGCACGCAGCCCAGTGTGGTGAGGAACACGGTGTCGCGCGAGATGGTCTCGCCGATGTCGTAGCGCTGGGCGAAGTTGAAGACGTTCTGAGCGGTCGGGAGCGCAGCGAGGACCGTGACGGCGAGCGTGTCGGCGGGTGAGAGGCCGAACACGAAGGCCGCGACCGCCCAGGCGACGAGGGGCATCGCAATGAGTTTGAGCCCCGACGCCAGGAGGATGTCACGCCGCCGACCGGAAGCGGACAGCACGCGCTGACCGTGGAGCGACATTCCGTAGGCGATGAGGAGGACGGGAACGCATGCGTCGGCGATCAGCTGCAGCGGATCGAGCACGATCGGGGGCAGTTCCAGGCCGGAGACCGACACGATGACACCCGCGACCGAGGCGATGACGATCGGGTTGCCGAAGGTTCGCTTGAGAATCGGCAGCGGCTTGCGCTGACCGGTCGTCACGGCCTCGAGGATGGCCATGGTGATGGGCGTGAACACGATCAGCTGCATGAGGATCACGGGCGCCGGCAAGGCGGCCGACCCCAGCAGATAGAGCGACAGCGGGATGCCGATGTTGTTCGAGTTCACCTGGCCGGCCGAGAGCGTTCCGATGAGCGTCTCACCGATCGAACGGCGCCAGACGAGCCGAGCGATCAGCGCATAGACCACGAACATCGACACCGCGGCGATCGCGGATACGGGCAGCAGTGCCGAGAAGAGCGTCGAGACGTCGGCCTGCGAGAGCACGACGAACATCAGGAAGGGCGACAGGACGAAGAAGATCAGTCGCGCGAGCACAGGGCGGCCATGAGGCCCGAGCAGATCGATCCGGCCGATGACGTAGCCCACGACGATCGCGACCCCGACGACGACGAACCCGGTCACGACCTGCACCCTTCGAGCCTAGGGGAGTGGGGGCTTCGCCCCGGTTCGCCGCGTGTTGACCCCGCTCACAGGATCGGCTTCGTACGGTGGACCGACGACGAGAGCGAGGTGACGGTATGAACCGCAACGTGCGCTACCTGCAGCTGGCGGGCGTTCAGCTGGCGGCCATAGCGGTGACCATCCTGGTGTGCGTCTTCACGGCGACCGGTCAGCACGCGGATCAGGCGGCCATGGTCGCCACGACGGCCTCGACCAACCCCGTGCTGCGCGCGGCCCAGCACGTCAGCGCGAACTACATCCTCATCGTCGCGGCGCTGACGATGATCGTCAGCATCGTCGCGGCCGTCGTCCGGCGGCGATATGCCGAAGCCGTCGCGGCATCCGTCCTGTTCGTCGGTGCCAGCGTCGTGACGCAGGTTCTCAAGAACGAGGTGATCGCCCGGCCCGATCTGGCGAGCGGCTGGGGCGCGTATGGCAATTCGCTGCCGTCGGGCCATGCGACGATCGCCATCGCGGCGGCGTGCGCGGCGTTGTTCGCCGCGCCGTCGCAGATGAAGTTGATTCTCGCGCCGGTGCTCGTCGTCTGGGCGACCGTCGCCGGCATGGGCGTCATCGCCGCCGGTTGGCATCGGCCCAGCGATGTCGTCACGGCCAGCCTCGTCGTGGGCTTCTGGTGCACGGTCGCCGCGTTGCTCGTCACGGCGGTGCGTCGGGGCCACACGGCGCCGGTGCTGACGGCGGCACAACGTCGCCTGCGCGCGCTCGCGCCCGTACTGACCGTCGGTGCGGCGATCACCGCCGTCGCACTGTGCGCGTCATACGCATCGGGTTCCGGGCGCACACTCGCGACGGCCATCTTGACGGCGGCGACGATCAGCGCGACGGTTCTGGGCGCGCTCGCGGTCAGCGGTGGGCTGCCGTCGGCACGAGCGCGCGCGGCGTCACGAGCGTCCTACGTATAGTCCGATAATGCACATTATGTCAGGTCGTTGGAATCAACCCTCTCTTGTCGCGCACCGCGGACGTTTTGCTCGCACGGTGCCGCTTGGTTGAATGACCCCATGCATCCCGCCACCTCATCGCGCCCCGACCCGCTCTCCGCGATGCGCTCATGAGCGAAGCCGTCACGAGGCCCGGACGACGCGTCACTTTGGTGCTGCGCCGTCCCGCGCTCCATCTCATTCCCGGCGTGCGGCCGACCATCGTGATGAACGGAATCGGCCAGCCAGCGCAATGGGGCGTCGGGACCTGGCTCGTGCCCGACGACGAGGCCGTCGAGATCACCGTCTTCCTCTTCAACCGCCTGTGGCGGTTCGGTGCAGCGCACGTCGTACTGCACCCTGGCGACACGGGCCTCAGCTATCGCGCTCCCCTGGTTCCGCTCGGCCCGGGTCGCATCGTCGTGACCCCCGAGTGACACCCGTCCCGCCGAGGTGAGACTTTACCGTCCAGCTGGTACAGTAATCGGTCAGCCTCGCTCCTGTGGAGCGTGACGAAGGGAGACGGCCATGCACATCGCCGGCTTGGACACCGACATCATCGACGCACTGACGCAGGTCGCGACCGCCGAACACCGGCCTGACGCCCTCACGATCGGGGTATCGCTCCCCGACGCTTCCGACGAGCTCCCGGGGTGCATCGCCGACCTCGATGCGCTCCTCGAGACAGAGCTGGCCCGAGTGTCGCCCCGTGTCCTCGTCGCCGTCGTGCACGCCGCGGGAAGGCTGACCGAGGGTCGTGCCTTCGCGAGCGAGCTCATCGACCGTGCGAGCGTCCACTCGAGCAACTCATTGGGCCGCGACCTCACCGCCATCGGCGTTGTGCTGGACGACGAACACGACCGCGCCCTCGCGGCACGCCGCATCGCCGAGCACCTCGGTGGCCGGAGCAATCTCGGCGACGGCACGGTCGTCACGGCGCGTGACCTGCGGCGCAGCACGCTTCGCGATCTGATCCTCGAAGACGTCCTGTGACGCTCGGCGCCGTCAGCGTCGACGCACGCGCAGCCAGACGAACGCATGCGCAGGCAGGACGAGTCCGCCACCGAGGGTGAGCGCGCGATCTCGGACCACGTCGTACGCGGATTCGTCGAGCCCGCTGAACGTAGCCGACGGGATGTCGACGGGCGAATCGCCCACGTTGGCGAGAACGAGGACCGCTCCCCCGTCACCGTCCGATGACGGTCGCGTGAACCCCACCACCGCGACGTGCGGGGTGTGGAACGGCACCAGATCGTTGCCCGCGAGCTCCGGGCTCGCGCGGCGCACCTCGATCAGCCGGCGGAGTCGCGTGAACACGCGCCCCGACACCGTCGACTCGTCCAGGCGGCGTGCGTACCGATCTTCCGGACGCGTCGGCCGGTGCGCCCATCGACTGTCGCCCCGACGAGCGGGGTCTTCCTGGAACGCGTCGTCGTTGAGCTGCGCGACCTCGTCCCCGAGATAGAGCAGCGGGATGCCACCGGTCGACATCGCCAACGCGTGCGCGAGCACGACCCGGTCCTCGCCGCCGTCGTCTCCCGCGGCGACGCCCGCCAGCGAAGCCGTCGTGCCCGCGATTCGGGCATCGCCCGTCCGTGGGTTCTCCTGAAAAGGGAAGCCGCGTGAGAACGAGCCGTCGAAGCGACCGATGTAGAAATCGTTGAGGAAGCGGCGATGCGGTCCACCGTCGATGCCGAGGCGCGCGGCATCCTCGTCCGCGAAGGTCCAGCCGACGTCGTCGTGGCTGCGGACGTAGTTGACCCACGCCGTTCCCGCAGGCAGGGCATGGCGCTCGTCGAGCGCCAGCTGGAGCAGCCGGGCGTCGCGCGTCGCCAGCGCCTCCCAGGTCAGCGCCATCTGCAGCGGGTTGTACGACAGTTGGCACTCATCGGGCGAGATGTAGTCCTGCACCTCGTCGGGATGCACGATCGCCTCGGATTTGAACAGCACCGCGGGAGCCGCGATCCGCAGCACAGCATTGAACGCCTGGAGCAGCAGGTGCGCCTCCGGCAGCGACTCGCATGCTGTGCCGAGGCGTTTCCAGATGAAGGCCACGGCATCCATCCGGAGGACCTCGACGCCCTGGTTCGCGAGGAACAGCATCTCCCCCGCCATGGCCGTGAAGACATCGGGGTTGGCGTAGTTGAGGTCCCACTGGAACCGGTAGAACGTCGCCCAGATCCACCGACCGTCCGGGAGCGGCACGAACGAGCCCGGGTGGTCGTCCGGGAAGATCTCGCGCGTGGTCCGCTCGTACGCATCGGGGAGCTCGCGGTCGGGGAAGATCAGGTAGAAGTCCTCGTACACGGGGTCGCCTGCGAGGGCCCGCTGCGCCCAGACGTGCTCATTCGAGGTGTGATTGAAGATGAAGTCGAGGACGAGGGATATTCCCGCCTCCCGGAGGTCGTCCGCGAGCGCGCGAAGATCTGCCATCGTGCCCAGCGCCGGCTTCACGGTGCGGTAGTCCGAGACCGCGTAGCCCCCGTCGTTGTCGCCCTCGGGGCTGTCGAACAAGGGCATGAGGTGCAGATAGGTCAGGCCGAGCTCGCGGAAGTACGGGATCATGCCGCGTACGCCGTCGAGGTCGCCGGCGAACCGGTCGACGTAGCAGACACCACCGATCATCTTCTCGGACTCGAACCACGTGGGGTCGGCCGCGCGGTCACGATCGAGGCGCCTCAGCTGCGCGGGGCGGTCGGCACGAGCATCGAGCACCACGTCGATCAGGTGCACGAGCGCCTCGAGCGAACCCGGCCGGTCACCGTAGAGCGCACGGAAGAGGGAATGCAGACGCGGGAACTCGGTCCGCAGCCGAGCGACGGTTTCGCCATCGACGGGCTGCTCGCGGCGCGCGACGTGCTCGACGACGATCGCTGCGTCGTTCTCGAGCGACGAGAGCGCACTCATCGCGGGTCCACCGGAGCACTCATGTCCGCATCCTCTCAGACCATGACCGCGGCGGACACCGGGGCTCGCACGAGTGGACGCCGGGGCCGGAGTAGCGTAGGAGGGTGATCTTTCCGACGCCCCGCCCGCTCGGACGGATCGGCAGATGACCGTCTCGGCGCGCATGGCCGGGCCCGGGGTGCGGGCGTGGCTGGTCTGGGGAACCGGCGTCGCGGCGTACGTCCTGTCGATCACGAACCGCACGTCTCTCGCAGCCGTCGGCGTCGACGCCGCCGAGCGCTTCCACGCGGATGCCGCGACCCTGTCGATGTTCGCGGTCGTTCAGCTGGCCGTGTACGGCGGAATGCAGATTCCCATCGGCGTCCTCCTCGACCGTTACGGCTCGCGGCCCATCATGACCATCGGGATGGTGCTCATGGCTGTCGGGCAGCTGACGATGGCGCTCTCCCCCAGCGTCGGTGTCGCGATCATCGCCCGCATGCTGCTGGGCGCCGGTGACGCCGCCATCTTCCCCGCGGTGCTGCGTCTGGTCGCGACGTGGTTCCCTGCGCAGCGCGGACCTCTGATGGTGCAGATGACCGGCATCCTCGGTCAGGCCGGGCAGCTCGTCGCCGTGATCCCGCTCTCCGCGCTCCTGCACGCCACCAGTTGGTCGGTGACATTCGGCAGCGTCGCGGGTCTCGGTGTCCTGTTCGCGGTCCTCGTCTTCCTCCTCGTTCGCAACCACCCGCCGGAGGTCGACCGCGACGTCAGCGTCGACACCGACACCGGTGCCATCAGGGTCGTCACTTCGAGCGTCGACACGGGCGTCGGCATCCGGGCGGCTTGGGACCACCCCGGCACCCGGCTGGCGTTCTGGTCGCATTTCACGACGCCGTTCGCCGGCACGGCGTTCATCCTGCTGTGGGGCATCCCGTTCCTCACTGCGGGCGAGGGTCGCACTCAGGGCGAAGCGACACTCATCACGACCCTGTACGTGTTCGCCGGGATGGCGCTCGGGCCGATCATGGGCGAGCTCTCGCGCCGCATCCCGAACCTGAGATCACGAGCCCTGGTCCTCCCGGCCGTCGCCGTGCAGCTCATCGCGTGGACGGCGGTCATCCTCTGGCCGGGAACCGCACCGGCTTGGCTCCTGGTCGCGCTCGCCGTGGCTCTGGCCACCGGCGGCCCGGCGTCGATGATCGCCTTCGATCACGCCCGGACCCACAATCCCTCGCATCGGCTGAGCACTGCCACGGGGCTGACCAACGCCGGCGGATTCCTCGCCGCCCTGATCGCGGTGTTCTCCATCGGTGTCGCGCTCGATCTGCAGGGGGCGGGCACTCCCGCTACCTACTCGCTCGAAGCGTTCCGGATCGCCTTCCTCACGCAGGTCCCGCTGTGGCTGATCGGCGGCACGTTCATCGCGATCGAGCGCAAGCGGACGCGCATCCACATCGGCATGGATGCACCGAGACGGCCGCGCCGGGGATGAGGCCGACGCGGCCGACGCAGGATCTTCGTCAGAGCGTCGGGTCGCCCGAGGTGCTCGTGGTGTTGCGGGTGACGCGCTGACCGCTCGCCGGGTCGACGGCGGAGCGGCTGACGGTCTCCGTCTGACGACGGCGCACCATCAGAACGAGCCCGATGAGGAAGACGAGGGCTCCCGCGCCCATCAGGATGTAGCCGATGAGGTCGAGGTTCACCCACTCGACCTCGACGTTGACGGCGAACGCGAGGATCGCGCCGATGACGAACAGTGCGATTCCGGCACCAATGCTCATGTCAGTTCCCTTCGGGTGTGCGGACCCGACGATCGTGGCGCGGATTCGTCGCGCCGCGCATCGTCTTGACACGGCTTCTCCGCCCGTGTCAAGAACGCGGCGCGACCTCGACCCATGAGCCGAACTTCGGCTGACGGTGGTCGCCCGACGAGCGACCCGTCAGCCTGCGCCGGACCCAGGGCGCAAGATGCTCGCGGAAGTACTCGCCACGGGCGAGCGTCGGGGGCGGCGCGTCGACGGGGAGCGACCACCACTCCCCCGGCGCGTCGAGCCCCAGCGAGCCGAGCACGCGAGCCGCGACGCGGTGGTGGCCGCGCGCGTTCATGTGGAGGCGGTCGGCCGACCAGTACGACGGGTGGGTCAGGGCGCGATCGTGCCAGTTCAGGGCGCGGATGACGTCGTTGCGGTCCGAGATCCGGTCGACCACGGCAGCGGAGAGGGCATCTCCGCGGCGATTGATCAGTCCGCCCAGCGGCAGCTGGGCCGACGGGTTCGCCCCTGACAGCAGGATGAGGCGCACGCCCTCGTCGTCACAGCGCCGGAGCACCTGCACGAACGCATCGACGATATGCGCGATCGACGTGCGCGGGCGCAGCATGTCGTTGCCCCCGCCGTTGAACGAAAGGTGCGTCGGACGCAGGGCGAGTGCTGCTTCGAGCTGCTCGTCCACGATCGGCCGGACGAGTTTGCCCCGGATCGCGAGGTTCGCGTACTGCACCGACCGCCCGGTGGCATCGGCCCAACCCGCGGCGACGAGATCCGCCCAGCCGCGGACGGCGCCGTCGGGGAGCTCGTCTCCCACGCCCTCGGTGAACGAGTCACCGATCGCGACGTAGCGCACCTCTGGATCAGCGGTCATCGAGCGACACCCCTCTGCGGTCGGCGAGGCCCCACGCGCCGGCGGCGGCGAGGACGAAGAAGACGGCGAACACCACGAAGAGCACCGGGGCTCCGCCCCAGAGCAGCAGCGGCGGCACGGACAGCGGCGCGAGGATCGAGGCGATGCGGCCCACGCCGGCGGCCCACCCCGCTCCGGTGCCGCGCAGCGACGTCGGGTACATCTCGGGGGTGACGGCGTACAGGGCGCCCCAGGCGCCGAGGTTGAAGAACGACAGCGCCATGCCCGCAACGATGATGACGGCCTCGGTGCCGGCAGTGCCGAACACGACGGCGGATGCTGCGGAGCCGATCAAGAAGACCGACAGCGTGAGGCGCCTGCCCCACACCTCGATCAGCCATGCCGACACGGCATAACCCGGCAGCTGGGCAAGGGTGATGATCAGCGTGAACCCGAACGAGCGGACGAGGTCGTACCCCTGCGTGTAGAGGATGGTGGGAATCCAGATGAACGCGCCGTAGTACGAGAAGTTGACGCAGAACCAGACCAGCCACAGGCTCGCCGTGCGGGCGCGGAACTCGGGAGACCAGAGGGCTCGAAGACGTCCCGTCGTCGACACCGCTGCCGGCGGGCCCCCGATCGCCTCTGCCCCCGCCGCGGTGCGCTGGTCGGAGGACGCGGGCCCGTGGTTCTTCTCGAAGCTTCGGACGACGGCCTCGGCCTCGGCATGCCGGCCGCGGCGCTCGAGCCAGCGTGCTGACTCGGGAAGCCCCCAGCGAACGATCAGGGCGTAGACCGCGGGAATCGCACCGACGGCGAACGCCCACCGCCACCCGTTCTCGACCTGCGGGATGACGAAGTAGCCGATGAGCGCCGCCGCCGTCCAGCCGACCGCCCAGAAGGCCTCGAGGATGACGATGACCCGACCACGGATTCGCGCGGGAGCGAACTCGCTGACATACGTGCTCGCGACCGGCAGCTCGGCGCCGAGTCCGAGCCCGACGACGAAGCGGAGCACGAGCAGCATCGCGAGCCCGCCGACCAGCGCGCTCGCTCCGGTCGCGACCCCGTAGACGAGCAGGGTCACCGCGAACACCGATCTCCGGCCGAAACGGTCGGCGAGCAGCCCGCCGAGGCTTGCCCCGATCGCCATCCCGGCGAAGCCGGCGGATGCGATCCACGACGCCTGCGATGTGTCGAGTGACCACTGCGCGATGAGCGCCGTGATGATGAACGAGATCAGGCCGACGTCCATCGCGTCGAGGGCCCAGCCGAGCCCGGAACCGGTCAGGATCCTGAGATGCCGGCGGCCGAAGGGGAGATCATCGAGGCGGCGCGCCACCGAGGGCGTCGCGGTATCGGTCATTCGACCATGCTATTGATCCGCGACGCCCCCGGGCGCCACCTGGTCAGTCGTCGGCGAGCATCTCGCGCACGAGCGGCGCGACCTTCGTGCCGTACAGCTCGATCGAGCGCATCATGCTCTCGTGGGCGAGGGTCCCGTGCGAGAACTTCAGATCGAAGCGATCAAGCTCGAGCGTACGGATCGTCTGCGCAAGCTTGCGGGCCACCGTCTCGGGCGACCCGGCGTAAACGGCTCCGTCGGGGCCGAGATCGTGCTGGAACTGAAGACGCGAGTACGGTGGCCAGCCGCGCTCGGCGCCGATCGCGTCGCGGTTGACCTTCATCGCGGGGAAGAGCTCCTCCCAAGCCTGCTCGTCGGTGTCGGCCACGTGACCGGGCGAATGCACTCCGACGGGCAGCCGGCCAGCGCCCATCGCATCGCGCGTGCGGTGGAACAGATCGACGTACGGCCGGAACCGATCGGCGCCGCCGCCGATGATCGCGAGCATCAGACCGTATCCGTTGTGCGCGGTGCGCAGCACCGACTCGGGCGAGCCGCCGACGCCGACCCAGGCGCGCAGTCCGTTCTCGGTCTTGGGGAAGACGTCTGCGGCCGTCAGCGCGGGGCGCGTTCTGCCCTGCCACGTCACCGGCTGCTCGGCGCGCAGCTGGCCGAAGAGGTCGAGCCGTTCCTCGAAGAGGATCTCGTAATCGGCGAGATCGAAACCGAACAAGGGGAACGACTCGGTGAACGACCCTCGTCCCAGGATGATCTCGGCGCGTCCGTTCGAGACCGCGTCGAGGGTGGCGAAACGCTCGTAGACGCGGACGGGGTCATCGCTGGAGAGCACGGTGACCGCGGTTCCGAGGCGGATGTCCTTCGTGCGTGCCGCTGCCGCCGCGAGCACGATCTCCGGGCTCGAAACGGCGAACTCACGCCGGTGGTGCTCCCCCACGCCGAAGAAGCTCAGGCCGACCTCGTCGGCGAGCACCGCCTGGTCGACGACGTTGCGGATGGTCTGCGCGTCGGAGAGCAGTTCGCCATCGGCTCCGCGGGTGACGTCGCCGAACGTGTCGAGGGCGAACTGGACGGATGTCGCGGTCATGGGGCCACCTTTCATTCATGCGCATACAACGACGGGGCGGGAGATCTATTCCCACCCCGTCGTCGTCTGCGCTTTCAGACGTCTGCGATGACTCTCAGTCTTGCGCGAGAGCCATCCGCAGGGTGTCGAGCCCGACGCCGCCGAGCCGCAGCGCCTTCATGTGGAACGCTTTGACGTCGAACTGCTCTCCGGCACGGTCGGCGTAGTCGTCGCGGATCTGCTCCCAGATGCGCTGACCGACCTTGTACGACGGCGCCTGGCCCGGCCAACCGAGGTAGCGGTTGACCTCGAAGCGGATGAACTCCTCGGGCATGTTGACGTTGCGCTTCATGAACTCCAGCGCATAGTCCGCATCCCAGACGCCTTCGCCGTCGGGGCGGACCTTGCCCAGGTGCACGCCGATGTCGAGCACGACGCGAGCGGCACGCATGCGCTGACCGTCGAGCATGCCCAAGCGGTCCGCCGGGTCGTCCAGGTAGCCGAGCTGCTCCATCAGGCGCTCCGCGTACAGGGCCCATCCCTCCGCGTGCCCGCTGGACCCGGCCAGGAGGCGGCGCCAGGAGTTGAGCTCGGACCGGTTGTACACCGCCTGAGCGATCTGCAGGTGGTGCCCCGGAACGCCCTCGTGGTAGACGGTGGTGAGTTCTCGCCAGGTGTCGAACGAGTCGACACCCTCGGGCACGGACCACCACATCCGCCCCGGCCGCGAGAAGTCATCGGTCGGACCGGTGTAGTAGATCCCGCCCTCGTTGGTCGGGGCGATCATGCACTCGAGCGTGCGGATGGGCTCGGGGATGTCGAAGTGGGTTCGCCCCAACTCCTCGACGGCGCGATCGCTCGTCTCCTGCATCCACTTCTGCAGCGCCTCGGCGCCGTGGAGCTTGCGAGACTCGTCCTTCTCGAGATGAGCGACGGCCTCCTCCACCGTTGCGCCCGGGAGGATCTCGTTCGCAATGGACTCCTGCTCGGCGACCATACGCGCGAGCTCCTGGAGACCCCATTCGTAGGTCTCGTCGAGGTCGATCGTCGCACCGAGGAAGCGGCGCGAGTGCAACGTGTAGAGCTCGCGTCCCACCGCATCGGTCTCATCCGCCTCCGGCAGCAGCTCTCCGGTGAAGAACGCAGCCAGCGCGTCATAGGCGACGCGTGCGGCGTTGGCGTTGTCGGCGAGGTCGCGGGCCAGCGATGCCGGCAGCCCGCCCTCCGCGGGGGCTGCGTCGGCGGCGAAGGTCGCGAAGAATCCGGTGTCGGCGGTGTAACGGCCGATCTGGGTCGCGACCTCGGTGACCTGACGACGCGCCGGAACGATCCCGCGGGCGATGCCCTCCCGGAGGGTCTCGACGTATCCGTCGACGGCAGCGGGCACCGCGGCCAAGCGTGCGGCGATGACGCTCCAGTCGTCGACGGTTTCCGTGGGCATGAGGTCGAACGTGTTGCGGATCTCCTGCGCCGGGGACGCGATCACGTTGACGTCGCGCAGGTGTGCGCCGGCCTCGACCAGATCGATCTGCAGCCGCAGATCGCCTGCGAGGTCGGCTTTCGTGACGACATCCACGTCGTCCTCGGGCTCGGCCCCCTCGAGCGCTGCGAGGGTGCTGCGCGCGGCGTCGAGCGCCCGCGCGGTTCCCGTGGGCGAGTAGTCGTCGAGTCGCGCATTGTGCTCGAAACGGCCGATGTACGTCGCGAGCCCGGGTGAGAGCTCGGCCAGGGTGTCGACCCACGCGTCGGCGATCCGGTCGATCTGCGTGGGGGTGCGCTGTGCTTCGGTCATCCTCCGAGCCTACTGCGGCGCCCCCACGCGGCCGGGTCAGTGACCAGCGACATCCCAGTCGCCGCCGCGACCGATCTGCACATCGAGCGGAACGGTGAGCTCCGCAGCGTCGCCCATGCGATCGCGGACGATGCGCTCGGCGGCATCCCACTCCCCCGAAGCCACTTCGACCACGAGCTCGTCATGGATCTGCAGCAGGACACGAGAGCGGAGGCCTTCGGCTCGGAACTCACGGGCGATGCGGAACAACGCGATCTTCATGATGTCGGCCGCGCTGCCCTGGATCGGAGCGTTGAGCGCTGCGCGCTCGGCGTTCTCGCGGAGCACGCGGTTGGGGCTCGCGAGGTCGGGGAACGGCCGGCGGCGGCCGAAGATCGTCTCGGTGTACCCGTCGATACGAGCCTGCTCGACGCTCGAACGCAGATAATCGCGCACCGCTCCGAATCGGGCGAAGTACTCGAGCATCAGCTGCTTGGCCTCGGACTGCTCGATGCGGAGCTGCTTCGACAGGCCGAATGCGGAGAGTCCGTAGACGAGACCGTATGACATGGCCTTGACCTTCGTGCGCATCGCCGGTGTGACGTCGGCGGGCTCGACGCCGAAGACCCGCGCACCCACGAAACGGTGGAGGTCTTCGCCCGACACGAACGCCTCGATGAGGCCCGGGTCTTCGGACAGATGCGCCATGATGCGCATCTCGATCTGCGAGTAGTCGGCCGTCAGCAGGGTCTCGTACCCCTCGCCGACCTCGAAGGCAGCGCGGATGCGTCGGCTCTCCTCGTTGCGGATCGGGATGTTCTGCAAGTTGGGATCGGTGCTCGAGAGCCGGCCGGTCTGGCTTCCGGTCTGCACGTACGTCGTGTGGATGCGGTCGTCCGCGGCGATCGCGGTGTCGAGCGACTCGATGATCTGCCGCAGCTTCGTCGCTTCACGGTGCTGCAGGAGCAGTTCGAGGAAGGGGTGAGGGTTCGACTCTTGCAGGTCGGCCAGCACCGCGGCGTCGGTGGAGTACCCGGTCTTGGTCTTGCGGGTCTTCGGCAGCTGGAGCTGCTCGAACAGCACCTCTTGCAGCTGCTTGGGCGAGCCGAGGTTCACCTCGCGGTCGATCGTGGCGTACGCGCGCTGCGCGATGTCGTCGGCTCGCGCGGCGAGTTCGGCGGAGAACGTGGAGAGCTTCTCGTGCGACACCGCGACGCCCGCGAGTTCCATGTCGGCGAGGGTGTCGAGGGTGGGGAGCTCGATGTCGGTCAGCACCCCGAGGACGGAGGCGGGCATCTCCGCGCGCACCGCCTCCGCGACGCGGAGCGCGAACCACGAGAGCTGGCCCGGTGTCGCCCCTTCGGTCTCAGGCACGAGTTGGGTCGGGTCGGCCTCGGGCAGCTTCTCGTCGAGGTACCGGTGGACGAGGTCGGCGAGGGTCTTGTCGGGAAAGCTCGGGCGCAGAAGCCACCCGGCCAGGATCGGGTCGAACACGAGGCCGCCCAGGCGAACACCGCCACGGCGGAGTGCCTTGACCTGGAGCTTCGCGTCGGAGAGCACCTTCGGCGCGTCGGACTCGAGCCACGGACGCAGGGCGTCGGCGACGTCGTCGTTCCAGGTCGCCTCGACCGCTTCGTCGGGACCCGCCAGGCCGATCCGCTGCGGGAAGCCGCCCGCGACCACGACGGTCACCCCGACCTCGCCCGTCCGAGCGGCGGCCCAAGCGGCGAGATCAGCCGCAGACACCTCGGCGGCAGCCGGAGCCGGCACCGCCGGAGCGGTGGTCTCGGCAGCCATCGCGGGGTCGGCGCCGGCCGCCTCGAACACCCGGGGAAGCAGCGTGCGGAACTCGAGGCGGGCGAAGATGTCGCGAACCGCTTCAGCATCGATCGGACCGACGGCGAGGTCGGCAGGTGTCACACCGAGCTCGACATCTCGAAGGAGGCGGTTGAGCGCACGATTGCGTCGAACGTCATCGAGGTGCTCGCGCAGGTTGCCGCCCACGACGCCGCCGATCTTGTCGGCGTTCTCGAGCAGTGCGTCGAGCGATCCCCACTGCGTCAGCCACTTCACCGCGGTCTTCTCCCCCACCTTCGGGACCCCGGGGAGGTTGTCGCTCGTCTCACCGACGAGCGCGGCGATGTCGGGGTAGTTCTGGGGCGGGAGACCGTACTTCTCGACGACCGTCTCGGGGGTGTAGCGCTTGAGTTGAGAGACGCCCTGCACGCTGGGGTAGAGCAAGGTGACGTCGTCGGTGACGAGCTGGATCGTGTCGCGGTCGCCCGAGCAGACGAGAACGTCGAAGCCCTCGGCGGCACCCTGCGTCGCGAGGGTCGCGAGGATGTCGTCGGCCTCGTAGTCCTCCTTCGTCAGCACGGTGACGTTCATCGCGGCGAGGCACTCCTGCAGCAGCGGGATCTGCCCCTTGAACTCAGCCGGCGACTCCGCACGATTGGCCTTGTACTCGGTGTACTCGCGGGTGCGGAAAGACTGGCGCGAGGTGTCGAAGGCGACCGCCAGGTGCGTGGGCTTCTCGGCCTTGATCAGGTTGACGAACATCGACAGGAACCCGTAGATGCCGTTGGTGTGCTGGCCATCCTTCGTCGTGAAGTTGTCGACCGGCAGCGCGAAGAAGGCACGGTAGGCCAGCGAGTGGCCGTCGACGACGAGAAGAGTAGGCTTTGCGGAGTCCGTCACCCGTCCAGCCTAACGACGACGGCGGACACCACGACCCGCTGCGACCGAGGGTGGAGCATGCCTGAGAAGACCGACATCGACACCGGCCTCGCGTGGGCGCAGGGCCGCGGCAAGGGAGCGCTCGCGGAGCGCATGGGAATCGATTTCATCGAGTTCACCACCGAGCGCTGCGTCGCCACGATGCCCGTCGAAGGCAACACCCAGCCCGTCGGTCTCCTGCACGGCGGTGCGTACGTCGTGCTCGGCGAGTCGCTCGGATCCATGGCGGCCAACATGCACGCCGGTCCGGGGCGTCTCGCCGTGGGCGTCGACATCAACGCCACCCACACGCGCTCGGCGACGAGCGGCACCGTCACCGGTGTGTGCACTCCCCTGCACCTCGGCCGCTCGATGACGGTGCACGAGATCGTCGTGTCCGACGAGCAAGGCCGTCGGTGCTCGACCATCCGCATCACGAACATGATCAAGGACGCTCCGGCGGCATCCTGATTCCGCCCGACGCGGCAACGACGAGGCCCCCTCCCGATCGAGAGGGGGCCTCTGACGGCGCGGCTCCGGACTACTTCTTCGGAGCGAGCTGCTCGATGATCGCCTTCGCGACATCCTGCATGGTCAGACGGCGGTCCATCGATGCCTTCTGGATCCAGCGGAATGCCTCCGGCTCGCTCAGGCCCATCTTCTCGTTGAGCAGGCCCTTGGCACGGTCGACGAGCTTGCGGGTCTCGAAGCGCTCGACCATGTCGGCGACCTCGGCCTCGAGGGTGATGATCTGCTCGTAGCGGGCCAGCGCGATCTCGATGGCGGGCAGCAGATCGTTCGGGGTGAAGGGCTTCACGACGTACGCGAGCGCGCCGGCCTCCGTCGCGCGCTCGACGAGCTCCTTCTGGCTGAACGCGGTCAGCAGCACGACGGGCGCGATGTGCGCCTTACCGAGACGCTCAGCCGCGGAGATGCCGTCGAGGACGGGCATCTTCACGTCCATGATCACCAGGTCGGGGCGGAGCTCGGTCGCGAGCTGCACCGCGGTCTCGCCATCGCCCGCCTCGCCGACGACGTCGTATCCGTTGTCGCGGAGGATCTCGACGATGTCGAGCCGGATGAGCGACTCGTCTTCGGCCACGACGACACGGCGTGGTGCGGGAGCGGCCGACGTGGGGGCCTCTTCTTGCTCTGTCACCTTTTGATCCTACGGTATGGCGTTCCGGCCGTGCTTCCGTCAGGCGACGCTCGACGAGGCGGTATTGTCGATATGCGTGCGCCGGTGTGGCGGAATGGCAGACGCGACCGACTCAAACTCGGTTGTCTTCGGACGTGTGGGTTCGACTCCCACCACCGGCACGACGAAAGGGCGGGCACCTCGTAAAAGGTGCCCGCCCTTCGGCATTCACGGGGCGATTACTGGATCGCCTGGTAGATCGGTGCGCGACCGTTGACGGCGTCGCCGATCTTGTGGATGCGGATGTCGTTGGTCGATCCCTGGATTCCGGGAGGGGATCCGGAGATCACGACGACCTTGTCCCCCACCTCGGCGAGGCCGTTCGAGAGGAAGTAGTCGTCGACCTGGTGGAACATCAGGTCGGTGTGAGCGACCTCTTCGACCAGGCTGGAACGGATGCCCCAGGTGAGCGCCATTCGACGTCGGATCGCGGGATCCGGCGTGAACGCGATCATCGGGATCTCGGGCCGCAGACGCGACATCCGGCGCGCCGTGTCACCGGACTCGGTGAACATGCAGAGGAACTTCGCGTCGATGAACTGCGCGACCTCCATGGCGGCGAGCGTGATGGCGCCGCCCTGCGTGCGCGGCTTCGCCGTCAGCGGCGCGATGCGCTCGAGTCCGTGCGTCTCGGTCGAGTCGACGATGCGGGCCATCGTCTCGACCACGACGACGGGGTACTTGCCCACGCTGGTCTCGCCCGAGAGCATGACGGCGTCGGCACCGTCGAGGACGGCGTTGGCGACGTCGCTGGTCTCCGCGCGCGTCGGTACGGGGTTCTCGATCATCGACTCCAGCATCTGGGTCGCGACGATCACCGGCTTGGCCATGCGGCGGCAGAGCGCCACGGCCTTCTTCTGCACGATCGGAACGGCCTCGAGCGGGAGCTCGACGCCGAGGTCGCCTCGCGCGACCATGATGCCGTCGAACGCGTCGATGATCCCTTCGAGGTTCTCGACGGCCTGCGGCTTCTCGATCTTCGCGATGACGGGGACCTTGCGGCCCTCCTCCGCCATGATCTCGTGCACGCGGGTGACATCGGACGCATCCCGCACGAACGACAGCGCGATGATGTCCGCCCCCTGCTGCAGCCCCCAGCGCAGGTCAGCCTCATCCTTGTCCGACAGTGCGGGCACGCTCACGGCGACGCCGGGCAGGTTGATGCCCTTGTTGTTCGAGACCGGACCGGCGACGATCACCTTGGTCGTGACTACGGGACCCTCGACCGAGACGACCTCGACGCGGACCTTACCGTCGTCGATGAGGAGGAAGTCGCCGGGGTTGACGTCACCGGGCAGGCCCTTGAAGGTCGTCGAGACGATCTCCTTCGTGCCGAGGATGTCGTCGGTCGTGATCTTGAAGATGTCGCCGACCGCGAGCTGGTGAGGTCCGTTCTCGAACTTGCCCAGACGGATCTTCGGGCCCTGAAGGTCGACCAGGATCGCGACGGGGCGGCCCGCGTCGTCGGCGGCCTTGCGCACGTTGGCCCAGCGGACCTCGTGCTCCGAATAGTCTCCGTGGCTGAGGTTGAATCGGGTCACGTCCACGCCGGCGTCGATGATGGCTCGCACCATCTCGTAGCTGGCTGTGGCCGGTCCCAGGGTGGCGACGATCTTGGCGCGTCTCACTGAATCTCCGGTGGTATCTGGTCGGGAGGGGGGTTGGGTCCAGCCTATGCCCGCTGGAGCCCGATCGCGACGTCGGTCGGACGCACCGGCGCCGGCAGGTCGGTGTCGCCCATCAGGTAGCGGTCGACGGCGGCGGCCGCGGCGCGGCCTTCCGCGATCGCCCACACGATGAGCGACTGCCCGCGGCCGGCATCGCCCGCCACGAACACGCCCGGCGCGGTCGTCTGGTAGTCGTCGGCACGTTCGACATTGCCGCGATCAGTGAACACGGTACCGAGCTGCGCCTCGAGCTCGCTGCGCTCCGGGCCGGTGAAACCCATCGCGATCAGCACGAGGTCTGCGGGGATCTCGCGCTCGGTGCCGCTCTTGGGAACCCGGCGGCCGTCGATGAACTCGGTCTCGGCGACTCGGAGGGCGCGAACCTCGCCGGCGTCGTTCGCGAGGAACTCGACGGTCGAGGCGAGGTAGCTGCGCTCACCGCCTTCCTCGTGCGCCGAGGCGACCTCGAAGATCGTCGGCATCATCGGCCAGGGCTGCGAGTCGGGGCGCTCGGAGGGCGGCTGCTTGCCGATCGCGAGGTTGGTGACGCTCAGCGCGCCCTGCCGGTGCGCGGTGCCGATGCAGTCGGCGCCGGTGTCACCGCCGCCGATGACCACGACGTGCTTTCCCTCGGCGTGGATCTGGTTGGCGACCTGGTCGCCCGCGACGGCCTTGTTCGACTCCACGAGGTACTCCATCGCGAAGTGGACGCCTGCGAGATCGCGGCCGGGGATGGCGAGGTCGCGCGGCAGCGTCGACCCGGTCGCCACCACGACGGCGTCGTAGCGGGCGCGCAGCGCATCCCACGTGATGTCCTTGCCGATCTCGACACCGGCGCGGAACCGCGTCCCCTCGTCCTGCATCTGACGCAGCCGCGCCTCGATGTGACGCTTCTCCATCTTGAAATCAGGGATGCCGTACCGCAGCAGGCCGCCGATGCGGTCATCACGCTCGTAGACCGCGACCGTGTGTCCCGCGCGCGTCAGCTGCTGCGCAGCGGCGAGCCCGGCGGGCCCGGAACCGACGACAGCGACCGTCTTGCCGGTGAGTCGCCCCGGAGGCTCGGCCTCGACCCAGCCGTTGGCGAAGGCCTCGTCGATCGTCGAGACCTCGATCTGCTTGATGGTGACCGGCGGCTGGTTGATGCCGAGCACGCACGAGCTCTCGCACGGCGCGGGGCAGAGCCGACCGGTGAACTCGGGGAAGTTGTTGGTGGCGTGCAGACGCTCGATGGCCGAGCGCCCCTCGCCCCGCCACATGAGGTCGTTCCACTCCGGGATCAGGTTGCCCAGCGGGCATCCCTGATGGCAGAACGGAACGCCGCAGTCCATGCAGCGGCCCGCCTGACGGCGGAGGACCGCGGTGTCACCGGGTTCGTAGACCTCGCGCCAGTCCATGATGCGGACCGGGACGGGCCGGCGCTTGGGGAGCTCGCGCTCCGTGATCTTCAGGAAGCCCTTGGGGTCAGCCACGGGTCACCTCCAGGATGCGGCTCCAGACCTCGTCGCCGTCGGGGTCGAGCCCCTCGGCGGCCGCCGTCTGTCGGGTTTCGAGCACCGCGGCGTAGTCGCGCGGCACCACACGGACGAAATGAGCGACCTCGGTCTCGAAGTCCTCGAGCAGGCGGGCCGCCAGGTCGGACCCCGTCTCGGCGACGTGGCGCTCGAGCAGGTCGCGGAGGATCTCGGCGTCGCCGGACCCCATCTCCTCGAGCACGAGCTCACCGCTGGCCATCGCCTCGCGGTTCACGTTCGCGGTCTCGAGACGGTAGACGTAGGCGTTGCCGCCCGACATCCCGGCGCCCAGGTTGCGCCCGGTCGCTCCCAGGATCACGGCGAGGCCGCCCGTCATGTACTCCAGTGCGTGGTCGCCCACGCCCTCGACCACCGCGGTCGCGCCGGAGTTGCGCACCAGGAACCGCTCCCCCACGACACCGCGCAGGAACATCGTGCCCTGCGTCGCGCCGTAACCGATGACATTGCCGGCGATGACGTTCTCGGAGGCGTCGAATGCGGCGTCGCGTGGGGGCCGCACGACGATCTGGCCTCCGGAGAGCCCCTTGCCGACGTAGTCGTTCGAGTCGCCCTCGAGGCGCAGCGTGATGCCGGCGGGGAGGAAGGCCCCGAACGACTGACCGGCCGAACCCGTGAGGTTCACGACGATCGAGTCGGCCGGCAGGCCGTTCTCGCCGTGCGCGAGCGTCACCCGGTTGCCCAGCATCGTGCCCACGGCACGCTCGGTGTTGCGGATCGGCAGGTCGATCTCGATGTGTCCGCCGTGGGCGACGACATCCTGCGCCCGCTCGATCAGCTGGACGTCGAAGTGCTCGTCGAGTTCGTGGTCCTGGTCACGCTGATGACGCCGCGGCGCATCGTCGGCGAACGCGGGCCCGGTGAGGATCGGCCCGAGATCGAGTCCGCTCGCCTTCCAGTGCTCGATCGCGCCGTCGACGTCGAGGACGTCGGTGCGTCCGACGGCCTCGTCGAGCGAACGGAAACCGAGCTCGGCGAGGTACTCGCGCACCTCCTGCGCGATGAACTCCATGAAGTTCACGACGAACTCGGGCTTGCCCGTGAAGCGCTCGCGCAGGACGGGGTTCTGAGTCGCGACGCCGACCGGGCACGTGTCGAGGTGGCAGACCCGCATCATGATGCAGCCCTCCACCACGAGTGCCGACGTCGCGAAGCCGAACTCCTCGGCGCCGAGCAGCGCGGCGATGACCACGTCGCGACCGGTCTTGAGCTGCCCGTCCGCCTGGACGACGACGCGGTCGCGCATGTCGTTGAGCATGAGCGTCTGCTGGGTCTCGGCGAGGCCGAGCTCCCACGGGGTGCCGGCGTGCTTGAGCGAGTTCAGCGGGCTCGCACCGGTGCCGCCGTCGTGGCCCGAGACGAGGATGACGTCGGCAAGCGCCTTCGCAGTTCCCGCTGCGACCGCGCCGATGCCGGACTGGCTCACGAGCTTCACATGGACACGCGCGGTCGGGTTGGCGCGCTTCAGGTCGAAGATCAGCTGCTTGAGGTCTTCGATCGAATAGATGTCGTGGTGCGGCGGCGGCGAGATGAGGCCGACGCCGGGGGTGCCGCCGCGCGTGCGAGCGATCCACGGGTAGACCTTGCCGGGCGGAAGCTGACCACCCTCGCCGGGCTTCGCGCCCTGGGCGAGCTTGATCTGGATGTCGTCGGCGTGCGTGAGGTACATGCTCGTCACGCCGAATCGCCCGGAGGCGACCTGCTTGATCGCGCTGCGTCGCTCGGGGTCGAGCAGCCGCTCGACGTCCTCGCCACCCTCGCCGGTGTTCGACTTCGCGCCGAGGCGGTTCATCGCGATCGCGAGGGTCTCGTGCGCCTCCTTCGAGATCGAGCCGTAGCTCATGGCACCCGTCGAGAAGCGCTTGACGATCGAGGCCACCGACTCGACCTCGTCGATGGGCACCGGCGGGCGGACGCCCGTCCGCAGCTTGAACATGCCGCGCAGCGTCTTCAGCTCCGACGCCTGGTCGTCGACGAGCTTGGTGTACTCGCGGAAGATGTCGTAGCGCCGCGTGCGGGTCGCGTGCTGCAACCGGAAGACCGTGTCGGGATTGAACAGGTGAGGGGCGCCGTCGCGGCGCCACTGGTACTCGCCGCCGGTCCACAGCCGCTCGTGAGCGCGGACTGCGGCATCCTCGGGATAGGCGTACGCGTGCCGCGCGGCGTTCTCCGCGGCGATGACCTCGAGGCCGACACCGCCGAGCTTGGTCTCGGTGCCCGTGAAGTACTTCGAGACGAACTCGCCCGACAGGCCGACTGCCTCGAACACCTGGGCGCCGGCATACGACGACACCGTCGAGATGCCCATCTTCGACATGATCTTCAGAACACCCTTGCCGAGCGCATAGATCAGGTTCTTCACGGCCTTCTCCGGCGAGACGCCGGTGATGTAGCCGGCCCGGACGAGGTACTCGACCGTCTCCATCGCGAGGTACGGGTTGACCGCGGAGGCGCCGTAGCCGAGGAGAGTCGCGACGTGGTGCACCTCGCGGACGTCGCCGGCCTCGACCACCAGACCGACCCGCATGCGCGTCTGCTGACGGATGAGGTGGTGGTGGACTGCAGCGAGCATGAGCAGCGACGGGATCGGCGCGAGGTCCTTGTTCGAGTCGCGATCGCTGAGCACGAGGAACTCCGCGCCGTCCTCGATGGCCTGGTCGGCCTCGGCGCACATCTGCGCGAGGCGCTTCTGCATCCCCTTGTGACCGGCCTCGACGCGGTACAGGCCGCGGATCGTCACCGACGACCGGCCCTTGAGGGCGGTGTCGATGTGCTGGATCTTCGCGAGCTCGTCGTTGTCGATGACGGGGAAGTCGAGCGTCACCGTGCGGGTGTGCTCCGGCCCCCACGAGAGCAGGTTGGCTTCGGGACCGAGCCCGAGCGAGAGCGAGGTGACGACCTCTTCGCGGATCGAGTCGAGGGGCGGGTTCGTCACTTGCGCGAACTGCTGCGTGAAGTAGTCGAACAGCAACCGGGGCCGTTCGCTCAGCACGGCGACGGGCGTGTCGCTGCCCATCGCGCCGAGGGGCTCCGCACCCACCTGTCCCATCGGGGTGAGGAGGATGCGCACCTCTTCCTCGGTGTACCCGAACGTGCGCTGACGACGCGTGATCGAGGCGATCGGATGCACGATGTGCTCGCGTTCGGGCAGGTCCTTGAGCCGCACGCGGCCCGAATCGAGCCACTCCTGCCACGGGTGCAGGGTCGCCAGCTCGCGCTTGATCTCCTCGTCCTCGACGATGCGACCCGCGGCCGTGTCGACCACGAACATGCGACCGGGCTGCAGACGTCCGCGACGCTTGATCCGCTCGGGGGCGAAGTCGAGCACGCCGGTCTCGCTGCCGATCACGACGAGTCCGTCGGTGGTCTCGGTCCAGCGCCCGGGACGCAGCCCGTTACGGTCGAGCGTCGCACCGACGAGCGTGCCATCGGTGAAGATGAGCGCCGCCGGACCGTCCCAGGGCTCCATCTGGATGGAGTGGTAGTCGTAGAACGCGCGCAGATCCGGGTCGATGTCGGTCTGCTTCTCGTAGGCCTCGGGCACCATCATCATGACGGCGTGGGGCAGGCTGCGGCCGGTGAGAGTGAGCAGCTCGAGCACCTCGTCGAACGAGGCCGAGTCGCTGGCACCGTCGGTGCAGATCGGCAGGAGCGGCTGCACGTCGCCGAGCAGCTCGGACTCGAGCTGCGACTGGCGCGCCCGCATCCAGTTGCGGTTGCCCTTGACCGTGTTGATCTCACCGTTGTGCGCGAGCATGCGCAGGGGTTGGGCGAGCGGCCAGGAGGGGAAGGTGTTGGTCGAGTACCGCGAGTGCACGACTGCGAGTTCGGACGCGAAGCGCTCGTCCTGCAGGTCGGGGTAGAACGGCTCGAGCTGCAGGGTGGTGACCATCCCCTTGTAGCCGAGCGTGCGGCTCGAGAGTGACACGAAGTACGCGTCGTGCTCGTGGCGGGCGCGCTTGCGCAGCCGGTAGACGCGGCGGTCGAGCTCGATGCCCGACAGGGCGGGCGCGTCGCCGACCGCCGGGCGCGAGACGAACAGCTGCTCGAACGCCGGCCGCGCCGCGAACGCCAGCTTGCCGAGGTTCTCGTCCTCGGTCGGGACCTCGCGCCAGCCCAGGACGATCAGCCCCTCGGACGCCGCGAGCGCTTCGATCGCGGCTTTCAGGGCGTGCCGCTCGTCGGCCTCACGTGGCAGGAAGGCCATACCCGCGGCGTACTCCCCCGCGGGCGGCAGGTCGAAGTCGACGACGGCGCGCAGGAACGCGTCGGGCATCTGCGTCAGGATGCCGGCGCCGTCACCGGTTCCGGCGTCCGAACCGATGGCCCCGCGGTGCTCCAGATTCCGCAGCGCCGTCAGCGCGAGCTCGACGATGTCGTGCCCGGCCTCGCCGCGAAGCGTGGCGACCATCGCCAGACCACAGGCATCCTTCTCGAAGGCCGGGTTGTACATGCCCTGCTGGGGAGGGAAAGAACCGAATCCGGACTTTTGGGGTCGAGGGCTCGAGGCCATACTGACCGTCCTCACATTGGTGCTGAAACCGGGACGACGTCGGCCCTGGGGAACTACTGCTTCGAGGTGACTGCGCTTGTGGCGCTGTCTGCGTGAGCTTCGGGCGTCGGGGGTGCGCTCAGATCCACGAAGTCTTCAGTGCTCTGCGATTGTAGCGCGCTCGGAGCCACCCACTCGCGACCGGGCTGATAAGGCGACGGCTCGTCGCCCGGGTGCCGTCGCGTCTGCACCACGATGATCGCGATTCCGACCAGGACGGCGAAGATCGCGGCCCAGACGTTCGTGCGGATGCCGAGGATGATCTCACTCGGATCGATCCGGATGGACTCCCACACGATGCGCCCCGCGCCGTACCAGACGAGGTAGAGACCGAACAGCTTGCCCCACTGCGCCCACGCCTTGCGGCCGACCCACAGCAGCACGAGCACGCCGAGCCCGTTCCAGATCACTTCGTAGAGGAAGGTCGGGTGGAAGAGGGTGTCGGGTGCGAGCCCTGCCGGGAAGGCCGGGTTGTCGCGATCGATCTCGAGCCCCCATGGCACGTCGGTGGGCAGCCCGAACAGCTCCTGGTTGAACCAGTTGCCGAACCGGCCCATGGCCTGGGCGAGGAGGATGCCCGGCGCCAGCGCGTCGGCGAAGCTCCAGAAGCGGATGCCGGTCCACTTGCAGCCGAGGTACGCGCCCACGGCGCCGCCGATCAGCGCACCGAAGATGGCGATGCCGCCCTCCCAGATGAACAGCACGGCCCAGGGGTTCTTGTCGGGGCCGAAGTAGAACCCCGGGTGCGTGAGCACGTGGAACGCGCGCGCTCCCACCAGCGCCAGCGGCACGGCCAGGAGCGCGATGTCGATGACGACCCACGGTTCCGCGCCACGCCGCGTGAGGCGGTGATTGGTCATCAGGGTCGCGACGATGATGCCCGCGATGATGCACAGGGCGTAGAAGTGGATGCGCAGCGGACCGAGGTCGATGTAGCTCACCGACGGGCTCGGGATGCTCGCGACGAGCGTGTGTGCGGCATGGATCATCGGATCGTCCCTCGGAAATCGGCGGTCGTGCGACCGGAAAAGTCTAGACGCGCTCGCGGGCGGTGCCCGCCGCAAGAGCACGCGCGGTGTCGGCGAGCCCGGCGACTCCCCCGTCGCGCAAAGCGCGTACGAGGGCTGTTCCGACGATCGCTCCGTCGGCGTAGTCGACGACTCCCGCGACCTGATCGGGCGTGGAGATGCCGATGCCGACGCACGCGTGCACATCGCCGAGTTCGCGCAGGCGCCCGACCAGGGTGCGGGCTGCGGCGTCGAGCTCGGCGCGCTCGCCCGTGATCCCCATCGTCGAGACCGTGTACACGAAGCCCGTCGAGGCCTCGACGATCATCCGCAGTCGCTCGTCGGTGGAGGTGGGCGCCGCGAGGAACACGCGATCGAGCCCCGTGCGCTCCGAAGCGACGATCCACTCGGGCGCGGCATCCGGGGTGATGTCCGGCGTGATCAGGCCGGCCCCGCCTGCCGCGGCGAGCTCGTCGGCGAAGCGGTCGACGCCGTACTGGAGCACGGGGTTCCAGTAGGTCATGACGAGGATCGGGACGTCGACCCGCTCCGCGATCGCACGGACGGCTGTGAACGTGTCACGCAGGCGGAAGCCCGCTGCCAGAGCGACCTGCGTCGCCTCCTGGATCACAACGCCGTCCATCACGGGGTCGGAGTACGGGGGGCCGAGCTCGAGGACATCGGCTCCGGCCTCGGCCAGCGCCACGGCGGCCTCGACACTCGTCTCGAGATCGGGGAAGCCGAGCGGCAGGTAGCCGACGAACGCGCCGCGCCCCTCGGCGTGTGCGGCATCGATCGCGGCGGCGACGCGGGAGCTCACAGCTCCACCCCTTCTCCCGAGGCGGCTTCGTCGTGGTCGGGTTCGACGACCGGCTCCGCGCCTTCGTCGTAGAGCTCGAACCAACGGGCCGCGGTGTCCATGTCTTTGTCACCGCGCCCCGAGAGGTTGACCGCGATGATCGCGTCGGGGCCGAGCTCGCGTCCGATCCGAAGCGCACCGGCCAGGGCGTGGGCCGACTCGATCGCGGGGATGATGCCCTCGGTGCGGCTCAGCAGTCTCAGTGCCTCCATCGCCTCGGTGTCGGTGGCGGGGATGTACGACGCACGACCGATCGACGCGAGCCACGCGTGCTCGGGCCCGACACCCGGATAGTCCAGTCCCGCCGAGATCGAGTGCGACTCGACGGTCTGGCCGTCCTCGTCCTGCAGCACGAAGGTCTTCGCGCCGTGGAGGACGCCCGGGCGGCCCCGCCCGATGGACGCGGCGTGGCGCTCCGTGTCGACTCCTTCGCCCGCGGCCTCGACGCCGTAGAGCGCGACGCCCTCATCGTCGAGGAACGCGTCGAACATGCCGATCGCGTTGGATCCGCCACCGACGCATGCCACGACGGCATCCGGAAGCCGTCCGGTCTCGGCGAGCAGCTGCTCGCGAGCCTCTTCCGAGATGATCTTCTGGAAGTCGCGCACCATGGCGGGGAACGGATGCGGCCCGGCTGCGGTGCCGAAGATGTAGTTGGTCGTCTCGACCGAGGCCACCCAGTCGCGGTAGGCCTCGTTGATCGCGTCCTTGAGCGTGCGCGACCCGGTCGTCACCGGCACGACCTCGGCGCCGAGCAGGCGCATGCGTGCGACGTTGAGGGCTTGACGCTCGGTGTCGACCTCGCCCATGTAGATCGTGCAGTCGAAGCCGAACAATGCCGCGGCCGTCGCCGTGGCCACGCCGTGCTGGCCGGCTCCGGTCTCGGCGATCACCCGGGTCTTGCCCAGGCGTTTGGTCAGCATGGCCTGACCGATCACGTTGTTGATCTTGTGCGAGCCCGTGTGGTTGAGGTCCTCACGCTTGAGGAAGACGCGCGCGCCGCCGGCGTGCTCGGCGAAGCGCGGCACCTCGGTCAGCGCCGACGGCCTCCCCGCGTAGGTCGCGAGCGTGCGCGTCAGCTCGGCCGCGAACTCGGGGTCGGCCATCGCCGACTCGTAGACCGCGGTCAGCTCGTCGATCGCGGCGATCAGCGATTCGGGCATGAACCGCCCGCCGAACTCGCCGAAGAAGGGACCGTGCTGTTCTCGCAGGCTCACGCGCCGGCCTCCAGGAATGCGTGCAGGGTGGTAACGGGATCGTTCGTCACGAGCGCCTCGCCGATCAGGACGGCGTCGGCGCCCGCTCGACGGTAGTGGGCCACGTCGTGCGGTGTGAGCACGGCGGACTCGGCGATCTTGACAGCATCCGCGGGCAGATGCTCCACCAATCGGCCGAACAGGTCGCGGTCGAGCTCGAAGGTCGAGAGGTTGCGCGCGTTGACACCCACCAGCCGCGCTCCGATGTCGGCGGCGCGGTGCACCTCGTCGAGCGAGTGGGTCTCGACCAGGGGCGTCATTCCGAGCTCGAGCACCAGCTCGTGCAGCTCGGCCAACAGCGGCTGCTCGAGCGCGGCGACGATCAGGAGCACCAGGTCTGCGCCGGCCGCACGGGCCTCGAACACCTGGTACGGGTTGGCGATGAAGTCCTTGCGCAGCACGGGGATCGACACCTCGGCGCGAACCGCCTCGAGGTCGGCCAGGCTGCCCTTGAATCGCCGCCCCTCGGTCAGCACGGAGATGACGGAAGCGCCGCCCTCCTCATACCGAGCCGCCTGAAGAGCGGGATCGGGGATCGCGGCGAGATCGCCGCGAGACGGGCTCGCACGCTTGACCTCGGCGATGATTCTGACCCGCTCGGCCGGGGCGAGCGCCGCAAGGGCGTCGCGTGCCGGGCTCTGAGCGAGCGCGTCGCGCTCGACGACGGCGAGGGGCCGCTCGGCCGCACGGGCCTCGGCATCCTCGACGGCGCCGGCCGTGAGACCGGCCAGCACGTCAGTGCGCTTTCGGGGTGTACTTGTCGCCGTACGCGCCGTACCCGGCCTTCGCCATGGCCCAGCCGACGATGAGCCCGACCACGAGCAGACCGGCGGACGCCCAGACGAGCACCGGCATGTCGAGCCAGAAGAACAGGGTGCCCAGCGCGAACGCCAGGAGCATGATCACCACAGCGGTCCACGCCGCCGGGGAGTGTCCGTGGCCGGGGTCGCCGATGTTGCTCATTGTTCTCCTTCGCGGGATTTCTCGGGCTGAGGTCAGTCTACCGGGGCTCAAGCGGTCGGATCGGACCCGCGGCTGAGGTCGTCCCACGAATCGATCGGATCGTGGGAATCGTGCGGACGCGAACCACCGGGGCGGCGGACCTCGGCGGCCGCATCGGTGCGGTAACGGCGCGCGGTGCTGCGCCACGAGCGAGCCGTCACGAGGGTCAGCACCCCGCCCGCGCACACCGCGGCGGCGCCGACCGCCGTGATCCACGGCCACGCGGTGACCGTTATCGTCGAGACCAGCGTGCCCACCGCTTCGACGCCCGCGAGTCCGGTCGCGTCGGCGACGACGCCGACCACGGCCTCGGGCGGCGCCGTCAGGGCGATACGGAGCGATTCGGCGAGGAGCGCGGCGCCGATCAGCACCCCGACGACGCCGAAGACGTAGCGCAGCACCGTGCCCACGATCGAGAGCGCGAGCCCGAGGGCGAGCGCTGCCAGGCCCAGTGGAGTGACCAGCGGGAGCGCCTCGGTGCCCGGCACCGGGAGGACCGCTTGAGCGCCGTCACGCAACGTCGCCTCCAGCCACGGCTGCGTCGCTCCGATGACCGCGAGGCCGCCGCCGACAACAGCGGCGAGAACCGCGAACGTCCGGGAGCGCCGAGTCATGAGACCGCCACGACGGGGTCGAGGTCGTCCGTGTCGAAGCATGTGCGCGTGCCGGTGTGGCAGGCCGCGCCCACCTGCTCGACCAGCAGGAGGACGGCGTCGCCGTCGCAATCGAGCCGTGCCCCGCGGACGAGCTGGATGTGGCCGGACGTGTCGCCCTTGCGCCAGTACTCCCGGCGCGAGCGCGACCAGTACGTCACACGGCCGCTGGTGAGCGTGCGGCGCAGCGCCTCCGCATCCATCCAGGCCAGCATGAGCACCTCGCGCGTGTCGTGCTGCTGGACGATCGCAGCGACGAGGCCGTTCGCGTCGAACGACACGCGCTCGATGCGGCTTTCGATGCTCTCGGTCATGGCCGCACCTCGATCCCCTGCGCCGTGAGAGCGTCCTTCACGTCGCCGATCGTGAGCTGGCCCGAATGGAACACGGATGCGGCGAGCACGGCATCCGCGCCCGCCTCGATCGCGGGGGCGAAGTGCTCGGTCGCGCCGGCGCCGCCCGAGGCGATGACAGGCACGGACGAGGCCTCACGCATCAGCTCGATGAGCTCGAGATCGAATCCGTCCTTCGTGCCGTCGGCATCGATCGAGTTCACGAGCAGCTCGCCCGCGCCACGTTCGATCGCTTCGCGCGCCCAGGCGAGCGCGTCGATCGATGTCGCCGTGCGCCCGCCGTGCGTCGTCACGACGAAGCCCGATGCGGTGCCCGGTGCGCGCTTCACATCGAGGGAGAGCACGAGCACCTGAGCCCCGAAACGGTCGGCGATCTCGCCGATGAGCTCGGGGCGCGCGATCGCCGCCGAATTGACGCCGACCTTGTCGGCCCCCACCGACAGCAGGCGCGCGACGTCGTCGACCGATCGAACGCCGCCGCCGACGGTGAGGGGGATGAAGACCTGCTCTGCGGTGCGACGCACGACGTCGTAGGTCGTGGCCCGACCGTCTACGGTCGCGGTGACGTCGAGGAACGTCAGCTCGTCGGCGCCCTGCTCGAAGTACAGCCGGGCGAGCTCGACCGGATCGCCCATGTCGCGCAGGTTCTCGAAGTTCACACCCTTGACCACGCGTCCCGCAGCGACGTCGAGGCACGGGATGACGCGGCGTGCCAGCGTCATGTCAGAGCCTCGCGTTGTGGATCGCGGTGACGAGGATCGCACGCGCACCGATGGCGTAGAGGTCGTCCATCGTCGTGTTCACGCTCGCGCGCGGCACCATCACCCGGACGGCCACCCACTCGGGGTCGCGCAACGGCGAGATCGTGGGCGACTCGATGCCGCCCGCGACGGCGACGGCCTCGTCGACCAGGGCGGCCGGGAGGTCGTAGTCCACCATCACGTAGCGTCGCGCCACCAGGACGCCACGCAGACGCCGCAGCAGGCGCTCCGTGCCGTCGGCGTCGTGCGGACCGGCGATGAGGACCGCCTCGGACCGCAGGATCTCGGGCCCGAAGACCTCGAGCCCCGCCTGGCGGAGGGTCGTGCCCGTCTCCACCACATCGGCGACGGCGTCGGCGACGCCCAGACGGACCGCGGACTCCACCGCGCCGTCGAGGGGCACGAGATCGACGGCGATGCCGCGCTCGTCGAGGAACGCGTCGACGAGCCCGGGGTACGAGGTGGCGATGCGCTTACCCGAGAGCTCGGCGACGTCGGAGAACGTGCCGGTGGGCGCGGCGAAGCGGAAGGTCGAGCCGGCGAAGCCGAGCCGCTCGATCTCGCGCGCGCCGGGCATGCGGGCGTCCAGCAGGAGGTCGCGACCGGTGATGCCGACGTCGAGCGCGCCCGAGCCGACATAGGTGGCGATGTCCTTGGGACGCAGGTAGAAGAACTCGACCTCGTTGACGGGGTCGATGACGTGCAGGTCTTTCGAGTCGCGACGACCGGTGTAGCCGGCTTCGGCCAGCATTTCGGCGGCGGTCTCGGCGAGCGATCCCTTGTTGGGAACGGCGATGCGCAGCATGGGGGTCTTTCTGTCTCGGAGCGGGAGGGCGGGGCGTCGCTCAGAGATGTCGGTAGACGTCTTCGGGGCTCAGACCTTTGCTGATCATGAGCACCTGCAGGTGATACAGCAGCTGCGAGATCTCCTCGGCAGTCTCGACGTCGGACTGATACTCCGCCGCCATCCAGACCTCAGCGGCCTCCTCGACGATCTTCTTGCCGATGGCGTGCACACCGCGGTCGAGCTGCGCGACCGTGCCCGAACCCTCGGGCCGGGTCTCGGCGATAGAGGTGAGCTCTGCGAACAGGGCGTCGAACGTCTTCACCTAGCCAGGGTACCGGCCCGTGACGGCGACTCCGACCGCGGCGACGGATGGATCAGTGTCGATGCGCGCGCTGCGCCCGGTCGCGCAGGCTCGCGATGGCGGCATCCGGATCGGCCGCGCCGAACACCGCGGATCCGGCCACGAACGTGTCTGCCCCGGCCTCGGCGGCCTGCGCGATCGTCGACTCCGAGATGCCGCCGTCGACCTGCAGCCAGACGGAGGAGCCGCGACGACGCGCCTCGTCGGCGAGACGGCGGAGCTTGGGCATCTGGTCGGCCATGAAGCTCTGGCCACCGAAACCCGGCTCGACGGTCATCACGAGGACCTGATCGAACTCGTCGAGGACATCGAAGAGCCCCTCGACGGGCGTGGCGGGCTTGACGGCGACGCCGGCGCGCGACCCGATCGCCCGCAGGCGTCGCGCCAGGGCGACGGGGTCGGTCGCCGCCTCGAGGTGGAAGGTCACACTCGCGGCCCCCAGCTCGGCGTAGCCGGGCGCCCAGCGATCGACGTCGGAGATCATCAGGTGCACGTCGAGGGGAACGGGACTCGTCGCCTGGATCCGCTCGACCATCTGCGGGCCGAAGGTCAGATTCGGAACGAAGTGGTTGTCCATGACATCCACGTGCACGAAGTCCGCCGAGCGGATGCGGCCGAGCTCCGCCTCCATGTTCACGAAGTCGGCGGCCAGGATGCTGGGGTTGATGCGCAGGGCGTCGGCGTCGCTCACGCCCCCATTATCGCCGGTCACGGCTTCTGCAGGAGTGTGATCGACATCGCATCGGTCCCGTGGCGATGCGGCCACAGCTGCGCGCGCCCCGACCCGTCCTGCGGCTCGGGCAGGTCGATGTCGCGGCGGCTGACCGACCGGAGGACCTCCCGGGCGTCGAGCTCGCGGAGGTCCGAGTGAGACGCGCGCACGTCGGCGACGACGACCGAGGTCTCGGCGAGGTGAGGCGAGCACGTCACATAGGCGACGATCCCGCCCGGGGCGAGCGAGGCGACGGCCGCGCCGAGCAGTTCGCGCTGCAGAGCGCTGAGGTCGGGCACATCGGACGGGCTCTTGCGCCAGCGGGCCTCGGGACGGCGGCGAAGCGCGCCGAGCCCCGTGCAGGGCGCGTCGACGAGGATGCGGTCGTACCGACCCCGTCCCGCTCGTTCGCGGCCGTCGTCCTCCGACACCGGAACCTCGAGCGGCACCCCGGCGACGGAGGAGCGAACGAGCCGTGCGCGCGCCGGTGAGATCTCGTTGGCCTCGAGGGCGGCCCCGCCCGCGAGCGCCTCCGCAGCCAGGACGGCCGTCTTGCCGCCCGGCGCTGCGCACAGGTCCAACCAGCGCTCACCCGCGCGGACGGGACGCGCACGTGTCAATGCCAGCGCGGCGAGCTGCGATCCCTCGTCCTGGACACGGATGCGGCCCTCCGCGCCACGCACCAGCGGCTCGGGGTCGCCGCCGTCGAGTCGGAATCCGAGCGGTGAGTAGGGGGTCCGAGCGCGATCGGCGGGGATGTCGGCCAAGCCCGGGAGCGCGGTCATCGTGACGCTCGGCGAGACGTTGTCGGCCGCCAGCAGGTCTTCGAGCTCGTCCGCGCGCCCCTCTGCCGCGAGCGCCCGACGGAACGCCCGGATGACCCATACGGGATGGGAGTAGCGCAGTCCGAGCCGCTCGTCATCCGAGCGCGCGCCGGCATCGACCCGCTGCAGCCATTCCCCCGGGTTGTCCCGGGCGATGCGCCGGAGCACCGCGTTGGCGAAGCCGGCGGCGTTGGACGCGCCCGCGCGCCGCACGAGCTCGACGCTCTCGTTCACCGCCGCGTGCGAGGCCACCCGCGTCGACAGGAGCTGGTGGACACCGAGGCGCAGCGCGTCGCGCACCGGTGGATCGATCGTGTCGATCGCGCGTCCCGACGCCTGTTCGATGATCGCGTCGTATGTACCCTGACGGCGCAGCGTGCCGTATGTCAGTTCGGTGGCCAGTCCCGCATCCGCTGGTGTGAGACCCGCACGGCGGAGTTCCTGCGGAAGCAGCAGATTGGCGTACGCATCCGAGTCGGCGACCGCTCGGAGGACGTCGAAGGCGACGCGGCGTGCCGGATTCACGAGCCCGCCTCGATGCTCTCGGCGCGCTGCCCCCGCCACCAGTCCGGCGCCGGCATCGCGCCGCGACCGGCGGGCTGCACGGTGAGGAGCGCGACTGTGCCGTCGGCGGTTCCCACGAGGACCTCCTTGCCGACGAGACGGATCTCGCGGGGAGCGAGGGCTGCCTCCGTCCCCCGGCGGGCCGCGAGCACCTTGAGCCGCTGCCCGGCCACTGTGGTGTGCGCGCCGGGCTCGGGGGTCGTCCCCCGGAAGCGGTCGAGCACGGTCTCAGCGTTGAGCTCGAAGTCGAGGACTCCGTCTGCGAGGGTCAGCTTGGGCGCGAACGTCGGCTCACCTGTCTGCGGCAGGGCTCGGGCCGTGCCGTCGGCGATCCCGTCGACGACGTCCGACAGGGTGTCCGCGCCAAGGCCGGCGAGCTCCGAGAGCAGGTCGCCGGCGGTCGCGCCGCGGCCGACCGCGTGGCGGCTCTGCGCGAAGACGTCACCCGCGTCGAGCTCGGGAACGAGCTGGAACACGCTCACCCCGCTCACCCGATCACCCGCGATGAGCGCGTGCTGCACCGGTGCGGCGCCCCGCCAGTCGGGCAGCAACGAGAAGTGGAGGTTGATCCAGCCATGCCGCGGCGTGGACAGCAGCGGCTCGCGCACCAGTCCCCCGTAGGCGACGATCACGCCGAGGTCGGCTCCCCACGAGGTGATCGTCTGCGTCGCGTCGGAATCGAGGCGGTCGGTCTTCAGGACCGGGAGCCCCAGCTCGGCGGCGAGGGCCGCCACCGGCGATGGCGTGAGCACCCGCTTGCGGCCGAGCGGCGCGTCGCGCCGCGTGACGACCCCGACGATCTCGTGCGGCGAAGCGGCGAGTCGCCGGAGCGATGGCAGGGCGGGTTCCGGTGTGCCGGCGAAGACGATGCGCATGGCGCTCCTCACAGATCGAGATCGGGCACGTCGAGACGTACTCTGAGTGTATTGCGCGGTCCTGGCGGCGCCCCGCGGCGTCGCCGTCCGCGCAGCGCTGCCGCGACGACCGACGCCCGGAGGGACTCGGCCACCGGGCGCCCGAGCGCATACTCGAAACGCACGAGCGCACGGACGGCGTCGTCGCGGGGTACGGGACCGAGGATCGATGTGTCGGTCAAGGCGGGAACGTCCGCGCGGAGCTGCATGATCGCCTCCGAAACCGCGGCTGGCGTTCCCTCGACGGCCGCCACGCGGACCGTCGGCGGCATCTGGAGCGGCGCGCGCTCCGCGAGCTCCGCCCGGGCGTAGGCCGGCTGCGTCCAGGTGGCGAGTGCGCGGGCTGCCGGGCCGGCGACACCCACGAGATGCACGGGGGCGCCCGGCGCGGCCAGAGCCGCCGCATCCGACCACCAGCGCAGGCACGCCTCGGCGATCCGGAGCTGCTCGGTCATCAGCATCCGATCACCGTCGAGCAGGATCACACCGCGGTATCCGCCGACTGCGAAGGGTTCGGCGCCGCGTGTCGCGATCACGAGCGCCGGCTTCGCGTCGACGTGGGTGACCTGATGGTCGCCGTCGGACACGATGACGCGGGTGTTCGGGAAAGCGCGACCGAGCTCGTCGGCCGTGCGCTCGCTGCCAGAGGAAGCCATGCGCAGGCGCTGCGACGAGCACGACGCACATGCCCAGGCCGGCGCTGCACGCCCGCACCAGGCGCACTCGGGCACGGCGCCCGGGCGGCGGGCGCGCAGCGGCCCCGCGCAATGCGCACAGCGTGCCGGCGTGCGGCAGTCGGCGCACACGAGGACGGGAGCGTACCCCGGGCGAGCGACCTGGACCAGGACCGGACCGTGCACCAGCGCCTCCCGCGCCGCGGCGAAGGCCGCCGACGGCACCCGCGTTCCCCGCGACTCCCCCTCGCGGGTGGCCGAGAGCACCACCCGCGGACTCTCGCGGCGCCGCGCCGGGATGTCGCGCACCCAGCCGAGAGCGACGAGCCGCTCGACGTCGGTCGTTCGCGTCAGCCCCGCGAAGACCAGGGCGCACGCCTGCAGCTCCTGACGCACCAGCGCGGCGTCGCGCGCGTGCACCCCTGGGGTCAGCGGCTCCGCGAGCAGCGGATCGCCGTCGTCCCACAGGAGGACCGCACCGACATCGTGCGCCGGCGCGTACACGCTCGATCGGTTGCCCACCACGATGCAGGGCACCGGGGCCAGCAGGCGCAGGTATCCGGCATAGCGTTCCGGTCCCGAACGCCGCGCGTCGTCGCGGACGACGGCCGCATCGTCCACCCGGCGGGCGAGGACGGCCAGCACGTGGGCCTCGTCGCGGTGATCGGGGACCACGACGATCACGCTCCTCCCCCGTGCGAGCGTGAGGACCGCCAGCGCAGCGAGCAGCTCCGCCCATGCGGGCACGTCGTCCGCCGGACGCGGCGGCGCGTCGACGGCCACACGCTCGCCGTCGGCGACCGCGCCCTCGAGCTCGGGGTAGGCGGCGGCGGTCTCCCTCGCCCACGCGAGGGCGTCGTCGCGCACGACGGGGGTCTCGGGGGCGCCCGATGCCGCCCACGCCTTCTCCGCCCGCACCATGCGCTTCGGAATGACCAGCCGCAGGACATCGCTCGCCGATCCCGCCGCCCGGTCGGCGACCCGACGCGCATGCGCGTAGAGCCGTTCCGGGAGCACCTCGACGGGCGACACGACGCCTTCGAGCTCGGACAGGGGGCGATCGCCGTCGGTCTCGTCACCGAGTTCCACGAGGTAGCCCTCGACGGTGCGCCCGACCGTGCGGAGCGGCACTTTCACCCGCACACCGGGCAGCGCAACCTCGCGGAGGGTGTCGGGGACGAGGTAGTCGAACAGACGGTCGAGCTGGGGCAGAGGCGAGTCGATGAGAACCCGAGCGACCCGCCGCGGCGCGTCGCTCACAGCCCCGCGGCGGCGCGCAACTCCTCGACGCGATCGGTGCGCTCCCAGGTGAACTCGGGCAGCTCACGGCCGAAGTGGCCGTAGGCGGCGGTCTGGGCGTAGATCGGCCGGAGGAGATCGAGACGGTCGATGATCGCCTGCGGCCGGAGGTCGAAGACGTCGCGGATCGCCGCGGAGATAACGTCGTCTGCGACGTGTCCCGTGCCGAATGACTCGACGTAGAGCCCGACGGGGGCGGCGCGCCCGATGGCATACGCCACCTGCACCTCGAGTCGGTCGGCGAGTCCTGCCGCGACCGCGTTCTTCGCCACCCAGCGCATCGCGTACGCCGCTGAGCGGTCGACCTTGGACGGGTCCTTGCCGCTGAACGCTCCGCCGCCGTGTCGAGCGGCACCTCCGTAGGTGTCGATGATGATCTTGCGACCCGTCAGCCCCGCGTCGCCCTTCGGACCGCCGACCACGAAGGGACCGGCCGGGTTGATGACGTACTCGACGTCGGAGATGTCGAGGCCGGTCTCGGCGAGGACGGGCTCGATGACTTCGGCTTGGACGGCCGCCCGCAGTGCGGGCAAGGAGATGTCGGGCTGATGCTGGGTGGAGAGCACCACGGTCTCGACCGTGCGCGGCACAGCGCCGTCGTAGCCGAGCGTCACCTGCGTCTTGCCGTCGGGCCGGAGGAACGGCAGCGCGCCGGTGCGACGAGCCGACGTCAGGCGCTCGGCGATGCGGTGCGCCGTCCAGATCGCCATCGGCATGAGCTGGGGCGTCTCGTTGGTCGCATAGCCGAACATGATGCCCTGATCGCCCGCGCCGAGGGCGTCGGTCGGATCGATCGAGCCCTGCTCCCGGTGCTCGAGGGCGTTGTCGACCCCCGCGGCGATGTCGGACGACTGCTCGCCGATCGACACGGTCACACCGCAGGAGTCGCCGTCGAAGCCCGTCTCGCTCGAGGTGTAGCCGATGCGGTTCACCACTCCGCGCACGATGCCGGGGATGTCGGCGTAGCCGTCGGTGCGCACCTCACCCGCGACGTGGACGAGCCCCGTCGTCACGAGAGTCTCGACCGCGACGCGCGAGGCGGGGTCGACGGTCAGCAGCGCGTCGAGGATGCTGTCGGAGATCTGATCGCAGATCTTGTCGGGGTGCCCCTCGGTGACGGACTCGGACGTGAACAGGCGCAGCTGGCTCATCGGGGCTCCCTGTGAGACGGAACGGGACGGGATCGGGACGGAGACGATTCTGCCCGCGGCAGCCGACATCCGGCTGCCGCGGGCAGAAATGTGACGGGTCTACCGCCGGGTCAGTCGAGCGAACGCAGGCGGAGCTTGTCTTCGTGGATCTCGTGCATCGCGATGGTCAGCGGCTTGTCCTCGACCGACGAGTCGACGAGCGGGCCGACGTTGTCGAACAGGTTGCCCTCGTGCAGGTCGGAGTAGTAGTCGTTGATCTGACGCGCGCGCTTGGACGCGTAGATGACCAGCTGGTACTTCGAGTCGACCTTGTCGAGCAGGGCGTCGATGGGCGGGTCGATGATGCCTTCGTTGCTTCCGGCCATGGCGGATCCTTCCGGGATCGATGTCGGTGGAGAGTCTGCTGCCGCGCCGCAGGCGCAGGCATCCCCCCAGTCTACGCGATCAGTTCGCCAGCGCGGCGACCTCGTCGGCCGCGCGGGCGACGGTGTCGTTGACGACGCGGTAGTCGAACTCGTTCTGCGAGGCGAGTTCCACGCGCGCTGTGCGCAGACGGCGGGCCCGTTCCTCCGCATCCTCGGTGCCGCGGCCGACGAGCCGATCGACCAGCTCGTCCCAGCTCGGGGGCAGCAGGAAGACCAGGGTCGCGTCGGGCGCGGCGGCGCGGACCTGACGGGCTCCCTGCAGGTCGATCTCGAGGAGCACCGTGCGCCCCTCGGCCAGTGCCGCCTCGATGGGTGCCTTGGGGGTGCCGTACCGATGACGGTTGTGCACCGTCGCCCATTCGAGAAGCTCCCCCTCGGCGACGAGGCGGTCGAACTCGGCGTCGTCGACGAAGTAGTAGTGCTCGCCGTCGACCTCGCCCGGTCGCGGCGCCCGGGTGGTCGCCGACACCGACAGCAGGATCTCCGGGTGGTTGTCGCGGATGTGGGCGGCGACCGTCCCCTTGCCGACGGCGGTCGGCCCGGCCAGCACGAGCAGCCGGGAACGCCCGGTGCGCGGCTGGGGCTCGGGGAGGCGGGCATCGAGGAACCGCTGCAACGCGAGCCGCTGGCGCGAGCCGAGACCGCCGAGGCGTTTGACGGGTGAGATGTCGAGGTCCGCGAGGATGCGGTCGCGCTTGTTCTCACCGATCGCCGGGATCGCGGTGAGGAAGTCCGTGACCCGCATCGCGCCAGCGGCCGACTCGGGATCGGCGAGGGCACGCCGCAGCAGCTCCTGAGGCGAGATGACGCGCATCGCGACGTCCTTCTTCAGCGCTGCCCGCTCACGGCGCGCGGCGACGGCGCGACGCGAGGCTGCCGCACGGTCGACCTCGGGCGGGTGGGGACGATCAGCCACGGGTTTCCTCCTCTGCCTCCGCCAGCTCGCGGCGGTGCGCGTCGATGGCGCCCACGATGCCATCGGGACCGGCCGTGAGAACACTGCGGCTCGCGCTCGCGATCACCTGGCCCGCGTGCGCGCCGAACACCGACCGCAGGTCGCCGAGCGCCACCCCCTGCGCACCGAAGCCGGGCGCGAGGATCGGTGCGCCGCGCAGTGACTCGTCGGCGAGACCGAGCTCGCCGCGGTCGACGGTCGCCCCGACGACCAGTCCGACGTGACCGAGCGTTCCCGCGTCGGCGGCCGACCGGTTGGCCCAGCCGACGCCGGACGCGACCCAGTCCGCGACCGTCTGACCGCGTCGCGCGTCCACCGCGGTGACCTCCGCGGACTGCAGGCCGTATGCCTCGGGATTGCTGGTCGCAGCGAGAACGAAGACGCCCTTGCCGGCACGCGCGGCGCCGGCGATCGCGCCGCGGAGAGAGCCGGGGCCGAGGTACGGACTCACCGTCACGGCATCCGCCTCCAGCGGCGCGCCCGGCTCGAGCCACGCCGCGGCGTAGCCGTCCATCGTGCTGCCGATGTCTCCGCGCTTCGCATCCGCGATCACGATGAGCCCCGCGTCACGTGCTGCAGCCTGCACCTCTTCGAGGGCGGCGAAGCCGGCCGATCCGTATCGCTCGAAGAACGCGACCTGCGGTTTGACGACCCCGACACGGCCGCGCGCGGCATCGACCACGCGCATGCCGAACTCGCGCACGCCCGCGGCTGAGGCCGGAAGGCCCCAGTCCGCGAGCAGTGCCGCGTGCGGGTCGATGCCGACGCAGAGCGGCCCGTATGTCTCGAGCGCGCCGGACAGACGCTCCCCGAATGCGGTCACCGGCGCCCTGCCCGTTCGAGGGCGTAGTCCTGCAGGCTCTTCACCTGGAAGCCCTCGCGGAGGACGGGCAGCGCGCTGACGGCGGCACCGAGGACGGCCATCGTGGTGAACAGGGCGCGGTCGCCGGCGACGGCAGCGGCTCGGATCTCGTAACCGTCGGCGCGAGCGACACCGCCCGACGGCGTGTTCACGACCATGTCGATCTCACCGGCGTTGATCAGGTCGACGACGTTGCGCTCACCCGAGGCCTGCGTCTCGGAGTACTTGCCCACGACCTCGACGCGGATGCCGTTGCGGGCCAGGATCTCCGCGGTGCCCTCCGTCGCGACCAGCCGGAACCCGAGCTCCTGCAGCCGGTGGGCGGGGAGGATGACGGCCCGCTTGTCGTCGTCGGCCACGGAGAGGAACACCGTCCCCGAAGTCGGCATCCCGCCGTAGGCGGCCGCCTGGCTCTTGGCGAAAGCGGTCGGGAAGTCGCGGTCGATGCCCATCACCTCACCCGTGGACCGCATCTCGGGCCCGAGGACCGAGTCGACGGTGCGTCCGTCGGCGGTGCGGAACCGCTTGAAGGGCAGGACGGCCTCCTTCACCGCGACCGGCGCGTCGAGCGGGACGCGCGAGCCGTCTTCGGCGGGAAGCAGACCCTCGGCCTTGAGCTCGGCGATGGACGAGCCGGCCATGATCCGCGACGCGGCCTTGGCGAGCGGGATGCCCAGCGCCTTCGACACGAACGGCACCGTGCGGCTCGCGCGAGGGTTGGCCTCGATGACGTAGAGCACACCCGCCGACACGGCGAACTGCACGTTGAGCAGACCGCGCACGCCCACGCCCCGTGCGATCGCGAGAGTCGCATCGCGCACCCGATCGATCTCGGTGCGTCCGAGCGACATCGGCGGCAGCGTGCAGCTCGAGTCGCCGGAGTGGATGCCGGCTTCCTCGAGGTGCTCCATGACGCCGCCGATGTAGAGCTCGTCACCGTCGAACAGCGCGTCGACGTCGAGCTCGACCGCATCATCGAGGAAGCGATCGACCAGCAGCGGAAGGCCCGGGCCGATGATCGCCTGGTCGGCCACCCGAACGAAGTAGTCGCGCAGGCTCTCGGTGTCGTAGACGATCTCCATGCCGCGTCCGCCCAGGACGAAGCTCGGGCGCACGAGCACGGGGTAACCGATCGACTCGGCGACCTCGACAGCCCCGTCGACGTCGATCGCGGTGCCGTTGCGAGGGGCGACGAGCCCTGCTTCGTCGAGCAGACGCGAGAAGAGCTCGCGCTCCTCGGCGAGATCGATCGCCTCGGGCTGGGTGCCGAGGATGCTGTACCCGGCGGCCTCGATGCCCTTCGCGAGCCCGAGCGGCGTCTGTCCGCCGAGCTGGCAGATGACCCCGAGGATCGTGCCCGACTGCGACTCGGCGTGCAGCACCTCGAGGACGTCCTCGAGGGTCAGCGGCTCGAAGTAGAGTCGATCGCTCGTGTCGTAGTCGGTCGAGACCGTCTCGGGGTTGCAGTTGACCATGATCGTCTCGTACCCGGCATCCGCCAGCGCGAAGCTCGCATGCACGCACGAGTAGTCGAACTCGACGCCCTGACCGATGCGGTTCGGGCCCGAGCCGATGATGACGACCTTGGTGCGATCGGACGGTGTGACCTCGGTCTCGGTGTCGTACGACGAGTAGTGGTACGGCGTGAGCGCGGGGAACTCGCCGGCACAGGTGTCGACCGTCTTGAAGACCGGGCGCAGGCCGAGGGCGTAGCGGATGCCGCGCACCTCTTCTTCGGTGGTGCCGCGGAGCTGCGCGATCTGGGCATCGCTGAACCCGTGGTCCTTGGCCGTGCGGATGACGTGCTCGTCGAGCTCGCCGGCGCCGGCGACGAACGCGGCGACCTCGTTGATGAGCGCGATCTGGTCGAGGAACCACGGGTCGATCGCGGTGGCTTCGAAGGCCTGCTCGATCGATGCACCCTTGCGCATCGCCTGCTGCAGCACGACGATACGGCCGTCGGTCGGGGTCTTGGCGATCTCGAGCAGCTCGTCCACCGACCGCTCCTCGTCGCCCCAGTGGAAGCTCGAGCCTCGCTTCTCGAGCGATCGCAGGGCCTTCTGGAGCGCCGTGGCATAGTTCCGTCCGATGGCCATCGCCTCGCCGACCGACTTCATGGTGGTCGTGAGCGTGGTGTCGGCGGCCGGGAACTTCTCGAAGTTGAAGCGCGGCACCTTCACGACCACGTAGTCGAGGGTCGGCTCGAAGCTCGCCGGGGTGACCTTGGTGATGTCGTTCGGGATCTCGTCGAGGCGGTAGCCGATCGCCAGCTTCGCAGCGATCTTCGCGATGGGGAATCCGGTCGCCTTCGACGCCAGCGCCGACGAACGCGACACGCGCGGGTTCATCTCGATGACGATGATGCGACCCGTCTGCGGATCGACAGCGAACTGGATGTTGCAGCCACCGGTGTCGACGCCGACGGCGCGGATGATGTCGATGCCGATGTCGCGCATCTTCTGGTACTCGCGGTCGGTGAGGGTCAGCGCCGGGGCGACGGTGATCGAGTCGCCGGTGTGGACGCCGACCGGATCGACGTTCTCGATGGAGCACACGACCACGGTGTTGTCGGCCGAGTCGCGCATGAGCTCGAGCTCGTACTCCTTCCAACCGAGGATCGACTCCTCGAGCAGGACCTCGGTCGTCGGCGAGTCGCGCAGGCCCGCCCCGGCGATGCGGCGAAGGTCCTTCTCGTCGTACGCGAAGCCGGAGCCGAGTCCGCCCATCGTGAAGGACGGGCGCACGACGAGCGGGTAGCCGAGCTCGGCGGCCCCGGCGAGCACCTCGTCCATCGTGTGGCAGATGCGGCTGTCGGCGACATCCGCTCCCGAGTCGATGACGAGCTGCTTGAAGATCTGGCGATCCTCGCCCTTGTTGATCGCCTCGAAGTTCGCACCGATCAGCTCGATGTCGTACTTCTCGAGGATGCCGTGCTTGTGCAGGTCGATCGCGGCGTTGAGCGCGGTCTGGCCGCCCAGCGTCGGCAGGATCGCGTCGGGGCGTTCCTTCGCGATGATCGTCTCGATGACCTGCCACGTGATCGGCTCGATGTAGGTGGCGTCGGCGAAGTCGGGATCGGTCATGATCGTCGCCGGGTTCGAGTTGACGAGGATGACGCGGACGCCCTCCTCGCGGAGCACGCGGCACGCCTGGGTGCCGGAGTAGTCGAATTCGCAGGCCTGGCCGATGACGATCGGGCCCGACCCGATGACGAGGACGCTCTGGATATCGTCGCGCTTGGGCATCAGTTCTTGTTCTCCTGGGTCGCGATCACGAGGTCGCGGAAGCGGTCGAAGAGGTAGTTGGCATCGTGCGGTCCGGCGGCGGCCTCCGGGTGGTACTGCACCGAGAAGGCCGGCAGGTCGAGGGCGCGCAGGCCCTCCACGACGTTGTCGTTGAGGCCGACGTGGCTGACCTCGACGCGGCCGAAGCCGGCCGGGCTGTCGACGACGCCCTCGATGGGCGCATCGACGGCGAAGCCGTGGTTGTGCGCGGTGATCTCGACGCGTCCGGTCTGCTTGTCGAGCACGGGCTGATTGATGCCGCGGTGGCCGAAGGGCAGCTTGTACGTGCCGAAGCCGAGGGCGCGGCCGAGGAGCTGGTTGCCGAAGCAGATGCCGAAGAACGGCAGCTTGTCGGCGAGCACGCCCCGCAGCAGCTCGACGTGGCGGTCGCTCGCGGCCGGGTCGCCGGGGCCGTTGGAGTAGAACACCGCGATGGGGTCGATCGCGCGCAGCTGCTCGAGGGTCACGTCCTGAGGCAGCACGTGGACGTCGAACCCGCGGGCGGCGAGATTGTTCACCGTCGCCTGCTTGACCCCGAGGTCGAGCACCGCGAGGTTTCCGAGCCGCTCCCCCGTTGCCGGCGTCACCTCGGCGGCGGGCACCGATACCTCAGCCGAGAGGTTGCGACCGGTCATCTCGGGCGCCTCCCGGACGATGCGCAGCTGCTCGTCGGGATCGATGTCGGCGGCGTCACCGCTGAAGACGCCGCCGCGCATCGATCCCGCCGAGCGCAGGACGCGGGTGACGGCGCGCGTGTCGATGCCGCTGATGCCGACGATGCCGTCGCGCTCGAGCGACTCGTCGAGAGAGTTCTCCGAGCGCCAGTTCGACACGACGCGCGAGGGGTCGCGGACGATGTATCCGGCGACCCAGATGCGGCGCGACTCGACGTCCTCGCCGTTCATGCCGGTGTTCCCGATGTGGGGGGCGGTCTGCAGCACGATCTGACCGGCGTAGGACGGGTCGGTGAGGGTCTCCTGGTAGCCGGTCATGCCGGTGGCGAAGACGACCTCTCCGAGAGTGGTGCCGCGCGCGCCGTAGGCGCGGCCGATGTGGCGGGATCCGTCCTCGAGCACGAGCACGGCGGGGTCGCGGGTGAACAGTGTCACGCGTCGCCTCCTGGGGTCTGGGTGGGGGTCACGATGGTCTGGATGGCATCGGCCAGCGCACGGGCCGATGCGGTCTGGGGTCGGAAGTAGCTGTCGACGGTCGTCTCGTCGTCGATCAGCCAGCTCAGGCGCGTCAGGCCCCGCTTCTCGACGACGCGGTCGATCGCGACGGTGGCCTGATCGACGGAGACGACGCGCGCGGCGGGGATGAACAGGCGCGGCTGACCGGTCAGGTCGATGGCCACGCCGGCATCCGCACCGCCCGCGGCGACGATGACGTCGACACGGGAGCGGAATCCGAGCCCGCGGATGGCGAGGCGCTCGAGCGGCTCGTCGTGGCGGGTCGTCGCGACGTAGAGTCCCGAGATCGCCGCCGTCTGCACGGCTCCCGCGGGCAGTTCGCCGAACGGTGCCGTGAGGCCGCTGTCGCGCCTCGTTCGTCGTCGCCAGGCCCAGACCCCGAGTGCGAGCAGCACCAGGGCGACAGCGACCATGACGAGCAGGGCGCCCTCGCGGCTCACGCGCGCGCTCCCGGCCGGTCGAGCAGACCGCCGTCGGCGACCGTCGCCGTGCCGCGGAAGAACGTCCAGCGCACCTCGCCGGGCAGCTCGCGGTCGAGATAGGGCGAGTTGACGCTGCGTCCGCGGAGGTCGGCATCCGTGAACGTGCGCACCGGGCGCGGATCGTAGAGCGTGAACGACGCGGGGCGGCCCGCCTCCAGCGGCGTGCCCGCGTCGGTCAGGCGACCGATCCGGGCAGGGGCCGCCGAGAGCACGCGGGCGACGTCGTCCCACCCGAGCATCCCGGTGTCGACGACCGCCTGCTGCACGACGCGCAGTGCGGACTCGAGGCCCACCATCCCGTTGGCGGCCGCGGCCCATTCGCAGCTCTTCGCCTCGGCGGGGTGCGGTGCGTGGTCGGTCGCGACGATGTCGATCGTGCCGTCGGCGAGCCCCTCGCGCACCGCCTGCACGTCTTCGTCACGCCGGAGGGGCGGGTTGACCTTGAAGCGGGCGTCGTAACCGCGAACGAGTTCCTCGGACAGCAGCAGGTGATGGGGTGTGACCTCGGCGGTCACGTTGACGCCGCGCCTCTTGGCCCACCGGATGATGTCGACGGAGCCGGCCGTCGACAGGTGGCAGACGTGCAGACGCGACCCGACGTGCTCGGCCAGCAGCACGTCGCGCGCGATGATCGACTCCTCGGCGACCGCCGGCCACCCGGTCAGGCCGAGCTCGGCCGACACGGTGCCCTCGTTCATCTGGGCGCCCTCGGTCAGCCGCGGGTCCTGCGCATGCTGCGCCACGACGCCGTCGAACGACTTCACGTACTCCAGGGCGCGACGCATGATGAGGGGGTCGAAGACGCAGAACCCGTCGTCGCTGAAGACACGGACTCGTGCGCGCGAGGCGGCCATCGCCCCGAGCTCGGCCAGTCGCTCGCCCTTCTGCCCGATCGTCACGGCCCCGATGGGCTGCACATGGACGTACCCGGCGGCCTCGCCGAGGGCGAGCTCCTGCTCGACGACGCCGGCGGTGTCGGCGACGGGCGAGGTGTTCGGCATGGCGAAGACGGTCGTGAAACCCCCCGCCGCGGCGGCCCGCGAGCCGGTGAGGATGGTCTCGGAGGCCTCGTAGCCCGGCTCGCGCAGATGCGTGTGCAGGTCGACCAGCCCGGGGAGCGCCACGAGCCCGTCGGCGTCGACCACGGTCGCCCCGTCGGCGCTGAGACCCGAGCCGACCTCGGTGATCATCCCGTCGGCGATCACCATGTCGACGGCGTCGCCCCCGGCGCGGCGCGCTCCGCGGATGAGGAAGCTCTCGCTCATCGTCCGTCCTCCTCAGCTTCGGTGCGCTCGCCCGCCAGCAGCAGGTAGAGCACGGCCATCCGCACCGAGACGCCGTTCGCGACCTGCTCGAGCACGGTCGAGCGCGGCGAATCGGCGGCGGCGGCGGAGATCTCCATCCCCCGGTTCATCGGGCCGGGGTGCAGGACAATGCTATCGGCCGGAAGGGCCGCCAGTCGCGCGGCATCCAGCCCCCACATGCGCGAATACTCCCGTTCAGTCGGGAAATACGCCGCGTTCATGCGCTCGAGCTGGATGCGCAGCATCATGAGCGCGTCGGGCCTCTCGGCAAGGGCCTCGTCGAGGTCGTAGGCCACACGCACGGGCCATGCCGAGACGTCCTGCGGGACGAGCGTGGGCGGCGCGACGAGCGACACCTCGGCGCCCAGCGTCGTCAGGAGCCAGACGTTCGACCGCGCGACGCGCGAATGGAGGATGTCGCCGACGATCGTGACCCGCAGACCCGCGAGGTCGCGACCGCGGCTGTCGTCGCCGAAGAATCGTTTGCGGATCGTGAACGCGTCGAGCAGGGCCTGCGTCGGATGAGCGTGCGTGCCGTCGCCGGCGTTGACGACTCCCGCGCTGATCCAGCCGCTGGTAGCCAGGGTCTGCGGCGCACCGGACGCGCCGTGGCGGATCACGACGGCGTCGGCGCCCATGGCCTGCAGCGTCTGCGCGGTGTCCTGCAGCGACTCGCCCTTGGAGACCGACGAACCCTTGGCCGAGAAGTTGATGACGTCGGCCGAGAGGCGTTTCGCCGCCGCCTCGAACGAGATCCGAGTGCGGGTGGAGTCCTCGAAGAACAGGTTCACGACCGTCTTGCCCCGGAGCGTGGGGAGCTTGCGCACCTCGCGCTGCTGCGTGGCGGACATGTCCTCGGCGACGTCGAGGATACGGAGCGCGTCGAGCCGGTCGAGGGTCTTGGTGTCGAGCAGGTGCCTCATGATCCGATCGTCACCTCTTCGACGCCGTCGATCTCGCGCAGGCGCACGTTCACCCGCTCATCGCGGGCGCTGGGCAGGTTCTTGCCGACGAAGTCGGGCCGGATCGGCAGCTCACGGTGGCCGCGGTCGACCAGAGCTGCCAGTCGCACCGCCGCGGGGCGGCCGACGTCCTGCAATGCGTCGAGGGCCGCCCGGATCGACCTCCCCGAGAACAGCACGTCGTCGACGAGGACGACCACCTTGCCGTCGACGCCGCCGGCGGGGATCGCCGTCGGCTGCGGAGCTCGTGTCGGATTGCGGTGCAGATCGTCGCGATACATCGTCACATCGAGTGCTCCGACCGGGACGACCGTCCCGGAGATCTCCGCGAGGAGAGAGCCGATGCGTGCGGCGAGGGGAACTCCCCGCCGCGGGATGCCGAGGATGACGAGGTCGGCGGGGCCCCTGTTGGATTCGAGGATCTCGTGGGAGATCCTCGTCAGGGCCCGGGCGATGTCGGCTTCATGCAGCACGGTGCGCGTGCTCATCCGCCGCTCCCTTCTCCGCCTCACAGGACGGTGTTAAAGGTTGCTGGGTGCGGCGCCCATGATAGCGGTCGCGACCGCGTCCGGTCGCATCGGCGCACACTCGGGTCCCGCCCCGGGGCGGACTGTTACGCTCGACGAAATTCCATGACTGCACCGACCGACGTCCCCATCGCACCGGACGCCCGTCTGCACGTGGCAACGCACGGCTCGGCCGCGGAGCCCGGAGCAACGGGCCGCGCCGGTGCGAAGGCTATCCTCCTGGGCGAGCATGCCGTCGTCTACGGTCGCCCGGCGATCGCTATCCCCGTCCGCGCTCTCGGTGTCGAGGCGCACGCGCATCCGACGGACGGTCGCGGTCATCTCGCCAGCACCCTGTATCACGGGCCCATCGCGCACGCCCCGGACCGGCTGAACGTGACGCTGACGGCCATGCGGGCAGCGCTCGCCGCCGCCGGCAGGCCGGACGCCGCCCTCGACATCTCCATCGACAGCAGCATCCCTGCCGAACGCGGGCTGGGATCGAGCGCCGCCGTGTCGGCGGCGGTCATCGAAGCGGTGCTGGGCGCGTGCGGCCTCGCGGCCGACGACGAGATGATGCACGAGCTGATCCAGACCGCCGAGCGCGCCGCCCACGGCGCGCCGAGCGGACTCGACGCCCGCACGGTGCGCGCTCGCAAGGCGGTGTGGTTCGACCGGGGCCGCATCGAGCCCGTCTCCGTGGGCGCTGATCTCGTCTTCGTGATCGCCGACACCGGGGTCCGCGGCCGGACGCGCGAGGCCGTCGCCGCCGTCGCCGAACGCCGCGAGAGCGATCCGGCAGGCGTGGAATCGACCCTCGACGAACTTGGCGAGCTCGCCACCGCGCTGCGCGGCGACGTCTCGACCGGTGATCGCGAGGCGATCGGCGGCGCGATGAGCCGCGCCCACGTGCTCCTCAACGGGCTCGGGGTCGGCGATCCGGCCCTCGACCAACTCGTGCACGCGGCGATGGCAGGCGACGCGCTCGGAGCCAAACTGACCGGCGGCGGTCGCGGCGGCTGCGTCCTCGCTCTCGCCCGCGACACCGCCGCCGCAGCCGAGCTCGGCGAACGACTCACCCGCGCCGGCGCCGCCGCGGTCTGGACCACCACCGTCGAAGGAGCCGCATGAGCACCGCGACAGCCATCGCGCATCCGAACATCGCGCTCGTGAAGTACTGGGGCAAACGCGACAGCGTGTTGAACCTCCCCGCCACGGGGAGCCTCTCGATGACGCTCGACATCTTCCCCACCACCACGACCGTGAGCCTCGACGAGACCGCGACCGGTGACGTCCTCGTGTTCAACGGCGACGAGCGGGTCGACGGGCCCGCCGAGCGCGTCTCGCGATTCCTCGACATCGTGCGGGAGCTCGCGGGCAGCTCGGTCGCGGCTCGGGTCGACACCGTCAACACGGTCCCGTCAGCCGCGGGGCTCGCATCGTCGGCCTCGGGCTTCGCGGCTCTGGCCGTGGCTGCCGCCCGCGCGTACGGGCTCGATCTCGACACCCGCGCCCTCAGTCGCCTCGCCCGGCGCGGCTCGGGGTCCGCATCACGGTCGGTCATACCCGGTTTCGCGATCTGGCATGCGGGCGACAGCGACGAGACCTCTTTCGCGGAGCCCGTCGACGCGCCCGACCTCGCGATGGTCGTCGCCATGGTCGAGAAGCGAGAGAAGCCGGTCTCCAGCCGCGAGGCCATGCGCCGCACGGTGCTCACGTCACCGTTCTACCCGGCGTGGGTCTCCTCGACGGCAGAGAGTCTCGAGGCCGCGGCGGAGGCGTGCCGCGCGGGTGACGTCGAGCGGCTTGGACGCATCACCGAGGTGAACGCCCTGCGGATGCACGCGCTGATCCAGTCGTGCGACCCGCCGATCCGCTACCTCAGCCCCGTCAGCGTCGAGATCTTCGACCGTGTCGCAGCCCTGCGCGAAGCCGGTGTCGAAGCCTGGGCGACCGCGGACGCCGGTCCGAACGTCGTCGTGCTGACCCGGCCTGACGCGGTCAGCGCTGTGACCGCGTCGCTCGACGGGCTCGCCGAGCTCGCCGTCGCCCGCCCGGGCCCCGCCGCCGCTCTGGTGACGCGAGCAGGCGAATGACGCCTGCCGACCCGACCGGCGCGATCGTCGTGCACGCGCCCGGCAAGCTCTTCATCGCGGGTGAGTACGCTGTCGTCTCCCCCGGCGAGCCCGCCGTACTCATCGCCGTCGACCGATACCTGACGGTGTCACTCACCGAGAGCGTCGACGAGGGCAGCATCCACTCGCCCGAGTACAGCAGGATGCCGGTGCGCTGGACCCGCGGCCAGGACGGGCTGACCCTCGACCGCGAGCACCATCCGTACGACTACGTCATCGCTGCGATCGAGGCATCCGAGCGGCTGCGCGCCGAACGGGGCCTGCGTCCGCGTTTCTTCGACCTGTTCATCGAGAGCGGCCTCGACGATCCCAGCGGCCGCAAGTTCGGGCTCGGGTCGTCAGCCGCCGTGACCGTCGCGACGATCGCCGCGATCGACCGGTTCTACGGCTTCGACCTCGGCACCCGCGGGCGCTACGAGCTCGCGATGCTCGCCACCATCGCCGTCGCCCCGAACGCTTCGGGAGGCGACGTCGCCGCGAGCACCTACGGCGGGTGGATCGGGTACCGCTCGCCCGATCGAGAGCGGCTGCGCGCGGCACGACGCGAGCGCGGCGTCGCAGCGGTGCTCGGATCGGATGCCTGGGACGGCGCGGAGATCATCCGCCTCACTCCCCCGTCCGGCCTCGACCTGATCGTCGGGTGGACTGGGCACCCTGCCTCCACCGAGCGCCTGGTGAGCGGCGTCTCGCGCGGCACGAACGTCGCCGGCGACGCGCACACCGGGTTCCTCGAGGCCTCACGCGCATGCGTCGGCGACCTGTGGCGCGCACTCGCCGTCCGCCCCGATGACGCCGGCCGCGCGGGATCCGACGACGGGCTCGCTCTCGACGCGCTGCGCCGCAACCGACGTCTCCTGCAGGCGCTCGGGGCGCGGACGGGCGTGACCATCGAGACCGACCGGCTGCGCGTCCTGTGCGATGCGGCCGAGGCGATCGGCGCCGCCGGTAAGCCTTCCGGCGCCGGTGGCGGCGACTGCGGCATCGTCCTCGCGCCCGCCGACTCCGACGTCGCCGGGATGCTGCGGGTCTGGGAGACCAACGACATCCGACACCTCACGATCGGCGTGCACCCGCCGGAAGGAGAGCACCATGCCGGCTGAACAGGCCTCCGAGCGCAAGGACGACCACGTCCGTCTGGCCGCCGCACAGCAGAAGGAGTCGCCCCGACCCAATGGCTGGGACGACGTGCGTTTCGTCCACCACGCCCTCGCGGGTGTCGATGCCGACCGCGTCGACCTCGGCGTCGAGGTCGCCGGGACGCGCTGGGCACTGCCGTTCTACGTCAACGCCATGACCGGAGGCAGCGCTTCGACCGGCGCGATCAACCGCGACCTCGCGATCGCCGCGCGCGAGACGGGCGTCGCGATCGCCTCCGGTTCGCTGAGCATCGCGCTCGACAATCCCGAGCTGATGGGGACCTTCCGCGTCATTCGCGACGAGAACCCCGATGGCTTCGTCATGGCCAACGTCGGTATCGAGCGCTCGCCCGAGGACGCGCAGCGTGCCGTCGACGCCCTGGCGGCCAACGCCCTCCAGGTGCATGTCAATGCGATGCAGGAGACCGTCATGCCCGAGGGCAGCCGCTCGTTCTCGAGCTGGCCGGCATCCCTCGAAGCCATCGTCGCCGCCGTCGACGTCCCCGTCGTGGTGAAGGAGGTCGGATTCGGCCTGAGCGCCGAGACGCTCTCCCGGCTCGGTGGCATGGGCGTGCGCTTCGCCGACGTCTCGGGGGTCGGCGGGACCGACTTCATGCGCATCGAGAACGACCGCCGCTCGGGCCGCGACTACGCCTACCTCGCCGGGTGGGGGCAGTCGGCCGTCGAATGCCTGCTGGAGGCACCGGCCGACGCTCCCGTGCTGCTCGCTTCGGGAGGGGTCCGGACCCCCCTCGACGTCGCCCGCGGTCTCGCGCTCGGCGCCCGAGCGGTCGGCGCGTCCGGGTCGTTCCTGTCCGTCGTGCTCGACGGGGGCGCGGAAGCGCTGATTTCTCGCATCCGGGAATGGTCAGACCACCTCACGGCGTTGCATTCGCTGGTGGGGGCGACCCGTCCGGACGACCTCCGCCGAACCGACCTGATCATCCACGGACGCGCGGCGGAGTACGCCCGCGCCCGGGGCATCGACATCGACAGCCTGGCGCACCGCGCCGGCGGGAAGGACCCGCGATGAGCGCCGAGTTCACCCCGATCCCCCTCCGCTGGGTGGGGCCGCTCCGGCTGACCGGTGACGTCGAGACCGAGCAGGAGGTGCCCCTCGCGACCTACGAATCGCCGCTGTGGCCCTCGGTCGGACGGGGAGCGCGCATCTCCCGGCTCGTCGACGACGGCATCCGGGTGACGGTGGTGGACGAGCGGATGACGCGCTCGTCGCTCTTCGTCGCCGAGACCGCTGCCGCCGCCGTCGCCGCCTCCCGCGCGATCGTCGCACGCTTCGACGAGCTCGCCGCAGCCGTCTCCGAGCGCAGCCGGCATGCGAAGCTCATCGATCTCGACACCGAGATCGTCGGCAACCTCCTGTACGTGCGCTTCGCGCTGACGACGGGCGACGCCTCGGGCCACAACATGGTGACCTTCGCCGCGGAGACCCTGATGGAGCGGGTTCTCTCGTGGCACCCCGAGCTCTCGTACGGCTCGATCTCGGGCAACTACTGCACCGACAAGAAGGCCACCGCCGTCAACGGCATCCTCGGACGCGGGCGCAACGTCATCGCCGAGATCCTCATCCCGGCCGAACTGGTCGACAAGCAACTGCGTTCGACCGCGCAGCGCATCGTCGACCTCAACGTGCAGAAGAACCTCGTCGGATCGACCATCGCGGGCGCGCTGCGTTCGGCCAACGCCCACTACGCCAACATGCTCCTGGCGTTCTACCTGGCCACGGGTCAGGATGCCGCCAACATCGTCGAGGGCTCCCAGGGGTTCACGTGGGCCGAGGTGCGCGGAGACGGCGACCTGTACTTCTCGTGCACTCTCCCCCACCTCATCGTCGGCACCGTCGGCAACGGCAAGGACCTGCCGGCCGTCGACGACGCCCTCGCCCGCCTCGGCTGCCGCGAAGAGCGCCCCTCCGGCGAGAACGCCCGGCGCCTCGCCGGTCTGATCGCCGCCACCGTCCTCTGCGGTGAGCTCTCCCTGCTCGCCGCCCAGACCAACCCCGGGGAGCTCATGCAGTCGCACCTGCTCCTCGAGCGCCGGAAGGATTCCACGAAGTGACCACCATCGGCATCCACGACCTCGCCGTCGCCACCGCCTCGCACGTCGTCGAGCTCGACGACCTCGCGGCACGCGCCGACATCGATCCCGCGAAGTTCCGCATCGGGCTCGGTCAGGAGCAGATGAGCATCCCGGGCCTCGACGAAGACATCGTCACGATGGGAGCCGCCGCCGCGCAGCGCATCATCGACCGCCACGGCGTCGACGGCATCCGTACGCTGTTCTTCGCGACCGAGACCGGCATCGACCAGTCGCGCGCAGCCGGCGTGCACGTGCACGAGCTGCTCGGTCTGCCCCGGTCGGTACGCGTCGTCGAGCTGAAGCAGGCCTGCTACTCCGCGACGGCCGCTCTTCAGGCGGCTGCGGGTCTCATCGCACGCAACCCCGACGAGCGTGTGCTCGTCATCGCGAGCGACGTCGCCCGTTACGAGCTCGACACCGCGGCCGAGCCCACGCAGGGTGCCGGGGCGGTCGCCTTCCTCGTCTCCGCCGACCCGGCCATCGCGGTCCTCGAGACCGCTGCGGGCGTCTACACCGCCGAGGTCGACGACTTCTGGCGGCCGAACGACAGCGTGACTGCCGTCGTCGACGGAAAGCTCTCGGTCAGCGCCTACCTCGACGGCGTCGCCGGCGCGTGGGATGACTACCGCTCGCGCGGCGGAGTCGACATCGACCAGATCGACTGGTTCTGCCACCACCAGCCGTTCACCAAGATGGCGGTCAAAGCGCACCGCGCTCTCGGGCAGCACCTGGGCGTCGAGCTCGACCCGGAGCTGGTGACGGCCACGACAGGCTACAACCGCCGGATCGGCAACTCGTACACCGCATCGCTCTACATCGCCCTGGCCGCGCTCCTCGAAGGCGAGAACGACCTCACGGGATCGCGCATCGGCCTGTTCAGCTACGGTTCGGGGTCGGTGAGCGAGTTCTTCACGCTCGTCGTGCAGCCGGGTTACCGCGACGCGACGCGCGGAGCGGAGACCGAGGCCATCCTCGCCGCACGCACCCCGGTCGACGTCCCGACCTACCGCGACCTCCACGATGCGGCGCACCGCGACAGCACCGTCGACGTGACGATCGCCCCCGAGTCCCCCGGTCCGTTCCACTTCGCCGGCCTCTCGGCCCGGGCCCGCCGCTACACCCGCGACTGACCCTCCCCTCTCACCGCACGCTCCGCGAGAGCGCGCGAACGCACGGTTCCAGCCCCCTGGCACCGTGCGTTCGTGCATCCTGGCCACTCGGCCCGGGGTAGGGCGCAGGGCGGGGCTCACGCAGAGAGGGCCCCGACCGGAGTCGGGGCCCTCTCTGCGTTGCGGGTGGGTCAGTTCTGGCCCTGCTCACCGAGCTCGAGCAGGCGCGAGATCGCCTCCGTGAGCTTGGCATCCGCTGCACCGTACGCCGCCCAGTCAGCGTTCTGCATCGCCGTGTTTCGCTCGGCGAGAGCATCGCGCGCCTGGTTCAGCGCCGCCTGGTAGTCCGCGGCGGGTGTCGTCGGCGCAGTCCCGCCGTCACCGGTGCCCGGAGTCGCCTCGTCGCCGGGGCTCGGCTCGGGCACGACATCCGTGTCTCCCGTGCTCGCGCCCGAGTCACCGCCGAACAGCTTGTCGAGGGCCGCTTGCAGGGTGTCCTCGAAAGCGACCTGATCGCCGAAACCGACGAGCACCTTCTGCAGCGTCGGGAGCTTTGTCGCCCCGCTCGACTGCACGAACACAGGCTGCACGTAGAGCAGGCCGCCGCCGACGGGCAGCGTCAGGAGGTTGCCGTTGATGACCTCGGACTGTCCCTGACGCAGGATGTTCGAGAACGACGACACGACGGGGTCGGCGTTGAACGTGTTCTGCACCTGGCCGGGGCCGGGGACGGGCGTCTCGGCATTGACCTCGAGCATCCGCAGCTTGCCGTACTCACCGCTGACGACACCCGCTTCGGAACCGGCGTCGGAGTCGACCGAGAGGTAGCCCATCAGAACGTTACGGGTGTCCTGACCACCGGGGATGAAGGACGAGAACATCGAGTACGACGGCGCGTCCTGGCCGGGCATCTTCATCGTCAGGTAGTACGGCGGCTGCAGCTGCGTGTCCTGCTGCGGGTCGTTCGGCGTCTTCCACGCGTTGTCGCGCGAGTAGAACGACTGCGCCGTGTCGACGTGGTAGGTGCCGAGCATCGCGCGCTGCACCTTGAACAGGTCGGTGGGGTACCGGACATGGCTCATGAGATCGCCGCTCATGTCGCTGATCGGCTTGAGCGTGTTGGGGTAGACCTTCTGCCAGGCCTGCAGCAGCGGGTCGGTCTCGTCCCACGCGTACAGCGTCACCTCGCCCGAGTACGCGTCGACCGTCGCCTTCACCGAGTTGCGGATGTAGTTGATGTTGTCGAGTGCGACGCGGGGCTGCGGGTTCGACGAATCCGAGATCGCGTCGCTGAGGCTGACGATCGACGAGTACGGGTAGTTGGCACTCAACGTGTAGCCGTCGACGATCCACACGATGCGCCCGTCGACGACCGAGGGGTACGGGTCGTTGTCGAGCTCGAGGTACGGCGCCACCTTCTGCACGCGCGTCGCGGGGTCGCGGTCGTAGAGGATCTGCGAGTCGTCGTTGATGGCGTCCGAGAACAGGATGTCCGTCGACTGGAACTTCAGCGAGTAGATCAGACGGTGGAAGACGTCGCCGATCGAGGGACCGCCGTCGCCCTCGAACGTCGTCTTCGTCTGGCTCTCGCCCTCCTGACCGCGCGGGTAGTCGAGCTCGATGGGCGACGAGCCCTCGGGGGCGCCGACGATCGAGTACGTGGGCGAGAACTCGCCGAAGTACACGCGCGGCTCGTACGCCTGGCCGGCCGTCAGCTCTCCGGATGCCGGGATGCCGCGCTCGACGAAGACCGGGTTGCCGTCGGCCGTGCGCTCGTTGCCCTTGGCGGCCACCATGCCGTAGCCGTGGGTGTAGACGAGGGTCGTGTTGTACCACGAGGCCGCGTCACCGAGCTGGTTGACGTTGAGCTCGCGAACCGAGACGACGGTGTCCTGCGACTGTCCGTCGATCTCGTAGCGGTCGACGTCGAGAGGCTCGGCGAACTGGTAGTACGAGCGGTACTGCTCGATCTGGCGCACCGTCGGTCCGATGATGGCGGGGTCCATGATGCGGATCGACGCGGTCGTGTCTGCATCGGCGCGCAGCTGACCCGGCTCGACGTCGGTGACGGCCTGGAAGTCGGTCTTCTCGAGTCCGGCGATGCCGTACGCGGCCTTCGTGCCCTCGATGTTGCGCTCGTAGTACTGCGACTCGAGCGTCAGCTGGTTCGGACGCACCTGCACGTTGTTGACGAACCACGGGTAGGCGACGCCGACCACGAGGGAGGTCACGACCAGGAGCCCCGTGCCGATGAGCGGGAAGCGCCAGCGGCCGATGATCGCGGTGACGAAGAAGAGCACCGCCACGATCGCAGCGGCGATCGCGAGGATCGTCTGCCCGGGGATGACGGCGTTGACGTCCACGTACGCGGCGCCCGTGATGCGGTCGTTCGGCGTGACCAGGGTGCGGTATCGGTCGATCCAGATGCTCACGCCCTGGACCAGCAGGTAGATGCCGGCGATGACGGCGAGCTGGATGCGCGCCGACTTCGAGATCCGCAGCTCGCGCTGTCCGACCCGGACGGAGCCGTACAGGTACGACACGAGGGCGGTCACCAGCAGGCACACGATGACGATCGCCGAGACGAACCCCACGGCCGCCGAGAGGAACGGCAGCGTGAAGAGGTAGAAGCCGGTGTCGAGCCCGAACTGCGGGTCGGTGGTGCCGGTGGTGCCCCCGTTGAGCCAGAGCGCCACGGTCTCCCATTGCGCGGATGCTGCGAAGCCGGCGAAGAACCCGAAGAAGGTCGGGATACCCCACATGCCCAGACGGCGCAGCGGCTCGACGACCTCCTGATAGCGGTCGAGCTGCGAGCTCAGACGCGCGTACACCGGCCGCAACCGGTACGCGAGCTGGATCGAGAGCCAGACGGGTACCGCCATCGCGACGAATCCGACGACGAACATGATCGCGCGAGCGGTCCACTGGGTCACCAGTACACCGTCGAAGCCGAGTTGCCGGAACCACAGCCAATCGGCGTAGAGGCTCGCGAAGATGAAGAAGGCCACCACCACGGCCGCGATGACGGCGAGGGTGATGCCGACGGCGCGGCGGGATCTGCTGGGTGTGGCCGGGTTCGGCGCTGAGGTCGTGGTCACCTCTCCATCCTAGGCGCCGCCCGCTGGGGGGGAAGCCGAGGCTCAGTCGGCGGTGCAGGTCGGGAGGGCGTCGAGGTCGCCGCCCTCGCTGACGGCCTCGACGACCGAGAGGGCGTCGTCGAGATCCGCGACCGAGAACACCCGGAGTCCGTCGGGGATGTGGCCGACGACCTCGTTGCAGTTGCGCTGGGGCGCGAGGAACCAGTCCGCGCCGGCGTCCTTGGCGCCGTAGAGCTTCTGACGAATGCCGCCGATCGGGCCGACGTTGCCTTCGGCATCGATCGTCCCGGTCCCCGCGAACCGTTCGCCACCGGTGAGCTCGCCCGGCGTCAGGGTGTCGATGATGCCCAGGGCGAACATCATCCCCGCGCTCGGGCCGCCCACGTTGTCGAGCTGGAGGGTGACGTCGATCGGGAAGTCGAAGTCCTGCGCGATCGTGACACCGATGACCCACCGGGTCTCGCCGTCCGTCGTCATCTGCGTCGGGGTGACCTCGACGGTGCGCTGCTGCCCCGCGCGGTCCACGTCGAGGCTGAGCGGACGTCCACCGGCGGCGTTGACGGCGGCGCGCAGTGCCGCGGTGGTGGCGACGGGCTCACCGTCGACGGAGCGGATAACGTCATCGGGCTCGAGGAGGCCCGTCGCGGGTGAGTCGTCGGCGAGTCGATACACACGCACGAGCGAGGTGACGTCGTAGCCGAGTTCGCTCAGCGCCGCGGCGGTCGCCTCCTTCTGCGAGTCGACCATGAGGGCGGCGTTCTCGTCGTTGCGCTGCTCGGTCGTGACGCCCTCGGGGAAAATCTCGTCTATCGGGACGACCGCGCGCGCGGGATCGAACCAGGCGGCGGCGAGCTCCAGCCACGATGGCGTGCGTTCGCGATTTCCCAGCACCTCGACCGTCAGCAGGTCGAGCGTGCCCGACGTCGGGAACGTCTCGGCGCCCTCGACGCTGATGAGCGGCCGCCGTTCCCCGTCACCGGAGGAGACCGACCCGAGGGTGTCGTAGACGGGGCCGGGACGCTGGATCACGAACGAGGTCGGCACGATCGTCAGAACCAGCAGTGCGACGAGGGAGAAGGACACCGCCCAGAGACCCGCGAGCGAGGCCCGGCTCATACGGCGTCGGGGCGCGGGGGCGGAGGCGTTCTCGTCGAAAAGTGACACGTGCTGCTTTCTGGTCCCGGTCGTTCGCGACCGGCGAAAGCGAACGGGGTCCGTTCGCGCCGTGCGACGAGGTCGTGCGGCTAGCGTAGAACGCGAGCTGACCGCCCTGCTGAAAGGCGCCTGACATGGCTGATGACGACCGCTCTCCCGAGGACGAGTTCCAGGAGATGCTCCGCAACCTGCTCGGCCAGGGCGGCTCCCTGGGGCCCGAGCAGCTCGAACGCCTGTCGGCGATGGGCGTCGACCCCGCGATGCTGCAGCAGATGATGCATCATCTGCAGGGCGCCTTCGCTGCCGGCGGCGACGGCGGGGTCGACTGGAGCGCGACCCGCACGCAGGCCCTCCACCTCGCCAACAAAGACGGTCACGGCATCAGCGCCGGCGATCGCCAGGACTTCTCCGAGGCCTTCGCCCTGGCGACGCTGTGGCTGAGCGAGGCCACGACGATCTCCGACCTGCCCACCCCGCCCCGGGCGCTGACGCGCGGCGCCTGGGTCGAGGCGACGCTTCCGGTGTGGCAGGAGCTCGCCGAGCCGGTCGCCACCTCCGTCGCCGATGCGCTGACCGCCGCACTCGAGTCGCAGGCTCCGGAAGAGATGCAGAGCATGATCGCCGGCGCCGGCCGCCTGATGCGCACGGTGGGCGGCTCGCTGTTCGCCGCGCAGCTGGGCGCGGTGGTCGGCAAGCTCTCGCTCGAGGTCGTCTCGGGCGGTGACGTCGGCATCCCCGTCATGCCCGATGGCGAAGCGGCGATCCTCCCCCAGAATTTCGCTGACTTCGGTCGCGACCTCGGCATCGACGACGAGCAGCTGGCCCTGTCGCTCGCGACCCGCGAGCTCGCGCACGCGCGGCTGTTCCGTCATGCCCGCTGGCTGCGGCTGCACGTCATCTCGCAGGTCACGGACTTCGCCCGCGGCATCCACGTCGACACCGATGCCCTCGAGGAGTTGGCGTCGCGCTTCGACCCCTCCCAGCCCGAAGAGCTGCGGCAGGCCCTCGAGAGCGGGGTGCTGCTCCCCCAGCGCTCCGAAGCACAGGCGGCCGCGCTCACCCGGCTCGAGCACCTGCTCGCGACGATCGAGGGCTGGGTCGACGTCGTCTCCGCCGACGCGACGACCCGGCTTCCGGCGGCCGACCGGATCGCCGAGGCGGTGCGCCGGCGCCGGGCCGTCGGTGGCCCCGCCGAACAGGCGATGGCGTCGCTCGTGGGACTCGAGTTGCGTCCGCGTCGCCTCCGCGAGGCCGCGGCGATGTGGCGTGCGATCACGGATGCCGTCGGCGCCGACGCCCGCGACAGCCTCTGGGACTACCCGGACCTCATGCCCACCCCTGCCGATGTGGACGATCCTGCTGCGCTCATCGGACGCCTGCAGGCGCGGGCGCGAGGCGAGGCTCCCGAGCGTGACGAGATGGACGACGCACTCGACGCGCTGCTCGCCTCTGCCGCGGCCGGAGACGACGCGGGCGGCACGACCGGCGAGGAGCCCGGCGATGCGCGCGGCCGACGCGACGACGGCCCCGAAGGTCCCACACCCGTCTGACGAGCGACCCACGACCGGCCTCCGGGCGCTGCTCCTCCCCAGGGGGGCGCGGTGGCCGGCGCGGCACGCGCCTGTGGAGACACCGGCGAGTCGGCGGCGGGGGCGTCGAGAATCGGGGACATGCTCCGTCTCGACGCATCAGCCGTACCGCTCTGGCGCTCGCCCACCGTCGTGCAGCTCGGCGACGAGCCCGGCGCTGCGGTCATCGACCCCGTCGAGCCGTGGCACGAACGCGTGCTCCACGCCCTGGTCGAGGGCATCCCGGACGGCCTGTTCGAGGTGATCGCCCGCGACGCAGGAGCTTCCGTCGACGAGGTGGCACGCCTACGCGAGATCGTGGCTCCATCCCTCGCGGCGCCGCGTCGTGTTCCCCCGCTCGCGGTGTCCTTCGCCGACGGCGTCGGTTCTGAGGACCGGGTCGTCGTCGCGGAGGCGCTCGCGGCCGCGGGAGCCAGCGTCGGGACGGTGGAGACCGGCATCCCCCTCGGGGTGCCGGGGCGAGTCGTCATCCTGGTCGCCTCCCGACTCGTCGAACCGCGCCGCGCCTCCGCTCTGGTCTCGGACGACGTACCCCATCTCGCGCTGGAACTCGCCGGCGATCGCGCCACGGCGGGTCCGCTCGTCTTCCCCGGCCGCACCGGCTGCCTCGCCTGTCTCCACGCGCACCGACGCGACCGCGACCCCGCGTGGCCCACCATCGCCGCGCAACTGCTGGCCCGCCCGTGCCCGCCCACCGATCCCGCGCTCATCACGGCGGCGTGCGCGGCGTCTGTGCAGCTGGTCAGTGCGCCCGTGACGGGCCGGAGCCGCTCGATGACCGTGCGGGCGTCGTCCGACGAGCCGACGTGGCAGTACCACGAACCTCATCGAGCGTGCTGGTGCCGATCTCCCGGACGAAGCGCGACACCTGGCGTTCATAGCGCCCCGATGTCCGCGCCCACGAAATCGTCAGCGTGCGCGCGGCCCGCGTGACACCGACGTAGGTCAAGCGGCGCTCCTCGTCGATCTGCTCGAACGTGGTGGCGTACGCGATCGGCAGCAACCCCTCCGCAAGGCCCACGAGGTGCACATGGTCCCACTCCAAGCCCTTCGCGGCGTGGAGCGTCGACAGCGTCACGGTGCGCGTGGCGATCTCGTGCTGGTCCCTCGCCCGCACCTGAAGCTCGTCGGTGAACGCCCGCATCGTGGTTCCGGTGGGCGCCTCTTCCGCGAGCCGGAGCAGCGCGGCGCGCGCCTCCCACGCATCACGGAGCGGACCACCGGCAGGCGGCGGCTCATCCGTCAGACCGAGCGAGCGCAGGATCGACCGCACGTCTGCGACGAGGTCACCCGACGAGGGTGCTACCGAGGCGCCTCGGAGCGCCATCACGGCCTGGCGGACCTCGGGAATGTCGAAGAAGCGCTTGCCGCCGAGCACCGCGGCGGCGATGCCGCGCCGCGCCAGCGCCGCCAGAAGCGGAGCCGACTGGGCGTTGACCCGGTACAGGACGGCGATGTCTCGAGGATCGATTCCCCGCGAGAGCTGCTCGGCCACTGCTGCAGCCACCCCGTCGGCCTCGGCGGTGTCATCGGCGAACGCCCGGATCGTGGGTCGCGGATGATCCGGCGTCGCGCGCTGGGCCGTGAGCTCGAGGGCTCCGGGGCGACCGCGCATGAGCGAGTTCGCCACCGCGACGACGCCCGCCTCGGATCGATAGTTCCGCTCGAGGCGCAGGATCCGGGCGTCGGGATGCCGCACCCCGAAGTCCAGCAGGTACGACGGGTCGGCACCGGCGAAGGAGTAGATCGTCTGGCTCGCGTCGCCGACGACGCACAGGTCGCGGCGCTCGCCGAGCCAGAGTTCGAGCAGTCGGTGCTGCACCGGCGAGACGTCCTGGAACTCGTCGACGGTGAAGTGCCGGTACTGCTCGCGAACCTCCGCGACGACGCGCGGCTCGGCCTCGAGCATCCCCGCACACGCGAGGAGCACGTCCTCGAAGTCGAGCTGGCGCCGCTCGTCCTTCAGCTGCTCGTACGACCGCTGCAACGCGACCACAGCGTCGAGGGAGAGCGAGCCGACCGGCTCGGGGCGGTCGAGCGCGTACCGATCGATGGAGCGCATGGTGATCTTCCGCCACTCGATCCGGGTGGCCACGTCGCGGAGAACCGCGGGATCAGGGTCCAGACCGATCGCATCAGCCGCCTGGGCGAGCAGCCGCACCTTGCTTCCGAGGATCGTCGGCGCCGCATCGCCGGCGAGCTGGGGCCAGAAGTAGTTCAGCTGCGCCAGAGCCGCCGAGTGGAAGGTCCGCGCGGCCACGCCGCCGACGCCCAGGGCGCGCAGCCGGCCCCGCATCTCCCCGGCTGCTTTCGCCGTGAAGGTCACCGCCATGACGCGACTCGGCGAGTACGCACCGGTCTCGACCCCGTGTGCGATGCGATGCGTGATCACACGGGTCTTGCCCGATCCCGCGCCCGCCAGAACGCAGACGGGACCGCGCAGCGCCGACGCCGCCTCGCGCTGCTGCTCGTCGAGTCCGGAGAGCGGGTCGCTCACGCCTCGTCCCCGCACCAGTCGACGATCAGGCGGCGCGCGATCGAGGCTGAGCCCGGCAACATCACCGGCCCGGCGCCGTCGAGCGATGCGCGGATCTCCTGGCGATCGAACCAACGGACGGCGACGATCTCCTCGCCGTCGGGGCGGGCACGCGACGCGTCGATAGCCACGGCGCGGAACCCGAGCATCAGCGACCGCGGGTACGGCCACGCCTGCGACCCGCGATAGACGAGGTCATCGACGACGACGCCGGCTTCCTCGGCGACCTCGCGGCGGATCGCGGTCTCGAGCGACTCGCCGGCTTCGACGAACCCCGCGAACGTCGAGAACCTGTTGTCCACCGCCCAGGCGGCGTTCTGCCCGAGGAGGAGCCGCTCGTTCCGGGCGTCGCTCACGGCCACGATGACGGCCGGATCGGTACGGGGGAACTGCTCGCGTCCGCATCCGGTGCACACCCGCGACCACCCGGCAGAGCGCAACCGCGCCGGTGAACCGCATCGCGGGCAGAAGCGGAAGTCGGCGAACCAGCGTCCGAGCGCGACCGCGGTCACGAACGCCCCGGCGTCCTCGTCGACGAGGTCGCCCCCCGACAGCCGGAGCGACGCCCAATCGTCCTCGTCATCGCTGTCGACGGGCTTGCCTTCGGCGGCGATCAGTCGTGCCGAGCCGTCTGCGGCGCGTCCGAGGAAGGCCCACTCGGTCGCGTCGGCGATGTCCACGGCATCCGCGGGCGAGTCCCAGACCAGTCGCTCTCCGCGCATCCGGGCGCGATCGCCCCGCACGCGCAGGACCCGGGTCGTCGAGTCGGTACGAAGACGATCGATGAGCGTCTCGTCGGACCGCTCTTCCGGTGACGGTTCGAAGACGGACCGGGCCAGCGCCGGCGGCTGCATTCGCATCTCGGGGACCTCTCTCGCGGGCGTGGCGCGTCGGCCTGCGCGGCCGCCCGACCTACCCTGATGGCATGGCTCGCTCTCCCTTCACTCTAGCCGCGTCCGTCAGTTCGGCTCTTCCCGGCGCCGCCGTGGTGGGCGCCGCGGAGTTGACCGAGCGAGCGGACGGCCGTTACGACAGCGCTCTGGTGACCCTCGAGGACGGCCGACGGGTGGTCGTGCGCGTCCCGGTCGACGTCGATGCCGACCTCGAGCTCGTCGCCGACACCCGTGCGCTCCGCGCGCTGACGCCGGGGGTCCGCGGCTTGCTGCCGTTCGAAGCGCCCACGGTGCTCGGCACCGCCCGGATGGGGGGCTTCACCGCCGTCGTCCAGGAGTACGTCCCCGGGTACCGGGTCGAGGCCGGCCACATTCCTCCCGGGCGCGGAGCGGCCTGGTCGCTCGGCTCGGCGATCGCCCGCGTCCACGCGCTTCCGCATGCCGTCGCGCGAGACGCCGGCCTGCGTACCCGTACGAGCGCCGAGGTGCGCCAGGATGCCGAACGACTGCTCGACCGTGCGGAGGCCACCGGATCGCTTCCCTTCGGGCTGCTCCGACGGTGGAGCACAGCCCTCGGCGAAGATCGGCTGTGGCGTTTCGAGGCCACCGTGACACTCGGCGGTGTCGACCCCGGCCGTTTCGTCCTGAGCGACACCGCCGCCGGCCCCACGGTGACCGGCCTGCTGGCATGGCACGGCCTCGGGGTCGGCGACCCCGCTGAAGACCTCCGCTGGCTCGCTTCGGCGCCGGATGCACGCGACGACGTGCTCGCCGCGTACGCCGAGGCCGCCCACCACACGCCCGATGCAGCACTGGCCGCGCGCTCGCGCCTGTACGCGGAGCTCGAGTTCGCCCGCTGGCTGGCCCACGGACACGAGACCGGCGCGCAGCGCGTGGTGGAGGACGCAGTGGCCCTGCTCACCGCCCTCGACGACGGCGTCCGAGACGAGCCGCTCCTTCCCGAGGACTACAGCACCGTCGACGACGCCCTGGAACTGCTCGGACGCACCCCCGCTGCGGTGAGCGCCGGAGACACCTCGATGCAGACCGACACGTACGATCCGGCGCTGCTGGCGGCCTACCTCGCCGACCAGGACACCGCCGAGCAAGCAGACATCGAGACGATCCCGATCGATCTGTCGGACTGGACGCCCGAGGGCGCATCCAGCGACCGTCGCGGCGACACCGGTGCCGTTCCCACCGTTGCTTCAGCCGTTCCCTCGGGGACTCCGGCGGGATCGTCGGCTGACGATGCCGACGATCCCGAGCACGCGGAAGCGGCACGCAACGCGCTGCGGCGCTGGTCCTCGTCGGCCGACTGAACGCGAGACGGTCGTCCGGCGCGCTTCAGCCCCGCAGGACGAGGTCGTCGGCCACGTAGAACAGCGCGACGTCGATCTCCGACTCGGGGATGCCGTGCCGGATCGAGTACGCCCGGCGGTACAGCTCGAGCTGCAACATCCGCTCGGCTCGCTCGGCCGTTGTCCGCGGCGGGCGCCCGGTCTTCCAGTCGACGATCTCGATGCGGCCGCCTCGGTCGGCACGGCGGTAGACCGCGTCGAGCTTGCAGATGATGACGTGCGGGCGGCCGTCGCCGAGCATCCGGTCATCGGCGAAATCGATCTCGGTCTCGACCTCGATCGGCTGCAGATCGGCCCACTCGGACCGCAGGAAGACCTCCTGCAGCCGGCTCAGGTCGCCGTCCGCCGCGCCGCCGCCGATGCCGTCGACCGGGTCGTCGACATCCCACAGGGGCGCGTCTGGTTGCGGGCCGCGCGCGGTGATCCCGGAGCGCTGCTCGACCCATGCATGGAATCGCGTTCCCAGCCGGGTCTCCCGGTACGGCCGCTCCGGAAGCGGGCGCAGGGTCGACTCCACCGCGGAGTCGTAGTCGGCGGCGAAGTCCTTGAAGCGTGACGCGGGGATGCGGGTGGGCGCGACGCGTCGGGTGCCCGCGGCGCGCTCCTCGCGCTCCGCCAGAAGGAGGGCCAGGTCACGTTCGGGTGCGTCGCGCGTGTCGCTCGCTCGCGCGGCACGTGCGAGTTCGGCGGCCGACTCGACTCGCGAGCGGCGCGCCCCCAACGGGTCGAGCGGCCAGCGCATGGTCTGGTGACGGTCGTTGTAAGGGTTCTCCCCCGGTTCAGCGTCGGGCCGGTCTGCGCCGAGCGCGCCCGCGATCTCGCGCAGGAAGGGGCTCGGACCGCGGGGGTTGCGGGTGCCCGACCAGTGCGAACCGCTCAGCAGAAGCGCGTCACGCGCGCGCGTCACCGCGACGTACGCGAGACGGCGCTCCTCCTCGCGTTGACGATCGGCGTTGTCTTCGGCGAACCGGGTGAGTGCGGCTTTCAGATCCTGCTGCGTCGGTGCGGCGTGTGCTTCCCATCCCAACGGGGGCAGCCAGCGAGCATCACCTCGGAACGCATAAGGGAGCACTCCGAAACCGAGCCAGCCCTGCTTGTCGCGTGGGCGGGCGGGCAGTTCGTCGGCCACGACCCGGCCGACGGCCACCGCATCCCACTCCAAGCCTTTCGAGCCGTGGATCGTCAGGATCTGCACCACGTCGTCTTCGGGCGGCTCGGTCCGCGGCGCGAACTCGTCCTGCCGCTCGGCGTGGTCGAGCCACGCGAGCAGGCTCGGGAGCGATCCTGACTCGTCGGTCGCGAGGAACCCCTGCAGCTCGTCGACGAAGGCTCGCAGCTGATCCGATGCGATACGAGCGGGCCCCCGGCTCTCGTTCGCCGCCAACTCGATGTCGAGACGCAGCTCCGCCTCGATCAGCCGCACGAGCTCGGGAATGGGCATCGACGAGGCCCGCCGCAGACCGGCGAACGTCGCGGCAGCCTCGCGGAGGCGATCGCGGCCGAGGGGGCTGAAGTCGGCGAGCCATCCATGATCGGGTCCGACGCGCACGAAGAAGTCGAGCGCATCGATGAGCGACGCGTTCTCGTCCGTCGCGCTCTCGCGTGTGAGCGGCTGCAGTGCGACGTCCGAGCGCGCGAGCCGCCGCCCGAGCTCGGCGAGCGAGCGCAGATCTCGAAGACCGATCGACCATCGAGGTCCGCCGAGGAGCCGCAGCAGCGCCGACCCCGCGGTGGGATCGCTGATCACCCGCAGCGCGGAGACGACGTCGACGACCTCGGGCGTGCTGAGCAGTCCGCCCAGCCCGAGGATCCGGTGCGGGACGCCGCGTCGCGCGAGGGCATCGGCGAAGCGCACCATGTGCTTCTTGCTGCGCAGGAGGATCGCCGCGCTCGTGGGCAGCCCGCGTCCGTGCCGTTGCGCCCGAACCTCCTCGAACCAGGCGGCTACCCGCTCGGTCTCGGCGTCGAGGTCGGCTTCGAACGCGATCTCGACCCCGCCGTCGGGTGCGTTCGGGCGGGGGCGGAGCCGGTCGACGGGTACCGGGGACCGCTCCGCGAGCGGTGCGAGCACCGCGTTGGCTGCATCCAGGATCCGCTCGCTGTTGCGCCAGCTGGTCGCTAGGGAGAACCGGCCCGACCCGCCCTCGGGCGCGAACGCGGCGGCGAAGTCGCCCAGATTGCCCGCGCTCGCACCTCGCCAGCCGTAGATGGACTGGTGGGGATCGCCGACGGCCATCACCGACGTCCCGGCGAACACGGCACTCAGCAACTCGGTCTGCACGACTGAGGTGTCTTGATACTCATCGAGCAGGACGACGGGATATCGCGAGCGGAGGTCCGCCGCCACCGCCGGGTGAGTGCGCACGATCGTCAACGCCCCCGCCACCTGGTCGGAGAAGTCGATGACGCCGGAACGCAGCTTGCGCCGCTGGTACTCGACCGCGAGATCGGCGAGCAGAGGCAGGCCCGCGACCTGCTCGGCGGCCCGTGCGACGTCGGCGTAGACCGTGGTGCCGCTGCGTGTCGAGGGGCGCTCCAGCACATCTTGGAAGGCGAGTCCGAAACGCGCGAGCTCGTCGAAGTCCACCAGGTTGTCGACCCCGTCGCGTGCGATCCGCAGCGCCCCGTCGATGATGCTGCGCAGGGCGTTGTCGCGCGTCTCGAGGCGCTCGTCGTCGGAATCGAGGACGACGCGACGCATCAGCAGCCATGCAGCCGACTCGCTGAGGACCGCCGCCTCGGGGTCGCGCCCGATGCGCACCGCGTTCTCACGGACGATGCCGTCGGCGAAGCTGTTGTAGGTCGACACGGTCGGGCGCTCGAGCAGCGAGTCGGTCGCGGGCCCGAGCGTCGCGGCCCCCGTGTCGTCGACGAGGCGTCGCTGGGCGGCGTGACGCCGGGCGCCGCCCGGATCGCCCGTCCGTTCGAGTTCGACGAAGACGTCGAGCGCGCCGCGACGGTGGAGCGCGTCGAGGTGTGGCACGAGGCCGGCGTCTTCGAACTCGGCGAGACGGTCGAGGCGCCGTCGGATGCGTTCGCTCAGCTCGCCCGCTGCCTTGCGCGTAAAGGTCAGACCGAGAATGCCCGATCGCGCGACATGCCCGTTCGCGACGAGCCAGACGACGCGGCCCGCCATCGTCTCGGTCTTGCCGCTGCCCGCTCCGGCGACGACGAGGGCAGGCGCGAGCGGCGCGGCGATCACCGCGCTCTGCTCGGGTGTCGGCGGGAACTGGCCCAGGGCGGCTGCCAGGGCCGCGGGAGAGACCATCATGTCGCGCTCACCGCCGCGATCGTGTGTATCCGGCAGAGCCCATAGGAATGATCGTCTCGGCAGTGCTCTTCGAAGGGAGCCTCGAAGCTGTCTCCCCCCATCACGCGCGCGGCTCCGCGTACCCGTCCGAGGAAGGCGGCACGCTCTTCGTCGCCGAAAGGCGGTTGGCGCGGCGCCGCGTAGTCCTTCGTCGCTGCGGTCGGACGCAGCACGAGCAGCATCGCTCCGCCCGGTGGCAGCCCGGCTGCCGCGGGGATCGCGCCGTGCTCGTGCGCCAGTTGATAGGCGGCGAGCTGTGCGTGCTGGGTCACGGCACGGTCGGTCTGCGGCTCGCGCTTACCGGTCTTCAGATCAACGATGACGACACTCCCGTCTGCACGGAGCTCGACCCGGTCGACCGCACCGCTCAGGACGATGCGTCCCTCGGCGTCGTCATGGGCGAGCTCGACCTCGAAACGCGGCTCGGCTCCCAACAGGCGCCCGCCGTCACGGTCGAAGTCGCGCAGGTACCGGGCGAGACGACGCACCAGATCGCGCGCACGGGCACGCTCCGCGCGCTCGCGCCAGGCGGACTCGAACTCGAGCTCGCTCCAGCGCGACGCGACCGCCTGCCACAGGGATTCCTCGTCGGGAGACGCGATCTCGAGGGCGCTGTGCACGATCGTGCCGATTCCCGCGGTGGCGCTGGACGTATCGCCGCCGAGGTCGGCGATGACCCAGTTGAGCTGGCACTCTTCGAGTGTCTCCAGACGCGAGGGCGACACGCGGATGGTCTCGACCTCGCGATCGCGCAGCGGTGCCGTCGTGGTCAGAGGCCGCACCCCGAACCAGTCGCCGGGATCGGCGCCCGCGATGCCCGCATCGGCCAGGAGCGCCAGCTGCCCGGCCGCTTTGCGGCGATCACCCTCGGTCGAGCCGGAATCGGTGAGCGTGCGGCGGTGCCGCGCGACGAGACCTCGGAGCGTCAGCGGATGGGCGGCTTCGGGCGGGGCGCCCTCGGCCTCCGGAAGAAGCTCGAAGAACGGGCTGGGCCCGGTGTCGTCGTCGTCGACCGCCGTGACGATGACGAGTTCTCGCGCCCGCGACACCGCTCGGGCGAACAGCCGGAGCTCGTCGTGGAGCACGCCCCGACGACGATCGAGTGCGTCCGCGACCGCGGGATCGTGGAACGGCAGCCGCCACGTGTCGAGCAGGCCGCCGCGCACCCGCAGGTTCGGCCAGATCCCGTCCTGCACACCCGCGACGACGACGGTGTCGAACTCGGTGCCGAGGGCCGCCGCCGGCGTCAACACGCGGACGGCGCCGCTCATCGGCGGCGGCACGAAGCGGTCGTCGCCGACGTCGGCGTCGAGGATGCCGCGGAGGAACGCCACGGGCGTCGTGCCGTCCTCGCGCTCGCCATGCCGCTTGGCCGCTTGGAACAGCGCCACGACGGCGTCGAGGTCGCGATCGGCCTGTGCGGCCAACGGTCCGTGGCCCCGCGCGGCCTCGCGCAGACCCCGTTCGCGGCCCGACCCCTCCCAGGCCGCCCAGAGCAGCTCGTGTGCGGTGGCGTCGTCGGCGATGAGGTCGGCGACGCCACGCAGCGTCTCGGCGACCCGCGCGGCGCGCCGAGCCTCACGCAGGTCGAGGAGGGCGAGCTCCGCGGGATGGAGCATCGCCGACCGCAGCAACTCCCAGGCGGAGACGGGCTCGCTCTCATCCGGTGGGAACGCCTGGCGCAGCGCCGAACGCAGCCGGCGCTGGTCCACGGCATCGAGCCCCGCACCGGAGAGCGCGGCGATGACCTCGTCGCGCTGCCATGTCTCCCCCGGCCGTGCCGCCAGGTCGACGAGCCGCAGCAGGTCGCGCACGACGGGCGACTCGCCGAGCGAGGTACCCGTGCCCGAGGTCGCCGTCGGCACATCGCGGGCGGCGAGCTCGGCCTCGAGCGCCGTCACCTGACGGCTGTCGTGGGCGATGACGGCGCATTCCTCCCACGGGACGCCGTGGTGCACATGCCGTTCGCGAAGCAGTCGCGCCACGGCGTCGAACTCCTCGGAGCGGGACCGCAGCGCCAGGGCGCGAACGCCCGCCATCGTGCCCTCCGGATCCGGCGCCCGACGATGCGCGACCAAGCCCACCGCACCGATGCGGGCGGTGACCGTCGAGACGAGCGCCGCGTGGCGGCCCCCCGCCCGGTGCACCGTGTCGAGCACGAGGACATCGCCCCCGGCCGCGAGTCGAGCGAAGTTCTCCGGAGTCGCGCCGCGGAACGCGCCCGACCCGACATCCGGGTCACCGAAGGCGACCACCGCGATGCCGCGCGCGCGACATGCCTCGAGGAGGTCGACGCCGCCGGCGGTCAGTTCCTGCGCGTCGTCGACGAGCACGGCCCGCAACGGCGGGACCCCGTGCCGCGAGACGATCGTGACCGCTTCCCGGATGAGCCCTGCGGCGTCGCGATGTGCGCCGCGCATGGCGTCGCGCACCGCGAAGTACTCCGACATGAACGACGCCGCCGCTTGCCACGCCGGTCTGCCCTCTCGAACCGCGCGCGCGGCGAGAACGCGGTGATCGATGCCCGCAGCGGTGCACTCCGCGATGAACGCGCGGAGTTCCGCTCGGAAACCGCGCGAGTCGCGAACGTGCGCGGGCAGCTCGGCCGGCCACCGGGGTCGCCCGGCGATCTCGTCGTCGGCGTCACCGTCGAGGAGGTCGCGGATGATCGCGTCTTCGTCGCCGCCGGTCAGCAGACGCGGCGGGTCGACGCCCCGTCTCACCGCGTCTGCGCGCACGATCTGGAACGCGAACGCGGGCACCGAGCGTGCCAGCGGGCCTGCCGTGGCGACGCCGACCGCGACGCCGAGATCGTCGCGCAGGTCGGTCGCGGCCTGACGCGTGGCCGTGAGGACGACGAGGGTGTCGGGGTCGAGTCCGTCGGCGACCAGACGGCGCACCCGTTCGACGATGGTGCGCGTCTTGCCCGTTCCGGGGGCGCCCACCACGACGGCGCTCGTCTCGGCGGGGAGCGCCAGCACCTGCGCCTGAGCGGCATCGGGCGTGATGCCGACCGAGACGTGAGCCATGCCATCCACGCTAACCGCCCCCGCCGACACCGCGACGCCGGCAGCGTTCGCCCAGGGCGTGACCGCACCGGCATCCCGGCCCGGACGGTGTCGTAGAGTCGAAGAGCGTCCGAGGCACGGACGCGGAGGAGGATGTATCCGTGGAGATCCGTATCGGCATCGCGAACACCGGCCGCGAGCTCAGCCTCGAATCCAACGAGTCCGCGGAAGCGGTTCGCGCGACCGTCTCCGAAGCCCTCACCTCCGGCGCTCCGTTCGTCGAGCTGAGCGACGCCAAGGGCAGCTCCTACATCGTCCCGACGGCCGGCATCGCCTTCGTCGAGGTCGGCACCGACCAGACCCGCCGCGTGGGCTTCGTGGCCTGACCGTGCAGATCGTCCTGGCGCTCATCATCGGCGCTGCGATCGGGCTCGCAGCCGAGTTCGTGGTGCGTGGGCGCGAGGCGCGGGGTGCCGCGGCTGCCCCCGTCCTGGGGGCCGTCATCGGCGGTATCGCCTGGGCGACGCTGACCTGGGCGGGCATCGCGTTCGACAACCCCGTCATCTGGGTGGTGTCGGTTCTGGCGCCCGCCGTCGTCGTGCCCCTCGTTCTCGTGCTGATGACACGATCGCGAGCTCGAACCGACGCGGCGGAGCGGCGCCGTCTGCGTATCGGCTGACCGTCCGCGGCGCGTCAGGCTTCGAGCCCCATCGCAGCCATGCGGCGCGAATGCGCCGCGATGACATCCGCGTACGTGGGCTCGACCCGCTTCTCATCAGCGGGCTGGAGCGAGGTAGATCGCAGCGCCGCGCGCGCGATCAGCAGCGTGTCTCCGACCAGGCGCCGCCCCCAGAGCGACAGCAGCCCGCGCCACTGCTCGTCGGCGGCGATCGCGTCCGTGATGATCCGCACCAGCGCGCTGCGATCGTCGTGGGCTCGCAGGATGACGGCGACCTGGCGCCCGGTCTCGCCGTAGCTCGCCGATAGGGCGAGGTAGAAGTCGTCCAGCATCCCGGCCGTGAGGTGCACCGACAGCATCGTCTCGAGCGGCCGTGCCCCGTGGGTCGCGCGGCGGAACGCATCGAGAGGCTCCCGGAAGGGCAGCATGAGCTCGAGCGGATCGGCGCCGCGGTCGCGGATGACTCCGACGAGCTCGCGGTGCTTCAGCAGCGCTGTGCCCGCCGCCAGCGACAGCGACTCCTTCTGAGAGAGCTCGGGAGTCGAGGCGATGAGGTCGCTCAGCGTCTCGAAGTAGCCGAGCTGCAGATAGGCGGCCTGGCCGAGGAACGTCTCGACGTCGGGAGCGAGCTCCTCGAAGTCGACGCGGCGGACATCCCCGTAGTCGCCTCGGGATCGCAGCCGCAGGGTGCGGCCGACGGGACGCTTGCGCTTGAAGAACCAGCTCACCACGGCTCCAGCCTAGGGTCGCGGTAGGCTGGATGCGCCCCGGCATCGGACCGGGGCCCCGCGCCTGTGGCTGAGTGAAGGGCGTGGACCCACATCACCGGCGGCTTCTCACCGCCAGACAGGCACGTCATCCATGACCACATTCGCTGATCTCGGCGTCGACCAGGACATCGTCGACGCTCTCGCCGAGAAGGGCATCGTCGATGCCTTCCCCATCCAGGAGCAGACGATCCCGCTGGGTCTTCCCGGCCAGGACATCATCGGCCAGGCCAAGACGGGAACCGGTAAGACGTTCGGCTTCGGCATCCCCGTCGTCCAGCGTCTGGGACTCGACCCGGCGCCGGGTGTGAAGGCACTGATCGTCGTCCCGACGCGCGAACTCGCCGTCCAGGTCTTCGAAGACATGGACATGCTCACCCGCAACCGCCCCACGAGCGTCGTCGCGATCTACGGCGGCAAGGCCTACGAGGGGCAGATCGACCAGCTCAAGGCCGGAGCCCAGATCGTCGTCGGCACGCCGGGCCGCCTGATCGACCTCGCGGGCCAGCGACTCCTCGACCTCTCCAACGCGACCGAGGTCGTGCTCGACGAGGCCGACAAGATGCTCGACCTCGGCTTCCTGCCCGACATCGAGAAGATCTTCTCGAAGGTTCCCGCGGTCCGTCACACGCAGCTCTTCTCCGCGACCATGCCGGGACCGATCGTCGCTCTGGCGCGGCGCTTCATGTCGAACCCGATCCACATGCGCGCCAACGACCCCGACGAGGGTCTGACGCAGGCCAACATCAAGCACCTCGTCTACCGCGCGCACTCGCTCGACAAGGACGAGGTCATCGCCCGCATCCTGCAGTCCGAGGGACGCGAGAAGGCCGTCATCTTCACGCGCACCAAGCGTGCCGCCCAGAAGCTCGTCGACGAGCTCGGCGACCGCGGCTTCAACGCCGCCGCCGTCCACGGCGACATGAGCCAGGAGGCGCGCGAGCGCTCGATGGCCGCGTTCAAGGCCGGCAAGAAGGACGTCCTCATCGCCACCGACGTCGCCGCCCGCGGCATCGACGTGAACGACGTCACTCACGTGATCAACCACACCATCCCCGACGACGAGAAGACCTACCTGCACCGCGCGGGCCGCACCGGCCGTGCCGGCAAGACCGGCATCGCGGTGACCTTCGTCGACTGGGAAGACCTGCACAAGTGGGCGCTCATCAACCGCGCGCTCGAGTTCGGTCAGCCCGAGCCCGTCGAGACGTACTCGTCGAGCCCGCACCTCTTCGAAGACCTGAACATCCCCGCCGGCACGAAGGGTCGGCTGCGCAAGCTGCCCACGACGCAGAGCGTGAAGACGGTCCCGGCGGAATCGGCCGAGGGCGAGTCGAAGCGTCCGCGGCGTCGCCGCTCACGCGGCACGGGCGAGGGTGCCGCGGCGTCCGAGAGCGCGACACCCGTCGCCACGGATGCCGGCACGGGCACGCACGACGGCGGTGGTTCCGAGCACCGCGACGGCAAGACCTCGCCTCGGCGTCGCCGCCGTCGCCGTGGCGGCTCGGGATCGGCGGGAGCGACGGCTCCTGCCGCGGGCTGAGCACGGGTCTGATCGCGCACGAACGGCGCTCGTCTATGCGTAGACGGGCGCCGTTCCGCTGCCACGGGCGATGATCCGCTCGACCATCTCGTCGTCGGTGGTGTTCTCGCCGGGCTGGTTCGGCTTGCCGAGACCGTGGTAATCGCTCGACCCGGTCACGATGAGATCGAGGTCGGCGGCGATGGCGCGGAGGGCGCGCTTTCCGTCCACGGTGTTCTCGCGGTGCTCGATCTCGAAGCCGGCGAGGCCGTGGGCTACGAGTTCTCGCAACACGCCGGCCGGCATCATGCGCTCGCGTCCGCTCGGCGACGGATGCGCGAGGATCGGCACTCCCCCGGCGGCCACGACCAGCTCGACGGCGGTGATCGGGTCGGGCGCGTAGTGCGGGGTGAAGTGCCCTTGACTGGGATGCAGGATGCCGGCGAACGCGGCGGCACGATCGGCGGCGAGGCCCCGTGCGACGAGGGCGTCGGCGATGTGCGGTCGTCCTACCGTCGCGCCGGCCCCCGTCTGGGCGAGCACGTCGTCCCACGTCAGGTCGTGGGAGCGCGCGATGCTGCGCACGATCCGTTCGGCGCGCCCGACCCTGTCTTCGCGGATGCGTTCCATCTCGGCTCGCAGTCGGGGATGGTCGGGGTCGAAGAGGTAGGCGAGCAGATGCACGGTCCGCCATTCGTGACGCGCGCTGAGCTCCATGCCCGGGATCAGCGTCATGCCCAGAGAGGCCGTCGCCTCCGCGGCTTCCGCCCAGCCCGCGGTCGTGTCGTGGTCCGTCAGAGCGACCGTCCGCAGTCCGGCTCGGTGCGCCGCCTGCACGACTCCCGCGGGCGGCTCCGTGCCGTCCGAGCGCACGGAGTGCAGATGCAGGTCGCTGGGGCCGTGGAACCCCGGTGCGCGCTCTGCCGTTCCCATCCTCCACAGCGTAGCCGTGCCCGGCGATCGTCCAGGCTCGCTCTCTTAGAGTCGAGGGGTGAAGCGCGTGTTCGGAGCCCTCGTGGTGGCCCTGTTCGCGGCCGCGGCCGTCGTGATCACCTGGCCGGAGCTCCTGCGGCTGGAGCGCGAGTTCCCGTTCGCGCAGCTCGTTGCGCTGCGCCCGCTGCTGATCGGCGGGTTCGTCGCGATCGCCCTCGTCTTCCTGCTCCTCTCGCTCGGACGCCGCATCCGCGCGTTCTGCCTGTGGGTCGCGCTCGTGTCTCTTGTGGCCGCCGCCGGCGGCGCCGGAACGCTCGCCGTGCGCGGGCTGGGGGCCGAGACCCTGCCGCCGAAGACCGACGACAGCATCCGCGTCATGACCTGGAACACCGCCGGCCAGGCGACCGATGCCGAGACCATCGCCGAGACGGCGGTCGCCATGCAGGCGGACATCCTCGCGCTGCCGGAGACGACGATGGACACCGGGCGTGCGGTGGCGGTGGCGATGCGCGAGCGCGGTCGCCCGATGTGGGCCCACGTCGACAGCTACGACGGTCCCGACAGCTGGGACGCGAATTCGACGGCACTGCTGATCTCGCCCGAGCTCGGCGACTACTCGGTCATCGAGTCGGAAGCCGCGGGCACGACGAACACCACGATCGTCCCGAGTGCCGTCGCCATGCCCGTGGACGGCGACGGCCCGGTCGTCGTCGCCGTGCACGCGGTGGCACCGAGACCCGACGAGATGGCGAGCTGGCGCAATGACCTGCAATGGCTCGCCGACCAGTGCGCCACGGATGACGTGATCATGGCCGGCGACTTCAACGCGACGCTCGACCACATGGCGCGTCTCGGCATCGACGACGCCGACTTCGGGCGCTGCCACGACGCCGCCCGGTCCACCGGCAACGGCGGCATCGGCACCTGGCCGACGGACGTCCCCGCTCCCCTGGGCGCACCGATCGATCACATCATGGCGACCCCGTCATGGCAGCCCGAGGGCTCCGTGGTCATCTCGTCGCTCGACGACTCCGGCAGCGATCACCGCCCTCTCGTCGTGCAGTACACGCGGCGCTGATCCGTCCCGGCCGACGGTGGCGGGTGCGAGACTGGATCCATGAGCACGAGCGAGACCACCGGAACCGAAACGCCCGCTAACGCGGCGGCTGCCTCCGACGCCCCCGCCGAGAACACCAACCGGCGTCAGCCGTTCCCGCAGGGCTTCCTCGACACCATCTCGCAGGGGTGGGCCGCGCGCATCGAGACGCCGACGACCGCGCGTGAGGTGGCGCGCTTCGCCGCGGCTCGCCGCGAGCGGCTCTCACGCGAGTTCCGGGGTCGGCGCCTGGTCATTCCGGCGGGTTCGCTCAAGCAGCGCTCGAACGACACCGACTACCCGTTCCGCGCGCATTCCGCGTTCTCGCATCTGACGGGATGGGGCAGCGACGCCGTGCCCGACTCGGTGCTCGTCTTCGAGCCCACCGAAGCCGGGCACGACGTCACGCTCTACCTCCGCGACCGCGCCGACCGGACCACCGCCGAGTTCTACGCCGATGCGGCCGTCGGCGAGTTCTGGATCGGGCCCCGCCCCGCGCTCGACGACGTCGCCGCAGATCTCGGCATCGCGACCGCGCACCTGGCCGACGTCGAGCTGCGCGCGGATGATCTCGTCCTCGACGCCGACGCGGACCTCACGCGGATGGTGTCGGAGCTCCGCCTCACGAAGGATGAGTACGAAGTCGATCAGATGCGGCTCGCGGTCGCCGCGACCGCCCGCGGCTTCGACGACATCGTCGCCGACCTCCCGCGCATCATCGCGACCCCGCGAGGCGAACGCGTCGTCGAAGGCGTCTTCCACCTGCGCGCACGCGCCGACGGCAACGGCGAGGGCTACGACACGATCGCCGCATCGGGACCGCACGCCTGCTACCTGCACTGGACACGCAACGACGGCCCGGTGGTGCCCGGCGACCTGATCCTCATCGATGCCGGCGTCGAGGTGGACAGCCTGTACACCGCCGACATCACGCGCACGATCCCCGTCTCCGGCCGGTTCACCGACATCCAGCGGCGCATCTACGAGACCGTGCGCGAGGCCGCCGACACCGCCTTCGCCGCCGCACGCCCGGGCGTGACGTTCCGCTCGATCCACGAGGCGGCGATGGGTGTGATCGCCGCCCGCGTCGCCGAGTGGGGTCTGCTCCCCGTGACGGCGGACGAGGCTCTCGACGCCGACCGTGGCGGCCAGCATCGCCGATACATGGTGCACGGCACGAGCCATCACCTCGGCATCGACGTCCACGACTGCGCCCAGGCACGCCGCGAGATGTACTACGACGGCGTCCTCGAAGCGGGGATGGTCTTCACGATCGAGCCGGGCCTGTACTTCCAGATCGACGACCTCACGGTGCCCGAGGAGTATCGCGGCATCGGCGTGCGCATCGAGGACGACATCCTCATGACCGAGAGCGGCCCGGTCAACCTCTCGGCCGACATCCCGCGCACCGCGGACGAGGTCGAGGCCTGGATCGCACGCTCCGCCTCGTGACCGCGCGCTTCTCGGCACCGCCGGCTCAGACGACCCGCCCGCTGCTGACCGGGAGCTTCGGGATGGCGGCCGCGACGCACTGGCTCGCGACCGCCACCGCCCAGGCGGTCCTCGAGCGCGGCGGCAACGCCTTCGACGCGGCGGTCGCGGGCGGCTTCGTCCTGCAGGTCGTGGAGCCCCACCTCAACGGCCCCGGCGGCGACCTCGTCGGGCTATTCCACGCCGCCGACGATGCGTCGCCCCGGGTGCTGATGGGACAAGGCCCCGCTCCGCAGCGCGCGACCATCGAACACTTCCGGGCGGAGGGCCTCGACACCGTTCCCGGCGCCGGCGCGCTCGCGGCCGCGGTCCCCGGCGCGGTCGACGCGTGGCTGATGCTGCTGCGCGACTATGGCACGTGGGAGCTCTCCGACATCCTGGCCTACGCGATCGGATATGCCCGTGACGGCCATCCGATCCTCGCTTCGGCCGCGGCGACGATCGAGCGCGTCGCGCAGCTCTTCCGCGACGAATGGCCCTCTTCTGCCGATCTGTGGTTGCCCGGCGGCGTCGCACCCCGGGCCGGCGACCTCGTCCGCAACCCGGCTCTGGCGACGGTCTTCGAGCGTCTCGCCGATGCGGGGCGGAACGCGGCGGACCGTGGCGAGCGCATCGAGGCGGCACGCTCCGAGTGGAAGACGGGACTCGTCGCCCAGGCAACGGCCGCGTTCGTCGCCCGGCCGCATCGCCATTCGACGGGCGGCCAGCACGCCGGAGTGATCGCCGAGGCCGACTTCGCCTCCTTCTCGGCAGGATACGAGGAGCCCCTCACCGCGGTCTTCCGCGGGCGGACGATCGTCAAGGCGGGCGGCTGGACGCAGGGACCGGCGCTGCTGGAGGCCATCGCCCTGCTCGATCCCTTCCCCGACGACCGCCTCGACCCGGCGACGCCGGAGGGCGCCCACACGATCATCGAGGCGCTGAAGCTCGCCCTCGCCGACCGTGATGCCCATTTCGGTGACGACAGCGCGATCGCCGGCATCCTCGATCCCGCGTTCCTGGCCGATCGTCGCGCTCAGCTGCTGCCGGAGGCATCCCGTGAGTGGCGCCCGGGCACCCTGCCGGACCGGGCGCCGCACCGCCCGCCGCTCGTGCGCCCCGACGGCACGAGCATCGCCGGCACGGGCGAGCCGACCGTCGGCCGCGCCGGTGAGACGCGCGGCGACACCTGCCACATCGACGTCGTCGACCGATGGGGCAACATCATCTCGGTGACGCCGTCGGGCGGCTGGCTGCAGTCGTCTCCCACCATTCCGGAGCTCGGGTTCGCCCTCGGCACGCGTCTGCAGATGACCTGGCTGGACGAGACGTCGCCCGCCGCGCTGCGGCCCGGTGCCCGCCCCCGCACGACCCTCTCCCCGACGCTGGTGATGACCGGCGACCGGACGGACATCGCGATGGGAACGCCCGGGGGCGATCAGCAGGACCAATGGCAGCTGCCGATGCTGCTGCGCATGATCGTCGGCGGGTGGGACGCGCAATCGGCGATCGACGCGCCGACTCTGCACACCACGTCGATGATCGACTCGTTCTGGCCCCGCACCTGGACTCCCGCCGGAGTCGTGATGGAGGACCGCCTCGGTGAAAAGGTGGCCGCGGGACTCCGAGCGCGCGGACACGATGTCACGCAGGTCGGACCGTGGGCCCTCGGGCGTCTCTCCGCCGTCGGCATCGACCGTGCGCGCGGGCTGCTCTGGGCCGCGGCGAACCCGCGCGGGATGCAGGGCTACGCGGCGGGCCGGTGACCCCGAACGTCCGCCGTCAGACCTTCAGGCGGCGCAGGGCGCGCGGCATGACCAGCTCCGCCGTGCTCGCACCGACCTCGGCTGCGTCGCGTTTGCGCCCCGCGATCTCGAATGAGTGACGGGCGCCCTCGATCCAGACCAGCTCGGCGTCGGCGCACGTCGCCACGACCGCCTCGAGATCGGCGAGCGGCTCGACGAACGGGTCGCGGGTACCCGACACGAACAGCTGCGGCGCCGCGATAGCGGGAAGGTGCTCCGCGCGGGGGCGGTCGGGTCTGCCGGGCGCGTGGAGGGGATAGCCGAGGTAGATCAGCATCGCCGGATCGATCGCTCCGACGGAGGCTGCCATCGACGCCATCCGGCCGCCGTACGACTTGCCTACAGCAACGATCGGCACACCGGGGCGGGCGTCGGCGACCGCCCGGTGGACAGCCGTCCACGACGCGATGGCGTCGCCTGCAGCACCGGGAAGCCGGCGACCCGCCACGACGTAGGGGAACGGGAAGCGGACGACCTCGAGCCCGGCCGCCGCGCCCGCGCGGGCGAAGCCGTACAGGAACGGGTGATCCGGCCCGGCACCGGCGCCGTGCGCGAGGATCATCACCGCGCGGGGACGGACCGCGCCCGCTCGTGCAGCGCCGTCGTGCCGGAGTGATAGGTCGATGGTCCCGGCCGCGACGTCGACCGGAACCGCGTCGATCATCGCTGCGGTTCGGTCGCCGGGGGTTCGGGCGTGCCCGGAGTCGAGGGTCCGGGGGCCTCGCCGCCGGGCACCGGACCCACGGCGGGCGGCAGCGGCGCATCGGACGGCGCGGATGCGGGCGAGCCCGACGGCGGCGCTGCTGGGCTGCCCTCCGGCACCGCCGGCCCGGGAGCGGGCCGGTCGCCCGACGGGGCCGGCGCGGGGTCGATGCGCTCACCGTAGCGGGGCGGACCGTCCGGCACCGGCACGGCGGGCGTCGCAGGGCGCGCCGCGGAGACGTTGAGCGCGCCCCGGGCGCGATGGATGCTGTTCGCCTGGACCGTGACCTCGTAGTGGTCGGCGACGACCTGAGTCACCGAGGCGAAGTCGCGCCGCCGACGGACGAGGGCGAACATCACGAGGCTCATCATCATGCCGATGGCGACGCCCACGAGCATCACCCCGAGGAAGAGCTGGATGGCGGCATCCGGTGTTCCGAAGACGAAGATGAGCGAGAAGATCAACCCGAGGAGGATGCCGTTGATCGCCCCGGTGCGCGCCGCGGTGGCGTAGCCGAGGCGGCCCGTCACGGTCTCGACCGACCGCAGGCCATAGCCGACGATCGCGATCTCACGCGCCGGGATGTCGGCCGAGATGAGGGTCGACACCGCCTTCTGCGCGGCCTCGTACGAGGCGTACTCGGCGACCTTCTCACCCGTGATCGCGGGCGTCCCGCCCATCATGCTCATTCCGTCATTGTGTCACGGGCCACCTTTGCGGTCGCCGACTACGCTGGAGCGGTGAGTACGCAGAGGGTTTTCGTCGCGCGCCTGGTCGGGTGCGTCGTGTTCGATCCCGCAGGCGACCGTCTGGGCAAGGTCCGCGATGTCGTCGTCATCTTCCGCAAATCGGACCCTCCGCGCGTCATCGGCCTCGTCGTCGAGATCCCGGGCAGGCGCCATGTCTTCCTCTCCATCGGACGCGTGACCTCGATCGCGACCGGACAGGTGATCACGACCGGCCTCATCAACGTCCGGCGGTTCCAGCAGCGCGGCGGCGAGGTGCGGGTCATGGCCGAGCTCCTCGGCCGCAAGGTCTACCTCCGTGACGGATCCGGCGGTGCGGTCATCGAGGACGTCGCGATCGAGCGGAACCGGCTCGGCGATTGGGACATCGGGCAGCTCTTCCTGCGTCGCCCGAAGACGAGCGCGTCGCCGTTCGCCAAAGGTCCGACGACCTTCGCCTCCTGGGGCGACGTCCGCGAGGACCAGTCGTCGGGCGCCGCGCAGTCGGCCGAGCAGCTGGTCGCGACCTACTCGGAGCTCAAACCAGCCGACCTCGCCAACACGCTGCTCGACCTTCCGGAGGAACGACTGCTCGAGGTCGCCGAGGAGCTCCCCGACGAGCGGCTCGCCGACGCCCTCGAGGAGATGCCCGAAGACGAGCAGGTGCACATCCTCGAACGGCTCGGCGACGAGCGCGCCGCCGACATCCTCGACGCCATGGAGCCCGACGACGCCGCAGACCTCCTCGGTCAGCTGCCGGAAGGCCGTATCGAGCAACTCCTCGACCTCATGGAGCCCGAAGAGGCGGAGGACGTCCGTGCCCTGCTGGAGTACGGCCCCGACACGGCGGGCGGTCTCATGACGAGCGATCCGATCGTCCTGTCCGCCGAGGCGACGGTTGCCGAGGCACTGGCCCTGATCCGCCGGCACGAGCTGCATCCGGCACTGGCGGCATCCGTCTTCGTGACGCTTCCGCCTTACGAGACACCGACCGGTCGCCTCCTCGGGACGGTGCACTTCCAGCGGATGCTGCGCTACCCCCCGCACGAGAGGCTCGGCGCCATCATCGACGACACGGTCGACCCGGTCGCCGCGTCGTCGTCGGCGGCCGAGGTTGCGCGCATGCTCGCCAGCTACAACCTCGTCTCGGTGCCGGTCGTCGACCAAGCCCGCCGGCTCGTCGGCGTCGTGAGCGTCGACGACGTGCTCGATCACCTGCTCCCCGACGACTGGCGGTCGCAGGACGTCGAGCCGCAGGATGCCGCAGCGATGCGGGGGCGCCGCTGATGCCCCGCTCGTCGAAGACCCCGTCGCTCGAAGCGCCCCGCGGGCGTCGCAGCGGTGTGACCGGCGTCCTGGGCCAGCGCACGTCGCAGCCGTCGCGAGACCGCTTCGGACGCTTCACGGAGTGGATCGCCCGAGCCATGGGAACGCCGGGCTTCCTCGTCGGGCTATCGCTCTTCTGCGCCGCGTGGCTCGCCTGGAACACGCTCATGCCCGTCGAGCTTCGATTCGACTCGGCGGCGAACGGCTTCACGGCGCTGACCCTGATGCTCTCGTTGCAGGCCTCATACGCAGCGCCACTGATCCTGCTCGCGCAGAACCGTCAGGACGACCGCGACCGCGTGCAGATCGAACAGGACCGCCAGCGCGCCGAGCGCAACCTCGCCGACACCGAGTACCTCGCTCGCGAGGTCGTCGCTCTGCGCATGGCGATCTCCGACCTCACCGACGGGCTCGTCACGAAGGAGACTCTGCGTGCCGAGCTCCGGACGGCACTGGACCGCCTCGAGTCCGACGAGCGACCGGACGCACGATGAGCGCGGACGCCGTCCGCGCGGCCGTCGCCGCCGTGCGCGACCCCGAACTGCGCAAGCCCCTGGGCGAGCTCGACATGGTCCGCGACATCGCCGTCGAGGGCGGGCATGCCCGTGTCGGCATCGCCCTGACGATCGTCGGGTGTCCCGCCGCGGACCGCATCGAGCGCGATGTGCGCGAGGCCGCCCTGTCCGCAGCCGGCATCGACACGGTGTCGGTCGACGTGGGTGTCATGACGCCGGCTGAGCGTGCGGCCCTGACGGAGCGTCTGCGCGGCGGCAGGACGGCCCGCGAGAACCCCTTCGGCCCCGATTCGCTCACGCGCGTCATCGCGATCACGAGCGGCAAGGGCGGCGTCGGCAAGTCGACGCTCACCGCGAACCTCGCCGTCGCCCTCACCCAGCGAGGTCTCGCCGTCGGGCTCATCGACGCCGACGTGCACGGCTTCTCCATCCCCGCGCTGCTCGGTCTCGTCGACACCGACGGTCTGCCGCCGCAGCCGACGCGTATCGACGGACTCATGGTCCCGCCCATCGCCCACGACGTCCGGACGATCTCGATCGGCATGTTCCTGCCGCGCGATCAGAAGGCCCCCGGTGCGGTCGCGTGGCGTGGTCCGATGCTGCACCGCACCGTCTCGCAGTTCCTCACCGACGTGTACTTCGGCGACATCGACGTGCTCCTCATCGATATGCCTCCCGGCACCGGCGACGTGGCCATCAGCGTCGGGCAGCTGCTCCCCCACGCCGAGGTCGTGGTCGTCACGACCCCGCAGTCGGCAGCAGCCGACGTCGCCGTCCGCAGCGGCTTGGTGGCCCGGCAGACCGGCCAACGCGTGATCGGGGTGATCGAGAACATGTCGGCCATGACGCTGCCCGACGGCACATCGCTCGACCTCTTCGGCAGTGGCGGCGGCACCCGTGTGGCTGAGGCGCTGTCGGCGGACCAGCCGGTGCCGCTGCTCGGCTCCGTACCTCTCAGTCCGGTCCTGCGCAGCGATGCCGACGGCGGAGTGCCGGTCGTCGTCGCGCATCCCGACGACCCGTCCGCGGCCGCCATCACGAGCATCGCGGCGAGCATCGCGCGCGGAGGACGCGAGCTGAGCGGTCGTCCCTTGCCCCTGCGGGTCGGCTGATCAGGTCGCTTCGTCGTCGAAGGGCACCGCGGCGCCCCGTTCGAAGCGCTTCGCCGCCTCGCCTGCGGCATCCATCCCCACGGCGGTCGCGGTGCTGATGGCGGCTCCGGCTGCGGCGGCCCGCACCGTGGGCACGGGCGCGTCTTCGAGCAGGGCATCGCGGATGATGCGCCGCGGGTCGTACTGGCGCGGGTCGAGCTTGCGCCACTCGACGTCGGAGAAGTCTTCGCCCATCTCGTCCTTGACGCGGTCCTTCGCGCCGTTGACCCAGTCGCGGGCCCGCACCGTGAACCGCGCGAGCATCTCCGCGAGCTGCGGAAGGCGCTCGGGTCCGAGGAGCAGGACAGCGGCGACCCCGATGAGGATGAGCTTGTCCCCGTCTAGGCCGAAGAACATGACCCCAGATTACCCGTGCGCCTCAGCGGCCGGAGCCATCTGCACACCTACGCTGGAACCAGGAGGAATGCATGGGTGATCAGGAAGCGATCCGCAGGTTCGCGATGGAGGCGACGGTGGAGCCGGAGCACATCGCTCGCGCGCGCGCACACGCCCTCGAGATCGGCGCCGCCCCGATCAGCCCTCCGGTGGGTGCGCAGTGCGCTGTCCTCGCCGCGGCGACGGGCGCGCTGAACATCGTGGAGATCGGCACGGGCGGCGGCGTGTCGGCGCTGTGGCTGCTGCACGGGTCGCCGCGCGCGACTCTGACCACGATCGACATCGAGCCGGAGCACCTCGCCGTCGCCCGGCAGTCGTTCACCGAGGCGAGAGTCCCCCCTGCTCGCGCACGCTTCATCACCGGCCGCGCCGCCGACGTGCTCCCCCGCATGAACGAGGCGTCGTACGACATCGTCCTCGTCGACGCGGATGCAGACGGCGTCATCGAGTACGTCGAGCACGGGCTCCGGCTCGTGCGCCCGGGCGGAATGGTCCTCGTCCCGCGTGTGCTGGCCGGTGGCTCCGTCGCCGACCCCGTGCGACGCGACGAGATCACCCGCGCCTACCGCTCTCTCATCCACGAGACCCAGTCGTCACCCGCCGTCCTCGGCGCCCTCTCGATCGTGGGCGAAGGACTGCTGCAGCTCACGACGGTGTCCGCCCCCTGACCGCACTCTCTGCGCTCACGCGAAACGGCCGGCCCCAGGGGGACCGGCCGTTTCGCGTGGCATCGTCGTCAGGCGGCGCCGACGACTCCGCTCAGCACGCTGTGGAGTTCCTTGGCCTCTTCATCATTGACCGAGACGACCAGACGCCCTCCGCCTTCGAGGGGGACACGCACGATGATCAGGCGCCCCTCCTTCACGGCCTCCATCGGTCCGTCTCCGGTTCGCGGCTTCATGGCTGCCATCGCGGCTCCCTTTCGTCATGAGGACTACCTGAAGAGTTTATCGTGCAGCGCAGGCAGGGCGCGGACACGCGCCTCAGGGAATCTGAGCGAAGGTGCTCCCGAGCGCATACATCGTGTAGATCCACCACCATTGCGCCGCGATCCCGAGGAGCAGCACCCCGATCCGCCACCAGCGTGCGCGCGGCACGGCGACGGCTCCCCAGAGCGGAGACAGGGGTACGAGCAGACGGAAGGTGCTCGACTGCGGGAAGAACACCGCAAGCAGATAGAGCAGGTACGCGCCGGACCAGAGGCGGATCGGCACACCCAGCCGCTTCACTCGGCGGTCGGCGACGATGAGCGCAGTCGCGAGGACGACGATCGTCGTGAGCCCGGCCAGGCACGCCCAGGCGGGGACGCCCCATATGCCCGCCCACAGGACGGCTGCCTGTACCGTGCCGTCGAAGGGCATGAAGCCGCCGTGATCTCCGACCCACGATCGTCGCCACGCGAGCTCGGTCTGCAGGTACGCCCCTGCCTCTCCTGTCACGACGCCGGTGATGACGGGCCATGCGAAGCCGTACACGGCGGCCAGCAGCCCGTTCGCCACGATGTGGACGACCTCGCGCGGCGGCAGCTCATCGCCGGCACGCCGCGACCAACGCCAGATACCGTACAGGGCGAGCATGAGCGAGAAGGCGAGCACGCCCGGCCTCGTGAAGGCCATGAGCGGGATCCAGAGATACAGCAGCCACCACCGGCGGCGCTCGACGGCGAGCAGGGCGAGCAATAGCCAGAGCTGGAAGAGCGACTCGGCGTAGCCGAGCTGGAAGAGGGCCGCCATGGGTCCCGCGAAGCTGAAGAAGGCGACCGCCCACATGGCCGCCGACCGGCCGATCCGTCGCCGCAACAGGGCGAACAGGACGAGGCACGCGAGATACCCCGCCACCGCCGACACCAGCGGCGCGGCGACCGGGAACCCGCCGACGATCCAGCCCACGGTGCCCGTGACCAGCGGGTACACCGGCATGAACGCCCACGCGTTCTGGGCGACGTTACCCGCGGCGTCGAGCGGCAGTTCAGTGGGATACCCGCTGAACGCGATGAGCCAGTACCACTGGGCGTCCCAGCCCATCGTCAGCGTGCCGAGCGTCGCATCCGCTCCGAACCGCGATTGTGGACCGCTCAGCTCGGCCGCCCCGAGGAGGAAGGCGGTGGTCACGGCCCGCGAGGCGAGATAGACCAACGCGATCGCGGCAGCGGCGGGCAGCGCGATCGCGGCGCGGCGCAGCGATCTCATGCTCGAGGCGTCACCGCCGGGTGAGCCAGGTGCGCAGGCCGCGCTCGACGGCATCGATCTGCGCGAGCGGCACCCGCTCCTGGTCGTGGTGCGCGAGCGAGGGATCGCCGGGGCCGTAGTTGACCGCCGGCACCCCGAGCGCCGAGAAGCGCGCGACATCGGTCCAGCCGTACTTGGGACGGGGCTCCGCACCCACGGCCGCGACGAACTCTTGCGCGAGGGGCGCGTCGAGCCCGGGCCGTGCCCCTCCCGCGAGGTCGACCACCTCGACGTCGAATCCGGCGAAGAAGTCGCGGATGATCTCCACCGCCTGGTCAGGGGTGCGGCTCGGCGCGAAACGGTAATTGACCTCGACCTCGCACAGGTCGGGGATGACGTTGCCGGCGATGCCGCCCGAGATCCGCACGGCGTTCAACCCCTCGCGGTAGACGAGACCTTCGACCTCGACGTCCTCCGGGGTGTGGTCGGCCAGACGTTGCAGGATGGGTGCCGCGTGGTGGATCGCATTGTCGCCGATCCACGCCCGGGCACTGTGGGAACGCACGCCGCGCGTCCGTACGACGGCCCGCAGGTTGCCGTTGCATCCCCCCTCGACCTGGCCGTTGGAGGGCTCTCCGAGGATGGCGAAGTCGCCGGCGAACACGTCGGGCCGGTTCGCCGCCAGGCGTGTCAGGCCGTTCAGCTCAGCCGCGACCTCCTCGTGGTCGTACCACATCCACGTGATGTCGACGCGCGGCTCGACGAGTTCGGCGGCGAGCTTCAGCTGCACCGCGACGCCTGCCTTCATGTCGACGGTCCCTCTCCCCCACAGGAACGGCTCCCCCTCGTCGACGATCTCGCGCACGGGGAGGTTGTCGTTGATCGGCACCGTGTCGATGTGGCCCGCGATGACGACGCGCTGCGCGCGGCCGAGCTGCGTCCGAGCCACGATCGTGTCGCCGTCGCGGAAGACCTCGAGGTGCTCCAAGGGCGACACCGCTGCGAAGATCGCGTCGGCGAGGGTGGTCTCGTCATCCGACACGCTCGGGATGTCGCAGACGGCCCGGGTCAGATCGGCGCTGGAGACGGTCAGATCGAGCTCAGGCATGCCGCCGATTCTATCGGCGACCGCCGCACCGATAATCTGGGGGCATGAGCGAACGGTGGGCATGGGGCGTAGGACTCGCGACCTCGAGCAGCGACGGCACGACACTCGACACCTGGTTCCCGGAACCCGCGCTCGGCACGCCCGCGGCCGCCGAATCCGCAGCCGCCATGGTCACCTGGGCCCCGCTGGCCGCAGACGACGAGCGCCGCGGCGTGACGGTCGAGGCTGTCACCGTCTCCGTCGACCTCGATGCGGCGCCCGCCTCGACCCCCGACGCCTACCTGCGTCTACACGTCATCTCGCACCGCCTCGCCGCGCCGAACACGGTCAACCTCGACGGCATCTTCGGGCACCTGCCCATCGTCGCGTGGACCACCGCCGGACCGATGCACCCCGACGAGGCGACGCGCCGCCGTCCGCTGCTGCAGCGCGACGGCATCCAGGTGCACAGCCTCGACAAGTTCCCGCGTCTGCTCGACTACGTCACCCCTCCCGGGGTGCGTATCGCCGATGCATCTCGCGTGCGCCTCGGCGCCCACCTGGCTCCGGGAACCACCGTGATGCACGAGGGGTTCGTCAACTTCAACGCCGGCACCCTCGGCGCCTCGATGGTCGAAGGGCGCATCTCGCAGGGCGTGGTCGTCGGCGACGGCAGCGACATCGGCGGCGGCGCGTCGATCATGGGCACGCTCTCCGGGGGCGGCAGCCACCGCGTGTCGATCGGACGCCGCACACTTCTCGGCGCGAACGCGGGCATCGGGATCTCGCTCGGCGACGACTGCGTCGTCGAGGCCGGGCTCTACGTCACCGCGGGTTCGAAGATCGTGCTCGCCGACGAGCCGGTCACGGCGTCGGGTGAGCGCCCGAGTGTCAAGGGTGCCGACCTCTCCGGCCGAGACGGCATCCTCTTCCGCCGCAACTCGCTCACGGGCGCCATCGAAGCCGTGCGCCGAGCCGGTGTCGGCGTCACCCTCAACGAGGCCCTGCACGCCTGATCGCCCGACTGCCCGGCACGCGCCGCGGCTCAGACCAGCAGCACGGACAGCAGCCCGCCCCACAGGCAGACGACGGCGAGCATTCCGAGGCTGTACCAGAGCGACGCCCGGAGGATCTCGGATTCGCGCCCGGCAAGACCGACGGCGCCGGCGGCGATCGCGATCGACTGCGGTGAGATGACCTTCGCCGCGGTACCGCCCGCGGTGTTCGCCGCGACCAGCAGCGCCGGGTCGACCGCGATCTGCTCGGCCGTGGCCACCTGGAGCGGTGCGAACAGGGTGTTGTTGTTGACGACCGAACCCGTCAGGAACACCCCGATCCAGCCGATGATGGGTGCGAGCAGCGGGAAGAGGGGCCCGACCGCGGCCAGCGCCGTCCCCATCGAGGCCGAGCCTCCGGAGTAGTTGGCGATGTTCGCGAGGGCGAGGATGATCGCGATGAGCAGCAGTGCGCGCCACAGTCCCCGCACCGTCTCTGCCAGCGTCCAGACGAGGTCGCTCGCGCGCAGACGGGGCGTCGTGAGGAACGACACGATCACCGCCAGCAGAATGGCTGTCCCGGTCGCGTTGAGCGGCGTGAAACTCCATGCCGCTGTGACGACATCGCCGGCAGGCGTCTGCACGCTGCCGGTGAGCCCGGGCATCGGAACCGACACGACGAGGGCCGACAAGGGGCCGCCCGCGGCGAAGAGGTTCTTGAACACCGGCAGGCTCCACACCAGGATGACGGCGGTCAGGATGTAGAACGGACTCCACGCCGTCACCACCTCGCGCAGGCCCGCGTGGTGGGGCTCGGGCTCGGGCGCGTCGGCTTCGCGATGGACGCGACGAGGTTGCCACACCCGTCCGAGGAGGAAGAGAGCGACCATCGCCGCGAGTCCCGCGCCGAGGTCCGCCAGCTCGGGCCCGAGGAACCAGAGCACGCCCGCCTGCACGCCGCAGAAGACGATCGTCACCAGCACGGTAGCGGGCCAGGTCTCTCGCAACCCGCGAAGGCCGTCGAGGATGATCACGAGCAGGAATGGGATGAGCAGCGTGAGCGGCTGGAGGATGAGCACCATCGCGCGGGAGAGCTCCTGCACCTCGAGACCGCTGACCTGGGCGCCGACGATGACGGGGATGCCGATGGCGCCGTACGCACCGGCGGCCGCGTTCGCGACCAGCGAGATCATCGCCGCACGCAGCGGGCGGAACCCGAGCTGCACCAGGAGAGCGGCGCAGATAGCGATCGGCACGCCGAAGCCGGCCGCGCCTTCGAGGAAGGCGCCGAACGAGAAGCTGATGAGCAGCACCTGGATGCGCTGGTCCGTCGAGATCCCGCCGATCGAGGATCGGATGACGTCGAATCGCCCGCTGGCGACGGCGAGCTTGTAGAGCCAGACCGCCATGACGATGATGTACGCGATCGGCCAGATCGCGGTGAGCAGACCGAGCAGGCCCGCGCCTCCGACCGCGGTGAGCGGCATCCCGAATCCGAGTACGGCGACGAGCAGCTGCGCGACCAGGGCGATGACACCGGCGAGGATGCCGCTGAGGCGGAGACCCACGAGCGCGACGAGGAACACGACGATCGGGATCGCGGCGACCAGTGCCGACAGGGCGAGTGAGCCGAGCGGATCCGTCGTCTGCAACCACATACGTCGCTCCCCTGCTCGTCCGTCGCGGCCCACCCTAGACCGGGCCGGAGGCGCGCGCGAGGGGGGCGTATGCTCGCGTCAGGAGGTAGCCCGATGTCGGATCGATTGCCCAAGAAGGTCTACGAAACCGAGCTTCGACGACTCCAGGCGCAGCTCGTCGACATGCAGGCCTGGGTACAGGCCACCGGCGCGCGCATCGTCGTGATCTTCGAGGGACGCGATGCCGCGGGCAAGGGCTCGACGATCAAACGTGTCACCGAATACCTCAACCCTCGGGTCGCGCGCATCGTCGCCCTCCCCGCGCCCACCGAGCGCGAACGGACGCAGTGGTACTTCCAGCGCTACGTCGCGCATCTGCCCGCCGCGGGCGAGATCGTCCTCATGGACCGGTCGTGGTACAACCGCGCCGGGGTCGAGCGCGTCATGGGCTACTGCACGAACGAGGAGTATCACCGGTTCCTGCACCAGGCGCCGATCTTCGAGCGGATGCTCGTCGAAGACGGCATCCTGCTGCTGAAGTACTGGTTCAGCGTGTCGGACGTCGAGCAGGAGAAGCGGTTCCGCTCGCGCAACGAGGATCCGATGCGGCGCTGGAAGCTCTCCCCCAACGACGTGCTGTCGATCACGAAGTGGGAGGACTACTCGCGCGCGAAGGACACGATGTTCGTCCACACCGACATCCCCGAGGCGCGGTGGCACGAGGTCGACAACGAAGACAAACGGCGCGGACGGATCAACATGATCCACCACCTTCTCGCGCAGATTCCCTACGAGGTCGTCGAGAGGCCCGAGATCGAGATCCCGCCGCGTCCGCCGTCCGGCGGTTACGAGCGGCCCCCGCAACAGCTCGACGGCTACGTCCCCGATTACGCGGCGACCCTGCTCGAGCACTGACACGATAGGCGCGCGGCCCTCGAGAGGGAGGAGCCGTGCCGTCGGCAGGCTCACCCGCGTCCCTCGCCCCCGCCGAGCGCGATTGCGGCTGGCCAGCCTGTCGACGGGACGGCATCGTCACAGACGGCCGACGTGCGGCATCGCACCTCAGCAGCCTCGGTGCTGAGGCACACTCGGGTGACCGTTCGGCCGACGGGCGCGATAGTCCGTGCCGCCGACAGGATGACGCTCGCTGGCCGTCGCTGCGGGGCTGGCATCCGGACGATCAACCTGTCCACGGGCGGGACGGGACAGGAGGGGATCGAGCCGCGCGGCAGCACCGGAGGGGCGCGACCGGTCCTGCCGAGCGCGGCCCGGATATCAGTGGCCGGCGCCGGACGATCAGGAGCCGGCGCGGGGGGCAGGCGTCCCGCCGGGCCCGAGGCGTGCTGTTCCGGCGATGCGGCGGTGGCCGGAAGCCCCACCAACAGGCTGGGTCCCGCCGGCAGGCTGAATCCCGCCGGCAGGCTGAAGTGACGATAAGGCCGTCCGGCGCGCTCAGCGACGGCATCAAGCCTGTCAACGGCACGCGGACGCGGAGACAAGACCCCCGCGGGCACGAGACCACGGGCCCCGCGCCTCAAACCCGACAGGGCGCGACAGCGGGCGCGGAACGCAGAACCCCAACGGTACGCGGCCCGTCGGCCCAGAGCTCCGCGGGGAGTGAGGCGCCTGTCTGCGAGTCGGCGAGGCAGATGAGCTCTCAGGTGCGCCGGGGTGCTCGAAGCGGGGCGCGAGACCGGCGAGCCGATCAGCCGAGGTCGGCCGACCGATCAGGAGGTGGGGTAGTCCCGTTCCGCCGAGCCGACGTACAGCTGCTGCGGACGCCCGATCTTGGTCTGCGGGTCGTTCTGCATCTCTCGCCAGTGAGCGAGCCAGCCGGGCAGACGGCCGATCGCGAACAGCGGGGTGAACATGCGGGTCGGGAAACCCATCGCCTTGTAGATGACGCCCGTGTAGAAGTCGACGTTCGGGTACAGACGGCGCTCGCGGAAGTAGTCGTCGCTCAGGGCGATCTCCTCGAGCTCCTTCGCGAGGTCGAGCAGCGGATCGACGACGCCGAGCTCGTTGAGCACCTCGTCGGCCGACTCCTTGACGAGCTTCGCGCGCGGGTCGTAGTTCTTGTAGACGCGGTGACCGAAGCCCATGAGCTTGACCCCGTCTTCCTTGTTCTTCACGCGGGCTACGAACCGCTCGACGCTCTCGCCCGAATCACGGATGCGGGCGAGCATGTCGAGCACGGCCTCGTTCGCGCCGCCGTGCAGCGGGCCGTAGAGGGCATTGATCCCCGCGGAGATCGACGAGAACTGGTTCGCGCCGGTCGAACCGACCAAGCGCACCGTCGAGGTCGACGCGTTCTGCTCGTGGTCCTCATGCAGGATGAGCAGACGCTCGAGCGCCCGCGAGACGACGGGGTTGACCTCGTAGTCCTCGGCCATCACACCGAAGTTCAGGCGCAGGAAGTTGTCGACGAAGCTCAGCGAGTTGTCGGGATACAGGAAGGCCTGGCCGACGCTCTTCTTGTGGGCGTATGCGGCGATGACCGGCAGCTTCGCCAGGAGCCGAACCGTGTTGAGCTCGACGTGCTCCGGGTTGTTCGGGTCGGACTGGTCCTCGTAGTACGTCGACAGTGCCGCCGTAGCGGCGGAGAGCACCGACATCGGGTGCGCCGTGTGCGGGAGCGACGAGAAGAAGCGCTTCAGGTCTTCGTGCAGCAGCGTGTGGCGACGGATGCGGTCGTCGAAGTCGGCGAGCTCGTCGGCCGTCGGAAGGTCGCCGTACAGCAGCAGCCACGCCACCTCGAGGTAGGTCGAGTGCTTGGCGATCTGCTCGATCGGGTAGCCGCGGTAGCGCAGGATGCCCTGATCGCCGTCGATGTAGGTGATCGCCGAGCGTGTCGCGGCGGTGTTGACGAAACCGTAGTCGAGGCTCGTGTGGCCCGTCTGCTTTGTGAACGTCGAGAAGTCGACGCTCGGAACTCCGTCGGTTCCGTGCAGCACCGGCAATTCGGCGGTGCGGTCACCGATGGTGACGGTGGCCTTCTGCGGGGTGCCCGTGTCGTTCACGAAGCCTCCTTGCGATCGTCCGGTGCGGTCATTACAGCCTATCGGGCGCACGGGCCTACTCCGTACGGCGTCAAAGGATCAGCGGATCGGTAGGAGAAAACCTACGAAACCGCCAGGCGCGCAGCGGCGGATTCGATCCGCTCCTGCGACGCGGTGAGCGAGAAGCGCACGTGGTGCGGAAAGTGCGTCCCGTAGAAGTGCCCGGGACCGGCCAGGATGCCGCGCTCAGCGAGCCACCCGAGTGTCGACCACGCGTCCTCGCCGAGCGTGGCCCAGAGGTAGAGCCCGGCTTCACTGTGATCGATGCGGAACCCCGCTCGTTCCAGCGCCGGACGCAGCACGTCTCGCCGGCGCCGGTACAGCTCCTTCTGATGAGCGACGTGCTCATCGTCGTGAAGGGCTGCGACCATCGCATGCTGAACGGGCAGGGGCAGCATGAGGCCCAGGTGTTTCCGTGCGGTCAGCAGGCTCGCGACGATCGTCGCATCGCCGGCGAGGAACGCCGCGCGGTAGCCCGCGAGATTCGACTGCTTGCTGAGCGAGTAGACCGAAAGAACTCCCCCGAGGTCGCCGTCGCAGACGCGCGGATCGAGGATGCTGGGCACGGTGTCGTGCGCCCACGGGCCGTCCCAACCGAGCTCGGCGTAGCACTCGTCCGAGACCACGACGGCACCGAGCTCGCGCGCGCGAGCCACGATCCCGCGCAGCTCCGCGACATCGAGCACGCGCCCGTCGGGGTTGCCGGGCGAGTTCACCCACACCAGCCGGGTGCCCTCCGGGAAGTCGGCGGGGTCGTCGGCGGCGACGGGCGTGGCACCAACGAGGCGCGCTCCCACCTCGTACGTCGGATACGCGGCGCGCGGGTGCACGACGACATCCCCCGCGCCGAGGCCGAGCAGCAGCGGCAGCAGTGCCACGAGCTCCTTCGACCCGATGGTGGGGAGCACGTTGGCCGGGGCCAGTCCGGCAACGCCGCGGCGGCGCTCGTACCACTGCACGATCGCCTCGCGCAGCGCCGGCGTCCCGACGGTCTGCGGGTAGGCATGGGCGTCGGTGGCTGCGCGCAGAGCCTGCGCCACGATCTCGGGCGTCGGGTCGACGGGCGAGCCGATCGAGAGGTCGACGATGCCGTCGGGGTGGCGTCGGGCCTGTTCGGCGTACGGCGCGACGGCATCCCAGGGGTAGTCGGCGAGGTCGCGGACGCTCAATGCCCCTCCCCCTGCGGCGGCAATGCGGCCACGAGGGGGTGGTCCTTCGCGATGACGCCGACCTTCGCGGCGCCACCCGGAGATCCGAGATCATCGAAGAACTCGACGTTCGCGGTGTAGTAGTCCTGCCACTCGGCGGGCAGGTCGTCTTCGTAGTAGATCGCCTCGACGGGACACACCGGTTCGCATGCGCCGCAGTCGACACACTCGTCCGGGTGGATGTAGAGCGAGCGCTCGCCCTCGTAGATGCAGTCCACGGGGCACTCGTCGATGCAGGCGCGGTCCTTCACGTCCACGCACGGGAGGGCGATCACATAAGTCACACGACGAGTCTAGTTCGTGCGATCGGAGGCGGCGGCCCTGCGCGCGCCCGCGAACGAAGGCCACCCGACGACGACGGCGATCATGATCGGCAGCGCGAACGTCCAGATCAGGCCCGTGCTCAGCTGGCCTTCCGGCGGAGCCGGCACCACGACCGATCCGCCCGGTCCGCGGCCGGAGAAGACGACGGTGGCGACGAGGGCACCGAGACCGCAGGCCAATGCCGCCCAGCGATCGCTCGTGAGCAGCCGCAGGCCGGCGACCAGAGCGGTGATGCCGGCGGTCGCGACGATCAGCCCGATGGGAAGCACGCCCCAGACGTACGCCTGGGTGATGGTCCCGGCGACACCGTAGACGGCCCCCGCGACAGCGGCGACGAGCCATCCCGCCATGCGGGACCAGGTCTGAGTCACCGAGCCAGTCTAGGCGGCCCACCCCCACGCTCGAAGCGCCGCCGCCACGAGGGCGGCCACCGCCACCACCGCGAGGAACGGCGCTCGCAGAGCGAGAAGCATCGCGGCGGCCACGACGGCGGGTACCCGCGCGTCCACGACGATCGCGGTGCCGGCACCGAGGGTCTGCACGACGACGAGAGCCGACAGGAGGGCGATCGTCAGCTGATCGATGATGCGCTGCGCGCGTTCGCCGTCGAACCATCGCGGCGGAAGCAGGTAGCCCAGGGCTTTCAACGCCACGCAGATGATCGACGCGACGAGGATGCCGGTCCAGGGGGTCATCGCGCCTCCCCCGCCTTCGTCTTCTCGGAATCCGTGTCCGGTGAACGTCTGCCCGGCAGCACCGCGGCGACCATGATCGCGACGGCACCGGCGATGAGCACGGGGATGCCGGGCATCGTGAGGGGCGTGGCGACACCTGCGACGACACCCGCGGCGATCCCGACCACGATCGCCTCCATCCGGCGCAGCCGTGGCCACAGCAGTGCGAGGAAGGCCGCGGCGGCGGCCGCGTCGAGACCGTAGGCACGCGGATCGCCGAGGATGTCGCCGAGCAGAGCCCCGAGGAGCGTGAAGAGGTTCCACCCGACATAGATGCCCACCCCGGTCACCCAGAAGCCGATGCGCCGCGCGCGAGCGCCTGATTGGGCGAGCGCGACGGCCGTCGACTCGTCGATCGTGAAGGGGAACGCGCTCAGCCGCCGCGCGATACTGCCGCCGACCACCGGCGCCATGCGCAGACCGTAGGCCACGTTGCGGACGCCGAGAAGTGCAGCGGAGGCGATGGCTGCGGGCAGGGCGGCCCAGCCGCCGGTGGCGATGACGCCGACGAACGCGAACTGCGACCCGCCCGTGAACATCAGGAGACTGAGCACGCAGGTCTGCCAGACGTCGAGCCCCGCGGCGACGCCCAGCGCACCGAACGACACGCCGTAAGCGCTCGTCGCGACCGCCACCCCGATCCCATCGCGCCACGCGCGCCGCGTCGCGGCATCCTGCTCCATCGCTCCGATGCTATCGACCCGTCCCGCCGACGCCGGATACCCTGACGGAATGAGTCGCGTGTTCACGATGAGTGTCGCGTCGGTCTACGTCCACTACGTGGCCAAGGCGGAGCGGAAAGGCCGGACGCGCGCCGACGTCGATGAGGTGACGCGCTGGCTCACGGGCTTCTCGCAATCAGAGCTCGAGGCCCATTTGACCGCCGGGACGACGTTCGAGGATTTCTTCGCCGCGGCGCACCTGAACCCGGAGGCCACGAAGATCACCGGCGTCATCTGCGGCATCCGGGTCGAAGAGATCGACGACCCGCTGATGCAGAAGATCCGCTACCTCGACAAGTTGGTCGACGAGGTCGCGCGCGGCAAGCAGATGTCGCGCATTCTGCGGGGCTGAGCGCCGCCCGGGCACCGACGCCACGACCCCGGAGGCCGTGGTCGGCGCTCCGGGGTCGCGGGCGATGCGGCTGAGCCGTGATCAGGCGTTGGCATCCTGACGCTTGAGGCGCGCGGTGGCCCGCGCGCGGTCGGTCGCCGCGAGGACGACCTTGCGGATGCGCACCTTCTCGGGTGTGACCTCGACGCATTCGTCGTCGCGGGCGAACTCGAGCGACTCCTCGAGGGTGAGCACGCGCGGCGGGGTCATCGACTCGAAGGAGTCGGAGGTCGACGAACGCATGTTCGTGAGCTTCTTCTCCTTGGTGATGTTGACGTCCATGTCGTCGGCGCGGGAGTTCTCGCCGATGACCATGCCCTCGTAGACCTCTTCGGTGGGCTGCACGAAGAAGCTCATGCGCTCCTGGAGGGCGATCATCGCGAAGGGCGTCACGACGCCCGAGCGGTCGGCGACGATCGAGCCGTTCTGACGGGTCGTGATCGAGCCGGCCCAGTCGTCGTAGCCGTGCGAGATGGCGTTGGCGATGCCGGTGCCGCGCGTGATCGTGAGGAACTCGCTGCGGAAGCCGATCAGACCGCGGGAGGGGACGACGAACTCCATGCGCACCCAGCCGGTGCCGTGGTTGCTCATGCCGTCCATCCGCCCCTTGCGCGCCGCCATGAGCTGCGTGATCGCACCGAGGTGCTCTTCGGGGGCATCGATGGTCAGGTGCTCGAACGGCTCCTTGAGCTTGCCGTCCTCGCCGCGCTTGGTGACGACCTGGGGCTTGCCGACGGTGAGCTCGAAGCCCTCGCGGCGCATGTTCTCGACGAGGATCGCCAGAGCGAGCTCGCCGCGGCCCTGAACCTCCCACGCGTCGGGACGTCCGATGTCGACGACCTTCAGCGAGACGTTGCCGATCAGTTCGCGGTCGAGCCGGTCCTTGACCATGCGCGCCGTGAGCTTGTGGCCCTTGACCTTGCCCATGAGGGGCGAGGTGTTGGTGCCGATCGTCATCGAGATCGCCGGGTCGTCGACCGTGATCGCCTTGAGCGGCCGCACGTCTTCGGGATCGGCGATGGTCTCGCCGATCGTGATGTCGGGGAAGCCCGCGATGGCGACGATGTCACCGGGGCCGGCGTCGTCGGCCGGGAAGCGCTCGAGGGCGCGGGTCTTCAGCAGCTCGGTGACGCGGGCGTTGCTCGTCGTGCCGTCCGCGCGCACCCATGCGACGGTCTGCCCCTTCTTCAGCGTGCCGTTGAAGACGCGCAGCAGGGCGAGGCGGCCGAGGAACGGGCTCGAGTCGAGGTTGGTGACCCACGCCTGCAGCGGCGCCTCGTCGTCGTAGGACGGAGCCGGAACGTGCTCGAGGATGGCCTCGAAGAGCGGCTCGAGGTCGTCGTTGTCAGGCAGTTCGCCGTTGCCGGGACGGTTGCGCGACGCGGCGCCCGCGCGACCCGAGGCGTAGACGACCGGGACGTCGAGCAGCGCGTCGATGTCGAGATCGGGGACGTCGTCCGCGAGGTCGCCGGCGAGGCCGAGCAGCAGGTCGTGCGCTTCTTCCTCGACCTCCGCGATGCGGGCGTCGGGGCGGTCGGTCTTGTTGACCAGCAGGATGACGGGGAGCTTGGCCTCGAGCGCCTTGCGCAGCACGAAGCGGGTCTGCGGGAGCGGACCTTCCGACGCGTCGACGAGCAGCACCACACCGTCGACCATCGACAGGCCGCGCTCGACCTCGCCACCGAAGTCGGCGTGGCCGGGGGTGTCGATCACGTTGATCGTGACCGGCACGTCGGTGTGCACGCCGTTGTAGGTGATCGCCGTGTTCTTGGCGAGGATCGTGATGCCCTTCTCACGCTCGAGATCGTTGGAGTCCATCGCACGTTCCTCGACGTGCGCGTGTTCTCCGAACGAGCCGGTCTGGCGGAGCATGGCATCGACGAGCGTCGTCTTGCCGTGGTCGACGTGCGCGACGATCGCGACGTTGCGGAGGTCAGGACGAAGGGCATGCGCCATGAAGGGGGTCCTCAGGATGAAGGGAAAACGCCGGGATGCCGACGGGACAGTTTAACGCAGGCGCCCTGCGAGTTCGCGGGGCGCCTGCGGAGAGGCCGGGGTCGGGCCTCAGGAGGCGTCGAGAGCCGCGCGACGCTCTTCTCTGCGCCGACGCTGTTCGACCGGATCGGGCACAGGAGATGCGGCGAGCAGCTCGCGCGTGTACGACTCGCGGGGCTGCAGCAGCACCTGCGAGGTCGGACCCTGCTCGACGGTCCGGCCCGACTTGAGCACGAGGATCTGATCCGAGAGCTGGTCGACGACTGCGAGGTCATGGCTGACGAGGATGCAGGCGAACGAGTAGGTCTCCTGCAGCTCCTTCAGCATGTCGAGCACCGCGGCCTGCACCGAGACGTCGAGAGCCGAGGTCGGCTCGTCGGCGACGAACAGCTTCGGGCGCAGCGTGAGGGCTCTCGCGATCGACACGCGCTGCCGCTGACCGCCCGACAGCTCGTGCGGGTAACGCTCGAGGACATCGCGCGGCAGCCGGACGGCGTCGAGCAGCTCGCGCGCGCGGTCGAGCCGCTCGGCCTTGGTACCGACGCGATGAATCGCCATCGGCTCGATGATGCAGTCGCCGATCGGGAAACGCGGGTCGAGCGAGGCCGCCGGGTCCTGGAACACCACCCCGATCTCGCGCCGCACGTTCTTCGCGTTGCGCCCGCGGAGCTTGGCGAGGTCCTGGCCGCCGAGGCGCAGAGTGCCGTCGGCGATGGGCATGAGGCCCAGCACGGCGCGCGCGATCGTCGACTTGCCCGATCCCGACTCGCCGACGATCCCGAGGACTTCGCCGGCGGCGAGGTCGAACGACACATCCTCGACCGCACGGAAGGTCTTGCCCCGACCGGCGTACTCGAGGACGAGCCCCTTGGCCTCGAGCACGACGTCGCGCGACGCGCTCATCGCGGCCCTCGAGGTCAGCTCGGGGTCGAGGCGCGGGACCGCCGCGAGAAGCTTCTTCGTGTACGGATGCTGCGCCCGCGTGAGGACATCCTCGACCGCGCCGACCTCGACGAGGTCGCCCCGATACATCACCGCGACGCGGTCCGCGATGTCGGCCACGACACCCATGTTGTGCGTGATGAGGAGGATGCCGGCGTCGGTCTCGTCCTTGAGTCGCCGCAGCAGGTCGAGGATCTCGGCCTGCACCGTGACGTCGAGGGCGGTCGTCGGCTCGTCGGCGATGATGACCTTCGGGTTCAGGGCGATCGCCATCGCGATGACGATGCGCTGACGCTGCCCGCCCGAGAACTGATGCGGATACTGTTTGATCCGCCGCTCAGGCTCCGGGATGCCGACGATCCGCAGCAGCTCGATGGACCGATCGCGCGCGTCTTCGCCGTAGGCGACGTCGTGCAGCTCGAAGATCTCGGTCAGCTGACGCTCGATCGTCAGCACCGGGTTGAGTGCCGTCATGGGCTCTTGGAACACCATGGCGATCTCGCTCGCCCGGAGCTTGCGCATCTGTTCGTTCGGCATGCCGATCACCTCGGTCTCGCCGACGGTGACCGAGCCGCGCACGATCGCGTTCTCGGCGAGGAGACCCATCGCGGCGAGCGAGGTGACCGACTTGCCCGAGCCCGACTCGCCGACGACGGCGACGACTTCGCCCGGCGCTACGTCGAGCGAGATGCCTTTGACAGCATCGACGTCTCCGGAGCCCGTCAGGAACGTGACCGAGAGGTCGGTGAACTTCAGTGCGGTTCGCGTGGCGGTGACGCTCATGCGCGGTTCCTCCTCTTGATCTCGCGGCGCACGCTGCGCGACTGCCGCGGGTCGTACGCGTCACGGATGCCGTCACCCAGGAAGTTGATCGACAGGGCGATCGCCAGGATCATCATTCCGGGCCACCAGAACAGCCACGGACGGCTCGTGAAGCTGCCCTGGTACTGGCTGATCAACAGACCGAGAGAGGTCTCCGGGGGCTGCACGCCGAAGTTGAGGAACGACAACGAGCTCTCCAGAAGAATTGCTCCCGCGATCGCGAACGTGGCATTGACGGCGATGACCCCGATGACGTTCGGGATGAGGTGACGGAAGATGATGCGCGCTCCCCCGGCACCCGAGGCGCGGGCTGCGAGGACGAAGTCGCGCTCGCGGAGCGACAGCACTTCACCGCGCACGAGACGGGCGAGCCCGGTCCAGGTCAGCAACGAGAGCAGGAACGCGAGCAGGATCGGGTTCTTGCCGAGGTTGCCCGCGATCTGACCGACGACGGCCGCGAGGGCGAGCAGCGGGATGACGATGAACAGGTCGGTGATGCGCATCAGCACGGAGTCGACCCAGCCGCGGTAGTACCCCGCGACGGCCCCGATCACGGTGCCGATGACCGTCGACGAGATGCCGAGAACGAGCCCGAGCAGGATCGAGCGCTGCGTGCCCATCATGGTCAAGGCGAAGAAGTCCTTACCGGTGTTCTCCTGACCGAACGGGTGCTCGCCGATGTGGATGCCGTCGCCCCCGAGCCATTCCGGGATGAGACTCAACGTCGGGAGGCCGCCGTTGACGACGTCGCCCGCGGCGCGGTAGTCATAGGGCCACCACCCCGGGATGCCGGCGAAGCCGACGGAGGTGAAGCTCAGCAGGGTCAGGAAGATCAGCACGACCGCGGAGATCGTCGCCGCGCGGTGGCGCAGGAAGCGCCCCCACACGATCCGGGCCTGCGAGCGAGGCGCCGCGGTGCTCTTGGCGAGAGCTGCGTCCTCCGCCTCGGCGACCGAGAGCACCGACGTCGTGGTCGGGACGTTGTCGTTCGGGTTCGTCATACTCGGATCCTCGGGTCGATGACGGCATAGAAGATGTCCGCCAGCATGTTGAAGACGATCGCGGCCAGGCCGGTCACGAGGAAGAAGGCCATGACCGGGTTCGGGTCGACCTGGGCGAGACCGGTGGAGAAGAGGTCGCCCATGCCCTTCCAGCCGAAGACGCGCTCGGTGATGACCGCGCCGCCGATGAGGCCCGCGAAGTCGAACGCGGCGATCGTCGCGATCGGGATCAGAGCGTTGCGGAACGCGTGGCGGAAGATCACCAGTCGCTCGGGCACGCCCTTGGCCCGCGCCGTGCGGATGAAGTCCTGGTTTCCGACCTCGAGCATCGACGTCCGCGTGTAGCGGCTGTACGAGGCGAGCGAGATCACCGTCAGAAGCAGCGTCGGCAGCAGCATCTGCGTGCCGATGTCGAGGAACGTCTGCCAGAACGTCCCGTCGAAGTTCGGCGTCTGAGCGCCGATCGTCGAGATGGGCCGCGGCTTGCGCTGCAGGAATGACGGCCAGACGCGGAACAACGAGTCGACGACGGTGAGCAGGGCTCCGCCGAAGATCGTCACGAACGCGACGACGGTCGCCGGGCCGCGGAAACGCCCGCCGAAGAAGCGTCCGATGACGAACGGCACGACGATGGCCAGAAGTGCGCCGGCGGCGAGGACGCCCCAGTTCATGTAGTAGATGAACACGTTCGTCAGTGCCAGATGCATCACCACCACGAGCCCGGCGCTGGACAGGCCCACGACCAGGACCCGCCGGTTGTGCAGACCGACCGACGCCACCGTCGCGCTCAGCGCGAGCAGGACGGTCAGGACGGCCACGCCGATGATGGTCAGGCGCGGCTCACGGAACGCATTGGTCGCGAGCATCAGCGACAGCGCGACGCCGATGAAGACCGTGGTGAAGGCGAAGGTGACCGCGCGACGCTTGAACGAGCCACCGCCGAAGACCTGCACCACGAAGCCGATCAAGACGGATATCACGATGATCTGGACGGGTGACAGCTGCGGATCGCGGATCCAGTCGTTGTACCCGATCGCGAGGTACTCCTTGAAGAGCACCGCGGCCCAGAACACCGGCAGCGAGAAGAAGAGGAAGGTGGCGAAGGTCACGGCGTAGTCGAGGCCCGAGTACTGCCGGATAGCCGTCACGATACCGATCGCGATGCCGATGATGAGGGCCAGCACGGTGGCCAGGAGAACGAGCCTCAGCGTCGAGGCCGCCGCCTGCCCGACGAGTGTCGACACTTCGACGCCCTGTCGGGTGAGGCCGAGATCGCATTGCCCGATGAGGCATTTGCTCGCCCCGAGCAGCCAGGTGAGATACCGGGCGAACCAGGGCTGGTCGAGGTTCATGTATTCGATACGCCGGGCGATCAACTGCTCGCGGTTGTCCGCGTTGCTCTCGCGGAGGTCGGCGAGCGGGTCGCCGGAGTTGATCGTGAGGACGTACATCAGGAGGGATGCGGCGAGCATGATGCCCACCGCGGCCGCCAGACGGCGGATGATGAATTTCAGCACGGAAGTCGAGGTCCCTTGGTCGTACGCGGGGCACCTATGTGCCCCTCACGGGAGTGTGGGCCGTCACCGCAGCGACGGCCCACACTCTGGACGTGTCAGAGACAGAATACGTTTATTCTGCGCGCGACCACTTCTCGGCGTTCCACATGATGCCGGTCTGGCCCACGGAGTGCTGAGCGTTCTGGATGTCGGCGGCCGCAGCGTCGACACCGGGGTGAGCGAACAGCGGGATGCCGAACAGGTCGTCCCACAGCTGCTTCTCGATGATCTTCGTCTGCTCGAGGTGCACCGACTCGTCGAGGCTCGTCACCAGCGTCTGCCACGCCTGGTCGACGACCGGGCTCGAGTAGCCGCCGTAGTTCTGCGGCTTGTCGGTGGCGTAGATGTTCTGGCCCGAGGTGATCTGGCCGGAGCCGGCCCAGGCGAACAGTGCCACGTCGTAGTCGCCGCGCTCCTGGGTTCCGCCGGGCTGGAAGAAGTCGGCGTTGCCGACGTCCTGGATGTCGAAGCCGGCCTGGTCGCAGGACGACTTGATGAGGGCGACCTCGTCAGCGCGACGCGGGTTGGGCGCCGAGTAGCCGATACGGACGACCGTGCCGGCAGCACCGGCGGCGTCGACGAGGGCCTTGGCCTCTTCGAGGTTCGGCTCGTCGTAGCGGCCGTCGTAGGCAGCCGAGACGACCTCGTCGTAGTTCTCCTGGAACGGGAACACCTCGCGGGCGTTCATGACCTCGGCGTCGGCGCTCACGGGCTTGATGAGGTTGTCGACGATCTGCTGGCGCGGAACGCACATCGCGAACGCCTGGCGCAGCTCGAGGCTGTTCGCGAGCGACGCGTTGCCCTTGAAGTTGAAGTCGAGGTGCTCCCACGTCAGGGTCTGGCCGGTCAGCAGCTGAGCGGCGTCGCCGAGCTCCTCGATCTGCGAGACGGTGTCGACCGAGGGCTGCGGGGCGATGACGTCGAGGTCACCGTTCTGCAGCGCCTGGACCATTGCGTCCTGCTCGACGAAGCGGATGACGAGCTCGTCATTGGCCGCGGGCTCGCCGTAGTAGTTCTCATTGCGCTTGAGGGTCACCGACTGTCCGGCCTCCCACGACGAGAGCACGTACGGACCGGAGCTGGGGATGAGCGCCTCGTCCGGCAGAGTGCCGGGCGCGGTGTTCCATCCGGTGTTCCAGAAGTCGGCCGCGTCGGCGAGAGCAGCCGCGTCGCCGCCGCGGATCGCCTCGACGAGCTCCTCGGTCGACAGGCCGCCCTGCTCGGCGACGACGTGCGCGGGGCTGAGCAGCCAGGTCTGGATCTGCCAGTCGGGGTCGGGCGCGGCGAACTCGACGGTGAACGACTTCGCGTCGGCGTCACCCTGCGGGCCCGCGGGAACGGTGTCGCCCAGGTCCTGCGAAACGGAGTTGAAGAGGGGGCCCTCGGCGCCGGCGAGGTTCGGGTTCTGCACGCCCCACGCGAGAACGGCGTCGGCGACCGTGATGGGCGTGCCATCCGACCACTTCGCGTCATCGGCGATGGTGTACTCGACGACCATCGGGTCTTCGGAGATCAGCTCATACGAGCCCAGGTCGGCGTTGGGCTGAATGGCCCCGACCTCGTCGAAGTAGCTGAAGCCCGCGAGGAGCCGGTCCACGATCGCGGAGTTGTACGTCGAGTACGTCTCCGGCGTGAAGCCGTTGTAGCTGATGAAGTCGTTCGGACCGACCGAAACGGCGATCGACTGGCTCGTCGAGTTCGCCTCCTGGTCGCCGCCGTCCGCCGGCGCGCAGCCGGCGACGACGAGCGCCAGGGCTGCGGCGCTCGCGGCCGCCATGGAGATACGCGTAAAACGCATTCCCACTCCTGTTCTCTTGATGATCCGGGCGACGGAAGACCTTTCCGTTCCCCGCTCGGTGACCTGGTCGCCGAGCTCAGATGAGAACTACCCTTGCGTGCGTTCGTTTCCAACGTGTTGCGCGAAACGAGTTCGTTAGCAAAATGTGTCCTACGCATGCCGCCGACGGCGTACGCCTTGCTCATTGCGAAGCGGCGGGGCTGAGCACTTGTGCACCCTCGCTGCATCCGCGCAGGAGGGTGACCCGACTCCGGCCGCGCGAGCGGTGATCAGCCGCCGAAAACGAGCGCGATCGCCGCCCACACGACGATCACCGCGAGCGGGATCAGCACGGCACGGTTCCAGGAGCGGGTGATGGGCTCTGCGGGTGCTTCCGAGGCGTTCTCATCCCACGCGGCGCGGATCTCTTCGATCTCTCTCACCGCGGTCGGCATCTTCGCTGCTTCTTCGCGCACGCTCGACCAGGCGCCGCGTCCGACGCGCGCCGGTCTGCTCGGCGACGGCCCGCCGAAGGCCGCGATGGACCGCCCGTCGACGGTGTCTACGGTGACCTGCCAGCGCAGCCGGATGTCGCTCACCGCCGGCCACGGGACCCGTGTCACACGGAGCGGGTTCGCGATCGCGATCGCCCGCTCGTCGGTCGCCACGTACGGAGCGTAGAGCAGCGTATAGATCAGCCACACCGCGAGAAGAACCCACGGCGCGAGCAGCAGCCCCTGCACTACGCCGCCCCGCACGAAGGCGTCCCCGAGGAGGAAGGCACCGAGCAGACCGGCGCCGACGACCGCGATGGTCGCCGACGCCGGACGGTAGGTCTTGCTCATGCCGGGCTGCTCAGACGCCGAACTGGAATCCCGCACCGGGGATGGCCGCGAGCAGTTCGCGCGTGTAGTCCTCCGTCGAGTGATCGAACACCTCGTCGGTGGTCGCCGACTCCACGAGCCGGCCCCGGCGCATGACCGAGACGTTGTCGGCCACGAGACGCACGACCGCGAGATCGTGCGTGATGAAGAGGTACGTCAGGTCGAGTTCGGTCTGCAACTCGGTGAGCAGGTTCAGGATCTGTCCCTGCACGAGCACGTCGAGCGCCGACACGGCCTCGTCGAGCACGAGCACGTCCGGCTTCAGCGCCAGGGCGCGAGCGATCGCGACTCGCTGGCGCTGACCGCCCGAGAGCTCGCTCGGATACCGGTCCTTCGCCGCCGTCGGAAGCGACACCTGGTCGAGCAGTTCGCGTACGCGTGCCGACCGTTCCTTCTGGCTGCCGAACTTGTGCACGCGCATGGGCTCGGCGATCGTGTCGCCGACACTGTACTGCGGGTCGAGAGTTCCATACGGGTCTTGGAAGACCGGCTGGACACGACGGCGGAAGGCGAGCTCTTCGGCGCGGTTGAGCCCACCGAGCTTCTTGCCGTCGAAGTGGATCTCGCCCGAGGTCAGTCGCTCCAGCTGCAGGAACAGCTTCGCCAGAGTCGACTTGCCCGACCCCGACTCGCCGACGATCGCGGTCGTCGTCCCCTTGGCCACCTGGATGCTGACGTCATCGACCGCGACGATCTCCTTCGAGGAGAGCCCGCCGGTCCGCACCTTGTAGACGCGTCGCGCGTTACGGATGTCGATGAAGTCGCTGCGAGCGGCGACGGACTCCGCCTCGGCTTCGCGCTCCTCTGCCCGGGCGAGGAACTCCTCCCCGGCGCCGAACACGTCGACGTCCTCGTGGTGACGCACGGCTTGGATGCGGCGTGAGGCGAGGCTCGGCGCGGCCGACACGAGCCGCTTGGTGTACGGGTGCTTGGGGTCGGCGAGGATCTCCTGCGACGGCCCCGACTCGACCACGCGGCCGCGGTACATCACGACGAGGTGCTCGGCACGCTCGGCGGCGAGTCCGAGGTCGTGGGTGATGAACAGCACCGAGGTGCCGAAGTCGGACGTGAGGGAGCCCAGGTGGTCGAGGATCTGGCGCTGGACCGTCACGTCGAGAGCCGACGTCGGCTCGTCGGCGATGAGAAGCTTCGGGCGGGCCGACAAGCCGATCCCGATGAGCGCACGCTGGCGCATTCCGCCGGAGAACTGGTGCGGGTACTGCCGCATCCGATCCTCGGCATCCGGAAGACCGGCTTCGGTGAGCACCTCGACCGCGCGGTCGCGGACGGCTGCCCGTCCCGTTGCGCTGCGGTTCGACCGGACGGCCTCGCGAACCTGGAAGCCCACGGTCAGCACGGGGTTGAGGTTCGACATCGGGTCCTGCGGGACGTAACCGATCTGGGCTCCGCGCACGGCCTGCAGCTCACGGTTCGTCAGCGCCGCGAGATCGCGGCCCTCGAACATGATCTGACCGTCGGTGATGCGTCCGGTTCCGGGGAGCAGACGGATGATCGCCTGCGCGGTGGTGGACTTGCCGGAACCAGACTCGCCCACGATCGCCACCGACTGGCGCGGATAGATCGTCAGGTCGACGCCACGGACGGCGGGAACGAGCCCGGCCTTCGTCTGGAACCCGACGTGGAGGTTGCGGATGTCCAGCAGCGGCGTGGCATCCGAGGACGTGGTGTCGCTCATCGGCGGGCACGCTCCTTCGGGTCGAGGGCGTCGCGCACGACGTCGCCCAGCATGAGGAAGGACAGGACCGTCACCGACAGCGCGGCAGCGGGGTAGATCAGCACCATCGGGCTCGTGGTGAGCGACTGACGCGCGGAGTTGATGTCGTTGCCCCAGCTCATCACCGTGCCGGGCAGGCCGATGCCGAGGAACGACAGGGTCGCCTCGGCGACGATGAACGTGCCGAGCGAGACGGTGGCCACGGCGATCACCGGAGCGATCGCGTTGGGCAGGACGTGACGCAGCAGGACGCGCCACCGCGAGACGCCGAGGGCGATGGACGCCACGACGTAGTCCGCCTGCTTCGCCGTCAGGACCGCACCGCGCATGATGCGGGCGATCTGAGGCCACGCGAACACGGCGATGACGAGGGCGACGACGAGCGGCGTCCGGTCGGGGACGACCGACATGAAGACGATGGCACCGAGGACCGTGGGGATGGCGAAGAAGATGTCGGCCACGCGCGAGAGGATCGCGTCGAGGATGCCGCCGTAGTACCCGGCGAGGGCGCCGACGACGGAGCCGAAGATCGTGACCATCAGCGTCGCGATGAAGCCGACCATGACCGACGACTGCGTTCCGTAGATCACGCGGGCGTAGACATCGCAGCCCTGACGGGTGAACCCGAAGATGTGTCCGGGACGCGGCCCGGCGTTGCTGTCGGCCAGCTGACAATTCGCGGTCGGCGACACAGGCGAGAAGAGCCCGGGGAACATCGCGACGAAGAGGATCAGCACGATGAGGACGGCCGAGACCCAGAACATGGGTCGGCGGCGCATCGACTGCCACGCGTCGCTCCAGACGGTGCGCGGCTTGTCGTCGGTCGAGACCGCGTCGATCGCCTGGAGCGGCGTCTCCTCTTCGGGAGCGACGAAGTGTTCCTGATTCCGGCGGAGATTACTTGGCATAGCGGATCCTCGGGTCGAGCCAGGCGTACAGGAGGTCGACGAGCAGGTTCGCCAGCATGATGATGATGACCATGATGGCGACGAAGGACACGACGGTGGGCCCCTCCCCGATCGTGATGGCGCGATAGATCGTGCCGCCGACGCCGTTGATGTTGAAGATGCTCTCGGTGACGATCGCCCCGACCATGAGCGATCCGAGATCGACGCCGAGGTAGGTCACGACCGGAACGAGCGAGTTGCGGAGCACGTGCACCGTGACGACGCGCGGGCGGCTGAGGCCTTTCGCCGTCGCCGTGCGGACGAAGTCGGCGGAGAGATTCTCGGCGACCGATGAGCGGGTGAGCCGGACGATGTAGGCGAACGAGACCGTCGCGAGCACGATCGCCGGCAGGAGGAGCTCGTTCCAGGGCGCACCCGCACTGACGGTGGTGCGGAACCACCCGAGTTGGATGCCGAGGACGTACTGCAAAACGAAGCCGATGACGAAGGTCGGCACAGAGATGAGGAGCAGGCTGACGACCAGGGCGGTGGCGTCGAAGAGCTTGCCCTTGCGCAGGCCCGCGATGAGACCGACGACGATGCCGAAGACCGCTTCGATTGCGAGGGCGAGGACCGCCAGTCGCAGCGTGATCGGGAACGCCTGAGCCATCACGTCGATGACGGGACGGCCCGAGAACGTCGTGCCCCAGTCGCCCTGCAGCAGCGCCCCGATGTACAGGAAGTACTGCACGATGAACGGCTTGTCGAGGTTGTACTGCGCCCTCACCGCCTCGATGACGGCGGGAGACGGTTGACGCTCGCCGTACAGGGCGGCGATCGGGTCTCCCGGCAAGAGGAAGACGAGGGCGTAGATGAGAAGGGTCGCCCCGAAGAAGACGGGGATCAGCTGCAGCAGCCGTCGACCGATGAACCAGAGCATCGACGAATAGTTCCTAAATGGGTTCGGGTAGTGAGGGCGAATAGGCCCCGGTCAGCACGGTGTCCGGGACGCGAATGCGCCCCGGACACCGTACTCGATGATCGCCTGGAGCCGAACTCAGCCCTTGGTGACCTGGTTGTACAGCGGCACCGAGTCCCAGCCGAAGACGACGTTGTCGACGCCCTCGCCCCAGACACCGACGGCGTTCTGGTACCACAGCGGAACGCTGGGCAGATCGCGCATCAGGATCTCCTGAGCCTGCTCGTACAGGCCGGCCGCGTCCTCGATGGACGGAGCCGATGCGGCCTGCGTCAGCAGCTGGTCGAACTCGGGGTTGGTGTAGCCCTCGTAGTTCGAGCTCGCGCCGGTGCTGTACTGCGCCGACAGGAAGTTACCCTGCGACGGGTAGTCGGCCTGCCATCCGGCGCGGGTGGCGCCGGTGAGGGTGCCGGACGTGCGCAGGTCGAGCGCAGCGGCGAACGTCGGCTGCGGTGAACCAACCGCCTCGATACCGAGCGTGTTGGCGATGCTGTTCGCGACAGCATCCACCCAAGCCTGGTGGCCGCCATCGGAGTTGTACGTGATGGTGAACGGTCCGGCGTACGGGCTGATCGCCTCGGCCTCGGCCCACTTCGCCTTCGCCTCTTCGGGGTTGTACTCGAGAACCTCGGAGCCGGGCAGGTCGTCGCTCCAGCCCTCGACGACCGGCGACGTGAAGTCGGTGGCCGGCGTGCGCGTGCCCTGGAAGATCGTGTCGGTGATCTCTTCCCGGTTGATCGCCATCGAGATGGCGGCGCGACGGAGCTGACCCTCTTCGTCGTTGCCGAAGTTCGGCAGGTAGAAGGGGATGTTGAAGCCCTGGAAGATCGCGGCGGGCTGGTTGACCGAACGCTCCGGGAAGTCCGTCTCGTAGGTCGCGAACGCGGTGTCGGGAACGGTGTCGAGCACGTCGAGGTTGCCGCCCTGCGCGTCGGCGTAAGCCGACTCGAGAGAGGTGTAGAAGACGATGTTCAGACCGTCGTTCTTGACCTCGCGCACACCCTTGTAGTCGGGGTTCGGAACGAGGTTGATGCCCTCGTTGTGGCGCCAGGCGCCCTCGCCGTCGAGCATGTACGGGCCGTTGCCGACCGGGTTCTCGCCGAACGCCTCGAGGTCTTCGAAAGCGACGGACGGCAGCGGCATGTAAGCCGTGTAGCCGAGACGCAGCGGGAAGTCGGCGTCGGGAGCCTTGAGCGTGACCGTGAAGGTCATGTCATCGACGACCGCGAGGCCCGTCGGGGCGGTGCTGCCGTCGTCGGACGCACCCTCGATCGTGTAGAACCAGTACGCGCCGTTCTCGTCCTGCGCACCGGCGGTCCAGGTGTCGACGAAGGTCTTCGCGGTGATCTCCTCACCGTTGCTGAACTTCCAGCCGTCGGCGACGGTGATGGTCCACACCACGTTGTCGTCGCTTTCGATCGAGGAAGCGACCTCGTTCTCGATCGTGCCGTCCGCCTTGTAGCTGACCAGACCCGCGTACATCGAGGTGAGGATGCGGCCACCGCCGGTCTCGGTGGTGCCGAAGGTCAGCAGCGGGTTCTGCGGCTCGGTGCCGTTCGTGGTGATGATCGCGGAGGCGTTGGAGCCCCCGCCCGTGTTGCTGTCGCCGCCGGCCGAGCAACCGGCCAGCGTGAGCGTGACGGCGGACACCAGCGCGATCGCGCCGACTCCCCAACGTCGTCTCGACATGTTTCCTCCTGGGTGACGGGTACGCGCTCACGGTGGACGGTGGTGAAGACACACCGGTGTCCGGAGCACGGGATATACCCCCGACGATAAGCGCGAGCCGCCCCTGTGACCGCATCCAGGCCCAAACCGTTACATGTCGGCAACAATCGCGGCGGCGGGGTTGTCATCCTGCGTCGGCTGCGTGTCGATGCCTGCGCGGTGCGTCATCCGGGGCACCGAGACCGCTCCGACACAGCCCAGGAAGGGGCTTACTAAGTATGGCGACAGGAATTGCGTACCTTCGATAGCAAGGTGAATCTGTTCGGTAACAGCTCTGATGTAATGTCGGGACATCTCGGTCTCGCACTCGGCGGGACACCCGATCCAAGGAGAGCCGCTGTGGTGGACGACGCCATCCTCATCTACGCGAGCACGCTGGCAGCCGACATGCGCCACGTCATCCCCCACGACGTGCACGACCCGTTCCTCTACATCGAGATCGCGGGAGCGCCGCACGTGGCGATCAAGTCGCTCGAAGCGGCACGCATGCGCGACGTCCCGGGCATGACGGTCTTCCCGCTCGATGAGCTCGGCTTCGACGAGTTCCGTGCGGCCGGCCAAGACCCCGACCTCGCCGAGCTCTCCACCCTGGTCGCCGCCTGCCGCCGTCTGGGCGTGACCGGCGCCGCCGTGCCGCCCACCTTCCCGCTCGAGGTCGCCGACCACCTGCGCGCCAACGGCATCGACGTGCGTGTCGACCGCGACCTCTTCGTCCAGCGTCGGCGCGTGAAGACTCCGCACGAGCTCGCCGGCATCCGCCGTGCGCAGGTGGCCGCGGAAGCGGGTGTCTCGCTCGTCGCCGACGCGATGCACCGCTCGACGGTCGCAGCAGACGGCGGGCTCATGCTCGACGATGTGCCGCTCACGTGCGAGGACCTCAAGGACCGCATCCGCTCGGTCTTCCTGCGCAACGGGTGCGAAGACGCCGGCATGATCGTCGCCCACGGCGCGCAGACCTGCATCGGTCACCACGCGGGGTCAGGACAGATCTTCGAGGGCGAGCCCGTGACCGTCGACATCTGCCCGCGCGACATCGCCTCGGGCGGCAACTCCGACATGACCCGCACGTTCGTCAAGGGCGACATCGACGACGAGCTCGCGTTCTACTACGACATCGTCAAGAAGTCGTTCGACGCGACGCTGGCCGCGATCCGCCCCGGTCTGCCGGTGGCCGAGCTCCACCGCATCTCGTGCGAGCCGATCGAAGCCGCGGGCCAGCCCACCCAACTGACCAAGAAGCCCGGCGAGGTGCTCGACGAGGGCTACTTCCATTCGCTCGGGCACGGTGTGGGGCTCGAGGTCCACGAGCCGCCGAGCCTCAACCAGAACGATGCGGTCCTCGTCGCCGGCGACGTCATCGCCATCGAGCCGGGCTGCTATCGGCAGGGCTTCGGCGGCGTTCGCCTGGAGGACATCGTGCTCGTGACCGAGGACGGCTACGAGCTCATCTCGGACTACCCCTACGACCTCGTTCCGGTGTCGTTGCCCCGAGGCAAGTGACGATGGGTCGCGACCCGCGGATCGACGAGGCCGCCGACACCATCGTCGCGAGCTGGCAGGAGGTGTGCCGGTTCCCCACGGTCGCCGGTCGCCTGGATGCCATCGCGGCGGCGGCGGACTGGATCGAGGAACGACTCGCTCCGCTGATGGACCGCGTCGTGCGCTACGAGATCCCCGACTACGGCCCCGTCGTCGTCGGCTTCCGCGCCGGAGCCAGTGACGCATCGCTGCTGCTGTACAACCACTACGACGTGCAGCCCGAGGGCGACCCGTCGCGCTGGTCGTCGCCGCCGTACGCCGCCGAGATCCGAGACGGCGCGATGTACGCGCGCGGCGCGTGCGACGACAAAGCAGACGTCGCCGGGCGTCTTGCCTCGCTGCGCCTCTGGATCGACGAGCACGACGGACGCACACCCTTCGGGGTCATCTATCTCGCCGACCCGTGCGAAGAGATCGGCAGCCCGGGCCTCGGAGAGGTACTCGCCGCGCACGCGGCAGAGCTCCGAGCAGATGCGTGCCTGTGGGAGAGCTACCTGCGCGAGGAGGACGGCCGCCCCGCCGTCGGCTTCGGGTGCCGCGGCTCGCTCGAGATCGAGCTCTCTCTCGACATCCTCGCCTCGGCGCAGCATCCCTCGTACTCGTCGATCCTGCGGTCCGCACCGCTCGAGCTGATGGCGGCCATCTCGTCGATGCGCACCGAAGACGGCCGGATCGCCGTCGCCGGCGTGCGCGACGACGCCCTCGTCCCCGACGAGCGGGCACGTCACCGCACCGCGGACATCACACTGCCCGGACCGTCGATCGCGCGCGACGGAGTCTCGCCGTACCTTCCCGGCACGGACTCGGAGCTCTCGACCCGCTTCGTGTTCGAACCCTCGATGAGCCTCTCGGGCTTCGACCTCGATGACGGAGTGCGTCAGAGCATCCCGGCGTCGGCGACGGCTCGCGTGCGCTTCGGGCTCGTCCCGGGGATGCGGCCCGAGCGCGTGGTGGCCGCCGTGCGGACGCACCTCGCGGAACGGCATCCGGATGTCGCGGTCTCCGTGATCCGCGCACTCGCGCCCGCCTACTCGCCCGTGGAATCGGCCTTCGGCGAAGCCGTCGTGCGCGCCGCCGGACGCGCGTTCGGCGCGGAGGCGGTCGTCTACGACGTGATGACCGGGGCAGGACCCGGGGCACTGTTCCTCGAGCACCTCGGCGCGCCGATCATCTCCCCCACCGGCACCCTGCGACCCGCCGGAAACATGCACGGCTACGATGAGCACGGCTACGTCGAGGATTTTCTCGATCACGTGCAGTTCACGCTCGACGTCTTCCGAGAGCTCGAACGAAGTGGCTTCGCCGACACCGCCCGGGGAGGGGCATGACGACCGACCCAGCGCGACTGCGCTCTCTGCTCGAGCCCGAACGCGACGTGCTCGAGATCGACGACATCGACCGGCGCATCCTCCATCGCCTTCACGAGGACGCACGGGCGTCGATGCGCAGCATCGCGGCGGAGGTAGGAATGTCGGCCCCGGCCGTCGCCGAGCGGATCGCCCGCATGGAGCGAGGTCACGTCATCCGGCGACACACGATCGAACTCGACTGGGCGGCACTGGGCTACCCGATGCTCGTGGTGATGCCGCTGCGCCTGACAGGCGACGCAGACGCCGCCACGGTCCTGAGCGCGCTGAAGGCGATCGACGCGATGACCGAGGTCATCGTGCTGGCCGCCGGGTACGACCTCATGGCGCGGTTCCGCGTGCGGGACCATGCCGACTTGCAGCGGCTGCTCGTCGAAGAGGTCTGGCCCATCCCGGGGATCGACCGCGTCGAGACCATGCTCGCCATCGGCCGTCTCGCCGATCCCGAACCGCTGCAGCACGTGCTGGCGACCGAGACTCCCGCGCGCAAACGGCGCCGCCCGTGACGCCCCACCCCCGGGCCTAACATCGACCGGGGAGGAACAATGACGCACGTGTCGCGGAGTCGGCTCTGGTGGGAGATCGCCCTCGTCCTGGCGGTCTCCGTGGGCCGTTCGGCCTTCTTCTCGGTGCTGTCGTTCCTGCAGGCCGTGACGAGCGAGGTGAGCCTGGGCGACCAGTCGACCTCGCTCAACCCGGGCGCCGCGACGGCGGATCCCTGGTCAGTGGTCTCGCAGGTCTTCTCGAATCTGTTCAACCTGGCCCCGGTGGCGCTGGCGATCTACTTCCTCTGGGAGCCGGGCCGGTCGGCGCTGCGCCGCATCGGCCTGGACTTCCGGATGTTCGGGAGGGATGCCGGCGCCGGCATCCTGCTCGTCGCCCTCATCGGCGTCCCCGGCCTCGGCCTCTACGCCCTCGGGCGCGCGCTCGGCATCACCGTCCAGGTCGGCGCGGCTCCGCTCGACGGCGGGTGGACGGCCGTCCTCCTCCTCGCCCTCGCCGCGTTGCGCGCGGGCCTCACGGAAGAGGTCATCTTCATCGGGTATCTGTTCGACCGGCTGCGGCGGCTCGGCTGGAGCACGTGGGCGATCATCCTGTCGACGGCGGCGCTGCGCGGCCTGTACCACGCGTACCAGGGCATCGGTCCGATCTTCGGCAACATCGCGATGGGCGTGGTCTTCGGATGGGTGTACCACCGCTGGGGCCGGGTGATGCCGCTCGTGGTCGCCCACGTCGTGATCGACCTCGTCGCCTTCATCGGCTATCCGCTGGCCGCATCGTGGTGGCCCGGTCTCTTCTGAGCCCCGCACCCTGACCCCGAGCCCGACGAGAACGCACCGTCCCGCCGAGCACGCACCTCGGAGGGTACGTGCTCGGCGAAACGGTGCGCTCTCGCGAAGCGGCCCGGCGTCAGGCGAACGCCTCCGGGGGCGGGCAGGCGCACACGAGGTTGCGATCGCCGTAGGCCTGGTCGATGCGTCGCACCGGCGGCCAGTACTTGCCCCGCACGAGCGAACGGACGGGGTAGACCGCCTCCTCGCGCGAGTACGCATGCGACCACTCCGACGCGACTGCCGCCTCCGCCGTGTGCGGGGCGCCGACGAGCGGGTTGTCGTCGGCGGGCCACTCCCCCGAGGCCACGCGCTCGGCTTCGGCGCGGATGGCGATCATCGCCTCGACGAAGCGGTCGATCTCGGCGATGTCCTCCGACTCGGTCGGCTCGACCATCAGCGTCCCCGCCACCGGGAACGACATGGTCGGGGCGTGGAATCCGTAGTCGATCAGTCGCTTGGCGACGTCGTCGACGGTGATGCCGGTCCGCTCGCGCAGCGGACGGAGATCGAGGATGCACTCGTGTGCGACGAGACCCCCTTCGCCCGCGTACAGCACCGGGTAGTGGTCGCGCAGCCGTGCCGCGACGTAGTTCGCCGCGAGCACCGCCGCTCCGGTCGCCTCGCGCAGACCGCGCGCACCCAGCATCCGGACATACGCCCACGAGATGGGAAGGATGGATGCCGAGCCGTAGGGCGCCGCCGAGACGGGGCCGCCATCGAAGACGAAGCCGCCCGCGTGCTCCGCGCGCTGCGCGAACGGATGCGAGGGCAGGAACGCTGCGAGGTGCGCCTTCGCCGCGACCGGACCCACACCCGGTCCGCCACCGCCGTGCGGGATGGCGAACGTCTTGTGGAGGTTCAGGTGCGACACGTCTCCGCCGAGATCGCCGAAGCGGGCGAAGCCGAGAAGGGCATTGAGGTTCGCGCCGTCGACGTACACCTGACCGCCTGCCGCGTGCACGGCCTCGGTGATCGCGAGTACCTCGTGCTCGTACACACCGTGCGTCGACGGGTAGGTGATCATCAGCGCCGACAGCGCCGCGGCATGCTCGTCGATCTTGGCGCGGAGATCGTCGAGGTCGACGTTTCCCGCCTCGTCGCAGGCGACGACCACCACGCGCATGCCCGCCAGCACGGCGGATGCGGCGTTCGTGCCGTGCGCCGACGACGGGATGAGGCAGACCGTACGGTCGTCGTCACCCCGCGAACGGTGGTATCCGCGGATCGCCAGCAGCCCGGCGAGCTCGCCCTGCGAACCGGCGTTCGGCTGCAGCGAGACGGCGTCGTAGCCGGTGACCTCGGCGAGCCACGCTTCGAGCTGGTCGACGAGCTCGAGGTATCCGCGGACGTCGTCGGCGGGCGCGAACGGATGCACGCGCGCGAACTCCGGCCAGGTGACGGCGGCCATCTCGGTGGCGGCGTTCAGCTTCATCGTGCACGACCCGAGCGGGATCATGCCGCGGTCGAGCGCATAGTCGCGGTCGGCGAGACGCTTGAGGTACCGCATCATCGCCGTCTCGGAATGGTGGCTCGTGAAGACCGGATGCGTGAGGTATTCGTCCTCGCGCCGGAGCGAGGCCGGAGCGTGCCGCTCCCGCCACATCGACCCGGCGACGAACGCGAACGCGCGCTGCTCAGGGCCGCCGAAGGCGCGCACGACGGCGTGCAGGTCGCTGACGGTCGTCGTCTCGTCGACCGAGACGCCGACGGTGTCGTCGTCACGGTGCCACAGCTGGTAGCCGAGTTCCCGGGCCGCCGCGACGACCTCGGCAGCCCGGCCGGGCGCCTGCACCGTCAGCGTGTCGAAGAAGGAGTCGTGCTCGACGTCGACACCGGCGTCGGCCAACCATTCGGCGAGGAGGGCCGTGTGCCCGGCGACGGACTCGGCGATGCGCCGGAGTCCCTCGGGCCCGTGATAGACGGCGTACATCGACGCCATGACCGCCAACAGCACCTGCGCGGTGCAGATGTTCGAGGTCGCCTTCTCGCGGCGGATGTGCTGCTCGCGGGTCTGCAGCGACAGGCGGTAGGCCGGGTCTCCCACCGCGTCGACGGAGACTCCCACGAGGCGCCCCGGCAACTGGCGTTCGAGACCGGCACGCACCGCCATGTAGCCGGCGTGCGGGCCCCCGAAGCCCATCGGGACGCCGAACCGCTGGGTCGTCCCGACGGCGACATCGGCTCCGAGCGAGCCGGGCGAGCGCAGCAACGTCAACGCGAGCAGATCGGCGGCGACGACGACGAGACCGCCCGCGGCCTGCACCTCGCCGATGACCGCGCTCGGATCCCATACGCGACCGGACGCCCCGGGGTACTGCACGAACGCCCCGAACACCGGCTCGTCCGACGCGACCGCGGCGGGGGCGCCGGCGAAGTCGACCTCGCGCAGCTCGATGCCCAGCGCCTCGGCGCGATGGCCGAGCAGCGCCTTGGTCTGCGGCAGCGCATCGGCATCGACGAGAAAGACGTCGCCGCGCGACTTCGACGCCCGACGGGCCACCAGCATGCCCTCTACGACGGCCGTGGCCTCGTCGAGCATCGAGGCGTTCGCCGTGGCCAGTCCGGTGAGGTCTGTCACCATCGTCTGGAAGTTGATGAGCGCCTCGAGGCGGCCCTGCGAGATCTCCGGCTGGTACGGCGTGTAGGCGGTGTACCAGGACGGGTTCTCGAGGACGTTGCGCTGGATGACGGCCGGCGTGAAGGTGTCGTAGTACCCCAGGCCGATCATCGGCCGTGCGGCGCGATTGCGCGACGCAAGTTCACGCAGCTCCGCGAGAGCCTCGTGCTCAGCGGCTGCCGCGGGGATGACGCTGTCGGGTACCGCGTCGACCTGGATGGCCGCGGGCACGGCCCGGGTGAGCAGGGCATCGACGTCCGGATAGCCGAGGACATCCAGCATCCGCTGCTGAGCAGCGCCGTCGGTGCCGATGTGGCGGGCGGCGAAAGCGGAGGTCATCGGTCTCCGCCGGTGAGCTCGACGTAGGCGGCGCGGTCGAGCAATGCACCGGCGTCCGCGGGATCGATCTCGATACGCACGAGCCACCCCTCAGCGAACGGCCCGGCGTTGACGAGCGACGGGTCGTCCACGACGGCCTCGTTGATCTCGACGACGGTCCCGCTCAGCGGTGCGTAGAGCTCGCCGACCGACTTCGTCGACTCGATCTCGCCGCACACGGCGTCGGCGGTCACACGGGTTCCCACGGCGGGGAGGTCGACGAACACGACGTCGCCCAGCTTCTCGGCGGCGTAGTCGGTGATGCCGACGGTCGCGGTCGTGCCCGAGAGGTCGACCCACTCGTGCTCGGCGGTGTACTTCAGGGCGTCGAGATCGGTCATTTCTTCCTCCGGTAGAACGGCAGCGGGGTGACGGTGGCGGGGATGCGGGTGCCGCGGACGTCGAGCGCGAGCTCGGTGCCGGGCGCGGCATGTTCGGGCGCGACGTAGGCCATGGCGATCGGGTGCCCGAGCGTCGGGCTCAACGCGCCGCTCGTGACCTCGCCGACGCGCTCGCCGTCGGGGCCGAGCACGGCGTACCCGGCGCGACCGGCGCGGCGTCCCTCCGACACGAGACCGACGAGAACGGGCGCGGATGCCGATGCGCGTTTCGTCAGACCCTCACGGCCGACGAACGCGCCCTTGTCGGCGCCGACCACGCGGTCGAGTCCCGCCTGGGCCGGGGCGACGTCGAGCGAGAGCTCGTGTCCGTAGAGGGGCATCCCGGCCTCGAGCCGCAGAGTGTCGCGCGCGGCCAGCCCGGCCGGCACGAGGCCGAACGGCTCTCCCGCGGCGAGCACGGCATCCCAGAGGGCTTCGGCGGCTGCAGCCGGGATCATCAGCTCGAATCCGTCTTCGCCCGTGTACCCGGTGCGTGCGAGGAGCAGCGGCTCGCCCGCGAACTCGCCGGCGGTCCAGGCGTAGTACCGCGTGTCCGCGAGCGCGACGTCGGCCGTCGACAGGCCCGGTGTAGCCTCGAGCACCGCGAGTGCGGCGGAGCCCTGGACGGCCAGGAGCGCGTACGCGTCGGTGACGTCTCGCACCTCGACGTCCCAGCCTTCGGCCCGTTCCTGCAGCGCAGCCCACACGGGCTCGCGGTTGCCGGCGTTGGCGATGATCAGGAAACGATCGTCGTCGAGCCGGTAGACGATGACGTCGTCGATGATCCCGCCGTCCTCCGCGAGGACGAGCGAGTACTTGGCCTTTCCGACCGTCATCGTCGAGAGGCTGCCGGCGAGGGCGGCGTCGAGGCAGTCGCCGGCGACGGACCCGGTCACCTCGAATTCCGCCATGTGCGAGATGTCGAACAGACCCGCGGCGGTGCGCACGGCATGGTGCTCGGCCAGGTCGGACGTGTAGCGCACGGGCATGAGCCAGCCGCCGAAGTCGGTGAAGGACGCGCCGAGGGCGGCGTGGCGATGGTGCAGGACGGTGGAGCGGGGATCTGACATGAGTTCTCCCGTTGCGGGCGGGCGGCTGCCACGGCTGCGGCATCCGGAACTCCCCCTCTGTCTTGGGCCTGAGAGTTTCACCGGGCGGACCCGGCTTTCACCGTCGGCGGACCCCCGAGGGGATCGCTTTCCAGAGCGGCCGGACGCGCGCGGTACGCGGACCTGAGAGATTGGCGGGGAGGCTTGCTCCTTCGGTGCCCGGATTGCTCCGGGGCTCTCCCGCGTGCGTCATGCGGCCTGTCTTCAGTTGCGCGATCAGCATAGCGTCACCGCGCGAGACCGCGCAGGCGCCGACCGGGTGTGCCGCTCAGCGCGTGCAACTCCCGGCCTGCACTGCCGGAGCATCCGCGGAGACTCCGGCGAGCACGGGCAGCAGCTCCGTCGTCGTCATCGCGTACCCTCGCCTCTCGTCGTCCGCCCCGCGCGCGAACACGACGCCGGCGACCTCGCCGGCGTCGGTCAGCAGCGGTCCGCCGGAGTTGCCCGGGCGGACGTCGGCATCGAGCGCGTAGATCTCACGCGGCGTGCTCGACTGGTCGTAGATGTCGGGGACGGGCGCCGAGCCCACCGAGAGCACGAATGCGGCGCCGCTCGTGAACGGGCCGCCGAGCGGATAGCCCTGCACCGCGACGGCGGCACCGGCCGCGACCGGCGGGACGACCGGCAGGGGTGCGGCGCCCAGACCACCGACGGCGATGACGGCGAGATCGTCGATCGGGTCGAAGTAGACCACGCGTCCCTCGCGCGCATCGCGACCGGGAAGCTCGACGACGGGCGTGTCGACACCTGCCACGACATGGGCATTGGTGACGATGAGGTCGTCTGCGGCGACGAAGCCGGAGCCGGTCATCGAGACGCCGCAGGCATACGCCGTTCCGCTGATGCGAGCGACGGATGCCGCGGCGCGCTGCAGTTCGGGATCGTCGAGCGCGACGGCGGGTGCGGTCGGCGCGACTTCGGGGCGGAGAAGCTCGCCGATACGCGGGATGCCCTCGTCGACGACGAACCCGCGGACCTCGGCGAGCGCGGTGTCGACCGGGTCGGGGGTCAGGCCGTCGATGAACGAGAGCACCCGCGACGACGCGACAGCGGTCGAGACGACGGGCATCCCGCTCGCGGTCACCGCGCCGGCGCCGAGGAGCAGCACGAGGCCGCCGGCGATCGTTGCCCCGCCGGCGCCGAGGATGCGGTCGAGGATGCGCAGCTTGGCCCGGTCGACGCCGCGGCGCAGGGCAGCTCCGACAGCGGTGCCGAGCGCGGTGCACAGCGCGATGATCGCGATGGCGCACACGGCGAGCACGAGCGAGCGGTACTCCCAGTCGGCGACGCCGGGCGCGATGAGCGGCACGGCCCACACGGCCAGGAGCGAGCCGATGACCAGCCCGGCGAGCGACCCCGCGATCGCGACGAGGCCCCGGGTGACGCCGATGGCGAAGAAGCCGACGAGGAGGATCACGACGATGACGTCGACCAGCAGCACAGGACCTCCTCGGGAAGGCTCTCAGCGTACGGTGCTCCGCTGTGAGTCCTCCGTTTTGCGGTTCGTGTCTCCATGACTATAAGATCGGCTCGAGCAGTTAGGGTCACGATGACACGAACCACCGGCGGGACAACGCACGACGAGATCCGGGTCGCGGTGTCGACCGTGATCTTCAGCCTCCGCCACGGGGGTGGCGATCTCCCCTCCGTCGTGCTCCCGCTGGTGCGTCGCACGCGCGACCCGCACGCAGGTCAGTGGGCCCTGCCGGGCGGCTGGCTCGACGTGTCGGAGAACCTTGAAGCTGCGGCATCCCGCACCCTCGCCGAGACCACCGCGCTCGCGCCGAGCTACCTCGAGCAGCTCTACGTGTTCGGCGACGTCGGGCGCTCGCCCTCGCGTGTCGTGTCGATCGTCTACTGGGCCCTCGTGCGCGAGGACATCGCCGCGACCCCGCTGCCCGAGGACGAGAACGTCGCGTGGTTCGACACCGCAGACCTGCCCGAGCTGGCGTTCGACCACGGGAGCATCGTCGAGTACGCACTGTGGCGGTTGCGCAACAAGGTCGGCTACAGCCGGATCGCGCACGGCCTCCTGCCCGAGCTGTTCACCCTCGCGGAGCTCCGCGAGGTGTACGAGGCGATCGGCGGCAAGCGCCTCGACCCGGCCAACTTCCGCCGTCAGGTCGAAGGGTCGGGCACCCTCATCCCGACGCGGGAGTTCCGCACGGGCAGCCACCGTCCCGCCCGCCTCTACCGCTACAACCACGACGTCGAGCTCGCCGACCGCGGGCCGCTCCCCCGATGAAGGAACGCGCATGACCACTTCTCCGCTCACGCTGGCGCCGCGACCGATCGACCCGAGCGTCGACCACGGGATCCAGGCGATCGTCGCCGGCGCGTCGACCGACGAGACCTGCAACACCGACCTCGCCGCGGGGCCGTGGACCTTCGACACGCGGCCCGGCTACGGTCCGGGATCGTCGATGGGCGACGTCATCCCGACGGGGTCGCCGCGCCAGGGCGAGCTGCCCGAGTACTACCGGACCGCCGACGAGACCGAGCTGCACGCCCGCATCGCCGAGGCCAAGGCCGCCCTCGGCGACCGCGTCGTCGTCCTGGGGCACTTCTACCAGCGCGAAGAGGTCGTCCGGCACGCGGACTACGTGGGCGATTCGTTCCAGCTCGCCGAGGCGGCGCGCGCGCATCCCGAGGCCGAAGCGATCGTCTTCTGCGGTGTGCACTTCATGGCCGAGACCGCCGACCTGCTCTCCCAGCCCGACCAGTCCGTCATCCTGCCGAACCTCGCCGCCGGGTGCTCGATGGCCGACATGGCGTCGATCGACGAGGTCGAGGAATGCTGGGAGCAGCTCGCGGACATCTACGGCGACCTCGACACGCCCGACGGCGAGGGGCTGCTCCCGGTCATCCCCGTCACCTACATGAACTCCTCCGCCGCCATCAAGGGCTTCGTCGGCCGGCACGGCGGAATCGTGTGCACCTCCTCGAACGCCCGCACGGTGCTCGACTGGGCGTTCGCGCGGGGGCGGCGGGTGCTCTTCTTCCCCGATCAGCACCTCGGCCGCAACACCGCCAAAGCGATGGGCGTGCCCCTCGAACGCATGCCGATGTGGAACCCCCGCCGCCCGCTCGGCGGCAACGACGAGGCGTCCCTGCGCGACGCGCGGGTCATCCTCTGGCACGGGTTCTGCTCCGTGCACCGTCGCTTCACCGTCGCCCAGATCGAGCGGGCCCGTGCGGAGCACCCGGGAGTGCGCGTGATCGTGCACCCGGAGTGCCCGATGCCGGTCGTGGACGCCGCGGACGAGGCGGGTTCGACCGAGTACATCCGCCGCGCGATCGACGGCGCGACCGAACCCACGGTGTTCGCAGTGGGCACCGAGATCAACCTCGTCCAGCGGCTCGCCGCGCAGTACCCGCAGCACCGCATCTTCTGCCTCGACCCCGTGGTGTGTCCGTGTTCGACGATGTACCGCATCCACCCGGGCTACCTGGCATGGGTCCTCGACGAGCTCCGCGAGGGACGCACGCCCAACCGCATCCGGGTCTCCGACGATGTGGCGGTCCCCGCGCGGGCCGCCCTCGAACGGATGCTGGCGGCACGGCCATGACCCGGCGGGTGGTCGTCGTGGGCTCCGGCCTCGCCGGCGGCGTGTGCGCCCTGCGGGCCGCCGATGCGGGCTGCGAGGTCGTCCTCGTCACGAAGGGCGCGCTCGGCGAGGGCAACACCGCCTACGCGCAAGGGGGCATCGCCGCGGTGACCGCCGCCGGCGACTCGGTGCTCGCCCACGTCGATGACACCCTTCGCGCCGGTGCGGGCCTCGGCGAGCGCGCCGCGGTGAACACGCTGGCATCGTCGGGGCCGGGGGCCGTCGCGGCGCTCGAGGCGATCGGGGTCGCGTTCGACCGCGACGAGAGCGGCGCGCTGCGGCTCGGCCTCGAGGGCGCGCACCGGGTCCCCCGCATCCTGCACGCCGGCGGAGACGCGACGGGGCCTGCGATCCAACGGGCGCTGAACCGGGCTCTCGACCGTTCGCCGGTGACGATCCGCACCGACACTCTCGTCACCGAGGTCGTGGTCGCGGACGGCGCCGTGCGGGGCGTCCGCGTGCTCTCCGGCGGGCTCACCGAGACCCTGGCGGCCGACGCGGTGGTCCTCGCCACCGGTGGGGCCGGACAGCTCTACGCGCACACGACCAACCCCGCGGTGGCGACCGGAGACGGCCTCGCCCTCGCCCTCCGCGCCGGTGCGACCGTCGCCGACCTGGAGTTCGTCCAGTTCCACCCCACAGCGCTGATCGACGGGACGCTGGTGTCGGAGGCGGTGCGCGGAGAGGGCGCAGTTCTCGTCGATGAGAGCGGGCACCGCTTCTGCGTCGATGCGCACCCCGACGCCGAGCTCGCCCCCCGAGACATCGTGGCCCGCGCGATCGCGACGGCGATGGCGCGTCAGGACGGTCGGCCAGTGCTGCTCGACGCGACCGGGCTCCGCGCGACGCCCACGGCGTCCGCTGCGTTCCTCGCTCACCGCTTCCCCACGATCGACGAGGCCGTCCGCGCCCGGGGATGGGACTGGTCTCGGCATCCCGTGCCCGTCACGCCCGCCGCGCACTACATGATGGGCGGCGTGGCCACCGATCTCGATGGCCGGACCGACCTCGATGGGCTGTTCGCCGTCGGCGAGGTCGCACGCACGGGCGTGCACGGGGCCAACCGTCTGGCATCGAACTCACTGCTCGAAGCCGTCGTGTTCGGCATCCGCGCCGCGGCGGCCATCGCGAGCGGCTCGCCTCGGGCGGTATCGCCGCGGATGGCACCAGCCGTCCCCGAGGCCGGCGCTCGCCCCGAGTCGTCGCCGCTGTCGCCCGCCGGACCGCACACGATGCCGCAGGGCGATTCGTTCACTCGCGAAGCCCTGCAGTCGCTGATGTGGCGGCACGTCGGGCTCGACCGCGACGCCGACGGGCTCGGTATCGCGCTGCGCACGATCGACGCGTGGTCGGGTTCGCGGGCAACGCCGCTCTCCCGGCGCGAGCACGAGGACGCCAACCTGCTGCTCGTCGCGCGTTCCGTCGTGGCCGCCGCGCTCGAACGCCCCGGGTCGGTCGGCGCGCACCACCGGCGCGACGACCCGTCCGCCGTCTTCTCCGAGAAGGTCGCATGATGCTCACTCCCCGCCAGATCGTCGCCGTCGTCGGCCCCGCCCTCGACGAGGACGCCCCCTGGGGCGATCTCACCAGCAGTACGTTCGTGCCCGAGTCCGCTCGTGCGACGGCGGCGCTCGTCTCGCGCGTCGACGGCGTCTTCAGCGGGTCCGGCGTGTTCGCGGCGGCGTTCGCCCTCACGGATGCCGACTGCGAGGTCGACATCGCGGTCGCGGACGGGTCGCGAATCGCCCCGGGCGAGACCCTGGCGATGGTGCGGGGGCCGGCGCGCGCTGTACTGACCGCAGAACGCGTCGGGCTGAACTTCGCCCAGCGGATGTCGGGGATCGCCACCCTCACCCGCCGGTACGTCGACGCGGTCGCGGGCACCCGGGCGCGCATCGTCGACACCCGCAAGACGACCCCCGGTCTGCGCATTCTCGAGCGGCAGGCCGTTCGAGACGGCGGCGGCCACAACCACCGGTTCTCGCTGTCGGATGCCGTCATGCTCAAGGACAACCATCTGGGCGTGATCACGGCAGACGGAACGTCGTTGACCGAAGCGCTGCGGCGAGCGATGGCGCACCTGCCCCACACAACCCACGTCGAGGTGGAGGTCGATCGCGTCGATCAGATCGAATCGGTGCTCGCGGCGGGTGTCGACACGATCATGCTCGACAACTTCTCGCTCGACGATCTCCGCCGCGGTGTCGAGATGATCGGCGAGCGCGCGACGGTCGAGGCATCGGGCGGCGTCTCGCTCGAGACCGTGCGCGCGATCGCCGAGACGGGTGTCGACGTGATCTCGGTGGGAGCCCTCACGCATTCCGCACCGGCTCTCGACCTCGGGCTCGATCTCGTCGTCGACGTGCCCTGATGCTCTACCTCGATCACGCCGCGGGCGGGCCGGTGCGCCGAGAGGTGCTCGAGGCGATGGCCCCGTTCCTCACCGGCCGATTCGGCAACCCGTCCAGCGTCCACACGGTCGGCGAGGATGTCGCACGGGCACTCGACGACGCCCGGCGCCGAGCCGCCGCCGTGCTGGGCGTGCGCGCGGGAGACGTCGTCTTCACGTCCGGCGGCACCGAGGCGAACAACCTCGCGATCGCGGGCATCGCGCTCGGAGCCCGCGGGCGCAGTCCCGGCCACATCGTCACGACCGCGGTGGAGCACGATTCCGTGCTCGCCGTCTGCCACTACCTCCAGCGCATGCACGGGTACGCGATCGACGTCCTCCCGGTGGACTCCAGCGGACGCGTCTCCCCCGACGCCGTCGCCGGTGCGTTGCGCGATGACACCGCCGTCGTGAGCGTCGGCTACGCCAACAACGAGGTCGGAACCGTGCAGGACGTCGCCGCGATCGCGCGCGCCGCGGGAGCGGTGCCGGTGCACGTCGACGCCGTGCAGGCCGCCGGGTGGCTGCCGCTCGCCGGCACCGGGGCGTCGGCACTCTCCATCGCGGGGCACAAGATCGGCGCACCCCAGGGCATCGGCCTGCTGGCCGTGCGCGGGAGGATTCCGCTCGAACCCGTCCTGCACGGCGGCGGCCAGGAGCGCGGGCGTCGCTCCGGTACCCAGAACGTCGCGGGCGCCGTCGGGCTCGCGGTGGCGCTGGAACTCGCCGAACGTGAGCGCCCCGCGGCCGCCGCGCGCGCCGCCGCCGCACGTGAGGCGTTCACGAGCCGCGTCCTCGACACCGTGCCCGGTGCGCGCGTGACCGGCGACCCTGACCTCAGGCTGCCGGGCCTCGCATCGTTCACCTTCGCCGCGACCTCGGGCGAGGCCGTGCTGCTCGAGCTGGAACGGCGCGGGATCGTGACGAGCAGCGGATCGGCCTGTGCCGCCGGAAGCGACGAGCCCTCGCACGTCTTGATCGCGATGGGCCGGGATGCCGACGATGCGCGCACCGCGGTGAGGTTCAGCTTCGATCGAGCGGCCCCGCCCGATGCGTCGGAGCTCGCCCGTGCCGTGGCCGACGCCGTCTCAGCAGTACGATCGGGCTCGTGAGCTCGCCCGTCGTCACCGTCATCGTTCCCGGCCGCGACGTCGCCCCGTACGCCGAAGACGCCCTGGTCTCGCTCCGCGCTCAGACGCTCGTCGACTGGACCGCGATCCTCATCGACGACGGATCACGTGACGCGACGGGGCGCGTCTTCGCCGATGCGGCCGCATCCGACGGGCGGTTCCACGTCGTCTCGCACGACCGTCCCCGGGGGCTCGGCGCCGCGAGGAATGCGGGCCTCGATCGCGTCGACACGCCCGTCGTGGCTTTCCTCGACGCCGACGACGTCCTCACCCCGAACGCGCTCGAGCGATGGGTGAGCACACTCGACGCATCGGGTTCCGACTTCGTCGCCGGAGCCTACGTGCGGCTGCGACCGACCGACGAGGGTTATGTCCCGGGGCCCGTGCAGCCGTGGGTCGCGGCAGCCACGCAGCCTGCGCGGACCGGGGTGACTCTCGCCGATCATCCCGAGGCCTCGGGGAACATCGTCGCGTGGTCGAAAGCGAGCCGTATCGAGTTCTGGCGTCGTCATCACCTGCGCTTCCCCGAGAACCGCCTGTACGAAGACCAGCTGGTCGCGCAGCAGATGTACACGCGCGCTCGAGCCTTCGACGTGATCCCCGACGTCGTCGTGCACTGGCGCGAACGCGCAGACGGGTCATCGATCACCCAGCACCGTGCGCAGCTGCCCGTCCTCGTCGACTATCTCGATGCGCTGCGTTCGGGGCTCGCGGTGCTCGATGCGGCCGACGCCCGCGCCGCCGCGGCAGCGCGTGTCCGCCTCGTGCTCGACATGGACGTCCCTCCCCTCGTTCGCATCGCCGCGACCCACCCCGACACCGAGTACCGACGCCGCGTCGGCGAGCTCGTCCGCGACTTCCAGGAGCGAGCGCCGGAGCACCGCGCGACGGACCCCGCGACGACGGAGCTGTGGGACATCGCCCGGCTCTGGTGATCCCCGACGCGCCGGAACGCTGACCGCCCGGGCACGCATGCTGGCGCTGTGTCGGTGCTCCCGGGAATAATCGTTCCGTCGGGGCGTTGGCCCTGCGGTGTCCGCCCTCGGGTGACGACCGATCATCCGACCGAGGAGTTGCCCATGGCCGTCGCGCCGTCGTCCACCACCGCATCCACATCGACTGCACCGCCCGCCCCGCCTACGGTCGTCACGGCCGAGGCGAACCGTGTGATCTGGCTCCTGCTCGTCGCCGCATTCGTCGCCATCCTCAACGAGACGACGATGGGCGTCGCGATCCCCCATCTCATCGCAGACTTCCAGATCACCGCCGTGGCGGCGCAGTGGCTCACGACCGCGTTCATGCTCACGATGGCCGTCGTCATCCCGATCACAGGCTTCCTGCTGCAGCGTCTGACGACGCGCGCGGTGTTCACGGCCGCGATGAGCCTCTTCTCGACCGGAACGCTCATCGCCGTCCTCGCGCCCGGTTTCGAGTTCCTCCTCGTCGCTCGCGTCGTGCAGGCTTCGGGCACGGCGATCATGATGCCGCTGCTCATGACGACCCTGATGACGGTCGTCCCGCCGCACGCCCGGGGCCGCATGATGGGCCGCGTCAGCATCGTCATGTCGCTCGCGCCGGCGATCGGGCCGACTCTCTCCGGGTTCCTCCTCGACACGCTCAGCTGGCGCTGGATCTTCGCTGTCGTCCTCCCGATCGCCCTCATCTCGTTGGCGATCGGTGTCCGGTGGATCCACAACCTCGGCGAAACGCGCCGCGCTCCCCTCGATGTCCTCTCCGTCGTGCTGTCGGCGTTCGGCTTCGGCGGCCTCGTGTTCGGGCTCAGCCAGATCGGGGCAGGCGGCCACGGCGGCGGGGATGCCGCGGCTGCCGCTCCGGCGTCCAACCTGCCGCTGATCATCGCGCTCACGGTCGGAGTCCTCTCGCTGGGTGCCTTCGTCTGGCGTCAGCTCGCACTGCAGCGCTCCGACGAGGCGCTGCTCGACCTCCGGGTGTTCCGCTCCGCCAACTTCTCGCTGTCGGTCGCTCAGCTGGCGGTCATGTCGATGGCGTTCTTCGGTGCCATCACCCTGCTGCCGCTGTACATGCAGAACGTCCTCGGCCTCTCCGCGCTCGAGTCCGGGCTCGTCGTCCTGCCGGGCTCGCTCGCGATGGGCATCGCCGGGCCGTTCATCGGCCGAATCTACGACCGATGGGGCACGCGGGTGCTCCTCGTTCCCGGCGCCGTGATCGTCACCGGCATCCTGTGGACCTTCACCACCCTCACCGAGAACACCTCGGTCTGGCTGCTGCTGTCGCTGCAGACCCTGCTCTCACTGGGGCTGGCGATGTCGTTCACTCCGCTCTTCACCGCCTCGCTCGGTTCGCTCCAGCCGCGGTTCTACTCGTACGGAAGCGCGATCGTCTCCACCGTGCAGCAGGTCGCAGGCGCCGCGGGCATCGCCCTGCTCATCACCGTGATGGCCGCCGCAGAGGCCGGAGCGATCGAACCCGGAACCACCGCCGCAGGCGCGGCGGGTGCGCGCGCCGCGTTCCTCGTGGCCGCGATCATCGCGTCGCCCCTGATCATCGGGGCATTCCTCATCCGCAAGCCGGCCGACAGCCCCGAGGGCGCGCCCGCCGCGCACTGAGCGTCATCGGCTCCGCAAGCCTGACACGACGAAGCCGCCGCGTGCATCATGCACCGGCGGCTTCGTCGTACGCCTCGCGGCGACGTTCAGGAGGTCGAGCAGCATCCCCCGCCGCAGCAGGAGCCTGCGTCGTCGTTCGCGGTGACCAGCAGGTTCTTCTCATCGGGAACCGGCTGCAGTGTCTGAGGCTGGGGCGTGGATGCTGTGGACATATCGCCATCGTAACCCCGCAGCGGACCATGGGTCGCCGAGCCTGTCAAGCGCGTCGCAGCGCCTGACGGCCACGCGTAGCGTCGGGCCCATGAGCACTCTCGATGGCAAGAAGATCGCATTCCTGGCAACCGACGGCTTCGAAGACAGTGAGCTGACCTCGCCGTGGCAGGCTGTCTCCGACGCCGGCGCGACGGTCGTCCTCATCGCTCCCGAGTCGGGCGAGATCACCGGCAAGAACGGCCACACCCAGAAGGTCGACGCAGTCACCTCCGACGCCGAGGCCGACGAATACGACGCCCTCGTCCTGCCGGGCGGAGTCGTCAACGCCGACAACCTTCGGCTCGACGCGAACGCTGTCGACTTCGCGCGCTCGTTCTTCGAGCAGCACAAGCCCGTCGGCGCCATCTGCCACGCAGCATGGATCCTCACCGAGGCCGATGTCCTGCGCGGGCGCACGCTGACGAGCTTCCCGAGTCTGCGCACCGATCTCGTGAACGCGGGCGCGACATGGGTCGACGAGGAGGTCGTCGTCGATCAGGGACTCGTCTCGAGCCGCACTCCCGACGACCTGCCCGCCTTCAACGCGAAGGTGGTCGAGGAGATCAGCGAGGGCAAGCACTCGGGTCAGACCGCCTGAGCCGTCCCGCCCCGGCCGCCGACGCGGCATCCGATCGCCCCCGTGAGCTCATGCTCCGGGGGCGATCGCCACGCGCAGGTGGCGACCGCTGCGCGCGAGTTCGATCGCGTCGTCGAGGCGGTCGAGGGGCAACGGCGCCGACACGAGGTCGGCGAACGGGTAGCGCCGGGTGCTGGGCGCGCGCATGAATGCGACGGCCGCTTCCAGATCGGACGCTGTCAGCGCGCCGGCTCGGACGACATGCTCTCGTGAGCCGTCATCGGGCATCGAGAACCGTGCGCTCACGTCGGTCTCGAGAATGCGCTGCGGTGAGAGCACCGCCCCGAAACGCCCGGCGCCGGCGCGCACGCGCGGATCGGGCGAAGCCAGCTGCGGCCGCCCGCCTGCCTCCGCGATCATCGCGGCCAGCACGAGAGGGTCGGCGCCGGTGCCCGCGATCGTCACGACGAGTTCCTCGGGATCGCCTGTCGCCTCGATCTGCCGAACGACCGCGGCCGCGCGCGAGACGGCACCGGGCACCGGGGCGAGGATGCAGGCCGGGAGCACCTCGCCCACCCGGACGATCGGCGTGCCCGCCGCGAGGTGGACGTGCGTCGCGAAGCCGCCCACGAGCTCGCGGTGCGCGCCGATGCGCTCGTGCCGTCCGGCCGCGCTCACGACGCGTTCGCCGAGCTCGAGTGGGACGCCGTCCGCGGCGGCGACGATGCCGCCGAGAGCAGCGACGCGGCCGACGAACTCGCTGCCGAGCACGGTCGGCACCGGGCACGGCTCATCTCCGTCTGTGATGGCGAGGTCGTCCTCGGTGATGGCGACGAGGTCGATGCGCACCAACACGTCGCCGCGACCCAGCGCGACGCCGGGCACGGCGATCGTCTCCTGATCACGGCCGGGGCCCATCCATGCGCGCGCCAACGCGGCGGGTCGAAGAAGCACGTCCAGCGGTGCCGGGGTCGCCATTGCCATTCGGGCCCTCTCGCCGGTGGTGACTCCCTCACTGTGGCAAAGGCGTACCGGCCCTGAGCACGGCGGCGCACCTCGTTCGGCGAATGTTCACCCGATGGTGGGCGGACCGCCTCCCCGGGGCCGCGGGTACGCTGGAATCCGGCGCGCGAGTGCCGGAGAGGACCACCATGAGAATCGTCGACTCGGCCGACTGGCGCGATCGCCTCACCTACGAGACGCCTTACCGCGTCGCCGACGTCATGCCGGGTGATCCTGCGCGTTGCGCCGCATGCCCTGCTGATGCCGGAGCTCACGACCGCGACCACCTGTGGGCGGTCAAGCACCGCCACCCGACCAACCACGGCGGCTTCGTCCGGTTCTACTGCGAAGCACACGTGCCCGAGCGCAAGCAGCCCGTCGCCGCTGTCACGCGTCCGGCCCCCGCTCGGCGCGCCGCACCTCGTGCCGCCACGGCGCGCACGCCGAAGGCGCCCGCTCCCTCGGACGTCGTCCGCGCGATGTGCCCGGACTGCTTCGTCGAGGTGTCGGCCGCCGGCGAGTGCGGCATCTGCGGCATCCGGATCTGATCGGGTGAGCGACCCGGCCCCGGCGGACTATCCGACCGCCCTGTGGTGCCGCTCGCGCCGCGGGTCGGCGCTGTGCACGCGTCCGCGCGGTCATGCCGGACTGCACAACCGCCTGGGCACGTCGCAGATGTGGTCCGACGCGCAGGCCGACCCTCCGAGATGCAGCGGCAGCGGCGAGCCTGCCGAGCCGGCGCAGCCGGTGTCGGGCGGGTTCCCTTTCGGACGGGGGCTGTGCCCCGTGTGCACGGCCTTCGTCGAGCTGCACGACGGCCGCCTCGACCGGCACGACGCGTTCCGTGGAACGACGGATGCCGCCGAGGCCGCCGCTCGCGCGGAATGGTTCAACGCCGTCGGGTGGAACTGATCCCCCCTGAGCCGCGTCTCGGTGTCGTCAGGCGCCCGCCTCGTCGTCTCGCCACGGCAGATTGAGGTCTTCGGCGGGCACGTCGACGTCCCCGACGTCGTCGGGGCCCCCGGTGCCCGGACGCGCACGCACGAGGTCGTCATCGATGTCGGCGTCGGGACTCGTGGGCGCCTCGTCCTGCTTCTCGCGCGTCTCGGTGTCGCTCGCCGGGCTGTAGCGCATGTCCTTGCGCACCGCTTCCGGCTCGGACAGCGGCTCCTGCTCGGCGGTCGGGTCCTGCTGGCTCATGGCGTCTCCCTCGCTCGCGGCGCGCCGATTCCGACGCTCGCGGTCAACGCTAGGCAGGGGCGGCGTCCGAGTCAGGCGCGTTGACCAGTCGCGGACCGCGTGCGATGATCCCACGTCGCTCCGCCCTATCCGATGCCTCTCGCGGACGCAAGTGCGAGGTGCCTGTCGCGTGCACGAGACACAGTGGAGGCATGAGACGAATCACGTACGCAGGCGACACGGTGATCACGACGGACGACGTCGCGGAAGCGCTCGTCGAGCTCACCGCCGCGGTGGCCAACTACGGCCGTGCGGAAGCCGTGCGGATTCCGATCGTGCTCGAGAACGACGGCCGCACCGATGAAGCGGAACTCGTGATCGGGGTCGGCAACGACGTGCTTTCCGCCCCCGTCGACTGGGACGCCGACGAGCCCGACTTCTCCGACGGAGCCGAAGATCTGCGGATGCACGAGAGCTACCCGCAGCGACGCGCCGAAGGAGCCCACCTCTACGCCGTCGAGGACGAACCTCCCGCGCAGTGGGACCCCGACCTCGAGGGTTTCCGCGACGCCTGACTTCTCGGGTCACACTCCTCGTGGCCTCCTGCGCGAATAGCGCTGATGCCGTAGCGTGACCGATCGTGCGAGCGATGGTCATGGACAGCATTCGCGGGCCCGTGGCGGTCCGCGAGGTGGCGGATCCCGGCGTGCCTGCCGACGGCGTCGTGGTGTCGGTGCGAGCCACGGGGCTCTGTCGAAGCGACTGGCACGCCTGGGCGGGCCACGAGGAGATCGCCCTGCCCCACACTCCCGGGCACGAGTTCTCGGGTGTCATCTCCGATATCGGGACGGATGTCGAGGGCTGGCAGATCGGTGACCGCGTCACGACGCCGTTCGTCATCGGCTGCGGTCGCTGCGAGTGGTGCGCGGGCGGCGATGCCCAGGTCTGCCCGAACCAGCAGCAACCAGGCTTCACCTATGCGGGGTCGTTCGCCGAGCGAGTGGTCGTACCCGCGGCCGACGTCAACCTCGTCGGCGTCCCCGACGGCGTCTCGTTCGAGGCCGCGGCGGCACTCGGATGCCGCTTCGCCACCGCCTACCGGGCGCTGATCGCGCGTGCCGCGCTCAGCGGCGGCGAGTGGATCACGATCGTCGGCGCGGGCGGGGTGGGCCTGAGCGCAGTGATGATCGCGCGTGCGCTCGGGGCGCGCGTGATCGCGGTCGACCGCTCAACCGCCGCCTTGCAGACGGCGGCGGAACTCGGCGCAGAGCATGTTCTGGCCGCAGACGGTCGCGACATTCCTGCGCTCGTACACGAGCTGACCGGTGGCGGCAGCCACGTCTCAGTCGACGCCGTGGGGAGCGAGCAGACGGCATCCGATGCGATCCTCAGCCTTCGCCGCCGGGGACGTCATGTGCAGATCGGGCTGCTGCCCTCGGCATCCGGTCGCAGCGCCGCTCCCCTGGCTCGCGTGATCGCCTGGGAACTCGACCTGCTCGGCAGCCACGGCATGGCTGCGGTGGACTACCCCGGGATGATGGCGTTGATCGGCGACGGCAGTCTGCGCCCGCAGGACCTCGTTCAGCGGGTCGTCGGGCTGGACGAAGGTGCGCGATTGCTGCCAGACATGGATGCTGGGGCGGCGGCGGGCATGACGATGATCGATCCGCAGCTGATCTGACGCACGGCACGCGGAGACCCCACCCGGACCTGGTGGTCGCGGGCGGGGTCTGCGTCGCCGGTTCTGCCCGGCCGGAGCGTTCGCTCAGCTCTGGGGCTTGCGGTTCTCGGCGCTGACCATCCAGGCGAGCTGCTCGAGGCGCTCGAGGATCGAGTGCAGGATGTCGGCGGTCGTCGGGTCCTCTTCGTCGACCTCGTCGTGAACGTCGCGGCACGTCCCGATCGTCGCCTCGAGGCGCTCGGTGATCAGATCGATGACCTCGGCGGTGTCGATCTCGCCCTGCGGGAACTCCGGCAGCGTCGTCGTCTCGGCGACCGTGTCGCTGCGGCCGTCCGGGAGGGCGTGCAAGGCACGCATGCGCTCGGCGACCGTGTCGGCGAACTCGCGCGCGGCGTCGATGATCTCGTCGAGCTGAAGGTGGGTGTCGCGGAAGTTGCGTCCGACGACGTTCCAGTGCGCCTGCTTGCCCTGGAGCGACAGCTCGATGAGGTCGACGAGCACCTTCTGGGTGTTCTCGCTGAGCTTCTGCGAAGCGCGGAAACCGCTCTCGGCGTTCTGCTCGTTCGTCAGACCGGCACCGGAAGCGCGGCGCTTGTTACGCGTGGTGGTGGTGTTCGTGGCCATGGTGTTGCCTCCTCGAGTCGAGATGACGTCCACGCTAGGCAGGACGGCGCGGCGGCGCCCACCGGTTGATGGATCGCCCGGAGGCTGGTACGGGGCGTGCGCCCCCCTTACGTCGCCGATTCGGCCCTTTGCAGGCGGTGCCCGCTGGTTAGGTGCCACCGACGACCGTCGGCATCGGTGAACGCCACCGATTGGACGTAGTATGGGTCGTCTCGGGGGCCACCGGCATGGTTGTAGTCGGCGCCGAAGTGGGGGAAATAGTGCTCGGGCACATCCCAGTCCGTCTTGCTGTTTCGGCTCGCGACAGTCGTGTCTCCCGGGTACACAACCGGTATATGACACTCTTCCTTCGCAAACCACTGCTTCTTCGCACTGCTCCAGCCGCGGCTGAGAATACGGACATCGCTGACGGGACGATCCGAGCTGTTACGAATGAGCAGGACACCGTGGATGGGGGCGCCTGCCCTCGATGAATCCGTGATCACGATCATCGACACCCAGATCTTACTGGCCTGCTCTCGTTCGATTTTCTCGGCGTCGCGGCGATGCGCGGCGGCCGCATCCTTCGACGCCTTCTCGCTGAGCGCGTTGGCGACCCGCGAGGACTCGACGGCGCGTCGCGCTGCCGAACTCGACACCCACGCGAGAGCGAGCGTGCCCAGGCCGACAACGACCTGCACCCAGAACATCGGCCAGTCAGTAGTCATGGCATTCCTTCTTCAGCGCATTCCGCGGAGCGGTCGGTGGCCCCGACGCGAAACAACGATGGATGAGATTCGTTGTCGACTGTACGAGCAGACAGAAAGGAGGCTGCGAACGGGACTGACGTCAGCGACTGACGGTTCCCGTCCGCACGTCGCATGATGGGTCTCGGTGCTTCGCGATTCCCCGCGGGGAACGGAGGGGAAGAATGCTCCCGCCATAAAGCGAGGCATAGGGAGCAGCCACGAGCGAAAATCAATCGTTTGATCGATGCGCTCCGTAGGTGAAGCCCCGAATCGTCGCCAACCGAGTGACGGCCTCAGAACACGAGCGGGACGGTGAACCCGCCGGAGAACAGCACCGTCCCGAGCCCCACAACCGCCAACGCCACCAGCGCGGTGTATGAGAGGGGCCGTAGCCACTTCCACGGCCGCCCGTCGCCCCGAGCCGAGAGGACCAAGGCCACGGTCGGCACGATCATGAGAGCGCCGAACAACAGGGCCGGGGCGACGCGCACATCGGGAGCGGGGCAGGGATCCGCGAGCGCGCACAACGTCGGAATGCCCTGAGCCAGCCACATGAGCAGCCACGTCGCGAGCAGAATGACGATCGCTGGTAGCACCCTTGCCGACAGACCTGCGCGTCGGGTTTCGCGAAGCTCCACATCGCCACTTTGGCAGAAGTGGAGCGAGCAGGACTACACGTTGAAGCGGAACGATCCCGCGGGCCTTCGGCTGTGGTTGAGCCCGGTCGATCGAAAACGAAAATTGGGTCTGACCCGCAGGAACGCGTCGGCGGGCACGTTGGACGTCGTCGACGGTTGTCGACCTCGGCTGGGCTTTCTTGCGGACTATTTGCGGACCGCATTCGGACCACCGCTTCGTTAGCCTAGTTGGGTGAAGCGACTGCCCCGTCGACCTGAGCAGATCAAGACCCTCAACTTCCACGCAGCGGTCGATGTCCCTGCGCCTGGTGAGCAGCGGCGGGTGTCCGACCCCGCCCGGGTCGAGGCGACGGTCGCCCAGTTCGAGGCGGGTCTTCGTGATTCTCTGCAGTCGCCGTCACGCATCCGGGGCTGGGTGAGCGACCAGCTATTCGGTCTCATCGCCGCCGACCTGGGAGGGTGCAAGCTGGTCAAGCAAGAGGACGCCGGCGTCCTGTTCTACGAGGATGAGGTGAAGCTCCCGGACTGGCGGCTGACGCTGCTGTCGAACAAGAACATCCTGGTCGAGGTCAAGGCCGAGGATGACAACCACCCACGGTTATCCAGACTGCGCATCGCCGAGGTCGCCCGGTTGAAGAGCTACGCCCAGCTGAACGACTGCCCGCTGCACCTTGCGGTCCACTGGGTCGCGATGAGTATGTGGACGTTGGTGCCGATCGACGACTACGTCCGGGTCGGTGACCACTTCGAGATCGACCTCGAGACTGCCTTCAAGCGCAACCACTTGTGCTCACTGCTCAACGACCGCATGCTCGGGCTGAAGCCCCCGCTCGAATTCCGCCTGACGATGCAGGAGGTACGGGACGAAGACTGGGCAACCGAGGTAGCACGTGAGCCTGAAGAGGATGGAACGAAGGAATTGTCCCTGTTGACCACCGATGTCCGCCTCCTAGCCGGGGGCGAGGAGTTGGTCGACGAGAGCGAGACCGCGCTGGTCTGGTTCCTCATCCAGCACGCGCGTTGGCCGTGCGAGGAGAAGATGGAGGGCGCCGGCAACGGCGTGTGGGAGATGGTGTTCACGATGGCGTCCGACGAGAGCCACGGGGAGCAGGGCTTCGACATCATCGGGAGCCTGAGCGAGTTGTACACCCGGATGTTCTACTCCGGCACCACCTCGCTCGAGGAAGAGACGACCAAGCTCAGCATCGATGTCGAACCCGGCACCCTTCCGCGACTCGTTCCGACTGAATCGGCCTGACTTTTGTTCCGTTCTTCGAGTAAGGATGGAAGACGATGAACAGGAAGTACTCGCCGGAGATGCGTGAGCGGGCGTTGCGGATGCTTGCGGAGACGCGGCCGTCGCACCCGACGATGATGAGCGCCGCGCGGCATGTCGCGGGGCTGTTGGGGATGAGTCCCGAGACGTTGCGGTTGTGGCAACGTCAAGCGGAGGTGGATGCGGGCGCTCAGCCTGGGGTCACGACCGAAGCAGCGCAGCGCATCAAGCAGCTCGAGAAGGAGGTCTCGGAATTGCGGAAGGCGAATGAGATTCTCAAGGCTGCGAGCGTGTTTTTCGCGAAGGAGCTCGACCGCCCCTGACCGAGATGATCCGGTTCATCAACGAGCACCGGGATCGTTTCGGGGTCGAGCTCATCTGCCGCGTCCTGCGTCCGGCAGTTCCGGGGTTCCTCACCTCCCGCGGCTACCGCGCCGCCCTCGGTCGAGCGCCATCGGCCCGGCAGCTGAAAGATGAGCTGCTGGCACCGGAGGTCGCGCGGTTACATGCGGAGAACTACGGCGTCTACGGGCGACGGAAGATGCACGCGCTCATGCGCCGGCAAGGGTGGGACATCGGCCGCGACCAGACCGAACGCCTCATGCGACTTGCGGGCGTACGCGGCGTCCGCAAGTCGAAGCGAGTGTTCACCACGAGGAGCGACAAGACGACGGTGCTGCCTGCCGATCTGGTGAACCGTCGCTTCACCGCGCCTGCGCCGCGGCGGCTCTGGGTCTGCGACGTGACCTACGTCGCGACGTGGTCCGGGTTCGCCTACGTCGCGTTCATCACCGACGTCTACTCGAGACGTATCGTCGGCTGGAATGTCGCCTCGACGCTGCGGTCGGAGATCCTGCCGATGCAGGCGCTCGACATGGCCGCCTGGAACGTCGGCGGTCGCCTCGACGGACTCACCCATCACGCCGACCACGGGTCGAACTACACCGCGATGGTCTACACCGAGCGCATCGTCGAACTCGGCGCCGTCCCGTCGACGGGCACCGTCGGCGACTCGTTCGATAACGCCCCCGCCGAGGCAGTGAACAACCTGTACAAGACCGAGCTGATCCGCCAGCAAGGTCCCTGGCGGACGGTCGAGCAAGTCGAGCTCGCGACCCTGGAATGGGTGTGGTGGTGGAACAACTCCCGCCTCCACGGCGAGCTCGATATGCGCACCCCAACCGAGGTCGAGGACGCGTACTACGCTGACCAAGAATCAGGCCAGCCGGCACCTGCCGGACAAGGCTCCCGATAGGAACGAAAGTCAGGCCGATTCACCGGCTTACTCTTCGTGGTGCTGGTCTTGCGCCAACGCCCCCGCTTCGTTGTCGGCCGTGGTCTGCGCGGTCGGTTCGGTGTTCGCTCCGCCGGTTGCTATTGAGCCTTCGCCGGACTCTGCTGCCTGCGACCGAGCGCGGTCCATCATCTCGATGACCGGCCACGTCACCAGCCGAAGGCAGAACCACCACATGTAGAGCGCCGAGTAGCTCCACGCCGAGTCGTCATCGAGAAGGCCGTGCGCGACGTCATTGCGGAGGTTCGGACCACCCTGGACGACCAGCATCGCCTTCATCTCCATGACCATCCCTGCACCGAAGATGTCCTCGGTAGCGGTCATATCGAGAAGGGCGTTCAAACTCTTCTCGCTCTCCACGCCGTGCTCATCGACGAACAGCGTGTGCACGTCGTGCCGCCTCAGCATGACCCGCACGACCTGCTCCAGCTGCGGGACCAGAACAGAGACCGCAGCGCCGTAGTTGCCACCCAAGCCGAGAGCCAGGCCGTTGCCCCACAACGTCTCGTGGCCCTCGGGTACAGTCGGCGATTCCATGCACAACGACACCATGTACTGCCGACTGAACCGGTGCTCAGTAGTCAGGACCTCTTGCGCAGGCTGGATGATGCCCTTTCCGAGCAACTGGGAGTGAAAGAACACAGTGCGTACCGTCTCGGCCCAAACCGCGTCCTCATCGGCCTGACCGGACGACCCGGGCCTCGATGCGATCTTCCGGAAGTCAGACGAAAACGTAGAGGATCCGAAGATGTGGCTGATGGTGCCCTCCAGCATCTTCGCGGCGTTCTCGCGCGTACTGGCTTCATCTAGCGGCGGTGCGAGCGTCGCGAATGCAGCGAGCGCGTCGAACTTGTCCGCGTGACCTGAGACTTGCGACCGTGCGTAGGAAACGGACTCAGTCAGATCGACCGGGTCCGACTGGATTCGCATCATCTGCTCCATCGACGACTCCCGACTCTCGCGCAGCCGAATGCGGAGGCGGTCAGTGAGCTCGTCGAGTCCGTTCTCGAGCCGGTAGGAGCGCGGGATGGTTCGGAGGACTGCGATGGCCTTCTCCAGAAAATGACCCTCGACCAGCGCGCCCGCCTTCGGGTCCGTCTGAACGCGGGAATCGGCCTCTGCGATGTAAGTCCACGCAACGCGCTCGGTCGCCGCGTTCGCCGCCGCCGCGTCCGAACCACCGAGCCATGCGAGCGCCTCACGCTCCAGATGGCGTGACAGGCGCGGCGTTACCGACGACGCCTTCGCCGCGAGCGCGAACAACGCTTCGCGCACCTCAGCGCGCCCGGCCGCGTCGACACGACCGTGCTGGCGCAAGGTTTCGGCGAACCCCACTGTTCTGAAGTTGTCTGTCACCTGGCCAGCCAAGACCTGAGCCTTCAGCGCGTCCGACATTTCCTGCGCCCGGGCCTGGCCATCCGCGCCGCGCCGCGCTGCAAGTGCGAAGGCCCGAACCCATGCGTCCTTCCCCACGCTGAACCACACATCGCCCGTCAGCGGCGCGGCCCGGTAGGCGTCAATGGCTCGGTCTAACATCGCGATGTCCGACCGGTCCCCGTAGACCCAGGCGACATCAGCGACCCGAGCCCGCAGATCATCACGTTCGACCAGCGGAGCGATACGCTCCAGCAAGGCCACCTGGTCAGCGTCTAGATCCGCCGGTACTACCGTCCGCTTGCCACCGAACTGCATCGCGGGTGTGAACGGCTCCAACCAGTCCTCAGCGTTCAACATCGCCGACGAGACCATCGCCAACACCTGCAGCACTAGTTCGTGAAGCCCCGTGACAGATAGATCGGCAGCCGCCCGCTCGAGATGCGTTGACAACAACTCTGGCGGCTCATAGGGGTCGTCAAGCGACGCCGCCGCCAGCACGTCGTCCCACCACGACGGGTCGATCGTGTCGCTCACCGGATCCATGTCCGCTCCTCCGCCTCGTCTTGTCTGCACCACTCCCGTTGCCGCTTCAAGTACACAAAGTCTACATGCAGCTATGCTATTAGCGTGAATGGTACTGTTCCTGAGTTCCTGAACGTGCGTGAGACAGCCAAGCGACTGGCCGTGCACGAGAACACCGTGCGGGCGTACGCGAAGCAGGGATTGCTCCCGGATGCCCGGGTGCCGGGAACGTCGTTCTACAGGTTCCGTGCGAGTGACGTGGAACGCCTCAGAGCGCAGCGCGGAGCGCCCGCCGTGAGCCTTGCTGCCGAACGACGAACCGCCAGTCCCGAATATGCGACTGCAAGCCAGCTCGCGTTGTGGCCCCAGACCAACGCTCGCGAAGCTCAGGACCGGCTTCCAGAGTTGGTGCGTAGGCTCTTGTTCGAGACCCCCGGGGCTGGCCAAATCTCAATTCGGACAGGCGATGGGGTTGCCCTGGCCGGCAAGGACGGGGTAGCTACCCTTAATGGGCAGACGCAATTGCTGCCGGCCGGACAGATTTGGTTCGAGTTCGGCACCGATAAGGACTCCAAGCGCAAAGCCACCAAGGACTACGACGGACGAAAGGGCGAGGCATCGCAAGATGTCACCTTCGTCTTCGTGACAGTCCGCCGATGGCAAGGCAAGGATTCGTGGGCCGCCGACCGACGAGCCGAGAAACTCTTCAAGGATGTCCTCGTCATCGATGCGGATGACCTCGAAGCTTGGCTGCAGATTGCGCCCGCCGCCCACCTGTGGATCTCGGAAACTCTCGGTCTTCGACCCCGGGACGCGCTGACGCTGGAGACATGGTGGGACCGCTTCTCCGCTGCGACCGAACCGGCTCTTCCACTGAAGCTCTTCATCGCCGGGCGGGCTAAGGAGGCGCAGCGACTGCGCTCCCTGCTTGGTGAGGAGCCGAGGATTACGTCGATCCAGACCGAGTGGGTCGACGACGCCTTGGGGTTTCTGCATGCGTGCCTTAAGCCCGACGACGACAATTCGAGTGAGCCCGGCGCCGTCACAATCGTCCGGTCGATGGGCGTCTGGGATCGAACGGTGGCACTCCCAGGGCCTGGGATCTTGGTGCCCGACTTTGACAATGCAGACGTAGCCCGCGCCCTTGCTAGCGGTAGGCATGTCGTCTCTATCGTCGATAGCGGCTCTGCCGTGCGCCGCAGCGTTGACATTCGCCTGCCGAGGGTTGGCCGAAACGAGGCGGCCGAGGCCTTCCGAGCAGGCGACGTCGAGTGGCGCCACGCCGATCGCCTCGCGGTACTTGCTCGTCGGAGCATGCCCGCATTGGCGCGGCGCCTTTCGCGCTCGCCTCGCGTGCAGCAGCCCACGTGGTCTCGGCCGCCGCTGGCCGACGCTCTCGCCGCACTGATGCTGGCCAGTCGTTGGACAGACCACGCCGAGGACCTGCACGTCCTGAGCGAATTGGCCGCCATCCCGTTGGTCGACCTACAGCGCGCTATCGCCGACGCCAGTCGCGGATCCGATCCGGCGATCCGGAACGTGAAGAATGTCTTTGTTTTCACCTCCTTGGAGGAGGCGTTCCTCGAGCTTGGCAACCGGGTGTCGTCAGATCTGGCATCGCGGTGGGCAGAGATCGCAACCAGTGTTCTCCTGGACCCAAATCCCTATGAAGGCCTCAATTCACACGAGCGGATCGCCGCTCAAATGAGGGGGCAGCGTCGAACCTATTCTCCTGCCCTGCGGCGCGGCATCGCCGATAGCCTCGCCCTGGCAGGAGCGATCGAATCAGACCCCGGTGGCACCAATCACGCTTCCTCAGTGGCCGAACGGGTTGTGCGCGACGTTCTGCGTCATGTCACTACCGGCTCCAAGAGTCACACTTGGGGAGCGATCGCCGACTTGCTTCCGCTTCTTGCCGAGGCCGCTCCAGAGATTTTCCTTTCGGCGCTGGAGGATGACCTTGCAACCAGCGAGCCGACCGTCGGTCGCATGTTCCAGGCCACTGACGATCCGCTGGCACTGGGGCCCTCGGGTCAACAGCATCACCTGTTGTGGGCCTTAGAAGTGCTCTGCTGGTCGCCCGACCACCTCGTTCGCGCAACACAGATCCTGACCGAACTCTGCCGCTACGAACTGCCGGAGAACTCGAGCAACAGTCCCCTCGCAAGCATGTCGACCGTCCTTTGCGGATGGATTCGGAACACTGGCGCAGATCTTGCGACCCGACTCCAAGCGCTCGATGCCTGCCGGGTCATAAGCGAGACGACAGGTTGGGCTTTACTCAAGGCGCTATGGCCCGACAGCAATGCCTGGATCTCGCCGCCCAATGAGCCGCGCTATCAACTCTGGAAGCCCCCCAGCGACCGGATGCCGAACAGCGAATGGTTCGCTTTCGCGACGAGCCTGGTCGACCGAGCACTCGCATGGGCCACGGTAGACCGCACCGCTCTGCCGTGGTTCGTGGAAGCGTTGTCCACGGTGGGTCCGGACGACGCGAATCGGATCATCGAGTTCCTCGAGGACGAAGCATCGCGCGGCGACTTGGATGAAGACGTTCGACTTGCCCTGTTCGAACAGGTCCGAGAGACCTCAGCGCGGCACGCGCGTTTCCAGGACGCGGACTGGGCGATGCCGGCGGAGCGACGCGCCCGCTTACACAATCTGGCCGAATTGCTCCAAGTTGCTGATGACCTACGCCGGTTCGCATATCTCTTCAGTTGGCACCCCGACCTGTCGGGTGCAGAGCTGAACGACTACGAGCACTACCGGACAGCGCTGGAGGCGAAACGGCGCGAGGCACTTGACGTTCTGTTTGCCCGCGCCGACGCATGGGAACAACTCGGTGCAGTAGCGGCCCGAGCTGAGGCTCCAACGCAGGTCGGCTGGGCTCTGTCAACCTACGAGCCGATCGATGCTCTCGACACCATGCTGGAATGGCTGGTATCGGATAGCACGGCGCTTCAGGGAGCCGCCGCAACGTGGGTCCGTTGCCACCTCGCCGTTGATGGACCAGCGGATCTGAGGCGAGCGCTCGAACGGGGCGACGTGGGGAGCGAGGCCCTGAAAAGACTCGTGCTCAACGTCCCGACGGAGAGCCGGTTCTGGGAGGTTCTCCGCGAGTTCCCACACGCTGAGGAGCTCTTCTGGTCCGAGGCACCTTTCGAGGTCGTTCCCCATGAAGATCTCCCTCGTGCTGCCGAGTTGCTCCTTGAGCGAGAGCGAGCTTGGTCGGCGATTGCGATCGTGAGCCACGGCATCTTCAACCCGACAGCGGACGAGAAGAAGCATCTCCCGAGCGCACCGCTGGTCCTATCCGTCTTGCGCGCGGCGATCACTCAGGACCCGGGTCGGGCCGGGATCTCACAGATGACCGGTCACTACGTGGGGACGTTGCTGGACCACCTGGCCGCAGCCGACGTGTCGGTTGCCGACCTGGCATCTCTGGAGTTCGGCTATTTCAGGCTCCTCGAGCACAACCGCGAGCCACGTGCCCTTAACCGGGCTCTCGCCTCCGATCCTGCCTTGTTCGTTGATCTCGTTCAACGCACGTTCCGGGGCACAAACGAGCCTCGCCGCCAGAGCAAGAGCGCGGATCCGCTAACCGAGCACGCTTGGTGGGTCCTTCGCGGTTGGCACGGCTTCCCGGGACGACAGGAGGACGGCACACTCGATCAAGCTGCAATGCAGGAGTGGGTCAAGCAGGCTCGTCTGCAACTATCCGACCTCGACCGAGCGGACATTGGTGACGAACTGATTGGCCAAACCTTTGCTCAGGCGCCTGTCGACGTCGACGGAATCTGGCCACCCGTTCCAGTTCGAAATCTCATCGAATCGATCGGGAGTCGCAACCTCGAGAACGGCGCAATCACTGGCCGACTGAACACCCGCGGTGTCACCTGGCGTGGTGCCTACGACGGCGGCAGCCAGGAGAGAACGCTGGCTGAGCAGTACAAACGATGGAGTCTGGGGGTCCAGGCGCATTGGCCCCGAACCGCACGGATCTTGCGCGCCATTGCAGAGTCCTACGAACGGGACGCCGTCCGTGAGGACGAACGAGCCCAACTGGACCAAGATCTGGACTGACACCGCTGGCAGCCCTGGCGATGAGCGCCATGGCCTTCGCGTCGTTCATCACCAATTTCGGGCAGCGCTCGGGCCTGAGGTCCGCTTCTTTCGTGAACTGATCCCGTACCTGCGCCACACCGCCAGAGTCACCTAACGGGCGGGTCTCTGGCAGCATTCGGGATCCGAAGACGGCTCTCCGAAAAGCCGGATCGAGCCAGTCACGCTAGATTTCTTGCGGATTGTGTGCGGACTGAGAGATGTCCCACCCCCTCTGACCTGCGGAAACGCGCCGATTCACACGTTGAAGCGGAACTCCACGACGTCGCCGTCCTGCATGACGTAGTCCTTGCCCTCGAGGCGCGCCTTGCCCTTGGCGCGGGCCTCGGCGACGGAGCCTGTCGCGACGAGGTCCTCGAACGAGATGACCTCGGCCTTGATGAAGCCCTTCTCGAAGTCGGTGTGGATCACGCCGGCGGCCTGCGGAGCCTTCCAGCCCTTGCCGATCGTCCAGGCGCGTGCTTCCTTCGGACCCGCGGTGAGGTAGGTCTGCAGGCCCAGCGTGTCGAACCCGATGCGAGCGAGCTGGTCGAGGCCCGACTCGTCCTGACCGGTCGAGGCGAGCAGCTCGGCGGCTTCCTCGGGGTCGAGGTCGATGAGCTCCGACTCGATCTTCGCGTCGAGGAACACCGCCTGTGCAGGCGCGACGAGCGCGGCGAGTTCCGCCTTGCGCGCGTCATCCGTGAGAACCGCCTCGTCGACGTTGAAGACGAAGATGAACGGCTTGGCCGTCAGTAGACCGAGCTCCTTGATGGGCGCCAGGTCGATCTTGGAGTCGGCTCCCGACAGCAGCTCGCCACGCTGCAGCGCATCCTGCGCCGCCTTGGCGGCCTCGAGCACGGAGGGATCGAGCTTCTTGCCTCGAACCTCCTTCTCGTAGCGCGTGATCGCCTTCTCGAGCGTCTGGAGATCCGCGAGCTGCAGCTCGGCATTGATCGTCTCCATGTCGTTCTGCGGGTTCACCGCGCCTTCGACGTGCACGACGTCGTCGTCGGCGAAGCCGCGCACCACCTGGGCGATCGCGTCGGCCTCGCGGATGTTCGCGAGGAACTGGTTGCCCAGGCCCTCTCCCTCCGACGCACCGCGCACGATGCCGGCGATGTCGACGAAAGATACCGCCGCGGGGAGGATGCGCTCGGAGTGGAAGATCTCGGCCAGCACCTTCAGGCGCGGGTCGGGGAGGTTCACCACGCCGACGTTCGGCTCGATCGTCGCGAACGGGTAGTTCGCTGCGAGAACCTGGTTCTTGGTCAGGGCGTTGAAGAGGGTCGACTTGCCGACGTTGGGCAGTCCTACGATTCCGATGGTGAGAGCCACGGGCATCCAGTCTACGTGGCCCGCCGACATCACCCCCGACCGGTCCGAATCGCCCGGGACGGCGGCGCGCCTCACCGTCGGCTCTCGGGTCGCGGGTGACGCTTGTGACGTGCCCCTGGACTTCACCGCGATCGACTTCGAGACGGCGAACTCCTCCAGCGCGTCGGCATGTTCGGTCGGGCTCGTCCGCGTCCGCGACGGCGAAGTCATCGCGTCCGACGGTTGGCTGATCCGCCCGCCCTCGGGTCACGACCGCTTCTTCGACATCAACGTCTCGATCCACGGCATCACCGCCGACGCTGTCGAGAGCGCCCCCGGCTGGGTCGCGCAGCTTCCGCGCCTGCTCGACTTCATCGGCGACGACGTCCTGGTGGCACACAACGCCGGTTTCGACATGGCCGTCTTGCGTCGTGCCTGCGAAGCCACGGATGCCGCACTGCCCGCGCTCCGCTCGGTGTGCAGCGTGCAGCTCTCGCGCAAGACCTACCAGCTCGATTCCTACCGGTTGCCCCTGGTGGCCGCGGCGGTCGGGTTCCTCGACTTCGCACACCACGACGCCTTGGCGGATGCGCTCGCCTGCGCGCACATCACGATTGACGCGGCTCGCCGGGCCGGTGCGCACGACCTGGTCGAGCTCGCGATGCTCCTGGGCGTGCGCGTGCCCGAGCACGCGCCCATCGGCGCTTCGCTCCTGAGCCCGGCCTGACGGGATCGGTGGGGCGCCGTCCGGGATGTGGACAGCGGCCTCACGATGTCGGAGGTCCGTGACAGTATTCGAACATGCATTCGAATGGCGGACTCAGCGGCGGGATGGGCAGCGACGGCGACGTCGACGCCCTCGCGATGCTCGTCGCGGATGCCGAGGGTGCGGCGGATGATGCGCGGCTGGCGCAGATCCGTGAGGTTCGGGTGCTCGCTGCCGCCGGCGCGCTAGCCGAGCGGCAGGCTTCTGGCGCGTCCGAGCGCGTGAAGGCGCGCGAGATGGCGTTGCGCGGAATCGCCGCCGAGCTGGCCGGGGTGTTCGTCGCGACCGACCGGACGCTGCAGCGGCGAATCGACGAGGCGCGCGATCTCGTAGACAACTACCCGCTCACGATGGCGGCGTGGGAGGCAGGCCGGATCGTCCGCGCTCACGTCCGGGTGATCCAGGAGGTGGGTTGCATCGTCCCGGCGGCAGATCGCGCGGAGTTCGAACGCGTCGCGATCGAGAAGTGCGAAGGCGAGACCCCCAACCGGGTGCGCGACGCACTGCGGATGGTGGCCGAACGCCTGCACCCGCGCTCGTTCACCGAACGGCATCAGGAAGCCGTCGCGGGGCGGTGCGTGCGAGTCCAGCCCGGCCCAGACGGGATGTCGGACCTCATCGCAACCCTGCCGACCGTCATCGCCGACGGAATCGTCGACCGCCTCACCCGGCAAGCGCGAGAGATCATCACCGCCCGCGCGCAGCCCGACGCCCCCGCCGCGCGAGCCGACGCAAACGGCGCTGCTCCCGGCATCCCCGCCGCCCGAGCCGACGCAAAAGGCACCGAAACCGATGCTGACACAGCCATCCACGTCGGGTCGTCGTTCGTCGACGACGCCCGCACCATCGACCAGGTCCGCGCAGACGTCTTCAGCGACCTCCTCCTCGCCGGGACACCCTCCCTCGACCCCACCGACGCAGGAGACGGCGACGGGACCCTCGGCGCGATCCGCGCACACGTCCAGGTCAGCGTCTCCGCCCTCACCCTGATGGGCCACGACGAAGGGCCAGCCGATCTCGCGGGACGCTCCCCCATCGACGCGGCCACCGCACGCGAACTCGCCGGCAACACCCCCTCCTGGGCCCGGCTGCTCACCCACCCGGTCACCGGGACAGTGCTCGAATGCGACACCTACCGGCCCACGAACGCGATGATCCGGCTCCTGCGGGCCCGGGACCGGCACTGCCGGTTCCCCGGATGCCGACAACCCGCCATCCGCTGCGAACTCGACCACACCATCGCCGCCTCCCACGGAGGGCCGACGCACGTGTGCAACCTCGCGAACCTCTGCAAACGACACCACGACGTCAAACACCACACCCGATGGCACGTACGACAACTCACCGGCGGGAGACTCGTCTGGACCTCACCCACCGGACGGGTCTACCGCCAAGACGCACCCCCACCACTCGTCACCTTCACCGCGACAGACCCACCCGGCCCCGAGACTCCACCGTTCTGACGAGTCCGCCGGTTCGGCGTGCGCCAGTCGCCACCGGTTCGCCGTGCGCGAGTCGCCGCCGGTTCGCTGGCGCGGGCCGCCGATTCGGCGTACGCACGACCGCGGGCTCTGCGGGTGATTCCCCCGCCTCCCGATGACGCGCATTCCGATGGGCTTCCCCTTATGAGCTACGCGACCCCTGCGATCTCAGCGCGACACTCGTGAGCTGCGCGCAACGCGCACCGGCGTCGAGGAATGCGACAGCACGAAGGTGAACTCGCGTCATGGCTCCCGTGATCACAGTGCTCCTCTGGGGAGGAACTACGCACCACCGACCGACGCCCCCTGCGCGCGCGGCCACGGGGCCCACCCGTCCGGTAGGTCGCCGAGCACCGCGCTGGCCCTCGACAGCCGATCCGCCGGGAATTCGTCTACGCGCGATTGGCTGGACCGGCCGCCCTCGGGGTATGTGAAGGCGTGCCGCACCGGAAGCTCGGCACCGGGCACGATGGCCTCGCGGAAGTTCCCGCTCACCACGGCGAACATGTGCTGCTCGAGATCCGTCGCGACAGACCGCCACTCCTCGTCGCACGCATCGCAGCCGCAGTGCGGGTAACGCGCGTCGTGCAGCAGCCCCGAGTGCACCGAGATGCCCGGGTACACGTCGAAGACGACGGTCAGGGTCGCACACCGCGGATCGGACGGGCGGAGGCGCACCGCTCGTACGACGTCCGAGAAGCTCGGCCTGTTCAGGTCTCCGGCGACTGCGACACCCTCATCCACCACGACGTCGTACTCGTCGCGCAGGTGCGTGATGAGTGCGTCGGCGACAGAATGCAAGGGCGCGAAGCGCTCCGGATGCGTATCGACCGAGTACGTGTCTTCGGGCGGCGATCCCGGCCAGCGGTTGCCGTACTCGATGATTCTTCCCTCCGCGTCGCGGAAGACCGGCGCATCGATCTCGGGCCGCACGTAATCGCTCATTCCCGCATCCTCCCGCACCCGCCCCCACGAGACCCGAGAGCGCCGCGCCGCGCGCCGCCTCCAGGCGATGTCGGAACCACCCGGCATCCTGGACACATGGACGCCCCTCTCGTCTTCCTTCTCATCGTCGTCGCTGTCATCGCCGCCGCGGGCGGATGGTTCGCGGGCTCCGCGCGCGCCTCGCGTGACGGGGCAGCCGACCGCGCCCGTCTCGAAGCGCGTGCCGCGGTAGCGGAGGCCGAACGCGACGCGCACGCCGATCAGCTCGAGCGCCAACGCGAACTGCAGCGCGAGATGGGAACCCAAGCGCGACTCGACCAGGCAGCACGCGACGAACGCGAACGCCGAGAGCAAGCGGTGCTGCGCGCACTCGCCCCCGTACAGGAGTCGCTGCAGGCGATGCAGGCCAAGGTCGAACTCCTCGAGCGCGAACGCAGCGAGCAGTTCGGATCCGTCGCCGAGCAGCTGCGACTCGGGCGCGAGACCGACGAGGCTCTGCGATCCACGACCGAGTCGCTCGCCGGCGCCCTCCGCTCGAGCGCCGCCCGCGGTGTTTGGGGCGAAACGCAGCTCCGACGCATCGTCGAGTCGGCGGGGCTCACGCGCTACGTCGACTTCGAGCTGCAGTCCAGCATCTCGTCCGACAGCGGGGCGGGTCGGCCCGATCTGATCGTGCGTCTCCCGGGCGACAAGGCGCTCGCGGTCGACGCGAAGGTGCCCCTCGACTCCTATCTCGAAGCCAGCGCCATCCCCGTCACGGCGCAGGGTGACGACGCCCGGCGCCGCAAGGCGTTGCTGGCCGCGCACGTCAAAGCGGTCCGCGCTCACGTCGATGCGCTGGCGAAGAAGGCCTACTGGCAGGGTCTCAGCTCGAGTCCCGAGTTCGTGGTGTGTTTCATCCCGAGCGAGTCACTCCTCGCTGCGGCTCTCGACGAAGATCCCGCGCTGCTCGACTACGCGTTCAGCCGTCGCGTTGCGCTCGCCTCACCGGTCAACCTGTGGGCGGTGCTGAAGACCGTGGCCTACACCTGGACGCAGCAGGACGTCTCCGACGAGGCCCGGCGCCTGTTCGACCTCGGCAACGAGCTGTATCAGCGGCTCGGCGGCCTCGCATCGCACGCGAACGACCTGCGGCGCGCGATCGAGCGAACGGTCGAGTCCTACAACAAGTTCGTGGGAACGCTCGAGAGCCGGGTGCTCGTGACGGCACGGAAGTTCCCGGGCATCGACGAGACGCGGCTCGAAGCGGCGAACCCGCCCGCGCCGATCGAGACATCGACGCGGATGACGACGGCTCCCGAGCTGCTCAGCGCAGACGTCGGTGAACTGCGTGAGCGGCTGTGAGGACGACCGGAAGAGTCGCCCGGTCAGGCGGGGAACATATTGACGAGGCCGACGACGGCGACCGACACCGCGACGAAAGCGCCGATCATCCACCACGCGCTCATCTGGTGTCCCTCGGGGTGGCGCCGGCGCAGCAGCACGTCCGGACGTCGCGCGGGGTCGATCGTCACCGCGACCTGACCGGTCGGCGGGTTGTTTGCTGTCATCGACATGGTTCTCCCGGGTGCTGACGTGAGGGTGGTCATCGCCGTTGATACCGGTACCCATTCTGACAGAGGCTTCCTGGGAGCATCAGTGGTTGACACGCAGTCGTGTCGCGATAGTTACCCGGCCGAACTCAGAGCCACTTCGACGTGAGGTGCTCCGAGGTGATCCGGCGCAACGTTCCCGAGGCGCCACGCAGCACGACGCTCTCGGTGTAGACGTAGTCGCCTTCCCGTCGAACACCCCCGACGAGCTCGCCGTTGGTCACGCCGGTCGCGACGAAGATCGTGTTCTTACCGCGCACGAGATCATCCGCCTCGTACACGTGACCGTCGAGGCTGAGGCCCGCGTCGATGCCGCGCTGCTTCTCATCGTCGTCGCGCGCCCACAGCCGGCCCTGGATGTGGCCGCCGAGAGCCTTGATGGCGCACGCCGTGACGATGCCCTCCGGGCTGCCGCCGATGCCCACGCACATGTCCGTCCGGGCGTTATGCCGTGCGGCGTTGATCCCGCCGGCGACGTCGCCGTCGCTCATCAGTCGCGTCCCCGCGCCGGCATCCCGGATCTCCTGGATCAGCTGCGCGTGGCGAGGCCGGTTCAGGACCGACACCACCAGTTCGTCGACCGGCTTGCCGAGCGCCTTCGCGAGCCGTCGGATGTTCTCGGCGATCGGCAGCCGGATGTCGACGACACCGACGCCCGCCGGCCCCGTGATGAGCTTGTCCATGTAGAACACCGACGAAGCATCGAGCATCGCCCCCCGGTCCGCCACCGCGATGACGGAGAGGGCGTTGTTACGCCCCTCGGCGGTCAATGTGGTGCCGTCGATCGGGTCGACGGCGATATCGGCCTGCGGGCCGCGACCGGTGCCGACCTTCTCGCCGTTGAACAGCATCGGAGCGGCATCCTTCTCGCCCTCTCCGATGACGATCACCCCGTCGAAGTTCACCGTCGTGAGGAACGCCCGCATCGCGTCGACCGCCGCCCCGTCGGCGAGTTCCTTCTGCCCGCGACCGATGAACGGCACCGAACGGATCGCCGCCGCCTCGGTCGCGCGCACGAGTTCGAGCGCGAGGTTTCGGTCGGGATGCAGCGGACTCATGTCGGCGGTCAAACTCACCATGGGCCACAGCATAGGTGCGGGCAGGCGCGAGGATCCGCCGCTTTCGGCCGCGCGCCCACGAAGGAATAGGGATTCTTAACGATTCCGTACATCCGGCCGCGCCGCGAACCCGTGGCAACAAGCGGCGTCGTTTCTCCGGCCGCCCCGCGGACGGCGGCAGCGGCCTTCGATAAAGTGGGCTCGGTAACACCGCCGATTTGAGGAGCTCTCATGCCCATCGCTACCCCCGAACAGTACGCAGAGATGCTGGATCGCGCGAAGGCCGGTGGTTTCGCCTACCCCGCCATCAACGCTGCCAGCTCGCAGTCCATCAACGCCGTCCTCCAGGGCCTGACCGAGGCCGGTTCCGACGGCATCATCCAGGTCACGACCGGTGGCGCCGACTACTTCGCCGGACACACCGTCAAGGGTCGCGCGACCGGCGCGCTCGCCTTCGCGAAGTTCGCGCACGAGGTCGCCAAGAACTACCCCATCACGGTCGCGCTCCACACCGACCACTGCCCGAAGCCCGCGCTCGATGACTTCCTGCTGCCGCTCATCTCGGCATCGGAAGAGGCGGTAGCCGACGGCGGCCAGCCGATCTTCCAGTCGCACATGTGGGACGGCTCGGCCGTGCCGCTCGCAGAGAACATCGAGATCGCGAAGGAGCTGCTGCCCCGGATCAAGGCGATCCGCGCCATCCTCGAGGTCGAGATCGGCGTCGTCGGCGGCGAAGAAGACGGTGTCCAGCACGAAGGCTCCAACGACGCCCTCTACACCACGACCGGTGACGTGTCGCAGGTCGTCGACGCCCTCGGTCTCGGCGACCAGGGCCGCTGGATCGCCGCGCTCACATTCGGCAACGTCCACGGCGTCTACAAGCCGGGCAACGTCAAGCTCAAGCCCGAGCTGCTCGGCGAGATCCAGGCCGGCATCGCCTCGAAGTTCGGCACGGGCGAGAAGCCGCTCGACCTCGTCTTCCACGGCGGCAGCGGCTCGACCGACGAAGAGATCGCCCTCGCCGTCGCGAACGGCGTCGTGAAGATGAACATCGACACCGACACCCAGTACGCCTTCACGCGTTCGGTCGCCGGATTCATGTTCCAGAACTACGACGGCGTCCTGAAGGTCGACGGCGAGGTCGGCAACAAGAAGGCTTACGACCCGCGCGCGTGGGGCAAGAAGGCCGAATCCGCGATGGCTGCTCGCGTCGTCGAGGCGACCAAGCAGCTCGGCTCGTTCGGCAAGTCCCAGAGCTGACCACCAGCACGCGAACGACGACGCCCCGCGGATCAGTCCGCGGGGCGTCGTCGTTCGTCCTGGCCCGGATCAGCGGATCGTGGTCAGCCCGTCGAGAACACCGGGGTCCGACAGCAGCGGCGCCGCCAGCAGCAGGCTCACGATCACGAAGGTGACGATGGCGCCGACCAGCGGGATCCACCACGACAGACGGCGCAGCGACAACGACCACCACGACAGCACCGCGGTCAGCAGCCATCCGGCGCCGTAGACCACGGCGGCGGTGACGCCCCAGGCGCGTCCACCGGCGGGGTCGGCGAGCGTCGCGTCGATACCCGCCATATCCATCCACGTCTGCGCGAATCCGGCGAAGTCGACGAGCTGCGGGATCGCGCCCAGCACCGTGACCAGCCCGTAGGCGAGGAGAGCGACCGTGATGACGCGGTCGGCGAGTCGCGACGGACGCGCAGCCGACGTGGTCGGGCGCGGGGACGCGAGCCGCTGTGGCGCGGAGTCGTGGTGATGGGATGCCGCTGAGCCCGCCGGCACCTGCGCCGTCTCGACGACATCGGGGTGCGGCGCCTCTCCGCCGAGTGCCGCGATCCGGGCGCGCTGCTCCTCGGGGGTGGCGTATTCGCCGTACTGCGGGCGAGGGCGTTCCTGGTCGTCCATCATCGACCCCGTCCGCCGCGCGCGCGGGCATCTTGTTTGCCCGCGGCGTCGGTGCGCAGTTCCTTCGGCAGCGAGAACATGAGGTCCTCCTCCGCCGTGCGGATCTCGTCGACGTCGGCATAGCCCGCGTCTGCCAGGCTCGCGAGCACCTGCTGCACGAGCACCTCGGGCACCGACGCGCCGCTCGTGACCCCGACGGTGCGTACGCCCTCGAGCCACTCCTGGCGGATCTCGTCGGCGTAGTCGATGCGGTGAGCAGCGCGCGCGCCATACTCGAGCGCGACCTCGACGAGCCGCACGCTGTTGGACGAGTTCGCCGACCCCACGACGATGACGAGGTCGGTCTCGGCGGCGATCTTCTTGATCGCGACCTGACGGTTCTGGGTCGCGTAGCAGATGTCGTCCGACGGCGGATCCTGGAGCTCCGGGAACCGGGCGCGCAGGCGACGCACGGTCTCCATCGTCTCGTCGACCGAGAGCGTCGTCTGCGACAGCCACACCACCCGCGAAGGATCGCGGACCTCGACGGTGTCGGCGTGCTCGGGAGACGTGACGACCGTGATGTGCTCGGGCGCCTCGCCTGCGGTGCCCTCGACCTCTTCGTGTCCTTCGTGTCCGATGAGCAGGATCTCGCGATCATCGCGCGCGAACCGCACGGCCTCGCGGTGGACCTTCGTCACGAGCGGGCACGTCGCATCGATCGCCTGCAGGCCCCGGTCCGACGCTGCGGACACGACCGCGGGCGACACGCCGTGCGCGCTGAAGACGACGTGCGCGCCCTCGGGAACGACGTCGACCTCGTCGACGAAGACGGCGCCCCGTTCCTCCAGCTCACGAACGACGTGGATGTTGTGCACGATCTGCTTGCGCACGTAGACGGGAGCGCCGAAACGCTCGAGCGCCTTCTCGACGGCGACGACGGCACGGTCGACCCCGGCGCAGTATCCGCGCGGCGCTGCCAGCAGCACCCGCTTGGCGGCGCCCACAGGGATATCCTGGAGACGGCCGTGACGCCCCGGCACGCGGGGAACGGGCAGCCGGACGGCGGGAGTGCTCACTCCTCGATTCTACGAGGCGCATCCTGCCGGCCGCTCGGAACCGGCCGTGAGGAGCCCTATGCCGTCGTTCGAGACCGCGTCCGATCAGGCGCCGCCGCCGGATGCCGTCCACCCCCGCGACTCCTCGCCGCAGACGCCGACGTCGATCTCGCGACTCAACGAGACCATCCGCGACTTCGTGCAGCGGTGGAACGCGGTGTGGGTCGAGGGCGAGATCACCTCGTGGAACCTGCGAGGCGGGCATGTGTTCGGCCGTCTGAAGGATGCCGAAGCGGATGCCGCGCTGTCGTTCCGCCTCTGGTCGAGCACCCTGCAACGCCTCGGCTCGAACCCGCAGGTCGGTGACCGCGTCGTCGCCTGTGTGAAGAGCGACTACTTCGTGAAGTCGGGCGACTTCTCCTTCACGGTCTCGGCCATGCGCCCGACGGGACTCGGCGACCAGCTCGTCCAGCTCGAGCGGCTCCGCTCCCAGCTGCGAGCGGAGGGGCTCTTCGATCCGTCCCGCAAGAAGGCTCTGCCCTTCCTCCCCCACACCATCGGTCTGATCACGGGCGAGCGCAGCGACGCCGAGCGCGACGTGCACCGCAACGCCGAGTTGCGGTGGCCCCACGTCGCCTTCCGCACGGTGCACGCGGCCGTGCAGGGCGATCGATGCGTGCCCGAGACGATCGCGGCGCTGCGCACCCTCGACGCCGACCCCGAGGTCGACGTCATCATCATCGCCCGCGGCGGAGGCGACCCGCAGACTCTCCTGGGCTTCAGCGACGAGCGGCTGCTCCGCGCCGTGGCGGCGGCCACGACGCCCGTCGTCTCGGCCATCGGCCACGAGAACGACCACCCACTGCTCGACGACGTCGCCGACCTGCGCGCGTCGACGCCGACCGATGCCGCCAAGCGCGTCGTGCCCGACGTCGTGGAACAGCGCGCGCTCGTGGAGCAGCTGCGCAGCCGCGCCCGGACCCGATTGACGCAGCGGGTCGCGCACGATCTCGCGCAGCTCGAACAGCTTCGATCGCGGCCCGTGCTGCGCAACCCCGAGTCGCTCATGACGACCCGCGCTCACGAGCTGCACATCCTCACGGCCCGCGGACGCGACATCGTGACGCGTCGCATGGACAGCGCGGGGCACGAGGTCGCTCGGCTCCGCGCGACTCTCCGCGCGCTGTCGCCGGGCGCGACGCTCGATCGCGGCTACGCGATCGCACATCTCGACGCCGGCGTCATCGTCCGTGAGGCGGCCCAGGCGCCGGCGGGCTCGCGCGTGACCGTCACCGTCGGTCGCGGCGCCTTCGCGGCGCGATCCGAGGGCGCCATCGACGACGGCGCCGCGCCCGCGGACGCGGCGGGCGCACCGACGGACCCGTCCTAGAATGGCTGACATGACTCCGCCGGCCGAAGGGCTCTCCGCCGACGTCGAGACCCTCAGCTTCGAACAGGCGCGCGACGAGCTCGTCCGTGTGGTTGCCGAGCTCGAGCAGGGGGCGCCGACTCTCGAGCAGTCGCTCGCCCTCTGGACGCGGGGCGAACAGCTCGCCGCACGATGCGAGGAATGGCTGCTGGGTGCCAAGCGCCGGCTCGACGAAGCGCGCGCGACGCGCGCGGACGACGCGTGATGGCCAAGGGCCCCCGCGTCGTCGCCGAGCTCGGGCGCCCCGAGACCCCCGACGAGACCGCGGCGCGCAAGGCGGCGTCGTCGCAGGTCTACCGATCGAGCCAGAACGTCCGCAACCTGCTGGCCGCACTCATCGTCACGGTCGCCGTGGTGGCCGTCATCGTCTTCGCCGTGCCTCGCGGCTCGGTGCCCGAGCAACCCGGCATCGACGTCGTGGCGGTCGCGAGCGACGTCGGCTCGGGCATCGGCCGGCAGCTCGTCGCGCCGACGGTTCCCGAGACGTGGCGCGTGAACAAGGCCGAGCTCGCCGGAGACGACGTCCAGACCTGGGAGATCGTCTACGCCCCCGCGAGCGGATACGTCAACGTGCAGCAGGCATTCGACGCCGACGCCGGTTGGGCATCACGTCAGATCAGCGGCTCACGAACCACGTCGACCGAGACCATCGACGGGGTGGCGTGGGAAGTCTTCGAGATCCCCGACCCCGCTCGAGCCGGGAACATCTCCTACGCCCTGACGACCCAGGCGGGAGCCGACACGATCCTCGTCTACGGCGGCGGGGCCATCGACGCCGAGACCGTGCGCACCGCCGCGCGCGGCCTCGCGACACAGATCGTCGAACTGCAGGAGGAGACACCATGACGTCGACCGCGGCCGCTCCGGCATCCCCCACTCCCCAGGAAGCCTGGGATGAGATGCGGGCGGGCAACATCCGTTTCGTCGAAGGCACCCCGCGCCACCCCCGTCAGGACGTCGAGCGCCGCCACGAGATCGCCGGCTCGCAGACCCCGCGCGCCGCGCTGTTCGGCTGCTCCGACTCGCGCCTGGCCGCGGAGATCATCTTCGATGAAGGCCTCGGCGACCTTTTCGTGATCCGAAACGCCGGCCAGGTGATCTCCGACTCCGTCGTCGGCAGCCTCGAGTACGCGGTCGCGGTCCTGAACGTCCCGCTCATCGTCGTCCTCGCGCACGACGCGTGCGGCGCCGTGCGCGCCGCGATCGAGAGCACCGGGGTGGACGCTCCCCCGCTGCCGCCGCTCATCTGGCGGCAGATCTCTCCCATCGTGCCCGCCGTCCGCCGCGTGCTGCGGGCCGGGGCCGACTCCGGCATCACCCCCGAGAACGTCGACGCCGAGGTCGTCGGACGCGAGCACCTGCGCGACACGGTCGGGCAGCTGCTTCACGCATCCGAGCTCATCAGCACCGCCGTCGCCGAGGGCCGGCTGGCGATCGTCGGCGCGAACTACCGGCTCGGCGAGGGCGCCGCAGAACCCTCCATCATCCTCGGCGACGTCCACGACGACGCCGCATCCTGACGACATCCCCACCGAGAGAGGAACAACGACGTGACCGACATCGAGTACCGCATCGAGCACGACACCATGGGAGAGGTCCGCGTCCCCAAGGACGCCCTCTACGCCGCGCAGACCCAGCGCGCGGTCGAGAACTTCCCGATTTCGGGCTCCGGACTCGAGTCGAGCCAGATCGCCGCGCTCGCGCGGATCAAGAAGGCCGCCGCGCTCGCCAACAAAGAGCTCGGGACGCTCGACCCCGCCATCGCCGACGCGATCGCCGCCGCCGCCGATGAGGTCGTCACCGGCCGCCACGACGCCCACTTCCCCGTCGACACGTACCAGACCGGCTCGGGTACGTCGTCGAACATGAACATGAACGAGGTGCTCGCCACCCTCGCGACTCGTGCGCTCGGCAGCACGGTGCACCCGAACGATCACGTCAACGCCTCGCAGTCGTCCAACGACGTCTTCCCGACGTCGGTGCACATCGCCGTGACCCAGGCGCTCATCGACGACCTCATCCCCTCGCTCGATCACCTGGCGGTCGCCTTCGAGACCAAGGCGGAGGAGTGGAAGGATGTCGTGAAGTCCGGTCGGACACACCTCATGGACGCGACGCCGGTCACCCTCGGGCAGGAGTTCGGCGGATACGCACGCCAGATGCGTCTCGGCATCGAGCGCGTCCAAGCCGTGCTGCCCCGCGTCGGCGAAGTGCCCCTCGGCGGCACCGCCGTCGGGACGGGGATCAACACGCCTCTCGGCTTCCCGCAGAAGGTCATCGAGCTGCTCGCGGCCGAGACCGAGCTGCCGATCACCGAGGCGAAGGACCACTTCGAGGCTCAGGCCAACCGTGACGGTCTCGTCGAGGCGTCGGGGGCCCTTCGCACCATCGCCGTGTCGCTGACGAAGATCAACAACGACATCCGCTGGATGGGCTCGGGCCCGAACACCGGCCTCGGCGAGCTGCACATCCCCGACCTCCAGCCCGGCTCCTCGATCATGCCCGGCAAGGTCAACCCGGTCGTCCCCGAGGCCGTCCTGATGGTGTCGGCGCGGGTCATCGGCAACGACGCGACGGTCGCCTGGGCCGGCGCTTCGGGCTCGTTCGAGCTCAACGTCGCGATCCCCGTCATGGGAACCGCCCTGCTCGAGTCGATCCGCCTGCTCTCGAACGCCGTGCGTGTGCTCGCGGACAAGACGGTGGCCGGCCTGCAGGCGAACGTCGAGCGCGCAGCGGCGTTCGCCGGGATGTCGCCGTCGATCGTCACCCCGCTCAACAAGCTCATCGGGTACGAGGCCGCCGCGAAGATCGCCAAGCACTCCGTCGCGAAGGGCATCACCGTCCGCGAAGCGGTGATCGACCTGGGCTACGTCGAGCGGGGCGAGCTGACCGAAGCGCAGCTCGACGACAAGCTCGACCTGCTCTCGATGACTCACCCTGGTTGATAATCGGAGGGTGAACCCGTCGCGGTCGGAAGCCCGGCGCGCACGCATCCTGGGGATCGTCCTGGTGATCGTGTGCGCCGGCTTCGTCGTCGCCGCGATCGGCTCGCTGCTGGTCTTCCTCCTCGTCGGGGCGCGCCTCCCGTGGGCGGCGGTGCTGGTCTTCGCCCTCGTCGGGCTCGCGACCCTTCTCACCGTGGGGCTCGTCGGGTGGCCCCTGTTGGCGACACCGCCCCGCGAGGCGGCTGCGCAGGATGCCTTCGACGCCGCGGTCGAATCCCAGCGTCGGCTGCTCGACGACGTCCGCCACGAACTGAAAACGCCGATCGCGATCGTGCGCGGGCACCTCGAGCTCGTCGACGCGAGCGACCCGGCCGACGTCGACGCCGTGCGTGAGATCGCGATCGGCGAGCTCGACCGGATGACGCGACTCATCGGCGACATCGATCTCCTCGCCTCCGTGGAGGGCGAACGCTTCACGATGGACGAGGTCGACATCGAGAGCCTCACCCAGCGGGTCGTCGACCTGGTCACCGTGATCCCGGGACACGAATGGGCGGTGGAGTCGACACAGCGCGGCATCATCCACGGCGACGCGGACCGTCTGCTGCAGGCCTGGCTGCAGCTCGCCGACAACGCCGCGAAACACACCCCCGCCGGCACCGCGATCGAGCTCGGCAGCGGTGTCTACGCGGGGGCCTTCCACCTCTGGGTCCGCGACCACGGCCCCGGCATCCCGCCGGCTGCCCGACACCGCATCTTCCGCCGCTTCGACCGGGGCGGTCGGCGTCGTTCGGCGGGCGGGTCCGGACTGGGCCTCGCGATCGTCGACGCCATCGCCAAAGGCCACGGCGGCTCCTGCACCGTCACCGAGACACCCGGCGGCGGCGCCACCTTCACCATCACGATCCCGCTCCGCTCGACCCTGCGCCTGCCGGCGCCGGTGCGGGCCGGGGAAGTCGTGCTCCAGCGCAAGGAGATCGGATGACCCGCATCCTGCTCGTCGATGACGAACCCCACATCATCGCCCTCCTCGAGCGCGCCTTGCGCACCGAGAACCTCGAGCCCGTCGTCGCCGAGGACGGTGAGACGGCGCTCGAGCTGCTCGACACCGAGGAGATCGACCTGGTCATCCTCGACGTCGGGCTGCCGGGCATCGACGGCTTCGACGTCCTGCGCCGCATCCGCGCGTCGGGTTCGGCCGTCCCCGTGATCATGCTGACGGCGCGCAGCGGCACGAACGACACCGTCGAGGGCCTGGATGCCGGCGCGAGCGACTACGTGCCCAAGCCGTTCGTCGTGGCCGAGCTCCTCGCCCGGGTGCGGTCGCGCCTGCGCGAGACTCCGGGGCCGGCCACCGTCATCACGCGCGACGGAGTGAGCCTCGACATGCTGACCCGGCGCGCCACGGTCGACGGCCGCGACATCGACCTGTCGGCACGCGAGTTCGCCCTCGCGGAGCAATTCCTCCGCCACGCCGGCGAGGTCCTCAGCCGTGAGACGTTGCTGAGCCGGGTGTGGGAGCTCGACTTCGACCCCGGCTCCAACGTCGTCGACGTGTACGTGCGCTATCTGCGGGGCAAGGTCGGCGCATCCCGCATCGTCACGGTCCGGGGCGAGGGGTACCGCTGGGACTGAGGCCGGCTCCGCACTCTGCGGAACGGAGCCGGCGCGTCCCGTTCCTCAGCTGAGCTCGCCGGCTTCCAACAGGTCGGTGACGAGCGCCGCGATAGCCGAACGCTCCGAGCGCGTGAGCGTCACGTGTCCGAACAGGTCATGGCCCTTGAGCGTCTCGATCACCGATGCGATGCCGTCGTGACGCCCGACCCGGAGGTTGTCGCGCTGGCCGACGTCGTGTGTGAGCACGACACGCGAGTTCTGCCCGATCCGGCTGAGCACCGTCAGCAGGACGTTGCGCTCGAGCGACTGCGCCTCGTCGACGATGACGAACGCGTCGTGCAGCGAACGTCCGCGGATGTGGGTCAGCGGCAGCACCTCGAGCAGCCCGCGGGCGATGATCTCCTCCACGACGTTGCCGGAGACGACCGAACCCAGCGTGTCGAAGATGGCTTGACCCCAGGGGTTCATCTTCTCCTGGGCATCGCCGGGGAGGTACCCGAGCTCCTGGCCACCGACGGCGAAGAGCGGACGGAACACGATGATCTTGCGCTGCTGCTGCCGTTCGAGCACCGACTCCAGCGCCGCGCACAGCGCGAGTGCCGACTTGCCGGTTCCGGCCCGGCCTCCCAGCGACACGATGCCGACATCCGGATCGAGGAGCAGGTCGATCGCGATCCGCTGCTCGGCGGAGCGTCCGTGCAGCCCGAAGACGTCGCGATCACCGCGCACGAGCCGGAACGACCCGGGACCGGTCACCCGCCCGAGGGCCGACCCCCGCTCCGAGTGGATCACGAGCCCGGTGTTCACGGGCACCCCGCGCACCTGGTCGCTCGTGGCGACCTCGCTCTCGTACAGGTCGCTCATCTCGTCGCCCGAGAGATCGATGCCCGCGATGCCGGTCCATCCCGAGTCCACGGCCTGCTCGGCCAGATACTCCTCGGCACTGATGCCGAGCGAGGCAGCTTTGACACGCATCGGAAGGTCCTTCGACACCACCGTGACCGGCTGCCCTTCGTGGGCGAGGTGCATCGCGACGGCGAGGATGCGCGTGTCGTTGTCGCCGAGGCGCATCCCGGCCGGCAACACCGACGGATCGGTGTTCGTCAGCTCGACGCGCAGCGTGCCGCCCTCACCGACGGGAACCGGGAAGTCGAGCCGACCGTGCTCGACCCGCAGGTCGTCGAGGTGTCGCAGCGCCTGGCGCGCGAAGTAGCCGATCTCGGGATCGTGCCGCTTGGCTTCGAGTTCGGTGACGACCACGACGGGGACGACGACCGAGTGCTCGGCGAAGCGGAACAACGCTCGCGGATCACTCAGCAGCACCGATGTGTCCAGAACGTAGGTGCGCAGCTCCTGATCGAGGTCGTCACCTCCGTGGTGGATGACGCGACGCTGCTGCTCTGTTGCTCGTGCGGCCACAACCCACTCCCCGCCTCGGGTGTCTCACCCGATTAACACGAGTCGACCGTGGGTCACGAGTCGTGAGAAGGCCGACTCGAACGGGCGCCGTGCCCGTTGCGACGACAGTACGGCGGGTGACCGGCAGCGGGAGAAACCGACACGCCCACGAACGTTTCGAGACGGTGAACTCTGCGTTGCGGGCGTCGGCGTCAGCCGCCGAAACGACGATCGCGCGTCGCGAAGTCGCGGATCGCGCGCAGGAAGTCCACTTCGCGCAGGTCGGGTCCGAGCGCCTCGACGAAGTAGAACTCGCTGTGCGCGGACTGCCAGAGCAGGAAGTCGCTCAGCCGCTGCTCGCCCGAGGTCCGGATGACGAGGTCGGGATCGGCCTGTCCGCCGGTGTAGAGGTGCTCGCCGATCTGCTCCGGGGTCAGGCTCTCCGCGAGCTCTTCCATCGACCCACCCCGCTCGTGGTGGCTCGTGATGATGCTCCGCACGGCATCCACGATCTCGCCGCGCCCGCCGTAGCCGACTGCCAGGTTGACGTGGAGCCCGGTGTTGTCCCGCGTGTGCGCCTCCGCCTTCGCGAGGACCCGCGCGAGGTCATCCGGGAGCTGAGCGGCCCGGCCGACGTGCTGGACGCGCCAACCCGGCTCGTTCGAGAGCGTCTCGGCGAGCTCTGCGATGATCTCAAGCAGGTCGGCGAGCTCGCGCGAGTCGCGCTTGGCGAGATTGTCGTGCGACAGCAGGTACAGCGACACGACGCGGATGCCGAGCTCGTCGCACCAGCGGAGGAACTCGTGCATCTTCGCCGCGCCGGCACGGTGCCCCTCGGCGGGAGTCGGATATCCCGCCTGGCGCGCCCAGCGCCGATTGCCGTCGATCATCATCGCGACGTGATGTGGAACCGTCTCCGGTGTCAGGTGCCGGCGCAGCCGGGACGCATACAGTCGATAGAGGGGTCCTCGTCCGCGGTTCGCAGCCACTCCCCTACGCTACTCCCCGACCTCATGTGAACGCTGGCATACGGCGGCGCGTACGCTCGTCATTGTGACCGGACCCGCACCCGATGAGGGCGTCGAGATGCCCCAGCTGCCTCTGTTGGACGCCGCCGCCGCGAGCGCGCAGATCGAGCTCCGCCCGACCTGGCGCGGCTGGATCCACGCGGCGACCTTCCCCGTGGCGATTGCCGCCGGCATCGTCCTGATCGTGCTCGCGCACGGAGCGCCGGCGAAGTGGGCGAGCGCCGTGTTCATGACGACCTCGCTGCTGCTGTTCGGAAACTCCGCGCTCTATCACCGCTTCGACTGGAAGCCGCGCACCAAGGCGATCCTCAAACGCATCGACCATGCGAACATCCTTCTGCTGATCGCCGGCACCTACACGCCGCTGGCCGTGCTGGCCCTCCCGACCGACCAGACGGTGCTGCTGCTGTCGTTGGTGTGGGGTGGTGCGATCGCAGGGATCTTCTTCCGTGTGTTCTGGATACACGCGCCGCGCTGGCTCTACGTCGCGCTCTACCTCGCGTTGGGCTGGGGTGCGGTGATGTACATCGTCCCGCTCTTCGAGGCCAACGCCGCCATGATGGTGCTCGTGATCGTCGGCGGGTTGCTCTACAGCGGTGGAGCCGTGGTCTACGCGATCAAGAAGCCGAACCCGTGGCCCGGGCACTTCGGGTTCCACGAGATCTTCCACGTGTGCACGGTCCTGGCGTTCCTCTGCCACTGGACGGCGTGCCTGCTCATCGCGCTCGAGCCCGCGTACCACGCCGGCTGACGCGCCCGGCGGGCGGTCAGCCCGGCGGGCGGTCAGCGCGTGTCGGCGTCCCGCTCGCCGCGTGCGGCGGCGTCCTCCTCGTCGAGCTGCTCGCGCACCTCGGCTCGGTAGCGCCCGCGACGCACACGCCGCAGCATGTCGAGCAACAGGAGCACGACGGCGATCGTCAGGATCACGATCGCTCCGAAGCCCCACGGTCCGGGGGTGACCGACGTGGGGTCGACCGTGATCTCGGGAATCGGTGTCGCCGCCGATATGAGCCACAGTTGGGAGTTCATGGTTCCTCGATCTGCGCGAGAAGCGCTTAGCCTGGAAACACCAGCCTAATCCCGTCAGAACCGCCTCGGAGACCGCCACGATGACCACGCAGCTCAAGCTCGACCAGCGATACGGTCGGACGCGCGACAAGCGCTCGCGCCGCATCCTGATCGCCGTCGCGAGCGTGCTGGGCGCGGGTGTTCTCGGACTCGTGGCGTGGACTACCGTGACCGGGGCGATCAACTCCGTCGACACCGACGCGACCGGATTCCAGGTGATCGGCGAACACTCCGTCGTCGTCTCGTTCCAGGTCAGCGGGGCTCGAGACAAACCGCTCGCCTGCGCCCTCGAGGCGCAGGACACCGAGCACGGCGTGGTCGGATGGCGCGTCGTGGAGTACCCGGCTGCAGACGGCGTCTCTCGGGCGTTCACCGAGACGATTCCGACCGTCGCCCTCGCGACGAATGGTTTGGTGACCTCTTGCTGGATCCCGTAGTCTAGGTCTTTCTTGTGCGCCCCGGTCGGATGCCGGGGCGTTCGCCATAGGCGGCTGTGTGCCGCGCCAGTGCAAGGAGATCACATGTCGAACGACGCTCCCGTCACCTTCCTCACGCAGGACGCCTACGACCGTCTCGTCGCGGAGCTCGAACACCTCTCGACGACGGGGCGCGAGGAGATCGCCAAGCGCATCGAGGCCGCGCGCGAGGAAGGCGACCTGAAGGAGAACGGCGGCTACCACGCCGCGAAGGACGAGCAGGGAAAGCAGGAAGCGCGTATCCGCACCCTCCAGCAGCTACTCAAGGACGCCACCGTCGGCGAGGCTCCCGAGTCCGACGGCACGGTGCTCTCGGGCACCGTCGTCACGGCGCTCGTCGCGGGCGGCGAAGAGGTCTTCCTGCTCGGCAGCCGCGAGATCGCGGCTGGTTCCGAGCTCGACGTCTACAGCGAGGCCTCACCCCTCGGCGAGGCGATCCTCGGCCTCAAGGAGGGCGAGAAGACCTCGTACACCGCCCCGAACGGCCGCGAGATCTCGGTCGAGATCGTCAAGGTCGAGACCTACTCGGGACAGTGACCCGCGCGCTTCGCGCCGGCGCTCGTCAATCGGAGACGACCGTCGGCGCGAAGCCGGCATCCTCGAGGACCGCGATGACCTGAGCGCGGTGCTCCTCGCCTCGCGTCTCGACGCTCAGCTGAAGGATGACCTCGCTGATCTGCAGTCCCTGCCCATGGCGCGTGTGCAGCACCTCGATCACGTTGGCACCCGCCACCGACAGCAGCTCCGAGACTCTCGCCAGCTGACCGGGGCGGTCGGGCAGGGGGATCTGCAGCGTCATGTAGCGACCGGATGCCGCGAGCCCGTGCGCCACGACGCGCTGGAGCAGCAACGGGTCGATGTTCCCGCCCGAGAGGACGGCGACCGTCGGTCCCGATGCCGTGACCTTGCCGGCGAGGATGGCGGCGACACCGACGGCACCCGCCGGCTCGACGACCTGCTTGGCACGCTCGAGAAGCACCAGGAGCGCCCGGGCGATGTCGTCGTCCGAGACGGTGACGACCTCATCGACGAGCTCGCGGATGACGGCGAACGTCGCGTCGCCCGGGCGCGCGACCGCGATGCCGTCGGCGATCGTCGGGGTCGTCTCGACGGCCAGCGGCATCCCCGCGGCGAGCGATGACGGGTAGGCGGCGGCGTTCTCCGCCTGCACGCCGATCACGCGCACGCGCCGCCCCTCGGCCGCAGCGCGCCCCTTCACGGCTGCAGCGACACCGGCGATGAGCCCGCCTCCCCCGATCGGGATGAGGAGCGTCTCGATGTCGGGCACCTGATCGACGAGCTCGAGACCCAGGGTTCCTTGGCCCGTGATGACATCGGGGTGGTCGAACGGGTGGATGAGCACCGCACCGGTGCGTTCGGCGAACTCCGCCGCGAGCCTCAGCGGCGTCTCGACGGTCGCGCCTTCGAGCACGACGTCGGCGCCGTACCCGCGGGTGGCCAGGAGTTTGGGCACGGGCACACCCAACGGCATGAAGATCGTCGCCCGGATGCCGAGCTTCTGCGCCGCGAGCGCGACGCCCTGGGCGTGGTTGCCCGCCGAGGCCGCGACGACGCCGCGGGCGCGCTCCTCCTCGGTGAGGCGCGAGAGGCGGTAGGTCGCGCCGCGGATCTTGAACGACCCGGTGCGCTGCAGGTTCTCGAGCTTCAGATACACCGGCACGCCGAGAAGATCCGAGAGGTGCTCGGAATACTCCATGGGGGTGCGGGTGACGACGCCGTCGAGCACCGCCGCGGCTGCGTCGAGATCGGCCGGAGTGGGTCCGGTCATGCGTTCTTCCTCCGGTCTCGGGGCACGGTGCTCCAGATCATCTCATCGGGCCGCGGCGCGACCCCTGTCTCCCACGATCGTCGCGATATGTAGAGCACGACGACGTTGACGAAGGCGGCAAGGGGTACCGCGAACAACGCACCGGGGATGCCTGCGATCATTGCTCCGCCGGCGACGACGATGACGACGGCGAGCGGGTGGACCTTGACGGCGGAGCCCATGAGCAGTGGCTGCAGGATGTGCCCCTCGAGCTGCTGCACGCCGAGCACGATCACGAGCATCCACAGGGCGATCCAGGGGCCGTTGTAGACGAGTGCCAGGAAGACCGCGAGAGCACCGGTGACGACGGCTCCGACGAAGGGGATGAACGCACCGAGGAAGACCAGCACCGCGATGGGGGCGGCGAGGGGCACCCCCAGGAACAGCGCACCCAGGCCGATGCCGGTCGCGTCGATCGTCGCGACGAGGAGCTGGGTTCGGGCATAGGTCACGACGGTGCGCCAGCCCGTCCGGCCCGCACCGTCGACCGCGGGCCGGGCCTGACGCGGGAACAGACGCACCACCCAGCGCCAAATGCGGCCCCCGTCGGCGAGGATGCACAGCAGGATGAAGAGGACGAGCAGAGCGCCCGTCGCGACATGACCCACGGTCGATCCGATCGCCAGAGCCCCGGACCACAGCAGCGAGGCCTGCTGCTCGACGAACCCCCAGCCCTGCTGGAGCAGGTCATCGATCTGCGCTGATGTGAGGTGGAGCGGGCCGTCGATGAGGTACTGCCGCAGCTGGCCGACGGCGTCGACCGTCCGCCCCTGGACCGACGGCCACTGCCGGCTGATCTGCCAGATGGCGAGCCAGAGCAGGCCCGAGATGACGGCGATCGTCGCGAGCACGCTCAGCACGATCGCCGCCCAGCGCGGCACGCGGTGCTCGAGCATCCAGAGGAGGCCCGGCCAGAGCAGCGCAGCCAGCAGGATCGCGATGAGCAGCGGGATGACCAGGAGTTTCAGCTGGATGATGATCCAGATCGCCACGCCCGCCGCCGCCGCGACCACGAGCAGCCGCCACGAGTATGCCGTGGCCAGGCGCAGGCCGCGCGGAACGCTCGGCGACGTCTCGGTGGCAACGGTCCGGGTGCGCAGGGCGTCGAAGAACGATCGCCCGACCTTGTCGTCGCTCATCCCGTCAGTCTAGGACTCCGACGCGTATCCGCCCGACCGTCGGCGGCGGTCTCAGAGCGGGTGCTCAGAACTGCACGCGCGGCGGCTCGGCGATCGCCGCGCCGTTCTCGACCTCGAAAAACTCGCGCTCGGTGAACCCGAGGCTGCGAGCGAACAGGTTGTTGGGGAACACCTTGATCTTCGTGTTCAGTTCACGCACGCCGCCGTTGTAGAAGCGGCGCGACGCCTGGATCTTGTCTTCGGTGTCGACGAGCGCCTGCTGCAGCTGCAGGAAGTTCTGGCTCGCCTGCAGTTGGGGATATGCCTCCGCCACGGCGAAGAGCGACTTCAGTGCCTGCTGGACGTGTCCCTCGGCCACACCCGCTTCTGCGGGACCGCTCGCAGAGAGGATCTCGGCGCGGGCGCGGGTGACGTTCTCGAAGACCGCCTTCTCGTGTGCGGCATATCCGCGAACCGTGTCGATGAGGTTGGGAAGAAGGTCGGCCCGACGCTTCAGCTGCACCGTGATGTCGCTCCACGCCTCGTCGACGCGGATGTTGAGCGCTACGAGCGAGTTGTACGTCGCCCACAGGTAGATGCCGACGACAGCGAGCAACGCGACGACGACGATGACCGGGATCAGCCACTCCATTGCATGTCCCCTCTCTCCGGGTCCAGTCTAACCAGCACGCGTCCGGCGCCATCGGCCGCGCCCGCGAACTCGCAGGTCTTACCCACCCCCGACGAGCCGGGAGAGCATCTCGGCCAGCTGAGCCTGTTCCCGGGATGAGAGCGGATCGAGCACCGCCCGCTCGGTGTCGAGGTGGTCCGGGAGCACGCGGTCGACGATACGCCGGCCCTCCTCGGTCAGCCGCACGATCTTTCCCCGCCCGTCAGCCGGATCGGGGTGGCGGCTGACGTACCCCAGCGCCTCGAGGCGGTTGAGTCGCTGGGCGACGGCGCTCGAGGTGATCATCGCATCGGCCGCGAGCCCGGCCGGCGTCAGCTCGTAGGGCTCCCCCTGTCGGGTGAGTGTGGCGAGGACGTCGAAGGTGGCCGCGTCGATGCCGTGGCTCGCGAAGGTCGCGGCGAGGCGGGCATCAACGGATGCCGCTGCCCGTCCGAGCCGTCCGATCACAGCCATCGGGGTGACGTCGAGCCCGGGCTTCTCTCTCGCCCACTGCTCCAAGATCCGGTCGACATGGTCCATGCCCGCGATCCTAGTCGCTAAGCGCTGAGCTATTATGCCTAAGTGCTTAGCAATCGGACCGCGCTCCTCGTCATGACCGCCCTCGCGCCCGTCGTCTGGGGCACCACCTACCTCACCACCACGACGTTCCTCCCGCCCGGGCATCCGCTGCTGATCGCGACGGTGCGCGCGCTGCCGGCAGGATTCATCCTGCTCCTCGTGGCACGGCGACTCCCGACCGGATCGTGGTGGTGGCGCTCGTGGGTCCTGGGCGCTCTGAACTTCACGGTGTTCTTCGGCTGCCTCTTCATCGCCGCCGATCGACTCCCGGGCGGGGTCGCCGCGGTGGTCGGCGGCATCCAGCCCCTCATCGTCGCCGTGCTCGGTTGGCGGATCCTGTCCGAGCGGCTCACCGTCGTCACGATCATCGCCGGAACGGCCGGGGTCATCGGGGTCGGACTCATCGTCGCGCCCGGCGACGCCGCGCTCGACCCCGTCGGCGTCGCCGCCGCCCTCAGCGGCGCCGTGTCGATGGCCGTCGGAACGGTGCTGACCAAGCGGTGGGGCGCCGGTCAGCCCCCGCTTGCGGTGACGGCGTGGCAGCTCCTCGCCGGCGGCATCCTTCTCGCCGCGCTCACGGCAGTCGTCGAGCCGCCGCCCGACGCGCTTCCCACGGCGCCGCAACTCGGCGCGTACGCATACCTGACGCTCGTCGGCACAGCGCTCGCGTATGTGCTCTGGTTCCGCGGCGTGCGGTCGCTCCCGACGCGCCTGCCCGCCTTCGTCGGGCTGCTGAGCCCCGTCGTGGCCGTGGCGCTGGGCCTGGTCGTCGCCGGTGAGACGCTGAGCGCTCTTCAAGCCGTCGGGCTGGTGACAGTGCTCGCGTCGGTGACCGCTGCGGTGGCGCAGCCGCGGACGAGAGCGTCGAACGTACCCCCGGTGGGACTCGAACCCACACTGAAGCGATTTTAAGTCGCCTGCCTCTGCCATTGGGCTACGGGGGCCCGGTCCCACGTTACCGGGCTTCCACCGGGCGGCTTGATTGGCAGTAACCGCCCACGCGCGACCCGTGAAGGGGCACAACCTGCCAACCCAACCCGCAGCAGCACCCACGCGACCCACTCACCTGGCAGTACCCGCCCACGCGCGACCCGTGAAGGGGCACAACCTGCCAACCCAACCCGCAGCAGCACCCACGCGACCCACTCACCTGGCAGTACCCGCCCACGCGCGACCCGTGAAGCGGCACAACCTGCCAACCCAACCCGCAGCAGCCCCCACGCGACCCACTCACCTGGCAGTAACCGCCCACGCGCGACCCGTGAAGGGGCGCGACCTGCCAACCCAACCCGCAGCAACACCCACGCAACCCACTCACCTGGCAGTAACCGCCCACGCGCGACCCGCGAAGCGGCGCAACCTGCCCACCCAACCCGCAGCAGCACCCACGCAACCCACTCACCTGGCAGTAACCGCCCACGCGCGACCCGTGAAGGGGCGCGACCTGCCAACCCAACCCGCAGCAGCACCCACGCAACCCACTCACCTGGCAGTAACCGCCCACGCGCGACCCGTGAAGGGGCGCGACCTGCCAACCCAACCCGCAGCAGCACCCACGCGACCCACTCAGCTGGCAGTACCCGCCCCCTCGCGACCCGTGAAGGGGCGCGACCTGCCAACCCAACCCGCAGCAGCACCCACGCGAGACCGGGGAACGACGAGGCCCCCGTCACCGAGCGGTGCGGGGGCCTCGGGGTGCACGAGCCTCAGCTCGCGTTGACCTTGTTGTCCTTCTCGGCGGGGGCGACCGCTGCGGCGCCCTCGTCCTTCGCGACGCTCTTCGGGTCGATCGGCGGCTGCGGGTTCTCCGCGGCGGGCTGCGCGGGACGCGGACGCGCGGCGAACTCCTCGAACGCAGCACGCGGCGTGAGCGTGCCCTGCAGAGCGACGTTGTCGCGGCCGAGCCAGAAGTTCATCCACCAGTCGCCGACGACGCGCCACTTGCGCTCCCACGACGGCATCGCGAGACCGTGGTAGCCGCGGTGCGCGACCCAGGCGAAGAAGCCCTTGATCGCGATCTTGCCGGACTGGAAGACACCGTTGCCGAGGCCGAGGCCGGCGACCGCACCGAGGTTCTTGTGGAAGTACTCGCGCGGCGTCTCGCCCCGGAGCACGGCGACGAGGTTCTTCGCCAGCAGCTTGGCCTGACGCACGGCGTGCTGCGCGTTGGGCACGCAGTAGCCGCCCACGCCGCCGCCGGTCAGGTCGGGAACGGCCGAGATGTCACCGGCAGCCCAGGCGCCCTCGACGATCTCCTCGGGCGTGCCGACACGCAGATCGGCGCGGGTGCGGATGCGGCCGCGCTCCTCGACGGGCAGGTCGCTGCCGCGAACGACCGTCGGGTTCGCCATGACGCCGGCGGTCCAGATGATGACGTCGGTGGGGATGAACTCACCCGTCGACAGTGCAACGTTGCCGCCCTCGGCGCCCTGCACCTGCGTGTCGAGGTGCACGTTGGCACCCTTCTTCGCGAGGTCCTTCAGCACCCACTGGCTCGTCTCGAGCGAGACCTCGGGCATGATGCGTCCCATGGCCTCGATGAGGTGGAAGTGCGTGTCCTCGAAGCGCAGCTGCGGGTAGCTCTTCAGGAGCGACGACGCCATCGCGCGCAGCTCTGCGAACACCTCGATGCCCGCGAAGCCGCCACCGACGACGACGACGGTCAGCAGACGGTCGCGCTCGGGGCCGGCAGGCAGGTTCGCCGCACGGTCGAAGTTGGTGAGGATGCGGTCGCGGATCGCCATCGCCTCTTCGACCGTCTTCAGACCGATCGCGTTGTCGGCGATGCCCGGGATCGGGAAGGTGCGCGAGACGGCACCGGCGGTCACGACGATCTGGTCGTAGCGGTGCTCCCACGGCTCGCCCTGCTCGGGCGTGATCGTCGCGACCTTGTTGGCGTGGTCGATCTTCGTGACCTTCGCGTTGACGACGTTCGTCCGCTTGAGGTGACGGCGAAGACCGACGACGACGTGGCGGCCTTCGATCTCACCGGCCGCGACCTCGGGGAGGAACGGCTGGTAGGTCATGTAGGGCAGCGGGTCGACGATGGTGACCTCGGCCTCACCCTTGCGGAGGTGCTTCTCGAGCTTCCACGCGGTGTAGAAGCCGGCGTAGCCGCCACCGACGACGAGGATCTGGGGCACAGATGTGGACACGTTCGGAAGAACTCCTTGATCGGGGGCTCGGCTAGCGCGACGCGCGGGCCGATCGGATGCGCCGGACAGCAGCAGTGACGCCGAGCGCCACCAGTATAGCGGCCATGGTCACACCCAAGAGCGGGACGGTCCCGTACAGGAGCGTGTTCATGCTCGGCAGAAGCGGCGACCCGGCCTCGGACGGAGGGTCCGCGGCCGGCAGCTCCGGCAGCGCGACGGGCGAGGTCGTGGGCTGAGGCGCGGGCGCCTGCTCCGCCCGGCGGTAGATGCGCACCCATTCCGCGAGATCGCCCATCGGGTTCTCCGACACCGCCGGAACGGCCGCACTCACCGCAGCCGCGGCATCCAGCAGTCCGTAGCCGTAAAGCGGATCGGGCTTCGCCGAGACGCCGGGGACCGCGCGCGCGGTCTTGATGATGCGGTTGATGACGTTGTTCGCGTCGAGCCCGGGATGTGCCGAGCGCACCAGCGCGGCCACGCCCGCGACGATCGGGGCCGCGCCGCTGGTGCCGTCCCACACCACGATGCGGCCGTCGGCCGAGACGCCGAGCAGGCCCTCGCTCGGCGCCGAGATGCCGATCGTGATGCCCTGCGTCGACGCCTCCTGGCTCGCGACTCCCCCACGATCGACGCCGCCGACGGTGAGGACGCCGGGGATCGTGGCCGGCGCGCCGACGCGATCGGTTCCCGTCCCCCGGTTCCCGGCGGCGACGACGACCACCACGTCATGGTCGTAGGCGTACTGGAAGGCCGTGTCCCACGACGGGTCCCACTCGAGGAGATTCGTCGTGAACGACAGGTTGATGACGTCGGCGCCCTGATCGACGGCCCACGTCATCGCGTCGGCGACCTGCGTCGCGAACGGGATGTCGGACGTGCCGCCGAAGCCGATGGACAGCGACAGCAGCCTCGCCTCCGGCGCGACGCCGATCATGCCGGTGTCGGGTCCGGTGCCGCGGGATGCTGCGAGCGAGGCGACCCAGCTGCCGTGATCGCGGTCATCGCCGCCGACGGGCGTACGTCCGTCGGCGCTTCCTGAGCCCGAGAAGTCTGCGCCCGCGCTGACCGCGCCCTCGAACTCGGCCGGACCGCGACCGATGCCCGTGTCGATCACCGCGATCGTCGTACCGGCCCCGCGCGTGGTCTGCCACGCCGTGCGGACCCCGTAGTCATCGAGCCAGTACTCCGCCTGGCGCGCGGGATCGGGCGGGGGCACCACTGCACCGGCCGTCGTCGCGCTGACGACGAGCACGCCGACGACGGCCGCGCGCAGGAGCCGCCCGACGCGCCGCGTCACGCGGCCACCCGCGGGGTGGCGCATGTGCATCGCTCGGGCGACCAGGTCGATCGCTCGAGCGCGAGATCGCCGATGGGGTTGACCCCGGGTCCGGCCGCGAGTGCGTGCGCCGCGACGGCGTGCAGGCACTTCACACGCGTGGGCATGCCTCCGGCCGAGATGCCCGCGATCTCCTCGACCTCTCCGTAGGCTGCCCGGTCGGCGAGGTAGCTCTCGTGGGCGCGCCGATACGCCTCTGCTACCTCGGCGTCCTCAGCCAGGAGGTCGGACAGGTCACGCATGACATGGGTCGCCTCGAGCGCCGACATGGCGGCGGTGGCACCCGGATGCGTGAGGTAATAGAAGGTCGGGAAAGGCGTGCCGTCGGGCAGCCGCGGTTCCGTCGAGACGACCGTCGGGTTGCCGCACACGCAGCGCGCCGCGATACCCACGACTCCCCGCATCGGACGCCCCAGCTGCTCGCGCATGACCTCGAGGTCGGCGTCGGTCGCGGGTGTCAGGGCCGTAGCAGTCACCCAGACAGGCTACCGTCCGCTGCTGGCCGACTCCTGGGGCCCGGGGGCGCGGCGGTCAGGGACCGGTCGCGGCCGTGCGCGCCGATCCGCTCGTCACGACGGATCGCACGAACTGCGACATCCAGTCGGTGCGCGTGCGCTCCACGTCGCTCGAAACAGCAGCCGGGTCGTCGGGCACCGCGGAGGCGGGGAGGTCGTCGTCGATGAGGTAGACGACCTCACCGGGACGGACGTAGTACAGGCGCTCACGCGCCTGGGTCATGATGAAAGCCGGGTCGCGCCACTGCTCGCGTTCGGCAGCGAGGGCGTCGACCTCGTCCTGGCCGACACGGACGGACTCTTCGAGTGCCGCGATCTGCGCGCGCTGGTCGAGATAGGTGCTCACGGAAGGCACGAGCACGCATGCGGCCAGCACGACGAGGCCGAGCATGATGAAGGCGAAGCCCGACACGCGGATGCCCCCCATCCACTCCCGGACGTCGACCCGCCGCCGGGCACGAGAAGAGGGAGCCGTCGTCTTGACCACGGCTCCCCCTCTCGTCACGTTTCAGCGCAGGTCAGCCCTGGAATCGCGGGAACGCAGCACGGCCGATGAACTCCGCGGCGTCACCCAGCTCCTCCTCGATGCGCAGAAGCTGATTGTACTTCGCCACGCGCTCCGAGCGCGCGGGCGCGCCGCTCTTGATCTGGCCGGCGTTGACAGCCACCGCCAGGTCGGCGATGGTCGTGTCCTCGGTCTCACCCGAGCGGTGCGAGAGCATCGTCGTGTATCCGGCGCGGTGTGCGACCGCGATCGCGTCGAGCGTCTCGGACAGCGTGCCGATCTGGTTGACCTTCACCAGCAGCGAGTTCGCGGCCTTGCGGCGGATGCCGTCGGCCAGGCGTGCCGGGTTGGTGACGAACAGGTCGTCGCCGACGAGCTGGACCTTGTCGCCCAGCTTCTCGGTGAGGGCGGTCCAGTTGTCCCAGTCGTCCTCGGCCAGCGCGTCCTCGATCGTGACGATCGGGAAGTCGTTGACGAGCTGCACGTAGTACTCGGTCAGCTGCTCGGCGTTCCAGTCCTTGTTGTCGAGGCGGTAGACGCCGTCCGTGAAGAACTCCGTCGCCGCGACATCGAGACCGAGGGCGATCTCGGAGCCGGGCTTGAAGCCGGCCTTCTCGATCGCCTTGACGAGGAACTCGAGCCCCTCGCGGTTGCTCGGCAGGTCGGGGGCGAAACCGCCCTCGTCGCCCAGTCCGGTCGCGTAGCCCGCGGCCTTCAGCTCGCCCTTGAGGACGTGGTAGACCTCGGTGCCCCAGCGCAGCGACTCACTGAAGCTCTCGGCGCCGATCGGCGCGAGGAAGAACTCCTGCATGTCGATGCCGTTGTCCGCGTGCTCGCCGCCGTTGATGACGTTGAACAGCGGAACGGGCAGGACGTGCGCGTTCGGTCCGCCGAGGTAGCGGAACAGCGGCAGGTCCGCCGAGTCGGCCGCGGCCTTGGCGACGGCGAGCGAGACGCCGAGGATGGCGTTCGCGCCCGTGCGCGACTTGTTCTCGGTGCCATCGGTCTCGATGAGGATCTCGTCGATGATGCGCTGCTCGCTCGCATCGACGCCTTCGATGGCCGGGCCGAGCTCGTCGATGACCGCGGTGACGGCCTTGAGCACGCCCTTGCCGCCGTAACGGCTCTTGTCGCCGTCGCGGAGCTCGTACGCTTCGAACGCGCCGGTGGACGCGCCGGAGGGGACGGCCGCGCGCTGGACGATGCCGTCGTCGAGGAGCACCTCCACTTCAACGGTCGGGTTGCCACGCGAATCCAGAATCTCGCGTGCGCCTACAGCCTCGATCAGTGCCACAGGGGTACTCCTTGCTTGTGGAGGGTGAGTCGTGGAGCGTCGTCGGTCCACTCTTGAGTCTAGTGATGACCGTGGCCGCCGCCACCGGGTCTGCCGGGACTATGACGCGGGATCCACCCGCAGGGCGAGAGCGAGCCCGTCCCAGCCCTTGAGGTCGAGCGTCTGCAGCGCGGTCGCGTCGAAGCGCCGATCACGCGCGAGCATCTCGAGTGCGCGGCGCGTGCCTGCCACCTGCTCGTCCTCCGTCGCGGGATCGCTCACCCGCCCCGCGCGCACGACGTTGTCGACCACGACGATCGCGCCGGGTCGGGTCAGCCTCGCCGCGTGGTCGAGGTAGATCGTGTTCGATTCCTTGTCGGCGTCGATGAAGACGAGGTCGAACTCCTCATCGACATCCGGGAGGACGTCGGCGCCACGACCGACCCGCACCTCGACGCGGTCGTCGACGCCGGCCCGCGCGATGCTGGCGCGTGCGACGTCAGCGTTGCGCGCCTCGGCCTCGATGCTGAGCAGCCGTCCGTCGGCGGGGAGCGCGCGCGCCATCGCGATGGTCGAGAAGCCGCCGAGCGTACCGATCTCGAGAACCCGGCGGACGCCCCCGATCCTGATCAGCAGCTGAAGCAGCTTGGCGCTGAGCGGAGAGACCTCGATCGCGGGCAGCCCCGCCGCACGCTGGTCGGCGAGGGCGGCCTCGAGTGCCGGATCCGGTGTCACGAGAGTCGCCGTGAGATACGCGTCGGTGCGCCTCCAGCTGTCGGGAGTGGGGTCGGTCGTCATGCCTTCAGCCAACCGCACGACGTCGGTGCGCGCCAGCATCCGCGCCGCTCTCGTCTCAGCGAACGCCGCAGACACGGCCGGAAGCAGAGCATCGGCGGTGCGCCGGTAACCCAGTGCGCTCGGGTGGAACCGATCGAGCGCGAACATCTCGTCGGGGTTGTCGACGAACACCGGGCCCACGGCGCGGCGGAGCGAGACGACACGCGCACCTGCGGCACCCGCGGCCCTCCCCTGCGCCTCCGCGAGCGCTCGCGATGCCCGCGAGGCGAAGCTCCGCAACGGCTGCGGGACGGGGCGCAGGGCGCCGAGGTCCGGACAGGTCCCGACCACGACGGCGCATCCGCGCGCTCGCAGCGCATCGACCGCGTCGGCGAGACTGCGTGCGGCCTCGCCGGGAGGAATCCGATGCGTGACATCGTTGCCGCCGACGACGATGACCGCGACGTCCGCAGCCGCGTCGTCTCCGAGCGCGGCGATCTGATCGCCGAGCGTCGACGACTCCGCTCCGACGACGGCGCCGGTCCGCAGCCGCACCGGGCGATGCGTCCGCTTCGCGAGACCGCGTGCGAGCCGCCCGCCGAGCGTGTCCTTGCGGCGGTCGGCCCCGAGCCCCGCCGCCAGCGAGTCGCCGAGCATGACGAGACGCACCGGCTCACCCGCATAGGAGCGCCGCCAGAGGCGATCGGCGTCGAGCGCGAGCTCACCGAGCGGTTTACCGATGCGTTCGCGGGCGAGTGCGGCCTGTCGGGTCAGCACGAGGCGCGAAGCGAGCACGACCGCCCCGGCCGAGATGACCGCGCCGCCGACGGCGGCCCCGATGCGCGCCGCTGGTGTGGTCATGACGCCAGCACAACACCATCGGGTGAACGGCCGCAGAAGACGATCCGACGAACAGCCCAACGGCGTCGGCGTGCGGTCAGTCCGGCTCAGGTGCGAGACCGAGATCGCGCACGAGGTAGATCCACGGGAACGCGCGGCAACCGACCTCCCAACCGTCCTGGAGCTCGCGCTCCAACGAGACCCGCCACAGGATGCGGCGATGCTCCCACTGGGTCTCGGTCCGGCGCATCCGGTGCGCGAGCATCCCCGCCCCGACGGTCCGCCAGCCCTGCCGACCCGCCGCCTCGAGTTCGGGCAGCTCGTCGAACGCGGTGACAGGTCCGAGCCACCGTTCCTCCGTCGATTCCTCCACCGCCGGCGGCTCCGCTCCGAAGCGTTGCTGCGCGGCCTGGCGGGACATCCCCAGCTCCGCGCCGATGCGAGACCAGCTCGCGCCCGCGGCGCGGGCGGCGACGACTGATCGGTGCAGAAGCGAGCGCGCCGCGCGCTCCGCTGCGGCGCTGGCGGCGATGACTCTCACGTGGCCCTCGGCGTCGATGCCGGCCGCTTCCTCGACCTGGGCGGCGTCGAGGACGACGCGACCGATGGCGTCGCCGATGATCTCGAGGGCGACGGGTGCGCCGCCGGTCGTGAGGGCGTCGTCACCCGTGGATCGATGCGTGGTCACACCGATCCGTTCGTCCGGGCGGGGAGCCACGTCGGCGTGTGACCGGCGCGGCTCATGCCCGTGACCAGACCCCAGAGGTATGCAGCGAGGACGATGGCGGCGATGCCCGCGCCGAGCGCGAACCCGCCCCAGAACCCCGACCAGTCGAACCCGATGGCGGCGAGAGAGAGCACGGCTCCGGCGACGGCGGATACGGCTGCCACCCACCGGATCCGGGTGACGTGATGACGCGGGTTTGGCTTGTCCATGCGTCAACCCTAGATTGACACGCGGCCTGTCGTCAACACAAAGTTGACAGCAGAGCGATGATCAGTCGATGGGTCGCGGATCCGCCGAGCGGATGTCCTCTCCTGTGCGCATCGTGACGAAACCGGCGTAGCCGTCGGCCGCGGCGCGCTCCAGAAGCGCCTTGAGGTTCTTCGGGCGCTGTTCGAGACGCACCCGCGCACCGCCGGCGACGAGGTGCGCCTTCGCGGCGAGCAGCTCGGGCAGCGGAACATCGCGATCGTGGACGAGCACGAGACCGTCTCGGTCGTCGCCCGCGCCCGCGCCCAGCAGATCGACGAGACGCTCGAACCCGAGCGAGAAGCCCACGGCGGGCACCTCCGCCCCCAGGAAGCGGCCGATCATGCCGTCGTAGCGACCGCCCCCGCCGAGCGAGTACGACACCGATGGGTGCGCGAGCTCGAAGATCGTGCCCGTGTAGTAGCCCATGCCGCGCACGAGGAACGGATCGAAGACGAGCGGAACGTCGTCCGTTCCACCGCGCGCCGCGCGCACGGCGTCTCCGATGCCCACGAGGTGCGCGATCACGTCGTCGCCCACGCCCTCCGGAAGGCGCGCTCGGATGCCGTCGGCGTCATACCCCGCGGCATCCGTCTGCGGGCGACGGAGGAACGCCTCGAAGGCGTCTGCGGCTGCCGGGGTCGCACCTCGCTCACGCAACTCCGCCACGACGCCGTCGGCACCGAGCTTGTCGAGCTTGTCGATCGTGATGAGCACGCCGGGACGCTCGGACTCGGCAAACCCGAACGTGGCGAGCATCGCGTCGAGCGCCCGCCGGTCGTTGATGCGTATCGCTGCTCCGGCCAGTCCGAGAGCCTCGAGCGCGTCGAGGCTCGCCGTCATCAGCTCGGCCTCCGCACGCGGGCTCGCGTCTCCGATGATGTCGATGTCGCACTGCACGAACTGCCGGTAGCGACCCTTCTGCGGCCGCTCGGCGCGCCATACCGGCGCGATCTGGATCGCGCGGAACACCGTGGGAAGTTCGGCGCGGTGCGAAGCGTAGAACCGGGCGAGCGGCACGGTGAGGTCGTAGCGGAGACCGAGGTCGGTCAGCGACGCGGGGTCGTCGGCTGCGGCGCGGATGCCGTCGGCGTCGAGCCCTCGCGCCAGGACGTTGTAGGCGAGCTTCTCGTTGTCGCCGCCGATGCCGGCGTGCAGGCGGCCGTACTCCTCCATGACGGGCGTTTCGATCTCGTCGAAGCCGTGGGCGCGGTAGCGCTGACGGACGACGGCGAGGACGCGCTCGCGGCGGGCTTTGTCGGCGGGGAGGAAGTCGCGCATGCCGCGCGGCGGATTCACGGTGGGCACCGGCCTATTCTTCCAGGTCGGCGGAGCCGCGACCGGCGCCCTCCGCGTCGCGGATCTCGCCATCGAGCGCGCGCAGTCGTTCGCGCAGAGCCCGCTCGGCGTCCCAGCCCTGGGCGCGGGCGTGCGAGACGAGTGCGAGGAGCGCGTCGCCGAGTTCGGCCTCGTCGGCGGGTGGTTCCGCGCGGAGCAGCGGTGCCGCCGACAGGATGGACGCCGACTTGCCGAGCATCTTCTGGGCCAGAGCGAGTGTCGGCATGTGGACGGACACTCCATCGAGGACGCTCCTGCGCGTGCGCTTCTCGGCCGCCTTCGCCGCGTTCCAGAGCACCAGCACCTGCTCGGGCGTCTCGGCCGTCTCGTCGCCGAAGACATGAGGATGCCGACGCACCATCTTCTCCGTGAGGCCGCGCGCGACGTCGTCGACGTCGAAGGGGTCGGATGCCGAGCGTGATGCGATCTCGGAGTGGAACAGCACCTGCCACAGGAGGTCGCCGAGCTCCTCGCGCAGATCGTCCGCGGTGCCGGCCTCGACGGCATCCACGACCTCCGCCGACTCCTCGATCAGATAGGGCACGAGGTCGCGGTGGGAGATTTGCGCCGTCCACACGCATCGGTCGCGCACAGCGCGCATCGTGTCGGCCGCATCGCGCAACGGATCGGACATCGGACTCCTTCGGACGGGAGTCCCAGGCTAGTCCGCCGTAACACAACGGGGTCGGGCGGCCCGTGTGTGACCTCCGTGTCAATCGCACCTCCCCGGTGCCAGTAATTTGGAGGCATGCGCGAGCTGACCCGAACCGAAGCGATCGATCTCGTCGGCCGATACGAGGCCGAGCAGGAGATTCCCGAGGCGATGCGCTCCGACGTGCGGATGCTCGGTTCGATGCTCGGGCAGGTGCTGCGCGAGAGCGGCTCCCCGGGGCTCTTCGACGACGTAGAGCGGCTGCGGGGCGCGACGATCCAGGCCTACACCGACGACTCCCCCGAGGCGTTCGAGCGAGCAGCTGCGATCGCCGAGTCGTTCAGCGTCTCCCGCGCAGACGAGGTCGCGCGGGCGTTCACCGTGTACTTCCACCTGGTGAACCTCGCCGAGGAACACCAGCGCGTGCGTCTGCTGCGCGAGCGCGCCGGCGTCTCCGACCAGGACAGCGCGGGCGACTCGATCCCCGCCGCGTACGCGCAGCTGTCGTCCGAGGTCGGCGAAGACGAGGCAGCCCGCCGCCTGCGAGAACTGCGCTTCCACCCCGTCTTCACCGCTCACCCGACCGAGGCGCGTCGCCGCGCGGTGTCGCAGAGCATCCGGCGCCTCGTCAGCCTCCTCGAGACGCTCGAGAACTCCGCCGCGGGCGGCGCCGAACACCGCCGCGCCCGCCGGCGCATGCTCGAGGAGATCGACACGCTCTGGCGAACCTCGCCGCTTCGTGCCGAGAAGCCGACGCCGACCGACGAGGTGCGCGCGGTCATGGCTGTGTTCGACGACACCCTCTACACCACCATCCCGCTGGTCTACCGCCGCCTCGACGACGCACTTCAGGGCGACGTCGCGGGAAGCCGTCCCCCCGTGGTGTCGCCGTTCGTGCGCCTGGGCACCTGGGTCGGCGGCGACCGTGACGGCAATCCCTTCGTCACAGCATCGGTCACGAAGAAAGCTGCGGGCATCGCGGCCGAACACGTGCTGCTCGGACTCGAACGGAGCACCGAGCGCGTCGGCCGCGGGCTGACGATGTCGGGCGAGACCACGCCGCCGAGCAGCGCGCTGCGCGCACTCTGGGACCGACTCGCCGCATCCGACGACGACGGCGCCGCCGACGCCGTCAAGCGCGCACCGGGCGAGCACCACAAGCGGGTCATGATGCTGCTCGCGCGCCGCATCCGGGCCACGCGGGCTCGCGACGCGGATCTCGCCTACAGCGACCCGGAGGAGTTCCTCGCAGATCTGCGCGTGGTGCAGAGCTCGCTCGACCAGGCAGGTGCCAAGCGCCAGGCCTTCGGCGCGCTCCAGCAGCTCATCTGGGCCGTCGAGACCTTCGGCTTCCACCTCGCCGAGCTCGAGGTCCGCCAGCACTCCGCCGTTCACGCGAAGGTGCTCGCCGAGTGTGAAGCGGGCGGCGAGCTGAGCGACCTCGCGGTCGAGGTGCTCGAGGTGTTCCGCACCATCTCGCAGGTGCAGAAGCGGTTCGGGCCGCGAGCCGCCGGACGCTACATCGTGTCGTTCACGCAGTCCGCAGACGATCTCGCGAACGTCCACGCGCTCGCCCGGCACGCCGTCGGCCCCGACGGGACCCCGCCGGTACTCGATGTCATCCCGCTGTTCGAGACGTTCGCCGACCTGCAGGCGGCCCCCGGCATCCTGGCGGAGATCGTCGATCACCCGGCATTCGCCGCGCGCCTCGAGGCGACGGGCCGTCGCCTCGAGGTCATGCTCGGCTACTCCGACTCGTCGAAGGACGTCGGACCGGTGGCGGCCAACCTCGCCCTCTACGAGGCACAGGCACGCATCGCCGCGTGGGCACAGGAGCAGCACATCGAGCTGACCCTGTTCCACGGGCGCGGCGGCGCGCTCGGCCGCGGCGGCGGGCCCGCCAACTCCGCGATCCTCGCGCAGCCGCCGCACTCGGTCGACGGCCGGTTCAAGCTCACCGAGCAGGGTGAAGTCATCTTCGCCCGCTACGGCGACCCCGACATCGCCCTCCGGCACATCGATCAGGTCGCGGCCGCAATCCTGCTCGCCTCGGCACCCTCCATCGAAGAGCGCAACAGCCGTGCCGCCGAACGCTACGCCGATGTGGCGGCGACAATGGACACCGCCTCGCGCGAACGCTTCTTCTCGCTCGTGAAGGCGCCCGGGTTCGCACCCTGGTTCGCCGCTGTGACGCCGATGGAGGAGATCGGACTGCTCGCCCTGGGCTCGCGCCCGGCGCGTCGCGGTCTGTCGGTCGAGTCGCTCGAGGACCTGCGCGCGATCCCGTGGGTGTTCGCCTGGACGCAAGCGCGTATCAACCTGGCCGGCTGGTTCGGGCTCGGAACCGCGCTCGAGGCCGTCGGCGACGAAGCGCTGCTGCGCGAGGCATACGAGCAGTGGCCGCTCCTGCGCACGGTCATCGACAACGTGGCGATGAGTCTCGCGAAGGCCGACCCCCGCATGGCGCGTCGCCACCTCGCGCTCGCCGACCGCGACGACCTCGCTCAGCTCGTCGTCGACGAGATGCTGCTCACCCGCGACTGGGTCGTACGCATCGCCGGTGGCGACGGTCTACTCGCCAACAAGCCCGTGCTCCAGCGTGCCGTGAAGATGCGCAGCCCGTACGTCGACGCCCTCTCGCTGCTCCAGCTGCGTGCTCTGCGCGTGCTGCGGTCGACGGAGCACGACGCCCCCACCCCGCCCGAATGGCAGCGGCTGCTGCTGCTCACCGTCAACGGCGTCGCAGCGGGTCTCCAGAACACCGGGTGACCACGCCGGCGGTGATCGCGATCGCCGCCCCGCACCGCCGCATCGTCCGATCGTCACATGGCCGAGGCGGCCCCGGCGCGCCCGCTAGCGTGGTTCGGGTCCCGCCCGCTCGGCCAGAAAGCTCCACCATGACCGAAGACCACGCTCCCCTGCCCTCCTCCGTTCAGCCGGTGTTCGACACCGTCCTCCAGCGCAATCCGCACGAGCCCGAGTTCCAGCAGGCCGTTCACGAGGTGCTCGAGGCGATCGCGCCGGTCGTGGACGCCCAGCCCGAGCTCGCGCGCGACGGCATCCTCGAGCGACTGGTCGAACCCGAGCGGCAGATCATGTTCCGCGTGCCGTGGCTCGACGACGCCGGCACCGTTCGTGTCAATCGCGGCTATCGCGTGCAGTTCTCCTCGGTGCTCGGACCGTACAAGGGCGGACTGCGCTTCCACCCGACCGTGAACCTGTCGATCGTGAAGTTCCTCGGCTTCGAGCAGATCTTCAAGAACGCCCTCACCGGTCAGGGCATCGGCGGCGCCAAGGGCGGGAGCGACTTCGACCCGCACGGCCGATCGGATGCCGAGATCATGCGCTTCTGTCAGTCCTTCATGAACGAGCTCTACCGGCACCTCGGCGAACACACGGACGTCCCCGCCGGCGACATCGGCGTCGGTGCGCGCGAGATCGGCTACCTCTTCGGTCAGTACCGCAAGATCACCAACCGCCACGAGTCGGGCATGTTCACCGGCAAGGGCGTGCAGTGGGGCGGCGCGGAGGTCCGCACGGAGGCGACCGGCTACGGCGCCGTCTTCTTCGCGCAGGAGATGCTCGCCGTCGAGGGCGACTCCCTCGACGGCAAGCGCGTCGCCGTCTCGGGCTCGGGCAACGTCGCGACCTATGCGATCGAGAAGGCGTACCAGCTCGGCGCAACCCCGATCACGGCGTCCGACTCCTCGGGCACGATCGTCGACGAGGACGGGATCGACCTCGCCGTGCTCAAGCAGGTCAAGGAGATCGACCGCCGGCGCATCTCGGCGTATCTGGATCACCGCCCCGGCGCGACCTTCGTCGACGGGGGCCGCCCGTGGGGCACCGCGGTCGATGTCGCGATCCCCTCCGCGACCCAGAACGAGCTCGACGGCCACGATGCGCGCTCGCTCATCGACGGGGGCGTCCGTGTCGTGGTCGAGGGCGCCAACATGCCCTCGACGCCCGAAGCGGTCGATGCGTTCCGTGCGGCCGGCGTGCTGTTCGGTCCCGGTAAGGCGGCGAACGCGGGCGGCGTGGCGACATCAGCCCTCGAGATGAGCCAGAACGCATCACGTCAGCGCTGGGGCTTCGCCGACAGCGAGAACAAGCTGCGCGAGATCATGAAGAACGTTCACGACGCCGCGTTCGCCGCTGCCGAGCGGTACGGCCACCCGGGCGATTACGTCGTCGGGGCGAACGCCGCCGGTTTCGAGCGCGTCGCACGTGCGATGCTCGCTCAGGGAGTCATCTGACGCCGCCGGGGGCCCGCGCGGCGTGCGAGCGGGGTTAGGCTTTCACCCCGTGCCTGCCGATCCCTCCTCCCCCACGGACCCCGCGCTCACGCGTACCGGAGCGCGCCCGGCAACCGTGTCGATGCTCACCCTGTCGACCTTCGTCATCGGCTCGATGGTGGGAGCGGGGGTGTTCTCGCTCCCCGCCGGGTTCGCGGCCGAGACCGGAGTCGCCGGGACGCTCGTCGCATGGGCGGTCGCGGGCGGGGGCATGCTCGCGCTCGCCTTCGCGTTCCAGCTGCTCGCCAATCGCAGGCCGGATCTCGACGCAGGCGTCTACAGCTACGCACGAGCAGGCTTCGGCCGTTATCTCGGATACTTCTCGGCCTTCGGATACTGGGCCAGTGCGTGCGCGGGCAACGTCTTCTACTGGGTGTTCATCACCTCGACCCTGGGCGCGGTCTTCCCCGCCCTCGGCGCGGGCGACACGATCGCCGCCGTGGCGGTGTCGTCGGCCGGGCTCTGGCTCTTCTTCATCCTGATCCGCCGGGGCGTCCGCTCCGCTGCCGCCGTGAACCGCGTCGTCAGCATCGCCAAGACGCTCCCGATCGTCGTGTTCGTCGTCCTCTGCGCGACAGTCTTCGATCCCGCGGTGTTCGCCGCGAACTGGGCGGGACCGGCGGGAGCCCCCCTGTGGGACCAGATCCGCGCCACGATGCTCGTCACCGTCTTCGTCTTCATCGGCCTCGAAGGGGCCAGCGTCAACTCTCGCCACGCCCGCTCGCGGCGCGACGTCGGACGCGCCACGCTCCTCGGCTTCCTCAGCGTGCTCGCGGTCTTCGCCTCAGTGACGATCGTCTCGTTCGGGGTGCTGCCGCGTGAGCAGATCGCGGCGCTCGCGGAGCCGTCTCTGGGCGGAGTCCTGGAGACGATCGTGGGACCGGCGGGGGCGGTGTTCATCGGCGCCTCGCTCATCGTCGCTGTGCTCGGCGCCTATCTCTCGTGGACGCTCATGGCGGCCGAGGTCCTCCTGGAGGCCTCGCGGTCCGGCGATCTGCCGGCGTTCCTCTCGCGCACCAACGCCGAGGACACCCCGGTCGGTGCGCTTATGCTGTCGACGACGCTGGTGCAGGTGCTGCTGGTGGTCGTCCTGTTCGCCGAGAACGCCTTCTCGGTGGCACTCGACCTGACGAGCGTGCTCGTGCTGATCCCGTTCGTCCTCTCCGCGGGCTACGCACTGAAGCTCACGCTCACGGGCGAGACGTACCGCCCGGGCGAGCGGGCGCGCGTGCGCGACCTGCTCGTCGCCGTCATCGCGACGGGTTACACGATCTTCCTTCTGATCGCGGCCGGCGCGCACTACCTGTTGCTGTCTCTGCTGATCATCGTGCCCGGGACCGCGTTGTTCGCTGCCGCCCGCCGACGCGCGGGGGCACGCGTGTTCACGCGGGCCGAATGGGTCGTTTTCGCGGCCGCGGTCGCCGGTGCTGTGGCTGCCGTCGTGCTGCTCGCGACGGGCCGGATCAGCATCTGACCCGGCCCGACGGTCAGGATGTCGCGGACGATGCGGCCGGCGCAGCGACGGGGAAAAGCTGCTCGAGCAGCTGCCCCGTCCACGCGATCAGGTCGGCGTCGCTGAGCGCAGCGCCACCCGCGGTCGGCAGCGGAACCACGAGGGCCTCGCCGCCGGCGAGCAGCTTGGCCTTGGGGTACAGGCGCTGCAGCCGGATGCGCATCGATTCGGGCAGGCGCGCCGGCGCGACCCGCAGATTGGGCCCCATCGCGACGACGTCGGTGAGGCCCGATTGGGCAGCCCGTCGGCGCAGACGGGCGACCGCCAGCAGGCCCTCCACTTCCGCGGGCGGACGGCCGTACCGGTCGGTGAGCTCCTCGACGACGAGATCGATCGCGTCGTGCTTGGCGCTGACGGCTGCCGCCGCCGACAGCTTCTGGTAGGCCTCCAGTCGCAGCCGCTCGCTGTCGATGTAGTCCTCGGGGATGCGCGCCGCCACGGGCAGCTCGAGCCGCAGCTCTGCCGGGCCGTCGACCTCCTCGCCGCGGAAGGCCGAGACGGCCTCGCCGATCATGCGCAGGTAGAGGTCGAATCCGACCCCGGCGATGTGCCCCGCCTGCTCGGCCCCCAGGAGGTTTCCGGCGCCGCGGAGCTCGAGGTCCTTCAACGCCACCTGCATACCCGAGCCGAGGTCGTTGTTGACGGCGATCGTCTCGAGACGATCCGCGGCGGTCTCGCTCAGCGGCTTGTTCTCGTCGTACAGGAAGTACGCGTACGCCCGCTCGCGCCCGCGTCCGACGCGGCCGCGCAGCTGGTGCAGCTGACTCAGACCGTACTTGTCGGCGCGGTCGATGATGATCGTGTTGGCGTTGGAGATGTCGAGCCCGGTCTCGACGATCGTCGTCGAGACGAGGACGTCGGCGCGACGCTCCCAGAAATCGTCGACGACTTGTTCGAGCTGGTGCTCGCCCATCTGGCCGTGCGCGACCGCGATACGCGCCTCCGGCACGAGCTCGCCGAGCTGCGCCGCGACGCGCTGAATCGACTGCACGCGGTTGTGCACGAAGAACACCTGGCCTTCGCGCAGGAGCTCGCGTCGGATGGCGGCGGCGATCTGCTTGTCGCTGCGAGGGCCGACATAGGTGAGGATCGGATGCCGCTCCTCCGGCGGTGTCGCGAGGGTCGACATCTCGCGGATGCCGGTGACGGCCATCTCGAGCGTGCGCGGAATCGGCGTCGCGCTCATCGCGAGGATGTCGACGCCCGTCTTCAGCTTCTTCAGCGAGTCCTTGTGCTCGACGCCGAACCGCTGCTCCTCGTCGATGATGAGCAGGCCGAGGTCTTTGAAGGCGACCTTCTCCGTCAGGATGCGGTGCGTGCCGATGACCATGTCGACGGTGCCGTCGGCGAGTCCCTCGACCGTCTCTCGTGCCTGCTTGGGCGTCTGGAACCTCGACAGCGGCCGCACCTTGACGGGGAAGCCCGCGAACCGCTCGGTGAACGTCTCGAGATGCTGCTTCGCGAGGAGCGTGGTCGGGACGAGCATCGCGACCTGCTTGCCCTCCTGGATCGCCTTGAACGCGGCGCGGACGGCGACCTCGGTCTTGCCGAACCCGACATCGCCCGAGAGCAGACGGTCCATCGGGATCGGCTTCTCCATGTCGGCCTTGATCTCGTCGATCGTCTGCAGCTGATCCGGCGTCTCTGCGAACGGGAAAGCCTCTTCGAGCTCGCGCTGCCAGGGCGTGTCGGGTCCGAACGCGTGACCCTTCGACGCCATGCGCGCCGAGTAGAGCTTGACGAGCTCGACGGCGATGTCGCGGACGGCCTTGCGCGCCTTGCCCTTCGCCGCGGCCCAGTCGCTGCCGCCCATCTTCGAGAGCACCGGTGCCTCGCCGCCGACGTAGCGTGAGAGCTGATCAAGCTGGTCGGTGGGCACGAAGAGCTTGTCGCCGGGGTAGCCGCGCTTCGCGGGCGCGTACTCGAGCACGAGGTACTCGCGCTGCGTCTTGACCGGGTTGCGCCCGCCGCTCGACACCTCACGCTGCACGAGCTCGACGAACTTGCCGATGCCGTGGGTGGAATGGACGACGACATCGCCGGGCTTGAGCTGGAGCGGGTCGACGACGTTGCGTCGCCGCGTCGCGAGCTTCTTCACGACGCGGCCGTCGCTGCCGATCGTGCGACCGTAGAACTCGCTCTCGGTCAGGACGGCGAGCTTCGCCTCGTCCGACTCGAAACCGCGCTCGAGCGAGGCCACGACGCAGACCGCGACGGCCTCCTCGTCGAGTTCGGCGACCCCGTCGCTCGTGCGCGCTGCGATACCCCGCTCCGCCAGCACGTCGCGGGCGCGATCGACGAGACCGGGACCGGAGGCGCACACCACGACGCGCCAGCCGCGCGCCAACAGGTCGCCGATGTGGGCGGTGGCGCCGTCGACGTTGCCCTGGAACGACGGCACCGCGCTGCCGACGATGCGCAGGTCGTCGCCGGTGTCGGTCAGCCCTTCGTCAGCGGCATCCGCGGCGCCCGAATCGAACGCGCTGAGCGTCCACCACACACCGGAGCGCTCACGCATCGCCTCACGCAGTGCGGGAAGGGTGAGGAAGTCGCCCGAGCCGAGGTCGACGGGGCTGTCGGCCCCGGCCGTCGCCGCGCTCCACGCGGCCTCGAGGAACTCGCGATTGGTCTCGCCGAGGGTGCGTGCGCGGGTACGCGATCGCTCGGGATCGACGAGAGCGATCGCGGAATCGCGGGGCAGATAGTCGACGATCGGCACGACGCCTTCCGCCAGCGCGGGCAGGAGAGACTCCATGCCCTCGACGGGGATGCCCTGCGACATCTTCTCGAGCATGCCCGTCAGACTCGGGAAGGTCGGCGCCATCGCCGCTGCCCGCTCCCGCACGGCGGGTGTCAGCAGCAGTTCGCGCGCCGGAAGCAGCTCGGCCTTCTCGACCTCGCCCGGAAGCGAGCGTTGATCGGCGATCGAGAAGGCGCGGATCTGATCGACCTCGTCGCCGAAGAAGTCGATGCGCAGCGGGTGATCGGCTTCGGCCGGGAAGACGTCGAGGATGCCGCCGCGCACCGCGAACTCGCCGCGTCGCGAGACCATGTCGACCCGATGATAGGCAAGTTCGACGAGCCGGCGGACGACCTGTTCGAGGTCGCTTCCGCGGGTGCCGACGGACAGCGTCACCGGCTCGGCGTCGGTCAGGCCAGCGGCGAGCGGTTGCAGCGCCGCGCGCACGGATGCCGTGATGATCAGCGGGGTGCGGCCGTCGTGCGCGGCCGCGCGGCGGAGCACGGCCAGGCGGCGGCCGACGGTCTCGGGGCTCGGGCTCAGACGCTCGTGCGGCAGGGTCTCCCACGCGGGGAAGTGGACGATCTCGGCCTCGGGCACGAGGCACTGCAACGCCGCACCGAGCGTCTCGGCCCGGCGGCCCGTGGGCGTGACGGCGAGGACGACGGCGGGACGTCCGTCGCGACGGCGCTGTTCGAGCAGCGCCGCGAGGAGCGGGGCGTCGAGGCCGTCGGCGAGCGAGTAGTCGACGCTGCCGAAGGCGCCTGATGTCACCGCCTCCCGGAAGGAGTCAGCCTGCGAAAGGGCGCGCACGATCCCGGGAACTGTCACCACAGAAGCCTACCGCCGGCCGCCGACACGGGCGCCTCGCCGTCCTCCGACAGCGCGGTCAGCGCGGTGCGTGGAAGCGCTGCTGAGCGGCGAGCAGGCCGTCGCCGACGACCGTCTCGACCGCGTCGGCCGCATCCGACACGAGGATGCCGAGCGTCTTGCGCTCGGTAGCGGAGAACGGGTCGAGGACCCAGTCGGCCGGATCCTGGACACCCGGGGGCCGGCCGATCCCGACGCGGACACGCGCGAACTCGGGGGTGCCGAGGGCCTTGGCGATATCACGCACGCCGTTGTGCCCGCCGTGCCCCCCGCCGGTCTTGAGCTTGATGGTGTCGAAGGGGATGTCGAGCTCGTCGTGGACGACGACGACGTGATCCGGATCGACGCCGTAGAACGACGCCAGGGCCGCCGCGGGGCCACCCGAGACGTTCATGAACGTCTTCGGCTTGGCCAGCACCATCTTGGCCGCGCCGGGACGGAGCCACGACTCCGCAGCCCAAGCGTTGGCCTTGTGCGCGCGCAGCGTCTCGCCCCGCCGGCTCGCGAGTTCGTCGATGACCATCTGACCGATGTTGTGCCGGGTCGCCTCGTAACGCGGCCCCGGGTTGCCGAGACCGATGATGAGCCAGGTGTCCGCCATGGCGCGCCTTTCGAACGACGGAGCCCGTCCTCACGAGGTGAGAACGGGCTCCGCACGGATGAGTCTTACTCGGACTTCGCGTCGCCCTCGGCCTCGTCCGACTGCTCGGTCGCGGTCGCCTCATCGGCGGCCTCGATCGCGTCGGCGGCGGCGTTCGTCGAAGCAGGAACCGACACGGCGACGACGAGCGTCTCGGGGTCGGTGATCAGCGCGGCGCCGCGGGGCAGGTTCAGGTCGGCAGCGGTGATGCGCGCGCCGTCCTCGAGGCCTTCGACGTCCACCTCGACGGTCTGCGGGATGTGAGTCGCCTCGACCTCGAGCGTGATCGACGACGCATCCTGCGTCGCGATGGTGCCCGAGAAGGGCTCGCCCGTGACGACGACAGGAACGTCGACCTGGACCTTCTCGCCCTTGTTCACGACGAGGAGGTCGATGTGCTCGATGATCTGGCGCACGGGGTCGCGCTGGACGTCCTTGACGAGGACCAGCTGCTCCTTGCCGTCGATCGTCAGCTCGATCACCGCGTTGGCGCGGCGGACCAGCAGCAGCATCTGGTGGCCCGGCAGGGCGACGTGCACGGGGTCGGTGCCGTGGCCGTAGATGACGGCGGGGATCTGGCCAGCGGCACGCAGACGGCGGGCGAAGCCCTTGCCGAAGTTGGTGCGCGTCTCTGCAACGACCTTGGTGTCGGTCTCGGTGGACATGCGTTTCTCCTTGTGGGCCCGAGGGCCGGCTCAGCGGTATGCGGGTTCGACGCGAACGCGAGCGCGTGGAGAGGAAACGTCCTGCACACACCCTCGTCGATCACGGATCCCGGTTCCCGCACAGCGGGCACGCGGCATCCCTCGCCGAAGTACACCCCCACTCTACCAGCGCTGGGTAGGGTGGATGAGACGTCGCCTACGCCCGGAGGAAAAATGGATTACGGCTGGTTCTCACACGTGCTTCTGTGGGTCATCGGTGCGATGACGCTCGGCTCGATCGTCTCCGTCAGCCTCGCGCTGTTCTCGATGGGCCGGCAGGGCTACCGCAAGGGATGACCCGTCTGCCCCGCGGGCCAGACCGCGACGACGACCTTCCCGGATGCCTCCGAGTCCTTCGCCGTCGCGAACGCCTCGACGATGTCGTCGGCGTCCACGACGTGGGTGATCACCTGTTCGATCTCGGGGCGCTCATCGAGCAGCCGGACGGCCTCGTCGATCTCATCCTTGAATCGGAATGTGCCGACGTAGACCACTTCCTTGGAGATGAACGGCGCCAAGTTGACCGGTCGCGGTTCGTTGGGAACCATGCCCACCTGCACGACGCGCCCGGCCGGGCGCACCGCGCGCAGCGCCGCGGACACCGACGCCGCGACTCCCGAGCACTCCAGCACGACGTCGTAGGCGTCGGCCGGCGGCTGCTCGCTCGTCACGTCGAACGTCGTCGTCGCACCGAGTCGTCGTGCCCGCTCGAGGGGCCCGGCTAGCACGTCGGTGGCGTGCACCTCCCCCGCGCCGGCGGCGATCGCTGCGGCCACCGCAAGCAGTCCGATCGGACCGGCTCCGGTCACGAGCACACGCGCCCCCGCGACATCGCCCGCTTTGCCGAGCCCGTGCAGAGCCACCGCGAGCGGTTCCGCCAGCACGGCGCGACGGATCGGCAGGGACGTCGGCAGCGGTCGCACCATGGCGCGATCGGCGACGATCAGCTCGGCGAGCGCGCCCTGCGTGTGCGGCGTCGTCGAGGCGCTGCCGAGGTAGGCGCCGCCCGGCCAGAGGTGGGGATCGTCCGCGATCGCCTCGGCCTTTCGGCCGAAGGTGGCGGGGTGAAGTGTCACCGGCGTGCCGGACTCCCACTCACCCGAGGGGTCGAGGTCGATCCGGCCGCTGAGCTCGTGACCCGGGATGAGCGGCTCCCGCACGACGAACGCGCCGTTGGCGCCCTCGTAGTAATAGTGGAGGTCCGACCCGCAGATTCCGATGTAGTCGACACGGATACGAACCTCCCCCGGGCCGGGGACGGGCTCGGCGACATCGGAGATCTCGATGTGCTGCTTGCCGTGGATGTGTGCTGCGCGCATGGTGGTCCTTCCGGTCAGACGACGGCGGTCATGCCGCCGTCGACGAAGATGTTCTGTCCCGACACGAAGCTCGAAGCGTTCGAGCAGAGGAAGAGCAGGGCTCCGTCGAGCTCCCTGAAGTCGCCCCAGCGCTGTGCCGGCGTGCGCTGCGTGAGCCACGCGCTGAAGTCGGCGTCGTCGACGAGCGCGCGATTCATCTCGGTCGCGAAGTAGCCGGGCGACAGCGCGTTGACCTGCACGTTGTGACGGGCGAGGTCGGCCGCCATCCCCTTCGTGAGCTGCGCGACCGCCCCCTTGGTCGCGGAGTACGGTGCGATCGTCTGTCGCGCCAGCGCCGACTGCACCGAGGCGATGTTGACGATCTTGCCCGACCCGCGCTCGACCATCCCCGGCGCCACGAAACGCGCGACGTAGAACACGCCGCTGAGGTTGGCGGCGACGATCTCGTCCCAGTCGGACACAGCGAACTCCGCGAACGGAGCGCGCCGCTGGATCCCGGCGTTGTTCACGAGGATGTCGGGCACCCCGACCTCGGCGACGATCGCCGCGACGCCCGCCTCGACGGCCGCGGCATCCGTGACATCGAAGACCGCTGACACCGGTGCGGGCGATCCCGCCTCGGCGGCTTCGCGCCGCGTGCGCTCGACCGCCTCGGCGTCACGCCCGTGCACGACGACTCGGGCGCCTTCACGGGCCAGGGCGAGCGCGAGGGAACGCCCCAGCCCTCGCGACGAGCCCGTCACGAGGGCGACGCGCCCGGTCACATCGAACAGAGAGGACATCGGAACTCCTTGTCGTCCGGAAGGGAAGCAGTCGTCGGCGAAGTCAGATGAGCGACGCGAGCCCGAACAGACCGAGCACCAGGACGAACGCGGTCACGGATTCGATGGCCTGCTGCACGGTCCACGTCTTCAGGGTGGTCTTCACGTCCATGCCCATGAGGCGACCGACGAGCCAGAAGCCCGAGTCGTTGACGTGCCCGGCGAACACCGAGCCGGCCGCGGTGGCCAGCACGATCGCGGCCACCTGGAGCGGGTTGAAGTCGCCTGCGACGACAGCCGGCGCGGCGAGGCCCGCGGCAGTGACGAGCGCGACGGTGGCGGAGCCCTGCGCGAGACGGATGATGACCGCGATGACGTAGGCCGCGACGATGATCGGCAGGCCCAGGTCGGACAGCGTGTCGGCGAGCGCGTCACCGATTCCGGAGGCACGAAGGACTCCGCCGAACATTCCGCCGGCACCCGTGATGAGGATGACCGAGGCGACGGGGCCGAGGGCCGAGTCGACGACCTTCTCGAGCGCGGTGCCGTTCTCGCCGCGACGCGTGCCCAGGACGAAGGTGGCCACGATCACCGTGATGAGCAGAGCCACGAAGGAGTTGCCGAGGAGCACCAGGACCTGGACCCAGAGGTCGTCGGTCGAGACGATGCCCTCGGTCGCGAGCGTGGTCAGTCCGGTGTTCATGAAGATCAGGAGCATCGGAAGCAGCAGGAGCAGGATCACGGTGAGCGGACGCGGCGGGTTCGCGGGCTGATCGTCGTCCCTCTCTCCGAACAGCGCGGGCACGGGCAGCGGGATCCGAGCGGCGATGAACTTGCCCCAGAGGTAGCCCGAGACGTACCAGACGGGGAAGACGATGACGAGGCCGAGAAGCAGGACGAGACCGAGGTTCGCACCGTAGGCCTCGGTCGCGGTGACCGGTCCGGGGTGCGGCGGCAGGAAGACGTGCATGACCGAGAACGCCGCGGCGGCGGGGATGCCGAACAGCAGGACGTTCGCCTTCGAGACGCGACGCGCGATCGCGAAGATGATCGGGAGCATCATGACGAGCCCCGCGTCGAAGAACATCGGGAAGCCGAGGATGAGCGAGGCGATGCCGAGCGCGAACGGAGCGCGCTTCTCACCGAAGACCTCGACGAACTTGTCGGCGAGCGATTTCGCGCCGCCGGAGTGCTCGATGAGCCGGCCGAGCATGGCGCCGAGGGCGACGAGCAGGGCGACCCCGGCGAGTGTCCCGCCGAAGCCGTCGGTGAGCGTCTTCGCGATCGCCGAGACCGGCACCTGCGCGACGAACGCGGTGAGCAGCGAGACGATGATCAGCGTCAGGAAGGCGTGCACCTTGCAGACGATGATCAGGAACAGGATCAGGGCGATCGCGCCGACTGCGATGAGCAGCAGCGGTCCGGCACCCAGCGTCTGGGTCCAGTCTTCCATCGGTATCTCCGTTGATGTCGGGAAGCGGACGCCCCGGGGCTGAACCCCGCGGATCGTCCCGCGTTAGTATTCGAGCTGCCCCGTGCCACGGCAGCGGAGCAGAGCGATCCTCGCACAATGATCGTATCTTTTACAACCACTGATCGTATTTTTCGGAGGCGTCATGGCGCAGGCATCCCACGGGTCCGTGCTCGACGCGCTCGGCCTCCGCATCGCATCGGGCGAGCTCGCGCCCGGATCGGTGTGCACCCTGGCCGACCTCGAGGCCGAGTTCGGTGTCTCTCGCACGGTCATCCGCGAAGCGGTTCGCGTGCTCGAAGCGATGGGAATGCTCTCCTCGCGCCGCCGGGTCGGTCTCACCGTGACGCCGACGAACGAATGGAGCGCGCTCGACACCCGCCTCATCGGCTGGCAGCTCGCCTCGCCCCGACGCGATCACCAGATCGTCGTGGTCAACGAGCTGCGCTCCGCGGTCGAGCCGATCGCCGCACGACTGGCCGCCCAGCGCGGCACCGACGTGCAGCGGTCCGAACTCCTGCGCCTCGCTGCGCGGCTGGAGGAGCTGGGTCGGAGCGGCGAGGGCGCATCGCCCGAGTACCTCGAGGTCGACATCCAGTTCCACGACCTCATCCTCGACATGAGCGGCAACCTCATGCTCGCCGCGAACAAGGCGGCGATCGCCGCGGTGATCGCGGGGCGATCAGACGTGGGACTCACTCCTGCCGTCCCGTACGAAGAGGCTCTCAACAACCACGTGCAGACAGCCGCGGCGATCGCGCGCGGCGACGCCGACGGCGCGGAACGCCACACCCGCGGCTACGTCGACGCCGTCCTCAGCGAGGTGCGGGCGCTGGTGTGACCAGCCCGTCGGGCCGACCGCCGCGAAGCGCCGTCAGAAGCGCATCGATCGACTGATCCGTCATCCGTTGCACCGCACCGCTCGTGTGTCCTCCCGCGTGCGGCGTCGCCACCACGCCCGGGTGCCCCACGAGTGGCGAGCTGGAGGGCGGCTCCGTCTCGTAGACGTCGATCGCGACGCCGTGGAGACGACCGTCGTCGAGCGCGCGGCGTGCCGCAGTCTCGTCGAGAAGTCCGCCCCGAGCGGTGTTGACGACGATCGCGCCGGCGGGCAGCAGCGCCAGCCTCCGCTCGTCGAGCAGATGCCGGGTCTCGGGCAGCAGCGGCACATGGAGGCTGACCACGTCGCTGCGCCTGCACAGCTCGTCGATGTCGACCCGCTCGACCCCGGCCTGCGCGAACGCCTCATCGGGAAGCATCGGGTCGAACACGATCACCCTCATCCCGAGGGCCCGGGCGCGTTCGGCGACGAGCCGGCCGATCGCGCCGAAACCGACGACCCCGGCGGTCGCGCCCGTGAGCTCCTTGCCTTCGAAGCGCGGCCACTCCCCCGCGCGCACGGCTTCGTCGAGTCTCGAGATGCGCCGCGCGGCGGCCAGAATGAGACCGACCGCGAGCTCGGCGACCGCGATCGCGTTCGCACCCGGGGTCCGCGTCACGACGACACCTCGCGAGGCCGCGGCGTCCAAGTCGACCCGGTCCACCCCGACGCCGTAGCGGGCGAGCACGCGCAAGCGGGGCGCGGCCGCGAAGACGGTCTCGTCGTAGTCGTCGAGCCCGGCGATGATGCCGTCGACGTCGGCGACGAGCGGCACGAGCTCGGCCGGAGTCAGCGGCCGCCCGTGCGGGTTGAGGATCACCTCGTCGACCACCTCACGGAGACGGCCCAGCGATGCGCCGTGCGGGTCACGGCACAGCGAGGTCGGCGTCACCAGCACCTTCATCGTGCCGCCCCCTGCGAGCCGGGCACGGTGCGCTGGTACTGATCGAGATAGCGGGCGAACCCCTCGTCGTAGCGATCGCGGTGCTGCTCGCGGGGAGTGATCGTGCGGACCTCGACGTCGTCGAAGGCAGGATGCCGCAGGTCGAGCCCGCTTGCGAGCATGCCCATGCGCACCGCACCGACGATCGAGGTGTGCTGCTGCGCCGACACCTCCATCTCGACCCCGAAGACGTCGGCGGTCAGCTGCGTCCAGAACGGCGACGACAGGACTCCACCGGAGAGGATGATCCGACGCGGCGTGCCGCCGAGCGCGGTGAGCTCCTTGTAGCAGTGGTAGAGCGAGTAGACGATGCCCTCGAGGACCGACTGGTACATGTCCACCCGCGAGTGCGCCGGCGCGAGGTCGACGAATCCGCCGCGGCGCTGATCCTGCCAGCCCGGGCTCCGCTCGCCGAACAGGAAGGGCAGGAAGACCGGGAGGTCGACGCGGTCGGTCGACAGCGACGGCTCGATGTCGAGGTAATCCGTCGACGCCCCGAAGAGTCGATCACGCGCCCAGTCGACGCAGTTGCCGCATCCTGAGGTCGCGGCACCGCTCAGGGCCCCGAGCGGCGAACGGTACGACCAGGTGCTGAGGGTGGGCGAGAACGCCGGGTGGCGCGACGCGACGCGGAGAGCACCGCTCGTCCCCATCGAGAAGGTCATCTCGCCGGGCTCGGTCGCGAGGTCGCCGATCTGATTCAAGCCGCCGTCCGGGCCGGGCGTCAGCACCGGGGTGCCTGCGGCGAGCCCGAGGAGAACCGCGGCCTCTGTCGACAGCGGGGCCGTCGCGGTCGTCGAGTGCAGCTCGGGCAGCCGCACGCGGCCGAGGTCGAACCGGTCGATGACCTCGCGGTCCCACGTCGCGTCCGTGGCCGAGAGCAGGCCGCTGCCGGAGGCCAGCGAGTCGTTCGTCCAGATCTCACCCGTCATCCGGGCGAAGATGAGGCTGGCCTGGTCGAGGGCGAGGAGGCCGTCGATGTCGAGTCCCTGCGCCCGCAGGTGCTGGAGCTTGAACACGGGGTAGATCGCGTTCACCATGCAGCCGGTGCGCTCGTAGAACCACCACGTGAAATCGTCGTCGGCACGCAGGGCGGCGCTGAGATCCTGCGCTCCGGTGTACGGCCACTCCATCACCGGCGTGACTGCGGAGAGGTCGCCGGAGCGCAGCGTCAGGCCGTGCCACGTGCCGCTGAGCACGATGAGGTCGATCCGTTGCCCCGCCGCGGCTTCGCGGCCGAGGGCCATGAGCTGGATGTAGATCGCGTCCCCGTCGCGGACCGCGGAATCGGGTCCGTCGACTTCGAACCGGCGACTGCGGACGGCGACGGCACCGGTGTCCGTGTCGAAGAGCATGGTCTTCGCCGAGGTGGTGCTGGCTTCGAGAGCGAGGATCTTCATAGGGGCCCATCTTCGGGTGTCCGGCGGGCGGCAGCGTCGCCGAGTCCCAATGATATGATCATTCGGCCGACGATGGACACCCCGAGGAGAAACATCATGGTCGCTGTTCTCGATCAGATCGCCCGCCACCGCCTCGTTCCGGTCGTCGTCGCCGATTCCGTCGACCAGGGCGTCTTCATCGCCGATGCCCTCGCCGAGGGCGGACTGCCCGTGGCCGAGATCACCTTCCGCACCCCCGCAGCGCCGGCGGCCATCGAGGCCATCGCCGAACGGGGCGACATGATCGTCGGAGCGGGCACGATCGTCTCGCCCGCGCAGGTCGACGTGGCGGTCGCCGCGGGAGCCCGCTTCCTCGTCTCGCCCGGGTTCCACCCGGCCGTCGCCGACCGAGCCGCCGCGCTCGGGGTGCCGCTCGTTCCGGGGGCCGTGAGCGCGAGCGAGATCATGGCGGCGCTCGCCGCCGGCATCAGCACCGTGAAGTTCTTCCCCGCCGAGACATCGGGCGGTCTGCCCGCACTCCGCGCGCTCGCAGGCCCCTTCGGAGATCTGCGATTCGTGCCGACCGGCGGAATCGACGCGACGAACCTCGACGCCTACCTCGCGCACCCGCAGGTCACCGCCGTCGGCGGCTCGTGGATGCTGCCGCGGTCGGCCGTCGAAGCTCGCGATGCCGCCACCATCATCCGAGCGACATCCGACGCCGTCACACGTGTCGCGGCCTTCTCGCAAGCCGCTCCGGCCGGCCTGCCGAACGGATAAAGTGGCGAGAGAGCCGGGCTCTCTCGCAGTCTGGCCATTCCACCCGCACGCGAACCTGGAGCTACGCATGGCGTCGACCCCCTCACCGACAGGACCCTCGACCGATCAGGATCAGGCGCCGCACGAAGCGGCCACGGTCCACGAGGGCGCCCCGCGTCCCGAGGAAGTCGACCGACCGACCCCCGACGAGAGCAGCGCTCCCGCCGAGGCAGGCTCCGGCTCCGCGAACATCGGTGTCGTCGGGCTGGCGGTCATGGGCTCGAACCTCGCCCGCAACCTCGCGAGCCGCGAAGGCAACACGGTCGCCGTGTTCAACCGGTCGCGCTCGAAGACCGACGAGCTCGTCGAGACCCACCCCGAGGCGGGCTTCATCCCCGCGTTCTCGTACGAGGAGTTCGCAGCGAACCTGCAGAAGCCCCGCACCGCGATCATCATGGTCAAGGCCGGTCGGCCCACCGACGCCGTGATCGACGAGCTCATGCGGGTGTTCGAGCCGGGCGACATCATCGTCGACGGCGGCAACTCGCTGTTCACCGACACCATCCGTCGCGAGAAGGCCGTCCGCGAGGCCGGCTTCAACTTCGTCGGCATGGGCGTCTCCGGCGGCGAGGAGGGCGCTCTGCTCGGTCCCTCTCTCATGCCCGGCGGCCCCGACGAGTCGTGGGTGACCCTCGGCCCGATCCTGAAGTCGATCGCCGCCGTCGCCGAGGGCGAGCCCTGCGTGACGCACGTCGGCCACGACGGCGCGGGCCACTTCGTGAAGATGGTGCACAACGGCATCGAGTACGCCGACATGCAGCTCATCGCCGAGGCCTACGATCTCATCCGCCGCGGCACGGGCAAGTCGCCCGCCGAGATCGCCGACATCTTCGCCGAGTGGAACCGCGGCGAGCTCGAGTCGTACCTCATCGAGATCACCGCCGAGGTGCTGCGTCAGACGGATGCCGCGACGGGTCGGCCGCTCGTCGACGTGATCGTCGACCAGGCGGGCGCCAAGGGCACCGGAGCGTGGACCGTGCAGACCGCGCTCGATCTGGGCGTTCCCGTCTCGGGAATCGCGGAGGCCGTCTTCGCGCGGTCGCTGTCGAGCCACCGTGAGCAGCGCGACGTCTCGGGCTCGCTGCCCGGCCCCGACGACGCCTCCTTCACGGTCGACGACGCGGACGCCTTCATCGAGCAGGTGCGCCTGGCGCTCTACGCCTCGAAGATCGTCGCGTACTCGCAGGGCTTCGACGAGATCCGGGCTGGAGCGGCCCAGTACGGCTGGAACATCGACCTCGGCGCCGTGTCGAAGATCTGGCGCGGCGGCTGCATCATCCGCGCGCAGTTCCTCAACCGCATCGCCGACGCATACGCGACCGGTGACGAGCTCCCCGTCCTGCTGACCGCGCCGTACTTCGTCGAGGCCCTCGGCCGCGCCCAGGAGGCCTGGCGCCACGTCGTGCAGGCCGCGGCCGGCGCCGGCATCCCGGCCCCCGCCTTCAGCTCGTCGCTGTCGTACTACGACGGCCTGCGTGCGGAGCGCCTGCCGGCCGCTCTCATCCAGGGCCAGCGCGACTTCTTCGGTGCGCACACCTACAAGCGCATCGACAAGGACGGCACCTTCCACACCCTGTGGTCGGGCGACCGCTCCGAGGTCGAGGCCGAAGACACGCACTGACCTCAGCGCACCGATGATCGGGCCCCGGCGAGCATCGCTCCGCCGGGGCCTTCGTCGTCGGAACGCGCGCGACCGGGATCAGAGCCAGTCGTTGTGCTTGAAGATCCCGTAGAGGCCGGCGCTCAGAAGCACCATCAGCCCGAGCGCCATCGGGTAGCCCCACGGCTGCGCGAGCTCGGGCATGAACGTGAAGTTCATGCCGTAGACGCTCGCGACGAAAGTGGGGGCGAACCCGATGGCCGCCCACGATGAGATCTTCTTGACCTGCTCGTTCTGACGTACCTGGACGACGGTGAGGTCTGCCATCTTCTCGTCGAGACGCTGGTTGACGAGCGTCGCGTGGATCGTCAGGGCATCGTCGAGCGTGTGCCGCATCGACTGCACGCGCTCCGCGACGTACTGGGCGCGCCCGCGCACGTCATCCCATCCCGCTGGCTCCGCCCCCGCCGCCGCGTCGGTGAGCGTCGTGCCCAGTCGGGTCAGCACGTCGGGCAGCGGCGACGTGGCGTGGGCCAGGTCGATCACCTCTCGCTGCAGGTCGAAGATGCGCCGCGAGACGTCCGGGCCGTCGCCGAAGAGCTGGTCCTCGATCTCGTCGATGTCGTTCTCGACGCCGTCGAGCACCGCGCGATATCCGGTCGTCACGAGTTCGGCGAGCACCCACATGACCGATCCCGGTCCGCGGCGCAGGAGCTGCGGATGCGATTGGAGCCGGCCGCGGAGCTCGTCGAGGTCGATCCGATCCGACCGCGTGACCGTCACGATGAGATGGGGCGCGAGGAAGACGTCGATCTCGTCGCAGCGGACCGTCTCGGAGGCGTCGTCGTAATGCGCGGGCTGCAGGACGACGAACGCATGATCGCCGTACCGTTCGAAGATCGACCGCTGGTGCGGCCGCAGTGCCTCCTTCACCGCTATGGGGGACATCCCCAGCTCGGCCGCGCGGGTCTGGATCTCGGCGTCGTCGACGTCGATCAGCGCGATCCAGGCGAAGCCCGCGCGCTCGCGCGCGAGTGCGGCCGCCTCATCGGGCGGGAGGTCGTCGCGCACGACGGAGCCGTCGACGTAAACCGCCGTCTCAACGTTCGTCATGACGTCACCGTATGCCACCGCGCATGCTCACAGCGCAGACATAGCATCGTCCATAGCTTCTCCATAGAGAACACCTGACAATGGCATCATGACCACCCCAACACCCGCCACACTGCAGCGTCCCGACGGCTCCCCGCTGCGCGTCCTCGTCGTCGACGACGAACAGATGCTCACCGACCTGCTCTCGATGGCGCTCAAGATGGAAGGCTGGGAGGTCCGCTCCGCGGCATCCGGATTCGAAGCGCTCTCGCTCGCACGCGAGTTCGAGCCCGACGCGATGGTGCTCGACATCATGATGCCCGACCTCGACGGGATGTCGGTGCTGCAACGGCTCCGCCAGTCCGGTGACGACGTTCCCGTGCTGTTCCTCACCGCGAAAGACTCCGTGGGCGACCGGGTCGCCGGGCTGACGGCAGGCGGCGACGACTACGTCACCAAGCCGTTCAGCCTCGAAGAGGTCGTGGCACGGCTGCGCGGCCTCATGCGGCGCGCGGGCACGGCGACCGCGGGCGGTGTCGACCCGGTGCTCCGCGTCGGCGACCTCACCCTCAACGAGGATTCGCACGAGATCGAGCGGGCCGGGACCAGCATCGAGCTCACCGCGACCGAGTTCGAGCTGCTGCGCTACCTCATGCGCAACCAGCGCCGCGTCGTCTCGAAGGCGCAGATCCTCGACCGCGTGTGGAACTACGACTTCGGCGGCCGTTCCTCCGTGGTCGAGTTGTACATCTCGTACCTGCGCAAGAAGATCGATGCCGGTCGCGAGCCGCTCATCCACACCGTCCGAGGCGTGGGCTACATGATCAAAGCGCCGCAGTGACCTCCGCCCCCGACCGCAACGCGGTGCGCGAGCGTACGGACCGTCGGCCGCGCAAGCGGTGGACGCTGCAGACCCGGTTGATGCTGACCGTGGTCGGCGTCGTCGCGCTGACGCTGATCTCGAGCGCGGTCGGTCTCGCCACGACGATCGGGACGGTGCTGGTCTCAACCGTCACCACCAACGCCGAATCGCTCACGCGCGGACTCAAACTCTTCGACAGCAGCGGGTACGTCGTGCGTGTGCGTTCCGCAGAGGAGACGATCGCCGGCACGACGGGTCTCCCTTACGGATACACACTGCTGGTGCAGGACCCGCGCGGTCCGATCACTGGTGCGACCTTCGACGGCGACGAGGGAGTGCGCGACCTCACCGCCGCGGAGCTGAACGATCTCGCTTCGACAGACCTCAGCGCCCTTCCGGCGACGATCGAGATCGGCGACCTCGGCGCGTTCCGCGTCGTGTCATTCACAGCCGGCGACATCACCGGGCTGGGCGCTCTTCCGCTCGCTCAGGTCGACGGGACTGTCGCAACCGTCGTCACCACGATCACGATCGTGACCGTCGGTGGCCTTCTCCTCCTCAGCGCGGCGATCGCGGTTGTCATTCAGCGCTCGCTCCGGCCGTTGCGCGTCGTCGCTGACACCGCGACCCGGGTCGCGTCGCTCCCCCTTGCGCAGGGAGCCGTCTCCATCAGCGAGCGCGTACCCGAGGAGGAGACCGACGACCACGATGAGATCGGCCGCGTCGGAGCAGCACTGAACACCCTCCTCGATCATGTCGATGCGTCCCTCGTCGCCCGCCAGCGCAACGAAGAGCGCATGCGATCGTTCGTCGCCGACGCGAGTCATGAGCTTCGCACGCCCCTCGCCTCGATCCGTGGATACTCCGAGCTCTCGCTCCGCGCGATGCGTCAAGGTGTGCCGGGCGTCGAAGAGACCACGACCGCCGCGCTCGAACGCATCCAGGCGCAGTCGCTGCGCATGACGAGCCTCGTCGAGGATCTGCTCCTTCTCGCTCGGCTCGACGAAGGACAGGAGCTCGTCTACGGAACGGTCGACCTCACGGCCCTCGCCATCGACGCGGTGGCCGACGCCCGAGCGGCAGGCCAGGATCACGAGTGGCGCCTGGATGTCGGCGATGAACCGGTCGTCGTCGCGGCGGACGCCACCCGCATCACGCAGGTCGTCGCGAATCTCCTCGCCAATGCGCGCGTCCACACCCCAGCCGGCACCACCGTCACCACGGCAGTGCGCGTCACCGACGGTACGGCGGTCCTCTCGGTGCACGACGACGGCCCCGGCATCGACCCCGCCGTCGCCGATCACATCTTCGAGCGTTTCTCGCGCGGCGACAGCTCGCGGGCACGCCAAACCGGCGGCACAGGCCTCGGCCTCTCGATCGCCCGCGCCATCGTGGCGGCACACGGCGGATCACTCACGGTGCAGAGCGAGCCCGGCTCGACCACGTTCGAGCTCCGGCTGACCGCGCGACCGTCTGATCCTGGGACGGGCGCGGGGGCAGGCGCGGACGGTGAGGCGGGGGCGGGCGCCGCTCCTGCCGGTGATCCCGATGGCGAGGGGTCGCGATGACGCATACCGAAACGCGGGTCGTGGCGATCCGGCACGGTCGCGTTCAACCGTCCGGCTCGTGGGTGTACGTGTGGCTCGACATCGAGACGGGCGACATCGCGTACGTCGGGGCCACCGCGTACGAGCCGGCGCTGCGTGCGCACCTGCACCTCGAGAACGACGATCCGCAGCTCGGGCGCGTGCGCGCCACGGTGGACAGGTACGCCGAGCGCGACTTCGACGTTCTGGTGTTCGAGGTGCCCGCCGATGTCGATCGAGGCGTCGCGAAGCGGCACCTGGAGGCGCGCCTGCGCTCGGGGGTGGCCGCGGGGCGACCTGCGGGGGCGGATGTGACGCCGACGGATGGTCTCGAGGCTGAGGTGCGGTCCGTGTGCAACTTCAGCGATGACGTCGTTCGCATCATCGCGCAGCGGCGGGCTGCCCACCGCCCGTAGCGTCGGGGGCGGGAGACGCGGTCTCAACTCGTGAGGGCGCTCGTTCTCAGGGCTGTGCCGATGAGCTGGCCCGGCGGTTCCTCCCCACACGGTGGCCTGGGCGAGTTTCATGCTTCGCATCTTTGTTCGATGTGGATGTCGGACCCGGCTGGCACAATGGGAACATGGCAGCGAATGCAGGTGGTGGGCCGGGTGGGGGCGTCGTCTCGCCGCACGCCCGAGCGATCGCGGCGTACACCGAGACGTTGGCGCTGGTGCATCACGCGGATGTCGCGTCGGTGCGGGCTCTCGCCGAGCTGGGGCGGTCGGCGCTTCGCGAGGCGCGCCGTGACGGGGTGCGCGGGATGGCGTCGGACATGGAGCTGCGGTCGGTCGCGGCCGAAGCCGCGGGGTTGGCGCGGCGCAGCGACCGGCGACTGCAGGCCGACATCGACCACGCGTTGACGATCGTCGATGACTACCCGGCCGTGTTCGCGGCATGGGAGCAACGGCGAATCACCCGCGACCACGTCAACGTGGTCGTGAAAGCGGGAACCGGGCTGCCGGGCGAGGTGCGGGGCGAGTTCGAGGCCGCCGCGATCGCCGTCTGCGAGCAGGACATCGCCACCCGGGTCACACCCGCCCTGCGAGCCCTGGCAGAACGGCTCCACGACCGCACATTCACCGACCGGCACCGAGAAGCCGCCGCGGGGCGGTGCGTAAGGGTCCTGCACGGGGCCGACGGAATGTCCGATGTCATCGCAACCGTACCGACCGTGATCGCGGTGGGGATGCTCGACCGGCTCACCCAGATGGGACAAGCCGTCAAAGACGCCCGGGACGTGGGTGGTCGCGGTGATGCGGTGGAGGCCGATGCTGCCGCGGCCGGTGCTGCGGGCGTGGATGCCGCAGGCGTCGCGCGATCGGGCGCGGGGGCTGATGCTGCACCTGACGCCCGGACGATGGATCAGCTGCGTGCTGACATCCTCAGCGACCTCGTCCTCGGCGGCGCGCCCGTGGTCGACCCGACCTACGGGGCCGACCGGACCGGCGGGCTCGGCGCGATCCGCGCACGCGTGCAGGTCACCCTCACCGCGGAGACCCTGGTGGGCCGTGACGAGCACCCCGCCGACGCGGTCGGTGCCGGACCGATCGACGCCGACACGGCGCGTGAGCTCGCCGGACAGGTCTCCGAGTGGGACCGGCTCTTCATCGACCCGGTCACCCGCACCCCGGTCGAGATCGACACCTACCGACCCACCCTGGCGATGAAGAAACTCCTCACCGCCCGCGACCAGCACTGCCGGTTCCCCGGATGCCGCAGGGCCGCGATCAGGTGCGAACTCGACCACACCATCGACTACGCCCTCGGCGGCCACACCCACCTCCACAACCTCGCCCACCTCTGCCAGAGACACCACTCCATGAAGCAATTCACCCGGTGGGAAGTGCGGCAGCTCGGCGGCGGAGTCCTGGAATGGACCTCACCCCTCGGACGGATCTACCGCGAAGACATACCCGTGCCCGCCGTCTGCTTCACCACCGACACGACCGACACGACCGACACGGCCGACCCGCCACCGGGCGAACCGCCACCCTTCTGATTCCCGCCCGCCCCGCGCTCGGCGTGGGCTGGTGCTCGCTCGCTCGCTCGCCCGCGCGCTCGCCCGCACGCCCGCACGCATGAAGACGAGATGCGCGGGATGAAATCGATCACGCAACGCCTATCAGCCCGAGCCGCTTTCGCACGGGAAGCCGGAGTGTTACGCAACGAGAACTGCCCGTGCCAACCCGAGCGTCGGCACTGACACAGCACCTCACCACCGCACGTCGACGCCGCGCCTCGGCCGTCAGTCGACGACCCGCAGCGAGGGACCGTCTCAGTATCCGGCGAAGGCGTCGGTCGTGAGCGATCGGGCCTTCGACAGCGCGGGAGCCAGTTCGGCGATGAGCCGAGGCGGGCCGGAGATGAAGGCATGCCGATCGCCGAGATCCGGGACGAGACCGGCCAGCGAGGCGGCGCTCAGCCGCTCTCCCCCGGTCCAGCGCCAATGATCCGGAAGGTTCCGAGGCTCATCACGCGTCACCACCATCACCGGGATGCCCGCAGCAATGATGTCGTCGCGGAATGCCAGCTCCTCGGCATCCGATGCGACGTAGATCATGACGACGTCGCGACGCTCTCCAGCCAGGCGCATCTCACGCAGCTGCGACACGAAGGGCGTCACGCCGATCCCCGCGGCCACCAGCACGACCTTCGCGTCCGTCCGCGCCGGCAGCACGAAGTCGCCCCAGACACCCGTGACAGGAAGATCCCGGCCGGGCTCCACGACCGCGAGGGCCTTCTTGTAGCTCGACTGAGAACCCTCACGGATCGCGATCCGAACCTCCGGCAGCTCCGCAGGCGCCGAGACGATCGAGAACTCTCGCCGTGTGCCCCGCGCATCTGGTCGGCGGTGCGGGACCTCGAGCTCGAGGTACTGTCCCGGGCGGAATCGGAAGCCGCGATGAGCCCGGAACGTGAGCTCGCGAACCGACGGCGTCAGCGCCCTGCGCTCCACGAAGGTCAACCGCACCGCGGCGCGGTAGGCGAAGAAGAAGGCGAGCAGGTTGCCGATCAGCAGCGCGCGCTCCTGCCCGAGACTCACGTCGCCGATCAGGATGGGCCACCCGGCAAGAGCCCCCACGAGCGCGGCGACCGCGTACTGCTGCCGCCGACGGGGCGGGAGCGTCAACGGCTCCGACAGCATGAACGCGCCGAGGAAGAGGAACGGCGACGACCACAGCACCTGCCCGATGACCGTCGCATCGACCGGGAGCGAGACCTGCGCATACTGCACGATCGTGCGCACGAACGCGACAGCGACCGCGACGACGAGGAAGACGGCCACGACCCGCACCTTCTCGGTCCGCACCACCACGAGGCCGCCGAGCACGACGACCGGCACCGCCAGAACGGGCGTGCCGACCCACCAGGCCGAGGCTCCCAGGTCGGGGAACGGGATACTCAGCACGGTGAGCACCGTCGCACCGGCGGCGGCCGGGTTGAAGATGTGACGACCGCGCCACGCGAGCAGGTACTTCGATGCCGAGGCGACCGCTCCGGCGATCGCGAGCCCGGCCAGTCCCGCCGGCTCGAGCGTCGGTCGCAGAACGAAGAGCAGGATCAGAGCGGTGATGACCGCCGACTCGATGCGCCATGTACGGCCGAGCAGGCGCTGCGCCACGGCATCCACGACGGTGATCGCGGCGGCCAGCACAACGAGCGAGACCGGCAGGGCGAGCGGATCACCCGCGATCTGCCCCGCCAGTGTCAACACGAACGCGATGACCGCGAGCACCGAGAGCGCGACGAGCACGAACCGGTACATCGACACGCGGCCGAGTGCACCGACAGCTCGGTTCCGAAGGGCCGTCAGGGATGTCATACGAACAACTCCGCTTCGCAGTGAGGTGACCATTCGACGGCCCCGTCGGTGCGCATCCGCACCCACGACGCTCTGCTGCGCTCCGCGAATCGCGGACCGCCGTCGAAGAAGAGGGCTGTGGCGACGGCATCCGCCGTCATCGCGTCGGCGGCGACCGCCCACGTCGCCGCATACGCCCGCACCGGCTCACCCGTGCGGGCGTCGAGCACGTGGTGCAGACCGTCGCCCCACGCACGGCGGTTGGTCGCCGACGCGCACAGCGCCCCGGCATCCAGAGCCCACACCCCCACCGCCCGAGAATCGTCGTAGGGGTGCTCGAGGGCGACGCGCTGACGCACCCCGTCGACCGCCAGGTCGCCGCTCGCATCGACGACGAGCCAGCCGGCCGTCCGCTGTCGCAGCTCCGCCAGCACGAGATCGACGAGGCGGCCTTTGCCCACCGCGCCCACATCGACCGTCGCCGGGCGATGAAGCGTGAGTCGGTCATCGGAGAGCTCGACGACATCGCGCCACTGCGCCACCGCGGCGGAGGCACCGCCGTCGCGCATCGAGTACGACGCGTCGTAGCCGCGCCGCGCGAGCACGTCACCGACGAGGGGGTTCACCGCACCGTCCGTGGCATCGGCCAACGCGCCGTAGAGCGCGAGCATGTCCACCGCGTCGGGCGGCGCGACCACCGACCCGCCCGCGGCCAGTCGGCTCACGGTCGAGTCGTCGCGGAACCGCGACCAGTCACGGTCGAACGCATCGACCACCGACATGACCGCCGCGCGCTCGGCATCGCCCAGGGGCGCTTCGCTCTCGATGCACCACACGGTCCCGATGGCGTCGAACTCCCACCGTCCGGAGCCGGCAGCCGCGGCCATCATGCTGCCGCGTCGGTGCGGATCTCCTCGACCGCCGCGTTGAAGCCACCGCTTGTGAGGGACGAGCCCGCGACCCGGTCGACCTTCACCTCGTCGAGGCTCTTGCCGACGACGGCATCCGAGATGCCGCCGATGAACTGCGACTGGTACTGCTTGCTCTCACGGCGGGTCGGCTCACCTGTGACCTCCACCGCGGTCACGGCGTCGGACGCGATCGTCAGCTGTACGGTGATCGTCTCGGGGCCCTCCGGGGTCTGGTATGTGCCCTCGGCGGTGTATGTGCCGTCGGTGTAGGTTCCGCCGGTCGAGCCCGCCGAACCGGTCGAGCCCGCCGCGGGCGTCGCGTCGGACGAGGGCGCTCCACCCGAACCGGGCTGTTCGGCATCGGCCTGACCCGCGCACCCGGCGAGAAGGGCGAGGCCGGCGACGGATGCCGCGGCGGCGGTCACACGGAGCGAACGGGGTACGGCAGTGGCTCGGATCATGGGGGGTCCTCCTGTGTCGTGCCCCTCCGGGGGGAGGCGGGCTGATCTCACGCTAGCGGCACGCCGCCATGGGTCCCCTCTGTTATTCCTATGCGTTTGCATCGAGTCGTGCAGGCTCGCGCCAGAGCGCCTTCAGGCCCTCCACCGCGAAGAAGATCGCCACGGCGAAACCGAGCGGCAGCAGCCATGCCTGCACAGACAAGGGACGGGAGTCGAACAGCGTGTTCATGAACGGCACGTACGTGTATACGAGCTGCAACCCGATGAGCGCGGCAGCCGACCACCAGATCACCCGGTTGCCCCGCAGGACATCGCGGTTCACACTCGACCTGGTCAGGAAGCGACAGTTGAGCAGGAACGCCAGCTGCCCCAGGGCGAGGACGGACACCGACACCGTTCGGGCGACGTCGAGATCGGCGCCCGTGGCACGGACGATCGCGAACGCCGCGAGCGTCGCGCCGCCGATCAGCACCGACACCACCAGGACGAACATGAGCTCGCGCAGTGAGATGATCGACCCCCCGCTCGATCGTGGCGGTCGCGACATGATTCCCGGCTCCGCCGGCTCGTACGCGAGCGCGAGCGAGAGGGTCACCGCGGTGACCATGTTGACCCACAGCACCTGCACCGGAGACAGGGGCAGCGCCAATCCGAAGACGACGGCGACGAGGATCACGAGCGACTGCGCACCGTTCGTGGGCAGCAGGAACACGATCGACTTCCGCAGGTTGTCATAGATCCGACGCCCCTCGCGGATAGCCGAACGGATCGTGGCGAAGTTGTCGTCGGCGAGGACGATCTCGGCCGCTTCCTTCGTCGCCTCCGTGCCCTTGATGCCCATCGCGACCCCGACGTCGGCACGGGTGAGGGCGGGAGCGTCGTTGACGCCGTCGCCCGTCATCGCCACGACCTCGCCGTGCGACTGCAGTGCCCGAACGATACGGATCTTGTGCTCCGGGCTCGTCCGCGCGTAGACATCGACGTCGCGGACGACATCCTTCAGCTTCTCCTGGCTGAGCGACTCCAGCTCGCCGCCCGTGAGGACGCGCGGTTCGTCATCCGACACCAGCCCCATCTCACGGCTGATCGCGATGGCGGTTCCCGCGTGGTCACCCGTGATCATCTTCACGCGGATGCCGGCGCGGCGGCAGTCGGCGATCGCCTCGACCGCTTCCGGGCGCGGCGGATCGAGGATGCCCCAGAGACCGAGGAACTCCAACGCCTCGACGTCGTCGAGCCCGATCTCATCGAGGCTCGAGGGCTTACGCGCGGCGGCCAGGACCCGAAGGCCCTCACCGCTCAGCTCGGCGACCGCTGCCTCCCAGAAGTCGCGGTCGAGGTCTTCCGACCCGGCGGCCCCGCGCTGGCGCGTCGAACGGTCGAGCAGCCGGTCGGGGGCGCCCTTGACGAGCAGCGCGCGCGACCCGTCTGCACCCTCGTTCAGGGTCGCCATGAACTTGTTCTCCGAGTCGAACGGCAGGACGTCGACGCGTCGGACGCCGTCGGCCTCGCCGTCGTGTCCGCCCTTCATCGCGACGACACGCAGCGCCCCTTCGGTCGGTTCTCCGACGAGCTTCCAGCCGTCGTCATCCGACACGACGTCGGCGTCATTGCAGAGGTCGGCTACAGCGAGGACGGCCAAAAGATCGCCGCCGGCGCGTCCACCACCGTCGGCGCGCTCGATCTCGCCCTCCGGCGCGTATCCGAGCCCGGAGACGTCGTAGCGGGCGACCGGGGTGACGATCCGCCGCACCGTCATCTCGTTCTTGGTGAGCGTGCCCGTCTTGTCGGAGCACACCGTCGTCACCGATCCCAGCGTCTCGACGGCCGGGAGCTTGCGCGTGATCGCGCGACGCCGCGCCATCTGCTGGACACCGATCGCCAGCGTGATCGTCACAAGCGCCGGAAGCCCCTCCGGAATCGCCGCGACGGCGAAGCCGATCGTCGCCGAGACGAGCTCACCGAACGGCATCCCGTGCACGAACCGGCCGATGAGCATCATCAGGGCGGCCATCCCGAGGATGACGAGCGTCAGGACCCGCCCGAACGCGTCCAGCTGTTTCGTGAGCGGCGTCGTCAAGCTGCCCGCGCCGCCGACCAGTTCCTGGATCTTGCCGATCTCGGTGCGGGCGCCGGTTCCCGTGACGATCCCCCGCCCCTGCCCCGCCGAGACGATCGTGCCCGAAAAGGCCATCGAAGCGCGGTCGCCGACGCCGGCATCCGCGTCGACGGGGTCGGTCTGCTTGGATGACGGCACCGACTCACCGGTCAGCGCCGCCTCGTCGATGCGCAGCTGACTCGCCTGGACGAGGCGGAGGTCTGCCGGAACCTTGTCGCCGGGAGACAGGCGTACGACGTCACCGGGCACGAGATCCGCGGCGGGCAACCGCCGCCACGAGCCGTCGCGACGCACGCTCGCGTCGGACGACAGCATCCCTCGGATGCCCGCCAGGGCCTTCTCGGCCCGCCCCTCCTGCGCGAAGCCGATCACGGCGTTGATGATGGCGACGGCGAGGATGACCCAGACGTCGAGCCAGTCGGCCATCACCGCCTTGATCGCGGCAGCGGCCAGCAGGATGTAGATCAGGGTGTCGTTGAAATGCGAGAGGAACCGCAGCCATGCGGGAGTGCGCTTCGCCTCGGGCAGGACGTTCGGCCCCATCGCGGCGAGGCGCCTCGCCGCGTCGTCCGAACTCAGCCCCTCGGCGCTGGTTCCGAGCGCCGATGCGACCTCGTCGACGGGGCGAGCGTAGGAGCGAGGCGACTCGAGGTCCGCCTCGGAGGTGGGGGCAGCCATGCCGCCGATCCTACGGCGTCGAGCCTCCCGCCACAGTGGCTGTCGCCGTGGAAGACGCGGTGCGTCGGGACCCTGCCGGGGCGCTGCTGCTGTGCCGCCGACAGGCTCGATCAGGCGTGGCCGCTGCTCCCACTGCCCGTGGACGCGATCAGCCTGTGGACGGCACGGCACGGGGTGCCGACGAACGACCGCACGCAGCCCCGGCAGCAACAGCGGGGCGCGGCAGCCGAGCGGATGCGTCCCGGGTCAGGCGGCGCCGTCGAACATGCTGGTGACGGAACCGTCCTCGAAGACCTCCTTGATCGCGCGCGCCAAGAGCGGTGCGATCGGAAGGATGGTGAGGCCGGGGAAGCGCTTGTCGTCGCCGAGCGGGATCGTGTCGGTGACGACCACTTCGTCGATCGCGGCGTCTTGCAGACGGTCGACCGCCGGGTGGCTGAAGATCGCGTGCGTCGCCGCGACGATGACGCGCTCGGCACCATTGTTCTTCAGCGCCTGCGCAGCCTTGACGATGGTGCCGCCGGTGTCGATCATGTCGTCGACAAGCAGGCAGACACGTCCGCGCACGTCACCGACGATCTCGTTGACGGTGACCTGGTTGGCGACGTTCGGGTCGCGACGCTTGTGGATGATCGCGAGCGGTGCGCCCAGGCTGTCCGACCAGGTATCGGCGACCCGGACACGGCCGGTGTCGGGCGAGACCACGGTCAGCTTCGCCCGGTCCTCTGGGCTGAGCGTGCGCTCGAAGTGCTCCAGCAGCACCGGCTTGGCGAAGAGGTGGTCGACGGGACCGTCGAAGAACCCTTGGATCTGCGCGGCGTGCAGGTCGACGCTCATCACACGGTCGGCACCGGCCGTCTTGAACAGGTCTGCGACGAGGCGTGCACTGATCGGCTCGCGACCGCGGCCCTTCTTGTCCTGGCGCGAATACGGGTAATACGGCGCGACGACGGTGATGCGCTTCGCGGATGCGCGCTTGGCGGCGTCCAGCATGATCAGCGTCTCCATGAGCCACTCGTTGACCGGCGGGCCGAACGACTGCACGAGGAAGAAGTCGCACCCGCGGATCGAGACCTCGAAGCGCGTGAGGATCTCACCCGACGCGAAGGTGCGGTGCTCGGTGGGCACGAGCTCGGTGCCGAGCTGCGTCGCCACATCGGCAGACAGCGCGGGGTGCGAGCCACCGGATGCCACGACGAGACGCTTCTTGGTCTTGGCGACCAGTCCCGGGGCGATACCCCGCGAGACGTCGAGGTCAACCGTGTTCTTCTTGCGAGCCATCGTCCGCTTCCTGTGAAGACCGCACGCGTGCCGCTGCTGCGGCGGCTGCAGTACCGGGTCTGTTCTTCTCGACCCACCCTGTGACATTGCGCTGGGGGGCGACGCTGAGCGCGAGAGCACCGGCCGGGACGTCCTTGCGGATGACCGCTCCGGCGCCCGTCTTGGCGCCCTCACCGATCTTAACCGGCGCGACGAAGACGTTGTGCGAGCCGGCGTGGACCTCGTCGCCGATGACGGTGCGGTGCTTGGCGAGGTCGTCGTAGTTCGCGGTGATGGCGCCCGCGCCCAGATTCACGCCGCGGCCGATCTCGGCGTCACCGACGTACGACAGGTGCGGCACCTTGCTGCCTGCACCGATGACGGCGTTCTTCGTCTCGACGAAGGTGCCGATCTTGCCGCGCTCCCCCAGCTGCGTGCCGGGCCGGATGTACGAGAACGGCCCCACGGTCGCACCGGCGCCGATGACGGCGAGGGTCGCATCGCTCCGCGTCACCGAGGCGCCCGCGCCGACCTCGCAGTCGGTCAACGACGTGTCGGGGCCGATCGTGGCCCCTTCCGCGACCACCGTCGCGCGGAGGATGTGGGTGTTCGGAAGCACGGTCACGTCGGGGGCGAGCGTGGCGGTGACGTCGATCCACGTGGTCGCGGGGTCCTGAACCGTCACCCCCTCGAGCTGCCAGCGACGCACCGTGCGCGCGTTCAGCAGGCGTCCGGCCTCGGCGAGCTGCACACGGTCGTTGACGCCGACGATCAGGGTCGGGTCGGCCACGGGCTGCGCCGCGACGGCGAGGGCGTCGGCGCGCAGCATCCCCACGACGTCGGTGAGGTACTTCTCGGCCTGGACGTTGGCCGTGCTGATCCGGCCCAGCCGCTCGCGCAGAGGGCCCGCCTGGAAGGCGTAGACGCCGGCGTTGACCTCGTCGACGGCACGCTCTGCGTCGGTTGCGTCCTTGTGCTCGACGATGCGGTCGACACCGCCCGCGGTGTCACGGACGACGCGGCCGTAGCCCGTGGGATCGGTCAGGCGAGCGCTCAGCATCGTGGCCGCCGCACCCGACGAGCGGTGCGTGCGCAGCAGTTCGCCGAGCGTGGCGTCGTCGAGGAGAGGAACATCGGCACTCAGCACCAGCACGTCGCCCGTGAACTCCGGCAGCTGATCGAGCGCGACCTCGACGGCCCGGCCCGTTCCGGGGATCTCGTCCTGGTCGACGACGACCACCTCGGGCGAGACGCCGAGCACCGCTTCGGCGACGCGATCACGTTCGTGACGGACGACGACGAGCACATGGGCGGGGGCGAGGTCGCGCGCGGTGTCGAGCACGTGGCCGACGAGCGGTCGTCCGCCGATGCGATGCAGCACCTTCGGCAGCGACGACTTCATCCGCGTCCCCTGCCCCGCGGCGAGGATCACGACAGCGAGACGGGGGTCGAGTTGGGTGTCGCTCATGCTCCGCCGCCAGGACTCGAACCTAGACCTCACAGCTCCAAAGGCTGTCGTGCTGCCATTACACCACGGCGGACCGCCGCACCGAGGTGCGGCCCGACAAGTCTGCCAGAGCGCGCGGGGCCGCGCCGCCGCGAACGCCGGTGTCGAGCGCCCCGGTTCGGGATAATGGGGCCATGGCACACGAGACCGACGAGGTGGACCGCATCGTCGGGGCGTGGTCGCTGCAACGTCCCGACCTGGATTTCTCGCCGCTCGAAGTGCTCTCCCGAGTCGACCGACTGTCGCGCCACCTCGACCGCGCGCGCCGCGAGGCTTTCCGCCGCAGCGATCTCGAGCCGTGGGAGTGGGACGTGCTCTCGGCGCTGCGTCGCGCCGGCGAGCCGTACCAGTTGAGCCCCAAGCAGCTGCTCCAGCAGACGTTGGTCTCGAGCGGCACGATGACCAATCGCATCGATCGGCTCGTCGCGCGCCGGCTCGTGCGCCGTGAGTCCGATCCCGGCGACGGTCGCAGCGTCCTCGTGACCCTGACCGATGACGGACGGATCCGTGTGGATGCCGCCATCACGCGCCTCGTCGACGCGGAGGCGGTCCTCCTGGCCGGTCTGTCCAAGAGCGACCGGGATCGACTGGCCTCGCTGCTGCGCAAGCTCTCGCTGGGGTTCGACGGGTCTCCCCCGGCACCGTCCGCCTGATCCTGCCGGGCTCGGCTGACAGCATCCGCCCCGTGGGGGTGGCCTAGCCTGGAAGCAATATGGCGCATCTTCTGGGAGCCGAGGGCCTTCGCCTCGAGTATCCGACCAAAGTGGTGTTCGACGGGGTCTCCCTCGGTGTCGACGAGGGCGACCGCATCGGTATCGTCGGCCGGAACGGCGACGGCAAGTCGAGCCTGCTGCGCATGCTCGCGGGGCTGATCGAGCCCGACTCCGGCCGGGTGACCGTCCGCGGCGGCATCCGGGTCGGCGTGCTGGCGCAGGCCGACGACCTCGACGACGACCTGCGGGTGCGTGACGCCGTGGTCGGCGACCAGGCCGACCACGAGTGGGCGGGCGACGCGCGGGTGCGCGACGTCATCGCGGGCCTGCTCGGCGACCTCGACTGGGAAGGTCCGATCCGCGGGCTCTCGGGCGGTCAGCGCCGCCGCGTCTCGCTGGCGGCGCTCCTCGCGGGCGACCACGACGTCATCTTCCTCGACGAGCCGACGAACCACCTCGACGTCGAGGGAATCTCGTGGCTCGCGGAGCACCTCAAGCGGCGCTGGTCGGCCGGATCGGGTGCACTCCTCGTCGTGACGCACGACCGGTGGTTCCTCGACGAGATCTGCACCGCGACGTGGGAGGTCCACGACCGCATCGTCGAGCCGTTCGACGGCGGGTACGCCGCGTACATCCTGCAGCGCGTCGAGCGCGACCGGCAAGCCGCGACCATCGAGGCCCGGCGGCAGAACCTGGCCCGCAAAGAACTCGCGTGGCTGCGCCGCGGCGCCCCCGCCCGCACCTCGAAGCCCAAGTTCCGCATCGACGCTGCGAACGAACTGATCGCCGACGTCCCCGAGATCCGTGACCGGGTCGCCCTGCAGTCGCTCGCGGTCTCGCGACTGGGCAAGGATGTCGTCGACGTCCTCGACGCGGGCGTCAGTTACGGCGACCGCGTCGTACTGGAGAAGGTCGAATGGCGTGTCGCGCCGGGCGAGCGGACCGGCATCCTCGGCGTGAACGGCGCCGGCAAGTCGACGCTCCTCGGGCTGATCTCCGGCACGGTCGAACCGACGACGGGGCGTGTGAAGCACGGCAAGACAGTGAAGGTCGCGACCCTCTCGCAGCGCATGGGCGAGCTGGACGAGCACCTCGACCAGCCTGTACGCGTCGTCATCTCGAACCTGCGGACCAGCTACACCGTCGGGTCGGGCTCGAAAGCCCAGGATCTGACGCCGGGACAGCTGCTCGAGCGGATGGGGTTCAGCTCAGCGCAGCTGTCGACGCCCGTCAAAGACCTCTCGGGCGGACAGAAGCGGCGGCTTCAGCTGCTGCTCATCCTGCTCGACCAGCCGAACGTGCTGATCCTCGACGAGCCGACGAACGACCTCGACACCGACATGCTCGCGGCCATCGAAGACCTCCTGGACTCGTGGGCCGGAACCCTCATCGTCGTCTCTCACGACCGGTACTTCCTCGAGCGCGTGACCGACCAGCAGTACGCGATCCTCGGTGGCCGGCTGCGACATCTCCCCGGCGGTGTCGACGAGTACCTGCGGCTGCGACGCGAACAGCCCGAGCGCACGGGGGCGAGCTCCGCGGCATCCGTCCCGGCATCGAGCAGCGGACCAGTGAGCCCGTCGACTCCGACGCTCAGCGGCGCAGAGCGGCGAGCTGCCGAGAAGGAGGTCTCGGCTATCGACCGCCGGCTCGAGAAGATCCAGGGCGAGATCGCAGCCGTCGACGCGCAGCTCGCGGAGGCACACGACGACTTCGAACGGATCATGGGCCTGCAGCGCCGGCGCGACGAGCTCGTCGCCGAGACGACGACGCTCGAGGAACGCTGGCTCGAGCTCGGCGAGGCCATCGACGGCTGACCGCCGTCCGCACGACGAAGCCCCCGGCGCTCTCGGCACCGGGGGCTCGATCGTGAGGGATCAGACGAGACCGTTGTCCTCGAGGAACTTCTTGGCGATCGCAGCCGGCTCGAGCTTGTCGACCGTGCTCTGGACGTTGAGCGCGACCAGGGCCTCGGGGGTGAGCTTCGCGCTGACGGCGTTGATGGTGTCCTCGACCTCGCCCGCGAGGTCCTTGTTCACGACCGGGACGACGTTGGAGGCGAGGAAGAGACCCTCGGGGTCTTCGAGCACGACGAGGTCGTCGGTCTGGATGCGGGGGTCGGCCGTGAAGACGTTGGCGACGTTCACGGTGCCGGCGACGAGGTCGTCGACGGTGGTCTCACCGGTGGCCTGGAAGCCGACCTGGATGCCGTAGGTGTCAGCCAGGCCCGTCGGGCCGTAGGGACGCTGCTCGAGCTCGGCGGGACCGCCGAGCGTGAGCGGCTCGGTCACGTTGGCGAGATCGGCGATCGTGGTCAGGTTCCACTGCTCGGCGAATGCCGCGGTCACCGTGTACGAGTCCTGGTCGCTTGCGGTCGCCTGGTCGAGCACCGTGAGGTTCTCGGGCAGAGCGTCGGTGAGGGCGGCGTAGACGTCGTCGGAGGTGCGAGCCGTGGTGTCCTCATCGAAGTACTGCAGCAGGTTGCCGGTGTACTCGGGGAACAGCGTCAGCGAGCCGCTCTCGAGCTCGGGCAGGTACGCCTCGCGCTGGCCGGTCGTGAACTGCCGGTCGACGGTCTTACCGGCGCCCTCGAGAGCCTGAGCGTAGATCTCGGCGATGATCTCGTTGGAGTAATAGTCCTGCGATCCGATGACGATGGTGCCGTCGGCGGGGGCCGCCGACTCTCCGCCGCCGTCCGCGAGCGGGTCGGAGCTGGCGCATCCGGCGAACAGGGTGGTGGCGGCGAGCACGCCGACACCGGCCGTCAACAGGCGGCGGGTGGTGAAGCGAGACATGGGTTCCTCTTTCTGGTGGTGCGACGGTGGGGTGCTGTGGGTCGGGATGGTCGGTCAGGCGGTCGCGGCGACAGGCCGGCGGGTGCGCTGCGGGGCGTCGGCGGCGCGGATGCCCCGCGGCACGCTGAGGCGTTGGAGGAGGGCGAAGACGGCGTCGAGCAGGAGGGCGAGCACCGCGAGCACGAGGGCTGCGCCGAGCACCTGGTCGATGGCACGGAGGTCGATGCCCTGGATGATGCGGAAGCCGAGGCCGCCGAGGTCGGTGTAACCCGCGATCGTCACCGTCGCCACCACCTGGAGCACCGCCGAGCGCAGTCCGCCGATGAGCAGCGACAGGCCGAGCGGCACCTCGACGCGCCAGAGGATCTGCCACTCCGTCATGCCGACGGCCCGTGCCGCGTCGATCGTCCGGCGATCGATCGCCTGCAGCCCGCTGTAGGCGCCCGCGAGCAGCGGCGGGATGGCCAGCACGACGAAGGTGATGAACGCGGCCTCGGTCTTCTGGGTCACCCCGAGCAGCAGGATCAGCAGGATCAGCAGTCCGAACGACGGGATCGCGCGGGCTGCTCCCGACACGGCCACCGCGAACTCGCGCCCCTTGCCGGTGTGCCCGATGGCCCAGCCGATCGGCACCGCGATGACCGCGGCGATCAGCACCGAGACGAAGGTGTAGAACAGCTGCTGGCCGATCAGGAACGGCACCGAGTTGCTGCCGGTGTACTGGGCGGGGTCGAGGACCCAGGCGATGGCGTCGACGAAGACGTTCATGCGGTGGCCTCCCGTCGGCGCCGCGCGCGACGGTCTCGGCGCACCGAGCCCGCGTGGGCCCACGGCATGACGACGCGGCCGATCACCACGAGCAGCGCATCGATGACGAGGGCGATGATCGCGACGGCGACGATGCCCGCGAACACCTCTTCGAGGAGGCGCCGCTGGATGCCGTTGGTGAACAGATAGCCGAGGTTCGTGACGCCGACGAGGATGCCGACCGTGGCAAGCGACACGGTCGAGACGGCCATCACCCGCAGGCCCGCGAGCAGCACGGGGCCGGACAGGGGCAGATCGACGGCCCAGAATCGCCGGAACCCGCCGTATCCCATCGCCGTGGCTGCCTGCCGGACGCCCGGATCCACCGAGTCGAAGCCATCGGCCACCGAGCGGGTCTGGATCGCGATCGCGTAGATCGTCAGCCCGACGATGAGGTTCGTCTCGGTACGGATGCCGTACCCGAGCGCGCTCGGCAGCAGGACGAGCAACGCGAGTGAGGGGATGGTGTACAGCAGGCCGGTCAGGGTGATCACCCACCCGCGCAGCAGACGGTACCGCCACGCCACCCACCCGAGCGGCACGGAGAGCACCAGCCCCAGCACGATGGCGATGACGCTCTGCCGGATGTGGTCGAGGGCGAGCGAGAAGATGAGGTCGAGGTTCGACCAGATCCACGACACGTCAGACGTCACCTTCGACCAGGGCGCCCTGCGTGCGCCCCTCGGAATCGACGAGCACCGCTCCGTTCGCCGTCCGCTCGACATGCAGAGCACGCTTGCCCCGCTCGACTCCGATGAAGCTGGCGACGAACTCGTCGGCAGGGTCGCGAATGATCTCGCTGGGAGAGCCGACCTGCAGCTTGTGCGCGCCGGCGGCGAGGATCACGACCTGGTCGCCGAGGAGGAACGCCTCGTCGATGTCGTGGGTGACGAAGACGACGGTCTTGCCGAGCTCGCGCTGCAGACGCAGCAGCTCCTGCTGCAGCTCGTCTCGCACGATGGGGTCGACGGCGCCGAAGGGCTCGTCCATCAGGAGGATGTTCGGGTCGTTGGCGAGGCCCCGGGCCACGCCCACTCGCTGCTGCTGGCCGCCCGACAGCTGGCTCGGGTAACGATCCGCCATGCGCGTGTCGAGTCCGACCGTCTCCATGAGCTCGAGCGCCCGGCGCCGCGCGTCGCGCCGGCTCGTGCCGGTGAGGACGGGCACGGTGGCGATGTTGTCGGCGACGGTGAAGTGCGGCAGCAGGCCGGAGTTCTGCATGACGTAGCCGATGCGGCGGCGCAGCTGCACCGGGGAGCCGGTCGCGACGCTCTCGCCGTCGATCTCGATGGCGCCGGAGGTCGGCTCGACCATCCGATTGATCATGCGCAGAAGAGTCGTCTTGCCGCATCCGGAAGACCCCACGAAGACGGTCGTCTGATGAGACGGGATGACGAGAGAGAAGTCCTGCACCGCGCGGGTGCCGTCGGGGAACTCTTTGACGACGTCGCGGAACTCGATCACGCGTTCAGCTCTCGATCACGACCGAGCGGTCGAACGCGACGTAGCCCGAGAAGTCGGTGCCGACGCGCTCGATCGCGGTGGGATACGGCGTCGGGTACGACCATGCCTTGTCGGCCGACCCGGCGACGTCGAAGTACTGGGCGTCGCCCTTCCAAGCGCAGGTGTAGGCCGTGTCGCTTTCGGTCAGGACGCCCGGAGCGATGCTCCGAGGCGGGAAGTACCAGTTTCCCTCGATCCGCACGAGATCGCTCTCGTCGGCTTCAGCGACGATCGTGTCGCCCAGTCGTGCACGCATGGCGCCGCCCTCCGTTGTGGTCTCTCACGCTAGCGTTCGGAACCGACACCCGGGCCGTGTTGCGTCATGTCGTGAAATGGACTAAAAAGACGCATCCCGACTCGCGAGAGGGCTCTCCGCGGACGTTCAGTACCAGAGGCCGACGCGGGGAACGACCGTCGACGCGAACATCCGCGAGGCGGCGGCGAGGTCGGTGCCTCGCACCCGCCCGGCCCGCCCGAGCGTCTCGGGCGACACGCCACCGAGATACACGGCCGCGAGCTCGACGACCGACAGTTCGAGCGTCTCGGCCCCGGCGGTGCCTCCGGCGTCGTCGGCATCCGTCGCCGCGGACACCGTGGCGGCGCCGTGGTCATCGACCGTCAGCAGGTAGTCCCCCGCCGCGATCTCGAGCGGATCGCTCACCCGCAGCACCACGCGTCCCGCGGCGCCGTACGTGCGTGCCCGGAGAGCCGCGGGCACGTCCACGATGCGCAGGTACTGGTGGTCGAAGACCGTGACCGACGCGGCACGCCGATCGCCGATCATCCACAGGACCGGCTCGTCCACCGAGCACAGCTCAGCATGGACATGCGCCACGAGATCGAGTTCGAGGAGGAACCGCCACAGCGCGGCGTAGGCGTCGTCGGTCTCGGCGATCAGGATCGTCACCTTCGCCGTGCCCTTGACGATGTCGCGCTCGTGAGGCGCGAGCGTGTAGGTGAGGATGCCGCGTACCTCTCCCGCCGCGTCGCGGTACTGCACGCACCGGATGTCGCCGCCGTCCTTCGCATCGGGGTCGGTGCCGGTGAAGCGGTCGCCGTGCCCCGGCGGCAGGGCGATGTCGCCGGGGGTGCGGCGGCGTGTGCGCTCGTGGAGCGTCGCGACCACGTCGCGCGCGACGGTGCGTTCGACGAAGTCGAGGCGCCCCTCCGGCGTCGGTCCGCTCCAGCGCACGCGGCGCGTGTCGATGTCGAGGATCGCGGCGGATGCCGCCGAAGCGAAGCCGTAGCGGCCGTACAGCGTCGACTCGGTCACCGTGAGCATCGCGACGGGGAGCCCCGCTGCGGCGACCGTGCGGACCTCGCCCTCGAGGAGCGCTCGTGCGATGCCGCGACGCCGGTGCGTCTGCGCGACGGTGACGGCGCTGATCGCACCGGCGGGGATCGTCCCACCCGGCACGGTGAGTTCGGACGCCCACGACGCGACCGTACCGACCGCCACCTCCGGCATCGGTCCGCTCTCGTCGAACACACCGGTCAGCCGCCGATCACTGTTCCTGCCGCGCGCGCCGGCGATCTGCTCGGCCGAGCGCTCGCCGTCCTGGAAGCCGCGCGCGACGGCCTGGATCCAGCCGTCGAACGCCGGCTCGGCGGCCGGCACCGTTCGATAGGTCAGTCCGCGCTGGGCAAGAGCACGGCGGGACGCCTCGTCGACGTCGCGATGCATCAGGGGGTTCGGGGTCTCGGTCATCGGGTCACCACTTTCGCGCCCGTCACCGGGCCGGAGACATGACGGGCACGGTGGCCCATCGCGGACAGGTTCTGCTCGAGAGCGCGCGCAGCCGTGGCATCGGCGGCGAGAAAGGCGAGAGTCGGGCCGGACCCCGACGCGATCCCCGCCAACGCGCCGAGTTCCACGGCGCCATCGAGCAGGTCGCACAGGTCCGGCCGCAGCGCGCACGCCGCTTCCTGCAGATCGTTGCGCAGAGCGCTCGCGAGGAGGTCGGGAGACCCCGAGCGCAGCGCCTGGAGGACGACCGGGTCGACCTCGGGCGGCTCGGGGCGCGGGGCGATGTCGGGCCGCCGGTCGGCTCGCAGCCGGTCGAGCGCTGCGTACACCTCCGGGGTCGAGAGGCCGCCGCCGTCGGCGACCACGACCCAGTCGAAGCGGGCTCGCCCGAGCGCCGGGCTCAAGCGATCGCCGCGCCCCGTGCCCACCGCGCTGCCACCCATGAGCGAGAACGGGACGTCGGCCCCCAGGCGCGCAGCCAGCTCCTGCAGCGCCGGAGACGTGAGCCCGGCGCCCCACAACGCGTCGCAAGCCACGAGGGCCGCCGCGGCATCCGCCGAGCCCCCGCCCATGCCGCCGGCGACCGGTACGGACTTGCAGATGTCCAGATGCACGCCACCCAGATAGCCGACCTCTCGCGCCACCATCCGCGCCGCGCGCAGCGCGAGGTTGCGATCGTCCAGGGGAACGCCGGGCACGGGTTCGCCGGCTTCGTCGACGACGCTCACGGTGAAGTCGTCGGCCGGGGTGGCCACCAGATCCTCGTACAGCGAGACGGCCTGGTACACCGAGGCGACATCGTGGTAACCGTCGTCCTGCACGGCACCCACGTCGAGGAACAGGTTGATCTTGCCGGGCGCCCGCACACGCACGCGGTCGGGAACGGCGCTGAGGCTCACGAGCCGTCCGGCCCGTCCCAGATCGAGCCGATGCGAGCAGCGATGTCGTCGATCCGCCGAAGCTCGTCGTCGGTGAGGTCGGGTCCGTCGAGAGCGGCGAGGTTCTCGTCGAGCTGAGCCGTGCGCGATGCTCCGATCAGGGCGGAGGCGACCACGGGGTCGCGCAGCGTCCAGCGGATGGCGAGCTGCGCGAGGGTCTGCCCGCGCTCGCGGGCGAGGTCGCCCAGCTCCCGCAGACCGGCGAGCGCGGAGGACGACAGCCGCCCGTCGTCGGGCAGCGAGAAGCGCTGCATCGAACGCTCCGACGTGCCGTCATCGAGGTACCGGCCCGTCAGCAGACCCTGCTGGAGGGGCATGAACCCGATGGCTCCCATCCCGTCGCGGCGCAGCTGGTCGGTGAGGCCGTCTTCGATCCAGCGGTTGAGGATGGAGTACGACGGCTGGTGGATCACCAGCGGCGTGCCGAGCTCGCGGGCCACGGCGGCGGCACGGGCGGAGTTCTCGGCCGAGTACGAGGAGATGCCGACGTAGAGCGTCTTGCCCTGCCGCACGAGCGCGTCGAGCGCTCCCACCGTCTCTTCGATCGGGGTCGTGTCGTCCTCACGGTGCGAGTAGAAGATGTCGACGTAGTCGATGCTCATCCGCTTCAGCGACTGCTCGGCGCTCGCGATGAGGTACTTCCGCGACCCGTGGTTGCCGTAGGGACCGTCCCACATGTCGTATCCCGCCTTGGACGAGATGATCAGCTCATCGCGGTAGGGAGCGAAATCCTCGCGCATCATGCGCCCGAAGTTCGTCTCTGCCGAACCGTAGGGCGGTCCGTAGTTGTTCGCGAGGTCGAAGTGGGTGATCCCGCGATCGAACGCATGCCGCAGCACCTCGCGCTGACGGTCGAAGGGGATGTTGTCTCCGAAGTTCCACCAGAGGCCCAGCGAGATCGGCGGCAGGAACAGCCCCGACGAGCCGACCTGGCGATATTCGCTGCTCTCGTAGCGGTCGGGGGCGGCGTTGTAGGGACGGTGCAGGTCTCCGCCGCGCGAAGCGGGGAAGCGGGGCGAGGCGGTCACGATCCGAGCCTATCGACAGCGCAGCCGGCCGCGTCTCGATCTGTGCAGGCTCTCCGAGGTGCGCGGAAACACCGATGTAACGGAGAATGTCTAGTCTGCCTACGAACACACCATTCCCCCGAGGAGGAAACCCTGGCCCTTTCCGCTCTGCCCCGCCGCGAGAACCCCTGGATCGATCTGCCCGCGCGACGCGACGACGTCGTCCTCGACGAGGGCATTCTGCGTCTCGTCCACGACGCCACGACGCCCGATGCCGCCCGCACCGCTGATCTGCTGCTGCTCGCCGACGCGCTCGACGCGGCCGGCATCCGCGCGCTGCTGATCCGTCACGATCTCCATACCCCCGCCCTCGCGGTCGACCTCGCAGACGCGGAGCGCACCGCGACGGCACTGCGCGCGCTCGGTCGGAACGAGCCGCTCTACCTCAAGGCGAAGGGCGCGGCGCCGGTCTTCGCCGCAGATGCGACCATCCCCGCCGCGGCGCCGCACGCCGTCCGCGCCTACCGTCCGCGCGTGAGCGCCACGGGAGGACGTCGATACGACCACGAGTACGGCGTACGGGTGGAGTTCTGGCGCTTCGGGGAGACCTCCGTCGAGGCGCCTCAGGCCAATGCCCTGATGCGTCGCATCACCCCCGCGCAGGACGTCGAGATCGTCACGGCGACGCGATACGGCCGGCAATGGCAGACCGTCGTGGGAATGCTCGACCCTCACCCCCGAGAAGTCACGCACGACATCGACATGGTGTTCTCCTGGGTCGACGGATCGGCCAGCGAGTTCCAACGGCAGCGTGCGGCGCAGCTCTCCGAGTACGTCGTCGGAGAAGGCGACGACGGTCCGGCTCGGTACCGCCACGTCGACGAGCTGCGATACGCGCTGCGAAGCGTCCACATGTACGCCCCCTGGGTCCGCCGCATCTTCATCGCCACCGACTCCCCCGCACCGGCGTGGCTCGCCGAGCACCCCAAGGTGACCATCGTGCGGAGCGAGGAGTTCTTCGCCGACCCCTCGACGCTCCCGACCCACAACTCGCACGCCGTCGAAGCACAGCTGCACCGCATCGACGGCCTCGCCGAGCATTTCCTGTACTCGAACGACGACATGTTCTTCGGCCGCCCGGTGCACCCCGAGCTGTTCTTCTCGCCCGGGGGCATCTCATCGTTCGTCGAGTGCGACGTGCGCATCGGCTCGGGCGACCCGCGCCTCGAACGCTCGGGCCACGACAACGGGTTGCGCGTCAATCGCGCCCTCCTGCAGGAGCGGTTCGGGCGCGTCATCGTGCGCGACCTCGAGCACTGCGCCGCACCGCTGCGCCGGAGCGTCATGAGCGAGCTCGAGCAGACCTTCCCCGAGGACTTCCGGCGCACCGCCGCATCCCGCTTCCGTGCCGCGACGGACATCTCGGTGACCAACTCGCTCTACCACTACTACGCGATGTTCACCGGCCGCGCGCTTCCCACCTCGGTGCCACGCACCCGGTACGTCCAGACGACGCTCGCGCGCTCGCTCGCAGGCATGGAACGTCTCGCGAAGCGTCGCGACATCGACATGTTCTGCCTGAACGACGGCGGCGAGACCGAGGTCCCCGAAGAGATCCGCGTGAGCTCACTGCGCGATGTGCTCGAGCGGATGTTCCCCATCCGCGCGCCGTGGGAGATCCCGGCCGTCAGCGAAGGACAGGTACGGGACGCGTCGGCGGCGCGCTCCGGCGTGAAGCGCTGACGGGAGCGATCCCGGCCTCGGCCAGGCGCCGCTGAGCTTCACCCGCGTCGGTGTACTCCAGCGTCGTCGGCGCGTCGATCGGCACGACCGAGTGGACGACCGTGTCGTCGTAGACGTGCACGAAGTTGAACGACTGGGCGCCGTCCTGCGGCCGGGTGCCGCCCACCGGAACCGTGAGGTCCTGGGCGTAGCAGGTCGATGAGGCCACCGAGACGGGGATGCCGGCGAAGGTCGCGAACGTCGAGTAGTGCAGGTGTCCGGCGATGATGGCGCGCACGTCCGACCCGGCGAGGACCGGGGCGAGCGAACGCTGGTCGCGCAGCTCGACGCTCGCGGCCAGCGGCAGCACGCTCGGCACCGGCGGATGGTGCATCGCGAGGATCGAGCCGAGCGGGGCGGGCGTCGACAGCACCTCCCGCAGCCACGCGAGCTGCGCGGGGCGCACCTCGCCGTGGTGTGCGCCGGGAACACTCGTGTCGAGGGTGATGAGCCGGAGACCGTCGATCTCGTCGACCCGATCGGCGGTCTCGGTGGTGCCGGACTCGCGCCACAGGGTCTCGCGGAACCCCGCACGGTCGTCGTGATTGCCCATCACCCAGAACACCCGGGTGCCGAGACGCTCGGCGAACGGCTCGACCAGGTCGCGCAGTTCGGCGTAAGCGCCGCGCTCGCCGAGGTCGACGAGGTCGCCGGTGAAGACGATCCCGTCAGGACGGAGGGCTGCCGTCTCGATCGCGTCGAGAGCGCGGCGCAGGTGCGCAGCCGCGTCGACGCGGTCGAAGAGTTGCGAGCCGGCGGCTCGCAGGTGGGTGTCGCTCAGGTGCAGCAGCACCCTCTCGGGTGCCGGGTACTCGGCGCTTCGCATCGTCTCTTCCGGGTCGGGTGATGCTCGCCGCGACGCTCGCGGCTCGCCCCGAATGTTACCGGCATGTTTCGGGAGAACCCGATGACGCGCTGATGATCATTCAGTGAACGGATGCCGCCAACCGCACGAAATCGTCGATCGTGAGCTGTTCGCCGCGCAGCGTCGGGTCGATCCCGGCGGCCTCGAGCGCCGCAGACGCCGATGCCGCGGTACCGCCGAACAGCGGCGAGACGGCCTGGCGGAGCATCTTGCGTCGCTGGCCGAAAGCCGCGTCGATGATCTGGAACGTGCGCCGGCGGAGGGCTTCGTCGCCGCGCGCGTCGGTGTCGCGTTCGAAGGCGACCAGCAGGCTGTCGACGTTCGGGACGGGCCAGAACACCTGCCGCGAGACCGTGCCGGCCAGACGCCATGACCCGTACCACGCGGCCTTCGCGCTCGGCGAGCCGTAGATCTTCGAGCCGGGCGCGGCGGCGAGGCGTTCGGCGACCTCGGCCTGCACCATGACGACGCCGCGCTGGAGGTAGGGGAAGGTCTCGAGGAAGTGCAGCAGCACGGGCACACTGACGTTGTACGGCAGGTTCGCGACCAGCACGGTCGGCTCGCCTGGCAGCTCGGTCACCCGCATGGCATCGGCGTCGACGACCGTGAGCGCGTCGTCGGCGACACCGTGTCTGGCGGCGGTGACCGGGAGGTGCGCGGCGAGGCGGTGATCGATCTCGACCGCCGTGACGCGGGCACCGGTTTCGAGGATCGCCAGGGTCAGCGACCCCAGGCCCGGCCCGATCTCGACGACGCGTTCGTCGGGCTGAACGCGTGCCGCGTGGACGATCTTGCGTACCGTGTTGGCGTCGACGACGAAGTTCTGCCCGAGCTTCTTCGTGGGAGTCACGTCGAGTTCGGCCGCGAGGGCGCGGATCTCGGCGGCACCGAGGAGGGTCACAGGCATGAGGACCAGCCTAGTTGGGCGGCGCCGCGTCGCCCCGCGGACGACGCGGCGCCCGGGTCAGCTGTCTGCGGACGCGGCGGCAGCTGCTCGTGCGGCGCCCGGCAGCGCCTCGAGGATGCGCCCGAGAGCGACGTCGTCGTGTGCCGCGGTGAGGAACCACGCCTCGAAGGCCGAGGGCGGAAGCGACACCCCCGCGTCGAGCATCGCGTGGAAGAAGGCGGCGTAGGCGCCGGCATCCTGACGCGTCGCCGTCTCGTAGTCGGGTACGCCGGCGACGACGGCGGCACCGAAGAAGACGCTGAAGAGCGTTCCGGCACGCTGGACGACGTGGGGCACGCCCGCGGCGTCGAGCGCCGCGGATGCCGCCACCGAGACGGTGTCAGCCGCGCGTGAGATGCGGTCGTACACCCCGGCGTCGGCGAGGCGGAGGGTGGCGAGACCCGCGGCGACCGCGACAGGGTTACCCGAGAGCGTGCCGGCCTGGTACACCGGGCCCAGGGGTGCGAGCAGGTCCATGATCTCGGCACGACCGGCGAGAGCGGCCACGGGGAGGCCCCCGCCGACCACCTTGCCGAAGGTCAGCAGGTCGGGCGCGATGTCCTCCCCCGCCTGGCGCAGGACGCCCCAGTAGCCCGACGGGCCGGAGCGGAATCCGGTGAGCACCTCGTCGCTGATGAGCAGCGCGCCGTGGCGGTTCGTCAGCTCGCGGAGGAACGTCGTGAAGCCCGGGGCGGGTGGGACGACACCCATGTTCGCGCCCGCGGCCTCGGTGATCACCGCGGCGATGTTCGCACCGTGCTCGGCGAAGACCGCCTCGAGGGCCGCCTCGTCGTTGTAGGGCACCACCAGCGTCTGCGCGGCGATCGGCGCCGGGACCCCGGCCGAGCCCGGGAGCGCGAGGGTCGCGAGTCCCGAGCCCGCCTGCGCGAGCAGTCCGTCGGAATGCCCGTGGTAGTGCCCCGAGAACTTCACCAGCAGATCACGCCCGGTGGCACCGCGGGCGAGCCGGATAGCGGTCATCGTCGCCTCCGTGCCGGTGGAGACGAGGCGGATCTTCTCGGCGATCGGCACGCGGCGGCGGATCTCCTCGGCCAGCTCCGTCTCGGCGGGGGTCGAGGCGCCGAACGACAGTCCGCGACGAGCGGCGTCGACGACGGCATCGATGACCCCGGGATGCGCGTGGCCCACCAGAGCGGGTCCCCAGCTCGCGACGAGGTCGACGTAGTCGCGCCCGTCCGCGTCGGTGACGTATGGTCCGCTCGCCGAGACGTAGAAGCGCGGTGTGCCGCCGACCGAGCCGAAGGCGCGGACCGGCGAGTTCACACCACCGGGGATGACGGCTCGGGCCCGATCGAACAGTTCGTCGTTGCGGCTCATGCGAAGTCCTTTCCGGCGCGGATCCAGTCGGCCACCTCACGGGCCCAGTAGGTGAGGATGACATCGGCGCCGGCCCGGCGGATGCCCACGAGGGATTCCGCGATCGTGCGCTCGCGATCGATCGCGCCGGCACGCGCGGCGAGCTCGATCATCGCGTACTCCCCCGACACCTGGTAAGCCCACACGGGCACGGTGGCGGCGTCGGCGACGCGCGCCAGCACGTCGAGGTAGGGGCCTGCGGGCTTGACCATGACGTAGTCGGCGCCCTCGGCGATGTCCTGCATGGCCTCGGCGACGCCCTCGCGGCCGTTGGCGGGGTCGAGCTGGTACGTGCGGCGGTCGCCCTGCAGGGTCGACTCGACGGCGTCGCGGAACGGTCCGTAGTACGCCGAGGCGTACTTCGCCGAATAGGCCAGGAGTGCGACGTCGGTGTGCCCGGCCGCGTCGAGCGCGCCACGGATGACCGCGACCTGACCGTCCATCATCCCCGAGAGCCCGAGCACTTCCGCGCCCGCCCGGGCCTGAGCCAGCGCCATCTGCGCGTAGACCTCGAGGGTGGCGTCGTTGTCGACCGAGCCGTCGGCGGCGAGCAGACCGCAGTGGCCGTGGTCGGTGAACTCGTCGAGGCAGAGGTCCGCCTGCACCGTGATGCGCCCCTGCGCGGCATCGCGCGCGACCCGGATGGCGCGGTTGAGGATGCCGTCCTCGGCGACCGCGCCCGATCCCTCGGCGTCGCGGACGGCGGGCACGCCGAACAGCATGATGCCGCCGACGCCCGCGTCCGCGGCATCCGTCACGACGCCGGCGATCGCCTCGAGCGGATGCTGCATGACGCCGGGCATGCTCGCGATCGGCAGCGCCTCGTCGATGCCCTCCTTCACGAAGACGGGCAGCACGAGCTGCGCGGCGACGAGGTGGTGCTCGGTCGAGAGCCGGCGCATCGCGGGAGTGCGACGCGTGCGGCGCAGGCGACGCTCGGGGAAGGTGCTCATGGGGAATCCTCTGGTGCGGGTCGCGCGTCGAGCTCTGCGATGAGGGCGTCGACGCTCTGCGAGTGTGCGGTGTGGTGCACGGTGTAGCCGAGCTTCTCGGCGTCACGCGTGGTTCCCGGGCCGATCGAGGCGATGAACACCTCGGGTCCGGGGATGCCGACCTGGCGGCGGAGCTCGCGGCCGACGCTGAGCGACGTCAGGAGCACGGTGTCGATCGCTCCGGTGCGCACCTCGTCGGCGATCTCGGGGGTCAGGTCGACCCCCACCGTCCGGTACGCGATGCAGACGTCGACCTCGTAGCCCTGGAGCTCGAGCTCGTCGCTAATGACAGCCATCGCGAGGTCGGAGCGGAGCACGAGGCAGCGTCCCGTCGATCGCGGTGAGCGACCGGCGCACCACTGCGCGATCATGTTCGTCGCCGACGAAGTGCCGACGGGAACTAACTCGACCTCGAAGCCCGCGTCGGCGACGGCGCGCGCGGTCGGTCGCCCGACCGCGGCGATGCGGGTGCCGATCGGAATGCTCACGCGCTGCGCGACCAGCTGCTCGACGGTGGCGGCGCTCGTGATGAACACCCAGGCGTACTCGCCCGCCGCCAAGCGGGCGAACGCGGCGTCACGGGCTGCGAGGTCGCGCGGGGGCCGCGACTCGATGAGCGGGGCGATCACACCCGTCGCGCCGCGTCGCTCGACCTCGTCGCGCACGCGGTCACCCCACGCTCCGCCGCGAGGGATCAGGATGCGCCGTCCGCGCAGACCGCCGGTCATCGGCTCGTCCCCGGCAGATCGGCGATGTCCGCAGCACCGCCGTCCAGCAGTTCGGCCACGACGTCGGCGGCCACCGACTCGCGCGCGTCGTCCGAGGTCAGGTCGGCGTGCAGAGCACGCTGCGCGCGCACCGTGCGCTCGCCATCGGGGGCGTAGACCTCGGCGACGAAGACGGATTCGGCCGCCAGCCCGGTGACGGAGATGCCGACCGGGGCGGCGCATCCGGCCTCCAGGCGGCGCAGGACCGCACGCTCGAGAAGGGCCCGCGACGACGATTCGACGTCGTCGACCCGGGCGACGGAACGCCCGATGGGTCCGTCGACATCGGCGGTGCGGATCTCGACCGCCAGGGCCCCCTGCCCGGCCGAGGTCGGCCAGCGGTCGAGGGGGAAGACCTCGCCGATGGCCGCGTCGCGCTCGATCCGCCGCAGCCCCGCCTCGGCGAGGACGATCGCGTCGTACTCGCCGTCGCGCATCTTGCGCAGACGCGTGTCGATGTTGCCGCGGATGTCGCGGACCCGCAGGTCGGGCCGGCGACGCAGCACCTGGGCGACGCGTCGGGGCGAACCGGTGCCGACGACCGCGCCCTCGGGCAGCCCATCGAGGGTCGCCTCGGCGATGGGACCGCACAGGACGTCCCGCTGCGGCGCCCGCGGCGGGACGGCGCCGATCGTCAGCCCCGGATACGGCGCGGTGGGCAGATCCTTCATCGAGTGCACGACGAGGTCGCAGTCGCCGCGGAGGAGCGCCTCACGCAGCGCCGTGGCGAAGACCCCGGTTCCGCCCATCTGGGCGAGCGAGCCGGTCAGGACGTCGCCGTCCGTCGTGATCTCGACGAGTTCGACGGCGATTCCGGTCGCCGCCGTGATCGCGTCGGCGACATGCCGCGACTGGGTCGTCGCGAGCAGGCTCGCGCGCGTTCCCAGGCGCAGGACCGGCTCGGTCGACCTGTCGACGTCGGGTGCGGCGGCTGTCACGGCGCCACCCCCGCGAGCGCAGGCTGGAAGCCCAGCCGCTTGTTCTCGCAGCATCCCGGCCGGCACACGTCGTACCACGGGCCCAACGACGTCACCGCAGGGCGCTCCTCGACCGGCGTTCCGTTCAGTCGCTCTTCCACGAGGTCGACCAGACCCGCGACGTAGGCCGGGTGCGTGCTCGGCGAGGCGGTGCGAACGGCGAACAGACCGTGCTCCTCGGCCGTCTCCATCGCCTCGGTGTCGAGGTCCCACAGCACTTCCATGTGGTCGCTGACGAATCCGAGCGGCACGATGAGCACGGCCTTGCGGCCGGCGGCAGGAAGCTCCGCGATCGCGTCGTTGATGTCGGGCTCGAGCCACGGCACGGACGGCGGGCCGGAGCGGCTCTGGAACACCAGCTGCCAGGGGCTCGTCGTGCCGAGCTCGGCCACGATCGCCTCGGCCACCGCGGTGTGCTGCGCGACATATGCGCCTCCGGGGCCGAAGCCGCGCTCGGGCGGGCCGGAACGGTCGGCGTCGGAGTTGGGGATCGAGTGCGTCGAGAAGAGGATCTCGATGTCGGCGTCGGCGATGCCGCGCTCGCGCACCTTCGCCAGACCCTCGCGGATCCCGTCGACGAACGGGGCGACGAACCCGGGGTGGTCGAAGAACTGCCGCACCTTGTCGATCTCGATCTCGCCCGCCAGGCTCGTCGCCTCCATCGCGTCGGCCAGGTCTTCGCGATACTGGCGGCACGACGAGTACGAGCTGTAGGCGCTGGTCGCGATCGCGATGACGCGCCGGTGTCCATCGGCGTGCAGCTCGCGCAGCGCGTCGTCGACGTACGGCATCCAGTTGCGGTTGCCCCAGTAGACCGGAAGCCCGAGCCCGCGCGCGGCGATCTCCGCCTCGAGCGCGGCCTTCAGCTCGCGGTTGTGCTGGTTGATGGGCGAGACTCCGCCGAAGTGACGGTAGTGGTGGGCGACCTCCTCGAGGCGCTCATCCGGGATACCGCGCCCCGCGGTGACGTTGCGGAGGAACGGCAGGACGTCGTCCTGCCCCTCCGGCCCACCGAAACCGAGCAGCAGCAGCGCGTCGTACGACGTGGGCTCGCTCACGTGCGGCGCTCCCCCGCATGAGGCGGGGCCCGCCGCGGGGACCGCGCAGCCCGGGGCGCACGGCGGCGCGCTCTGCGCGCGCGGCGGCTTGGGTCGGAACTCGTTCGCGCTCATCAGGACAGCACCTCCGCCAGTTCGGACACCTCGACGCGTCGGCCGGTGTAGAAGGGGACCTCTTCGCGGACGTGTCGCCGCGCATCGGTGGCGCGCAGATCGCGCATGAGGTCGACGAGGCTGATCAGCTCGTCGCTCTCGAGGGGCAGCAGCCACTCGTAGTCGCTGAGGGCGAAGGTCGAGACCGTGTTCGCGATGACGTCCGAGAACTTCGCACCGCGACGGCCGTGCTGGGCGAGCATCGCCGAGCGCTCTTCCTCGGGAAGCAGGTACCACTCGTAGCTGCGCACGAACGGGTAGAGGCACAGCCACTCGCGGGCGTGCTCGCCGCGGAGATAGCCGGGGACGTGACGCTTGTTGAACTCCGCCTCGCGGTGCACGCCCATCGCGCTCCACTCGAGGTCGAAGGCGGCCAGCGCCGCTGTGCGGCGCAGCTCGCGCAGTGCGCGCTGCAACGCCGCCGGGTCGTCGTCGGAGCCGGGAGCGGTGTGCAGCCAGACCATCAGGTCGGCGCCTGCCCGCATGCCGGTGACGTCGTACAGACCGCGCACCGTCACACCGGCGCCGGGCAGTCCGCCCACGACGCGCTCGAGCTCGGCGAGGTCGGCATCGGTGGGAGCCTGCGGGCGCGGGCGGGGGCCGGCGAGGATCGCGAAGAGCGTGTAACCGAGTGGAACCTGTTCGGTCATCGGAAGTCCTTTCGAACGGAGGAATCGGCGAGAAGTTCGTGCGCGAGAGCGCGGGCATGCGGGATGACGGATGCGAGACCCGTTCCGGCGGCGACGGCTCCGGTGACGTGGATGCCGCGGGCCGCGGCATCCATCACCGTCGCGGTCCACGCGTCGGACTCGGCCGGGACCACGGCGTCGCGCCATCGGGTCGTGATGACCTCACCGATGTCGTCACGGTCGACGCGCGCACCGGTGAGGTGCGAGATCTCGCGTGCCACGGCCCCAGCGGAGTCGAGACCCGTGGTGTCGTCGGCGCGCGCCGACAGGCGGACGAGGTGGGTCCCCTCCGGCAGTGCTTCTCGCGCCCAGGCCCATTTCGCGTCGATGTGGGTGAGTGCCTTGGCGGCGGTGCGCGCGTCGGGCGCGACGATGACGCCCGATCCGACGGGTTCTGCTGCGAGGTCGGGCGCGGTGACGGCCGCGGTGAGCAGGCGGACGGCTGGCTGGATCGGCGCGGTCGCCGCCGCGTCGATCGCGCCGCTGTCCTGCCCGAGCAGGGTCGCCGCGCCACGCGGGCCGGTCGCGATCACGACCACGCCGGCGCGGATGGTCGCGCCGTCGGCGAGCGTCACCGTCGCGCCGGACACGCGTTCGGCGACGAGGTGCGCCACGGCCGCACCGGTGCGGATCACCGCGCCGCGCTCGACGGCGAGAGCCGCGACCGCATCGGCGAGCCGCCACATGCCGCCCGAGATCCCGCCGACCGCGGTGCCACCGGGAGCGTTCGGGGCGACCTCCGCCGCTGCGGCGAGCAACGAGCCGGTGCGCTCGAACGCCGCCCACATCTTCGGGTGGAGCCGCGGCAGCGGAACCGCCGCGGCCGGCTGCGAGTAGATGCTGCGGCACAGCGGATCGACCAGGTCGCGGACGAGCCCCGCGCCGAGGCGCTCCTCGACGACATCCGCGAGCGACGCGGTCGGGTCGATCGGCGCGTCGAGCATCTCGGCCGCGGCCCGCTCGGCCGCGCGGGCGCCGATGATCGCGACGACGTCGGGGGCGAGAGGGTCGGCAGGGATGCCGATGACCGTTCGTCGCGGCAGCGGCAGTCGACTCCAGCGGGGGCCGGGCAGTCCGACGCCGTGCTGCGAGACCAGATGGGCCGGACCCGACCGTGGCGCGACGACCTCGAGCGGCAGCGCGTAGTCGGCGATGAGTCGCGGCACCGCGTCGGTGCGCTTGGCGAACGACTCCGCGCCCAGGTCGACGTCGATGCCGGCGATGCGTCCGCGGCGCAGCATCCCGCCGATCTGGTCATCGGACTCGACGACCATGACCCGCGCACCCGCGGTGACGGCCTCGAGCGCGACGACGAGTCCGGCGATACCGGCCCCGACGACGATGACGTCGGTCTCGACGGTCACGCCGATCGCCACCCGTGGACGGTGCGCACGACCGAGCTGATGGCGTCGGGGTCGGCTTCCATCGGCACCCCGTGGCCGAGGTTGAACACGTGGGCGCGCGCTGCGCGCCCGGCCTCGAGGATGCGGACGATCGCGGCATCGCGCACCTCTGCGGGGGCGAACAGCAGCGCGGGATCGAGGTTGCCCTGCAGCGTGAGGTCGCCGCCCACCCGACGGGCCGCTTCATCCAGTGGCACGCGGTAGTCGACGCCGAGGGCGTCGATGCCGATCGACGCCATGTCGCGCAGGATCTCCCCCGTGCCGACACCGAAGTGGACGAGCGGGATGTGATCGATGCCGGCACCCGCCGGGACCGGAAGGGCGCGCACCGCCTCGAGCGAGGCAGCCGATGCCGGCAGCGCTGCGGCTCGATAGTCCTCGGGGGGCAGACCCCCCGCCCACGAGTCGAACAGTTGAGCCGCGCTGGCGCCGGACTCGACCTGCAATGCGAGGAACTCGCCGGTCACCCGGGCAAGCCACTCCGTGAGGGCGCGCCACGCGGCCGGATCTTCATGGATCAGGCGACGGGCAGCCAAGTGATCCTTCGACGGCCCTCCCTCGACGAGGTAGGCGGCGAGGGTGAACGGGGCTCCGGCGAAGCCGATGAGCGGCAGCGGTTCGCCGCGCGACTCCGACTCCTCGGCCAGCATCCCCGTGGTCAGCTCGACGGCGCGGGCGATGGCCTCGCCGCGCTCGCGAACGAGACGCGGGTCGATCTCGACCGCGCGGGCGATGTCGGCCGCCGTCCGGAGCGGGCGCGCGAAAACCGGTCCGCGTCCGGCCGCGATCTCGACCTCGATGCCGAGGATCGCCAGCGGAACGATGATGTCGCTGAAGAAGATGGCGGCGTCGACGCCGTGACGGCGCACCGGTTGCAGCGTGATCTCGCTCGCCAGCTCGGGGGTCAGGCATGCGTCGAGCATCGATCCCTGCGACCGCAGCGCGCGGTACTCGGGCAGTGACCGGCCGGCCTGGCGCATGAACCAGACGGGGGTCTTCTCGACGCGTTCGCCGAGCAGGGTGCGCACGAGCCGGCTCGAGCCGGTGGCGTGCGTGACGAGAGGGTGGGCGGATGCCGGAATGATGATCTCCTCGAATGAGTTAATCGATATACTAGTCACGATTCCAGGGGGTTTTTCCGCACGTGCTCGTCGCTCTCACCGCGCATCAGCGCTCCACACCGCTCGCTTCACTCGAGCGACTCTCCGTCATCGGCGACGAAGTCGGCACCCGGTTGACAGAGGCTCATGAAGCCATCCAGGGCGCCGTGGTCCTTGCGACCTGCAACCGCTTCGAGGCCTACTTCGACCTGCGCGACGACGCCGACTTCCCCTCGACGATCCCGGCGATGGATGCGGCCATGGAAGAGATCGCGAAGCTGAGCGACCTGCCCTATCGGACCGTCCGCGAGACCGTGGACTTCGCGCACGGCAACAAGGTCGCCCACCACCTGTTCTCCGTCGCATCGGGCCTCGACTCGGTCGCCGTGGGCGAAGACGAGATCGCGGGCCAGGTGCGTCGAGCCCTCGACGACGCGCGGCGCGGCGGGCTGACCACCGCGCCCCTCGAACACCTCTTCCAGCGCGCGACGGAGACCTCGCGCGCCGTGAAGAACAGCACGCGCATCGGCGAGTCGGGCCGCTCTCTCGTTCGGCTCGCGCTCGAGCTCGCGTCCTCCCGCGTGGCCGACTGGTCGACGGTGCGGGTGCTGCTGGTGGGCACGGGCCGGTACGCCGCAGCATCCCTCGCCGCCCTGCGCGACAAGGGCGCCGTCGACGTGCGTGTGCACTCGCGATCGGGACGCAGCCGGTTCGCGCAACGCGAGCACCTCGTCGCCATCGACGCCGAGCACTACGCCGACGAAGCAGCGGCCGCCGACGTCATCGTCACCTGCACCACGACCACCGACACCTACGCCCTGACCGCGTCCGACCACGCCGCCCGACGCGCCGGCGCCGATCGCACGCAGCTGATCATCGACCTGGGCCTGCCACGCAACGTCGACCCGGCGCTGCGCGACGTTCCCGACATCGAGCTGCTCGACCTCGAGACGATCCGCGTCCACGCCCCCATCGACGAGTTCGCCACCCTCGACGAGGCGCGCGAGATCGTCGCCGGCGCTGCCGCCCGCCATGCCGCGGCCCGGCGCGTGCACGAAGTCGCACCCTCGGTCGTCGCGATGCGGGGATACATCACCGGCATCCTCGACGATGAGCTCGAACGCTCCCGTCTGCGCGGCGAGTCGCCCCAGGTCGAGGCGGCATTGCGGCACTTCTCCGGCGTGCTGCTGCACCGTCTCATCGCGCAGGGGCACACCCTGGCGTCGTCGGGCTCGGGCGCCGCCTGGGCAGACGCCGTAGCAACGGTCTTCCCCACGGCGACCGACGCCCCCGCATCCGCCGGCTCCGCTCCGACCGAGACCGCGCCGGGCGGGATCGAAGCGGGAGTCGGTCGGTCATGACCCGGCAGGTGACCCTGAAAGACATCGCGCTGCGCGCGGGTGTCTCGACGGCCGCCATCAGCCAGGCCCTCAACGACCGCGGAAGCCTGCGCCCCGAGACCCGCGAGCGCATCAAGGCGATCGCCGCCGAGCTCGGCTACCAGCCCAACAAGTACGCCGCGGCGCTGCGCAGCGGCCGCACGATGTCGGTCGGCTTCGTCGTTCCGCAGGATGCCGAGCTCGATCTGTCGAAGCGCGGTGCGCTGCACCGCAGCAGGCACATCGGCGCACTCGTCAGCGCTGCGGCCGACCAGGGATTCACCGTCACGATGCTTCCCGCAGCACGGCCCGATCTGCTCCGCGGCGCACAGATCGACGTCGTCTACTTCGCCGAGGTGGCCGCCGATGACCTGCTGCTGCGCGAGGCCATCGCTCGCGGCATCCCCGTCGCCACGAACGACCTCTATGTCGACACCGAGCTGTCGATCACCGTGCGCACCGGGTACGACGAGGCCGTGCGCTCCGCCCTCGCCCTGCTCGAAGCCGGCGGAGCCCGGCGCATCGGGTTCCTCGTCGACGATGCGGGCTCACCCCGCGACGAGATCGGCGAGACGGCGTACCGCGCGTGGAGCACCGTTCGCGGTCGGGAGCCTCTCGTCGCATACCTCGACGCCGAGCACGGCGCGCTCCCCCGCCGGGTCGGCGAGCTGCGCGACGCGGGCGCCGACGCGATCTTCTCGTTCGCCGAGGAAGGCCCGGCGATCTACCTGCAGCTCGAGGAGATGGACTTCGTCATTCCGCGCGACATCCAGTTCGTCGCACTGTGCACGAGCGACTGCGCCGTGAACACCCGGCTGGGCGTCACGCACGTCTGCGTGCACCCGGAGCTCGCTCCCGCCGCGATGTTCCAGGCCCTCAGCGGCATCCGCGATGCCGCGTCACCCGATGTCGTCGATCTTCCCTGGGAGATCGTCCGCGGCTCCTCGACGCGCTGAGGCGTCAGAACTCGCCGTAGACCTCGAGGGTGTTCGCCGCGATCTGGGCCGACAGCTCATCGACATCGATTCCGAGCTCCGCGGCCATGAACCGCAGCGTCACCGGGATCAGGTAGGGCGCGTTCGGGCGCCCGCGATGCGGGGCCGGCGTGAGGAAGGGAGCGTCGGTCTCGACGAGGATGCGCTCGCGCGGCGTGACCGCGAGGGCGTCGCGCAGGTTCTGGGCGTTCTTGAACGTCACGTTCCCGGCGAAGCTGAGCCAGTAGCCGCGGTCCGTCGCGACGCGCGCCATCTCGGCGTCGCCGGAAAAGCAGTGGAACACGGTGCGCTCGGGAGCCCCCACCCGCTGCAGCGTCTCGAGGACGGCGTCATGAGCGTCGCGGTCGTGGATCTGCATCGCGACGCCGTGCTTCTTCGCCAGCGCGATGTGCGCCTCGAAACTCTCGAACTGCGCCGGCAGCCCGTCCTCCTCGGTACGGAAGAAGTCGAGGCCCGTCTCGCCGATCGCCCGCACGCGGGGCTGCGCGGCGAGCTCGTCGATGACGCCGATCGCCTCGTCGAGTCGCCCGGCCGCGGCGTACAGCGGCGCCTCGTTCGGGTGGATGGCGACGGCGGCGAGGACGCGCGGGTGCGACGCCGCCGCCCACGCCGACCACCGCGACGAGTCGATGTCTCCGCCAGCCTGGACGACGCCGATCACGCCGACGGATGCCGCGAGTTCGAGCTGCTCCCCGAGCGAGCGGGGCTCGTCGCCGTCCTCGATCTCGAGGTGGGTGTGGTTGTCGTAGACCGGTACCGCGAGCGGTTCGGGCGCCCCCGGCCAGCGCACATCCCGCGCCGCCTGCGAACGCTGCCGCACATACTTCGACACGTCATCCGTCGACTCGCCCCGAAGTGACGGTGTCGGGGTGGCCGGATCGGCGCTTTCTGGCGAGTCGACCATGCTTACGCAGGCTGCTCGACGCGCGGGAACAGCGGGGCGAGGCCGTTGACCGTCGTGCCGGCGCGCAGCACACCCCACGTGCCCGCCTCGCGCAGCGGCTGGTCCTCGATGCGGGCGTCGATACCGAGCGCCTCCCACAGCTTGCGCGTCGACTCGGGCATCACCGGCGACAGCAGCACCGCGAGCGCTCGCAGCCCCTCGGCCGCGGTGTACAGCACCGTGCCCAGTCGTGCCCGCTTGGCGTCGTCCTTCGCGAGAGCCCACGGCTCGTTCTCGGTGATGTAGCCGTTCAGCGCGTCGACGATCGTCCAGATGGCACCGATCGCCTCGTCGGGCCGGAACCGTTCCATCGCGGCATCCGCGGCGGTGGCGGCGTCCGCAACGACCCGTTGGATCGCGAGATCGCCCTCGGCGTACTCGGCCGGCGCGGGCACGATCGCCTCGTAGTAACGCTCGATCATCGCGATCGTGCGCGACGCGAGGTTGCCGAATCCGTTGGCGAGCTCGGCCTGGTATCGCGCGGACAGGTCCTCCCACGAGAACGAACCGTCCTGACCGAATGCGATCGCCGACAGGAAGTAGAACCGGTACGCGTCCGACCCGAACACGTCGGTGATCTCGGTCGGCGCGATGCCGGTGAGCTTCGACTTCGACATCTTCTCGCCGCCGACGAGCAGCCAGCCGTGCGCGAACACGCCGCGCGGCACGTCGAGGCCCGCGGCCATCAGCATCGCGGGCCAGATCACCGCGTGGAACCGCAGGATGTCCTTGCCCACCACGTGGTAGGCGGGCCAGCGGCGCGCGAACTCGTCCGGGTCGGTGCCGTAACCGATCGCGGTGGCGTAGTTCAGCAGCGCATCGACCCACACGTAGATCACGTGCGACGGGTCCCACGGCACCGTGATGCCCCAGTCGAAGGCCGACCGCGAGATCGAGAGGTCCTTCAGCCCCGACTTCACGAACGAGACGACCTCGTTGCGCGCCGACTCCGGACGCACGAAGTCGGGCTCGTTCTTGTACAGCTCCAACAGGCGGTCCTGGAACTCGCTGAGCTTGAAGAAGTAGTTCTTCTCCTGCAGCAGCTCGAGCGGCTTCGAGTGGATGGCGCAGACCTTGAGCCCTTCGAAGGCGCCGGTGCCGTCGGCGATCTCGGCCTCGGGCTTGAACTCCTCGCATCCCACGCAGTACAGCGCGGCGTACTCGCCGGCGTAGATGTACCCGCGGTCGAAGAGCGTCTGGACGAAGACCTTCACGCGCTCCTCGTGACGCTCCTGCGTCGTGCGGATGAAGTCGTCGTTGGCGACGTCGAGCGTGCGCAGGAGCGGGAACCACGACTCTTCGACGAGCTTGTCGACCCACTCCTGGGGAGTGACGTTGTTCGCCGCAGCGGCACGGAGCATCTTCTGACCGTGCTCGTCGGTGCCCGTCAGCATCCACGTGTCGTCGCCGGCTTGGCGGTGCCAGCGCGCGAGCGTGTCCACCGCCACCGTCGTGTAGCCGTGCCCGATGTGGGGCAGGTCGCTCGGGTAGTAGATCGGCGTGGTGATGTAGAAACTGCGGCCGTTGCTCACCCCGAGATTCTAGTTCGAGTGGGCGGACCGCCGGTGCCGTGTGTCGACGCGGCGGGGCGTCAGGCCGTCTCGCGCACGATGAGGGATGTCGGCAGCACGAGGGGTTCCGGCTCCGCCCCGGCGATCACCTGCAGCACCATGTCGACCATGGCCGAGCTGATCTCGTTCCACGGCTGCCGCATCGTCGTCAGCGGCGGGTCGTGCGTCGCCGCGAGTCCCGAATCGTCGAAGCCGGCGACGGCGATGTCGTCGGGCACGCGACGCCCGGTGCGACGGATGGCGGCGATCGCACCGACGGCCATGACGTCGGATGCCGCGAAGACGGCATCGATGTCGGGCGCCCGCTCGAGCAGCCGTGTCATCGCCGCCGCGCCTGCGTCACTCGAATAGACGTCCTGCTCGACGAGTTCGGGGTCGAACAGGTCACCCATCTCGTCGCGGAAGCCCTGCAGGCGGTACCGGCCGCCCGGGGTGTCGTCGGGACCGGTGATCACCGCGATGCGACGGTGACCGCGCGAGAGAAGGTGACGCGTCATGGTGCGCGCGGACTCCTGCTCGTCGACCGAGACGGTGGGGACGTGCGCCCGATCGCCGAGGGGGACACCGGTGCACACCGTGGGCACCCCCGCGGAGATCAGCGAGGCGAGCAGCGGGTTCGACTCGTGGGACGAGATGAGCAGCACGCCGTCGACGTGCCCCGCGCGCACGTACCGCTCGACGTTGGCCCGCTCCGCCGCGGTGTCGGCGATCATCAGAACCAGGGTCATCGACCGTTGCGCGAGGGCCTCGGTCGCACCCCGCAGGAGCAGGGCGAAGGTCGGGTCGGCGAAGAGCAGGTGCTGCGGCTCGGTCAGCAGGAAGGCGAGCGAGTTCGAGCGTCCCGTCGCCAGGCTGCGCGCGGCGTGGTTGGCGGTGTATCCGGTCTCGCGGATCGCACGGTCGACGGCTTCCCGCGCCTCGGGCGAGACCCAGTGTCCGCCGTTGATGACGCGCGACACGGTGCCGTGCGAGACGCCGGCCGCCGCCGCGACGTCGCGGATGGTCGGTTTGCGCGACGCGCCGATGGAGCCGTTCACGTCGGCGAGCCTACTCCGCGAGGCACGCCGGGGCCGGCACGCCTCGCGATGAGACGCCGCGTCTGGCACAAGAGCTGGGACCGGTCACAGTTCGATAACGACGCGTGTCCGGGATGGCGGGCTCGCTTACAGTTATCGCACACCCTGTGACCGGTCACAGTACGACCGGCGCATTCGAGAGACACGAGGACGCGTTTCATGCCTGCGAGCGTTTGGCCGGCCATCGACGGGATCGCCTACGGCGGCGACTACAACCCGGAGCAGTGGCCCCGCGAGATCTGGCGTGAAGACGTCCGCCTCATGCGCGAGGCGGGCGTGAACCTCGTCAGCGTCGGCATCTTCTCGTGGGCGCTCATCGAGACGAGCGAGGGCGTGTTCGACTTCGAGTGGCTCGACGAGATCATCGGCCTGCTCCACGAGAACGGCATCGCCGTCGACCTCGGCACCCCGACGGCGTCGCCGCCGGCCTGGTTCTTCGCCGCCCACCCCGACGCCCGCGCCGTCAACCGCGACGGCGTGGTCATGGGCTTCGGCTCGCGCGGCATGGCCTCGCACTCCGCTCCCGCGTACCGCGAGGCCGCGGTGCGCATCGCCTCGACGCTCGCCGAGCGCTACGCCGACCACCCGGCGGTCGTGATGTGGCACGTGCACAACGAGTACGGCGTACCCGTCGGCGAGGACTACTCCGAGCATGCGCAGCGCGCGTGGCGCACCTGGCTGCAGGAGAAGTACGGGTCGCTCGACGCCCTCAACGCTGCGTGGGGCACCGCGTTCTGGGGCCAGCACTACGGCGTCTGGGACCACGTGGGCGTCCCGGCCGCCGCGCCGTCGGTCGTGAACCCGGCGCAGCGCCTCGACTTCGCCCGCTTCACCGACGCGCAGCTGCGCGCGTGCTTCATCGCCGAGCGCGACGCCATCCGGCGCTTCTCGTCTCTCCCGGTCACGACGAACTTCATGGCCAACCAGCACCACGGCTGCGACCTGTGGGCCTGGGCGCGCGAGGTCGACATCGTCTCGGACGACCACTACCTCTGGGCCGCGGACGTCGAAGGCGAGATCGGTCTGGCCATCGCCGCGGACCTCTCCCGCTCGGTCGGGGGCGGCAAGCCCTGGATCCTCATGGAGCACTCGACCTCGGCGGTCAACTGGCAGCCGCGGAACATCGCCAAGCGGCCGGGCGAGATGGCGCGCAACTCGCTCGCCCACCTCGGCCGCGGTGCGGATGGCATCCTCTTCTTCCAGTGGCGGGCCGGCCGCTCGGGGGCCGAGAAGTTCCACTCGGCGATGCTGCCGCACGCCGGCTCCGAGTCGCGTGTGTTCCGCGAGGTCGTCGACCTGGGCGCCAGGCTGAACCGCCTCTCCGAGGTGCGCGGTTCGCGTGTGCACGCCGACGTCGCGATCCTGTGGGACTTCGAGTCGTTCTGGGCGCAGGACCTGGAATGGCGTCCCTCCGAGGACGTCTCGCACGACGAACGCATCCGGGCGTTCTACGAGCGACTGTGGCGCGACAACATCACGGTCGACTTCGCCCTGCCCGGGCACGATCTCTCCGGCTACAAGCTCGTCATCGCGCCCGCGCAGTACCTCCTGCGCCAGGCCGACGCCGACAACCTCAACCGGTACGTCGAAGCCGGCGGCACGCTCGTGGTCTCGTTCTTCTCGGCCGTCGTCGATGAGAACGACGCGGTGCACCCGGGAGGCTTCGCCGCTCCGCTCGAGCCGTCTCTCGGCATCCGCGTCGAGGAGCACCTGCCCCTGCGCGCCGGGACCGCCACGACGATCGAGTTCGGCGGCGCGTCGCACACGGCAGACGTCTGGCATGAGCACCTCGTGGTCTCCGACGCCGAGGCCCGCGCGACCTACGTCGACGGACCGGGCGCGGGGATGCCGGCCGTGACGCGCAAGCGGCACGGCGCCGGCACGGGCTGGTACGTCAGCACGCGACCGGATGCCGCCGGCCTCGCCGCCATCATGGCCGAGGTCTACGCCGACGCGGGCATCGTCCCGCTCGGCGCACCCGCCGGACTCGAGATCATCCGCCGCGCGGGCGAGACCGACGACTACGTCATCGCGATCAACCACGCGGAGACGGACGCAGAGCTCGCCCTGGACGGCGTCGACCTGATGACAGGACACGCCACCCGGGGCACGCTGGAGGTGAGCGCGGGCGACGTCGCCGTCATCCGTGCTCCGCGCACAGCACACGGGAGCGGTCGATGACCGTCCCCGAGACCGAGAGACAGACGACGTCTCGCGGCAGGCACTGAGAGAAGAAGCCGACGCCATCCGGCGACGGCATCCACACCGGTCGTGACGGAGCGACCTCGCGAGAGGCCCTTCCGATCGACCACATCGGAAGGAAGATCCATGCGCAAGATCGGGACCGGCATCGTCGCCATCGCGGCGACCACCGTCCTGCTCGCCGGTTGCTCCGGCGGCAGCACCCCCAGCGAGAGCGGCAACGCCGACGAAGGTTCCGGCGGCTCGCTCGTCGTCTGGACCGACGCCAACCGCGCACCCGCCATCGAGGCGGCTGCGAAGGCGTTCGAAGAGGAGACCGGCACCAAGATCGAGCTGGTCCAGAAGAACTTCGAAGACATCCGCAACGACTTCATCAACCAGGTCCCGACCGGCGAGGGCCCCGACATCACCGTCGGCGCCCACGACTTCCTCGGCTCGTTCGTCTCGGCCGGTGTCGTCGACACGATCGACCTCGGCGACAAGGCCGACCAGATCGAGAAGGTCGCCGTCGACGCGTTCACCTACGACGGCCAGCTCTACGGCTTCCCCTACGCGCTCGAGACGATCGCGCTGGTGCAGAACACCGACCTCGTCGGCGAAGAGGCGCCGTCGTCCTTCGACGACATGATCGCCCGCGCCCAGGCGGCCGGCGCGGAGCGTCCGTTCGTCATCAACACCGCGGGCCAGAAGGGCGACGCCTACACGATGTACGGGTTCCAGACGTCGTTCGGCGCTCCCGTGTTCGTGCAGGACGCCACCGGCTCGTACACGACCGAGGTCGGCATGGGCGGCGAGGGCGGCGAGGCGTTCGCCACCTGGCTCGGCGCGCACGGCGAGGCCGGCTCGGGCGAGATCTCGACCACGATCGACTACGACACCAACAACGAGCTCTTCGCCGCCGGCACCGCCGCGTACACGGTGCAGGGACCGTGGGCCATCGAGACGCTCACCGCCAACGGCGTGAACGTCAAGGTCAACCCCATCCCGTCGGCCGGTGGCGAGACCGCTGCACCGTTCGTCGGAGTCCAGGGCTTCTACATCAGCTCGGAGAGCACGAACAAGCTGCTGGCCCAGGAGTTCCTGACCACCTACCTCGCGACCGACGACGCGCAGCGCGCGCTCTACGAGGCCGACCCGCGTCTGCCCGCCTGGAAGACGCTCGCCGCGGAGGTCTCGTCCGACCCCGTCGTGGCCGGCTTCCTGGCCTCCGCCGCTAATGGCGTGCCCCAGCCCTCGATCCCCGAGATGGGCTCGGTCTGGGACCTCTGGAACGCGGCACAGGTGCAGATCATCAAGGGCGGCGACCCCGTCAGCACCTGGAACACCATGGTGACCGACGTCCAGGCCACGATCGGCTGATCCCCTCCGGGGGCGGAGCATTCAGCTCCGCCCCCGGACCTCTCTCGTGAAGGAGATGCACATGTCGGTCCCCCAGGGAACCGTGAGCGAGAGCGCACCGCCGCCTCGCTCCCCCGATCGGTCGCAGCAGCCCGAACCGCACGGCCGACGCTGGTCGGGCATCGGCTGGGGCTTCATCGTGAAGCTCGTGCTGATGGCGATCGTCAATGCCTTCGGCCTGATGGGGGTGTTCGCCGCCGTCCAAGCCGAGTCGTGGCTCATCGCGACCGCCGCGGCCGTCCTGCTCCTCGCCGCCGACGTCGTCTACTTCACCAAGCGCGCACTGCCGCTGAAGTACCTGCTGCCGGGCTTGGCGTTCCTGCTCGTCTTCCAGGTCTTCATCTTCGGCTACACCGCGTACATCGCCTTCACCAACTACGGTGCCGGCCACGTGGGCTCGCAGGAGCAGGCGGTGGCTGCCGCCCTCGCCCAGGGCGAGCGCCGCATCGACACCTCGCCGTCGTACCCGCTCTCGGTCGTCGAGCAGGGTGGCGAGTACGGCTTCGCGATCGTCGACGACGGTGAGATCAAGGCCGGCGCCATCGACCGGCCGCTCGAGGTCGTGGGCGAGACGTCGGGCGCAGGCGCTCCCACCGATGTCCCCGGCTGGAACGTCGTGCCGCGCGGCACCTTCCTCGGCGACCCCGCCCTTCAGGAGCAGATCGTCGAGCTTCGGGTACCCGTCTCCGACGACCCCAACGACGGCTCGATCCGAACGCGCGACGGCTCCACCGGTGCGGTGTACCTGTCGACGCTGACCTGGGATGCCGACGCGCAGACCATCACCGACACGGCATCCGGCGCCGTGTACACCGCGACCGCCGACGGACGATTCGTCTCCCCTGACGGAGCGGCCCTCCCGACCGGCTGGGTCGTGAACGTCGGGTTCGACAACTTCCTGCGCCTCGCCACCGACCCCGGGCTCCTCGAGCCGCTCGCCCTCGTCACGCTCTGGACATTCGTCTGGGCGGCGCTGTCGGTGATCATCCCGTTCGCGATGGGCCTCGTCGTGGCGCTCATCTTCAACGATCCTCGGGTGAAGGGCCGCAAGGTCCTCCGGACCCTGTTCATCCTCCCCTACGCCTTCCCGGCGTTCATGTCGGCCCTGTTGTTCCGCGGCATGTTCAACGCCGAGTTCGGAGTCATCAACGAGTTCTTCTTCGGGGGCGCCAACATCGACTGGCTCGGCGACCCCTGGCTGGCTCGCATCGCCGTTCTCTTCGTCAACGTCTGGCTGACGTACCCGTACTACTTCCTGGTGTGCACGGGCGCCCTGCAGGCGCTGCCGTCCGACAGCCTCGAGGCCGCATCGATCGACGGCGCCGGGAGGTTCCGGCAGTTCCGCGCGATCGTCCTGCCGCTCGTGCTGGTGTCGACGGCTCCCCTGCTGATCTCGTCATTCGCGTTCAGCTTCAACAACTTCACCGTCATCTACATGTTCAACAGCGGCGGGCCGGCGATCCCCGGTGCGCCGTACGCGCTCGGCTCCACCGACATCCTGATCTCCGCGATCTGGCGCATCTCGGGAGTCTCGGGCGGCGCTGCCGACTACGGCCTGGCCAGCGCCCTGTCGATCCTCGTGTTCGTCGTGATCGGCGTGATCTCCGCCCTGGCGTTCCGCCAGACCCGCAAGCTGGAGGAGTACCAGTGATGTCTGCAACCACCACCGTCGCCACCACGCCCAGCCGCGTCGGGGCCCGGCGTCGCCGCTGGCTGCTCGAGGTGGGCTGGAAGTACCTCGTCGCGCTCGTCATCCTCTTCTACGCGATGTTCCCGCTGCTCTACGTCGTCTCGGCCGCGCTCAACCCGCGCGGCAGCCTCGCCGCGAGCAACCAGCTGTTCGGGGTCTTCGATGTCGCGAACTTCGCTTCGCTCGGCGGCACGTCGTACTGGACCTGGTACGGCAACACGCTGATCGTGAGCGGCGCGTCCGCGGTGGGCGCCGTGCTGATGGGAGCCGCAGCGGCCTACGCGTTCTCGCGGTTCCGCTTCCGCGGTCGCCGCGCGGGCCTGACGTCGCTCCTCATCATCCAGATGTTCCCGCAGGCGCTCGCGTTCGTCGCGATCTTCCTGATGCTGCTCGCTCTCGGCGAGGTGTTCCCCGCCCTCGGCCTGAACTCGAAGATCGCCCTCATCTGCGTCTACCTCGGCGGTGCGCTGGGTGTGAACACGTTCCTCATGTACGGCTTCTTCAACACGATCCCGATGGAGCTCGACGAGTCGGCGAAGATCGACGGCGCGACGCACGCCCAGGTGTTCTGGCGGATCATCATGCCGCTCGTGACCCCGATCCTCGCGGTCGTGGCGCTGCTGGCGTTCATCGCGTCGTTCGGCGACTACATCATCTCGAAGATCGTGCTGGTGTCGCAGGACAACTGGACGCTCGCCGTCGGGATGTTCCAGTGGGTCTCGAACCAGCTCGCCAGCAACTGGGGCCTGTTCGCAGCCGGCGCCGTGCTCGCGTCGATTCCCGTGCTGGCGCTGTTCCTCGGCCTGCAGCGGTACATCATCGGCGGACTCACGGCCGGCTCCGTGAAGGGCTGACGCGCGAGAACGCACCCTCTCGCCGAAACCACACCGTCCCCGGCACGTCCTCGCCGGGACCGTACGCTTTCGCGCGCCCGCGCGCCGACCTCGAAGGAGAGGCTCATGCACCGAACCATCCCACGGCTGACCGCGGCCGTCACGGCGGCGGTCCTGTCGCTGGGGGCGCTCGCGCTCCCGGCGTCGGCGGCCGACGACCCGGCGGGCCCGGTCCCCAGCACGATCACCGTGCCGCGGGTCGAGAACCTGCCGGCCGACTTCATCGGAGGCGTCGACGTGTCGTCGATGCTGTCGCTCGAAGAATCCGACGTCGTCTTCCGCGACGCCGACGGCGAACCCGGCGACCTGTTCGCGATCCTGCGGGATGCCGGGGTCAGCGACATCCGCATCCGCGTCTGGAACGACCCCTTCGACGCCGACGGCAACGGATACGGGGGCGGCGACGTCGATGTCACCCGGGCGGTCGACATCGGCCGACGGGCGACGGCGGCGGGTCTCGGAGTCCTGGTCGACTTCCACTACTCCGATTTCTGGGCCGATCCCGCCAAGCAGCAGGCGCCGAAAGCCTGGGCGGGGATGACCGTCGACGAGAAGGCCGCCGCGACCGGCACGTTCACGCGCGACGCGCTCACACGATTCCGCGACGCCGGCGTCGACGTGCGGATGGTGCAGGTCGGGAACGAGACCAACGGCGGCATCGCCGGCGTCTCCGGGTGGAACGACATGGCGCGGATCTTCAGCGCCGGGTCGGCCGCGATCCGCGACGTCATGCCGGAGGCGCTCGTCGTGCTGCACTTCACCAACCCCGAACGCCCCGGTTTCTACGCGGGCGTCGCCCGCGAGCTCGAGGTGCGGGATGTCGACTACGACGTGTTCGCGTCGTCGTACTACCCGTTCTGGCACGGCACGCCCGAGAACCTGACCGCGGTGCTGTCGCAGATCGCCGAGACGTACGACAAGAAGGTGCTCGTGGCCGAGACGTCGTGGGCGTACACGCTCGATGACGGCGACGGGCACCCGAACGTCGTGAAGACACCCGAAGACGCGACGCGCTACCCCGTGAGCGTGCAGGGCCAGGCCACCGCCGTCCGCGACGTCGTCCAGGCCGTGGCGAATGTGGGCGACGCGGGCCTGGGCGTCTTCTACTGGGAGCCGGCGTGGCTTCCGGTGGGTCCGCCCGAGGAGCTCGAGTCCAACCGCGTGCTCTGGGAGCGCGACGGGTCGGGCTGGGCGTCGAGCTACGCCGGCGGCTACGAGCCGCACGATGCGGGCCAGTGGTTCGGTGGATCCGCGTGGGACAACCAGGCCCTGTTCGACCACGACGGCAACCCGCTCGCGTCGCTGAACGTGTTCTCGTACGTGCGCACCGGCGCGATCGCCCCTCGGACGGTCAGCGACGTGCAGCGTGTAGCCCTCACCGTCGCGGACGGCGACCCGGTCACCCTTCCTGACACCGTCACCGTGTCGTACACCGACGGGACCAGTGAGCAGCAGAACGTCGTCTGGACCCCCGGAACGGATGCCGTCGACGGCGTCGGCGTCTACACGTTCTCGGGCATCACGTCCGCAGGCCACGCCACGACCGCGACGGTCTCGGTCATGGCCCGCAACCTGATTCTGAACGGCGGCTTCGAAGACCCCGATGTCTCGATGTGGCGCTCGGAGGGACGCGGTCTCACGGTGCGCGCGACGGACGACCCGCGCTCGGGCACATATTCGGCGCACTTCTGGGCCGACGCCGCGTATTCGTTCACCCTCGAGCAGGAGGTCGTCGTTCCCGAGGCGGGGTGGTACACCGCATCCGCCGCGGCGCAGGGCGGGGCAGCCGGCACCGACGGGCGCCTGCGGCTGAGCCTCGCTGACGCCCGCACCGCCGCTCGCGCGACGGCGACAGAGGCCGACTTCGCTCTCACCGGCTGGCGCGTGTGGTCCACCCCGACCACCGAGGCCGTGTTCGCATCCGCGGGCGGCACCCTCACCGTCCGGATCACGGGCGATCTGCCTGCTGGGGCCTGGGGAACGCTCGATGACGTCTCGCTCGTCCGGGCCGCACCGGCGGCGGACTTCTCGGCCCTGACGGCAGCGACCGTCCGCGCTGGATCGCTCGACCGATCGCTCTACACGGCGACATCCCTGGCATCGGTCGACGCCGCGCTGGAGTCCGCGCTTTCGATCCTGGCGGCACCGTCGACGTCGCAGACGGACGTCGACGCGGCGACGACGACGCTTCGAGCAGCGATCGACGCGCTCGTCACCGTGGCGCCCGCTCCCGTGGCATCCGCACCAGTGATGCCCGCACCGGCAGCCTCCCCCGCATCCGCGGATGCCGGCCCGCTCGCCGCGACCGGCGGCGCACTCCCTCTCGCGGCGCTCGCCATCGCCACGCTGCTGCTGCTCGTCGGCGTCCCTCTCGCCGCCCGCCGCCGGCGCGAAGGCTGATCGCCGAGAACGCACCGTCCGCGCGAGAGCGTGCCCTCACCGGTACGTTCTCGCGGCGGCGGTGCGTTCTCGCGGGGACGGCGTTCTCGCGTCAGGGGCGCGTGCGCGCCGCGAGCGCAGCCTGGTACAGATCGCGTGACGACAGACCGGTCGCGCCGGCCACCTCGGCGGCCGCGTCTTTGAGCCGGATGCCGTCGGCCACGAGCCGCTGCACCTGAGCGAGCGCATCGTCGGGGTCGATCTCGCGCGTCCCGGCACCCTCGACCACGATCACGATCTCGCCGCGGACTCCGTCGGCAGCCCAGGCGGCGAGCTCATCGAGCGTCCCCCGGGCGACCTCTTCGTGCAGCTTCGTGAGCTCACGGCAGACAGCCGCCCGCCGTTCCCCTCCGAACGCGTCGGCCATCGCACGGAGCACCTCGGCGATCCGCGACGGCGCTTCGAAGAAGACGAGCGTGCGCTGCTCGCCGGCCAATTGGTCGAACAGCCGGCGCCGCTCCCCCGGCTTGCGCGGCGGGAACCCCTCGAACGCGAACCGATCGGTCGGAAGCCCCGAGATGGCGAGCGCGGCCAGCACCGCGCTCGGCCCGGGGAGGACGGTCACGGTCACTCCGGCTGCGGCGGCCGCGGCCACGAGTCCGAACCCGGGGTCACTGACCGTCGGCATCCCGGCGTCACTGAGGACGAGGACGTCCTCGGTGCGCGCACGCTCGACAAGCTCGGCGGCCCGCTGCTTCTCGTTGTGATCGTGCAGCGCGATCAGGCGCGGGCGATTCGTGACGCCGAGCGCTTGCAGCAGCCGCTGCGTGGTGCGCGTGTCCTCGGCGGCGATCGTCGTCGCCTGCTCGAGGGCCGTGACCAGCCGCGTCGTGGCGTCGCCGAGGTTGCCGATGGGCGTCGCGGCGAGGATGATCACCGCCCCAGCATAGGCTGGCGGCGTGACGACGACCGCTGAGCCGCTGCTCCCCGAGACTCGTCGGCCGACCCTTCTCGACCGGTGGCACGAGCGCTTCTTCGGCGACCCGCTCTTCGCCCGACGGGCGGCCTGGATCGCACCCCTCGTCATCACGCTGATCGCCGCCGTCCTGCGGATGTGGAACCTCGGGCACCCCCACGCCGTGGTCTTCGACGAGACCTACTACGTCAAGGACGCCTGGAGCCAATGGGTGCTCGGCTACGCCGCGACCTGGCCCGACGGCGCCGACGAACGCTTCCTCGCCGGCGAGACCGACATCTTCACCACGACGGGCAGCTTCGTCGTGCATCCTCCGCTCGGCAAGTACCTCATCGGGCTTCCCATGGCGCTGTTCGGCGCCGACTCGACTTTCGCCTGGCGTCTCGGCACGGCGCTCGCGGGCACGGCGTGCGTGCTCGTGCTGTACCTCCTCGCGCGCAGCCTCACCGGCTCGATCGTCTTCGCCTCGCTCGCGTCCGGTCTGCTCGCGATCGACGGCCTCGGCATCGTGATGAGTCGCGTCGCCCTGCTCGACATCTTCCTGACGCTGTTCACGCTGCTGGCGTTCTGGTTCGTCGTGCTGGATCGCAACCGCTCCCGGGTCGTGCTCGCCGAGCGCATCGCGGCGCGGTGGGACGACATCGGCGCACCCGCCTGGGGTCCGGTGCTCTGGAACCGTCCGTGGGTGATCGCCGCGGGCGCGGCCGCCGGCGCTGCGACCGCGGTGAAGTGGTCGGGGGTGTGGGTGCTGGCGGCGATCGGCATCTACCTGGTGGTGAGCGATGCCCTGGCGCGCCGCAGCGCCGGCATCCTGTACTGGCCGGCCGACGCGACCGCCCGTCAGGGAGCGGTGTCGTTCGTGCTGCTCGTTCCGGTGGCGCTCGCGGTCTACCTCGCGTCGTGGACCGGCTGGTTCGTCACCGACGGCGGGTACGACCGGCATGCGGCGGACGCGAACCCGGCGACCGGCTTCTGGTCATGGGTGCCGCTGCCGCTGCAGAGCCTCTGGCGCTATCACGAGTCGATGTACGGCTCGACGGCCGCGATGTCGACTCCTCACGCCTACGCGAGCCCCGCAGCGCAATGGCCGCTGCTGCTCCGACCGACGTCGATGTACGCGGGCAGCACTCCCGGCGGCACGGGATCGTGCACCGATGCGAACGGCTGCTGGGAGATCCTCTACAGCATGCCGAACCCGATCATCTGGTGGGCGGGCGTGGCGAGCGTGCTGTACCTCGTCTACCTGTTCTTCCGCACCCGCGACGGCGCCTACGGCATCGTGCTGACCGGTGTGATCGCGACGTACTCGCCGTGGCTGCTCTTTCCCGAGCGCACGATCTTCCAGTTCTACACCGTGCTCATCCAGCCGTTCCTGCTGCTCGCGCTCGTGTTCGTCATCCGATCCGCTGTGCGCTCGGCGCGGCGCGACCGGGGAACCACGCGCGGCGTCGAGCGCATCGTGCTGGTGTTCCTCGGGGTCGTCCTGGTCCTCGCTGCGTTCTGGTTCCCGTTGTGGTCGGCGATCTCGGTTCCCTACGAGTTCTATCGGCTGCACAACTGGCTCCCCGGCTGGGTCTGACGCACGCCCGACGCCGCCCCGTAGGCTAGGCGCGTGTTCCGCTACCCGACGCCCGACGACGCCCATGGTGCGGGCTTCGCGATGGTCACCGACCGGTTCGCCCTGCTTCTCGGCCCGGGCGCCGGTGAAGCGCTCGCCGCCGCCGTGTGGGAGGCGATGACGGCGCGGGATGCCGCGTTCGAAGACGTGCTCTCCGTGATCGCGGCGGTCGGCATCGGGTCGCTCCCCGACCTCGCTCTGGTCGAGCTCGTCGATGCTGGATCGAGTGCGGTCTCCGTCGCCGTCCGAGGCGGCGCCACGATCGATCTGCACGGCCCGCAGCGCAGCAGCTACGCGGGCACCGGGGTCGGCACGTGGGTCGAGGGGTCCGCTCAGCACGTCGCCGGCATCTCGCTCGGCCTCGGCGCCGCACCCGGTCCCTCGGTGCTCCCGATCGGCCGGGGCGTCGTGCGCACGGACGCCCTGGAGTGGGGCGCGGCAGCCCCCGCCGCGGTCGCCTCGCCCGCCGTCGAGGTGGCGACGGTGGCCTCCCCCGCCATCGAGGCGCCGGAGGACGCCGCCCCTCTCGAGACGGTCGCCGTGGACCGGCGGACGCTGACACCGTCCTTCGGCCCGCGCCGCAGTTCCCAGCCCGTGGCAGGCCCGGCGGCATCGCCGGCGCCTGTGCCTGCGCCCGTGCCGACGCCCCCGCAACCCGAGATGGACGACAGCACCGTCCTCGGGTCGCGTCGCGGGGCCGCCCCGGTCGCCGAGGCGCCCGCGTCGCGCCGATACGTCCTCCGCCTCGAGCCGGGCGGGGAGTATCCGCTCGATCACCCCATCGTGCTCGGGCGGGCGCCGCGGGCCGCGCAGCATCCCGGAGCGCGGATCATCGCGGTGCCCTCGCCGCGCAAGGAGGTCTCCGGCACGCATGTGGAGGTCAGGCTCGAGGACGACGTGCTCGTCGTCCGCGACCTCGGCTCGACGAACGGCACCATCGTGCGCGATGCATCCGGAGACGTAGGACTGCTGCGCAGCGGCGCCACCTCGCGTGTCTCGCCGGGTGCCGTGCTCGATCTGGGCGACGGCGTACTCGCGTCATTCGAGTCGCCTTCGTGAACACGCGTCAAGCGATTTCCCGGCCCGACCGTGGTGTGTTAGAAAAATCTCACCGGATTCGGATTCCGGGGGACGCCGTCGTCGCGCCCCCGTTGACAGGGGGTGCATGACTCGTGGCGTCGAGACTGCCCTCCGCGCCGCCCGGTCTTGCGGGATTCACCTACGTCCGTCCGCTGGGTACCGGCGGCTTCGCCGACGTCTTCCTCTTCGAGCAGAACCTCCCCCGTCGCCCCGTCGCCGTGAAGGTCCTGCTGGAGGACATCGTCGACGAGAGCCTGCTGCGGATGTTCAACGCCGAGGCGGATGTCATGGCGCGCCTCAGCTCGCACCCCTCCATCCTGACGATCTACGAAGCGTCGATCTCCTCTGACGGGCGGCCCTACATCGTGATGGAGTACTGCCCCACGTCCCTCACCAACCGGTACCGCCGCGAAGTGATCCCGGTGGCAGAGGTGCTGCAGCTCGGCGTCAAGATCGGATCGGCACTCGAGACGGCCCACCGATCCGGGCTGCTCCACCGGGACATCAAGCCCTCCAACATCCTCATCACGACCTTCGGCACCCCGGTGCTCTCGGACTTCGGCATCGCCGCGGCCATCTCGGGTCGCTCGGACGGCGACGAGGTGTTCGCGATGTCGGTGCCCTGGAGCGCACCGGAGATCATCGACGAGCGCGTTTCCGGCTCGGTCGCGGCCGAGGTGTGGGGGCTCGGCGCGACGCTGTACTCGCTCCTGGCCGGTCGCAGCCCGTTCGAGCGCGCCGGCAGCGGTCAGAACAGCCGCGACCAGCTGAAATCGCGCATCCGGAAAGCGTCGTACACGCCCATCGGTCGCGCCGACGTGCCCGATCGCCTCGAGCAGGCGCTCGCGCGGGCGATGAGCCGGGACCCGGGTGCACGGCATGCGACGGCCGCCGAGCTCGCCCATGACCTGCAGCTCGTCCAGCACGAGCTCGGGCTCCCGCACACCCCGATGGAAGTCGCCGTCGACGAGTGGGCAGCGGCGGGCGCCAGCGTCGATTTCGCCGACGACCGCGCGCGCGGGCCGGTGCGGCCATCGGTGGCATACGAGTCGCGTCGACCGGCGCGAGCCGCCCGCGTCGTCGATCGCCGTCCCGACGAAGGCACGATCCTCGCGGGAGCCGAGCCGATGCGCCGTCTCGGAACCGCTGCACGGGTCGCCCTGATCGCCGGCGGCGCCCTGCTGGTCGCCGGCGCAGGCGCCGTGACGACACTCCTCATCGTCGGCGGAGGGTTCTGAGATGGCGCGGCGTGAGAACACGCGCCCCCGCGTGCGGCGCACGACCTGGGTCGCCGCAGGCGCCGTGACGGCGGTGCTCGCGGTCACGGCGACACTCGCGGTCGTCTGGCCCGGCTACGACGCGCAGCAGACGCCGCCCGACGACCCCACCGTGTGGGCGCTCCAGAACGGGACCGGCAGCGGCTACGCCCGTGTCAACCTCGAGCTCGGCGAGATCGACACCGTCAAGCAGGTCGACAACGGCAGCGCGCTCGCGCAGACCACCGACCGCCTGTTCGTCTACAGCGACGGTTCGTCGCAGTTCTCCGACGTCGACATGGGACGGCCCGCCGACCTCACGGACGACGCCGAGGACGCCTTCACCCCCACCCCTCCGGGCACCGCCGACATCGCCGTGACCGGTGACGCGATCGCCTACCGCACCGAGGCGGGCGCGGTGTTCGGCTCGAGCCTGTCGGGCGGCGGTGAGGGAATCCCGATCGATCCGTACGCCGACGCCGAGGTACCCGAGGGTGAGGAGAGGCCGCGGTTCGTGGCCACGGCCGTCGCGGTCGACGCCACCGGCGTCGTGTACGCCTACTCGGCCGCCGAAGACCGGGTGGTCCGGGCAGACTCGCGCACGGGCAGCATCCTCGGCGAGGACGACGCACCGGCTGATCTCGAGACGGTGCAGCTGAGTGTCGTCGGAACCCGCTGGGTGCTCCTCGACGAAGCGACCGGCGACGTCTGGCTGCGCGGACGCGACGAACCGGTGACGACCGACCTCGCCGCCGGAGCGCGGCTCCAGGATGCCGCTCCCGGCGGCGACCGCGCGTACATCGCCGATTCCGACGGCGTCGTGGCCGTCGACATTTCCGGCGCGACAGCATCGCGGGCGCTGGATCGCCCCGGTGCCGGCACCGCCGCCAAGCCCGCCGTTCTGGGTTCGACCGTCTACGCCGCATGGCTCGGCGACGGCGAGTCGGCCGGATCTCTGTGGTCGAGCGCCGAGCCCGACGCCGTGACCGACCTGGACTACCGCGGCGCCGACATCGGCGACAACGTCGATCCGGCCTTCATCGGAAACGGCACGAGGCTCGCGCTGAACGACCGTCGTTCGGGCTGGGTGTGGAACGTTCCCGACGGCGCGCTCGTGGCGTCGTCGCAGCAGTGGGACCTCGACCGTCAGGTCGAGGTCGAGCAGCAGGATGATGCGACCTCCGAGCGCGTCGTGGATCCGAAGCCGCCCGTGGCGGTCGACGACGCGTTCGGGGTCCGAGCGGGTTCGGTAACGCTCCTGCCCGTACTGCTGAACGACCACGATCCGAACGAGGACGTGCTGAGCATCGACCCGGCCTCGCTCGAGAACCTCGATCCCGCGTTCGGGACGGCGTCCATCACGGGTGCCCAGCAGCAGCTGACCGTCGCGGTTTCTCCGGATGCCGCAGGCACGGCGACCCTGCGCTACCGCGTGACCGACGGCACCGCCGCCGACGGTCTGCTCTCGGACGTTGCGACGGTGACTCTCACGGTCGTCCCCGACGGCCAGAACACCGCGCCGGTGTGGTGCGGTGTCGAGGGATGCCTCGCCTCGTGGCCCTCGCTCACGGTCGCGCCCGGCGCCACGGTCTCTACGGAGCTCCTGGAAGGCTGGGTCGACCCGGAGGGCGACCCGGTGTTCCTCGCCGGGGCGACCAACGACACCGGGGTCGGAACCGTGACGACGTCACCCGAGGGGACGCTGACCTACCAGCACCCCGACCCGAACGCGACCGAGGGGCTGGCCGTGACGATCACGGTGACGGTCTCCGACGCGCGCGGGGCGACGGTCACGCAGCCGCTCACGATCACCGTGACCCCGACGCCCGAACTCACCGCCGAATCGTTCGCGGTGACCGGCGTCGTCGGGGAACCGTTGGACGTGTCGGTCGCCCCCTACGTCACCGGCGCGGCTGGCCCCGTCACCCTCAGCGGCGTCGTTCCCCTCGACGAGGCCCAGACCACCGCGGCGGCGAACCCCGCGGCCCTCAGCATGGTCGTCACCGCCTCGGCACCCGGGTCGTTCCTCGTGCAGTACACCGTCCGTGACTCGCTGACGGAGGCGACAGCCACCCTGCGGGTGACGATGCTCGCGCCCGAGTCTGCGGGCATCACGACGCCGCCCCTCACCGCTTTCGTGCGACCCAATGAAGATGCGACGATCGACGTCGCGTCGGCGGTGTCGAATCCGGCCGGCTCGGTTCTGCTCCTGAGCGACATCCGCCCCGAGAGCGATCCGTTCGCCTCGCTCGGCGTCGACCTCGTCGGCCAGAGCCTGCTGCGCGTGAGCGGCACGACCGACTCGGGCGAGCCCGGGCGGCTGGGCGTCGTTCGGTACACCGTTTCTGACGGCACCGGCAGCGCGGCCGCGACGGCCCAGGGCGAGCTGACGGTCGTCCTGCTGCCGTCGGCGACCGCCGAGCCCCCGATCGCCGTCGACGACGCGGTGACCGTACGAGCCGGCACGCAGATCGATATCCCCGTGCTCGACAACGACACCGCCCCCTCCGGTGCGCTCATCGCGATCGACCCGTCATCGATCGTGAACGAGACCGGAGGCGGCCTCGCCTTCGCCACCAGCCGTCTGCTCCGCTACCTCGCCCCCGAACAGGCGGGCACCTACGCCCTGACGTACACGATCTTCCGCCTGGGCTTCCCCGAGGTCAGGGACACTGCGCGGGTGACCGTGACCGTCGTGGGGGACGAGTCGAATCAGGCGCCCCTTCCCCGCACGCTCGTGGGACGGGTGCTGAGCGGCCAGTCGGTGAGCATCCCGCTCGACGGCTACGCGGTCGATCCCGACGGCGACCCGGTCGTGCTCGACCGCATCGTCGCACAGCCCGAGCAGGGGTCGGCCAGCATCTCGGCCGACGGCTCGGCGATCGTCTACACGAGCCCCGACGGGTTCAGCGGACAGGTCAGGTTCCGCTACGCCGTCCGCGACCCCAGCGGCGCGACCGGCACGGCGGATGTTCGCGTGGGCGTCATCGACACGCAGACCGATCCGAGTCCGGTCACCTACAGCGACTACCTGCAGGTGCAGGTCGGCGCCGAGAGCACAGCGGTCGTCCGCCCCACCGACAACGACATCGACCCGGCCGGAAGCAAGCTCGAACTGATCGACGTCGCTCCCAATGCCCAGGAGGGCTCGAGCGAGTACGACACGCTGCGAGAGCTCATCGGGACAGTCGAGAACGGCGCCGTGACACTTCGCGCCGGTGAGGTGCTCGGCACCTTCTCGTACACCTACACCGTGCGCAACGAGCGGGGCGACACCGCGATCGGACTCATCGTCGTCAAGACCGTCCGCGAGCCGGTGCCCGACTACCCGGTCGTGCGCGACACGGTGCTCACGCTCGAGAACCGAGAGGACTTCCCGCGGGGCATCGACGTGCTCGACGGCCAGGTGTCGTGGAACACCGGTGACGTCTCCGGCCTCCGTCTGTCGTTGTGGGGCGAGCCCACCGACCTGGACGTCGACGGCTGGAAGATCTCGGGCGAGCTGCCGGAGCGGTCGCGCCTGATCCCCTTCGAGGTCACGGGCACCGCCTTCGACGGCACCGACGTGACCTCGTACGGGTTCCTGCGCGTGCCCGGCGAGGCCGACGTGCGCCTCGCCCTGCGCGAGGGCTTCCCGCCCCTGCAGGTGCGCGAGAAGGAGAGCGTCGAGATCGACCTCGCCGACGCGGTACGCGTCCCCCGCGGCGCGACCCTCGTCATCGACGACGGCATCCGTGCGGGAGGCGCTCGTGGCGAGGCCGTCTGCAGCCTGGTGTCGGGCACCACGATCCGCTACACCGCCGGCGCGGGTGCGCCGTGGACCGACAGCTGCATCGTGCCCGCGCGACTGAGCACGCAGGACATCGCGACCTTCCTGACGCTCCGGGTGATCGTCGAGGCGGAGATCCCGCAGCCGAGCCTGCGGAGCGCGTCGCTCACGGTGAGCCCGGGAGCGACCCAGACCTACGACCTGGCGCAGATGGTCCAATGGGCCGGCCGCGCCGACTGGGAGTCGGTGCGCTACGCCGGTTCGTACGGAGGCGACCAGTTCACCGTCACGGTCGAGGGCACCACGGCGACCGTGACGGCAGCGGATGCCGCCCGCCCGGGCCGCCAGGAACCGGTCGCGATCTCGCTTCCGAGCCATTCCGACACCGCTCCCGCCAACCTGCTCCTGACGGTCGGCCCGGCGCCCTCAACGCTGCCCAAGGGTGGCTCCGCCGTGCAGACCTGCTCGCAGTCGGGTGGCGCGACCTCGTGCACGATCGAGGTGATCGGCGGCGCCGGAGAGGTCAACCCGCTGCCCGGAACGCCGCTGCGGCTCGTCGGCGCGAGCGGTCCCGGCAACTGCACCGGCGTGTCGTTCTCGCGCGCGAGCGACACCGCGGTGCGTGCGACGTGGAGCTCCGATGCTCCCGGCGCCGCCGAGTGCACCGGAAGCTTCACCGTCGAAGACGCACAGGGCCGCCAGTCCAGCGGCGCACGCAACGGGCAGGTCATCCTCGATCTGCAGGGTCTTCCGGCCAATCCCTCGCGGATGGAGTGGACCGCGTACACCGGTGACTCCGTCAGCCTGCGTGTCACCTCCGACGGCGGTTCGTACCCCGCGGTCCAGGGCTATCGGATCACCGCCGACGGTCGCGAGGTCGCCACCTGCCCGGCGTCCGGATCGTGCTCACCGATCTCCGCCCCGGTCGGCGAGAAGATCACGTACGAGGCGCGCGCCTACAGCTCCGTCGGCGAATCGCGCTCGACCGTTCGCGCGCAGGCCTGGGCCTACCGCCCGCCGGCACAGCCCGCGGGATCGTCGTTCGAGCCGGCACCCAACGGCCGTGACGGCGGTCGCGCGACGATCACGGTGACGGGACTCGACGCCACGACCGGCAGTGTGCGGCTGAGCGGCGGCCGGCAGGGATCGGACACGCGTCCGGTCGTCGGCGGCACCGCGACCTTCACGAACTACGACGTGGGCTCGAACTCCGCGACCACGCTCACCGCGACGCCGCTGACGACCTTCGACCTGCCGCCGATCGCGGCGGGCTCGAGCGAGGGACAGTCACGCGCGGTGACAGCGCATGGCGTCGGCGCTCCGGGCCTGAGCCTGACCGAGACCAACACGTCGAACTCGATGCGCGTGACGGCGGCGGTGACGCCGAACGGTGATGGCACCCAGACCCTCATCGGGTTCAGCGACGTCTCTGCTGACGCGTGCGTCCCGTCCGGCTCGGCTACCAGCCAGCAGTTCGAGGCGCAGGCATTCAAGCGCAAGACGGTGTGGGCGTGCGCCGAGCACACGTTCAACGGCAAGCAGGGCTTCGGGGTCACCCGAGCCGAGATCTCAGCCCGCCCGGTCGGCAACGTCGAGGCGCCGACGGGGATGACCTTCCGGGTGTCGTCGACGGCGAGCGGGAACGCGCAGAGCGGCTACACCTACGCCCTCCAGGGCACGCACAGCGACCCCGGCGCCAAGCCCTTCGACGATGCCCGACTCGTCTACTACGTCAACGGCAACCGGCGCGACTCGTTCGCACCCGAGTACAACCGTCCCGACGATCAGTGGACGGCGCGGTGGTGCGACAGCTTCCTCGGTTTCGACAGCAACTGCTCGGACCCGATCGCCATCTCGCCCGCTTCCGGGAGCGCGTCCACGCCTGTCTCGGTCGCGATCCAGAATCTGCCGTCATGCCGAAGCACCGACACGTCTGCTCCCAGCTGGGACCCGCGCTGGCCGAACCTCACGTACGAGGTCACGTCGCAGATCGGCGGTGCCGCGGAAGCGATCACGCACGTGGACTACACCGTGACCTGGGCGGGCAAGCTGTCGCCGCTCGAACCCATCACCGTGCGCCAGAACTGCGAGCAGGTCACCCCGCCTCCGGCGGAGCCGAGCGCCCCCGCCGAAACGAACACGACCCCCTGACCCCGCCGCACGGCGAAGCGAGAGGACCCCATGAGCATCACACCGGAGCAGACCGCCTGGTTCCAGGAGACGTTCGCGACGCTCGTCGACAACGTCGAGAAGGTCGTCCTCGGCAAGCGGCACGTCATCGAGCTCGCGTTCACCGCGATGGTCTCCGAGGGCCACCTGCTGCTCGAGGACTACCCGGGCACCGGCAAGACCTCGCTCGCGCGCGCCATGGGGCAGACCGTGCAGGGGACGAGCAGCCGCATCCAGTTCACCCCCGACCTGCTGCCCGGTGACGTCACCGGCATCACGGTCTACGACCAGAGCCGCGGCGAGTTCGAGTTCCACCAGGGACCGATCTTCGCCAACATCGTCCTCGCCGACGAGATCAACCGTGCCTCGCCGAAGACCCAGTCGGCGTTGCTGGAGGTCATGGAGGAGGGCCAGGTCACCGTCGACGGTGTGAGCCGGCGCGTCGGCGTGCCCTTCCTCGTCGTCGCGACGCAGAACCCCGTCGAGCAGGCGGGCACCTACCGGCTGCCCGAGGCGCAGCTCGACCGCTTCCTGATGAAGACGACGCTGGGATACCCCGATCACGCCGCGACCGTGCGCATCCTCGAGGGCGCGGCCGAGTCCCGCCGCGAGGTCTCCCCCGTCATCACGCCCCAGGGCGTCGTGAGCATGGCCGACATCGCTCGCGGCGTCTACCTCGACGCGCTCGTCCTCGACTACATCGCGCGCCTGATCGAGGCGACGCGCCTGGCCACCGAGGTCCGCCTCGGCGTGAGCGTCCGCGGCGCGATCGCGCTGACGAAGGCGGCGAAGACGTGGGCCATCGCGCATGGTCGCAGCTACGTCACGCCCGACGATGTGAAGGCGCTGGCCGAGCCGGTGCTCGCCCACCGTCTCATCCTCGACCCCGAGGCGGAGTTCGACGGCGTGACGGCGGGGGCGGTCATCGGACAGGTCCTCCTCGACACGGTGCCGCCCAGCCAGAGAGAGACCGTGTGAGCTTCGACACCGAGTCCCGCCTGACCCGAACCTCCTTCTCGGAGGGCACGGGTTTCGCGCGCACGCGTTTCGGCACGACCGGCCGCACCACCGTGCTCGCGGTGCGCGGCCTGCAGTCGTGGCGGCGTCTGCGTCGCGCGGCACGGGCGACGGCGCGGTGGATCTCCGAAACGGTCACGGTGGCCGGGTGGCTCATGGTGATCACCGCGGTCCTCGGACTCGGCATCGGACTGCCGCTCGGCCTCATGGAGCTCGCCGCGGCCGGCGTGGTCGCCCTCGTGCTGCTGGCCCTGTCGGTGCCGTTCCTCTTCAGCGCGCGCGCCTACCAGGTCGACCTACGGCTCGAGCACGACCGGGTCGTCGCCGGCACGCAGGTCGAGGGGACCCTCGTCGTGACCAATGTCGGCACCGCGCCCGCCCTTCCGGGCCGTATCGACGTCCCCGTGGGCGACGGCATCGTCGACGTGCACGTGCCGTTGCTGCGCCATGGGCACACCCACACCGAGCAGGTCGTGGTGCCCACGCACCGGCGCGGCATCATCACCGTCGGCCCCGCGCGCACCGTGCGAGGCGACCCCTTGGGCATCCTCAAGCGCGAGGGCACGTGGGATGACGTGCACACGCTGTACATACACCCCGTCACCACGACCCTGCGCAGTACGACGACCGGGTACATCCGCGATCTCGAGGGAAGCGCCTCGCGCACCGTCGTCGATGCCGACTTCTCCTTCCACGCGATCCGCCCCTACATCGCCGGCGACTCGCAGCGCCAGATCCACTGGAAGTCGACCGCGAAGACCGGCACCCTCATGGTGCGCCAGTACGAGGAGACGCGGCGCAGCCGCATGGTCATCGCCCTCGCGGTCGGCGACGACGAGTACGCCTCCGACGACGAGTTCGAGCTGGCCGTCAGCGCCGCCGCCTCGCTCGGCATCCGCGGCATCCGCGACGGCCGCGACGTCGACGTCGTGGTCGGGGGCGAGGTGCCGGAGTTCGCTCGCCGCCGCATCCGCACCATCCGCGAGCTCACCACCATCACGACCCGCACGCTCCTCGACGACCTCGCCGGAATCGACCGCATCGAGCACGTCAGCCCGCTGCGCGACGCCGCATCGCTCGCCGCGGAGAGCCACCCCGACGTCTCGATCGCGTTCCTCGTCTGCGGCTCGACGCTCACCGCCGCGCAGCTGCAGTCCGCCGCGCTCGCCTTCCCCGCCGACGTCGGGGTCATCGCGGTCACCTGCTCGCTCGAGGCCGAACCCGGGTTCAGGTCGCTCGGGGCCATGTCGGTGCTCTCGATCGGCCTGCTCGACGACCTCCGCCAGCTGCTGTCGCGGGCGGCCCAGTCATGAGCACACCCGCGCGCCGCGACCTGCGCGCTCGACGCGCCGCACGCACGCCGTGGCGTTTTCTCGTCGTACAGGCCGCGGTGCTGCTGCTCGTGGTCGCCGTGGGCGCCCTCGCCGCCTGGCCGATCTACCGGGGCCCGGCGTTCGTCGTCCTCGTCATCGTCACCACGATCGCGGCAACGGCCATCGCCGTGGCCGGCCTGCGGTGGCGCCTGAACGGCTGGTGGGTCGCGCTCGTCACGATCGGCGCCTACCTCGTGCTCGGTCTGCCCCTCGCCGCTCCCGGATCACTGGGTTCCGTGCCGCAGGCGCTGCAGGCGCTTCGTGGCGTCGTGACGGCCCCGGTCACCGGGTGGAAAGACCTCCTGACCCTCGAGCTGCCCCTCGGCAGCTATCAGGCGACGCTCGCGCCGGCGCTTCTGGTCTTCCTCGCGGCCACGGTGCTCGCACTGTCTATCGCGTGGCGGGGCGGTCGCTGGTGGCCCCTCGCGGTCATCGCTGCGCTCATCCCCACGGTCTTCGGTATCGCCTTCGGCTCCACGGCCCCGATGCCCGCCCCCGCCCTCGGTCCGCTGACGCTCAGCCGCGAAGCGCTCGTGGGAATGGCGGCCCTGGTCGCGGCGATCGTCGCGATCGTGTGGCGGACGACGGCGGATCGCCGACGCGCGATCGCGACCGCCACGGCCGCGACGGGCGTGCGCAGCGGAAGCCGCCCTCTCCGCGGACTGGCCGGGCGCGCCGCGACCGCTGCGGGGATGGTCGCGATCGGCCTGGTCGGCGCGACGTTCGTCGCCCCCTGGGCGCTCGCGGGATCGCCGCGCGAGGTCCTCCGGGCCGATGTCGATCCTCGCCTCGAGCTCGCCGCCGAGCTCAGCCCGCTCGGGCAGTACCGCACGTGGTTCGGCGACGACCGGTTCGATCAGCCGATGTTCCGCGTCGCGGCCCCCGAGGGCGTCGACCGGGTGCGGCTGGCGACTCTGCCGTTCTACGACGGTCGGGTCGCCCGGGTCGTCGACGCGACCGCAGCATCCGGTGATCCGCGATCGTCCTTCACCCGCGTCCCGTCGGCTCTCCCCGCGAATGCCGGGTCGGTGACCGGTTCGGCGCGCATCGCCGTCGAGGGCTGGGACGGCGTCTGGATGCCGACGGTGGGATCGGTCACCTCGATCGACTTCGACGGCGCGGATGCCGCGACTCTCGCCGACGGCTTCTACTACAACGCGGAAACCTCCGCGGGCGTGCAGCTGGCTGAGCCGCGGCTGCGGACCGGCGCCGAGTACCGGCAGGGCGCTGCCTACCCCGAGGCCGTCCCGGCGCTCGGGTCGCTCGAGCCCGCCCGGTCGGCTCCGACGCTCGGGGAAGACATCGTGCCCGAGAGCCTCGTGCGGTGGGTGGACGAACACGCGAACGGTTCGGGCGGCGCCGGTCTCGAGCAGCTCGTCGAGCTGCTGCGCGCGCGGGGGTTCCTCAGCCACGCCCTCACGATCGACGCGGCGGCGCCCCCGTCGTGGACCGCCGACCTGGGCGATTACGCGTTCCAGCCGAGCCGCGCCGGGCACTCCACCGACCGCATCGATCAACTCTTCACCGATCTGCTCGCCCGTGAGGATGAGGTCGGCGGAGACGATGACGCCGCGCTCGTGGCCGCCGTCGGCGACGACGAGCAGTTCGCCGTGGCCGCGATGATGATCGCAGACCGGCTCGGCTTCGACGCGCGGATCGTCGTGGGCATGCGCCTGGAGTCGGCCGACGACACCCTCTCGACCTGCGACGACGGCGTCTGCACGGCCGGAGACATCTCGGCATGGCTCGAGGTGCGCGGTGCCGGACCGGAGTGGGTGCCCGTCGACGTCACGCCCCAGCACGCCGTCTTCCCCTCCCCTGACACCCAGCAGCGGCAGGACCCGAAGATCCCCACCGACGTGCGGCAGGAGCAGGCGGAGGTGGTGCAGCCCGCCGACGCCAATCCGAGCGACGGCGGTCGGAGCCCCGGCGATGACACCGCGACGTCGCAGGACCTCTCGGCGCTGTGGACGACGCTCCGCATCGGCGGGATCTCGCTGCTCGTCCTCCTGCTCCTTTTCGGACCGTTCGCGCTCATCGTGCTGGTGAAGCTCGCGCGCCGGCGGGGACGCCGTGCCAGTGCCGACCCCGTCGAGCGATTCACCGGCGGCTGGCAGGAGTTCGTCGACGCGGCCGTCGACCACGGTCTCCCCGGGCCGGGATCGCGGACCCGCCACGAGCTCGTCACCGCCTACGGCGGGTCAGCCGGCGCAGCCGAACTGGCCACGCTCGCCGACCGCTCGGTGTTCGACGTCGCGCCGCCCGATCAGGACGATGCCGACCGCTTCTGGCGCATCGTCGAATCCGAACGTTCCCGGCTCGACGACGGGCTCGGATTCTGGGCACGGCTCCGCGCGCGGGTGTCGTTGCGCTCCCTGGTACGACGCGAGCGTCGTGTCGCCCGGGCGCAACGACTGCCGCGTGACCGACGGGATCGATAAGGTGGCACGCGGCACGCGCGGGACGCACCGCGCTCGAGGGCAGGAGAACAGGTGAGGGCACACGGCTTCACGATCGACGTTGCAACGGCGGTCTTTGCGCTCGGCGGCGCGAACGGCGGTCCCACAGGCGCCTTCGCGGCGCTCGGAGTCGTCCAAGTGGTGCTCGGCATCGGCATCTACGTGTGGACGGCGTTCGCGCTGACCGCCGTGTTCCGCAAGACGGGGATCGACCCGTGGCGGGCCTGGGTGCCCGTGCTGAACATCTGGGAGCTCTTCGTCCTGGCCGGCATGCGCGGCTGGTGGGCTGCGGTGCTGGCGGGAGGCGCCGTCCTGGTGACGATCATCACGGGCGTCGTCGCCGGCCTCTTCGCCGGGATCGCCCTGAACGCGGGCTTCGGCGGCGACGCCGGTAGCGCGGCGGGTGCGCTCGCTGCGGCGGCGATCGTCCCCGCGCTCATCTGGCTCGCATTCCTCGCGTTCGCCCTGGTGATCCACATCCGGATGCTGCGCGCCCTGTGTCGCGGATTCGGCCTGAGCACCGGCTACGTCGTGCTGGGCGCGCTGCTGTTCCCCGTGTGGGCGAGCGTCGTCGGGTGGGGCTCGGCGCGGTGGCTCGGCCGCGAGGCGCCGACGGAGCCGGCCCCGTTCCGCTCTCCCCCGCCCGCCGGCACGGGTGTCCCGACCTCGCCCGTCGCGGCGTCGCTCGCGACACCGGCGCCCGCAGCGGTACCCGCGCCCCCGCTGTTCGCCCCGTCGCCCTCCGCGGCCGGCGCACCCGCAGCGCCGGCCGCGCCCCCCGCTTCCGAGCCGATCAGCGCGAGCCCCTGGGCACCGCCGCCCCCGCCCGCCGAGACCGGCCCGGCCGCGCCGGCGACACCCGCGGCTCCGCAGTCGTGGTCCGCCGCGACCAGTTCTCCGATGGCGCCGCCGTCGGCACAGCCCGCAGTGCCCGTCGCTGCGACACCGAGCGTCGCCGGTACGGCCCCGGTCGCCGAGGAGGCGGACCTCGACGACCACACCGTCCTCGCGGCCCGTCGGGGTCCTCAGACTGCGCTCCGGTTGCCGAACGGATCGACCGTCGTCCTGTCGGCCACCGCCGTCGTCCTCGGCCGCAACCCGCTCGCGCCCGACGAAGCCCCCGATGCCCAGGTCGTCGCGGTCGACGACGTCACACGTACCGTCTCGAAGACCCACGCCCTGCTGCGGCACACCGGCACGGGATGGACCATCACCGACCTGGCCTCCACCAACGGCGTCTTCGTCGGCCCCGACGACGTCGAGGCGTCCGGGCCCACGCCGGTCTCGGGTGTCTTCCACCTCGGCGACGCCGAGCTCCAGCTCACCGAGGCCTGATGACCACCGCCACACCTCCGATCGACGTCCACGTCACCAGCGGCAGTCGCACCGACACCGGGCGCCGCCGGTCGGTGAACGAGGACGCGCTGCTGGCCGAGTACCCGGTCTTCGTCGTGGCCGACGGGATGGGTGGACACGACGCGGGAGACCGCGCGTCGGCCGCCGTCATCGAGGTCTTCCGGCCGCTCGTGGGCCGCGACGACCTGCGTCCCGAGGAGGTCGCCGACGCCGTCGAGCGAGCTCATTCTGCTGTCGCCGTCGTCGCCGCCGGCACCTCCCGCGGCGCAGGTTCCACCCTGTCGGGGGTGGTTGCGGTCCAGCAGGGCGGCGTGCGGCGCTGGCTCATCGTCAACGTCGGCGACTCACGCGTGTACCGTCTGCTCGCCGAGCGCCTGGAACAGCTGACGATCGACCACTCCGTCGCCCAGGAGCTGGTCGATGCCGGCCAGCTGACGCGCGATCAGATGGCCACCTACGAAGGTCGCAACGTCATCACCCGCGCCATCGGCGGCGAGCGCAGCCGCGCCGATTTCTGGCTCATCCCGATCGTCACCGGCGAGCGCATCGTCGTCTGCTCCGACGGACTGACCGGCGAACTCTCCGACGAGGCGCTCCGCGCGGGCCTGATGATGGGCGGCTCGCCCGCGCAGACGGCCGAATCGCTCGTCGCCCAGGCGCTCGCTCACGGAGGCCGCGACAACATCAGCACGATCGTGCTCGACGTCATCGCCGGCGGCATCAGTCCTCGGCTCGAAGACACCACCGGGGGCATCATGAACAGCGAGTCCGTCACCGCGACGGTCGAGGTCGCCACAGCGCGCTCGCGACGTCGCCGAACGGATCATGGCTGAGCTGCGCCGCAGGTCGCGGCATCCGTTGCCGACTCCGCGTGAGATCGACGGCCGTCGTCCCGAGCGGATGCTGGCGTCCGGCGATCGGGCCGAGGTGCACCTGTACCGGGATGCCGCCGGCCGCGATCCGATCGCGGTGAAGGTGTTCCGCGATGTGCTCGACCATGGCGAGCGCGAGGTGTTCGCCGCTGCCGCCGCGCGATTGGTCGCCCTCTCGACGCACCCCAGCGTGACGACGGTACACTCCGCCGGGACGACGGACGAAGGCCGTCCGTACCTCGTGATGGAGTACTGCTCACGCGCCGACCTCGCCGAAACGGCGTCCCGTTCGCCGATGAGCGTGCCCGAGGCACTGCGGCTGCTGGTCCGCTTGTGCGGCGCCGTCGAGACCGCCCACCGCAGCGGCATCACTCACGGCCGCGTCGGCATCGAGAACGTGCTGATGACCGACTACGGCTGGCCGGCGATGATCGGCTTCGACACCGACGCCCTGCTGCGCGGCGACGTGTCCGGCGCGACGCCTGCCGCACGAGCGGCTGATGTCCACGGCCTGGCCGTGGCGGCGACCGAGCTGCTGACGGGGCGCCCGATCGCCGAGACGACCTCGGCTCTCGTCGGTGCGGATGCCGTGCCCGCGGAGTTGGAGACGCTCGTGCTCGCCACCCTCGAGGCCACCGCGGCGGGCGATGGGCCGTCAGCCGCGGAGTTCGGCCTCGCCCTCCAGCGCATCGAGGCCGATCGGCACCTCCCCATCACGCACCTCGACGTCCGGGAACCGGATGCCGCCGCGACGGCGGAAGTTCCGGCGCCGGACGAGGACGAGCGCACGGTCCTGTCGACCCGCCACAGCGCACCCGACGACGACCACACCGTCCTCTCGACCCGCCACAGCGCATCCGACGACGACCACACCGTCCTCTCGACCCGCCACACCGCACCCGACGACGACCACACCGTCCTCTCGACCCGCCACACCGCACCCGACGACGACCACACCGTCCTCTCGACCCGCCACACCGCACCCGACGACGACCACACCGTCCTGTCGACCCGCCACACCGCACCCGACGACGACCACACCCGTTTGGCTGCGCGGTCGCTTCCCATCGCGGACGAGGCCCCGACGCCGGCAGAGCTTTCCACGACCGGCCCCGACGTCGAGCCGACCGCCTTCGTGCGGCGGCAGCGACGTGACGACCTGGTACGGGGGCGGGTCGACACGGCACGGCAGGCGATCGGTCCCGACGTCGACGGCGAGCGCTATCGGGTGCGCGACACGCCTGCACTCGCCGAGGTCTCGCGCGTCCGCGTCGATGCGCCGGTCAGACAGTCCACGACGACGCCCGTGCCGCGACGGCGCGGTAGGGGCACCGTCATCGCGGTCATCGGCGTCGGGGCGATCGTCCTCGGGGCCGCCGCGACGGCCATCGTGATGATCATCGGAGGAGGAGCATGACAGCCATCGAGCACGAGACCGACGAGCACGAGCGCGAGGAGGTGGGCCCGGCCTCGGGCGAGATCACCGAGAGCGTCGCGATCGAGTTCTGCGGCGAGTGGTTCCGGCCCGTCGCGGGCACCACCTACGCGATCGGGCGCGACGCCGACCTCATCATCGACACGAACCCGTACCTGCACCGCCGGCTGCTCGCCATCGACGCCGAGCACGGCCTGTGGTGGCTGTCGAACACCGGTCAGTCGATCTCCGTCAGTCTCGCCACCCCCGACGGCGCCTATCAGGCCGTCCTCGGCCCGGGGGCTCGGGTTCCGCTGGTCTTCCCCGCCCTGGTGGTGATGTTCACCGCCGGTGCCTACACCTACGAGCTGACGGTGCACACCGACGGGTCACGGTTCACCGTGCGCGACAGCTTCCCCCGCACCACCGACGAGCACGTCGGCACGACCACGGTCGGTGCGGTGGCGCTGACCTCGAGCCAGCGTCTGCTGCTCGTCGCGATGTGCGAGCCGATCCTGCGGGGAGGCATGGTCGGCTCGAGCCAGGTGCCCACCTCGGCGGCGGCGGCCGAACGCCTCGGCTGGCCGCTGACGACGTTCAACCGCAAGCTCGACAACGTGTGCGACAAGCTCGACCGCGAGGGTGTCCGCGGTCTCCGCGGCGGCGTGGGCAAGCTCGCCACCAACCGCCGTGCGCGACTCGTCGAGCATGCCGTGCTCTCCCGCCTCGTGACCGCCGCTGATCTGCCGCTCCTCGACGAGGTCCGCAGCGAACAGGCCTGAACCCGCGCCGTGGCGCCGTACGATGGAGGGCTGTGTCTTCGCCCGCCCCTGTGATCACGTTCCCACCCGAGCTGCCCGTCAGCGCGGCCCGGGACGAGATCGCGCGCGCCATCCGCGACCACCAGGTCGTCATCGTCGCGGGGGCCACCGGCTCGGGTAAGACGACCCAGCTGCCGAAGATCTGCCTCGAACTCGGACGCACGAGCATCGCGCACACGCAGCCGCGTCGGATCGCCGCACGGACGGTCGCGGAGCGCATCGCCGCCGAGATGGAAGTGCCGCTCGGCGGGGCCGTCGGCTACAAGGTGCGGTTCACCGACCAGGTATCCGCCGACACCCGGGTGGCGCTGGTCACCGACGGTATCCTCCTCAACGAGATCCACCGCGACCGGATGCTGCGCCGGTACGACACGATCATCATCGACGAGGCGCACGAGCGATCGTTGAACATCGACTTCCTGCTCGGGTATCTGCGCCGCATCCTCCCCCGTCGGCCCGACCTGAAGGTCATCGTGACCTCGGCGACGATCGACCCCGAGAGCTTCGCCGCGCATTTCGCCGACGCTCAGGGCGCGCCCGCGCCCATCATCGAGGTCTCGGGTCGCACCTATCCCGTCGAGGTGCGCTACCGCCCCCATGACGACGCCGGCGATGACGAGTCCGCTACGGATGATGTCGACGGCCTGGTCGCGGCGCTGCGCGAGCTCGACCGTGAGCCCGACGGCGACGTCCTCGTCTTCCTCCCCGGTGAGGCGGAGATCCGCGACGCGATGGATGCCGTGCGCTCCGCCTACGCGAGAGACGCGCGTCCGACCGAAGTGCTGCCCCTGTATGGTCGCCTCTCGGCTGCCGAGCAGCACCGCGTCTTCGAGCCCTCACGGGTCGCCGGTGTGCGGCGCCGCGTGATCCTCGCCACCAACGTCGCCGAGACGAGTCTCACCGTGCCCGGCATCCGGTACGTCATCGACGCCGGGACGGCACGGATCTCGCGCTACAGCAATCGCTCGAAGATCCAGCGCCTGCCCATTGAGGCCGTGTCGCAGGCATCCGCCCAGCAACGAGCCGGCCGTGCGGGCCGAACCTCCCCCGGTATCGCCGTTCGGCTCTACGCCGAGGACGACTTCAGCTCGCGCCCCGAGTTCACCGAGCCGGAGATCCTGCGCACCTCGCTCGCATCGGTGGTGCTGCAGATGCTCGCGCTCGGGTTCGGCGACATCGCCGACTTCCCGTTCCTCACCCCGCCGGACTCGCGTGGCGTGAAGGCCGCGTTCGACCTGCTCGTGGAACTGCGCGCGGTGCGCCGCGACGACAAGGGCGCCTGGCGCCTGACGGAGACCGGCCGTGAGATCTCGCGCCTGCCGATCGACCCGCGATTCGCCCGCATGCTCGTCGAGGCTCGCGCACTCGACGTGACCCGCGACGTGCTTGCGATCGTGGCCGGCATGTCGATCCAGGACGTACGTGAGCGCCCGGAGGAACGGCGCGAGGAAGCCGACCGGCTGCACGCCCGCTTCACCGATCCGACGAGCGACTTCCTGACGCTGCTGAACCTGTGGAACCACCTGCAGGACCAACAGCGCGAACTCGGCTCCAGCGCGTTCCGCCGCGCGTGCCGCGCCGAGTACCTGAACTACGTCCGGGTGCGCGAGTGGTTCGACGTCCACCGTCAGCTCAGCACGCTGGCTCGCGGAGACCGCGACCGTCGCCGTCGCGAGAGCGACGAACGCCCCGTCGTCGCGGGGGCCGCGCATCCCGACCGCGTGCACCGTGCGATCCTGGCGGGCCTCCTGTCGCAGATCGGCGTCCTCGACACCCGGAGCACCTCGAACGCGCGTGCCACGGGTGGTCGGGGCGGTGGGAGCAAGCCGCAGCGCCCCCGCGCCGAGTACCGCGGCGCTCGGGGCGCGAAGTTCGCGATCTTCCCCGGCTCGGGTCTGCGTAAAGCGTCGCCGGACGCCGTGATGGCCGCCGAGCTCGTCGAGACCTCGCGTCTGTACGCCCGCACGGTGGCGGCGATCGACCCGGCGTGGGCCGAGGAGCTCGCCGGAGACCTGGCGCACCGGTCGATGAGCGACCCGCACTGGTCGAAGGATGCCGGCGCCGCGGTCGCCGCCGAGAAGGTCACCCTCTTCGGCGTCGAGATCGTCCCCCGCCGGCGCGTGCAGCTGGCCGGGCGTGACCGCGAGCTCGCCCGCGAGCTGTTCCTGCGGCACGCGCTCGTCGAGGGCGACTGGAACTCCACGCACCTCGACAAGCGGCTCACCGCCTTCGAGAGACGCAACCTCGAGCTGAGGCGACGCCTCGAGAAGATCGAGGAACGCGAACGGCGACGCGACATCCTGGTCGGCGACGAAGCGGTGTTCGCGTTCTACGACGCCCGCATCCCCCGCGACGTGTTCGACGTCCGCTCGTTCGAAGCCTGGTGGCGCGACGCCACGGCCCGCACGCCGCGCCTGCTCGACATGACCGAGAGCGACCTCGCCGGTGATGCATCCGGTAGTGACGAGCGCGCCTTCCCGGCGCGCTGGCGCCAGGGCGATCAGGTGCTCTCACTCGCCTACCGCTTCGAGCCCGGCGCCTCGGACGACGGCGTCAGCGTGGTCGTCCCGCTCGCGCTCCTCGCGTCGCTCCGACCCGACGGGTTCGACTGGCAGGTGCCGGGTCTGCGCGACGAGCTGATCGCCGGGCTCCTTCGCGCGCTGCCCAAGGCCATCCGGCGGCACGTCGTACCCGCGGCCGACTGGGCGTCGCGCTTCGCCGAAGAGCTGGCCGCAGACGGACCCGAGTCGCGAGACGGGCTGCCCGCACGCACCCTGCGCGACGCGCTCGCCGCCCGCATCCAACGTGTCGCCAATCAGCCGGTCACGTCGGCCGACTTCGATCTCGAGCGCGTGCCCGCGCACCTGTCGATGTCGTTCCGCGCCGTCGACGAGCGCGGGCGTCCGCTCGGCTCATCTCGCGACCTGGCCGAGCTGCAGCAGCGGCTCGCGAACCGCAGCCGGGCGTCGGTGGCTCGCTCGCTCGCGAAGGCCGCCCCGCGCCCCGGCTCGCAACCCGCCGCAGCGGCGCCGGCCGCCGCGCTCGGCGCCGCATCCGGCAGTGACCAGCGAGCCGGAATCGCCGAGCAGAGCGGCCTGACCGACTGGACGTTCGGCGACCTCCCCGAGCTCGTCGACACGAGGGTCGCCGGCGGCGTCGTGCGGGGCTACCCCGCCCTCGTCGATGAGGGAACGGCCGTCACCCTGCGAATCGAGGCGACCCCCGATCGAGCGGAGCGCCTGACACGCGCGGGCGTCCGGCGGCTCGTGCTGCTGTCGGTCCCGTCTCCGGCGACGTACGTGCTCGACCACCTCACCGCGTCCGAGAAGCTCGCGCTCGCGGCCTCTCCCTACCCGTCGGCGAAGGCGCTCATCGAGGACGCGCGCGTCGCCGTCGCGGACGCGGTCATCGACCGCACGGCGGCATCCGTCCGCACGCCGGCGCAGTTCCAGGCGGTGCGGGATGCGTTCTCGGCGGCTGTCGTCGACGAGCTGTTCCAGACCGTCTCGCTGAGCGCACGCATCCTGACCCTTCAGCGAGACGTCGAGCGGGCGATCCGCAAAGAGAACTCGATGGTGCTGCTCGCCGCCCTCGGCGATGTGAAGCAGCAGCTGGCCGGCCTGGTCTTCCCCGGATTCCTCTCGCAGACCGGTACCGCGCGGCTCGCGCATCTGCCCCGATACCTCCAGGGCGCGCTCGAGCGGGTGACCTCGCTGAGCGACAACCCCGGCCGCGATCGGCAGCGTCTCACCGAGTTCGAGCGTGCCGCGACGCTCTACACCGAAGCCGGCGGCACGATCCCCCCTGCCCACGATGCTCCCCCGAACCTGCGGCACGCGCGGTGGCTTCTGGAGGAGTACCGGGTCAGCCTCTTCGCGCAGCGTCTCGGCACGGCCGAGCCCGTGTCGATCCAGCGCATCACCAAGATGCTCGCCGGCAAGGGCTGATCTGTCGGTAGCGTGGCCCCATGGCCCACGCAGTGACGTACTCCGAATTCGGCGGACCCGAGGTCCTCACCCTCAGCGAGATCGAGGTCCCCGCACCGGGCCCGGGTCAGGTGCGCGTTCGCGTGACCGCGGCCGGGGTCAACCCGATCGATCACAAGCTGCGCGCGGGTCTGCGGCCCTCCGCCACCATCTCGAAGCCCCGGCGCATCGGCAACGACGGCGCGGGCGTGGTCACCGAGGTCGGCGCGGATGTCGACGGCTTCCGTGTCGGCGACGAGGTCGTCGTGTTCGGGGCGAGCGGTGTCTATGCGACCGAGATCGTCGTCACGCCCGACAAGCTCACGCCTCTCCCCGCCGGCGTCTCCCCTGCGGTCGGCGCGGCCCTGGGCATCCCGGTCGCGACGGCGTATCAGTCGCTCCGATCGCTCGACGTCGGCCCGGCCGACACCCTGCTGCTGCACGCCGGCAGTGGATCGGTCGGTCAAGCGGCCATCCAGTTCGCCCGGCTTCGAGGTGCATCCGTCATCGCCACCGCGAGCGAGGCCCGGGCCGATCGCGTGCGCGAGCTCGGCGCCACACCCGTCGGGTACGGCGACGGACTCGCCGACCGTGTCCGGGCCGCTGCACCGCAAGGCGTGACGGTGGCGCTCGACTGCGCGGGCACCGACGAAGCGCTCGACGTCTCACTCGAGCTGGTCGCCGACCGCTCCCGCATCGCCACGATCGTGCGGGGAGCGGATGCCGCGGGGCTCGGCATCCGCGCGTTCTCGGGCGGAAGCCCCGAGCCGCTCACCGAACAGCAGGTTGCCTGGCGTGCCGAGGCGATCCCCGTGGTCGCGGCGCTGCTCGCCGCCGGCGCCTTCCGCGTCGAGCTCGGACCCGAGCTGCCCCTCGCCGAGGCAGCGGAGGCGCACCGGCTGGTCGCTGCCCACACCCCCGGCAAGATCACGCTCCTGCCCTGACCGGCCGCCACCCGACCACGGCGAAGCGGCGCCCGCACCGGCGATCCCATCGGGATGCCGACGCGAGCGCCGCTTGGTCGCTCAGCCTCGGGGCGTCGTCAGTTGCCCGAGCGCCGCTTGTTGTAGACGTCGAAGGCGACGGCGAGCAGCAGCACGAGACCCTTCACGGCCTGCTGCCACTCGATGCCGATGCCCATGATCGACATGCCGTTGTTGAGCACACCGATGATCAGACCACCGATGATCGCGCCGCCGATGGTGCCGACACCACCCTGCACGGCCGCCCCGCCGATGAACGCCGCCGAGATCGCCTCGAGTTCGAAGCCGTCACCGGCCTTGGGACCTGCGAGGTTGAGTCGCGCGGTGAAGATGAGACCGGCGAGGGCCGCGAGCACGCCCATATTGACGAAGAGCCAGAAGTCGGCGCGACGGGTCTTGATGCCCGAGAGCTCGGCCGCGTGGCGGTTTCCGCCGATCGCGTAGATGTGACGACCGAACACGGTGCGGTTCATGACGATGCCGTAGACCAGCACCAGCACCGCCAGCACGATCAGGGTCACCGGAATGCCCTTGTAGGAGGCCAGCGCCCACGTGAACCAGCCGATCACGACGGCGATCAGGGCGAGCTTCGCGATGAACCAGACGAGCGGCTCGACGTCTTGCGAGTACTTCTGGCGTCCGGCGCGGGTGCGCCACTGCTGCACGACCAGGGCGACGATACCCAGCGCGCCGATCAGAAGCGTGAAGAGGTCTGGATCGGATTCACCGAAGATGCCCGCCAAGAAGCCGTTGCCGAGGGCACGGTACTCGGTGGGGAACGAGCCGATGTTCGCGTTGCCGAGCACGACGAGGGCGAGGCCGCGGAAGATGAGCATGCCCGCGAGCGTCACGATGAACGCGGGTATGCCCACGTAGGCGACCCAGAAACCCTGCCAGGCTCCCACCAGCGCGCCGATCAGCAGGGAGAGGACGATGGCGAGCCACCACGGCATGCCCATCTTGACCGCGAACACGCCCGACACGGCGCCGATGAAGGCGGCGACCGATCCGACGGAGAGGTCGATGTGGCCGGCGATGATGATCATCACCATGCCGATGGCCAGCACGAGGATGTAGCCGTTCTGCACGACCAGGTTCGACAGGTTCTGCGGGCGCAGCAGGATGCCGTTGGTGAGGATGGCGAAGAGGGCCACCACCGCGATCAACGCGATGAAGATGCCGTTCTTGCCGAGGTCGGCGAGGATGTGTCCGAGCCACCGCGTGAAGCGGTTCTCGTTCGGGTTGATCCCGCCGCCGGCGGCGGTCTCGGGAGCGATCGTGTTCTGAGACATTCGAGGATCTCCTGCGGCCCCGCTCAGCGGGGCTTCTCCATGGTCATGAGTTTGAGGACCGACTCGGGGGTCGCGTCGGCGATGGGCAGCTCACCGGTGATCCGCCCCTCGGAGAGGGCGTACACGCGGTCGGAGATGCCGAGCAGCTCGGGCAGCTCGGACGAGATCACGATGATCCCCTTCCCCGCTGCGGCGAGCTTGTTGATGATCGTGTAGATCTCGTACTTCGCCCCCACATCGATGCCGCGCGTGGGCTCGTCGAGGATGAGCACCTCGGGATCCGAGTAGATCCACTTCGACAGCACGACCTTCTGCTGGTTGCCGCCGGAGAGCTTTCCGGTCTTGGCGAGCACGGTCGGCGCCTTGATGTTCATGCTCTTGCGGTACTGGTTCGCGACCGAGAACTCCTCGTTGTCGTCGACCAGACCGGCCTTCTCGAGCTTCTTCAGCGACGCCATCGAGATGTTGCGCTTGATGTCCTCGATGAGGTTCAGGCCGTAGGTCTTGCGGTCCTCGGTGGCGTACGCGAGTCCGTTGGCGATGGCTTCGGAGACGGTGCGCGTGCGGATCTCCTTGCCGCGCATGAAGACCTTGCCCGAGATGCGGGTGCCGTAGCTGTGACCGAACAGGCTCATCGCGAACTCGGTGCGGCCGGCGCCCATGAGACCGGCGATGCCGACGATCTCGCCCGCGCGGACGGTCACCGACACGTCATCGACGACGACGCGGGTCGGGTCCTGAGGGTGGTGCGCGGTCCAGTTCTCGACCCGCAGCAGCTCGTCGCCGATCTGCGGCTCGTGATCGGGATAGCGGTGCTCGAGGTCGCGGCCCACCATGTCTTTGATGATGCGGTCCTCGGTGACGTCGTTCTTCGAGATCGTCTCGATCGTCTTGCCGTCGCGGATGACCGTGACGGTGTCGGCGACCTTCTTGATCTCGTTCAGCTTGTGGCTGATGATGATCGACGTGATGCCCTGCTCGCGCAGGCTCAGGATGAGATCGAGCAGGTGGTCGGAGTCCTCGTCGTTGAGCGCGGCGGTCGGCTCGTCGAGGATGAGGAGCTTGACCTCCTTCGAGAGGGCCTTGGCGATCTCGACGAGCTGCTGCTTGCCGACGCCGATCTGGTTGACCTTCGTCGTCGGGTTCTCCTTGAGCCCGACGCGACGCAGCAGCTCGGCCGCGGCGAAGTTGGTCTTGTTCCAGTCGATGAGGCCGCCGACGCCCTTCCTCTCGTTGTTGAGGAAGATGTTCTCGGCGATCGACAGGTACGGGCTGAGCGCCAACTCCTGGTGGATGATGACGATGCCGCGCGCCTCGCTGTCGCGCAGATTCTTGAACTCGACGGTGTCGCCCGCGTAGACGATCTCGCCGTCGTAGGTGCCGTGCGGGTAGACCCCCGACAGCACCTTCATGAGGGTCGACTTACCCGCGCCGTTCTCACCGCAGATCGCATGGATCTCGCCGCGCTGGACGGCGAGATTGACATTCGAGAGCGCCTTGACGCCGGGGAAGGTCTTGGTGATCCCGCGCATCTCGAGGATGGTTTCGCTCACGTCTCCGACTTCCTTGTGGGGTGGATGGTTTCTCGGGTGCGGCGGCGGGAGCTGTTCGCTCCCGCCGCCGTTTCCGAGGATCGGCGGATGCCGTGGCTCAGAGACCGAGCTCCTCGGCGGTCCAGTAGCCGGTGTCGACGAGCGACGACTCCACGTTGTCCTTCACGACGGGAACCGGTGCCAGCAGGAACGAGGGCACGACCTTCACGTCGTTGTCGTAGGTCTCGGTGTCGTTGACCTCGGGCTCCTCGCCCTTCAGGGCAGCGGCAGCCATGTTCGCGGCGACCTTCGCGAGCTCGCGGGTGTCCTTGAAGATGGTGGCGTACTGCTCACCGGCGAGGATGGCCTTGACCGAGTCGACCTCGGCGTCCTGGCCCGAGATGATCGGCCATTCGGCGCCGAGCGAGTAGCCCGCGCCCTCGAGGGCGGAGATGATGCCTCGCGAGATGCCGTCGTAGGGCGAGAGGACCGCGTCGACCTGCGTGCCGTCGGAGTAGTTCGCCGTGAGGATGTCCTCCATGCGGCTCTGGGCGGTCTCGCCGTCCCAGCGCAGCGTGGCGGCCTGCTCGATGTCGGTCTGGCCCGACTTCACGACGAGGGTGCCGTCGTCGATCAGGGGCTCGAGGACCTCCATCGCACCGTCCCAGAAGAAGAAGGCGTTGTTGTCGTCGAGCGAGCCGGCGAACAGCTCGATGTTGAAGGGGCCGGCGGGAGCGCCGTCGAGCGGCTTGCCCTCGAGGTCGGTCAGCCCGAGTCCGTTCAGGACGGTCCAGGCCTGCTGACGGCCGACGAGCGCGTTGTCGAACGTCGCGTAGTAGTCGACGTTCTCGGTGCCCTTGATCAGGCGGTCGTAGGCGATGACGGGGATGTCGGCGTCGGCCGCGTTCTGCAGCGCCTCGGTCAGCGTCGTGCCGTCGATCGAAGCCACGATGAGCGCCTCGGCGCCCTTGGTGATCATGTTCTCGATCTGCGAGACCTGGGTCGGGATGTCGTCCTCGGCGTACTGCAGGTCGACCTGGTAGCCCTGGTCCTCCAGCGCCTTCTTGACGGCGTCGCCGTCCTGGATCCAACGCTCCGAGCTCTTGGTGGGCATCGCGACGCCGATGAGGCCGCCGTCTCCGCCGCCCTCACCGCCGCCGGCGCCGCCGCCGCCGGTGTTGGAGCATGCCGAGAGCGCCAGGGCGCCGACGGCGAGCGTCGCTGCTGCGTACAGGAACTTCTTGTTCACTGTGTGTCCTTTCCAGTGACTTCAGTGTCTTGCGGGAAATGGTGACCGCGCCCCGGTGCGGGGCTACCGGCGGTCGTCGGTGGTCTGTCCGTAAACGTTCTGATACCGGTCGTACAACGCATCGATCGCGTCCTGCGGGATCGGGATCACCTCACCCGCCTGCCGGGCGATATGGACCGTGCGAGCCACGTCCTCCACCATCACCGCAGCCTTGACCGCATCCTTCGCACTCGACCCGATCGTGAACGGGCCATGATTCTGCATCAACACCGCCCGAGAACGATGCCCCCGAAGCGTGTCCACGATCCCCCGACCGATCGAGTCATCACCGATGATCGCGAACGGCCCCACCGGGATCGGCCCCCCGAACTCATCAGCCATCGCCGTGATCACACACGGGATCTCCTCA